>NZ_FONH01000005.1 GCF_900112865.1 Dyella marensis | reverse complement strand
CGGGAGAGGGGTTGGGGTGAGGGTACGGGCGGAGCGGAACAGTGATGCGCAGCGCTCCGCCCGTACCCTCATCCGGCTGCCGCCACCTTCTCCCGAAGGGAGAAGGATTCCCTCGTGGAAGGTGTCAACCGGTGGCTGCCACTGGCGGGATACGTTCGGCAGGCGCCTCCGGTGTCACCGTGCGCGACAGGCAGGTACCGGGCACTTCCCCCGGCTTAACCGTATAGCCATACAGCGTAATACGCGAGCCAGGCCCTTCCTTCTGCTCGCCGATATCCAGCGCAAAGCCATGCAGGCGCACGATCGCACTGACGATGCTCAGCCCCAGGCCGGAGCCGGGCATGGCGCGGCTGTTGTCGCCGCGGTAGAAACGGCGCGTGACGGCATCGCGCTCGTGCGCCGGAATGCCCGGGCCCTGGTCGAGGATGCTGATGCGCGGGCCGCGGCTGTCCATGCGCGCGCGCAGGCGCACTTCGCCGCCGGCCGGAGTGAACTTGATCGCGTTGCCGACCAGGTTGGCCAGCGCCTCGAACAGCAGGTGCGCATCGCCGCGCACCGGTACGGTGGGTTCGATATCGAGCACGAACGGCTGGCCGCGATCCTCCGCCACCGGCGCGTAGAACTCGTGCACCTGCTGCAGCACGCCGCCGAGATCGACTTCGTCGAAGCAGGCGTTGCGCCGCCCGTCTTCCAGCTCCGACACACGCAGCAGCGCGCGGAAACGGCCGAGTACCTGGTCGATGTCGACGATGCTCGCCTCGACCAGCGCGGCTTCCGGTTGCTCCGCCAGCTGCTGCTGCGCGCGGTACAGGCGCGCGCGCAGGCGCGTCAGCGGCGTGCGCAGGTCGTGCGCGATGTTGTCGCACACGCCCTTCACTTCGTTCATCAGGCGCTCGATCTCGCCGAGCATGGTGTTGACGATGGCGGCGAGCACATCGACTTCGTCGCCGCGGCCGCTGACCGGCAGGCGCTTGGTCAGGTCGCCCTGGCGGATCGGATCGGTGGCCTGCTGCAGCGCGCGGATGCGTTTTTCCGGGCCGCGCCGCAGCAGGAAGCCGCCGAGCAGGCCGGGAATCACGGTGAGCGAAATCGCCCACAGCAAGGCGCGCCAGACGATCGCGCCGAGGCCGTCGACGGTGCTGTTGTCCTTGGCGATGACCAGTATGCGGCCGTCGGCGAGCCTGCTGGCCAGCGCACGGGCGCGCACCTGGCTGCCGTCGCGATCGGGCCGCGGCAGGCCCTGCGCCAGCAGGCGCACCTTGCCGTCCGGCGCCAGCTCCGCCGGCATGCGCGCGATATTGCCGGCCAGCGGCTTGCCGGCAGCATCGAACAGGCCGACCGACATCACGCCGTGCGGGTCGATGGTGATCGCGGCATCCACGGTCGCGCCGAGGCGCGAGGTCTCGGTGGTCGCCAGATAGTGCATGCGCTGTTCCAGCATCTGGTCGATCACGGTGTTGAGATAACGCGTGCTCTCCCACTGGATCACGCCCACCAGCACCAGGCCCCAGGCGGCGAACAGCGCGCCGTAGATCAGGATCAGGCGGGAGGTGGCGGAGCGCCAGGCGTTGGGGCGATTCATGGTTGCGCTGCCGCGTTCTGGGGAGCCGAGGTGATCATGTAGCCGGTGCCGCGGACCGTGCGGATCAGCGGCGCCTGCCCGGTCCCGTCGATCTTGCGCCGAAGCCGGCCGATGTGCACGTCGATCACGTTGGTGCCGGGGTCGAAATGGAAGCCCCATACCGCCTCGAAGATCATGGTGCGGGTCAGCACCTGGCCGGAATGGCGCATCAGGTATTCGAGCAGGCGGTATTCGGTGGGCTGCAGGGTCAGCGGCTGGCCCTGGCGGTAGGCGACGTGGCGCACCCGGTCCAGCTCCAGCTCGCCGACGCGCAGGCGCGTCTCGTGCTGCTGCGGCTGGCGGCGACGCAGCAGCACCTCGGCGCGGGCCGCCATCTCGTCGGGAGCGAACGGCTTGGTGAGGTAGTCGTCGCCACCGGCGCGCAGGCCGCGGATGCGATCGTCCACTTCGCTGAGCGCGCTGATCATCAGCACCGGGGTGTCGATCTGCTGCCGGCGCAGCGCCTCGACCACCTCGATGCCTTCGAGGCCCGGCAGCATGCGGTCGAGGGTGATCAGGTCGTAGGCCTGGGCACTGGCGCGGGCCAGGCCGTCGCGGCCGTCGGCCGACCATTCGACGGTCATGCCGTGCACGCTGAGCTCGGCCACGATCTCGCGGGCGGTGACCTCGTCGTCTTCGATGACCAGGACTCTGGGCATGGGATTGGACGTCCGGACGTCTGCTGTGGGGCGCAAAAACCGACGGCCCCAAGCGGGGCCGTCGGCGATGGTATCGCTATCGGAGAATCAGGCGGCGAACAGGCCGCGCATCTTCTTCATGGCGTTGGCCTCGACCTGGCGGATGCGCTCGGCCGAGACGCCGTACTCGTCGGCCAGGTCCTGCAGGGTGGCCTTTTCCTCGTTCAGCCAGCGGCGCTGGATGATGTCGCGGGAACGGCTGTCCAGCTTCCGCAGGGCGTCGGTCAGCGTTTCCAGCTGGTTGTCGGCCTGGTCGGCGTCGGCGATGTTGTCGTACGGGTCGGCGCCTTCGTCGATCAGGAACGCCTCCGGTGCGGGCTTGGCGTCCTCGTCGGCGTCGGCCGGGGCTTCGAAGCCGATGTCGCGGCCGGACAGGCGGGATTCCATCTCGCGCACGGTCGCTTCCGGCACGCCCAGGTCCTTCGCCACCACGCGCACTTCCTCGGCGTTCATCCAGCCCAGGCGCTTCTTGCTCTTGCGCAGGTTGAAGAACAGCTTGCGCTGCGCCTTGGTGGTGGCCACCTTGACGATGCGCCAGTTGCGCAGGATGAACTCGTGCATTTCGGCGCGGATCCAGTGCACCGCGAAGCTGACCAGGCGCACGCCCTGGTCCGGGTCGAAACGCTTCACCGCCTTCATCAGGCCGATGTTGCCCTCCTGGATCAGGTCGCCGATCTGCAGGCCGTAGCCGCTGTAGCCGCGGGCCACGTGGACCACGAAACGCAGATGCGACATCACCAGCTTGCGGGCCGAAGCGAGGTCTTCTTCTTCCTGATAGCGGCGCGACAGGGCCTGCTCTTCTTCCTGGCTGAGCACCGGGATGCGGTGAACCGCCGAAATATAAGCATCCAGACTGCCGACGACGCTGGGTACCGGCAGGTTGGCGGTCACCAAAGCTTGAGACATGTGTGGATCCTCCTGGGGATGGAATTCAGCTTAGCACTCCCTCGGTGGGAGTGCTAAAGCGGCCAAGAGTTCCGTGAGGGAGTTCTCGACCGCTTTATTGAACCGAATCGTACAGGAATTTGGGGTGCCTGTCCAGGCGAGGGGGGCCACTGTAGCCATGGCCCCTTCGAGAACCCGTGAACCGAACGGAGCATTGCAAGCTCCACGCAAGGATTTTTCTACGTGAAGACAGGGACTTGCGCCCTGAAGCCGGAGGATGCCGACGATCAGGCAGCCAGTTCGCTGCGCGGCGGCAACGACCAGTCGACCGGCGCCTGGCCGTGCTCTTCCAGGTAGCGATTGGCCGCGGAGAAATGCCCGCAGCCCAGGAAGCCCCGATGCGCCGACAACGGCGACGGGTGCACCGAGCGCAGGATGCAGTGCCTGCGCGCATCGATCAGCTGGCCCTTGCGCTGCGCATACGAACCCCACAGCAGGAACACCAGCCCTTCCCGCTCCCGGTTCAGGGCATCGATCGCCGCATCCGTGAAGCCTTCCCAGCCCTTGCCCTGGTGAGATGCGGCCAGGCCGCGCTCCACCGTCAGCACCGCGTTGAGCAGCAGCACGCCACGGTCGGCCCAGGGCGTGAGGCAACCATGGTCAGGCGGGGCGATGCCGAGGTCGCGCTGGATCTCCTTGAAGATGTTCTGCAGCGAGGGCGGCGGCGGCACGCCCGGCCGCACCGAGAAGCACAGCCCATGCGCCTGCCCCGGCCCGTGGTAGGGATCCTGGCCCAGGATCACCACCCGGACTTTGTCGAACGGGGTGTGCTCGAAGGCGGCGAAAATCTCCGGACCCGGCGGAAAGATCACCTTGCCCTGCTGCTTCTCCGCACGGAGAAAGCCCGCCAGCGCCTGCATCTCCGGCCGCTCCAGATAGGCGCCGATGCGCTCCTTCCAGGACGGCTCCAGCTTGACCCGGCCCTCGTTCATGCGGCCTGGTCGCGCTGGCGCAGATGCCGCGCCACGCGCAGCTGGAACAGGACCTTGGTGATCAACAGCTTCTCCTCGATCGGCTTCTCGACCAGGTCGTTGGCGCCAGCGCGCAGCAGCGCCGCCTGGTTGGCTGGATTCTCGTCGCCGGTCATCACCAGTACCGGCAGGCGGCCCTTGCCGTAGCCGTAGTCGCGGCGGATTCGCTCGAGCAGGTCGCCACCGGTGAGCTCGCCCTTCAGGCTGACGTCGGTCAGCACCAGGTCGGCGCCGACCTGGCCCTGCGCCTTGGCGGTCTCCAGCCAGGCGAGGGCGTCCTCGGCGCTGATCACGTGGCGCACGGTCAGGCCGTACTTCTCCAGCATGCGGCGGGTGGCCAGGGCGACCACGCGGCTGTCCTCGACGTAGAGCACCTCGCCCTCGGCCGAGCTTTCCGGGCGCACATAGCCGCGGATGAATTCGGCCAGGGCCTGGAACCCCAGGGATTTGTCGAAGTAGTCGGTGACGTGCTCGCCCAGGGTGCGGCGATGCAGGCGGTCGTCCACGTCGCCGGATACGACCACGATCGGCACATAGATCTGCGGCGCCGACTCGCGCACGTAGCGCGCCAGCTCCAGGCCGTCCATGTCCGGCAGGCGCAGGGAGATGGTGATGAAGTCGAACACGCCGCCCTCGAGCAGCTGGTGCGCTTCCGCACCGCTCGCGCAACCCACCACCTCGGCATCCGGCAGCTCCACCTTGAGCACGCGGCTGATCAGCTGCCGCACCACTTTCGAACCGTCCACCACCAGCACGCGCGGCGCGGCGCTGACGATGCGGTTGCTGAAACCTTCACTCATTGACCGATCCATCCACGCTCAGCGGCCTCCTTGCCGACCATCGATGGACGCCCCCTTGCGCCCTTTCATCCGGGCATCTTGCCCTGCCGGCACGGCGCTTGCCTGCGACCGGCGTCACTTTCATCGTGCACCTGGTTCATCCGGGTCAGGCAGCCTTGCGCAGCTGCCAGGCGCTGACCAGGCGCGCGCCGAGCCAGCCCAGCACGGCCGCGGCCAGCGGCACGGCGCCGAGCAGCCACAGCGGCAGCATGCCGATCTGCAGTTTGCCCTCGTACACGTGACCCAGTCGTGTCACCGGCTCGGCCAGCGCCATTTCGATCAGCAGCGCCATGCCGGCCGCGAGCAGGCCACTGAACAGGCCATACCAGATGCCGGCATATAGATAAGGACGGCGCACGAAGGCGCCGCTGGCGCCGATCAGCATCAGCACGCCGATTTCCTCGCTGCGGCTGGCGATGTCCACGCGCACGGTGTTGCCGACCACCAGCAGCACCGCCAGTGCCAGCAAGGCCGCCAGGATCAGCACCACGCGGTTGCCCACGCCGAGCAGCGCGTCCAGGCGCTGGCGCCAGGTGCCGCTGTCCTGCACCAGGTCCACGCCCTGCAGCGCGCGCAGGTCGGTGACCAGGCGGGCGACGTCGTCGGCGCTGGCTTCCGGCTTGGGCAGTACTTCCAGGGCGTAGGGCAGCGGGTTGCTGTCGAGCGTGTTCAGCGCGCCCGAGAAACCCTGCATCCTGGCCAGCTCGTCCATGCCCTGCTGCGGGCTCTTGATGGCCACGGAGGCGACGTCCGCGCGCTCGCGCAGCTTGGTCGCCATCATCTCCACCGCGGGGCCGGTCTGGCCCGGCTGCATGAAGACCGACACGGCCTGGTTCTGTCCCAGTGCCTGGCCCATCTTCTGCACGTTGCCGAGCAGCAGATAGAAGGTGAGCGGCAGCGCCAGCGCCAGCGCCATCACCGCCACCGTCAGCAAGGTGCCGACCGGGCGCGACATCAGCCGGCGCAGGCTGGCACCCGCGCTCCAGGCGTGGTGATCGCGCCAGCTGGCGACCGGCCGCGGCCGGCTGCGTTCGACGCGGGGCTCGGCCACGATCGGGGCTTCCTGCTGGGCGCTCACAGCACCTCCTCCGCGGCGATGTCCGCGACCAGGCGCCCGTGGTCGAGCACCACCACGCGCTTGCGCATGCGCTTGATCAGCGGCAGGTCGTGGCTGGCGACCAGCACGGTGGTGCCGACCTGCTGGAATTCGGCGAACAGGCCCATGATCTCCACGGCCAGCTGCGGATCGAGATTGCCGGTGGGCTCGTCGGCGATCAGCAGGGTGGGCTTGGCCACGATGGCGCGGGCAATGCCCACGCGCTGCTGCTCGCCGGTGGACAAGGTGGCCGGCAGCTGCCGCTCGTAGGCGAGCAGGCCGACCTTCTCCAGCGCGGCGCGCACGCGCCGGCCGCGTTCGGCCGGGGCGACGCCGCCGATCACCAGCGGCAGTTCGACGTTGGCGAACACGGTGCGGTCCATCAGCAGGCGATGGTCCTGGAACACCATGCCGATGCGCCGCCGCAGCTTCGGGATGCCGCCGCGGCCGATCTTGGCCAGGCTCTGCCCGTCCAGCGAAATGCTGCCGTGCGAGGGGCGCTCGATCAGGCCGAGCAATTTGAGCAGCGTGCTCTTGCCCGCGCCGGAATGGCCGGTGACGAAGGCCATCTCGCCCGGCGCCACCTGAAAAGAAAGCTGCGAGAGCGCCTCATGGCCGCCCTCGTAGCGTTTGCTGACTTGGTCGAAGCGGATCACCGCGTGTCCTCGATCCCTGATCCCGCACTGCCCGCAAGGATACGGGATGCGCGCAGCAAAGCGATCACTGCACAGGCCGCCGCGACGCGATCAGCGTGCGCGGCGGCGAGGAAGTTCAGCGGCCGGTGAACAAACGCGCGAGGCGGCGGAAGAAGCCCGGCTTCTTCGGCGCGCTGTCCTTCGCGTGGACGGCGGCGGTGGCCGCGACCTGGCGCGACGGCCGCGCCCCGTTCTCCATGCCGCCGCGCTCGCGCGAGGGACGGTGTCCGTCGCGGTTGCCGCGGCCGGCTTCGGCGGCGGCCGGAGCGGCGTTCTCCACCGGCGCGCCTTCGCGGCGGCGGCCACGGCCGCCACGGCGGCGGCGACGCTTGCCCGGCGCGTCGGCGCCGGCCGCTTCGTGGCCGGCTTCCGGATGCGGCGCCGCGCCCTGGACGGCCTCGCCGTTGACGGCGGGGGCCTGGCCCTCTTCGCGCGGCTTGCGCGCCTCGCGCGGCGGCCGGCCTTCGCCGGACCGGCGCTCGCCGGAGCGGCGTTCGCCCGGACCACCCTCGCGGCGGCGCGAACCGCGCCCGCCGCTGTCTTTCTTCTCGCGGTTCTCGACCTTGTCGCCGAAGGCCGCGCTATCGGCCGCCGCGTCGGCGACGTACTGCGCGTCGATCTCGCGCGGCTTGGGCATCACCAGCATGTCCGGCTCGATCGCCGCCACCGGGATGCGCTGGCCGATATAGGTCTCGATGTCCGGCAGCGACATCGCGTACAGGTCGCAGGCGAAGCTGACCGCGTCGCCCTCGGCGCCCAGGCGGGCGGTGCGGCCGATGCGGTGCACGTAGTCTTCGGCGTCCTGCGGCAGGTCGTAGTTGAAGACGTGGCTGACCGCGGGGATGTGCAGGCCGCGCGCGGCCACGTCGGTGCACACCAGTATGTCGAGCTGGCCGTCCTGGAAGCGCTGCAGCAGCTTCTGGCGCTTGAGCTGCGGCACGTCGCCGGACAATGCGCCGACGCGGTAGCCCTGGCGCTTGACCCGCTCGGTGATGCGCTCGGCGGCCATCTTGGTATTGACGAAGATGATGCTGCGGCTCGGGTTGGTGCGCTCGAGCAGGTTCAGCAGCAGCGGCATCTTCTCTTCCTTGGAGGGGAAGTAGACCTGCTGGCGGACGCGGTCGGCGGTGACGTTCTCGGTCTCCACCACCAGCTTCTCGGCGTTGTGCATGTGCTCGTAGGCCAGCTCCAGCACGCGATGGCTGAGCGTGGCCGAGAACAGCAGCACCTGGCGCTGCTCGCGCGCCGGCAGGCGGCGGAAGATGAAGCGCACGTCCTTGATGAAGCCGAGGTCGAACATGCGGTCGGCCTCGTCGATCACCATCGTCTCGACGCCGTTCAAGCCGAACACCTGCTGCTTGTAGTAGTCGAGCAGGCGGCCCGGCGTGGCGATGATGATGTCGCAGCCGGCCTGCAACTGCTGGCGCTGCTTGTCGTAGTCGACGCCGCCGTAGATCAGCGCGGTCTTCAGGCCGGTGTAGCGGCCGATGCTGCGCGCATCCTTGTCGATCTGGATGGCCAGCTCGCGGGTGGGGGCGATGACCAGGGCGCGCGGGTCGCTGTCCTTGCGCTCGGCCACGGCCGGGCGCGTCAGCAGGCGGTTCATCATGGCGACCAGGAAGGCGCAGGTCTTGCCGGTGCCGGTCTGGGCCTGACCGGCGACGTCGCGCCCGGTGAGCGCGATCGGCAGGGTCAGCGCCTGGATCGGCGTGCAGCGGGTGAAGCCGGCCTCGTCGAGGCCCTGCTGCAGCAGCGGATGAAGTTCAAAATTGGTGAAAAAGGTATCGGTAAGAACGGTCTCGGACATGGATATCAATCGGCGGTGGGGCGGCCGCGGAGCGGCTCGCCCTTGTCCCGGCGGCGGTCGGAGAGCCTGGGGACGGGTTGAGGTGCGGCGCCGGCCAGCGCGACGGGCTGGCCGGACAGCGGCGAGGGCTCGCGGGCTACCGCGGTGCGCCTCGCGACTGGCGCCGAGGTGGCGGGCCATGGCGACCGGCAGTTCCGCCGACATAGGGAAGCAGGCGCGTAACCTGCTTTCCTATATCGCCGGAACTGCCGCGAAGGCGGCCCTTGAATCGCTTGAATCGTGCCCTGAGTTACGCTGGAATGGAGGCCTGCCGCAACGGCATCACTTCCTTTTTCCGGTCCGACCCGCGCTTCATGGGCGCCCCAGTGTAGCCGATGCTGGCCGCGCGGTCGTCAAACCATCCCCCGCCTGTCAATCGGAGACCCCGGTGAGCGACCTGATTACCCATGTGAGCGACGACGCCTTCCAGAAGGAAGTGCTGGAGTCGGATACCCCCGTCCTGCTGGACTTCTGGGCAGAGTGGTGCGGCCCCTGCAAGGCGATCGCCCCGGCCCTGAACGAGCTGGCCGAGGAATACCAAGGCAAGCTGCGCATCGTGAAGATCAACATCGACCACAACCAGAAGACGCCCCGCGACTACGGCGTGCGCGGCATCCCCACCCTGATGGTATTCAAGGGCGGCAAGGTCGAGGCCACCCAGATCGGCGCAGTCAGCAAGGGCCAGCTGAAGCAGCTGATCGACAAGTCGATCTGAAGCAAGCTCCACCCGCCGCCCGCTTTACGGCGTCGCGCGGCGGGTGTTAGATTTCCCCTCGCCTGTCGGGACTCCCGTCCCCCGCGCCCTCCGCGCCCCGCGCGCACCCTTCCCTCCTGTGATCAACGGCGCCCCGTGAGGTTTGCCCGTGTCTGATATCGAAAGCCAAGACCAGAACGACGCCAAGAGCGCCGAACCCAAAACTGTGTCCGAAACGCCCCGCACCCGCGCTCCGCGAAAATCCGCCGCCTCCGCGACGGCCGCCGCCGAAAGCGCTCCCCGCGTGGAAAAGCCCGCGAGCGAGGCGCCCCCGCCGGCGCCCGTGCAGGCCAGCCTTCCGGTCGATCCCGCTCCCGCCGCCCACGGCGACGCCGCGTCCCGCGAGGGCGCGCCGCCACAGGCGCGCGAGGGTGGCCAGCCGCAGCAGCAAGGCGGCGGCCAGAACCCGAACAACGACCGCCGCAACGACCGCAATGACCGCGGCCGCCGGCGCCGCCACGAGCGCAACAACAACCCGCAGCAGCAGCAGCGCGGCCCGGGCGGCCAGGGCGGCGGCCAGCAGCATCCGCGCAACAACAACGGCCTGCCGGTGGACGACGACTACGCCGACGCCGGCAGCAACGACCGCCTGATCAACCTGACCGAGCTCAAGCGCAAGAACGCGATCCAGCTGCTGGAATTCGCCGAGTCGCTGGGCATCCAGGAAGGCGTCGCCCGCGCCCGCAAGCAGGACGTGGTGTTCAACATCCTCAAGGCCCACGCCCGCTCCGGCGGCGGCATCTGGGCCGAGGGCGTGCTGGAGATCCTGCAGGACGGCTTCGGCTTCCTGCGCTCTGCCGACGAGTCCTACCTGGCCGGCCCCGACGACATCTACGTCTCGCCCAGCCAGATCCGCCGCTTCAACCTGCGCACCGGCGACTACATCACCGGACGCGTGCGCCATCCGAAGGAAGGCGAGCGTTACTTCGCGCTGCTGAAGGTCGACGACATCAACGGCGATCCGCCGGAAGCGTCGAAGAACAAGATGCTGTTCGAGAACCTCACGCCGCTGTTCCCGCGCAAGGCGTTCCACCTGGAGCGCGGCAACGGTTCGACCGAGGACATCACCGGCCGCATCCTGGACCTGGTCGCCCCGGTCGGCCGCGGCCAGCGTGGCCTGATCGTCTCCCAGCCCAAGTCGGGCAAGACGATGATGCTGCAGAACGTGGCCCAGGCCATCCAGTACAACCATCCGGACGTGCATCTGATCATGCTGCTGATCGATGAGCGCCCGGAGGAAGTGACCGAGATCGCGCGCACCGTCCGCGCCGAGGTGATCAGCTCCACCTTCGACGAGCCCGCCGTGCGCCACGTGCAGGTCGCCGAGATGGTGATCGAGCGCGCCAAGCGCCTGGTCGAGCACAAGAAGGACGTGGTGATCCTGCTCGACTCGATCACCCGCCTGGCCCGTGCCTACAACACCGTGGTGCCCAGCTCCGGCAAGGTGCTCACCGGCGGTGTCGACGCCAACGCCCTGCAGCGCCCGAAGCGCTTCTTCGGCGCCGCGCGCAATGTGGAGGAAGGCGGCTCGCTGACCATCATCGCCACCGCGCTGACCGACACCGGCAGCAAGATGGACGAGGTGATCTACGAGGAGTTCAAGGGCACCGGCAACATGGAAGTGCACCTGAACCGCCGCATCTCCGAGAAGCGCGTGTATCCGGCCATCGACATCAACCGCTCCGGCACGCGCCGCGAGGACCTGCTGATCGATCCGGACATGCTTTCCAAGATCTGGATCCTGCGCAAGCTGCTGCATCCGATGGACGAGCTGGCGGCGATGGAGTTCATGCTGGACAAGATGAAGAACACCAAGACCAACGACGAGTTCTTCAATTCGATGAAACGCTGAGGCGTCTCGACGCTGCAGTTATCAAGGCCGGCTTCATGCCGGCCTTGTTTTTTTCTGCGCCGGCATCGCCGGAGCGATCGAGTGCATGCGGAGACAGCAACCAGAACCCCTGCGACGGATGCCAACCGAAAATTGGGATTTCTCCTTAGTCTTCGCAACTTTCCCCTGGCTATTTGCGTACTTCCACGCGCCTCGAAGACACCCGCGAGAAATGCCAACCGAAAATTGGGAGTGCGCCGCATTTCATCGCATTTCTGGCTGAGTGTATTGAAGCTTCTCCCTACCGCGAGAGGCATTCGCTCATGCTGCACACGAAGACGAAGCAACCGGGACTTGCACGCTACCTGCCTCTGCTCCTGCTGGCGTTCTCGCCGGCCGCCTTTGCGGAGAACCGCCCCCGTCCCGAGGTCAACTTCACCGGCACGCTCGCCACGTCCAATCCCAATACCGTGCCCAAGGGCGCGCTCATTCTCACGCCCAACCTGATCTACCTGTATGCGAATGAGCGGTACGACCGCTCGGGGCGGACACGAAAACTCCAGAATTCCTACTCGCAATGGCAGGTACTGCTGCCGATCGCCTACGGCATCACCCCGCGCCTGACCGGCAAGTTGAACCTGGGTGCGGCGCACACCTCCGCGAACGGCAGGCACACCACCGCGATGCGCGCCACCGACGCCTCGGTGCGCCTGCAATACCTGCTGCGGGCGCCGAACCAGGACGGCACCCGAACCGCCATCTCGATGTTCGCGCAGCACAACCTGATCACCGCGGCCTACGACTCGCTGCGCGACCACGCCTTCGAAGGCATGGGCAGCGGCGCGCGGCGGACCACCCTGTCGCTGCTCGCGCAGAAGACCTTCTGGATGCCCAGCGAGCGGCCGCTGCGCGTGCGCGGCCAGCTTTCCTGGAGTCCGCGGCCGCCCGCCGTGAGTCTGCGCGACGTAAGCGTGTACAGCACGCCGCGCGGCTTTCGCGGCCGCTATCACCCCGGCGCCCAGCTCAATCTCAGCCTGGGCGCCGAATACAGCCTGGACTACCGCTGGGCACTGGCCCTGGACGTCAGCGCCAATCGCCAGGGACGGGCGTGGCTGGACGGCAACGTGTACAGGAAAGACGGCAAGGGATGGAACATGCAGCGCACAGACCACTACAGCACCGTCTACAGCGTGACGCCGGGCGTCGAGTACAACTTCAACCGCCAGTACAACCTCATCGTGGGTGCGCAGATCAGCGTGGCCGGCCACAACACGCGCTCGTTCGTCAGTCCGCGGGCCGCTCTCAACATGGTCTATTGAGCAGCGCGCAAGCGTGTCCCCGGCTGGCGATCACCGCCAGCCGGGGACATCGAATGTCTATCGGTGCCTTCCTTCGCTCATGACGCGCATGCATACGTGCCCAGCGCGCCGTACACGGCCTCGGCGCGCGGGATGGAAGCGATGGCGCCATAGCCGGTCGTCGACAGCGCCGCAGCCACATTCGCATAGCGCGCCGCAGCGACCGCATCGTCGCCGGCCACCAGCCGGGCGACGAAGGCGCCGCCGAAGCAGTCCCCCGCGCCGGTGGCGTCGACGGCATCCACGGCGTGGGGCGGCACCAGGATGCGGCTCTCAGGCGTGGCCACGTAGCAGCCGCGCGCGCCCATCTTCAACGCGACCAGCTCGATGCCGCAGTCCAGCAAGGTGTCGAGGATGGCATCGGGCTCGTGGCAATCCAGCACGGCGGTGATGTCGTCCCAGCTCGGCAGGCACAGATCGCACAGGCGCAAGGCTTCGCGCATCACCGCGCGGGCGCGCGCCAGCGGCCACAACCGCAGGCGCAGATTGGTGTCGAACGACACCATCACGCCTGCCGCGCGCGCCTGCGCCATGGCCTCCAGCCCGGCATCGCAGGCGTCCTGGCTGATCGCCAGGCTGATGCCGGACAGATGCAGCGCACGCGCGGAGGCGATCGCCTGCCCCGGCAGATACGCCGGGACGTAGCGGCTGGCGGCGGAACCGGCGCGCAGGTAGTCGAAATGATGTCCGGAGGCGTCGTGCGACACGAAGTAGACGCCGGTCGGCGCCTGCGGATCCGTGCGTACGTGGCTGTGCCCGACACCTTCCGCCTGCCATAGATCGCGCAGGCCCTGGCCGAAACGGTCGTCGCCCGTCGCGCTGATGTAATCCACGCTCGCGCCCTGCCGCGCCGCCGCGATGCAGAAGTTGGACGTGTCGCCACCGTAGCCGAGGCGCCATGCCGCGCTGCCGGCCTGGGTCTGGTTGAACTCGGCGAGCGGCTCGCCGAACGAGAGAATTTCCGCCATCCGCATATCCCGCCGTCTCAGAAATAGGTCTGCACGACGTCGACGACGTCGTAAGCGTCGTCGATCACCGGAAGCTGCCGCCACTTGTCGAAGGTCAGGCAGGGATGCGAGATGTCGAAGGCGAGCATGTCGCCGACGCGCAGGTCGTCGCCGGCGGCGATCTTCAGATAGGCATGCTGGTCCATCATGCCGGTCACCTCCCAGTGCGGCGGCACGGGCGACGGCGCGGACCCGCCGGGACGGAAGTGCGCGGCCGGCGACGGAAAGCCTGCATCGAAAGCCGCGTCCCGCTTGCCCATCGCCACGATGGCGCACTCCGGCTCCGGCACGGATTGCACATAGGCCCATACCTGCAGGGCCGGCAGCAGGCTCGAGCGCATGCGCCGCGCCTGCGGATTGCTGGCGTCGATGCGCGCCTGCGCGATGCGATAGGCGCCGACGTCGTGGGTGAGATAGCAACCCGGCCGCAGCACCACGTCCAGCGGCGCGCCGATCTGCGCCTTGGCGAATTCCTCCGCCACCACGTCGTACCAGGCCGAGCCGGCGCCGCTCAGCACGGCCGGCGTGCGCTGCAGGCGGCCATCGCGTGCCAGCACCTGCACCGCCTCGACACCGCGCTGCAGGAAGGCACGGATGGCCGTCTCGTCCTTCAGCACGCCTTCGTAGACTTCCACGCCGGCCAGCGAGACCGCGCCGCCGCTCTGCGCCAGCGCATCGAGCACGGCCTGCCATTGCGCCTCGTCGCGCACGCCGGTGCGCCCGCCCGGCACGCCCAGCTCGATCAGCACCTGGATGCGGCGGCCCGCGGCGCCAAAGAATGCCGCCAGCTGGCGCACCTGTTCCGCGGCATCGACCAGGCAGAAGAACTCGAACGAAGGATCGGCCAGCAGCTCCGCCACGATGGCCATGTTGCGCCGGCCGACCAGCTGGTTGGCGAGCAGGATGCGCCGCACGCCATGCACATAGGCTGCGCGCGCCTGCTGCGCCGTCGCCAGCGTGATGCCCCACGCGCCCGCTTCCAGCTGCCGCGCGAACAGGCGCGGCGCCATGGTGGTCTTGCCGTGCGGCGCGAGCCTGGCACCGTACTCGCTGGCGAAGCGCTGCATCCACGCCAGGTTGTGCTCGAGCCGCGACTGCGACAGCACGGCCACCGGCAGGCTGAGATCTTCCTTAAGCAGATTCCATCCATGCGAAGCGATGGCTTCCGGTGCGCAGGGCGCATCGAGTGCGCCGATGCCCTTGTCGAGCGGATGGACGAACGGAGCCAGCTGCTCACTCCGCGACGCGTTATCAGACATGGGAAACCGTCCTAAATGCAGGGTGATGCCACGGAAAAAATTGATCATAGGCGATCGCTCATCGATCTTGAACGCATGCGAGCGCCTTCTGCGCAAGGCGAATCGACTTTTCAGAATTAGCCGTCAGATCATTCCAATGCGCGACCCCATCACTGTCATCGCTCGCATGCATCGGCATGCCGCGGCACTGCCATTCGCCGCACGGGACGGGTGCCATTCGCAGTGCGCATGGCATCGCATGCGTGTCGCTCCGCAGGATGCATCCGCACGGTCCGCCGAACACCGTTCAACGCCGCCAGGCGTCGATCGCCCGCCCAGCCTCCTGCCTTCAGAGGATCGCCATGCAAGCCTTCTCCACTGTCGTTCGCCGCGTCCGTGTCATCGACGGAACCGGTGCGGAAACCGATGACACCTGCTGCGATGTCGCCGTCCACGACGGCCGCATCGCCGGCATCAGCCGCGCCGGCGACAACCGCTGGCGCGGCGCGGAAGAATTCGACGGCGCCGGCCAGGCGCTCGCACCCGGCTTCATCGATGTGCACACGCACGACGATCTCCATGTGATTCGCGCACCCGAGATGCTGCCCAAGCTCTCGCAAGGCGTGACCACGGTGATCGTCGGCAACTGCGGCATCAGCGCGGCGCCGGTCAGCCTCAGCGGCGCGCCGCCGGATCCGATGACCCTGCTCGGCCCTGCCGACGCCTTCGCCTATCCCAGCTTCGCCGCCTATGTCGACGCCATCGCAAGCGCGCAGCCGGCCGTAAACGTCGCGGCCCTGGTCGGCCATACGGCGCTGCGCCAGAACCATATGGACCGGCTCGACCGCGCGGCCACCGCCGCGGAGATCGATGCGATGCGCAGGCAACTGCGCGAGGCGCTCGAGCATGGCGCCCTGGGCCTGTCGACCGGGCTGGCCTATGGCAACGCCATCGCCGCCACCACCGAGGAAGTGATGGAACTGGCCGAGCCGCTGGCGGCGGCCGGCGCGTTGTACACCACGCACCTGCGCACGGAATTCGAGGGCATCCTCGGCGCCATGGACGAAGCCTGCCGGATCGGCCGGCACGCGCGCGTGCCGGTGGTGATCTCGCACCTGAAATGTGCGGGCGCGGGCAACTGGGGACGGGCCGGCGAAGTGCTGCATGCGCTGGAAGCGGCGCAGCAGTGCCAGGCCATCGGCTGCGACGCCTATCCGTATATCGCCAGTTCTTCCACGCTCGATCTCGGGCAGGTCACCCATGAATTCGATATCGACATCACCGCCTCGGTGCCGCATCCGGAGATGGCCGGGCGCACGCTCAAGGAGATCGCCAGGGAATGGGACCTGAGCCTGCTCGATGCCGCACGGCGCCTGCAGCCGGCCAATGCCGTCTACCACAACATGTCCGACGCGGACGTAGCGCGCATTCTCGCCCATCCGGCCACCAGCATCGGCTCCGACGGGCTGCCGCACGATGCGCATCCGCACCCGCGGCTCTGGGGCGCGTTCCCGCGCGTGCTCGGCTATTACAGCCGCGAACGCGGCCTGTTCAGCCTGGCTACGGCCGTGCGCAAGATGACCGGACAATCGGCGGAGCGTTTCGGACTGGCCGAACGCGGCCTGGTGCGCGAGGGCTACTGGGCCGACCTGGTGCTGTTCGATCCCGCCACCGTGCGCGACACGGCTACCTTTGCCGATCCACGGCAACACGCCGCCGGCATCTCGGCCGTATGGGTGAACGGCGTGCTGTCCTACCACCAGGGCCGTGCCCAGCCGCACCGCGCGGGGCGCTACCTGCCGCGCCATGCATCGACGCCGCCGCGTACGGCGGCGGCCTGACCTCCACTTCCATCCAAGAGGATTCCCATGACTGATTCCATCGTTCGATTCGGCGTCGAAGGCGGCTCCGGCACCGGCGGCCAGCATCTTCCCTTTGCCCGCGCCGCCGGCGCCGACGGCTGGCTGTTCGTATCGGGGCAGACACCGATGGTGGACGGCGAGGTCATCCACGGCGGCATCGTCGAGCAGTCGCACCAGGCCATCCGCAACCTGCTGGCGATCCTGGGCGAAGCCGGCTACGGCGCGGAGCACGTCGTGCGCTGCGGCGTATGGCTGGACGATCCGCGCGACTTCCCCTCGTTCAACCGCGTGTTCAGGCAGTACTTCGGCGCGCATCCGCCGGCCCGCGCCTGCGTGGTGTCCAGCATGGTGGTCGACTGCAAGGTCGAGGTCGACTGCGTGGCCTATAAGAAACCCTAGGCGATGGCCCTCGACTGAGGGTTCGAACCGAACCTATCGAAGCGCTCGCGCATGACATGAGGCACTCATCGTCATGCGCTTTCGCACATCCATTTTTCCCGGCATTAGGAATCCACTGAAAACATAGCCGATAGGACACGTTGCCAACCAATACGAGTGGTTTGTCAGGCATGTTCCGCCGGCATCCCGCATCCATCGCATACCGGTGAGGCAATGAATCCGATACAAACCAACTTTCTGTTGCAAGGCGACGCCCTGCTGCTGGCGGCCGCACTGGCCGTGGTCGTTCTGATCTATCTGATCGCTGCGCTCAAGCTCAATCCCTTCGTCGCCCTGCTGATGGTCTCGCTCGGCCTGGGCGTCGCGGTCGGCATGCCGATGAAGGGCATCGTCAAGGCGTTCGAGACCGGCGCCGGCGGCACGCTCGGCCATATCGCGCTGCTGATCGCGCTGGGCACCATGCTCGGCAAGATGATGGCCGAATCGGGCGGCACCGAACGCATCGCACATACGCTCATCGCCGCCTTCGGCGAACGCCGCGCACACTGGGCCATGATGACGGTGGCCTTCATCGTCGGCCTGCCGGTGTTCTTCGACGTCGGTTTCGTGCTGCTGGTGCCGGTGGCCTTCCATATCGCCAAACGCGCGGGCATGCCGCTGCTGCTGATCGGCCTGTCCATGTCGGCCGGACTCTCGGTCGTGCATGGACTGGTCCCGCCGCATCCGGCGGCCTTGCTGGCGGTGACCGCGTATCAGGCGGATATCGGCAAGACCATTCTCTACGCGGTGCTGATCGGCCTGCCCACGGCGATCATCGCCGGCCCGCTGTTCGCCCGCTGGGTCACACGCTACGTCACGGTCGAAGCGGAGAACCCGCTGGAAAAGGAATTCGTCGAGATCGACCAGGAACGCCAGCTGCCCAGCTTCGGCATCGCCCTCGCCACCCTGCTGCTGCCGGTGCTGCTGATGCTGGTCGGCACCTGGGCCGATCTGCTGTCCACCCCGGGCTCGCGCGCCAACGCCGTGCTCGGCTTCCTCGGCAACCCGGTCGTGGCCCTGCTGGTTGCGGTGTTGCTGAGCTTCTACACCTTCGGCAAGCGGCGCGGCTTCAGCCGCGAGACCATCCTCGGCTTCACCAACGACTGCCTGGCGCCGACGGCCACGGTGATCCTGGTGGTCGGCGCCGGCGGCGGCTTCGGCCGCATCCTGCTCGATTCCGGCGTCTCCCACGCCATCATCGGGGCGACGCAGTCCTCGCAGATCTCGCCGTTGCTGCTGGGCTGGCTGATCGCGGCCCTGCTGCGCATCGCCACCGGTTCCGCCACCGTCGCCATGGGCACGGCCTGCGGCATCGTGGCGCCGATCGCCGCCGCGGCGAGCAAGGCCGTGCACCCGGAACTGATGGTTCTGGCGACCGGCGCCGGCTCGCTGATCCTGTCCCACGTCAACGACGGCGGTTTCTGGATCGTGAAGCAGTACTTCAACATGACGGTGACGCAGACGCTCAAGACCTGGACCGTGCTGGAGACGATCATCTCGGTGGTAGCGCTGCTGCTGACGCTGGGCCTGGCGGCCGTCCTCGGCTGATGAACCGCGCCGGCCACGCCATCGCTGAGCGACCCGGGGATCGGATGATCCCCGGGTCGACCCATAGCCCTGGATCCATCGGGCACCGTAACCTCCCTGCCCGATGGAGTGCCGACGCCGATGCGGCCAGGCGCGCCTCAGCTCCCGCCGATGCGCGGCCCCAGGCGCGGCGGCTGCGCTCCCAGCGACATCGCGAACTGGAAGATCTTGTTCGGATCGTATTTGTGCTTGATCGCCACGAGCTCGTCGTACAAGGAGCCGTAATAGAGCTCGCCCCAGTGATAGTCGGCCGCGCCGGGCTGACGACCGGTCAGCATGTCGATATCCGGATAGCCGATATAGCAGCCCTCGTAGCGGGAATTGGGCTTGGCCACGGAATCCGGATACGGCGTGCCGTTGTAGCCGTCGGCCTGATGAACTTCGTAGTAGAAGTCCTGCAGCCATTTCACATGCTTCTGGTCCTGGGCGCGGTCCGTCCAGTAGGTCTGGTACTGCAGCTTCATCACCGACTTTCGCTGGACGGCCGCGGTGGCGTTGGACGCCGGATCGAAGCCGTTGTTGCCCTCGAAGACGTGATTGATCGCACCGCCGTAGGAATCGACCTGCACCAGCGACTGCGCGAAGTCGCTGTCCGTGGCATGGACTTCCGTCAGATAGTGGAACAGGACATCGATCTCGTGATCGGTGAAGTTGTCCTTCATGTACGAGGACTTGTACTTCCCTCGCTGGTTGTTCCCCGAGCCGTTCACCGTCTGCGTGGAATAGAGCCAGTCGTAGATCAAGGTGCCGACGGGCAGGTCGCCACCCGCCACTCGTCGCGACTGGTGCTGCTGCGCAAAGGGAGTCGAACCGGTGCCGGGGAGGTAGGTGGAAAGCGTGGTGCCCTTGCCCACCGAGTCCATGGCGCTGACCAGGTCGAGCAGCGGCTGGATGTTGTCCAGCCCGCCGTTGCGATCGGTGTACTGGATGACCAGCCCGATATTGCCCGCGCTGATGTGGGTCAGCTTGAACAGCGTGAACAGGCCGTACGTCTCCGGATCGGTATCGGCCTTCTTCATGAAATCGCCGTAGGCCTTCAGGAAGGTCCTGAATCTTTCCTTGTCGCTGGCGAACTGCGCCCAGGGATATTGCTTGACCAGGAGCGCGACCTGCGCCGGCGCCCTGGGCAGCGGATCGAAGTGGTAGCTCGTGATGATGCCGACGTTGCCACCGCCGCCGCCGCGGCACAGCTTGAACAGGTCCGCATCGTTGCTCGCGTTGACCAGCCGGCGCTCGACCTGCCCGCCGGTGCCTACCGTGAGCAGCTCGACGGCCTGCAGCCAGTCCACGGTCAATCCGTGCAGGCGCGACAGCAGGCCATAGCCACCGGCGACGACATGGCCGCCGGTACCCACCGAATAGCACGAGCCTGCCGGCGGCGCGCTGCCGGTCAGCTTGAACAGGTTGACGTAGCCATCCCAGTTCTGGCTGCCCGCGCCGATGCGGTAGGTGTTCTCATCGACGCTCAGCTCGGTCAGGAAGCCGACATCGATGATCACGCCACCGGGATTGTTCGAGACGAACCCTTCGTAGCAATGCCCGCCGCTGCGGATGGTCGGCCGCAGTCCCGCCGCCACGGCATGCTGCAGCGCCTGCTGGGCATCGTCGACGCTACGGCATACGTAGATGGCGCTGGCGTCGGCACCGTCCGACGGCCAGCGTTGATTGAAACCTTTTTTCAGGGTCTCGTAGCGGGAATCATTTTTTCCGATCGAAATATACGACATGGCAAACCCTCGCCTTTATTGATGAGCCGATCAGGCCTTCGCTTGGAAATGGCCTGACACGGAGCTTCCCCAACGGGAATTCATCTCCGTGGCGATCATTCTGCGTCGCACCGCAAGGCATGGCGCGCCATGGGCCAGATATTCGGACCCCATCCCGTATTAATCGGAATTACCGTAATCCCACTGAATAAATCTCCGATTCAAATTCTTTTTGTCGCTTTATGAGTGGAAATCGCTTTTGCCGATGAAAAAACGTGATAAGGCACGGCTCGCCTCGGATCGGCCGCGAGCCGGCGCGCCTGCCTTAGTTTTTTCTTAGCCCGACCCGCTGTCTCGCCGCGGCACGGGTTTGCTAGCATGCCCGGCATTCCTTTCACCGTGGCCTGTATGCGCATACTGCTAGTCGAAGACGATCCGCTGGTGGCCGATGGCATTGTCCGCGGCCTCACCGGCGAGGGGTACGTGGTCGACCATGTCGGCACGGCCGAGCCGGTCTCCGGGATGATGGACAGCGCCCATTACGACCTGGCCATCATCGACCTGGGCCTGCCCGGCGAGGACGGCCTGAGCCTGGTGCGCCGCCTGCGTCGCTCCGGCCAGGGCCTGCCGCTGCTGATCGTCACCGCGCGCGACGGCCTGGACGACCGCGTCAGCACGCTGGATCTGGGCGCCGACGACTATCTGGTGAAGCCGTTCGCCCTGCCGGAACTGGCCGCGCGCTGCCGCGCCCTGATCCGCCGCGCCAGCGCCGCCAGCGCCAATGAGCTCACCGTGGGCCGCCTGCGCATCGACCTGGCCGGCCGCCGCGCGATCAACGCCACCGGCGAGGCGCTGGAACTGACCCGGCGCGAATGGTCCATCCTCGAATGCCTGGCCCATCACAGCGGCAAGGTGGTGAGCAAGGAGCGCCTGACCCAGGCCATCGCCGGCTGGAGCGAGGACATCTCCGGCAACGCCATCGAGGTGCACGTGTCGCGCCTGCGCAGCAAACTGGGCGATTCGGCCTCGATCCGCGGCATCCGCGGCCTCGGCTACCGGCTCGAGGACGGCTGACATCCTGCCGCGGCGCCCCAGCGTCCGACGCCGCCTGCTGGGCTATCTGCTGGCTCCGCTGGCGGTGATGCTGGTGATCGGCGTGGTGGTCGACCATCACTCCATCGTCACGCCGATCTACGCCTCGTTCGATCGCTCGCTGTCGCGCGCGGTGCTGGCAATCGCCGCGCAGATCCACCGCCAGCCCGGCGGGCAGTTCGACATCATGCTGCCGGACCATCCGCCGCCGCCGCTGCGCGCGCTGCCGCAGGAGCGCTTCTTCTACCGTGTCAGCAACGAGCAGGGCAGCACCTATGCCGGCTCGGAAGACCTGCCGATCGTGCCGGCGGAGCAGAACGACGAATTCGCCTATGCCGATGCCACCTACCAGGGCCTGCGGCTACGCCTGCTGAGCTACCGCGTGGTGGAAGGCGGCGAGCCGCTGGTGATCACCGTCGGCGAAACGCCGCACCGCCGGGACCAGGCGGTACAGCGCATGGACCTGTCCTTCGGCGTCAACGACAGCATCCAGATGCTGCTGGTGTTCGGCATCGCCCTGCTCGGCATCAGCGTGGCGCTGCGCCCGCTGCAGCGCCTGCGCGACCAGATCGCCGACCGCCCCTCGCACAACCTCACCCCGCTGCCGACCGACAACGTGCCCGGCGAAGTGCTGCCGCTGGTGGAATCGCTCAATGCGCTGCTGGCCACGGTACGCGATTCCGCGCTGTCGCAGCAGCATTTCCTCGCCAACGCCGCGCACCAGCTGCGCACGCCGCTGACCGGGGTGAAGGCGCAGCTGGAAGTGCTGGCGCGCGATACCGCCGGCACGCCGCTACACGAGCGCATCGCGCTGCTGCACGGCGGCATCGACCGCCTGGCGCACACCGCCAACCAGCTGCTGGCGCTGGCCCGCGCCGAGCCGTCGGCGCACGGCTCCAGCCGCTTCCTGCCGGTGGACCTGCCCAAGCTGATCACCCAGGTGGTCAGCGCCTCGCTGGACCGGGCGCTGGCGCACGACATCGACCTGGGTGCCGACTGCCAGCCGGCGCGGGTCGCCGGCGTGTTCTGGGTGCTGCACGAGCTGCTGCTGAACCTGGTCGACAACGCCATCCGCCATACGCCCGCCGGCGGCCACATCACGCTGCGCTGCGGCGTGGAGGGCGGCCGGCCCTTCCTCGAAGTGGACGACACCGGCAGCGGCATCGCGCCGGCCGAGCGCGAGAAGGTGAAGGAACGCTTCTACCGCGGCGCCAACAGCGACGGCGACAGCTGCGGCCTGGGCCTGGCCATCGTGGAAGAATCCGCCCGCGCGCACGGCGCCAGCTTCAGCATCCTGGACGGCCGCTGCGGGCGCGGCGCGAGGATGCGCATCGACTTTCCGGCTCGCGCCGCGGATGCCGGCCGGCCGACCCCGGGCAGTTAAGCTCAGTCTTCAACGTGCAATCCTTCTCCCTTCGGGAGCACGCGGGGAGGGCACAGGGATGTGCCCGGCCTTGAGGAGCGAGGAAGGTGCCGGCAGGCGGATGAGGGTACGGACGAAGTGGGGCGCCTCGCTCCGCCCGTACCCTCACCCCAACCCCTCTCCCGGAGGGAGAGGGGCTTTCGTCACACGGCACTTTGAAAATACCCCTAGCGCCCCCACAGTCCTGCGATTCCCGCGAAGGAGCCGACCGTGTCCATACCCAGTGCCGTCAAGAGCACGCCCATAGGCGACCGCCAGCAGTTGGTCGACTACCTCGCCGCCGGCGAGAAGCCGCGCGAAGCCTGGCGCATCGGCACCGAGCACGAGAAATTCGGCTTCCTCACGGATGACCTGCGCCCGCCCACCTTCGAAGGCGAGCGCGGCATCCGCGTCCTGCTCGAGCGCCTGGCCGAACGCTACGGCTGGGACATCGCCCGCGAAGGCGACATCCCCGTGGCGCTGTCGCGCGACAAGGCCTCGGTCACCCTGGAACCGGCCGGCCAGCTGGAACTGTCCGGCGCGCCGCTGGAAAACATCCACGAGACCTGCCGCGAGGTGAACTCGCACCTGAAGGAAGTGCGCTCGATCGCCGACGACCTCGGCATCGGCTTCCTCGGCATGGGCTTCCAGCCGAAGTGGCGCCGCGACGAGATGCCATGGATGCCCAAGGGCCGCTACAAGATCATGCGCGAGTACATGCCCAAGGTCGGCTCGCTCGGCCTGGACATGATGACGCGCACCTGCACCGTGCAGGTCAACCTCGACTTCGAAACCGAGGCGGACATGGTGCGCAAGTTCCGCACCAGCCTCGCGCTGCAGCCGATCGCCACCGCGCTGTTCGCCGATTCGCCGTTCACCGACGGCCGTCCGAACGGCTACCAGTCGTTCCGCTCGCAGGTGTGGACGGATACCGACCCGCATCGCACCGGCATGCTGGACTTCGTGTTCCAGGACGGCTTCGGCTACGAGCGCTATGTCGATTACATCCTCGACGTGCCGATGTACTTCAGCTACCAGGACGGCCGCTACATCGACCTGGCCGGCCGGGACTTCAAGCGCTTCCTGCGCGGCGAGCTGCCCGACCTGCCCGGCGTGCGCGCCACCATGAAGGACTGGGCCGACCACCTCACCACCGCCTTCCCGGAAGTGCGCCTGAAGCAGTACCTGGAAATGCGCGGCGCCGACGGCGGCCCGTGGAACCGGTTGTGCGCGCTGCCGGCGCTGTGGGTCGGCCTGCTGTACGACGACGATGCGCTGGGCGCGGCCTGGGACCTGGTCAAGGATTTCAGCCGCGAGGAACGCCACGCGCTGCGCGACGGCGTGCCCAAGCATGCCCTGAAGCTGCCGTTCCGCGGCCATGCGGTGCGCGAGCTGGCGGCCGAGACGCTGAAGATCGCCGCGCATGGCCTCAAGCGCCGCGCCCGGCTCAACGGCAACGGCGCGGACGAGAGCATCTTCCTGGAACCGCTGCTGGAAATCGTCGAAGCCAACCAGACGCCCGCCGAGCGCAAGCTCGAACTGTTCAACGGCGCATGGAACGGCAGCGTGGATCCGGTGTTCCGCGAGTTCGCCTACTGATGGTTCAAATGACGAGGCGCGGCATCTGCCGCGCCTCGCTCGTTTCAGTCGTGCGTGCGGATGCCCAGCCAGCGCGCCAGCAGTGTGTCCAGGCTGAGCTTGCCGGGTCCGGCCAGCAGCAGCCAGAACAGGATCAGGATGTAAGTGAGCTCGGAGCTCTCGACGTATTCGTCCAGGCCCGAGATGTCGCGCGACACCACCAGCGCCAGCGCGACCACCATGTTGATCAGCATCGGCACGCTGATCAGCCGCGTGAACAGCCCGAGCATCAGCAGGGCGCCGCCGACCAGGTCGGTCCAGGCCGACACCGTCGCGCTCAACAGCGGGAACGGAATATTCCATGCGGCGAAGCGTTCGGCGAAACCCTCGACGTGCTGCACTTTGGCGATGCCCGTCTCCAGCCAGAAGTAACCGAAGCCCAGGCGCATGACCAGGGGACCGAGCCAGCGGCCGGCATGCAGCAGGTCGAGCAGGCGCGTGGCCTGGGTAGCGATGAAGGCGCGCATCGTGATGATCCCGTCGAGGAAAGTGGGCGGCATCTTCGATCGCGCCTGCGCTCCCCGCCATGCTCCGGCGTCCGCGCTTTCTTGCCCGCGGTCCGGCATCGGTCAGGGGCCGCGCGAGCGGACGATCGGGCATGAACCACGGACACCAAGTCACAGTCGCCCTCTCCCGCCCCGCGCAGAATGCCCGGCGTCGAGACCGAGCCGCGCCACCGGCGCACGGACTGGACGCCTCCGCCGCGGGTGCGGCATCCAAACTTTCGAGGGCATAGCCATGAAGAAGACTTTCCAGAGCGGCGCGATGGCGGCAATGGTCGCGGGCCTGTTCGCCATGACCGCGGCGTCGGCCGCGATGGCCGGCGACAACGCCAAGGGCGACAAGGCCCAGGGCGCGACCGCTTCGGTCAAGTGCGTGAACTCGTCGGCCTGCAAGGGCCATGGCGCCTGCAAGCAGGCGAGCAATGCCTGCAAGGGCCAGAACGCGTGCAAGGGCCAGGGCTTCACCATGCAGAAGAGCCAGGCGGATTGCGAGAAGGCGCAGGCTGAGAACAAGGCCTGATCTTTGACCCCATACCGGCGTAGGTTGGGGTGAGCCGCAGGCGAACCCCAACGTTGCGATACCTATGAAGGTGGCGAATGTTGGGGTTCGCCTGCGGCTCACCCCAACCTACGCCGGGCATGGGTTCTGAGGAAATGCGCGATGAGCCATATCGATAACGACCGCCCGCCCTACCTCGGCTACGGCCTCGGCCTGCGCGTGGAGCACTACCAGGAACTGCTCGACCACCCGCACGGCGTGGACTGGCTGGAAATCGTCTCTGAGAACTACATGGTCCCCGGCGGCCTGCCGCTGGTATGGCTGGAGCGCTTCCGCGCGCGCTTTCCGCTGGTCATGCACGGCGTGTCGCTGTCGATCGGCGGTACCGATCCGCTGGATGACGGCTATCTGGCGCGGCTGGATGCATTGGCCAGGCGCATCGAGCCGGCCTGGGTCTCCGACCACCTGTGCTGGACCGGCGTGCAGGGCGTGAACCTGCACGACCTGATGCCGCTGCCGTATACCGAAGAGGCGCTCGACCATGTGGTCGCGCGCGTGCGCCAGGTGCAGGACCGGCTGCGGCGGCGCATCCTGCTGGAGAACGTCTCCAGCTATCTGCGCTTCGCCGATGCGCAGCTGGAGGAGTGGGAATTCCTCGCCGCCGTCGCCGAGCGCGCGGATTGCCTGCTCCTGCTGGACATCAACAACGTCTACGTCAGCGCGCGCAATCACGGCTTCGATCCGCTGCGCTATCTCGATGGCGTGCCGGTGCAGCGTGTGCAGCAGTTCCACCTCGCCGGGCACGAGCAGGGCGAGGCGTTGCTGGTGGATACGCACGACGCGCCGGTGCCCTCGCCGGTGTGGGCGCTGTACGAAGCCGCAGTCCGGCGCTTCGGCGCCGTCTCCACCATGATCGAACGCGACGACCACATGCCGCCCTTGCGCGAACTGGTGGCCGAACTGGACGATGCGCGCCGGCTCGCCGAACCGCTGCTGAGGGCCGCGGCGTGAGCAGCCTGCAGTCGATGCAACTGCGCCTGCAGCAAGCGGTGATGGCTGCCGCCGCGAGCTCGCCGCCGGAACTGGTGGGCGACGGAATCGCGGATGCGAAGACCCGCCTCGCGATCTATCGCCACGGCTACCGCGCCCGCCTGCGCGAAGCGCTGGCCGGCGAATTCCCCGCTCTCGCCAGCCTGGCCGGACGACGCTTTCCGTCGCTGCTGGACCGTTACGCCGAGGCCTGTCCCTCGGAGCACTACAACCTGCGCTGGCACGGCGCGGGCATGGCCGCCTTCCTGCGCTACGCCTTGCCATGGCGCGAGCGGCCTGCCTTCGCCGAGGCGGCCGAATTGGACTGGGCGATCTCCACCTGCTTCGACGCCGCCGACGAGCCGGCCATCGACGCGGAAGCGCTGGCCGCGATCGCGCCGGACGCCTGGGCCGGTCTGCGCCTAGCGCCGCCGCAGCACCTGCAATGGCTGGCCTTGCACAGCAATGTGGACGCTTTCCGCAGCGCCGCCGACAGCGCTGCGTCGCGCCCGCACCTGCGCCGGCGCGCGCAGCCGCGGCAGCTGATCGTGTGGCGCCAGGGGCTGACCGTGCGCTACCGCGCGCTGGAACCCATGGAATCCGCCCTGCTGGCCGCGGCCGCACGGGGCGAACCGTTCGCCACCCTGTGCGAGATCGCCGCCGGCCACGCGCCGCCGGGCCAGGCGGTCGCCCGCCTGGCCGTCCTGCTGCGCGGCTGGGTCGATGCCGGCCTGATCGGCGCCCTGCAACCCGGCGAGACGTAACCGCCAGCCGGGCTGCGCCGAAGCTTTGGGCGAACCTTCGTGAAAGGAACGCCCCATGTCCGCCCTGCCCAGCTCCGTCCCGAGCCGTCCCTGCGCGGTCGCGCCCGCGCTGGAAGCCTTGCTGCTGCAGTCGAATCTGCGCGTCGATATCGTCGCCGAACTGCAGTACTGCGGCTCCTGGTTCCTCGAAGAGCCGCGCTATCACTGCGGCCTGTTCCACCTGGTCGGCAGCGGCGCCTGCCGGATGGAGAGCAAGGCCCTCGGCCTGTCGATGGAGCTGGCCGCGGGCGACCTGGTGGTGCTGCCGCACGGCGACCCGCACCGGCTGCGCGCGCTCGCGCCCGCCTGCGGCGAGGACCAGGCGACCAGCCTGATCTGCGGCGAACTGCACTTCCCCGCGCATGCGCGGCATCCCTTGAGCCACGCCCTGCCGCCCTGCTTCGCCGTGCGTTCCGGCGAAGCCGGCGAGATGTTCCGCCAGCTGGCTGCGATGATGGTGCAGGTGTCGCAGTCGCGGCAGGCCGGCCGTCAGGTGCTGCTCAACAAGCTGGCCGACACGCTGTTCGCGCTCGCCGTATGCGACTACGCCAGCCGCAACGCGGAACGCCAGGGCCTGTTCGCGGCCTTGACCGATGCGCGCATCTGCAAGGTGCTGCACGCCGTGCACGAAAAGCCCGGCGAGGCCTGGACCATGCCGGCGATGGCCGCGCTGGCGTGCATGTCGCGCTCCGCCTTCGCCGAGCGCTTCACCCAGCTGATGCACATGCCGCCGATGCAGTACGTCACGCAGTGGCGCGTCAGCGTGGCCGAACGCCTGCTGCGCGAGCGCCAACTGTCGGTGGCCGCGATCGGCGAACGCATGGGCTACAACAGCGAGGCCGCGTTCCGCCGGCTGTTCAAGCGGGTCAGCGGCATGAGTCCCGGCGCGGTGCGCGCGGACGCGCTGGCGGCGTGAGTTGATACCCCAACCTTCAAGGTGAAGTCCTTCTCCCTCCGGGAGAAGGTGACGGCAGCCGGATGAAGGGGCGGACGGAGCGGTGCGCATCACTCTTGCGCTCCGCCCGGGCCCTCACCCCAACCCCTCTCTCCCACGGGGACTACCTGCGGGTCGCCGGAGGGAAAGGGGTTCTACGTTGTGGCACGCACAAACGCTGAGACTCTTTCCTCAATCTTCAAAGTGGAACCCTTCTCCCTCCGGGAGAAGGTGGCGGCAGCCGGATGAGGGTGCGGGCGGAGCGGTGCGCATCACTTCCACGCTCCGCCCGTACCCTCACCCCAACCCCTCTCCCGAAGGGAGAGGGGCTCAGCGTCGCGGTACGCGCAAACGTTGCGGCCCCTCGACCTTCAAGATGGAAACCCTTCTCCCTCCGGGAGCACGCGGGGAGGGCACAGGGATGTGCCCGGCTTTGAGGAGCGAGGAAGGTGGCGGCAGCCGGATGAGGGTGCGGGCGAGCGGTGCGCATCACTCTTGCGCTCCGCCCCATCCTCACCCCAACCCCTCTCCCGAGGGGAGAGGGGCTCAAGGCATGGACTCAGTCTCGCGGCGGTTTACTTCTTCACCGCCGAATCCGCCTTCAACCCACGATCGATCAGCATCGGCTCCACGCTCGGATCCTTGCCGCGCCAGTCGCGATACAGCTTGCCCAGCTCCACCGTGTTGCCGCGCGACAGGATCATGGCGCGGAAGCGGTCGCCGTTCTCGCGGGTCAGGCCGCCGTGTTCCTTGAACCATTCGAAGCCGTCGTCGGCCAGCATCTGCGTCCACAGGTAGGCGTAGTAGCCGGCGGCGTAGCCACCGCCCCAGATGTGCGAGAAATAGCTGGAGCGATAGCGCGGCGGCACGTAGCTCAGGTCGAGCTTGTCCTTCTTCAGAGCATCGGCCTCGAACTTGTCGGCGTCCTGCTTCGGCGCATCGGCGCCCAGGCTGTGCCAGTTCATGTCGAGCAGCGCCGCGGCGACCAGCTCGGTCATGTCATAGCCCTTGTTGAAGGTGCCGGCCTTCTTGATCTTCTCGACCAGGGCCTGCGGCATCGCCTCGCCGGTCTGATAGTGCCTGGCGTAGTGGGCGAAGATCTTCGGATCGGTGGCCCAGTGCTCGTTGAACTGCGAAGGGAACTCCACGAAGTCGCGCGCGGTGTTGGCGCCGGACAATGTGGGGTACTGCGAGTCGGCGAACATGCCATGCAGCGCATGGCCGAACTCGTGGAACATGGTGGTGACGTCGTCGAACGACAGCAGGGCCGGCTGGCCCGGCGCCGGCTTGGTGAAGTTGGCGACGTTGTAGACCACCGGCTTGGTGCCCAGCAGCCTGGACTGGTCGACGAAGTTGCTCATCCAGGCGCCGCCGCCCTTGCTGTCGCGCTTGAAGTAGTCGCAATAGAACAGCGCCATCGACGTGCCGTCCTTGTCGAACACTTCGAACACGCGCACGTCCGGCTGGTATACCGGGATGTCCTTGCGCTCCTTGAAGCTCAGGCCATACAGCTGGTTGGCGGCGTAGAACACGCCATTCTGCAACACGTTGTCCAGCTCGAAGTACGGCTTGATCTGGCTCTCGTCGAGATCGTACTTCTGCTTGCGCACCTGTTCGGCGTAGCGGCTCCAGTCCCAGGCCTCGAGCTTGAAGCCGCCCTTCTGCTGGTCGATCACCGCCTGGATGTCCCTGGCCTCGGCCTGCGCGCGGGCGGTCGACGGCTGCACCAGGTTGTGCATGAAGCCGAGCGCCGCATCCGGCGTCTTGGCCATCTGGTCTTCCAGCTGCCACGCGGCATAGTTCGGGAAGCCCAGCAGCCTGGCCTGCTCGGCGCGCAGCTGCGCGAGGCGCTCGATCAGGCCGCGGGTGTCGTTGTCGTCGCCATGCTCGGCGCGGTCCCACGAGGCCTTGAACAGCGCCTCGCGCGTGGCGCGGTCGCTCAGGTTCTGCAGCTGCGGCTGCTGCGTGGTGTTCTGCAGCGGCAGCACCCACTTGCCGGCGAGCTTGCGCTCCTTCGCCGACTGCTCGGCCGCGGCGATGTCGCCATCGGCCAAGCCGGCCAGCCTGGCCTTGTCGTCCACCACCAGCGCGCCGGCCTTGGTGGCGGCGAGCAGCTTGTTGGCGAACTGCGTGCTGAGGGTGGAGTCCTCTTTGTTGAGCTCCTTGAGCTTCGCCTTGTCCGCCTCGGACAGCCTGGCGCCGTGGTGCACGAAGTTCTTGTAGACCACCTCGACCAGGCGCAGCGATTCGGGATCGAGCTTGAGCGATTCGCGCTGCTGGTACACCGCCTCGACCCGCTTGAACAGCTTGTCGTTGAGGTAGATCGCGTCCTGGTGCGCGGCGAGCTTGGGCGCTTCTTCTTCCTGCACCTTCTGCAGCGCATCGGTGGTGTTGGCGCCGGTGACGGCGTCGAAGGCGTGGTTGACGCGGGTGAGCAGCGCGCCGGCCTTTTCCATCGCCACGTAGGTGTTGTCGAAGCTCGGCGCCTCCGGGTTGTCGGCAATCTTCTCGATCTCGGCGAGGTGCTGCCTGATGCCTTCTTCGATCGCCGGCTGGTAGTCGCTCTCCTTGATCTTGTCGAACGGCGGCGCCTGGAACGGCAGCGTGCTGGCGGCGAAGAACGGATTGGCGGACGGCGCCTCGGCGCTCGCCGGCGCAGTGGCGGCGGCAGCCGGATGGTCGGCGCTCTTGGCCGCCTCGTCGGACGGCTGCGAGCAGGCGGCGAGGGCGAGCGAGGTGGCGATCGCCAGGGCGCGGAGAGGCGGCATGGAGTTTCCCTTGGTGCGTGAAAAAACCGACTGTAACCACAGCCGGCACATGCGTCCAAGGGCCACCAGTCCAGCGCGCCGCCGTGTTGCGGCGCGTCGAACGCTCAGGCCGCGCGCATGTCGCGCAGCTTCCAGCTCGGGCCGATCAGCAGGTTCAGCCGGTGCCGCACGATGCTCATCGGCAGGTCGGTGACCAGGTCCACTTCGGTATGAAGGTCGGCGACGCGCGCATTCACCTGCGCCGAGGGATCGGTCTTGCCCAGCGCCGGATCGACTTCGTCCGGCTCCGGCTGCATCGCGCGCCAGCGCTCGAACAGGCCGGGCTCGCGCAGCGCCTGCTGCAGCGCGGCAGCGAAATCGTTGGGTCCGGCGCCTTCGTAGCGCAGGCTGGGCTCCGGGCCGCGGGCATGGGCCAGGTCGTCGATGGAGAGATAGAAGTGGCTGCGGCTGGCCATGGGTGGAGCTCCTTGCGTGGACGTTGTGGCAAGCATGCCCTGGCGTTCGTCAAGCCATCATCGACTTCAGGTGCAGGTGGCGCGCGGCGAGCGCGGGCTCGACTTCGCCGTGCGGCAGCACGCCCAGGCACGGCGCCGGCAGCAGCGCGCGCAGCGTGGCGAGGTTTTCATCGGCGGCCTCCATGGCCGGATCGATGCGATTGGCGATCCAGCCCAGCAGCCGGCAGCCGTCGGCGGCGATCGCCCGTGCGGTCAGCAACGCATGGCTGAGACAGCCCAGGCGCAGGCCGACCACCAGGATCACCGGCAGCTCCCAGGCCTTGGCGATCTCGGAGGCGAGCAGCCCCGGCCCCAGCGGCACCATCCAGCCGCCGACGCCTTCCACCACCACGCGGTCATGGCTGGCCTGCAGCGCATCGAACGCTTCGCGCAGCGGCGGCAGGGCGATGCTGACGCCTTCGTGCGCGGCGGCCAGGTGCGGCGACAGCGCTTCGCGCAAGGCGATCGGATTCACCAGTTCGTATGGCAGCGGCACGCTGCCCGCGGCGAGCAGGGCCAGCGCATCTTCGTTGCGGCGGCCATCCGGCGTTTCCATGCAGCCGCTCGCCACCGGCTTCATGCCGCAGGCGGATTCACCGGCCTGGCGCAGCGCATGCAGCAGCGCGCAGGCGGCGTGGGTCTTGCCGATGCCGGTGTCGGTGCCGGCGACGAACACGGCGGGCACGCTCATGCGGCGCTCCGGCAAGGACAGCAAAGACTCGGTCGCATCGGCGGCGCTCCGCGCAGGCAGTGGGCGCATAATACGGACTTTGCACCCGGACCCGCCGCCATGTTCGAAGTCGCCTCCGCCACGTATGCCAGCAAGCGCGAACACTATGCCGACCTGTGCGAGCAGGCGCGCGGCATGCTGGCCGGCGAGCCGGACCTGATCGCCAATGCGGCGAACTTCGCGGCGCTGGTCTTCCACAGCCTGCCGGACTTCAACTGGGCCGGTTTCTATCTGTACGACGGCACCGAGCTGGTGGTCGGCCCGTTCCAGGGCAAGCCGGCCTGCATCCGCATCGCCATCGGCCGAGGCGTCTGCGGCACCGCCGCGCAGACGCGCCAGACCCAGCTGGTGCGCGACGTGCACGAATTCGCCGGCCACATCGCCTGCGATGCGGCATCGAACTCGGAGATCGTGGTCCCGCTGGTGCGCAAGGACGGCAGCCTGCTCGGCGTATGGGACGTGGACAGCCCCAAGGTCGCGCGCTTCGACGAGGACGACCGCGCCGGCATGGAGGCGCTGTGCGCGATCTTCATGGAAGCGGTGAACGGCGCCGCGCGCTAGACGCCGCGTTCGCGCCGCAGCAAGGCCACCACGGCCTCGCGCGCTTCGTCCACGCCGGTGCCTTCGGCGGAGGAGAACACCTGCGCCGTCGCCAGCAGGCCTTCCGCGGCGAACTGCTTGCGCATCGCCGCCAGCGCCTGCGCGGACTGGTTGCGCGAGAGCTTGTCCGCCTTGGTCAGCAGCACGTGGCAGGGCAGCGCGGTGTCCTGGCAGAACGCCAGCATCATGCGGTCGAATTCTTTCAGCGGATGGCGGATATCGACGATCAGCACCACGCCGCGCAGGCTGCGGCGCTGATGCAGATAGGCGTCGATCTCGCGCTTCCAGTGTTCGCGCAGCGGCTCGGGCACCTTGGCGTAGCCGTAGCCCGGCAGGTCGATCAGCCGCACATCCAGCGGCGGCATGCCCTCGCCCTGCGCCAGTGGCGGCAGCGCGAACGCCACCATCTGCTGGGTACGGCCCGGCGTCTTGGAAGTGCGCGCCAGGCCGTGATGGCCGGTGAGCTTGTTGAGGGCGCTGGACTTGCCGGCATTGGAACGGCCGGCGAAGGCGACCTCGCCCCCGCTGTCGGCAGGCAATTGGTCGATGCGATGAGCGGCCAGCACGAAGCTGGCGCCCTGGAGCGGATTGGGGGCCATGGGCTTTAAGGATTCTTCTGGTTTGACCGACCCCGGTGGGGCAGGGATAATTCCAAGGTTTCTGCCAGTTACGGGCGCGATCCCATGCGCGCCGTGCAGCCATAGCAGTTCTTCTGGAGACAAGTGTATGAGTTTTCGGCCCGCTGGTTCCCGGCCCGCTGTACTCGGATATGCCGTAGCCCTCGTCTTCGCGCTGTCCGCCAGCATCGCGGCGGCACAGGACGCCAAGCCCGCCGCCGCGACGTCGGCCAAGCCGGCGGCCGCTGCCTCCGCCGCCACGGCCGCGCAACCCGCCGCCGAAAAGCCCGCGACCGCCGGCGCCGAGACCGCCCATAGCGGCGTCAAGCTCGGCGACGCCACCGCCGGCCAGGGCAAGGCCGCCGCCTGCGGCGCCTGCCACGGCATGGACGGCAACTCCAGCGATCCGCAGTACCCCAAGCTGGCCGGCCAGAGCGAGCAGTACATCGTGCAGCAGCTCGGCAATTTCAAAAGCGGCAAGCGCCAGAACCCGATCATGATGGGCATGGCCGCCCCGCTGTCCGAGCAGGACATGCACGACATCGGCGCCTACTTCGCCGGCAAGACCGCGCTGCCGGGCGTGGCCGACCAGGCCCTGGTCGAGCGCGGCGAGCAGCTCTACCGCCAGGGCGACGCCGCCAAGGGCGTGCCGGCCTGCATGGCCTGCCACAGCATCGACGGCCGCGGCAATCCGGGCGCGCTGTATCCGCAGCTGACCAGCCAGCACGCGCAGTACATCCAGGCCACGCTGAAAGCCATGCACGACGGCACCAGCTGGGGCGACGACGCACACGCCAAGATCATGCCGAGCATCGCGCAGAAGCTCGACGAGAAGGACATCGCCGCACTGGCCAGCTACGTCGAAGGCCTGCATGCCGCCGACGGCGCGGCCGCGAAGCCCGCCACGCCCTGATCCGCTCGACGACGCCGGCCACTGGCCGGCGTTGTTTTCTCCCCTCCCCGTTATCGAGGTCTCACATGCTGAAGCGCCTGCCGTTCCTGTTCGTTTCCATGCTGGCGATCGCCGCCTGCAGCCAGGGCAGCGACAACGGCACCGCCGCCCAGCAACCCGCGCCGACGCCGGCCGCCAGCGCTCCCGCGCAGCAGCCCGCGCCCGCCGCGCCGGTCACGGCCGCCGCTCCTGCCGCCGCATCCACCGCCGCGGCCGCGAACGACAGCGCCAAGACCCAGACGCCCGCCCCGGCCGAGACCCCGGCGCCCGCCGGCAAGGCCGAGCCCTTCGTCGACGACGGCAAGTGGGTGGAAGGCAAGCACTACTTCCGCATCGAGCCGGCGCAGCCGAAGGTCACCAATACCGACAAGATCGAAGTGACCGAGGTGTTCTCCTACGGTTGCCCGGCCTGCAACCAGTTCCGCCCGACCATGCAGCAGCTGGTGCAGGAACTGCCGGCCGGCACGCAGGTGGCCTACCTGCCGGTGTCGTTCAACACGGCCGAGAACTTCCCGATGTTCCAGCGCGCCTACTACGCCGCCGAGGCGCTGGGCGTGGCGGCAAAGGCGCACGAAGCGATCTTCAACGCGGTGTGGGACACCCGCGAGCTGACCTCGTACAACGCCACCGGCAACGGCCTGCGTCCGAGCAGCGAGCTGCCGACCATCGACGATGCCGCCAAGGTCTACGCCAAGTACGGCGTCGACCCGAAGGAATTCGTCGCGGTGGCCAACTCCTTCAGCATCAACACCAAGATCAAGCGCGCCGATGAACTCGTGCGCACCTACGGCGTCGAATCCACGCCGACCCTCGTGGTGGACGGCAAGTACCGCTTCACCGCCCAGAGCGCCGGGGGTTACGCGCAGAGCGTCGAGCTGGCCAAGTGGCTGGTCTCGAAGGAAGCCGCCGGCAAGTAAGGGTCGGTCACACAGCGCGTCATCAAGGCCCGCTATAAAGCTTCGAATGCATCGTCACGGCGGCAGCGGCCGCCGTATTCGCGGAGAGAACCCATGTTCAAGCGTTTCGCCCGTCTGCGCGTCGCCGCCCTGCTGGCCGGCCTGGTCCTGACCAGCGCCTGCACCGCGTCCAATTCCAATCCGAGCGCCGTGTCGTACACCGAGGGCAAGGAATACGTCACGCTGCCCGGTCCCGCCCAGCGCTACAGCGCGGACGGCAAGGTGGAAGTGGTCGAGGTGTTCTCCTACGGCTGCATCCACTGCGCGCATTTCGCGCCGAAGGCCGAGGAACTGCGCAAGCAGCTGCCGCCGGGCGTGAAGTTCAAGCTGCTGCCGGCCGCCTTCAGCGACGCCTGGCTGCCGTATGCCCGCGCCTACTACGCGGCCGAGAAGCTGGGCGTGGTCGAGAAGACCCACCTGGATCTGTTCGCCAAGAAGTTCGACCAGCACTACCCGATCTCCACCCTGGACGAGCTGGCCGACTACTACGCCACCCAGGGCGTGGACCGCGCCAAGTTCCTGGCCATCGCCACCTCGCCCGAGGTGACCCAGCAGATCAAGAAGGACCTGGAGCTGGTCCAGAAGTGGGGCGTCGACGGCACACCGACCATCGTGGTCGACGGCAAGTACCGCAGCAACGAGATCAAGACGCTCGACCAGCTCGGGGCCATGGCCCAGTGGCTGGCCCAGCGCGAGCTGAGCGGCAAGTGATGCGCCGCGCGGTGCCGCCTTGCGGCACCGCTTTACCATCGGGACGGGCGCCGGCCGACCGCCCGGCGTTCACGTCCGGGCGCTCATGCTTGCCGGATTCTTCCGATCCGCCGTTTCCGCTTTGCCCACGATGACCTCCGTCGCGCCCGCCCCAGCCGTCACCGAACGCCGCCTCCGCCTGCTGAGCTGCAACATCCTCGCCGGCGCCAGCGTGCAGCGCTACAGCGAGTACTTCACGCGCAGCCTCAACGCGGTGCTGCCGGGCCGCAGCAAGCTGGACAACCTCGACCGCCTGGCCGAGGTGCTGCCGCAGTTCGACGTGATCGGCCTGCAGGAAGCCGATGCGGGCAGCCTGCGCTCGGGCTTCCTCAACCAGACGCGCTACCTGGCCGAGACCGCCGGCATGCCGTTCTGGAGCCACCAGCCGAACCGGCCGATGGCGCGCCTGGCGCATACCGCCAATGGCCTGATCAGCCGGCTGGAACCGCACAGCGTGCTGGATTACCAGCTGCCCAGCCGCATTCCCGGCCGCGGCGCGCTGCTGGCGCGTTTCGGCGAAGGCCAGGACGCGCTGGCGGTGATGATCGCGCACCTGTCGCTGAGCGCCACGGCGCGCGCGCGCCAGCTCGGCTTCATCGCCGAGGTGCTGCAGGACTTTCCGCACGCCGTGCTGATGGGCGACCTCAACACCGACGCCAACAGCGCGGAGATGCGCCACCTGTTCGCCAAGTGCGGCCTGGTACCGCCGGCGCAGGCCACGCCGACCTTCCCCAGCTGGCGGCCACGCAAGGCGCTGGATCACATCCTCACCTCCGAAGCACTGCGCGTCGAAAAGCTGTGGGCCCTGCCGCAGGCCTTTTCGGATCATTTGCCGGTTGCGGCCGAAATCCGGCTCCCGCAGCATGTCGCGCCGCGCCCCCACCGACTTCGCCGATGACTGCTTTCCTGCGCCTGTCCCTGCCCTGGCTCCTGCTGGCCCTGGTCGCCGCGCTTGCGGCCTGGATCCGCTATGGCCTGATCGAACCTGCCGCCATCGGGCACCTGTGCGAAACGGCCACCGCGCCGGCGTGGTGCCAGTGGCGGCAACGGCTGGTGCTGGCGTTCCTCAACTACGGCTACGGCTGGGCCGCGCTGGCCTGCGCCGCGCTCGCCCTGGCGTGGAAGCATCCGGCCAGTGCGTGGCTGGCCGCAGCCGTCGGCTTGTTCGCGCTGCAGCTGTATTGCTTCGAGGCCGGCGCGTTCGCGCTGCTGGTGGGTTGTCTACGCCTGGTTCGCTGGCAGGCCGACCGGCTTGCGGCGCCACGCGACCAGCACGGGCAGCGCGATCGCCAGGTTCAAACCCAGCCATAGCCAGGTCACCGGATTGAGGCCGAGATCCTGCGCGACCACCACGGCCGCCAGCACCGGCACCAGCACTGCTAGACAGCGTTCTTCCAGCCGCAGTCCCCCGGCCTGCGCCCAGCCGCTCAGCCAGCCGGCCAGGCCATAGCCGATGCAGGGCAGCACGGCGAGGCCCAGCGGGAAATCGCGATAGCGGCCGTCGAACACCAGCAGCAGGCCTTCCAGCGCGAGCAGGAACAGCCAGGCGAAGCGCAGCCATGCGCCGGGCAGGATCGCGGACACCGCGCCGCCGATGCGCGCGGCCAGCCAGCGCGCCAGCACGATCGCGGTCGCCAGTCCGCCCGCGCAGGCCGCCCACGACCATCCCCATTCGAGCAGGTCGCGGCAGGCGTAGAGCATCTGCCGGTATTGCCAGGCCAGCGCGGTGCCGGTGGCAAAGCCCGCCAGCGCGAGCACGCCCCAGCCGGACAACCCCCGCCAGCCGCGGCGCGGCACACCGGCGAGCACGAACAGCGCCACGCCCGCGGCGCCGGCCAGCCAGCCCAGCCACCAGCGCGGTTCTTCGGTCACCGGGCCCTGCATCGAGAATTTCGGCCGCGCGTGAACGTCGTAGATGCCCCAGTAGCCGCCGGTGGTGCCCTCCTGCGCGCGCTTCCACGGCTGGTCGAAGGCTTCGATCACGTTGTAGGGCATCGCAACGCTGCCGGCGTAGTCGAGGAATTCGCGCAGGTAGCGCGCCTCGTTCACCACGCTCGCGCGTGCCGCGCGGCGCGGCTTGCCGGCGCTGGGCCAGCCGGTCTCGCCGATCATCACCTCGCGCCCGGGGAAGGCGTGCTTCATGCGCTGGTAGACCTCGGCCACGTGGCGCACCGCGTGTTCCGGCGGCACCGGCTCGTCTTCCCAGTACGGCAGGATGTGGATGGTGAGGTAGTCCACCGACTTGGCCATCTCCGGATAGCGCAGCCAGAACTCCCACACGTCCGCATACGTGACCGGCACCGACGCGGGAATCGCCGCGCGCACCTGCCGCGCGTACCCGGCCAGGGCGGCAGGCGACTGCTCCCCGCGCAGCAGTACCTCGTTGCCGACCACCACGCCGCGCAGCACCTCGGGATGCGCCTTCGCCTCGGCGATGCCCAGCTCCACCTGCCTGGCATTGGCGACCGGATCGCGGCCCAGCCAGATGCCCATGATCACCTTCATGCCGTAGCGACCGGCGATCTCCGGCACGGCGCTCAGGCCCTGGCCCTGCGAATAGGTACGCACGCAGTCGAAGCGCTGCGACAGCGCGCGCAGGTCGGCGTCGATGCGCTCGGGGCTGATGAAGGCCTTGAGGTCGTACGGCGTTTCGCCCGGTTGGCGGAACGGCGCGTAGGACACGCAGGCGATGCGCGCGGACGGCGCGTCGGGCAGCGCCACCGGGCGGCCGAGCAGCCACCACCACAACGCGCCGGCGAAGGCACAGACGGCCAGCACCAGCCAGAGCAAGAAACGCGCGCGGGACGAAAGCGACGGCGTGGACGACATGCGCTACCTGTGGGATCGCGCCGGCCGCGGCGCCTTGGAAGCGGGCAAGTCTAGCAGGGGCATGCGCGCGGCCGGCGGCGTGAAGACGCGCTTTAACCTAGGACTCAGCCGAGTTTTGACATGCTGCGGGGCTCGTCCGATGCCGCGACCTGGAATCGTCCGGCCTACACTGCGCTATCGATCGGCCGCGTTCGCGTGGCCATCGCACAAGGAGTTTCCATGCCTCTTCACGCAGCGCCGCGGCGTCTCGCCCACTCGCTTCTCGCCCTCGCCGCCGGCCTGCTGCTGGCCGGCATCGCGCAGGCCGCGGAACCCACGGACGCGCAGCGCGCCGCTTTCAAGCAGGCCTACGCCACCGCGCAGCAAGGCGGCGACGGCTGGCGCGCGCTGGCGCAGAACCTGTCGGACTATCCGCTGTATCCATACCTGGAAGCCGCCGCGCTCACCCACGACCTGCGCCAGCTCGACCGCGCGCCCGTCGACGCCTATCTCAAGCGCTACGCGCAGCTGATTCCCGCCAATGACCTGCGCCGCGACTACCTGCTGGAACTGGCGCGGCGCAAGGACTGGGCGACCTTCCAGTCGCTGTACCAGCCAGGCCTGGGCGATGCGCTGACGTGCGATGCCCTGCAGGCGCGGCTGGCGCAGACGCAACCCTCGCCGGCGCAGTCAGGGCCGTCGGCGCAAGGCGCCACGCTGGATTTCCAGCGCGACCTCGCCGCGCTGTGGAACAAGCCGAACCTGCCCAATGCCTGCGATCCGGTGATCGCCGCCGCGCACGACCAGGGCCTGCTCACCGCGCCGCGGCTGTGGGAGCGCATCGACCGCGCCGCCGACGCCAACCAGCCCGGCACCGTCGCCGCGCTCGCCGCCTGGCTGCCTGCCGACGATGCACAGGCCGCGCAGCGCATCGCGCTGGCGCTGCGCGATCCCGGCGGCGCCGCGGCCAAGGCCGCTACCTGGCCGGATACGCCACGCAGCCGGCAGGCCGCGATGCTCGCGCTGGAGCGCCTGGCGCGGCGGCAGTCCGGCGCCGCCGACAGCAGCTGGGAACAGCTGCGCGGACATTTCAAGTTCACGCCCGAACAGCAGCGGCGCGTTCTCTCGGCGCTCGCTCTTTTCCACGCCACCGACTTCAACGACGACGCGCTGCAGCGCCTCGCCGCGCTGCCGCCGCAGGCGCAGACCGACGCCACGCGCGAGTGGCGCGTGCGCGTGGCGCTGGCGCAGCAGAACTGGCCGGCGGTGCTGGAGGCGATCGATGCCATGCCGGCGGCGCAGAAGCAGGACGGCGAATGGCGCTGGTTCCGCGCGCGCGCGCTCGGCGCACTGAATCGCGACGGCGACGCGCGCCGCCTGCTGGTCTCGCTGGCCGACGAACCGACCTTCTTCGGCTTCCTCGCCGCGGACAAGCTCGACGTGCCGTATGCGATTTGCCCGCTGACCCTGCCGCCGGATCCGCCGCGCGAACAGGCGCTGCTCGCCAACGCCGGCCTGCAGCGCGCGTTCGAGCTGTACGCCGTCGGCCTGCCGCGGCAGGCGCGCCGCGAATGGGTGCAGGCGCTGGACGGCGCCGATGCGGCCACGCAGAAGCTGGCCGCCGACCTGGCCTATCGCCGCGGCTGGTACGACCGCTCCGTCTACGCCTTCAACAAGGGCGAGGCGCTGCGCTACTACGAGCAGCGCTTCCCGCTGGCCAGCCAGGACGGCCTGGTGCCGCAGGCGGCGGAAGCCGGCATCGATCCGTCCTGGGCCTACGCGATCCTGCGCGCGGAGAGCGCATGGATGAGCGATGCGCGCTCCGGCGCCAATGCGCGCGGCCTGATGCAGCTGCTGCCGGATACCGCGGCGCTGGTCGCGCGGCGCAACGGGCTCAACTGGGGCGGCGCCGAATCGCTGTACGACCCGATCACCAATATCGTGCTCGGCACGCGCTATCTGGCGCAAATGGCGGCGCGCTTCAACGGCGCGCCGTGGCTGGCGAGCGCCGCCTACAACGCCGGACCGGGGCGCGTGGATCAATGGCTGGCTGCACGCGGCTCGCTGCCGCCGGACCTGTTCGTCGCCAGCATGCCGTTCAAGGAAACGCGCGAATACGTGGCTCGCGTGATGTCCTTCGCGGTGATCTACGACTGGCGCCTCAACGGCACCGCCACGCCGCTGGCCACGCGCCTGACCGCGATCGGCGACACGTATCAATTGCCCGACCGCAACACCCCGCGCCGCCCGGTGACCTGCCCGGCCGCGGCCGCCGCGGCGGCGCCCGCCGATGCGGCCACGGTCGCCGCGCCGCCGGCGAACGACGCGCCGAACAGTTCACCCCGCTGAGGTATGCCCGCATGAACGCCAAACGTCTCGTCATCCTGGGCGGCACCGGCTTCGTCGGCAGCTATCTGGTGCCGCGGCTGGCCATGGACGGGCATCGCATCGTGCTATTGTCGCGCAACCGCGAGCGCCGCCGCGCGCTCGCCGTGGTGCCCGGCGTGGAAATCCGCAGCACCGACGTCTACGACGCCAATGCGCTGCGCCGGCAGTTCGAAGGCGCCGATGCGGTGATCCACATGATCGGCTCGCTGCACGCGGCCGGCGGGCATTCGCTGCAGGAAATCCACGTGGAGCTGGCCCGCCGCGTGGCTGCCGCCTGCCACGCGGCCGGCATCGGCCGGCTGCACCTGATGAGCGCGCTGAAGGCCGGCCAGGGCCTGTCGCAGTATCTGAAGACGCGCGGCGAGGCGGAAACCGCGGTGCGCCAGTCCGGCCTGGACTGGACGATCTATCAGTCGAGCGTGATGTTCGGCGCCAACGACGGCCTGGTCTCGCGCTTCGCCGCGCTGCTGAAGATGATGCCGGTGCTGCCGCTGGCGCGCGCCGGGTCGCGCCTGGCGCCGACCTATGCGGGCGACGTCGCCGAGGCGATCGTGCGCTGCGTGGCCAACGACCCGCTCGGCATCGACCGCAGCTTCGAGCTCTACGGACCGGAAGTGCTCACCCTGGGCGAGATCGTGCACGGCATCCGCGACACGCTCGGCCTGCGCACGCGCATCGTGCCGCTGCCCGACGCGCTGGGCCGCGTGCAGGCGCGCTTCGCCGAACTGCTGCCGGGCAAACCGTTCTCGTACGACAGCTTCCTCACCCTGTGCACCGACTCGGTGGGCGAGCAGGACGGCTACGCCGCGCTGGACATCCGGCCGCAGCCGCTGACGCCGTGGCTGCCGGTGCTGCTGCAGGGTTCGCGCCGGCAGCAGCGACTGGACCGCTACCGCGCCATGCGCTGATTCGGGCAACACTGATCAAATATCGCCACCGTCACCAGCCCTGTCTGTCCGCAGGCCGCAGGACCGTCGGCGAAGGCCCCGCTTACCGAAATCCAGGGAGTGGGATGATGACGGCGGCGATATTTGATCGGTGTTGCCTTAAGCGCATGGCAGAATCGCGCCATGCGTACCTATCTCGTCGGCGGCGCCGTCCGCGACCAGCTGCTGCAGCGTCCCGTCAGCGACCGCGACCACGTGGTGGTCGGCGCCACGCCGGATGACCTGCTCGCCCTCGGCTACAAGCCGGTGGGCAAGGACTTCCCCGTGTTCCTGCATCCGGACACCGGCGAGGAATACGCGCTGGCGCGCACCGAGCGCAAGACCGGGCGCGGCTACCACGGCTTCGCGGTGCATGCCGATCCCGCGGTGACGCTGGAGCAGGACCTGGAACGCCGCGACCTCACCATCAACGCGATCGCGATGGACGAGGCGGGCAGCCTGGTCGATCCGTTCGGCGGTGTCCGCGATGTCGAGCAGCGCGTGCTGCGGCACGTGTCGCCGGCCTTCGTCGAGGATCCGGTGCGCCTGCTGCGCGTGGCGCGCTTCGCCGCGCGCTTCGCGCCGCTGGGCTTCACCATCGCCGGGGAAACCATGGCGCTGATGCAGCGCATGGTGCGCGACGGCGAGGTCGATCATCTGGTGCCCGAGCGCGTATGGCAGGAAACGCGCCGCGCGCTGGGCGAGCCGCGCCCCTCGGCGTTCCTGCGCGTGCTGCGCGAAAGCGGCGCGCTGGCGGTGCTGTTTCCGGAAGTCGACGCGCTGTACGGCGTGCCGCAGCGGGCCGAGTTCCATCCCGAGGTCGACACCGGCGTGCACATCGAAATGGTGCTCGACATGGCTGCGCGCCTGGCGCCCGGCAACGACCTGGTCGGCTTCTGCGCGCTGACCCACGACCTGGGCAAGGCGCTGACGCCGGACGACGTGCTGCCGCGCCATGTCGGCCACGAGCACGCCGGCGTCGAGCCGCTGCGCGCGCTGGCCCAGCGCCTGCGCGTGCCCACCGAATACGCCGCGCTGGCCGAGCAGGTCTGCCGCGAGCATCTGAACGCCCATCGCGCCTTCGAGCTGAAGCCCGCCACCGTGCTGCGCCTGCTCGGCGCACTGGACGCGCTGCGCCGCCCCGAGCGCCTGGAGGTCTTCCTCGCCGCCTGCGAGGCGGACAAGCGCGGCCGCCTGGGCCACCAGGACGACGACTATCCGCAGGCCACCTACCTGCGCAAGGCGCGCACCGCCGCCGCGGCGATCGGTGCGGGCGCTTTCGTGGCGCGGGGCCTGCAGGGTCCGGCGGTGGGCGCGGCGATGGAAAAGGCCCGCATCGAGGCCATCGCGGCGGTGCGCGGAAGCTCCGGCTAAGCCGTTCCGTTGTATAAGGTGCGGATGCCCGTCGTCGTTCTGCCATAACGGGCGTTTCACACGTTTTGTCTGGAGCCGCCCCCTTGTCAGCCGCCGATTCCTCCGCCTCGCCCCTGCGCCAGCGTTTCCGTCCCCTGTGGTGGCTGGCCTTCGCCTATGTGGCGATCGGCGCGATCACCCGCGTGGCCCTGCTCGTCATGTCGGGCAAGGGCGTGCCGCACAACCCGCTGTACTGGGCCTACGCTTTCGGCGTGGGGCTGCTGTACGACCTGGTCACCTACATCTACATCGCCTGGCCGCTGGTGCTGTTCCTGTGGCTGATGCCGCGCCGCGCCTATGTGTCGCGCGCGGGCCAGTGGGCGCTGTATCTGCTGGCGGCGGTGCTGCTGTACTGGCTGATGTTCGTGGGTGCGTCGGAACTGGTGTTCTGGAACGAGTTCGGCACGCGCTTCAACTTCATCGCGGTGGATTACCTGGTCTACACCACCGAGGTGATCGGCAATATCCGCGAGTCGTATCCGCTGGGCCGCTGGCTGAGCCTGCTGGCGCTGGCCGTGCTGATCGCCCTGCTGGTCAGCCGGCGCGGCCTGCGCACGCGCGACGGCGGCACGCGCTTCTGGCAGCGCGCCAAGGTGGCGCTGGTGTGGCTGGTGCTGACCGTGGTGACCGTGGCCGCGTTCAAGGGCACGCTGAAGGACCGCACCGACAACAACTTCGTCAACGAGCTGTCCGGCAACGGCATCTACGAATTTTTCGCCGCCTTCCGCAGCAGCCACCTGGAATACTCGCGCTTCTACACCACGCTGCCGGGCGACCAGGCCTACCGCGACGTGCGCACCATGCTGAAGACGCCCGAGGCGACTTTCGTCAGCAACGACCCGCGCGATCTCACCCGCGAGATCCGCCACGAAGGACCGGAGAAGCGCCTCAACGTGGTGCTGATCAGCATCGAGAGCTTCTCCGCCGACTTCATGCAGACCTTCGGCGACGACCGCGGCATCACGCCCAACCTCGACGCGCTGATCGACAAGAGCCTGTTCTTCGACAACCTCTACGCCAACGGCACGCGCACGGTGCGCGGCCTGGAGGCGCTGTCGCTGGCCATTCCGCCGACGCCGGGCGATTCGCTGATCAAGGCGCACAACAACGAAGACCTGTTCTCGGTGGCCAACGTGTTCAATGCGCGCGGCTACCAGTCGGACTTCGTCTATGGCGGCTACGGCTACTTCGACAACATGAATTACTTCTTCAACCACAACGGCTATCGCGCGGTCGATCGCAACGACATCAACAAGGACGATCCGATCCACCACGAGAACGTGTGGGGCGTGGCCGACGAGGACCTGTACACGCTGGCGATGCGCCAGATGGACAGCATCCATGCGCAGGGCAAGCCATTCTTCCTGCACATCATGACCACCTCGAACCACCGTCCCTTCACCGTGCCCGCCGGCCGCGTGAAGGAGAAGAACGGTACGCGCGAGGCGGCGGTGGCCTATACCGACTGGTCGATCGCCGATTTCCTCAAGCGCGCGGCCAGCAAGCCCTACTTCGACGACACCATCTTCGTGATCACCGCGGACCACTGCGCCTCCAGCGCCGGCCGCACCAGCGTGCCGATCAACCGCTACCACATCCCGCTGTGGATCTATGCGCCCAAGCACATCCAGCCGCAGCGCGTGCATCGCCTGATGGCGCAGATCGACATCATGCCCACCGTGCTGGGCATGCTGAACTTCAGCTACCGCAGCCGCTTCTTCGGCTACGACCTGTTCCAGCTCGAGCCGGGCCGCGAGCGCGCCTTCCCGGCGACGTACGAGAAGCTGGGCTATCTGCGCGACGACGTGCTGACCGTGCTGGAGCCGCAGCGCAAGCTGGAGCAGATGCGTCCGGACTACGAGACCGGCGATGGCACGCCGGTGCAGCCGGTGGATCGCGCCAAGGTGGACGAGGCGACGGCGTATTACCAGGTGGCCGCGGATCTGTACAAGCTGCGCCAGCTGGGCAAGCGGCCGGAAGACAACACGCCGGTGCAGCCGCTGCAGGCCGGGCAGGGTTCGGGCGCGACGCCCGTCCTGCATTGATCGATGTGGCGCCGTCGCCGCCAACGGCGACGGCGCAGCGTCAGAGCCGGTCGCCCTGGTCGGCTTCGAGCATGTCCGCCGGCAGCGGCACCATGTCCATGCCGCGCGCCAGCACCATCGCCTGGAAGCGCTCGCCCATCTGGTCCGGCAGGGTGAGCTTCTTCACCTGCTGCGCGAGGCGGTAGCGCGCCGCTTCGTCCGGCGCATCCGCATAGGCCTCTTCGAACACCTGCTGCAGGCCCGCGGCGATCAGGAACTGCGCCTGCGGCAGATAGGCGGCGACGCCGAAGCCGGCCTGGTTGCCGGCCTCGGCCAGCGCGGTGAAATCCACCGAGGCGGTGAGGTCGTTGAGGCCGGGCAGGAACAGCGGATCGGCGTGCGCATGGTGGCGGTAATGCGCCATCAGCGTGCCGTCGCGGCGGCCGGGCTGGTAGAACTCGCGGCGCACGTAGCCGTAGTCGATGAACAGCATCACGCCGGCAACCAGCGAGCCGGCGATCGCCTGCATCCAGTACGGCAGCTGCGGCAGTACCTCAGAGCGGTAGCCGTCGTCGAAGGAGGCTTCCAGATCGCGTTCGAGATGGCGGACCGCGCCGGACACCAGCGCATCCGCCGGCCGGTCGGTGCGCATCAGCCGGCCTTCGCCGTCGAGCGCGACGTATTCCTCGTAGACCTCGCCGGCACGCAGGGTGAAGCGCGTGGTGGGCAAGGCATCGATCACTTCGTTGGCGAACAGCACGCCGCGCCATGCTTCTTCCGGCGGACGGTCCAGCCATTGCACGCGGGCGAACAGGTCCGGCGGCAAGGCGGCGGCAAGGCGCTCGCGCTGGCGTTCGCGCAGATCCGCGCTCGGTTCCAGGATCAGGTAATGGCGAGGCACTTGCCGGTTGGCATGCAAGGCCAGCAGCGCGGCTTCGGCAAAAACGCCGCTGCCGCCGCCGAGTTCGAGCACGTCGGCTTCGTCGCCGAGCATCTCCAGCACCGGCCCGAGCACCTTCACCACGCAGCGCGCGAACAGGTCGCCCAGTTCCGGTGCGGTGACGAAATCGCCGGCTGCGCCGAACTTGGTCGTACCGGCGCTGTAATAGCCCAGGCCCGGCTCGTAAAGACAACGGCCCATGTATTCGGAGAACGGCAGCGGACCGTGCGCGGCGATGTGCTCACGCAGGCGCGCGAGCAGATGGTCGGAATGGGCGCGCTCGTCGGCGCCGGGCTCGGGAAGGCGGGAGAAGCTGGGATTCATCGCGCAAGGATAGCCCAAGCGCTCGCAGCCGCCGCGCGGACGCCGCGCCCCAGCGGGCGCGGACGTTCGCCTTGCGGGCGATCAGAAGTCCTTCTGCACCGTGGCGTACAGCCCGCGGCGCGGACCGAACTGCGGCGCACCCACGCCGATGCCGGTGCCGTCGCGCAACTGGTAGGTGCGGTCCAGCGCGTTGATCACCGCCAGCTGGGTGTGCAGCTTGCCCGTGCTCTGGAATTCGAAGTCGTGCGACAGGCTGAGGTTGAGCTGGAAATAAGCCGGCATCGCGGCACCGTTCGGCACCGCGCCGTCGCGGCGCAGGCCGCTGCCGAACAGGTAGTTGGCGCCGACGCGGGTGGCCGGGTCGATGGCATAGCTGAGGCCGCCGGACGAGGCGAGCTTCTGGTCGTGGTCCAGGTGGATGTAGTGGTCGGCGACGTAGGCCAGGTCGTCCGGCGCGAAGTTGTACTGGCTGGTGATCACCCGCTCGCCCATCGCCTGCGACAGCGCGACGTTGAAGTAGGCCGACCACGGGCCGTTGTCGTAGTCCGCGGTGAACTCCACGCCGCGGATGCGGCCCTTCGCGTAGTTGAAGGTGGAGTAGACCAGCGCCGCGCCGAACTGGCCTTCGTCCTGCAGGCGGCGCACCTTGCGGTAGTAGGCATCCAGGCCCAGCGTCAGCGAGGAGCCGACGCGCTGCTGGATACCGGCGTCGAAGTAGTCGCTGCGCTCGGCCAGCGGCGTGTTGCTGCCGTTGTCCGGCAGCGCATTGGTGGTGCCGTCGAACTTCTGGATGTTGGTGGTGGTGATCGCCTCCGTCGCCGGCGGCGTGAAATAGCGCGAATAGCCGGCGTGCAGCGTGGTGTCGTCGCTGGCCTGGTAGACGGCACCCAGGCGCGGGCTGAGCTGGCTCTCGGTGCGGAAGGCCTTGTACACATCGCCGCGCAGGCCGTAGTTCACGGTGAGCTTATCGCCGATGCTCCATTCGTCCTGCACGTAGCCGGACCAGGTCTTGGCGGTGAGGCGGTTGCCGTCGAGGATGTTGAGCGGCGTGGTGCTGGACTGGTTGCCGTCGGCATCGACCGGGAACACCCAGGCATTGGTGCTGCTCGGCGCGCGCTCGAAGCTGCCGTAGACGCCGTAGCGCAGCGTGTGCGTATCGCCCAGCGGCGTGGCGAAGTCGGCCTGCAGCGTGCTGGCGCGATTGCTGCGATTGATGGACGAAGCCACGCCGTTGAACATCAGGTCGCCGATCATGTCCGGCGTGAAGGTAAGGCTGGAATAGCGCTGCCCGATCGACACCTGGTAATCGGTGGCGCCGAGCTTGCCCTGCAGGGCGAGCACGCCGAAGCGGGTGTTTTCGCGCTGGTTTTCGTTGAGTTTCGCGGAGTCGAAATCGGTCACGTCCAGATAGCCGAAGGTCGGCGTCTGGCCCGGGTTGTTCGGGATCTGGAAGCGACTGTTGGCCATGCCGAACAAAAAGCTCAGGCGGGTCTGGTTGTCGATCAGGTAGGAGATGTCGCCGAACGCCTTCACCTGGTTGGTGTGGTCGTGGACCGGCGTGCGGCTCGGCGTGGGGTTCTCGATGCCGACGTCGCTTTCCAGGTAATTGGCGGTGAGGAAGTAGCTCCAGCGATCGCTGCTGCCCCACAGCGACGCGTTCGGATTGAGCGTGCCGAACGAGCCGCCGGTGATGCCCACGCTGCCGCCGTTGCCGAGGTCGTGGCCGCTCTTGGTGCTGATGTCGACCACCGCCGCGGTGCGCAGGCCGTACTGCGCCGGCAGCGCGCCATCGAGCAGCTTCACGCTCTTGATGGTGCGCGTGTCGAGCGTCTGGCCGAAGCCGGAGATCGATTCGGGAATGATCACGCCATCGATGCGGTACTGCAGGTTGGCATGGTCGCCGCGCACGTGCAGGCCGCCGTACGAATCCTGCACCACGCCCGGCGCCTGCAGCAGCACCTGGTTCACCGGTGTGCTGTCGCCCAGCGGCAGCTGCGCGATGGCCTTCTGGTCGATCACGTACTGGCTGCTGCCGGTATCCGGCGAGAGGGCATTGCGCGACTGGTCGAGCGCGGCGCTGACGTCGATGGCGCCAAGCTGCTGCACCTTGGGCGGCTGCTTGTTGCGCGAGGCGCCATCCGTGTTGGGGCCATTGGTGGTGGTGTCGGGAGCATCGGCGGCCTGGGCGGAGACAGTGAACAGCGCAGCGGCAAGGCTGATGGCGAGCAGGGTGTGCTTCATCGGATCACTCGGGAAAGGGTTGGGGCGGCGTGCGTTTCGATACGTTATAACGTTGCCATCCCTACCTTTCGTTTACCTGCCCCGAAAGTCATGCCCGGCGCCGCAATATTTTGCGGAAACAAGCGTTTGCGGTCGGCAGGACGCCCCGCCCATGCACATTCGCAACAGCTTCATCGACGACACCTAGACTCCACCGGCGACCAGGCACTCCCGAGGCCCGCATGACCGACGAGCGCAAACAGCTACCCTCCGTGATCACCACGGAAGACCACAGCCGCGTGACCAAGGCGATCCTGGATTTCGTCAGCGACATCCCCGGCAGCAAGGTCGGCCCCAGCGGCGAACCGGAAACCGAGGCGCGCCGCATCGCCAACCGCGCCGCGCAGCGCGCCGCGCTAACCGCCGGCTCGCTGGCCTTGCCGCCGGGGCCGCTGGGCTGGCTCACCGTGCTGCCGGAGCTGATCGCGATCTGGAAGATCCAGGCGCAGATGGTCAGCGACATCGCCGCCGCCTTCGGCCGCCACGCGGAACTGGGCCGCGAGCAGATGCTGTGGTGCCTGTTCCGCCACACCGCCGCGCAAGCCTTCCGCGACCTGGTGATACGCATGGGCGACCGCCTGCTGTTCCGCCGCATGTCCTACGCGGTGGCCGAACGCGTGGCCAAGCGCGTCGGCGTCAAGATCACCCAGCGCACGGTCGGCAAGGGCCTGTCACGCTGGCTGCCGGTGGTGGGCGCGCTCGGCGTGGGCGCCTACGCCTACTACGACACCGGACAAGTGGCGAGCACCGCCATCGCGATGTTCGGCGGCGAATTCCACATGGAAGGCGGCAACGACACCGGCCCAACCGCCGAACGCCAACCCGGCGCCGTGCGCCGCGCACGCGACGCCGTGGTGGAGAAAGCCTCCGGCGGCGCCGCACGCGTGATGGCGCGCGTGTCGCGTGCGCGCGGCGAAAAACAGCCGCCGCCGAAGTAGCAACCGCCGCGCCGCGGGATGACCTCCCGCGCGCTTTCCGGCAAGCTGCCGGCTGTTTCGCCCGCAGGAGCCGCGCATGCCGCCTCGCCAGGAAAGCCCGGTCGCTCTGATCACCGGCGGCGCCAAGCGCGTCGGCGCGCAGATCGCGCGCTCGCTGCATGCCGCCGGCTACGACCTCGCCCTGCACTGCCGCCGCTCGGTGGCCGAAGCCGCCGAACTGGCCGCCGAACTTGAAGCGCTGCGCCCAGGCAGCACCCTGATCCTGCAGGCGGAACTGGCCGAACTCGACGCCCTGCACGCACTCGTCGACACCACGCTCGCGCGCTACGGCCGCCTCGACGCGCTGGTCAACAACGCCTCCGCGTTCTATCCGACGCCGGTCGGCAGCGCCACCGCCGCGCAGTGGAACGAACTGTTCGCCTCCAACGCGCAGGCGCCGTTCTTCCTCGCCCAGGCCGCGGTGCCGGCGCTGCGCGAAAGCCGCGGCGCGATCGTCAACCTGGTCGACGTCTACGCCGAACGCCCGCTTGCCAAGCACCCGATCTATTGCATGGCCAAGGCCGCGCTGGCGGCGATGACCCGCTCGCTCGCGCTGGATCTCGGCCCCGATATCCGCGTCAACGGCGTCGCTCCCGGCGCAGTGATGTGGCCCAGCGACGGCAAGCCCTACGACGACCAGCAGACCATGCTCGCGCGCACCCCGCTGCGCCGCGCCGGCTCGCCGCAGGACGTCGCCGCCGCGGTGCTGTGGTTGCTGCGCGACGCGCCGTTCGTCACCGGGCAGATCCTGCGCATCGACGGCGGCCGCTCGCTGTCCATCTGAAACGAAAAGGGCGGCATCGCTGCCGCCCTTTCGTACCTGCATCGCAACCGGCATCAATCCTTGCTGCGGAACGCCTTTTCCAGCAGCGCCTGGTCGAAACCGCCGCCGACCGTGCCCTCTTCGGCGTACTGGTACAGCGCCGCCGAATAGATGCCCTGCAGCGACGCCTGCACCAGCGCGAGCAGGGTCAGGCCGATCACCGCCACCGCGATGGCCGCGATGATCAGCGGCATCGACTCCGTGGTCAGCGCACCGACCACCAGCGCGCCTGCGATCACGATCGCCACGAAGGTCAGCAGCCCGAACACCACGCCGATGCCGGCGTTGCCGATCAGGTTCTCGCCCCAGGTGCGCTTGAGCAGCTCAACGCTGCGCTGCACCGCCTCCATCGGACCGATCTTTTCGTTAGCCAGCACCGGCACCACCAGGAAGGTGGCCACCGTCCAGGCCAGGCCCAGCAGACCGGCCACCAGGCGGCCGACGAAACCCAGCCGCTCCTGCAGCGCACGCAGGAGCAGGCCCACCGTCGCGGCGATCAGCGCATAGCCGAAGATCGCGCCGATGCGCGACTTGGCGATGTCGAAACCGGCCGACAGGCTGGTCGGCTTGCCACGCAGGCGCTGCAGCGCCGCGCCCGCCAGCGCCGTGTTGAAGAAGATGATCACGAAGTACTGCACCAGGTAGAACGCGAACGTCGCTACGTACCAGCCGATCGGCAGCGTGTCGCGGCTTACGTGCTCCATCCCCGCCGCCGCAACGGCAATGGGGATGATGAAGCTCGCCGCCACCAGCAGGCAGCACAGTCCCGACAGCAGCGGGAACATCATCAACGCCTTGTCCGAGCGCAGCACCGCCGCGCTCGCCTTCATCAGATTCCAACTGCGTGCGAATTTGCCCGCCATATCCCCTACCTCTTCCTTGGTGAAAGTTGCTCCGCGATTTCTAGCATCTGCGCCGGAAACGCGACAGTGCGTCCTTACAGCGGCTCGACCGTCAGCGGCTCGCTCGCCACGGGAAACGCCGCCCACAACTCGGCCATGCTTCGCCCGTCGACAGGATGGCGCAAGCCAGGCGCGATGTCGGCGATCGGCCGCAGCACGAAGGCGTGCTGCAACTCCTTGCGCGGAATATCCAGATGCCCTGCGCCCTGCCGCACCAGGTCGTCGTACAGCACGATGTCCACGTCCAGGGTGCGGTCGGCGTAGCGCGGCACGTCGCGGCGGCGGCCGTGGCGGTCCTCCAGCGCGTGCAGCCACTCGTTGAGCGCCTCGGGCGCCAGTTCGGTATCCAGGCCCACCGCCAGGTTGACGAAGTCCGGCCCGTCGAAGCCCACCGCCTTGCTGCGATAAGCCGGCGACACCTCGATGGCGCCGAAGCGCGCGCGCAGTTCGTCCAAAGCGGCGCGCAGATACCGTTGCGGTTGCAGATTGGAGCCCAGGCTGAGGTAAACGCGTGCCATGGCGCCCCGCTCAGTCCGGCCGCACGCCGCGCTCGATGCGCACGCCGACCGACCGGGCGCCGCGCACCGCACCGGGCTTGGACAGCTTCAGTCGCACCCAGGCGACGCCGAATTCCTCGCGCACGATCGCCGCGCAGCGCTCGGCCAGCGTCTCGACCAGGCCGAAGCTGGACGCTTCCACGTACTCGATCAGGCGCTTGGACACATCCTTGTAGTTGAGCGTGGCGGCGATGTCGTCGCTGGCCGCGGGCCGGGTGTTGTCGAACGCCATTTCGAGATCGAACGACAGCGTCTGCCGCACGCGGCGCTCCCAGTCGTAGATGCCGATGACGGTGTCGATGCGCAGGTCTTCGATGAAAACGATGTCCATGGCTCTTTGGGCGGGAATAGGGAATAGAGAGTAGGGAATAGGAAAAGCGTAGCGCTTCGTCTCGTCGCGCGCCGCTTTTCCTATTCCCTATTGACGATTCCCTATTCCCTGGCGCGCGTCACGCGCGCCTAAACCGCCGGCAGGGTTTCCAGATCCCAGCGCGGGAAGACCTGCACGCTTTCGTCCTGGTGCTGCCCTGCGGCCAGGCGGATCGCGCCGGCCAGGGCGATCATCGCGCCGTTGTCGGTGCAGAAGGCCAGGCGCGGGAAATACACGCGGAAGCCTTCTTTCTCGCCGGCCTCGGCCAGCTCCGCGCGCAGGCGCTTGTTGGCGCCCACGCCGCCGGCGATCACCAGGCGCTTGGCGCCGGCGGCCTGCAGCGCGCGGCGGCACTTGATCGCCAGGGTGTCGACGATGGCCTCCTCGAAGGCACGGGCGATGTCGGCGCGGGTCTGCTCGGCCTGGTCGGACTGCTGCCAGGCCAGCAGCACCTGAGTCTTGAGGCCCGAGAAGCTGAAATCCAGGCCGGGCCGGTCGGTCATCGGCCGGGAAAAGCGGAACGCCCCGGGCCGCCCCTGCTGCGCCAGCGCCGCCAGCGCCGGTCCGCCCGGATAGGGCAGGCCCATCAGCTTGGCGGTCTTGTCGAAAGCCTCGCCGGCGGCGTCGTCCAGGGTGTCGCCCAGGATCCGGTAGCGGCCGATGCCCTGCACTTCCACCAGCATGGAATGCCCGCCCGAGACCAGCAGGGCTACGAACGGCGGCTCCGGCGGGTCTTCTTCCAGCAGCGGGGCCAGCAGGTGGCCTTCCATGTGGTGCACGCCGATCGCCGGGACGCCCAGCGCCCAGGCCATGGCCCGGGCAGCGGAGGCGCCCACCAGCAGGGCGCCGACCAGGCCGGGGCCGGCGGTATAGGCCACCCCGCCCAGGTCCGCCGGAGTCAGCCCGGCCTCGGCCAGGGCCTCGCGCACCAGCGGCAGCAGCTTGCGCACATGGTCGCGACTGGCCAGTTCCGGCACCACGCCGCCGTAGTCGGCATGCAGCTTGATTTGGCTGTACAGGGCATGGGACAGCAGGCCGCGGCCCGGCGCGGCGGGCTCCCAGCGCAACAGGGCCACCCCGGTCTCGTCGCAGGACGTCTCGATGCCCAGCACGGGCTTTGAAAATTGCTTCGTGTCCACGCTATACTTCGCGGCTCGCCCGATCAGACGGGCAAGTTTACCACTCGGAGTTTCCATGCCCAGCGTAAAAGTCCGCGAGAACGAGCCGTTCGAGCTTGCCCTGCGTCGCTTCAAGCGTACTTGTGAAAAGGCCGGCGTCCTGGCCGAGACCCGCAAGCGCGAGTTCTACGAAAAGCCGACCCAGGAGCGTAAGCGCAAGCGCGCCGCCGCGGTGAAGCGCCATCTGCGCCGCCTCTCGCGCGACACCTCGCGTCGTACGCGTCTGTACTGAGGCCGCCGTCCGCCGTCGGCGGACGCTCAAGGTCAAGGCCAGGCGCCCACGGCGCCGCCTTAGCCTGTAAGGCCATGGCAGCCGGCGCGATCATCCGCAGCCGCTGCCTTATCGCTCAAGCATCGGCCGGCGTTGCCCCAGGCAACGCCGGCTTTATGCGTTTCCTTCACGCCAACCATCCCTCCCGGAGAGTGACATGTCCCTCAAGCAGCAGCTCAGCGAAGACATGAAGACCGCCATGCGCGGCGGCGACAAGCCCCGCCTCGCGGTGATCCGCCTGGTGCTGGCCGCGATCAAGCAGCGCGAAGTGGACGAGCGCATCGAGCTGGACGACGTGCAGACCCTGGCCGTGCTGGAAAAGATGCTCAAGCAGCGCCGCGACTCGATCACCCAGTACGACGCCGCCAACCGCCAGGACCTGGCTGACGCCGAGCGCGCCGAAGTCAGCGTGATCGAGGCCTACCTGCCGGCCAAGCTCAGCGAGGCGGAGATCGACGACCTGGTCGCCGCCGCCATCGCCAGCACCGGCGCCAGCTCTGCCCGCGACATGGGCAAGGTGGTGGCCGCCGTCAAGGAACAGGCCGCCGGCCGCGCCGACATGGCCGTGGTCTCGGCCCGCGTGAAGGCGCGCCTCGCCGGCTAAGAGCCCTCGCCGGTCAAGGGCCGAGCTGGTGGCCCAGGCCGCCCGCGGTGCGCAGCCAGAACAGCAGCAACAGCAGCGCCACCACCGCCACCACCATGACCCATGCGTGGTGGCGACGCCGGCTGCTCACCAGCTCCCAGCGTTCCCGGTCCAGGAAATAGCGCCCTTCGCCCGGGCAGCGCAGCACGCCGCGCTCCACCAGCTGGTACCAGGCGATGCCCGGCGTCAGCTTCAGCTCCTCGGCGCCGCGCGCCGATTCCGTACTCGTCGCGCCCGCTTCCTCGAAGCGGTGCACGATCGCGCGCTGCGCGCGCAACATCATCGCCGTCAACATGGCGTGTCTCCGAACTAAACGATCCGCAAGCGTGCGGCGCAGCATGACGCCGCCGACGCATTATCCAGCCAACGCCTTCACGCCGGCACGCCCACCCTCATCGATGCCGCCGACGCGGCCTACGATAAGGAGAAACGCATGCTCAAGTGGGCCATCATCTTTGCCATCGTTTCGCTGGTCACCGGTTGGCTGGGTTTCTACTCGGTCTCCGGCGTCACCGGCACCATCGCGAAGGTTCTGTTCGCCATCTTCCTGATCCTGTTCCTGATCGCGGTGCTGGCGGCGATCGGCTTGTTCCACATCGTCTAGGACCACCGCTCCATGCGCCGATGCGCGGGCACATGGCCCCGCGCATCGGCCAGGCGGGAAGGCCGCTCCCCGGTGACCGCAAAGCCGCAGCGCTCGTACAGCGCCTGCGCCCGGGGATTGGTCGCCGCCACGTCCAGCGCCAGCGGCACCCGCCCCAGCGCGGCGGCCTGCGCGGCGAGATGATCGATCAAGGCCTGGCCGATGCCCCGCCCGCGCAGCGCCGGATCGACACCCAGATGGGCCAGGTAATGCATGCCGCCGGACGGCGGCGCGATCACGCCCTCCACCCGCAGCCCGCGCGCGATCACGCCGGGCGCATGCCGCCAGCCGAAGAAACCCAGGATCTGCCGCGCCGCCGCCAGGGTGAATGCCCAATGCGTCGCGGCCCCGTAGCCGGCACCGACCGCCACCACCCGCCCGTCCAATTCGCCCACGACGTGGTTGCGCCAGCCGAACTCGCCCGCGCCGTCGGCGTAGGCATGGCGGAGGAAGGCCTGCGCGTCGTTGCGCCCGGGCACCGCGAACACATATTCGAAGGCCGCCGGCCCGGAGCTGTGGATCAGCGGCACCGCCATTCCCACATCCCCCGCCGCCGCGGGCCGGAACCGCACCTGTGCACTTGCCGCCATGCCCGCCTCCCCCGACGATGGACCACCAGCATAAGCCGGCCCTTGACCGCCCCCGTACACTAGAGAGCTTATGCGCGGCCGTATCCCCGATACCTTCATCGACGAACTGCTCTCCCGCGTCGACATCGTCGACGTGATCGAGCGGCGCGTGCCGCTGAAGAAGGCCGGCCGCGAGTGGACCGCCTGCTGCCCGTTCCACAACGAGCGCTCGCCCTCGTTCTACGTCAGCCCCGCCAAGCAGTTCTTCCATTGCTTCGGCTGCGGCGCGCACGGCAGCGCGATCAAGTTCCTGATGGACTACGACCGCCTGGAATTCCCCGACGCGGTGGAGGAACTGGCGCAGTCGGTCGGCCTGAAGGTGCCCTACGAGGGCGGTCGCGACAACGCCCCGCGCGAGGACAAGACCGACCTCTACGCCCTGCTCGACGGCTCCGCCCGCTGGTACGAAAACCAGCTGCCGCACAGCCCGGAAGCGCAGGCCTACTGCAAGAAGCGCGGCCTCGACGCCGACACCATCGCGCGCTTCCGCATCGGCTGGGCGCCGGCCGGCTTCGACGGCGTGCTGAAGGCGCTGGGCACCGACGCCAAGCGCATGCAGCTGCTCAACGACGCCGGCATGGTCGCCAGCAACGAGCGCGGCAACAAATACGACCGTTTCCGCGAACGCCTGATGTTCCCGATCCTCGACCGCCGCGGCCGCGTGATCGCCTTCGGCGGCCGGGTGCTGCAGTCGGAGCAGGGCCCGAAATACCTCAACTCGCCCGAAACCGCCCTGTTCCACAAGGGCCGCGAGCTGTTCGCGCTGTGGCAGGTCAAGCAGGCCAACAGCAGCCTTGCCCGCATCGTGGTGGTCGAGGGCTACATGGACGTGATCGCCATGCACCAGGCCGGCCTGCCGATCGCGGTGGCCACGCTGGGCACCGCGACCACGCCGGACCACACCGAGGTGCTGTTCCGCGCCGCGCCCGACGTGGTGTTCTGCTTCGACGGCGACCGCGCCGGCCGCGCCGCCGCATGGAAGGCGCTGGAGGCCGCGCTGCCGCGCCTGCGCGACGGCCGCCAGGCGTATTTCCTGTTCCTGCCGGACGGCGAGGACCCGGACACGCTGATCCGCAAGGAAGGCAAGCAAGGCTTCGAGCAGCGCCTGAAGAACGCCACGCCGCTGTCGGAATACTTCTTCGGCGAACTGGCGCACGACGTCGACGTCGGCAGCATCGACGGGCGCGCACGCCTCGCCGAGCGCGCGCGGCCGCTGATCGCCCGGCTGCCCGACGGCGCCTTCCGCGACCTGATGGCGCAGGAACTGGAACGCCGCACCGGCGCCCGCGCCGTGCTGCAGCCGGACGCCGCCGCGCGCCGTCCCGCGCAGCAGCCGGTGGCGGTGCAGCGCAGCCTGGTGCGCAGCGCGATCGCGCTGCTGCTGGCCCAGCCCGGCATGGCCGACCAGGTCGAGCGCCCTTACGGCTTCCTGCGCCTGGACAAGCCCGGCATCGAGCTGCTCGCCGAACTGATCGACCTGGCCCGCTCGCGACCCGGGATCAATCCGGTGGTGCTGGTGGAGCACTTCGCCGAGCGCCCGGAGTATTCCGCACTGCAAAAATTGATGGCCGCCACCGTGGTCGGCGAGCCCGAGCTGCAACGCGTGGAGTTCTTCGATGCGCTGCAGCGCATGCAACAACAGGCCACCGAGCAGCGCCGCGCCTTCCTGATCGCGCGCAGCCGCGAAGGCACCCTCGACGGCGCGGAGAAAGCCGAGCTGCGCGAATTGCTGGCGCTGCGCGTCCAACCGCCCGCCACATCCAACTAGGGCGCTCTGATCTGTTCCACGCACCCGGCATGACGTCCAGGAGGCCCGCAGGCGGCGCCGCGCGGCGCCGAGCAGACTGGCCGTCTGGTCAAGCCGCGCGGCGCCGCCTGCGGGCCTCCTGGACGCCACCCCATCATTTAAATTCAAATTGTTGGGGCCGTTCTGTAAGCGCGCAGCGCACTGCCGCAGCATCTCGACAGACAGCCAGTCTGCCTTCAACGCTGCGGCAGTGCGCTGCGCGCTTACAGAACGGTGACGGGTACGTGGAACAGATCAGAGCGCCCCTGAGCGCCATGCGGTTATCCTCCCCCGCTTCGCCCCCGCCGGCCGGCGCCCATGGAATGGCCCGCCTGTGGGATCATCGCCCTTCGCTTTCCGCCGGGGCACGACCAGGCAAGGATGTCGATGGATCTGCTTGAACGACTCGTCACGCTGTTCGCCGAGAACGGCTACGCCGCCGTCTTCATCGCACTGCTGCTGTGCGGTGCCGGCGCGCCGCTGCCGGAAGACATCACCCTGGTCGCCGGCGGCGTCATCACCGGGCTGGGCTACGGCAACGTGCACATCATGTTCGCCGTGTCGATGGTCGGCGTGCTGCTGGGCGACGCGGGCATGTTCCTGCTGGGCCACCACTACGGGGCGCGCATCCTGCAATGGCGCGTGGTCGCGCGCGTGCTCACGCCGGAGCGCTACGCCAAGGTGCAGGAGAAGTTCGAGCGCTACGGCAACCGCCTGATGTTCATCGCGCGCTTCCTGCCCGGCATGCGCACCGCGGTGTACATCACCGCCGGCACCACCCATCGCGTGTCGTTCCTGCGCTTCTTCCTGCTGGACGGCTTCGCCGCGCTGATCAGCGTGCCGATCTGGGTCTACCTGGGTTATTTCGGCGCCAACAACCACGAGTGGCTGGTGATGTGGATCCGCCGCGGCCAGAGCAGCCTGTGGGCGCTGGGCGGCATCATTCTCGTCGTGGTGCTGGTGCTGTGGTGGCGGCACCGCCGGCGCGTCGCGCGCGAGGCCGGCCGCGAGTCCTGATGCGATGAGCGGCGACCCGTTCGAGCAGCGCGACTACAGCGGACACCGCTTCCGCGACCTGCAGCTCGGCGGCGCCGACCTGCACGGCCTGCGCTTCGAGGACTGCCGCTTCGAGCACTGCGACTTCAGCGGCGCCACCCTGCGCGACTGCCGCTTTCGCGACTGCGAATTCGCCGACTGCAACCTCAGCCTGGCCCGCTTCGCCGGCAGCCAGGTCGATGCGCGCTTCGTCGACAGCAAACTGGTCGGCATCGACTGGACCCAGGCCTGGTGGCCCACGGTGCGCCTGCACGGCACTCTCGCCTTCGAGCGCTGCGCGCTCAACGACAGCAGCTTCTTCGGCCTCTCGCTGCGCGAGCTGCAGGTGCTCGAATGCCGCGCGCACGAGGTGGACTTCACCGAAGCCGACCTGGAAGACGCCGACTTCCGCCACAGCGACCTGCACGGCGCGATTTTCCGCCGCAGCCGGCTGGCGCGTGCGGATTTCCGCGAGGCGGTGAACTACCGCATCGACCTGTTCCTCAACGACATCAAACACGCGAAGTTCGCGCTGCCGGAGGCCGTCGCGCTGCTGCATGGCCTCGACATCGAGCTGAGCGAATAAGGACCCGCCGTGTCCGCTCCCGTCACCGTCCGCCCCGTCAACGCCATCGACTATCCCGCCTGGCGTCCGCTGTGGGACGGCTACAACGCCTTCTACGGCCGCTCCGGCCCCACTGCGCTGGCGGAAGAGATCACGCGCACCACCTGGTCGCGCTTCCTCGACGCCGGCGAGCCCGTGCACGCGCTGATCGCGGAAAGCGAGGGCCGGCTGCTCGGCCTCGCGCACTACCTGTTCCACCGCAGCACCACGGCGATCGGGCTGAACTGCTATCTGCAGGACCTGTTCACGGTCGAGGCCGCCCGCGGCCGCGGCGTGGGCCGGGCGCTGATCGAGGCCGTCTACGCGCAGGCGCGCCAGGCCGGCTCCCCACGGGTGTACTGGCAGACGCACCAGACCAATACCGCCGCGATGCGGCTATACGACCAGGTCGCCGAGCACTCCGGCTTCGTGGTGTACCGCAAGCTGTTCTGAGGCCCGGCTTTCGCAACGCCCTGCACCCGGCGAGGGCCCGAAAGGGGCCTGCATGCGCTCTGTCGCACTTTTTTTGTTGCATTGCGTCGAAAATTGCCCCGGCCAAATGCCAGCCGTTGCTAAACTAGGCGGCCCAGGAGCCCTTCGCTTCAGGAAGAACAGGGAACCCATGCACGTCCACACCATGTCGCCGGCCCGTCGGGGCCGCCGCGCGGGCCAGGCGCTGGCCCGCACCGCCAGCTTCGCGCTGGCCGCCGTCCTCAGCCTGGCCGCGGGGCTGCCGGCGCAGGCCTTGCCGCGCAAGGCCGCCGCGTCGACGCCGTCCACGCTGCAGCAGGCACTGGAAGAACTGCAGTCGCGCTCGGTCCTGCCCGGCTATTGCGTCGCGGTGGTCGACGGCGCGGGCGTGCGCTATGCCAAGGGCTTCGGCTATGCCGACCTGGCCGGCAAACGGCCGTATACGCCGGACACGGTGCAACCGGTGGCCTCGCTGGCCAAGCCGGTGCTGGCGGTGGCGCTGATGCAGCAGGTGCAGATCGGCGCGCTGGCGCTGGATACCGACATCAGCCGCCAACTGCCGTTCGACGTGCACAACCCGCACTACGCCCAGGCGCCGATCACCCTGCGCCAGCTGGCCACGCACAGCTCCGGCATCGTCGATCGCGAGCCGTTCTACACGCAGAGCTACGGCAAGGGCGCGCCGGCCTCGTTCGATACCAGGGATTTCCTCAAGGCCTACCTCGTGGCGCCGGGCGCCAGCTACAACGAGGCCAACTTCAGCAAGACCAGTCCCGGCAGCACCTATCGCTACAGCAACCTCGGCTCGGCCCTGGTCGCGCTGGCGGTGGAATACAAGGCGGGCAGCCCGTACCGCATGCTCACGCGCGAGCGCATCTTCCAGAAGCTCGGCATGAGCGGCAGCGGCTGGACGCCGTCCGACACGCAGGGCCCGCAGGCCACGCTGTACGACAAGAACAAGAAGCCGCTGGCGCCCTACAGCTTCCCTGCCTACGCGGCCAGCGGGATGTACTCGTCCTGCAACGACATGGGCAAGTTCCTGGCCGAGATGATCAGCGGCTACACCGGCCGCGCCGGCCTGCTGTCGAGCGCCTCGTACAAGACCATGTTCGGCCCGGCCTGGCCCAAGGGCGAGCAGCCCAAGGGCGTGCGCGCGGGCGACGGCCTGGACCAGGGCCTGTTCTGGCAGCGCACCGCCAGCGGCGAGCTGGGCCACAACGGCGGCGACGCCGGCGTCACCGCGCAGATGTCGTTCAACCCCGCCACCGGCACCGGCCGCGTGCTGATCACCAACATCAGCGACGGCGACCGCCCGGACGTGGCGCGCGAACTGGCCAACCTGTGGCAGGTGCTCGGCAAGTTCGAGCAGAACCCGGACTGAGGCTCGCATCGGCGGCACGGCCGGGTTAAAAGAGACGTCCGTCGTTCGGACGTCCAAACGGAACCCGCCCGTGCCAGCCCTGCGTACCGCCCTGCTCGCCCTCGCCTTCGCCCTGGCCGCCCCGGCCATCTCCGCCCAGGACCGCACCGCGCCCGAGCCGATCGACCCGCTCTACACCGCGCCGCCCTCCTCGCTGTCGACCGACGACATCGCCTCGCTGCAGCAACGCCTCGCCGACTGGCCGCAACTGGCGCGCTACCGCGAGGACAACGCACACCTGGCTGCGCCCAAGGCCGGCGAACGCCGCGTGGTGTTCTTCGGCGACTCCATCACCGACAACTGGGGCCGCATGCAGGGGACGAGCTTCTTTCCCGGCAAGCCCTACGTGAATCGCGGCATCGGCGGCCAGACTACCGCGCAGATGCTGCTGCGCTTCCGCCAGGACGTGCTCGACCTCAAGCCCGCGGCGGTGCTGATCCTCGCCGGCACCAACGACATCGCCGGCAACGGCGGCGTGGCCACGCCGGGCATGATCGAGGACAACCTGCGCTCGATGGCGGAGCTCGCGCACGCCCACCACATCCGCGTGATCCTCGCCTCGGTGCTGCCGGTCAGCGACTATCCCTGGCGCCGCGGCCTGCAGCCGGCCGGCAAGGTGCGCGCGCTCAACGCGTGGATCAAGCAGTACGCCGCATCGAGCGACGCGATCTATCTCGACTACTACGGCGCCATGGCCAACCAGGACGGCGGCCTCGATGCCGAACTGGCCGAGGACGGCGTGCATCCCACTCCCGCCGGCTACGCGCGCATGGCGCCGCTGGCGGAGCGGGCGATCGAGCGCGCGCTGTCGCACTGACGCGCGCTTCACGTGCCACAAGGCATCCCGACAAGCGGCGGAACGATCCGCTAGCATCGCCGCTCCGGAGCGCGGAGGGCGCTTCTTTACCGTGATCACGGGGGCTTCCATGGCAGGCAAGGTCTGGTTCATCACCGGCGCATCGAGCGGGTTCGGCGATGCCTTCGCGCGCTATGCGCTCGGCATCGGCGACAGCGTCGTGGCCACCGCGCGCGACACCGCCCGCCTCGCCCCGCTGGTCAAGCTGGCGCCGGACCGCGTGCTGGCGCAGCGCCTGGACGTGGCCCAGCCCGGCGAAGCCGAGCCGGCCGTGATGGCCGGCGTGGAGCGCTTCGGGCGCATCGACATCGTGGTCAACAACGCCGGCTACAGCGTGGTCGGTGCGGTGGAGGAAACCTCCGACGCCGAACTGCGTGCGCTGCTGGACACCAATTTCTTCGGCGCCGCCAGCGTGATCCGCGCCGCGCTGCCGGTGCTGCGCGCGCAGCGCAGCGGCGCCATCGTCAATATCACCAGCCTGGGCGGGCAGCTGTCGTTCGCCGGCTTCAGCGCCTACTCGGCCAGCAAGTTCGCGCTCGAAGGCCTGTCCGAGGCGCTGGCCGGCGAAGTCGCGCCGTTCGGCATCAAGGTGCTGATCGTCGAACCCGGGCAATTCCGCACCAACCTCGCCGGTGCCGGCATGCGCTACATGCCGGAGCTGCCGGCGTATGCGGATACGGTCGGCGCCACGCGCCAGTTCGCGCACGGCATGCACCAGACCCAGGACGGCGATCCGCTCAAGGCCGCCGCCGCGATCGCCAGGGCGCTGGAAGCCGAGGAGACGCCATTGCGCCTGGCGCTGGGACGCGATGCGGTCGATGCGATCCGCGGACATGCGCAGAAGATGCTGGTGGATATCGAGAGCTGGGAAGCGGTGTCGGTCGATACACGCATCGATTGAGCGCAGGGCCATATCGTAGGTTGGGGTGAGCGCAGCGAACCCCAACGAGACTCACCGCACGATCGTCATGTTGGGGTTCGCTATGCTCACCCCAACCTACGTCCGATCGCCAATGCAAGAGCCTCCCCGCATGTCCGCCACCGATCCGCTCGACACCCGCGCCGGCGCCGCCGTCTATTCGCCGTTCGTGCTCAAGCTCTACGGCGCCTATGTGCTCGGCTTCTCCAACCGCTGCGCCTGGCGCTGCCCCACCGGCAGCGTGCTGCTGCCGTTCTATCGCGAGCACCTGGGCAAGCGGCATCTGGATGTCGGCGTGGGTACCGGCTATTACCTCGCGCATGCGGGCTTCGCCGCCGACCAGCAGGTGTCGCTGCTCGACCTCAACGAGACCAGCCTGCGCACGGCGGCACAGCGCATGGGTCGCCCGCATCAGGGCCTGTACGCGACCGACGTGATGCAGCCGCTCGCATTGCCAGGTGCACCGGTGTTCGATTCGATCGCGCTGTATTACCTGTTGCATTGCCTGCCCGGCGACATGGCCGAGAAGGCCCGCGTATTCGCACATCTCAAGCCGTATCTCGCTGCCGACGGCGTGCTGTACGGCGCCACCATCCTCGGCGACGGCGCCCGCCACAATCCGCTCGGCCGCAAGCTGATGGAGGTCTACAACCGCCGCGGCATCTTCGGCAATGCCGGCGATACGCTGGAGCAGCTGCAGGCTGCGCTGCACCGGCACTTCGCGCAGGTGAGTGTGCGCCAGCACGGCGTGGTGGCGCTGTTCCACGCCAGCCAGCCGCTCGACTGAAATATGAGCCCCTCTCCCTCCGGGAGAGGGGTTGGGGTGAGGGTACGGGCGGAGCGCAAGAATGATGTGCACGACTCCGGCCGTACCCTCATCCGGCTGCCGCCACCTTCTCCCGGAGGGAGAAGGATTCCAACTTGAAGATTGAGGAATAACCGCAGCGCCTGTGCGTAGCGCGATGCAGAGCCCCTCTCCCATCGGGAGAGGGGTTGGGGTGAGGGTACGGGCGGAGCGCGAGAGTGATGTACACCGCTCCGCCCGTACCCTCATCCGGCTGCCGCCATCTTCTCCCGGAGGGAGAAGGATTCCAGCCTGAAACGTATCCTGACTTCCCCACCCCGGAATCTCGTATGCACAAGCAAACCGTCCACATCGGCGACGCCCCGCTCGCCGCCACCCTGCATCTGCCCGACAGCCCCGGCCCGCACGCCACCGTGCTGCTCTGCCACGGCTTCTGCGGCACGCAGCCGCTGCTGCTGCCCGCCTTCGCCGCGGCGTTCGCGCAGGCCGGCTATGTCGCCGTCACCTTCGACTACCGCGGCTTCGGCGAAAGCGGCGGCGAGCGTGGGCGCCTGGTGCCGTCGATGCAGATCGACGACATCCTGGCGGTGCTCGGCTGGCTGAAAACCCATGACCAGGTGGACGCGCAGCGCATCGGCCTGTGGGGCACCTCGCTGGGCGGCGGACACGTGATGGGCGCGGCCGCGCGCGACGCCGGCGTGCGTTGCGTGGTCAGCCAGCTGGCCTTCGCCGATGGCGAGGAAGTCATCGCCGGCCACATGTCGGCGGAAGAGAAGGCAAGCTTCCTCGCCACCCTGGCGAAGATGGAAGAGCGCAAGCAGGCCGGCAAGGAGATGTTCGTGCCGCTGACGCGCGTGCTCGGCGACCCTGAATCCAAGGCCTTCTTCGAGAAGCACAAGGACAGCTATCCGGAGCTGAGCATCAAGATCCCGATGCTCACGGTGAAGGAGATGTTCCACTACAAGCCGGCCACCGACGCGGCGCACGTGACCTGCCCCACCCTGGTGGTGGTAGCCGGCGACGACGGCGTCAACCCGCCCGCGCAGGGCACGGCCCTGTTCGACGCGGTCGGTGCAGCCACCAAGCAGCTGTACGTGCAGGAAGGCGCCAGGCATTACGACGCCTACGAAGGCACGCATTTCGACCAGGTCGCGCAGCGCCAGCTGGCCTGGTACGGCCAGCACCTCTGAAAGAAACCGTCATCCCGGCGCAGGCCGGGATCCAGTAGCGATATCGCCCGGTTGTCGCGCAATGCCAAAAGCTACGAGCCTTCGACACTAGCGCAACCATGAACGCGGTCGTCACTGGATCCCGGCCTACGCCGGGATGACGCGATAACGCTTACTGCGCCTTCACACTCACATCGTCGATCACGAACGAGGTCTGCTGGGTGCTGTCCTCGACGCCGTAGAAGTTGATCTGCACGGTCTGGCCGATATACGCCGACAGATCCACCGTGTGCTCCTGGTAGCCCGCGGCGGCATTCATGTTGGACCAGCTGGCCAGCGTCACGTACTTGCCGGCGGAGGTGATCACCTGGACGCTCAGCGTGTCGTACGCGGTAGTGGTGGGCTCGGCCGTGTCGATGTGCATGAAGAAATCGAGCGTGGCCTTGGTCGCGGTCGCCGGAATGGCGATGGACTGGCGCACATAGTCGGTGTGCGCGGAGCCATAGCCATCCAGCCAGGCCTTGTAGCTGCCGGCGTGCGCCGCCTCACCGCTGTCGTTGTTGATCACGCCAGTAGTCTGCGTCCACGAGGTGGCGCCGCTCTCGAAGCCGCCGTTCTTCACCAGCTCGGTCGCGGTGGTGCTGTTGGAGACGCTGAAACTCACCGTGGAGCTGGTGCCGACATTATTGGCCGCGTCGTAGGCCTTGGCCACCAGGCTGTGCGAACCGTTGGCCAGCGTGGTCGAGTCGAGCGAGGCCGTGTACGGCGAGGCGGTGTCGGTCGCCTTCAACGCGCCATCGACATAGAACTCCACCTTGCTGACGCCGACGTTGTCGCTGGCCGTCGCCGACAGCGTGATGGCGCCGGACGTACCGCTTTCCGACGCGCTCACCGTCGGCGGCGTGGTATCGCCACCCGTGCTGTTGGATACGCTGAAGCTCACGGTCGAGCTGGTGCCCACATTGCCGGCTGCGTCATACGCCTTCGCCACCAGGCTGTGCGAACCGTTGGCCAGCGTGGTCGAGTCGAGCGAAGCGGTATACGGCGACGCCGTGTCGGTGGCCTTCAAGGCGCCGTCGACATAGAACTCCACCTTGCTGACGCCGACGTTGTCGCTGGCCGTGGCCGACAGCGTGATGCTGCCGGAGCTGCCGCTCTCCGACGCGCTCACCGTCGGCGGCGTGGTATCCCCGCTGCTCGCCCCCTGGGTTACCCACACCGGCGCCGACCACAGCTGCTTGCCGTCGTCCTGGGTGATCTTGGCGTAGTAGAAATGATCGCCGTTGGCGGGCGTGATGGTGGTGGTGGCGGTGCTGGACGTGGTCGCCACCGTGCCATTGCTGCCCGGCACGCCTTCGAACACCTGCACGCGCTGCACGGTATGGCCGGCGCTGCTGGCGTAGTTGACGGTCAGGGTCAGCGCGCCGCTGTTGCTGAAGCGATCGCCCATCAGGTGGCCGTTGGCGGTCAGCACGATCTGGCCGGTCTTGTCCTCGGTGGCGAACACGTGGCGCGCGCGGATCGCGTCGAGGAAGGCGTTGAGGCTGAGCGCCGTGCCATTGGGAATCAGCACGCCGGTGCGGTTGGTGTAGCTGGCGCCCCAGTTGGCGCAGTGGTTGTCCTGGTCGGAGCTGGGCGCCACGTGGTAGCCACGCTCGAGGAAGATATTGAACGCGCCCTCGTAGCTGGTGCGGCTGGTCTCGGTCTCGGTGGTGTTGTGCGAGAACGCCGAGCTGTTGAGCACCTCGGCCAGCACCATCACCTGGTCGCCGTCGGCGGTATAGCCCAGGTCCTGGCCGCCGGCGTTGAACTGCCCGCTGGTCGACGGATGGTTGAACTGGCCGACCCAGCCGTTGGTCTTCATCAGCGTGTACAGCGAAGCGTAGTCGCTCTTGGCGGTGAACACGTCGCCGATCAGCTGGTTGGAGCTGTTGTATTCCCATTCCAGCAGGCTGGGCGAATTGAAGATGTTCAAATGCCCGCCGTTGCTGATCACGCCCCACTCCAGGCCGTAGATGGCCAGGAAGTTCGCGTGCGTCGCATTGAACGTGCTGGCTGCCTGCAGGCCGGACTGGTACAGGTTGTGCGCCGTGGTCGGGTTCGCCGACGCGTTGGTGCCGGTCGAGCCGTCGTACATGTGGTTGTGCTCGGACGTCATCAGGATGTCCAGGCCGTCATTGAGCGCGTACTGGTAGGCATCGGCCGGGCCATACGGGGCGCTCTGCGGATTCTGCGCATCCACGCAGGTGGAGAGGTCGCCGCCGCCATCGCTGTGGTTGGTCTGGCTGTGCAGGTTGCCGTAGTAGATCGTGTACGGCAGGCTGCCGGTGGCGCCGACCGACTGCGGCTGCACGGTGGCGGCGGACATCGTCGCCGCCGTGCCGGTGCGGCTGGTGTGGCGCAGCGCCGTGAAGGCCGGCATCTGCGGTTTCGCCACGCTGCCGACCAGCACGTCATAGCGCTGCTCATCGACCAGCTGCGGCGCCTTGGCGCTCGCCGCGGCCAGCGCGCTGGCCGGCAGGCCGGTGCCGATGCGCTGCACGGTGTCGTTGTCCAGCGCGATCGCGCGCAGGCGTACCGTGTAGAAGCCCGGGCTCAGCGTCGCGCCGGAAGCGCCCAGGCCATCCCAGGTCAGCTTCGCCTGCGTACCGCCTGCGCGCAGCGCGCTCTGGCCCTGCCAGTTGCGCAGCACGCGGCCCTGCGCGTCGAGCAGGTCCACCGACCATGCCACCGGCGTGCCTTGCACGGCGCCGGGATAAGAGAAATGCAGCAAGGCGGTACGCGCGCCCGTCCCCTGGAAGGGCACGTACAGGCCGGTTTCGAATTCCTCGTGATCAGGCAAGGTGCCGGCCAGTACAGGCAACGCGAACACCATGCCGGCAGTCATCAGACTGCCAGTGAGCAACTTCTTCCACTCCATGTCTACCCACCCTCTTTGGTTGTGAGATTCCCCTGCCGGGACATCATCCAGTCCCAGACGACAAGGGTATGACTGATGGCATGGTCGCGAGTGACACAGCGCACATAAAAGCCCCCGCGTAGTCGAAAGTTATTGCGTAAGCTACGCGAAAGCATGAATCATATGGACGTCTAAACGTCCATACGATCAAGTCACCAGCGTAAGCCGACCGCCTCGCCGGCATCGTGCGGCGTTCTCCGATATTCAAACTTCAAAAACGATCGGCGTAGGTTGGGGTGAGCCACAGGCGAACCCCAACATCGCAACATTCGGACGCATCGCACTGTTGGGGTTCGCCTGTGGCTCACCCCAACCTACGCCTGCGCTTTCGACAAGGGCTCGCGCACCAGCCTGCCCTGCAGCAGCCCGGCACGCTCCAGCGGCAGATACGCCAGCGCCGCCAGATGCGAATGAATGCGCTTGAGATCGCGCAGGATGCGCAGGTACACATCGCCGCCGCCACCGCCGTCGCGGCGTTCGCGCAGCGCGCGGATATGCCGCTCGGAGGCTTCGTTCTCCAGGCGCCAGATCGCTTCCTTGCGCGACACCAGCTGCTGCGCCGCGCGCAGGTCGCCGCGCATGAACACCGCCAGACCCAGGCGCAGGCTTTCCATCACCTGGCCGTGCATGGCGGCCAGGTCCTGGATGTCGTCGGCGCTGAAGTCCTGTCCGCGCTGGGCTTTCTTGGCGGCGAACTCCATCAGGTTGTTGGCGGTGATGTCGCCGATGTGCTCGATATTGATCACGAAGGCGAGGATCTCCTGGCTGCGCTCGCCGTCTTCTTCGTTCAGCGCTTCGCCGCCCAGGTCCGCCAGGTACTCGCGGATCGCCACGCCCAGCCGGTCCAGCCACGGGTCCATGCGGCTGATCGCGGCGGCGCGCACGCTGTCGTCCTTGCCGAACACTTCGACCAAGCCCTTCAACATGCCCTCGACCATGTCGGCCATGCGCATCGATTCGCGCGCGGCATTGGCCAGCGCCACGTTGGCCGAATCCAGCGCGCCCTCGTCGAGGTATTGCGGCACGCCCGGATCGTCCGGCCGCGGCGGCTCCGGCAGCAGCCGCACCAGCAGCTGCGCCATGCGCTCCACCGGCAGGATGAAGACCAGCGCCAGCCCGAGATTGAAAGCGGTGTGGAAATTCACCGCGATGCGCGCCGGCGCCGCGCCCAGCGGCGCCAGCCACGCCGCCAGCGGATGCAGCAGCGGCAGGCAGACCAGGCAACCGAACGCGCGCACCAGCAGGTTGCCCAGCGGCAGGCGGCGCGCCACCGGCGTATGCGCTTCCAGCAGCGCCGGCAGCGTGCCGCCCAGGTTCGCACCCAGCACCAGGGCCAGCGCGCCCGGCGCGTCGACCACGCCGGCGTTTGCCAGCGACGCGACCAGCAGCACCATTGCCACGCTGGAATGGAACAGCCAGGTCATCAGCGCCGCCACCAGCATGGCCAGCACCGGCTCGCCGGCCAGACTCTGCAGCACCGCGCGCAACGCCTGCGCGTTCTCCACCGGCGCCAGCGACAGCACCAGCAGGTGCAGCGACAGCAGCATGAGACCCAGGCCGATGCCTACGCGGCCCAGGTTTTCGTAGCGCGCATCGTCGCTGCGGCGATGAATGGTGAAGCCGGCCAGCACCAGCACCGGCGCGATCAGCGAGATGTCGAACGACATCACCTGCACGATCAGCGTGGTGCCCACGTTGGCGCCGAGCATCACCGCCAGCCCCGGCGCCAGGCCGAGGAAGCCGCTGGCGGCGAACGAGGTGGCCATCAGGCCGGCAGCGGTACTGCTCTGCAGCAGCGCGGTGATGCAGATGCCGAACGCGAACGCGGTGGGCCGGTGGCCGAGATAACGGCCCAGCCAGCGCCGCAGCGCACTGCCATAGCCGCGCAGCACGCCGCTGGTGACCATGTGCGTGCCCCACAGCAGCAGGGCGACGTAGCCGGCGATGTCGAGCAGGGCGAAGGTGCCTTTCATGGCGGGATCCTCCTTCGTCAGGAAACGGCGAATGGCAGCGGGGAACGGGAAGAGCCCGTTCCGCGCCCCCGTTCCCCTTCAGGTCAGAGCCAGCGCCCGTAGCGCCGGATGTACAGCAGCTTCACCAGCTGCGTCAGCACGCAGTAGGTCAGCACGGTCAGCGCGATCCAGGCGAAGTACACCGGCGGCAGCGGCATCATGCCGATCTTCGCGCCCAGACCGGTGTACGGCAGCAGCAGGCCGATCGCGATGATCGCCGTGGTCAGGCCCAGCACCGGCGCCGCCGCCACGCTCTGCAGGAACGGAATCCGCTTGGTGCGGATCATGTGCACGATCAGCGTCTGCGTGAGCAGGCTTTCGACGAACCAGCCGGACTGGAAGAACGACTGGTGCGCCGGGCCATTGGCGCCGAACACGTACCACAGCAGCAGGAAGGTGGTGATGTCGAAGATCGAGCTGACCGGCCCGATCCACACCATGAAGCGGCCGATGTCGCTGGCGTCCCACTTGCGCGGCTTGCGCAGGTACTCGTCGTCCATGCGGTCGAACGGGATCGACAGCTGCGAGATGTCGTACAGCAGGTTCAGCACCAGGATCTGCAGCGGCAGCATCGGCAGGAACGGCAGGAACGCGCTCGCCACCAGCACCGAGAACATGTTGCCGAAGTTGGAGCTGGCGGTCATCTTGATGTACTTGATGATGTTGCCGAAGGTGATGCGTCCTTCGATGACGCCCTCCTCCAGGACCATCAGGTTCTTTTCCAGCAGGATGATGTCGGCCGACTCCTTGGCGATGTCGGTGGCGGTATCCACCGAGATGCCCACGTCCGCCTCGCGCAGCGCCGGCGCGTCGTTGATGCCGTCGCCGAGGAAGCCCACGGTATGGCCCTGGCGCTGCAGCGACTTGACCACGCGCGCCTTCTGCAGCGGCGACATCTTGGCGAACACGGTGGTGCGCTTGACCAGCGCGTCCAGCTCCTCGTCATTGAGCGGCTCGATGTGCTTGCCCTGCGCCGAGTGCTGCACGTCCAGGCCCACCTCGCGGCAGATCTTGCGCGTCACCGCCTCGTTGTCGCCGGTGATGACCTTCACTTCCACGCCGTGGTGATGCAGCGCGGCGATGGCGGTGGCGGCCGAATCCTTCGGCGGATCGAGGAAGGCCAGGCAGCCCACCGCGGTCAGGCCCGACTCGTCGGCCACGCCATAGGCACGGCCGGCCGGCGGCTGGTGCTTCACCGCCACCACCAGCACGCGCAGGCCGTCCTCGTTGAGGTCGCGCGTCATCGCCTTGATGTCCGCGCGCATCTCGTCGGTCACCGGCAGGATCTCCTCGCCCACCTTGGCGTAGGCGCAGATCGACAGCATCTCCTCCACCGCGCCCTTGCACACCAGCAGCTCGTCGCCCTCGCCGTGGCGCACCACCACCGACATGCGGCGGCGCTGGAAGTCGAACGGGATCTCGTCGACGATGCGGTACTGCTGTGCCACCGTCTCCAGGTCGCGGTGCTCGAGCACCGCCTTGTCCATCAGGTTCTTCAGGCCGGTCTGGAAGCGGCTGTTGAGATAGCCGTACTCCAGCGCCTCGTCCGACTCTTCGCCGTACAGGTCCAGGTGGCGTTCCAGCACGATCTTGTCCAGCGTCAGCGTGCCGGTCTTGTCGGTGCACAGCACGTCCATCGCGCCGAAGTTCTGGATCGCGTTGAGGCGCTTGACCACTACCTTGCGCTTGGACATGGCGATGGCGCCCTTGCCCAGGTTGGCGGTGACGATCAGCGGCAGCATTTCCGGCGTCAGGCCCACCGCGACGGAGAGCGCGAATAGGAAGGCCTGCAGGAAATCGCCCTTGTCGTACCAGTTGATGGCGAACACGATCGGCACCATCACCAGCATGAAGCGGATCAGCAGCCAGCTGACGCTGTTCACGCCGCGGTCGAAACTGGTGCGCACGCGCTGGCCGACGATGGTGTGCGCGAGCGAACCCAGGTAGGTACGCGAACCGGTCGCCACCACCACCGCGCTGGCGCTGCCGCTGACCACGTTGGTGCCCATGTAGCAGACGGTGGGCAGGTCCAGCGGGTTGTCGCCCTGTGCGGCCTCTTCGGAAACCTGTGCCGGCGTCGGCGCGGACTTCTCCACCGGCAGCGATTCGCCGGTGAGGATGGCCTGGCTGATGAAAAGATCCTTCGCACTGAACAGGCGCAGGTCCGCGGGCACCATGTCGCCCGCGGCCAGGTGCACGATGTCGCCCGCGACCAGCTCGCCCACCGGCACTTCGATGCGCTCGCTGTGGCCGTCCTCGGAGCGGCGCGTCACCGTGGCGGTGTTGCGCACCATCGCCTTGAGCTTCTCGGCCGCCTTGGACGAACGGAATTCCTGGGTAAAGCTCAGCAACACGCTGATGCCCACCATCACCGCGATGATGATCGGACCGGCCAGGTCGTCGCCGTCGGTGGCCAGCTGCACCACGGCCAGCACCAGCAGCACGATGATGAAGGGGTTCTTGAACGCGCGCAGCAGCTGCCGCGACCAGTGCGGCGGCTTCTCGTGCGAGACCTCGTTGGCGCCATCGCGGTCGAGCCGCTCGGCGATCTGCTCGGCGTCGAGGCCGGCGGCGCTGGTGTCCAGCGCGGCAAACAGCGCCTCGTTGTGGCGGAACGCCTCCAGCGCGACGGCCACGCGCACGGGCGCGCCTGCGCCCTTGCCGGCCGCCTTGCCGGCGACGCTATGGGTGGAATGCTTGATCATGACTCGCTTCCGGAAAATGCGTGGAATCGGGGCGGAGCAGCGAGTCGGCGAGCAGCTGCCCGCGCAACACTGACGCCCGCGCTAGGGCCGCGGATGCGGCCAGCGCCCGCGGCCTGGCGGGGGCCAGCCTTTGCGGAGCACGGTGCGCTTCATGGCCTCAACCCCTCAGCGCTGAGATACCAGCTGAAGATGACCGAGTCCTTTCGGTGCGGCGTGCGCATGGCGGCGCGCGGCCGGGCGGGCACGGGCGGACTCGCTCTGGCGATGCATGGCGACGGTGACCGGCTCGCGCACGGCGACGGCCTGCGGCGCGGGCACGGTGACGGTCCAGGTACGGCGGGCGGCGCGGCGGCCCAGCAGGGAACGGCCCGCGGCGCGCAGACGGAAAAATTCGCGAAGGAGCTTCATAGCCCATCTCCTCGTTACGGCCTGGGGCGGCCGTCAGGAGTGGGCCGGTCTTCCCTAGTCGAGGAAAGCGCCGGCCGACCGCAGGCGGTCGCCGCAGACAATCAGCTTGTTATGCGACGCCGGCACCCGATGCTCGCGGATGTCGACGTTGCGACTAGGGTAAACGTCCATATGCCTTGGTTGGTCGGACAGGGATGCCGTCGGGCGCGACGCGCCGGAGGGCGCGCGAATTGTCTTGCTGCGGTGCGGGAGTGTCAACCACAAATGGCTGAATCAGGAGCGAAAGTTTTTGCGCGCCATCCGTCGGGCGCAGGTTGGGGTGAGCGCAGCGAACCCCAACGTTGCGGTACGCCTGAAGGCCGGTTGGGGTTCGCTGCGCTCACCCCAACCTACGTCGCGCGCTGGAGGACGAAACCCTGGCCCTGCTGCAGCAGCGGATCGACCAGCCAATGGTCGGCCAGCAGGAAGGCGAACAGCGCCATCAGGTACACGATGGAGTAGTTGAACACCTTCATCGCGAACAGCTCATCCGGCGGATTGAGCAGGCGCACGGCGTAATAGAGGAAGCCCGCACCCAGCACCACCGCGCCGCCCAGGTAGACGAGGCCGCTGTAGCCGGTCAGCGACGGCAGCAGGGTCACCAGGAACAGCAGCACCGTGTAGAGCAGCACATGCCAGCGCGTGTACACCACGCCGTGGGTCACCGGCAGCATCGGCACCTGCGCGCGCGAATAGTCGTCGCGGCGGAAGATCGCCAACGCCCAGAAATGCGGCGGCGTCCACACGAAGATGATCAGGCACAACTGCACCGCGAATGCGTGCAGCTCACCGGTGACCGCGGTCCAGCCCAGCACCGGCGGGATCGCGCCGGCCAGGCCGCCGATCACGATGTTCTGCGGCGTGGCGCGCTTCAGGTACGCCGTATAGACCACCGCATAACCGATCAGCCCGCCGAAGGTAAGCAGCGCGGTGAGCGGATTGACCAGCAGCACCAGGATCAGCATCGACAGCACGCCCAGCGCCAGCGCGAACACCATCACCTGCCTGGGCGTGAGATGGCCGGTGGCCAGCGGACGATGCGCGGTGCGCGCCATCAGCTTGTCGATGCGCTGGTCGATCAGGTGGTTGAACGCCGCCGCCGACGCCGATGCCAGCCAGATGCCCAGCGTGCCGAACACCAGCGCACGCCACGGCGGCACCCCTGGCACAGCCAGGAACATGCCGATCACAGCGCAGAACACCAGCAGCGCGACGACGCGCGGCTTGGTCAGTTCCATGTATTCGTTGACGCGGCTCATGCTCAACCCAGCCCCTGGAAAATCGATCGCGAGAAGATCGCATCGTCAGGCCGCCGCTGCGTGCGCGCCAGTGTCGCCAGCAGCACGAACAGCAGCAGCGCCGCCACGCCGTTGTGCAGCGTGGCCACCGGCAGCGGCAGGCCGAAGTGCACATTGCTGATGCCCAACAGCACCTGCGCCACCAGCACCGCCGCGATGGCCAGGCCGTGGCCGCGCAGGCCGCGGCGGGTGGCGCGCAGCGCCAGCCAGGCCAGGTAGCAGAACACCACCAGCGCGCCCAGGCGATGGGCGAGCTGGATCGCGCTGCGCGCGGCCATGTCCAGCACGCCGCCTTCGTAGTTCACGCCGACGCCGCGCCACAGCACGAAGCCCTGTTCGAAATCGGTCGGCGGCGTCCACTGGCCCAGGCACTTGGGGAAGTCCGTGCCGCAGGCCAGCGCCGCGTAGTTGGCGGAGGTCCAGCCGCCCAGCGCGATCTGCGCCAGCAGCAGCACGATGCCGATCACCACCAGCCGGCGCAGCGCCGCGTAGCTGTCGTCGCGCGCGCCGACGCCGGCGTAGCGCAAGGCGGCGTACGCCAGCAGCGCGAAGGTGGCGATGCCGCCGAGCAGGTGGCCCATCACCACGATGGGCTTCAGCAGCAGCGTCACCGTCCACATGCCCAGCATGGCCTGGAAGATGATCACGCCGAAGGCGAGCACGCTGATGCGCCAGGCGCCGGGTCGATCCAGCCTCGCCGCGGCCAGCAGCGGCAGGCCGATAGCGAAGGCCGAGACCACCGACGAGATGCTGTGCTCGCCGCGCATGTACATGGTCACGCCGACCGCCGCGAGGATCGCCGACACGATCACCGCGTAGCGCGCCCACGGCCGCCGCCAGCTGGCGATCAGCGCCAGCGCGAACACCAGCATGCCCAGCGTGCCGGCCAGGAAGCGGTGCACCTGCTCGCGCCAGGCCTTGTGCGTTTCGTAGGGGCGATCGGGGAAGGCCTCATTGGCCTTCGCGATCTCGTGCTGGTGCTCCGGCCAGGTGGCCTTGCCGTAGCAGGTCGGCCAGTCCGGACAGGACAGGCCGGCATTGGACAGGCGCACGAAGGCACCGAACATCACCACGCCGAACGCGAACACCGCAGCCAGCAGGGCCAGGCCGCGCAGGATCTTCACGGAACGCGTGGACATCAGCGGATCACCTTCTGCAGGTCCTTGCGCAGGCCGCTCGGGTCGAAGCCTTCCGGATATTGCGCCAGCGCGGTGCCATTGGATTCGACCAGCAGGACGGCGACGGCGCCCGGCGTCCTGGCGCGCCACGGGGCCAGCTTGCCGTCGACATCGGTGCCCAGCTGCCAACGGAAATCGGTATTGGCACCCGGCTCCCAGACACCGTTGTCGACCTTGCCCACGGCAGGCGCCGCCGACAGCAGCAGCAGGCGCAGGCGCGGCGCATTGCGGTTCAAGGTGACGCGCGCGGCGGCGATCTTATTGAGCGTCTCGACGCAGGTGTCGGCGCAGTCCGCGGCGGGCAAGGCAATCAGCGTGAGCTTCGGCTCGTCGGCGCGCCATGCCCACGGCTTGCCGTCCGGCAGTTGCACGCGCAGCGCCTCTTCGGCGAAGTTGCGCTGCGGCGCGATCGGCAGGCCGTTGCCCTTGCCGCTGGGCTGGTAGCCGCCGACGGTGAGCAGGCCCGCGGCGATGATCGGCGCGGCGAAGATGCCCATGATCAGCAGCAGCTTCAGGCGGCCGGCGCGCTGTGCCGGCTGGTTGGAGGTCGTCTGGGTCATCGCAAGTCCCCTCGTTGTGCTTTGCGCTTGCGGTGCAGGAACAGGAACATCACCACCGCCACCACGGCGAAGGTGAACCACTGGAAGGCATAGGCGCGATGGCGCGCCGGCGGCATCGCGCTGAAGTCGGGCGTGTGCTCGCGGGTGTAGATCGACGCCGGCTCCGCTTCCAGCGCGAGCACGCGCGGATAGAGGCTGGCGCCGAGATCCTTCGCCACATCGCCCAGCTCGAGATAGATGCTGGTCTTCGGCCAGTTCTGCTGCCGCGCCAGCGCATCGCCGCCCATCTCGAAGCCCACGCCGGGCGGAGGCTGATAGAAGCCGGTGAGCTCGACCGTGCCGCCCGGCAGCGGGGGCAGCTGCGGTGTCTGGTCGGTGCCGTTGCCGGCCAGGAAACCCAGGTCCACCAGCAGCAGCCGCTCGGTGCCCTGCGGGCGGAACGGCGCATAGACCTCCACGCCGCCGCGCTGGTCATGCCTGGGATTGTCCAGCAGATACTCGCGGCCCGGCAGGTACTCGCCGCGCACGCGCACATGCGGCAGCACGTCGACGGCAGGCGGCGCCGCATCCGCCGCGGCAAATTCGCGCACGGGCTGCTCCGCCGCTGCGGCATAGCGACGCAGAAGTGCTTCCTTCTCGTCGGCGCGATGCAGCTGCCACACGCCCAGGCGCAGGAAAAGCAGCACTCCGGCCAGCGTCAGCAGGACCGCCCACCCACGCGGACGCCGCAGCAGGCTCATACGGAGCCACCACGGGGCAAGGCTATACTGCGGATGTCATCGTCCTTCGGGCCAATCACGTGGAAACCGTCTACAAATATGCGCTGGTGATCCTGCTGCTGGTGGTGCTGTTCAACCTCGGCCAGGCGCTGTATTTCATGATGACCGACAAGGACGGCAGCAAGCGCACGGTGTGGGCGTTGACCCGCCGCATCGGGCTGTCGGTGCTGCTCATCCTGATGGTCGTGCTGGGCATCTGGATGGGTTGGCTGCATCCGCACGGCGTGGGTCGCTGATTTTAAAGAACGAATTGTAGCGGTCCGCCGCCGGCCGCGCCGCGTCCCGCGACATTCCGGCCGCCGCCCGGACGAAACGGGTTCCGGCCCGCCAACGAAAAAGCCCGCCTTCCGGCGGGCTTTTTCGTTCCGGGCGGCGAAGCCTCAGAGACCGAACTATCAAAGAATGTAGACGAACATGAACAGGCCGAGCCACACCACGTCGACGAAGTGCCAGTACCAGGCCACCGCTTCGAAGCCGAAGTGATGGTCCTTGCTGAAATGGCCCTTGGCGCAGCGGAAGAAGATGATCGCCAGCATGATCGTGCCCAGGGTCACGTGCATGCCGTGGAAGCCGGTGAGCATGAAGAAGGTCGAACCGTAGACGCCGCTCTGCAGGGTCAGGTTGAGCTCCTTGTACGCCTCCATGTACTCGTGCGCCTGGAAGTACAGGAAGGTCGCGCCCAGCAGCACGGTCAGCCCCAGGAACACCAGCAGCTTGCCGCGATGGCCGGCCTTCAGCGCATGGTGGGCGATGGTGACAGTGACGCTGGAGGTGAGCAGGATCAGCGTGTTCAGCAGCGGCAGGCCCCAGGCCGCCACGGTCTGGAACTCGCCGCCGATGCGGGCCGGACCGCCGCCGCCGTTGGCGCCCCACGCAGCCGCGTAGTCGCTCCACAGGAACTGGTGGGTCAGCACGCCATGGCCTTCGCCGCCCAGCCACGGCACCGAGTACATGCGGGCGTAGAACAGCGCGCCGAAGAAGGCGCCGAAGAACATCACTTCGGAGAAGATGAACCACATCATGCCCATGCGGAACGAGGTGTCCACCTGGGCGTTGTAGCTGCCGGCCAGCGATTCGCGGATCACCGAGCGGAACCAGCCGAAGAACATGGCCAGGATGCCGACGAAGCCGATCGTCAGCAGCGTCTTGCCGAAGCCGGCCTCGCCGGGCTGCGCGTTCAGCCAGTGCGCGGCACCGAGCACGGTGACGAACATGACCACCGCGGCCACGATCGGCCACGAGCTCTTGGACGGTACGAAATAAGCGCCTTGCTGCTGACCCATGGTGAGATTCCCGTGGATTTCCTCGTTACTTCCACCCGCCGGACTGCGCGGGAAATTCGAACCGCGATACCGCCTGTCAGGTCCTGAGCATCTGCAGGATCGAGAGCAGGAAGATCGCTACCGCGATCACGGCGACCACCAGGGCGGTGCGCCTGGCGCCTTTGCGGCGCGCTTCCTGTTCCTTGTCCATCGTCTGCCGGATCATCGAATGCGGTGGCGGCCGCTCCCGCCGCGGACGGCGGGAGCGGCCGTGCTGCTGTCAGTCTTCAACGTGCCCGTGGGCCAGTTCGTCCTCGTGGATCACCGGCGGCAGCTCGAAGGTGTGGTACGGCGCCGGCGACGGCACGGTCCACTCCAGGCCCTTCGCGCCTTCCCACACGCGGTCGGCGGCCTTCTTCTTCGAGAACCACACGGCATGCACCAGCACGCCCAGGAAGATCAGCTGCGAGGCGCCGAACAGGAAACCGCCGATCGAGCTGATCATGTTGAAGTTGGCGAAGGCGACGTTGTAGTCCGGGATACGGCGCGGCATGCCGGCCAGGCCCAGGAAGTGCTGCGGGAAGAACAGCACGTTCACCCAGATCACGCTGTTCCAGAAGTGCACCTTGCCCCAGAACTCGCTGTACATGTGGCCGGTCCACTTCGGCAGCCAGTAGTAGGTGGCCGCGATGATCGCGAAGATCGCACCGGTCACCAGCACGTAGTGGAAGTGCGCCACCACGAAGTACGAGTCGTGGTACTGGAAGTCGGCCGGCACCAGCGCCAGCATCAGGCCGGAGAAGCCGCCGATGGTGAACAGGATCACGAAGGCCACGGCGAACAGCATCGGCGTCTCGAAGGTCATCGAGCCGCCCCACATGGTGCTGACCCAGTTGAACACCTTCACGCCGGTCGGCACCGCGATCAGCATGGTCGCGTACATGAAGAAGATCTCGGCGCCCAGCGGCAGGCCCACCGCGAACATGTGGTGCGCCCACACGATGAACGACAGGAAGGCGATCGAGGCGATCGCGAACACCATCGCCTTGTAGCCGAAGATCGGCTTGCGGGCGAAGGTCGGGATCACTTCCGAGATGATCCCGAACGCCGGCAGGATCATGATGTACACCTCGGGGTGCCCGAAGAACCAGAAGATGTGCTGGAACAGCACCGGGTCGCCGCCGCCGGCGGCGTTGAAGAAGCTGGTGCCGAAGTACTTGTCGGTGAGCAGCATGGTCACCGCGCCGGCCAGCACCGGCATCACCGCGATCAGCAGGAAGGCGGTGATCAGCCAGCTCCACACGAACACCGGCATCTTCAGCAGGTCCATGCCGGGCGCGCGCATGTTGAGGATGGTGGCGATGATGTTGATCGCGCCCATGATCGAGCTGATGCCCATCAGGTGCACCGCGAACACCAGCGGCGCCACCGAATCGCCCTGCAGCGACAGCGGCGGATACATGGTCCAGCCGCCGGCCGGGCCGCCGCCCGGCATGAACAGGGTGGACAGCAGCAGGGTGAAGGCGAACGGCAGGATCCAGAACGACAGGTTGTTCATGCGCGGCAACGCCATGTCCGGCGCACCGATCATCAGCGGGATCATCCAGTTGCCCAGGCCCACGAAGGCCGGCATGACCGCGCCGAAGATCATGACCAGCGCATGCATCGTGGTCATTTCATTGAAGAAGTACGGCTGCACCAGCTGCAGGCCGGGCTTGAACAGCTCGGCGCGGATCACCATCGCGAAGCTGCCGCCGATGAAGAACATCAGCAGCGAGAACACGAGGTACAGCGTGCCGATGTCCTTGTGGTTGGTGGACATGCACCAGCGCACGAAGAAATTCTTCGGCGCGCCGTGATGATCGTCGTGGTGATCGTGGGTGGCTGCGTGGGCCATGGCCTTGCACCTCTACCTAAACAGAATGCTGTGGGACGGCGTGTGGCCGAAGGATCAACCCTGGTGGCTGGTCGCCGGAGCGGCGGCCTGCGCGGTCTTCGGCGCGGCGCTGCTGGAAGCGGGAGCCGGAGCGGCGGGCTGCTGCTGGGCCGGCGGCTGCGGCTGCGCGGCCTGCTGCTTCTGCGCCAGCCACTGCTCGAACTCGGCCTTCGGCACCGCCTTCACCACGATCGGCATGAAGCCGTGGTCCTGGCCGCACAGCTCGGCGCACTGGCCGCGGTACACGCCCGGTTCCTTGATATTGGTCCAGGCCGCGTTGACGATGCCCGGGATGGCGTCCATCTTCCAGCCCAGCGCCGGCACCCACCAGGAGTGGATGACGTCGCCGGCGGTGATCACGAAGCGGATCTTGGTGCCGACCGGGACGACCAGCGGCTCGTCCACATTGATCAGATAGGTGTTGTAGCCGTCGACCTTGACCGCGTTCGGGTCCAGGCCGGACTTCAGCTGGCGGGTCTCGTCGCTTTCCTTGTCCAGCTTGGACATGAAGCCGACCTTGTCGAGCGCCTTGCCCTGGTATTCGACGTAGTCGTAGCGCCACTTCCACTGGAAGCCGGTGACCTTCACGGTCATCTGCGAATTGGTGGTGTCGGCAAAGCTCTTCAGGCCGCCGGTGGCCAGGTAGGCCAGCACGATCAGGATGATCACCGGGATGGTGGTCCACACCACTTCGAGAGTGGTGTTGTGCGACCACTTCTCGGCCACCGCGCCGCGCGATTTGCGGAAGCGGAACATCGCCACGAACATCGCGCCGAACACCACGATGCCGATGACGATGCAGACACCCAGGGCGACGTTATTGAGGAAGTACGGCTCGGACGACCATTCGGTCACGCCGCGGGTCATGTTCAGCTGACCGGGTTCCGGGTTGGCCCACGCCGCGCCGGCAAACAACGCGCAGATCGTCGCCACCCATGCCTTGATCCTGATGCCGCCAGATGTCATGTCTTGCACCCTTGTTGAACCTACCTGCGCGGCTGGGGATGAAGGTCCGCCAGCAGCACCATGAGTTTCCTCGACAGCTCGATGCGTTCCTCGTCGGCGAGGAATGCCCCGATCTCCAGCTCGCGCCCGTGCGACGTCAGCAGCAGACGATGGCGTCCCTCGCCCTCCCCCAGCCGCACGCGCACCCAGTAGGACTGGAAGCGCGCACTGCGCCGGCCCGGCAGGGATTGCACCTCCAGCGACGTGGCGTCGAGGGTGATGCGCTCGCTGCGGTCGCCGGCCCGCCAGGCTACGCCCAGGGCGAGAGCCACCGCGGAGGATTCGACCAGCGCGAACAGCGGAGCGAATACATTGCCCTGCCACGCGCCGAGTCCGGCCGTCGTCAGCGCCAAAGCCGCCAGTACCACAATCCATCGACGCAGGTCGCGCCGGCTGAGGGCGCGATTGGGCTTGAGCCAAATCGTCGCGCACGGCAGGCCGGCGGCGGCTGGTCGAAGCACGATCATGGAATAACCGGCGTGCCTGGAACCCGCGAATCATAGGCCGCGGCGTCCGCACGGGCAAGAATGACGCAGGGGCTTGACGCGGCGCCCGCAGTGCGGTGCGAAGAAATGAAAGCCCCTCTCCCCCCGGGAGAGGGGTTGGGGTGAGGGTACGGGCGGAGCGCAAGAGTGATGTGCATCGCTCCGGCCGCACCCTCATCCGGCTGCCGCCACCTTCTCCCGAGGGGAGAAGGACTCGCCGTGGAGGACTGAGGGAGGCATACGGATGCGTCCGTTCTGCCACAACACGTACAATTGCGGAATTCCCTGCGCTTCCCCGGCCCATCGACATCCCGTGACCCAGCCCATCCTCAGCCCCGAACTTCCGACCGGCGCGGAGCCGGCCCGCGCGCGCATCACCGCCGCCTGGCTGCGCGACGAGACCGAAGCGGTCAACGACCTGCTGGTCCAGGCCAGCCTGCCGCCCGTCGAACGCGAAAAGGTGATCGACCTCGCCGCCGACCTGGTCACCCGCGTGCGTGCACGCGCCAAGGACCAGAGCGCGGTCGAATCCTTCATGCGCCAGTACGACCTCTCCAGCGAGGAAGGCGTGCTGCTGATGTGCGTGGCCGAGGCCCTGCTGCGCATCCCCGACAAGGCCACCGCCGACAAGCTGATCCGCGACAAGCTCGGCGACGCCAACTGGAAGAAGCACCTGGGCCAGAGCGAGTCGCTGTTCGTCAACGCCTCCACCTGGGGCCTGATGCTCACCGGCAAGCTGGTCAACCTGGCCGGGGACATCCGCCACGACTTCACCGGCGCCCTGCGCCGCCTGGTCGGCCGCGCCGGCGAGCCGGCGATCCGCCTGGCGGTGCGCCAGGCCATGCGCATCATGGGCCACCAGTTCGTGATGGGCCGCACCATCGGCGAGGCGCTGGACCGCTGCGCGCAGAAGGAATACGCGGTCTACCGCTATTCCTACGACATGCTCGGCGAATCGGCGCTCACCAGCGAGACCGCCGAGCGCTATCAGCAGGACTACCGCAACGCCATCGCCGCCATCGGCGCGCGCGGTCCCTTTGCCAACCACACCGACGCGCCGTCGATCTCGGTCAAGCTCTCGGCCCTGCATCCGCGCTACGAAGTGGCCAAGCGCGAGCTGGCCCGCCGCGACCTCACCGCCAAGCTGCTGGAACTCTCGCAGCTGGCGATGAAGCACGGCATCGCGCTGTCGGTGGATGCCGAGGAAGCCGACCGCCTGGAGCTGTCGCTGGATATCCTGGGCGACGTCTTCGCGCATCCCTCGCTGGCCGGCTGGAACGGCCTGGGCATCGTGGTGCAGGCCTACTCCAAGCGCACCCCGTTCGTGATCGACTGGCTGATCGAGACCGCCCGCGGCTCCGGCCGCCGCTGGTACGTGCGCCTGGTCAAGGGCGCCTACTGGGACGCCGAGGTCAAGCGCGCGCAGGAGAACGGCCTGCCCGGCTATCCCGTGTATACGCGCAAGCCCAATACCGACGTCTCCTACCTGGCCTGCGCGCGCAAGCTGTTCGATGCGGGCATCGAGCTGATCTATCCGCAGTTCGCCACGCACAACGCGCACACCATCGCCGCCGTGCATCACCTGGCCAAGGGTCGCCCGTACGAATACCAGCGCCTGCACGGCATGGGCACGGATCTCTACGCCGAGGTGATCGGCGCGCAGAACCTTAATGTGCCCTGCCGCGTATACGCGCCGGTCGGCACCCACGAGGACCTGCTGCCGTACCTGGTGCGCCGCCTGCTGGAAAACGGCGCCAACACCAGCTTCGTCAACCGCGTGGTGGACGAGAGCCTGCCGGTGCGCGAGCTGGTCGCCGATCCGTGCGAAACGGTGCGTTCCTTTGCGTCTATCCCTCATCCGCGCATTCCATTGCCGGTGAATCTCTACGGTGAACTTCGGAAGAACTCCATGGGCGTCAACTTCTCCAACGACAACGAACTGAAGGCCCTCGCCGAGACCGTCAACGCGAAGTCCGGCCCCTGGACCGCCACCCCGCTTGTGCCCGGCGCCACTAGCGCCGGCGCCACCGTGCAGGTGACCAATCCGGCCGACCGCCGCCAGGTGGTGGGCAGCTATGTCAGCGCCGACAGCGCCACGGTGGAGAAGGCCCTGGCCAATGCCGTCGCCGCGCAGCACGGCTGGGACCGGCTGCCGGCCGCCAGCCGCGCCGCCATCCTGGAGCATGCCGCCGAGCAGCTCGAAGCGCGCCGCGGCGAGTTCATCGCCCTGTGCGTGCGCGAGGCCGGCAAGGGCCTGCCCGACGCCATCGCCGAGATCCGCGAGGCGGCCGACTTCCTGCGCTACTACGCCACCATGGCGCGCCGCTACTTCGGCCAGCCGGAACAGCTGCCCGGCCCGACCGGCGAGAGCAACCAGCTGTTCCTGAACGGCCGCGGCGTGTTCGTCTGCATCAGCCCGTGGAACTTCCCGCTGGCGATCTTCCTGGGCCAGGTCGCCGCCGCGCTGGCCGCCGGCAACAGCGTGATCGCCAAGCCGGCCGAGCAGACCAGCCTGATCGGCCACGCCGCCGTGCAGCTGCTGCACGAAGCCGGCGTGCCGGCCGACGTGCTGCAGTACCTGCCGGGCGACGGCGCCACCGTCGGCGCTGCGCTCACCCGCGATCCGCGCGTGGCCGGCGTGGCCTTCACCGGCTCCACCGAGACCGCCTGGGCGATCAACCGCGCGCTGGCCGCGCGCAACGCGCCGATCGCCGCGCTGATCGCCGAGACCGGCGGCCAGAACGCGATGATCGCCGACTCCTCGGCCCTGCCCGAGCAGATCGTCAAGGACGCCGTCTCCTCCGCCTTCCAGTCCGCCGGCCAGCGCTGCTCCGCCGCGCGCGTGCTGTACGTGCAGGAAGACATCGCCGACAAGGTCTGCGCGATGCTGGCCGGCGCCATGGCCGAGCTGAAGGTGGGCGACCCCGCGCAGCTTTCCACCGACGTGGGTCCGGTGATCGACGAGGACGCGAGGAAGATCCTCGTCGACCACGCCGCGCGCATGGACCAGGAAGCGAAGAAGATCGGCGAAGTCGCGCTCGACCCCGCCACCACCGGCAACGGCACCTTCTTCGCCCCGCGCGCCTACGAGATCCCCGGCCTGGCCACGCTGACCCGCGAGATCTTCGGCCCCGTGCTGCATGTGATCCGCTGGAAGGGCAGCGAGCTGGACAAGGTGGTCGACGAGATCAACGCCACCGGCTACGGCCTCACCCTAGGCATCCACAGCCGCATCGACGACACCGTCGAGTTCATCCAGAGCCGCGCCCGCGTCGGCAACTGCTACGTCAACCGCAACCAGATCGGCGCGGTGGTCGGCGTGCAGCCGTTCGGCGGCGAGGGCCTGTCGGGCACCGGCCCGAAGGCGGGAGGCCCGCATTACCTGTTCCGCTTTGCCGGCGAGCGCACGCTCACCATCAACACCACCGCTGCGGGCGGCAATGCGTCGCTGCTGACCATCGGCGAATAAAAAAAAGCCCCTTTCCCCCGGGAGAGGGGCTGGGGTGAGGGTTCGGGCGGAGCGCAAGATTGATATTCACCGCTCCGCCCGAACCCTCATCCGGCTGCCGCCACCTTCTCCCGGAGGGAGAAGGGCTCCACTTTGAAACGATGAGGTGATCCCCTCTCCCTCCGGGAGAGGGGTTGGGGTGAGGGTACGGGCGGAGCGTAAGGGCGATGTGCGCCGCTCAACCCGCCACTCACCCAGCTGCCAGACAGATCGGACAAGTCGGTTTGTGCATCGCGCAAGCAGACACCCGGCGCGCGTGCTATAGAAACGCCTTTCGCGCCGGCCTCGCCGGCACTGCGTGGGGAGTTCGAGGCACGATGGCACGTCCCGCCACCCAGGCCGGCCTGGCGCCGTCCGCGGCTCATCCGCTGCTGGCGGACGATCCGCGCTACACCGCCGCCGAGTTCCCGCCCAACAAGCTGCTCTACCTGGCGCAGATGGCCGACGCGCTCGGCATCGACAGCCGCGCCTGGTTCGCCGGCCTGGCGCTCAGCCGCGCCCAGATCGCCGACCCCGCGCTGCGCGTGTCCTACCGCCAGGCCAGCCTGTTCGCGCGGCGCGCGCTGCAGGCGCTGGACGTGCCCGACGCCGGCCTGCGCATCGGCCGCGAAGGCACCATCGGCGGCTTCGGCCTGCTGGGCCTGGCCATGATGACCTCGCGCACGCTGGGCGACGCCATGCTCGCCGGCATCGCGCATCACAAGATCTGCGGCTGCCTGCTGGAACTCAACTTCGAGCAGCTGAGCGAGCGCGAAGTGGCGCTGGTGGCGTGGCCGCGCTTCGGCGACACCGAGCTGCTGCCGTTCTTCTGCGAGGAGCTGTTCGCCAGCTGCCTGATGATTGCGCGCGAGCTGGTCGGCCCGGAGCTGCGACCGGCACGCGTGGAGTTCGGTTATCCGCGTCCGGCGTATGCGCGCGCCTATGAAGAGTTGTTCGAATGCGAGGTGCGCTTCGGCACGCCGCAATGCCGTTTGCTGATCGGCACGCAATGGTTGGCGCGCCCGCTGCCCGGCCACAACCCACTCACCGCCAGGCAGGCGCTGGCGCTGTGCGCGCAGCAGATGACCCCCGACGGCGGCGAGCCGCACCAGGAAATCGTCGCCGCGGTGGAACGCCTGCTGCGCAGCCGCCTGCGCCAGCAGCCGCGGCTGCTCGACGTGGCGCGCACGCTCAACCTCAGCGAACGCTCGCTGCGCCGCAAGCTGGCCGAGAGCGGCCGCATCTTCCGCGAGATCCACGACCGCGTACGCGCCGAACGCGCGCTGGAACTGCTGCGCGCCGGCCAGCTGAGCGTGGCCGAGATCGGTTCCGAGATCGGCTTCAGCGACCCGCGCGAATTCCGCCGCGCGTTCAAGCGCTGGACCGGCATGCCGCCGCAGCACGCGCGCTACGCCGGCGACTGATTCCGCGCATCCTCCGCGGGGGGCAAGCCGGACAATCGCGGGGGGCAATCCAGCCGACCTGGGCGATTTTCACGCACTCTTGCTTGTGGTGCGCAAAGGCAAGGCGTCTGCTCCGACGACCGGGCTCAGGGGAGCATGAGCCCGTCCGGTGAACCACCGGCTTTAAGGCAATCGTGACCCTGAGCATCCCGTGCCGATTGGATTCGGAGGAGCCATCATGTCCCTGCGCCGCACATCCCTGGCTGCCCTGCTGGGCGGCTTCCTGCTTTGCAACGCCGCGCCCGTCCTGCATGCGGAGGAAGGCGACTACACGCCGTTGCAGGTCTTGCTCAACTTGATCAGCCCGCCACGCGCCGATCATCCGGTGACGCCCGACCAGCGACTCGGGCCGTATCCGCTGCTGAGCAATCCCGCCGGTTTCGCCGACGGCTTCAAGCCCGGCGCCTACGATCAATGGCAGACCATCCAGCTGGCGCCGGAAACCGGTGCGATCTGCGGCAACGGTTCGCCGTACAAGTTCTTCCTGCTGCGCAGCGCGCAGACCACCAATACGGTGATCTACATGGAAGGCGGCGGCGCGTGCTGGGATTACGGCAGTTGCACCGGCCAGAGCGGGATTCGCGGCGCGCGCAACCCCAATGGCATTCCCGACAATTACATGACCATCAGCAATCCGGGCGCGCTGCTGGTCAGTCCGTTCGTGGGGCGGCTCAACCTGCTGGACCTGGTGAATCTGCTCAATGGCGAGAAGCCGCAATTGCAGCCGTTGAAGACGCAGCAGTGGAATATCGTCTATGTGCCGTATTGCACCGGCGATATCTATTCGGGCGATCGCGTTGCGGTCTATCCCGATCCCAGCGGGCAGCACGAGCCCTTGGTCTGGCATCACAACGGATTGCGCAACGAGCGCGCGGTGTTGGCGTGGCTGAAGGACCATCTGCCACGTCCGGGCCAGATGTTGTCGACCGGATGCAGTGCCGGCGGCACCGGCAGCCTCACCAACTACGCCGCACGACGCAAGGACATGGGCTCGCCGCGTTCGTTCCTGCTCGACGACTCCGGACCGATTTTCTCCGCGCCGGCCGGCGGCAGTCCGGCAAACTATCCGTCCGAGCCGCTGTTCGCGCAGATCCGCCAGGCCTGGGGCCTGGACGACGCGAATGGCCCGTTGAGCACGCTGCAGCATTATCTGCCCGGCTTCGACCGCAGCGATATGGGCAGCATCTATCCCGCGCTGTCCGCTGAGTTCCCGGCGGACCGCCTGGGCCATACCCATTTCTGGCAGGACCTCAATTACTCCAGCTATTCGTATGAGCGTTTTTATCCGGAGATTGCCCATGCGCCGGATGAAGCCACCAAGGAGCGGCTGATCCACCAGCTGTGGGCGATCGATACCAACCGTCTGCGGCAGACCACCGATGGATTGAATAATTTCGGCGGTTATTTCCCGCAGTACCGTGCGCTCAACGAGAGCCATTGCACCACCATCGTGGATCTGCGCAACGGCGATATCCAGGCGCAGCATCTGGAACTGATCGATTTCATCGACAATGTGCTCGACGGACAGGGGCCGGTGCTGCATGCCTCGGAGGCCAGCGATGCGGCGGATCGTGCGAAGCCGGTGGATGCGTTGTATGTGCTGGTCAATCAGTTGCTGAGTAACGGTTTGTGAGTGGGCAATGAAGTGGCTCGTCGCCATTGCGGTTGCGTGCGGCCTCGGCCTGGGCGGGCTTTGGCTTGCCCGGTCGCGACCGCATGCAGCAGCGCCCGTTGTCGCCGCGTCTACGCCGAAGGCTCCGCGCGCTGCGGCGTCTGTCGATACCGCAGCGATTCGCGACTATCGCGAACGCGAGCGCTTCGGCCAGGACGTGGAGGATTTCTTCGTACGCGCGCCGAGGCTGGATCCGGCCACGCGCCAACGGCAGGCCGATGCGTTGCGCGAGGAACTGCGGCGACGCGAAGCCGATCGTTCGATCAGTGCGGGCGAGTCGATGAATCTGCAGATCGCGCTGGTGCGTGCCACGGTGGATGATCCGCAGGCGCAGGCCAGTGCGCTCGCCGCGCTGGCCGAGCACTTCCGCACTGACGCCGAGCAGGCGAACCAGGCTTGGCAACAACACCTCGCCACTGATCCGCAATTCCAGCGCTACAAGCAGGACGAGCGGCGCATCGTCGAAACGGTGATGGCGATGCCGGTCATTCCTGGTGGCGTGAGTCGCGATGCGTATCTGCGTGAGCAGTTGCAGCACGCGCGTGAAATGGCGTATCGGCAATAAGCATCGCCAAGAGCGCGAGAACCTCACCCACTCGTCATCCCGGCGCAGGCCGGGATCCAGTAACGACACCGCTCGATTTTCGCGAAAACCTACATGAGATCTGCCGCGAAAATCCGACGCCTTCGCTACTGGATCCCGGCCTACGCCGGGATGACGACTAATTTCGTCGAAGTACTACAGACAACCGAAGGTTGCCTTTGCTAGCGTGGCTTTCGTTGCCCGCGAACTGTTTCGAATGCGCGTCGCGGACAACCATGGCAGCAATGCCGTGAGAAGCGCGGGCCAAGGGTGGTGAGACACCCCTGACCCGCTGACCATCACCAACTAAGCAGGAGTTGATCATGGCTAGGCCAGATCATACGTCACCCGTCCGCTCGCCGATCTCCTCGGCGACACACCCACCGACCATCCGGGCTGTCCGACGACACCGCGGACACGGTTGAAGAACCGCAGGCTAAGAGTTTTCGCAAACAGTTTTCCGAGCCGTCCTACCCGGCGCGTAAGGCTGCGCCATAGCGAAACCTCCTAGCCCCGCACCCCACTTCCTCAATCAAGCCGCCCGGCGCTCAGCCTTCGAGCCGCCGGTGAACCCTCGAGTCCGTGTGATCGCGGCATGCCGTGCTGTCTGCGGCATGCCGTTTACGGAGCGAGTCCGCGGCGCTTAGCAAGGAATTGCTCATGAACAACGTTTTCGGCGAACCCTGGATCATCCGCCACACCAGTTATTTCTCCGATCCCAAAGCGGAGCCCGATGAACTGCTGAACGATGCCACCGAGTGGCTGCAGTACGCCTATAACGCCATCAAGCTGCTGGCGGAATTGGTGCACGAACGCGGCAGTGTCGATGCACATCGACTTCCAATCATGCTCGACGGCATCGCCGCCTTCATCGAGATGGGGACCCGCTGTGCCACGCAGGCGCATCTCCGCCTGCAGTGGCAACAACAACCGGCGTAGGTTGGGGTAAGCCGCAGGCGCACCCCAACGTTGCAGTGCACATCGACATGCCGACGTTGGGGTTCGCTTCGCTCACCCCAACCTACGAGCAACGGGCTGCGAGCGACGTAGGTTGGGGTGAGCCATAGGCGAACCCCAACAGGCCCCGCAGGTGATCGCGACGTTGGGGTTCGCTGTGCTCACCCCAACCTACGGGCTTCGCCGCGATGGGACGCGATGACGTTCGACGCCCCACCTTGGCCGCTTTGCCCCCCACCCCCCGGCCGTTTCCCCCTCCCCCCGCCGCAAGCCTTGCGCAACAGTACCCCGTCGATTCGGTTTTCCTGGGGAGGCTCACCGGACATGCGCAAGTTGCTACTCACGGTCGCGCTCGGCGCGGCCCTGGCCGCGTGCGGCGGCCACGATCAATCCACCGCTCAGGGCGAGGGCGGCGATGCTTTCCAGGCCAAGCTGCAGCAGCAATTGCTGGATGCCAAGCCGGGCAGCGTGATCGAGATTCCTGCCGGGCATTACCACCTCAACCGCGGCCTCAGCCTGCGCACGGACGGGGTGACGATCCGCGGCGCGGGTAAGGACAAGACGGTGTTGTCGTTCAAGGGCCAGGTGGTTGGTCCGGAGGGGCTGCTGGTGAATGCCAGCGACTTCACCATCGAGAACCTCTCCCTGGAGGACACCAAGGGCGATGCGCTGAAGATCAACCAGGGCAGGAACATCACCATCCGCGGCGTGCGGGTGGCCTGGACCGACGGCCCGAAGACCACCAACGGCGCCTACGGCCTGTACCCGGTGAAGACCGAGAACGTGCTGATCGAGGATTCCTCGGTGACCGGCGCGTCCGATGCCGGCATCTATGTGGGCCAGTCGAAGAACATCGTGGTGCGGCGCAACCGCGCCGAGCAGAACGTGGCAGGCATCGAGATCGAGAATTCGATCGACGCCGATGTCTACGAGAACGTCGCCACCGGCAATACCGGCGGCATCCTGGTCTTCAACATGCCCAACCTGTCGCAGGCCGGCAAGGCCTCGCGCGTGTTCAAGAACCAGGTCAATGCCAACAACCTGGACAACTTCGCCGCCAAGGGCGCGGCGGTGGCCAGCGTGCCGGCGGGGTCGGGCGTGGTGGTCAACTCCAACGACAAGGTGGAGATCTTCGATAACGACATCGGCGGGCACCGCACGGCGAACGTGATCATCTCCAGCTACTTCTCCACCAACTACTACAACACCAAGGGCGTGGCGGCCGATTACAACCCGTACCCGAAGGGCATCTTCGTCTACGGCAACCGCTTCAAGGAAGGCGGCGAATCGCCGGACGGCATGAAGCTGAAGATGCTGAAGACCGCCGTATACGGCATGAGCGGCCGCTTCCCGGACGTGCTGTGGGACGGCTATGCCGACACCGCGCATGGCCCGCTGGCGGCCGAAGACCGCATCTGCATCGACGGCGCCAACGGCGTGCTCAATGCCGACGGCCCGAACGACTACAAGAACCCCAGCACCGACACCAAGCCCTACCAGTGCACGCTGCCGAAGCTGCCGCCGGTCGTGCTCGACGCAGCGAAATCCTGAGGCGGTGGCGATGCGGAAGCGGTTGTTCCAGGGCGCGTTCGCGCTGCTCGTCGCCATGTCACTCGCCGGTTGCCAGCAAGGCATGGCGCCGGTGGCCTATCACGCCGACGGCCGGCCGCCGAAGCTGAGCGACTGGCACGTGGTGGAAGCACGCGGCGGCAAGCTGCTGCTCAACCAGGGCGTGGTGCCGTACGACCTCAACACGCCGCTGTTCACCGACTACGCGCACAAGCTGCGCACGATCTGGATGCCGAAGGGCGCGGCGGCGAAGTACGACGCCACCGACACTTTCGACTTCCCCGTAGGCACGGTGATCAGCAAGACCTTCTACTACCCGAAGACGCCGGACGGGAAAACGAGCGACGTCGCCCGCACCTACGACAGCTCGCACGACTTCGCTGGCGAAGGCCTGGATCTGGCCAAGGTGCACCTGGTCGAGACGCGCATCCTGGTGCACCGCCCGGACGGCTGGGCCGCGATGCCCTACGTATGGAACGACACGCAGACCGAAGCCGAGCTCGCCCGCACCGGCGCGGTGCTGCCGCTCACCCTGGTGGCCGATGACAAGTCGCGCGAGGACTTCAACTACGTCGTCCCCGACGAAAGCCAATGCTCCAGCTGCCACGCGCAGGATTGGGTATCGCGCAAGATCCACCCGATCGGCCCGAAAGCGCGCCACCTCAACCGTGACTATCACTACGCGGATGGCGAACAGAACCAGCTCGAGCACTTGACCAAGGCCGGCTACCTCACCGGCGCACCCGCCACCGCACAAGCGCCGCGCAACGCCAACTGGATGGACGAACACGCCGCGCTCGATGCCCGCGCACGCGCCTATCTCGACATCAACTGCGGGCATTGCCACAACGCCAAGGGCGCCGCCAACACCACCGGCTTGACGCTGGAAGCGAGCGCGCCGGAAGACCGCCACCTCGGCATCTGCAAACCGCCCGTCGCCGCGGGGCGCGGCACCGGCGACCACCTGTTCGACATCGTGCCCGGCCAGCCGGACGACTCGATCATCGCCTACCGCATGGCCTCGGCCGACCCGGGCGAGATGATGCCGGAGCTCGGCCGCAGCACCGTCCACCGCGAAGGCGTGGCGCTGATCAAGGCCTGGATCGCGGCGCAGCAAGGGGGCTGCGTCACCGTGCGCTGAACTCACACAAGAACCAAGCACGGCGACCGCGTGGGGACGCGGCGCCGTCCACGAGGGGAGAACCGCCGATGAGTATCCGTCCACGTCCGCTGTCCGCCGCATTGCGCCAGCTGCTGGGAGGCACCGCGCTGCTGCTGTGCGCGCAGACCGTGCAGGCCGATGACCAGAACGCCGCGCCTGCACCGCAGGACCAGGCCGATCCGAACCAGGCCAAGCTGCTGGGCAACATCACGGTGACGGCGCAGAGCCGCAACCAGGAAATGCAGTCGGTGCCGATTCCGCTGCAGATCATCACCGCCAAGCAGGTCGATACGCTGGCGGCGACCGACCTCAGCAAGATGGACATGTTCGTGCCGGGCCTGGTGGTCAGCGCCGACCAGCCGACGCAGCCGCGCTACCAGTTGCGCGGCATCGCCACCAGCGACTTCGGCATCGGCACCGAGCCGGCAGTGGGCGTGTACATCAATGGCGTATATGCCGCGCGTTCCGGCGGTGCCCTGCTCGCCTTCAACGACCTGGCGCGGGTGGAAGTGCTGAAGGGCCCGCAGGGCACGCTGTTCGGCCGCAACGCGGCGGCCGGCGCGATCTCGATCGTCACCAACGAGCCGACCGACCGCTTCGAAGGCAAGGCGCGTCTGCGCATCGGCAACTACGGCAAGGTCTACGGCGATGCGCTGCTGAACCTGCCGCTCAACCAGGACATGGCGCTGCGCGTGAGTGCTTACGACAACCAGAGCGACGGCTGGGTCAAGGACGCAGCCAGCGGCAAGCGCTACGGCGAGGACAACGACTGGGGCACGCGCGCGGTGTTCCGCTGGAACATCACCCAGGACACGCGCATGTTGCTGTCCTGGGATCACGAGAAGCTCAACCAGCCGCCGCATCCGGCGTTCGGCCTGGTGCCGCTGTCGAATGACACCAACCAGCGCCCGCCCTTCCCGCCCGACCCCACCACGTACCTCAATCCGCTGCATGCGCCGCTGTACAACGACGCCGTGGGCGGGCGCGAATCGCGCACCTTCGACGGCGTAACGCTGAGCTTCGACCACTCCTTCGCCTGGGGCAGCCTGGTCTCCACCACCGCGTGGCGCGGCTTCGACACCTTCAACCGCGGCGACTACGACGGCACCAACCACATCGTCAGCTATCTCGATACCACCAATATCGAGCACAACAACAGCTGGTACCAGGAGTTCAAGCTGTCCGGCACCACCGGCATCGCCGACTGGGTCGGCGGCGTGAGCTACTACCAGGAGCAGGCGCGGCAGACCAGCCAGACCAATATTTTTACCGACAGCCTGGATACGCTGGCCAGCAACATCATGGGCGTGGGCACGCCGCTCACCGACATCAGCAACGCACTGGCGAGCTTCGGCCTGCCATACACGCTGCTGGGCGATCCCTGGCACGAGGCGATCAGCAACGTCGGCAAGTTCAAGGCCTATGCGGCTTTCGGCGACGTGATCTGGCACGTCAACGACCGCTTCAACATCACCACCGGCATCCGCTACACGCGCGATAGCAAGAGCTTCTCCTGGTACAACATGCCGCGCAGCGCGCCGCAGTTCGACGGCACCGTGCAGGCGCTGGACCAGGCCGGCGTGCTGGCCATGCTGCCGCCGGAGGCGCAGATGGCGCTGGCCGCGTTCGGCAACAACGTGATCTTCACCGATGCGGTGGGCGTGCCGGTGCGCTTCCACAACACCTGGAACAATGTCAGCCCGCGCCTGGTGCTGGACTACAAGTTCACCCCGGACGTGATGGGCTACGCCTCGGTCACCAAGGGCTACAAGGCCGGCGGCTACAACAGCGTGCAGGTCGGCTCGCGCTTCGCGCCGGAGAAGGTGATCAACTACGAGGCAGGCGTGAAGACCACTTTTCCCGAGCACAACCTGCTGCTCAACGGCTCGGTCTATTACTACCGCTACGACAACAAGCAGTCGCTGAGCCTGGACCCGAACAGTGCCGGCTCCGGCGTGCCGCGGTATCTGGTCAACAGCACCGACCAGGAAGCCAAGGGCCTGGAGCTGGAAGCGCTGTGGCAACCGGTGCGCGACCTGCGCCTGAACTTCACCGGCGCCTATATCGATGCCACCTACCGCAAGGCGGTGGCCGATTCCGGCGCGGTGCTGACCGGGCAGCCCACCGGTGAGCCGCGCTTCTCCTACACGGCGGGGTTGGCGTACACGTGGCGCAATGTCGCCAGCGGCCAGCTGGAGTTCAATCTGAATTACGCTTACCGCGGCAAGAGCCGCTGCAATGACGATTCGCGCCTGCAGGGCGAATGCGTGATCAGCCCTAACTTCAAGGTGGGCGAAGCCCAGCACCGCACCGATGCACGCCTGGATTGGCATGCGCCGGGCGACCGCTGGGGTGTCGCCCTGTACGCCAGCAATCTGTTCAACGATCGCTACGTCACCGGCGTGGACAACATCACCGCCACGGTGTTCGGCACGCCCTACGCCAACATCACGCCGCCGCGCATGTGGGGCGTGGAATTCCGCGCCAAGTTCTAGCCACGATGACTACCGAACCGCTCGATCTGCAGCTTCAACTCCGGCGCATGCGCGAGGCGCATGCGCGCGAGCCCATGCCGGCATGGCCGGAACGCGCCAGGCGGCTGCGCGCGCTCAACGACCTGATCGGCGAGCATCGCGGCGAGATCGCCGACGCGATTCACCAGGACTTCGGCGGCCGGCCGGCGCAGGAAACCGATCTGCTGGAAGTGTTTCCCAGCCTGTCGGCGATCCGCCATGCGCTCGCCCACGGCCGGCGCTGGATGAAGCCCCGGCGCAGCTGGCCGGGGCTGCTGTTCATGCCGGCACGCAACGAGATCCGCCCGCAGCCGCTGGGTGTGGTGGGCATCATCGTGCCGTGGAACTACCCGCTGTTTCTCGCCGCCGGGCCGATGGTGGATGCGCTGGCGGCGGGCAACCGGGTGATGGTGAAGATGAGCGAATACACGCCGCAGTTCTCGGCGTTGTTCGCGCAGTTGGCCGCGCGTTACTTCAAGCCCGAGGAAGTGTGCGTGGTGACCGGCGATGCGGATGTCGCACAGGCGTTCTCGGCGCTGCCGTTCGACCACTTGCTGTTCACCGGCTCCACGGCGGTGGGTCGCCACGTGATGCGCGCGGCCTCCGCCAACCTCACGCCGGTGACTTTGGAGCTGGGCGGCAAGTCGCCGGCCATCGTCGGCCCCGGCGCGCGCTTCGCCAACGCGGTGGAGCGCATCCTGGTGGGCAAGCTGTTCAATGCGGGGCAGACCTGCATCGCGCCGGACTATGTGCTGCTGCCGCGCGCACAGGTGGACGAGTTCGTTGCCGCCGCACGCGACGTGGCCGCGCGGCTGTATCCGCAGCCGGTGCGCAACGAGCAGTACGCCAGCATCATTTCGGAACGCCAGTACCAGCGCCTGGCCGCACTGCGCGACGATGCGGCGCGCGACGGCGCCAAGCTGACGCTGCTGGGCGATGAAACCGACGACATCCAGCGGCGACGCATGACACCGGCGCTGCTCACCGGCGTCAGCGAAAGCATGGCGGTGATGCAGGAAGAAATCTTCGGCCCGCTGCTGCCGCTGGTGCCCTACGACGACATCGAGCAGGCGATCGCCTATGTCGCCGCGCATCCGCATCCGTTGGCGCTGTATCTGTTCGAGGAAGATGGTGCGTTGGTTGACCGCGTCCTCGCGCGCACTACGGCTGGCGGCGTCACCATCAACGACACGCTGTACCACATCGCACAGCACGACCTGCCGTTCGGCGGCGTGGGTCCATCCGGCAGCGGCGGTTACCACGGCGAGGCGGGGTTCCGCACGTTCTCGCATCTGAAGTCGGTGTTCCGGCAGGCGCGGGTCAATGGTGCGGGCTTGCTCAATCCGCCGTATGGCCAGCGGTTCAAGCAAATGCTGGCCATCATGCTCAAGCGCGGCTGAAAAGCGCAGACGCTGATACTGGCGTAGGTTGGGGTGAGTCGCAGGCGACTGCGAAGGCAGGATGCCGTAGCGAACATCCGCGTAGCGGATGGCCCGAAGGGCTGGCTGCTGATGCAGCCAGTAACCCCAACAATGCGACAAGCTCCCACGTTTGTTGGGGTTCGCCCGCGGCTCACCCCAACCTACGCCGTACTCTTCCGCATAAAAAAAACCTCCCCGCTCGCGCGGGGAGGTTTTTTACTTTCCGTACTTACGACGCTTAGAACTTGTACTGCGCCGACAGGCTCAGCAGGTTGCCGTAGTCGTCGGAGCTGCCCGTCAGCACGTCGTTGGTCGAGCTGATCGCGCCATTCATATGCGCTTCGTTGACGAAGATATGCGTGTAGCCGGCGTTGATCTCGAAGTGCTCGCTGGCCTTGTAGCCCACGCCGAACGAGAGGAACTTGCGGGTCGAATCCGGCACGCGCGGGCTGCGGGTGGCGGCGTAGGTCGGGGTGGTGTCCACCGAGACGCCGGCGCGCAGGGTCAGCTTGTCGTTGACGTAGTAGTCGCCGCCGACGGCTGCGTACCAGGTGTTGCGCCAGCTGTAGTTTTCCACGCTCGGCGGCTGCGCCGGGTTGCCGTAGTTGACGCGCAGCTGCTTGAACACGTCCCACTTGGTCCAGGCCAGGTCGAAGCCGATGCCGAACTTCTCGTCCTGGTGCCACACGCTGGCGGTGGCGGTGGCCGGGGTGGTGAAGTCCGCCGTGCCCGTGGTGTGGGTGAACGGCACGCCGCCGGCGCCGGCCAGCAGCGCAGCCACGGTCGGGTTGGCCAGCAGGGCCTGCACATTGGTCGGGACGGTGAAGTTGCCCGTGCCTTCCAGCTTGTGGTCGATCTTGGCGCGGTAGTTGAAGGCGATGCGGTCGTTCGGGGTCAGCTTCCAGTAGCCGCCCAGCTGCCAGCCGTAGCCCCAGTCGTCACCCTTGATGCGGGCCAGGCCGTCGCTGCCCGGGGGCACCACCAGGCCGACCTGCTGGCCCAGCGCCTGCGCCTGGGCGGGAGTGATCTTGCCGGCCGCGGCAGCCTGCTGCACCAGGCCCAGGCCCACACTGTTGAAGTTGATCGCGGAGGTCAGCTCGGCGCTGGTCCTCTGCGCGATGGCGCTGACGCCCAGGGTGAAGGTATCGGTCACGTCGAACGAGGCCGACAGCGTGCCGTCCAGCGACTCGAACTTGGACTTGATGCCGTTGTAGCGGCCGACCCAGTTGCGGTCGTACTCGGTCAGGAAGCCGAACGGCACCGAGAAGCCGGCGCCGATATGCACGCGGTCGCTGACCTGGGTGGCGAAGAACAGCGCCGGGACCGGCATGGTGGTGCCGGCGTCGCCGCCGCTGCCGCCGCTGATCGGGCGGCCCAGCGCGTCATGGGCGCTGCCGCTGAACTTGGTGCCGAAGTTGATGGCGGTGACATCGGCCTGGAAGTAGGTGCCCTTCAGGTCGGTCATCGCGGCGGGATTGTTGACCACCACCGAGACGTCGCCGCCGGCGGTCGCCGAACCGGCGTAGGCGCGGCCCATGGACTTGGCGCTGTTTTCCTTGAGCTGGAAGGCGCTGGCTTCGGCGCGCTGCGGCGCGACCAGGGCGCCGGCCACGGCGAGGCTCAGGGCGGCGAAGGCGAGCGGGCGGGCCGCACGCTTGAAGAAGAGAGAATTCGGCATCGGAAGCTCCTGCTTATCGTTAGTCCGGATCGGGGCACACAGTAAGGGGCTGACCGGTAAGAAAATTCATACGCGCGTTTGACATCCCCGGGCGGCACTGTGCCGTCTTAACGAAAGCCTTGCAAGTGCGGTCGCAGCAATGGACCGATCAGGTATCGATCACGGCTGTTCGGGCATGTATTGCGGGAGATCGTCACCGTCCGCGTTGACCATCGCGGCCAAGGCGCGGACCATGGCGGATGGTCAATTCGCCGCGCGCGCGGCCGATGCGCCGCCGCTTCCGCCCGCTTATCAGGTCCTGCCCATGCACTGTTTCGTCTACGCCAGCCTGCGCAAGGCCGATACCTATGTCTGGCTTACCCGCCAAGGCGATTTCAGCGTGTTGCCCGAGTCGCTGGCGCTGATGCTCGGCGACCTGCGCTTCGTGCTCGAGGTGGAGCTGGACGCGCAGCGCAAGCTGCCCAAGGAGGACGTCGCCGCCGTGCTCGCCAATCTGCAGGCACAGGGCTGGCATCTGCAGCTGCCGCCGGCGCATGCGCTGGCGGTGCCGCAACCGGTATTGAAGGAGTCGCCGGGTGGGCTGGACGAATAAGCATGCGGCGTAAGCGTTAACGCCTGATTACCTTCTCTCATTCAGACGATTCCTATACTCCGCGCCCATGTCCTATTCCAAAACGCGCCGCCCGCCGCCTTTCCTGCAGGGTCTGCTCTGGTTCGTGCCCGGCCTGCTCGCCGTGGCCGTCGCGGCCCTGAGCGCCAGCCCGCTCTCGCTGATCCCGCTGCTGCTGGCCAACGCGCTGACCATGGCGGCGGTGTGCCATGCGATCGGTTTCGATCCGGAGCCGCAATTCCTGCGCACGGTGCTGCGCCGCGGCGCGGCGCACCTGGTGATGTTCACCGGCTATGTGGTGCTGGTGTTCCTGCTGGTCGCGTGGCCGATGCTGAAGCTCAACCAGGCGCACAGCCTGGGCGCGACGCTGCTGCTGGCGGGCGCGCTGGTCGTCGCGCTGGCGGCGTTGTGGCGGATGTGGCCCGCGTTCGGCCTGGTCTATGTCTGGGACGACGCGTATCCACCGCAGAGCGACGGCTCGTGGATCTTCACCGCCACCGCGCGCAGCATCGCCTTCGGCCGGCACCTGTCGCGCGAGGAGCGCTTCTTCACCCATTACCTGCCCGCCGCGATCGCACTGCTGGCGCTGGCCTTCGCGGCGATCGCGCTGGCCGGCCTGTACGGGGTGCTGCCGCCGGAGCTGCGCATCGCCGCGCTGGCGCTCTACGGGGTGGTGCTGTTGCCGCTGGGCTGCCTGGTGATCGCCAACCGCACCCTGCGCGCGCTGTTGTGCGAAGGCCGCCGCCCGGCGCGCCCGTCCGCGCCTGCCCGCGCCGAAGCCACTCCCGCGCCGCCGCCGAAGCCCGCGCCGGTGCTCAACGAACAGGAACGCACCGCCGGCACGCCCGAACAGGCGCAGGCGTTGCTGGCCGCCACCCGCGACGGCGACATCGAACGCGCGCTCGCGCTGATCGAGGCCGGCGCCGACCCGAACACCGCGCCGCCGTCCGGCGACCGCGACCAGCGCCCGGTGCTGATGCTCGCCGCGCTGCTGCCCGATACCCGCCTGCTGCGCGCGCTGATCGCCAAGGGCGCCGATGTGAATCGCGCCAGCGGCGGCCTCACTCCGTTGCTGGCCGCCACGCGCGACAGCTGGCACGGCCGGCCCGACGCGGTGATGACTTTGCTGGCCAATGGCGCCAGCCCGCTCGCCGTCGACGCCGAGGGCAACACCGCGCTGCACGGCGCGGTGCACAGCGGCGAGCCGATCGTGGCCGCGATGCTGCTCGATGCCGGCGCGCCGGTGAACGCGCTCAATCGCGCCCGCGTCAGTCCGCTGGCCACCGCTTGCCGCGCGGCCAACTGGCCGCTGGTGAAGTTCCTGCTGGAGCACGGCGCCAAGCCGACGCCGCCGGATGGCGAGCCGGCCCTGGTCGCCGCCGCCGGCATCGCCGAGGACGACGCCGAGGGCGTGCGCCTGCTGCTCAAGCATCGCGCCGCGGTGAACGCGGTGGATTCGCGCCACCGCAGCGCGCTGATGGAAGCGGCCGGCGAAGGCCACGAACAGATCAGCCGCGCGCTGCGCACCGCCGGCGCCGACGTCACCCTGGCCGACCGCCACGGCCGCACCGCGCTGATGGAAGCGGCGCGCGCCGGCAAGGTCGGCATCGTGCAGCTGCTGGCCGAGGCGCAGCCGGATGCGCGCGTGCGCGACGTGCATGGCCGCGACGCGCTCACCCTGGCCTGCCAGTCGCCGCAGGCGCACGCCGAGACCGTGCGCGCCCTGCTCGCGCTTGGCGCCGAGGCCAAGACACCCGGTGCCGACGGTCGCAGCGCGCTGGACCACGCCGCCGCCGCCGGTCGCTGGGACCTGGTCGCCCTGCTCGATCCGGACACGCCGTTGCCGACCAACCTGCGCTTCGACGAAGCCCTGGCCGAGGGCGCGGACACACCGGCGCACCTGCTCGACGCGCTGCGCTTCGGTCACTGGGCCATCGTCTCGACGTTTACCCAGCGCGTGAAGGAATGGCCGGCCTCGCAGCTGGCGCAGCTTTATCTCGACCTGGCCGGTCCCGGTCTTGGCGCCGCGCGGCGCTGGCTGCTGGAGCATGCGCTGGCGCCCGAAGCGCGCCTGCAGCCGCAACTGGTCGACGACGCGGAAGTACTCGAAGGCATCGACGCCACGCTGCCGCCGCTGGGCCGGCGCCTGTTCGACGCGCTGCTGCCGCAGCTGCCGGCCGCGGCCGAGGCGATCGAGGATCTGCTCGCCGCCGGCGCCAGCCCTGCCGGCGCGGGCTTGCTGGCCCAGGCGCTGCAGCGCCTGGACGACAGCGCCGCTGCTTCAAGCTTCGCGCTGGGCTTGCTCGAGCGCGGCGCCGATCCGTTCGGCCCCGACGCGCGCGAGCGCACACCGGTGCACCTTGCGGCGGCACAAGGCCAGCTGCCGGTGCTGCAGGCGCTGCTCGTCCGCGGCGGCGATCCGAACACGCGCGACACGCAGGGCCGCACGCCGCTGTTCGCCGCGCTGGAACACGGCGAGAAGGCGCTGCCGCTGGTGCGTGTGCTGGTCGCCCACGGCGCCGACGCCGAAGCCACCGACGCCAACGGCGAGACGCCGCTGGGCCTGGCCTTCGATCATCCCGAGATCGAGCGCTGGCTGGACTGGGGCGACTGGACCCGTCCGCGCCGCCCGCTGCGCGCCGACGACCTGCCGGCCGCCGCTGCGGCCGGCGCGCTCGCCGCGGTGGACCGCCTGCTCGAACTCGGCTTCCCGGTGAACACGCAGGACCGCCAGGGCGCCACTGCCCTGCTGCACGCCTGCGGCATGGGCCATCGCGAGGTGGCCGCGCGCCTGCTCGACGGCGGCGCCGATTCGTCGCTCGCCGCGGCCAACGGCATGACTCCGCTCGCCGCGGCCGTGGCCGCGCGCCGCGACACGCTGGTCGCCCTGCTGCTGGAACACGATGCCAACGTGGACGCGCGCCTGCCCGGCGAAGCCACCGCGCTGATGGTGGCTGCCGCAATGGGTTATCCGGAGATCGCCGAGCAGTTGCTCGAGGGCGGTGCCGACATCCAGGCAGTCGATACGCGCGGCCACGGCGCGCTGCATGCCGCCGCGCAGTTCGGCTTCGAACAGAACGACAGCCTGCGCGCACGGCGGCTGTTCGATGTGCTGCTCAAGCGCGGCGCCGACGTCAATGCCGCCGACAAGGAAGGCATGTCGCCGCTGCAGCTGCTGCTGGGCGCGCACCTGCGCCCGGGCAGCCCCTGCGATGCCACCCACATCGGCGCCCTGGTGCCGGTGCTGCTGGATGCGGGCGCGCGGATCGAACATGCCGACCAGCGCGGCGTCACCGCGCTGCACGCCTGTGCGATGCATGCCTTGTTGCCGCCGGCGCGCGTGCTGCTGGCGCGTGGCGCGGATCGCAGCGCGGCGGATACGTTCGGGCGCACCGCGGCGGATGTGGCACGGGCACTCGGTCTGGTGGACATCGCGCATGAACTGGCCGCCCGGGCCGGAGCCATGCCGAGCGTGCGGCAGACCTTGCGGCAACCGGCTCAGCCGGCGGAATAAGCGGCCCGCAGCCGCCGTCCAGCCATGGCGGCTGCGACGGTAGCGTTGCCTTCCACGCGCGGCGGCAATCGCCACCATGCCTGCGCGACCTCTTCCACGCCGATCAGATCCACCCGGCTGGTATGCGGCAGGCCGCCGAGCACGGTGACGGCGCTGCCGCAGGCGCTGCGCGGCGCCCACATCGACGGCCAGCGATGGCCGAACAGCACCACCAGCGGGCAGCCCGTCGCGGCAGCGAGATGCGCCGGCCCGGTATCCACCGACACCATGCTGTGCGCCAGCTCCATCAGCCCGCGCAGCAGCCCCAGCGGCAGGCCGCCGGCGGGAGCGAGCAGGCGCGGCAGCCCGGTCTCGGCGCGGATCGATTCCAGATAGCCCGCCTCGGCAGCGCAGCCGCACAGCAGGATTTGCGCCTCCGGTTGCCATTGCAGGATCGCGCGCGCCAGCGCCGCCCAGCGCGAGGCCGGCCAGGATTTGTCGTCGTCGGCCGCATCGCGCACGCCGTTCCAGCGCATCGTGCGCTTGTTGGCAGGCTGCATCAGCACCAGCGGCTGCGCCGCGCCGAAGCCGTGCGTGTCGAGCCATGCCCGCGCCTGGGCGCGCTCGACGGGCGTGGCGCGGATGGATGGTGCGCGGGTACGCGGTGACGGATCGAGCGCGGGCGTCGCGGCGAATGCGGCCGGCGCCAGGTCGCCGAAGCGCAGCAGCCAATCGATCCAATGCTCGCCCTCGCGCAGCGGGATGTCCTCGATGAACACACAGTGCTCCGGCGCAATACCGGCGAGTGCGAGCATGGGCCGCACCTTGGTCCGCGTGCGCACATCCGGCTCGCAGATATAGAACGGCGCCTCGCGCATGCTGCGCAGCGCCAGCGCCACTGCGAACCGCCGCGGATTGGTCCACAGCCAGCCATGCTGGCTGGCGAACCAGTGCACCTCGGCCACGTCCTCGCTGCTTTCGTACAGCGTGCGCGAACATGCGCCCAGCGAGACCAGGCGGCAGGGCGCGCCGTAGCGCAGATGCAGTTTGCGCAGCAATGGCGCGAGCAGGACGGTGTCGCCCAGGCGGCCGAAGCGGATCACTACCGGTGAAGTGGCGTGTACAGCCAAGCGCAGGCGACCTCGGGACATGGCCCGGCGCGGCCCGCCCCGCGGCGGCACGGCTCCGGGCCCGCGCATCTTTCCCGATCGGCGTCGAAATGAGTTGCGCCTGCGGGGGCGCAAGTTCAGGCGTTCAGTGGGGGATGGTGTGTGTGAAAGCTTGCTTAGTGCGCGCGCTCATCCAACGCATGATTTTTTCTGCCTCCAAGGGAGAACCCTTCTCCCTCCGGGAGAAGGTGGCGGCAGCCGGATGAGGGTTCGGGCGGAGCGGTGCACATCACTCTTGCGCTCCGGCCGTACCCTCACCCCAACCCCTCTCCCGATGGGAGAGGGGCTCAATTCCGCGACACCGTCAGTTGGAGTCCTGCGCCGGCACCGGCGCCACCGCTGCTTCCTCGCGTTCCCGCTTGGCGATCGGATCGTCGTCCGCATCGAACAAATGCATCAGATCGTTCAGCGCTTCCCTTGAGGTCTGCACCAGCCGCGTCTCATCGTCGTACACCAGGTACTGCGCCTTCAGCAGCTTCATGTCGTGCTGGCGGAAGCGCTCCACGCGGTCGGCCGCCAGCTCGCTCGACAGGCCCAGCGCCTCCAGCGTCTTGCGGGTCATCTTCAGGCTGGACGAGAAGGTCTCGCGCACCGGCTCCTCGATGCCCAGGTCCATCAGGCGGAACACGTGCTGGCGGTTGCGCGCGCGGGCGATGATCTTCAGGTGCGGATACTGCCGGCGCACCAGGCGCGCGATGCGCAGGTTCGCTTCCGGGTCGTCGGTGGCCAGCACGAATACCTCGGCCTGGTCGGCCTGCGCGGCGCGCAGCAGGTCCGGCCGCGCCGGGTCGCCGAAGAACAGCGAGGTGTTGTTGAAGCGGCGCAGCGTGTCCATCTGCTCCACCGAGGATTCCAGCGCCACGAACGGGATGCGCTGGGCGCGCAGCACGCGGCCGACGATCTGCCCGACGCGGCCGAAGCCGGCGATGATCACGCGCGGCGGCGCGGTCTCGATGGTGTCGTACTCGCGGTCAGGCTTCTTCGCCTTGACGTCGATCGCCTTGGCCACGATCGCCACCACCAGCGGCGTCACCGCCATCGACAAAGTGATGGCCAGCACGATCAGGCCTTGCTGCAGCTCGGTGATCAGCCGCTGCTCGCCGGCCTGCTTCAGCACCACGAAGGCGAATTCGCCGCCGCAGGCCAGCAGCACCACCATGCGCAAGGTATCGGCCCGGTTGAGCGAGCCGACGATGCGCCCCAGCGGCCACAGCAGCATGCCCTTCACCGCCAGCACGCCACCGGTAATGGCCAACACCAGCAGCGGCTGGTGCAGCAGCAGGGAGATGTCCATCGACATGCCCACGCTGATGAAGAACAGGCCCAGCAGCAGGCCCTTGAACGGCTCGATATGCGATTCGAGTTCGTGGCGGTATTCGGAATCGGCCAGCAGCACGCCGGCGAGGAAGGCGCCCAGGGTGGACGACACGCCCACTTCTTCCATCAGCCAGGCCGTGCCCATCACCACCAGCAGCGCGGTGGCGGTGGAGACTTCCTGCGTATTGGCGCGCGCCACGAAGCGGAACACCGGGCGCAGCAGATACCGGCCGCCGACCACCACCACCACGATCGCGCCGACCGTGCGCAGGATCGCCTGCGGATCCACGCCGTGCGGCGAGGCGCTGCTGGCCAGCAGCGGCACCGCGGCGATCAGCGGGATCGCCGCCAGGTCCTGGAACAGCAGCACGGCGAAGGTGATGCGGCCATAGGCCGAGCCGGCCTCCTTGCGCTCGGCCAGGATCTGCAGGCCGAACGCGGTGGACGACAGCGCCAGGCTGCCGCCGACGATGGCCGCGGCGTTGGCCGTGAAACCGAACAGGTAGTAGCAGGCCATGCCGATCACCAGGCTGCAGGCGGTCACCTGCAGCAGGCCCGCGCCGAACACCGCGCGGCGCATCACCCACAGGCGCTGCGGCGACAGCTCCAGGCCGATCACGAACAGCATCAGCACCACGCCGAATTCGGAAATGGTGGCAACGCCCTCGGTATCGCCGACCAGGCCCAGCGCCTGCGGGCCGATCACCACGCCGGCGATCAGGAAGCCCAGCACGGCGCCCAGGCGGAAGCGCTTGGTCAGCGGTACGGCGATCACCGTCGCCAGCAGGAACACCAGCGCGGTGTTGAGAAAGGAATGGCTGTCCACGAGCGCGGCCGGCAGCGGAGGGGATGCGGGCGATTATTTCATGCGGCGCGGTGCGCGCGAATGACGGCGGCGAACCCGCATCGGCGCGCGACGACGCGCGTCACGCGAACGCCGACAGCCCTTCCAGCCGCTGGCGCAGGATCGCTTCCAGGCGCGCGATGGCTGGCGCGGGTTCGGCTTCGGCGCGATGCAGGTGCAGGCCCAGCAACGGCATGCGCGGCAGGCCGCTCTCGCCGGGCGCCAGCGCGCGCACCGACGGCGGCAGGCCCACGCCGGTGCGCAAGGCCACGCCCAATCCTGCCGCCACCGCCGCCCAGATGCCGGCGAGGCTGGCGCTGGTGAAGGCGATGCGCCAGGCGATGCCGGCGCGGTCCAGCGCCGTGGTGGCGGCGGTGCGCATCAGGCAGGGTGCGTCGAGCGAGACCAGCGGCAGCGGCTCGTCGCCTTCCGGCGACCAGTCGAGTTCGCCCTGGGCCGGGCCGATCCAGCGCATCGGGATCTCGCCCAGGCGCTCGGCATGCGGCGTCAAGGTCGGCGCACCCGCGTCCCAGGCCAGCGCCAGGTCGAGCCGGCCGCCGGCGACGCGGTCGAGCAGTTCGGCATTGCGCGCGATGCGCGCCTCGATGCGCACCTTGGGATGGGCACGGGCGAAGCGGCCGAGCACGTCGGGCAGCAGGGCTTCGCCGAAGTCCTCCTGCAGGCCGAGGCGGATCCAGCCTTCCAGCGCGCCGCCCTGCAGGGCGGCGGCCGCTTCGTCATTGAGTTCCAGCAGGCGCCGCGCATAGGCCAGCATGGTCTCGCCCGGCTCGGTCAGCACCATGCCGCGGCCCTGCCGGCGCAGCAGGGCGGTACCGGCCTGCTCCTCCAGTTTCTTCAGCTGCGCGCTCACCGCCGAGGTGGAGCGGCCGAGCCGGTCCGCCGCCTTGGCGAAGCTGCCCAGCTCCACGCCCAGCGCGAAGCTGCGCAAGACATCGAGATCGAAGTTCACCCGCCGCATGGCCCTGCCCCCGGAATCATCCCGTTTTTATGGATGATTAGTTTCATATTTCCCGATTTTACGAACTAGCTTGTGGCGTTACGGTAGGCGCCGTCAACCCTGAGGAGTCCTAGCCATGCTGGCCATGCAATACGGATTCGTCCTGCCCGCCGACTACGACATGGGCATAGTCCGCCGGCGCATCGCCGAGAAAGGCCACCTGCTCGACCAGTTCCCACGGCTGCGCTTCAAGGCCTACCTCAGCGCCGACCGCCGTGGCGCCCGCCTGCCGACGCGGCACAACCTGTATGCGCCGTTCTATCTGTGGGACGACGCCGAGGGCATGAACGCCTTCCTCGGCAGCAGTGGCTTTGCCGGCGTGGCGCAGGCGTTCGGCTGGCCGGAGGTGCGCACCTGGTCGGTGTGGCAGGGCGAGGTCGCGCCGGAGGCGACGCAGGCGGTGTGCGCGTCGCGCGATCTGGAAAGCATCGCGCCGTATGCCGACCTGGATGAGCTGCGCGAGCGCGAAGCCGAACGCGTCCGCGCGGACCTGGCCGACGGTGCGCTCGCCGCGGTCAGCGCGTTCGAACCTGCGGGCTGGACCCTGGTGCGCTTCCGCCTGTGGCACGAACTGCGACCGGAACTGGCCCGCGATGGCCGCCAGCTTTACGACGTGGGCCATGTGTCCCTGCCACGCCGTCATCTTTCCCCCGTCACCGCCTGAGGAATCCCGCCATGCCCCTGGTCCGCATCGCCCTGCGCCGCGGCAAGTCCGCCGCCTACATCGCCGCCCTGCGCAACGGCATCTACCGCGCCATGCGCGAGGCCTTCGACGTGCCGGAGAACGATCGCTTCATCCTGGTCAGCCAGCATGACGCCGAGGAGTTCGACTACGACGCGCATTACCTGGGCGTCGAGCGCGACGACGATCTGGTGATCGTGCAGATCGCCTGCAACAACACGCGTACGACCGAGAAGAAGCAGGCGTTCTACCGACGCATGGCCGAGCTGCTAGCGGAAGAACCTGGATTGCGGCCGGAAAACCTGTTCATCAACTTGCTGGAGACCGGCAAGGAGAACTGGTCGTTCGGCAACGGCATCGCTCAATACGTCTGACGCGCCACCTGCCACCGGGCCAGCAGGTTCGGCCAGCCCATCCACTGGCCCGGATAGGTGCGGATCAAGTCGCTGAAGTAGTCGTTGACGCTTTGGCTGGCCGCCTCGATGGAAGTCGACGGCAGATCGATCAGGTTGCCGATCTCAAGCAGCTGCTTGCCGTCCTTGTGGATGGAGGCGGTGGGCACCACGATCGCGCCGGCTCTGCGGGCAATGCCGTAAAGCGTGCCCGGCGATGCCGCGGGCTTGCCCAGAAAATCGCTGCGCAATTCGAGCCGCTCGCCGTGGAAGCAGTCGAGCATGGTCGCCACGGCGCCGCCGCGCGCGAGGTGCCGCAGGATCCGCAGCGCGATCGTGCTTTCGGTAGTTCCGGCGACCGTGATGCGGATACCGGAAGCCATCGCGATCTTGTTGAAGTAATGCAGGCCCGGCGCCGGATCGCGCGCCACCACCACCAGCAGTTCGCGCACCAGATCCTTCAAGGCCAGCAGCGCGAAATAGATGCAACCGAAGTACGAGCAGCCGAACAGGAACGGCCGGCCCTCGGCGAGCTGTCGCCGTATCGCCGCGAAATTTGCGTCCTCCGGCCGGACAGTGGGCGCCAAGCGGACAATATCGTCCGGCCTGGCGTGCGCCACGAAGGTCCGGTCCGCGATGAACCTCGGACGAACCGCAGAGGCATCGAGAAAGACTCGTCTCGAATACAGCCCGGACTGCTGCAGCGCCTGATAGGTGTCGTGCAGGTAGCGCGCCCGCTCCATCGAGCCGTATAGCCTGCATGCAACGACGGAAGGCAGAACGCGGCGCGCAAGCCGCGGCAGGCGCTCGATCATCGGCTGGGCAAGACGCACGGATATCCCCTTGTCTGCGCGGATCGTGGCCGGCGAGGCCGACCACGATCCGCGGTGTCATGCATCAGAAGGGAGTGGGGATCGGATTGTAATCACCGCAATCGCAGCCCCTGCTCTGGGTGCTCTTCGATGCCGGCGCGATCCACGAAACAAAAAAGAGCGCGATGCCCGCCGCAGGAGCAAAGCGGCCCCATGCTTGCTTGAAAAAGCTCATGGCTGTTCTCCATTAAAGATATGGTCGGTGCTTTGCGATGAAATTCTTCGAATCGCGCACCAACGCTATCGACCGGACGGATGGACGTCATCCGGATTGACCTGACACGGATGCAAACTGCGACCTTGTCAGGTCGAAGGGGTAATACCCGGCACTCCGCATCACTGCCTAGTGCGACGCCTGGAGTACCACCAAGCGCCATTTACCATCATGGTCGACATGACCCGCACAAGGCGCCGCGCTGACCTGGCACAGGACCTGGTTCGCCAGGCCAGCCACATCCGCTCATGCCAGTTGTACGCGTCAACAAGGGCAATGCTTGAAGGGCCTATCGAAACCGCAGCTACAGGCTTGTCCATGAAAATCGGATGACGCCTGCGCGATCAATGGAACAAAGAAGAGGGCAATGGCCACGGCGGGCGCAAAGCGGCTCCATGCTTTCATGAAAAACTTCATGCGCAATCTCCGTCGAATGTTGTCGGTTGATGTAGCGACCCACATTTCGGATCGCACGGCAACGCTATTCGAAAGAGCGAATGAGGGTCATCCGGCATGATCAGACAACGGTACAAACGATGACCTCATCCGCTACAGACAGAGACTGCCCGAGCAACGCCAGCCGCTACTCGCCGCGCAACCATCTCGCCGCGTCGATCGCGTAATAGGTGAGGATCGCATCCGCACCGGCGCGCTTGAACGCCGTCAGCGACTCCAGCACCACCGCCTTCTCGTCGAGCCAGCCGTTCATCGAGGCGGCCTTCAGCATCGCGTACTCGCCGCTCACCTGGTACACGAAGGTCGGCATGCCGAACGCGTCCTTCACCCGGCGCAGCACGTCGAGATAGGGCATGCCGGGCTTCACCATCACGGCGTCGGCGCCTTCGCTGATGTCCAGCTCGATTTCGCGCAGTGCTTCGTCGCTGTTGCCGACGTCCATCTGGTAGGTGTGCTTGTCGCCCTTGCCGAGATTGGCGGCCGAGCCCACCGCGTCGCGGAAGGGGCCGTAGAACGACGAGGCGTACTTGGCCGAATAGGCCAGGATGCGCGTGTGGATGTAGCCGGCGGCTTCCAGCGCGTCGCGGATCGCGCCGATGCGGCCGTCCATCATGTCCGACGGCGCCACGAAATCCATGCCGGCCTCGGCCTGCGCCAGCGACATCTTGATCAGCGCCTCGATGGTGGGCTCGTTCATCACGTAGCCGTCGGCATCGATCAGGCCGTCCTGGCCATGCGTGGTGTAGGGGTCGAGCGCCACGTCGCCGATCAGGCCCAGCTGCGGGTACTTCGCCTTGAGTGCGCGGGTCGCGCGCTGCATCAGGGCGCCGGGGTTCCAGGCTTCGCGCGCGTCCTCGCTCTTGGCGTCCTGGCCCGGCGAGGGGAACAGCGCCAGCGCGGGAACGCCTAAGCGCACGCATTCGCCGGCCAGTTCCAGCAGCCCGTCGATCGACAGCCGCTCCACCCCCGGCATCGACGGCACCGGCTCGCGCTGGCCTTCGCCCTCGATCAGGAAGGCGACCATGATCAGGTCGCTGGCCAGCAGGGTGTGCTCGCGCATCAGTGCGCGGGAGAAGGCGTCGCGGCGCATGCGGCGCATGCGGATGGCGGGGAAGCTCATGGGCGGGTCTCGTCGGGACGGAACCTGCGCATGGTAGCGCCAGGCGGGAGGGATGCCCTGGGATTGGGCATTTTGTCGCGTGGGGTCCGTTGGGGTTTGCACCCCAACCTACGCGATGCGGGCGCCCTCGCCCTTGGCGTCGAAGAAATGCAGCCGCTCCGGCGCGAAGCCGAAATGCAGCGTGCTGCCCGGCGCCGGCAGCTCGCGCGGCGGCATGCGCGAGACCAGGGCCAGCTCGCCGTGGCGCAGGTTGAGGAAGACCTCGTTGCCCACCGGCTCGACCACTTCCAGTTGCGCGGCCAGCGCGGCGCCAGCGGCATCGGCGCACAGCAGCAGGTCTTCCGGGCGCAGGCCGACCACGATATCGCGGTCGCGCCAGGCCTCCAGCGCCGCGCCCTGCGGCAGCTCGCCCAGGACCAGCTCGCCCTGCGGCATGGCCAGCTTCCAGCCGCCGTCGCGATAAAGAATGCCGCGCAGCAGGTTCATCGCCGGGCTGCCGAGGAAGCCGGCGACGAACAGATTGGCTGGCGTGTCGTACAGGTTCATCGGGGTGTCGATCTGCTGGATCACGCCGCCGTTGAGCACCACGATGCGCTGGCCCAGGGTCATCGCTTCGATCTGGTCGTGGGTGACGTAGACCATGGTGGCCTTCAGGCGCTGGTGGATGCGCGCGATCTCCACGCGCATCGACAGGCGCAGCTTGGCGTCCAGGTTGGACAGCGGCTCGTCCAGCAGGAACACCTTCGGATCGCGCACCAGCGCCCGGCCCAGCGCCACGCGCTGGCGCTGGCCGCCGGACAGCGCGGCGGGGCGCGAGTCCAGGCGCTGTTCCAGTTCCAGCATGCGGGCGGCCTCGGCCACGCGGCGCTCGATCTCGGCCTTGGGCTGGCCGCGCAGTTTCAGGCCGAAGCCGAGGTTCTCGGCCACGGTCATGTGCGGATACAGCGCGTAGTTCTGGAACACCATGGCGATGTCCCGGTCCTTCGGCGCGATGTCGTTCACCACGCGCTCGCCGATGCTCAGGGTGCCGCCGCTGATCGATTCCAGCCCGGCGATCATGCGCAGCAGGGTGGTCTTGCCGCAGCCGGAGGGGCCGACCAGCACCAGCAGCTCGCCGTCGGCGATCTCGAAGCTGGCCTCTGCCACGCCGACGTGGCCGTTGGGGTAGACCTTGCGCAGCTTGTCCAGGCGGACCTTGGCCATCGATACGTCTCTCTTCTCAAGGCCCTCGGTCCGCGGATCGAACCATATGGGCGGGATGCCGGCCAGCCGGACGGGCTGCACAAGCGGGAAACATTCGGATATTCTCCAATGTAAACGTTTACATCAAGCCGCGACGCGGCATGCCGAGATCCCACCATGACCCGTAGCTACCGTTTCCCCGAAGGCTTCCTGTGGGGCGCCGCCACCTCCGCCTACCAGATCGAGGGCTCCCCGCTGGCCGACGGCGCCGGCCCGAGCATCTGGGAACGCTTCGCCCACACGCCCGGGATGATGGTCGGCGGGGACACCGGCGACATCGCCTGCGACCACTACCGCCGCTACAAGGACGACGTGCAGCTGATGAAGGCGCTGGGCCTGCACGGCTACCGCTTCTCCATCGCCTGGGCGCGCGTGCTGCCGGAGGGCACCGGCCGGGTCAACGAGAAGGGCCTGGATTTCTACAAGCGCCTGGTCGACGAGCTGCTGGAAAACGGCATCGCGCCCAACGCCACCCTGTTCCACTGGGACATGCCGGCCGCGCTCGACGACCGCGGCGGCTGGCTCAACCGCGACAGCGCGCATTGGTTCGCCGAATATGCCGAGGTGATGTTCAAGGCGCTGGACGGCCGCGTGCAGCGCTGGGCCACGCTCAACGAGCCGTGGGTGGTCACCGACGGCGGCTACCTGCACGGCGCGCTGGCCCCGGGTCACCGCAGCAAGTACGAGGCGCCGATCGCCGCGCACAACCTGATGCGCGCCAGCGGCGCCGGCATCCAGGCCTATCGCGCGCACGGCAAGCATGAGATCGGCGTGGTGTTCAACATCGAGCCGAAGTACCCGCACTCGCAGAGCGCCGACGACCTGGCCGCCACCCGCCGCGCGCATGCCTACATGAACGAGCAGTTCGCCGATCCGGCCCTGCTGGGCAGCTATCCGCCGGAGCTGAAGGAAATCTTCGGCGAGGCCTGGCCGGACTTCCCGGCGGACGACTTCAAGCTGACCCGGCAGAAGGTCGATTTCGTCGGCATCAACTACTACACCCGCGCCGTGGTGAAGCACGACCCGAACCAGTACCCGCTGAAGGCCTCGCCGGTGCGCCAGGCCAACAAGACCTACACCGAGACGGGCTGGGAAGTGTTCGAGCAGGGCCTCACCGACACGCTCACCTGGTTCAAGGACCGCTACGGCGACATCCCGCTGTACATCACCGAGAACGGTTCGGCCTTCTACGATCCGCCGGTGGCCGAGGGCGAGGTGCTGGACGATCCCCTGCGCACCGGCTATCTGCGCAAGCATCTGCGGGCCCTGCACAAGGCGATCGAGGCCGGCGTCAACCTCAAGGGCTACTACGCCTGGTCGCTGCTGGACAATCTGGAATGGTCCCTGGGTTTCTCCAAGCGCTTTGGCCTGTACCATGTCGATTTCGCCACGCAGAAACGCACGCCGAAGGCGACGGCGAAACTCTATGCCAGGGTCATCGAGAGCAACGGCGCGGTGCTGGACGATTGAGCCCGCACCCGGCACGCTTTGCGTGATCCGTTGCCAGGACCGTTCATGAGCTCGACTTCCAGCGCCAAGACCCTGCTCGCCGACCTCGGCGGCACCAATGTCCGCTTCGCCCTGGCCGACCCGGCCCTGCCCCAACCGCTGCTGCTGGACAGCGTGCGGCGGTACCGGGTCAAGGACTTCCCGTCCATGGCCGACACCATCCGCCAGTACTTCGCCGACAGCGGCCTGTCCGCCGGGCGCGCGGTGATCGCCGCGGCCGGCCGCATCGTCGACGGCGAGACGGTGAAGGTCACCAACAATCCCTGGCAGGTCTCGGCGCACGGGCTGGCCGCGGACCTGAAGTTCGACTCGGTGCGCCTGATCAACGACTTCGCCGCGCAAGGCATGGCGGTGCCGCTGCTGGCCTGCAACGAACTGCAGCCGGTCGGCGCGCCGCAGCCGCCGAAGATCGGCGCGCACCATTCGCAGACTTTCGTGGTGGTCGGTCCCGGCACGGGCCTGGGCGTCGCCGGCCTGCTGCTGCGCGACGGCCGCTGGACGGTGCTGGAAACCGAAGGCGGCCACGCCGGCTTCGCCGCGCATACCGCCGAGGACGTGGAGATCCTGCACCGCCTCAACGCCCGCTTCGGACGCGTCTCGAACGAGCGCATGATCTGCGGCAACGGCCTGGTCAATCTCTATCTCGCCCTGGCCGACATCGAAGGCCTCAAGGCCGAGGAATACACCCCCGAGGACATCACCACGCGCGCCAACGCCGGCACCGATCCGCTGTGCGTGCGCACGGTAGAGACGCTGGCCGGCATCTTCGGCAGCGTAGCCGGCGACCTGGTGCTGAGCCTGGGCGGCTGGGACGGCGTGTTCCTCACCGGCGGCGTGCTGCCGATCCTGCTGCCGTGGCTGCAGCATGGCGGCTTCCGCGAGCGCTTCGAATCGAAGGGGCGCTTCAAGGAGACCATGGAGCAGGTGCCGACGGTGGCGATGATGCATGCCGAGACGGGGCTGCTGGGAGCGGCGGCGTTTGCGGTGCTGGAGAGTGGCAGGCCGCTGGTGCCTGCGGCGGGCTGAGCGACAACTCTCAACTGTGAAATCCTTCTCCCTCCGGGAGCACGCGGGGAGCGCACACGGATGTGCGCGGCTCTGAGGAGCGAGGAAGGTGCCGGCAGGCGGATGAGGGTACGACCGGAGTCGTGCACATCACTCTCGCGCTCCGCCCGTACCCTCACCCCAACCCCTCTCCCGACGGGAGAGGGGCTTTACGTTCCGCGCGGCTTGGCCCGATGCGTCGGCGTCGCGCTCCACGGATCGTCCGGCCACGGATGCCGCGGATAACGTCCCTTCAATTCCTTCTTCACTTCCGGATAGGTGCGCTCCCAGAAGCCTTTCAGATCCTGCGTGACCTGGATCGGGCGGCCCGCGGGCGACAGCAGGTGCAGCGTCACCGGCACGCGGCCGTTGCCCACGCGCGGTGTATCGGCCAGGCCGAACAGTTCCTGCAGCTTCACCGCCAGCACCGGCGGTTCGCCGGCGGCGTATTCGATGCGGCGGCTCATGCCGCTGGGCACGGTGAGGTTCTCCGGTGCATGCGTGTCGAGCGCGCGGCGCTGCTCGTAGTCGAACAGCGAGCCCAGCGCCTGCGACAGCTCTTCCGCGCTGAGCGCGTCGAAGCGGCGCTTGCCGTCGAGATACGGCGCCAGCCACGACTCCAGCGAATCCAGCAGTGCCTGGTCGCTGACATCCGGCAAGCCGAGCTCCGGCATCCACTCGCGCACGGCCTGCATGCGCAGGCGCAGGCGGCGTGCGTTCTCGCTCCAGGGCAGTGCATCCAGCCCCTTGGCGCGGATCGCGGCGAGCAGTGCCGGCAATGCGTCCTCCGCCTGCACCGGCACGCTGCGGCGCGACAGCACGATGCTGGCGTAGCGGTGTTCGTCGAACGCTTCCACCGCATTGCGCTCGTCGTTCCAGCGCAGCGCGCGTTCGCGGCGGAACTGCGCGGGATAGTCGCGTTCGAGCGCGCGCGGATCGAGCGGCGCGGCGGCGAGGATCAGGCTGTCGCGCGCTTCGTAGCGCAGGTCCAGCGCGACCAGCCAGGGTTCGCCGAGCAGGGCGGTGCTTTCGTGCAGGCGCGCGCCGCGGCCATTGGCCAGGGTGTAGCGCAGGGGATTGTTGTCGTCGCGCCGCGCGACACGATCCGGAAACGCATGCAGCAGCAGATCGCCCACCGCATGGCTGTCGGGCACGCCGCTGGCCGCGGTGCGCAGGTCCAGGCGCTTGCGCCAGCCTTTGCTTGCTTGCTCGATCGCGGCCAGCGCGCCGGTGTCGGCGCCGCCGCGCGCACCGGCGGTGCGGCGGTCGCGCCAGGCGTGCAGCGCGTCGACCCTTGCGCGAAAGTCGTCGCTGCGTGCCTGCTCGCCACGCAATGGCGAGCGCGCTTCCATCAGCGCGAGCAGGTCGGCGACCAGGGCGTGCAGTTCCGCGGGTGCACGCAAGGCCGCGGCGGCGAGGCGCGGCGCGGCCCCCAGTTCCAGCATGCGGCGGCCCAGCGGCGTGATGCGCGTGCTGGCATCGAGCGCGCCGAGCGCGATCAGCAGCTCGCGCGCCTGCGCCAATGCGCCGGCCGGCGGCGCATCCAGCCACGGCAGCGCGCCGCTGTCGGCGGTGACGCCCCAGGCCGCCAGCTCCAGCGCCAGGCCCGACAGCTCGGCCTGCCCGATCTCCGCCGTGCGCGACGGCTCCAGCCGCCTGCTCTGCGCCCACAGGCGATACGCCGTGCCTTCGGCGACGCGTCCGGCGCGGCCCGCGCGCTGGTCGGCCGAGGCCTGCGAGATGTTCACCGTCTCCAGCCGCGTGAAGCCGGAGTTCGGATCGAAGCGCGGCTCGCGCGCCAGGCCGCTGTCCACCACCGCGCGGATGCCCGGCAGGGTCACGCTGGATTCGGCCACGTTGGTGGCCAGCACGATGCGCCGCGTGCCGGGCTCGGCCGGACTCAGCGCGGCCTGCTGTTCGGCCATCGACAGTTCGCCGTGCAGCGCGACCACGTCGATGTCGTCGCGCTCCAGCGTCTGCGCCAGCACGGCTTCGGCGCGGGCGATCTCGCGGCGCCCCGGCAGGAAGGCCAGCACGTCGCCGTCGTTTTCCTCCAGCGCCTGGCGCGCGACGCGGGCGAGGTGATGCTCGGTGCTCTCCTGCGTGCGTGCCGGCGGATAGTCGATGCGCACGGGATAGCTGCGGCCGGGACTGCTCAGCCGCGGCGCATCGAGCCACTGCGCGATGCGCTCGCCGTCGAGCGTGGCCGACATCACCACCAGGCGCAGCTCCGGCCGCAGCGTGGCCTGCACGTCCAGCGCCAGCGCCGCGCCGAGGTCGCCGGCCAGGTGCCGCTCGTGGAATTCGTCGAACAGGATGGCGCCGATGCCGGTCAGTTCCGGATCGTCCTGGATCAACCGGGTGAGGATGCCCTCGGTGACCACTTCGATGCGCGTCGCCGCGCTGACCTTCGACTCGAAGCGGATGCGGTAGCCCACGGTCTGCCCCGGTTCCTGGCCGAGCTGCCGCGCCATGAACTGCGCCGCCGCGCGCGCCGCGATGCGGCGCGGCTCCAGCATCAGCAGCTTGCCGCCGCCGAGCCAGGCTTCATCCAGCAGGGCCAGCGGGACCTGGGTGGTCTTGCCGGCGCCGGGCGGGGCTTCGAGCACGAGGCGCGGATGCGCCGCGAGCGAGGCGCGGATGTCCGGCAGCAGCGGGGTGATCGGGAACGCGAACGTCATCGCCGGAATGATACCGGGACCAGCCATCTCGACGGCGTAGGCGTAGGTTGGGGTGAGCGCAGCGAACCCCAACGCTGCGGTGCGATGCGAAGTTCGTTGGGGTTCGCTGCGCTCACCCCAACCTACGCCACCCCAATTACGTCACTTCGTCGGATACGGCTGCGCGGCCGGCGCCGTCGCCTGTCCCTGCCGCAGCGGCGCCAGCGATTCGAACTTCTGCTGGTATTCGTCGGTGATCTGCTTGGCTTCCTCGCTGCTGCCGATCACCTTGGGCGTGATCAGCACGATCAGCTCGGTGCGCGTGCGGTTGCGGTTGGTGGAGCCGAACAGGCGGCCCACCACCGGAATGCGGTTGAGGCCCGGGATGCCGGTGTCGGTGGTGCCGTCCTGCTGCGAGATCAGGCCGCCCAGCAGCACGGTCTGCCCGCTCTGCACCGCCACCTGGGTGCCCATCGAGCGCTGCGAGATGGTCGGGTTGGAGGCGCCGGCGGGATAGGTCGGCGAGCTCACCTGCTGCTGCACGTTGAGGTAGACCAGGCCGCCCGGATTCACGCGCGGCTGCACGTTGAGGATCACGCCGGTGTTGAGGTAGTTGACCTGGTTGTAGGTCGCCGTGCCCACGCCGGGGTTCACGCTGGTCTGGTTGATCGGCACCTGGTCGCCGACCTGGATCTGCGCGATCTGGTTGTTGAGCACCACCAGCGAGGGCGCGGACAGCGTCTTGGTGTTGCCGTTCTGCTCCAGCGCGCGCACCGCCACCTGCAGGTTGTGGTTGATGAAGGAATAGAAGAACGCATCGCCGGCCGAGGTGCTGGTGCCGGGGTTGTAGGTGACGCCGCCCTGGCCCAGTCCCCACTGCTGCTGGTTGCCCGGCTGGCCCGGCGTGTAGGTGCCGTTGCCGTTGTTGGTGCCGCCGATCAGGCCTTCGAGGTACCACTGCACGCCGAACTGGAACTGGCCGGTGAGCTTGACCTCCAGGATGCGCGTCTCGATCTGCACCTGCAGCGGCGTGTTGTCCAGCCGCTTGATCGCCGATTCGATCTCCGCCCATTGCGAGGGACGCGCGCGCACCAGCAGCTGGTTGTTGCTGTCCACCGAGCTGATGCGCACGCTGCCGTCCTCGGAGCTGTACTGCTGTGGCGCCTGATTGCCGCCGCTGCCGTTCTGCTGCGAGCCGAAGGTGCTGCCGATCGAGGCGCCGGGGCCGCCGAAGCCGCTGGTCTTGCTGCTGTCGGTGCCGTTGTTGAAACCCGCGCCGGAATTGATGCCGCTGTTGATGCCGCTGTTCAGCCCGTTGCTGTTGCCGCCCAGGCCGCCGGTGGTGTTGCTGCCGAAGCTGCCGGCGAGGCTGCCCATGCCGCTGCCGGAACCGTTGGCGTTGTCCGCGCCGCCCAGCGTGCTGCTGTTGAGGCCGGGACCGACGCGGCCGCCGGAACCGCCGTTGCCGCCGCCGCTGGCATAGATCTGCGCCAGGTACTGGGCGAGATCGGACGCCTTGATGTTGCGCACGTCATAGACGAACAGCTGCGGCTCGTTGCCGCCGCCGCGATCGATCTTCTCGATCCACTGCCCCACTTCCTGCAGGTAGTTCGGCTGGGTGCTGATCACCACCAGCGCATTGGTGCGCTCGATCGGGATGAAGCGCAGCATGCCGGCCAGCGGCGTGTCGCCCTTGGCGCCGAACATGCCGTCCAGCTTGGGCATCAGCTCGGCCACGCTGGCGCGCTGCAGGTTGAACACGCCGACCGACATGCCGCGCAGCCAGTCCACGTCGAAGGTGTTGATGGTGCGCTGGTAATTGGCCAGCTCCTGCGGCGAGCCGGCCAGCACGACCAGGTTGCGCGAGGGATCGACCAGCAGGATCGATTCCGGCCGCGCGAACGGCTTGATCAGCTTCTGCATCTCGGCGGCCGAGATGTAGCGCAGCGGGAACAGGCGTGCCTGCATGCCGGCGGCCGGCGCCGAAGCGCCGAGGCTGGGCACCAGGTTGCCGGCGACGGCTTCCTTGGCCGGCACCACCACGTAGCCGCCGTTGCGCTTGATCAGCGCATTGCCGGTCCACGACAGCAGGGTTTCCAGGATCGGCATCGCCTGGCTGGAATCCACCGGCTCGGCCGTGGCGAACGAAATATTGCCCTGCACGCCCGGCGCGATGGTGTAGTTCTGCTTGAGCAGGTCGCCCAGGATCGCCTTCACCACCGCCTGCACCGGCTGGTTCTCGAAGTTGAAGGTGACCGCACCGTCGCCGCTGGCCGGCGTGCGCGGCGTGGCCAGCGCGGAAGGACGGATGAAGTTGCCGCTGCCTTCGCTGATCTGCGGCGCGATGCTCTTGCCGTCCGGGGGATTCAGGCCGGTGTTGAGCGGCAGCGGCGGCGGCACCGGCTTCTCGGTGCCGGCCATCGCCTCGCGCTGCAGCGCGCCGTCGTCCTTCGGCGGCGGCATGGAAGCACAACCGGCCATCCAGACGGCCAGTGCGAGGGTGCCGATGCGGCATGCCGGCTTGATGAAGTAAGGGGACATGGATCAGTGTGCTCCTTCAGGATTGCCGGCTTGCTGTTGCTGCTGTTGTTGTTCGGCGCGCCGCTTCTGGATAGCCGCCTTGAGCTGGCGGATGCGCTCGGCCTGCAGGCTGCTTTCCGCCTGCTGCGGGCGTGGTTCGTTGCTGTCGGGCGGCGGCTGCGGCGCGATGCCGGGCCCCACGCGCTGGACGGCGCCGGGCGGCACCGCGATCGGACCGGACATGTTGCCGGGCGGCGGTGGCTGCGGCTGGTTGTCGGTCTTGGGTGCGTCGATCGGCGCGCCGGCGGGCAGTTCCAGTTCGGTGCGGCCGCTGCCGGATTCGAACACCGCCGAGCGCGGCTTCACTTCCACCAGCTTCCAGCTGCCGTCCGGCAGCGCGGCGCCTTCGGCCACGCGCACGTCGGCGTCCTGGCCGCGCGTGTGCAGCAGGGCCATGTGCAGCTTCGAGGTGAGGATGATGCCGGTCAGCTGCATCTCGCCCAGGCTGGCGCCGCCCTTGGCGGCGCGCGTGACCGGCTTGCGGTCCGGATTGAACACCGGCTGCTGCCACACGATGCCGAACTGCTCCAGCGGCAAGGGCCTGGGCAGGTCGGCGGCGCTGTCGTGCATGTCCGGCAGCGGCTCGGTCGGGCGCGGCGGATCCCAGCGCACGCCACGGCCGACGCCGGCCAGCAGCACCACCAGCAGCAGGGCCAGCACGCCGGCCGCGCCGGCGAGCATGGGGGTCAGGCGACGTTGCGCGGCGGCGTTCATGCGTCGTCCTCCCCGGCCGGCTGCTGCGGCGCGGCGGGTGCGGCGTTGTTGCCGCTTGCCGTGGCCTGGCGCACGTAGCCGCTGAGCGTGAACTGCACTTCCAGCGGCGGCGCGGCGCCGCCCTGCTGCGCGGCGACCGGGTTGCGGTAGATGCTCATCTCATTGATGAAGAGGTAGGGCGTGCCCTGCTCCAGGTCGTGCAGCACCGCCGCCAGCGGCTGCATGTCGCAGCGCAGGCTGATGCTCACCGCCACCTTGCGGTACGGCTCGTTGTCCGCCGCGCCCGGATTGGGCACCGGCATCTTCTGGCTCACTTCGCAGGTGCCTCCTTCGGCATGCGCGCCGACCACGTCGACCACGCGCTGCATCAGGCCCGCCGCCGCCGCGTTCGGATCGTCCTCGGGCAGGAAGGCGTTATTGGTCGCCTGGCCCTGGCCGAGCATGGCGATGCGCTTTTCCAGCTGCGGCTTCTCGGCGATGGCGGCGGCGAAGCGCGATTGGGTGTCGCGCAGGTCGGCCATCTGCGCGTTGACGTCGAGCATCGGCGCCACGAACCACCAGTGCAGCAGCGCGAAATACGCGATCACCACGGCGACCAGCGCCAGCAGGATCGCCGCGATGCGGCTGTCGCGGGGTTTCATCGCGGCCAGCTTCACGGCTTGTCTCCACTGCTGGCCGCCGGCGCCGCGCCCGCGCGCGCCGGCTTGGGCGGGGTCTTCTTGCGCAGCTGCGCGACCATGTAGAAGCGTTCCTTGCCGGTCTGCGGGTCGGCCTGGATGGTGCCCTGGAAATTCGGATTGCTGATGACAGTGGAGTCCTTCAGCGCATCGACCAGGCGCGCCGCCTGCGGGCTCTGGCCCTGGAAGCCGACCTGGCCGGTGTTGTCCACGCTCAGGCGCTCCAGCCACGCGGTCAACGGCAGGCGCTGGCTGAGATCCTGCAGCACCGCCAGCGCGGAGGAGGTGTTCTTCTTGCGCTCGGCGAGGAAGCCGGCGGCGCCGGCGGTCTCCTGCAGCTGCTGGCGCAGCGCGCCGACCTTCTGCGCTTCGCCGCGCATGGTCTCGACCTGCGCCTGCATCTGGTCCAGCGCCTCGCGCCGGTTGTGCAGCCATTCGCCCAGCACCAGCCCGAGCAGCACCACGATCGCCGCGGCCAGGGCCAGATTCAGCCGCTGGCGCGGACGCGCGCGGCGCGGCGCCTGTTCCGGCGGCAGCAGATTGACGCCGCTGCGGCCGGCGCCGACGCCCAGGTCCACCGCATCCACCGCGATGCCGAGCTGGCCGAGCCGGCCCAGCAGCGGATCGAGCGTGGTGCGCGGCACCGCCACCAGTTCCGCGGCGATGCGGCCGGCCGGCGCGGGCGCGCCGGTTTCGCGGATGTCGTAGCGCACCTGCTCGGGGCGGAACGGCGTCTGCCGGTCCATCTCGAACGCGCCGACCTGGCGCAGCGTGTCGCGCGCGGCGGCGGGCAGCAGCAGCGGGCGGCGCAGCACCTGCGCGGCCGGCAGGCACAGCGCCAGGCGCAAGTCCTCGCGATCGACGCCGCGCAGGCCATCGGCCAGCGCGGCCTGCTGGGTGGAGGCGTCCAGTTCGTCGCTCCATTGCGCCAGCGCCTCGGACGAGCCGTCGCGGCGCAGCCGCCAGTCGGCGTCGACGCGCTCCAGCAGGTGCCAGGCCGCACCGCCGCCGAAGCGCGCGCGCAGGCCCGCCGGCAGCAGCGCGCCGAGCTCGGCGCCCCACCACGCGAAGAAGCGCGGCAATGGCGAGGCCCGCCACGCGCGGCGCACCTGTTCGAGCTGCGGTCGCAGCGAGCTGGTCATGCTCATTCCCCGTCTCCCTCCTGCCAGCGAAGCACCGCGTACGGTTGCGCTCCGGCCCTGGCTCCCTGCAGCCGCACCGTGGCACGCAGTATCGCCCGCGTGCCGTCCGGTAGCGTCGCCTCCGAACGAATACTATGCGTTACGCCCTGACTCGCGCCTAGGCCTTGTGAGGTACCTGCTTGCTGTCTTGCGGCGTAGGCCGCGTTCGCCTGGTCCGGCGTCATGCCGGGAATGGCCTGCATGGCCAGCGCCGGCGCGTAGTTCGGGTCGGGCGCGTTGCGGCCCGACCAGATCGTGATCGACGTCGAGATCTTGCGATACGTCGCGGGATCCATGCCCAGCACCATCTGCAGTTCCTCCAGGCTGGCGAACGGTCCGTGGCGCGGACCGTAGTCGCGGCCGGCGGCGAGATAGGCCGCGTTGTTGTTGAGATCCCCGGGATTGCCGAAGCTGCGCCATTCGACCACGTGCGTGGCCAGTTCGTTCGCCGGCCCGTCATTCATCCCGGCGGCGCGGAACAGTGCCTTGAGCACGTCCGGCGAGGAGGCGTTGATATCCACCTTGCCGCTTTCGTCGGTGATGCGGATGCCGACCTTGGCGTCGTCGAACTGGAACGGATATTCGCGCCCGTCCGGGATCCAGCGGCGGTCCGGCGAGGGCGTGAGCAGTGCGTAGATCGCGCGGGTCATGCCGGCTTCCGCGGCGTAATGCGCGCGCAACTGGGCGAACTGGTAGCGCGCCTGCAGGCCTTCGTTGCGCGCTAGCATGGCGTAGCCGCCGAGCACGATCGCCAGCAGCGTGCAGGCCCACAGCACCACCAGCAGCGCGACGCCGCGCTGGCGCACCGGCGGGAAGCTGTCGCGGAACTTGCTCATCGCGTCACCGGCTGGCGGCGCAGGCCGCGCAGCAGGTCCATCTGCTGGCCGGCGGCGGCATCGATGCGCAGCGGCGCATCCAGGCGCGGCCAGTCGTGCAGGCCGTCGAGCTTCAGCTCCACGCGCACCACCCGCGGCAGCAGGCGCGGGTCCGGCCAGGTCGCCTGCCAGCTGCCGGCCTGGTCGGGCAGATCCGGCGTGCGATAGCTGAAGTGGCCGTCGCGCACGTCGTCCATCAGCACCTCCGGTTCACCCAGCGGCTTGGCGTCGCTGCCGTCCGGCGGCAGCAGCGCAAAGCGCACTTCCAGGCGCGAACCGCCCTTGCCGTTGGACACCAGTTTCCACTCCTGCAACTGCGGCCCGAGCTTGCCCAGGTAGCCGGGCAGCGGCGCGACGAAGCGCATGCTCTGCGCGTCGCCGGTGAAATAGATGCTGTCGCCGTTCTGGTCGCGCCCCTGCGGCACGGCCTGGACCTGGGCCAGTTCCTGCCGCATGAACTGCTGGGTGGAACGCAGCTGGTCCAGCCGCTCCACCGCCGCCGAGCCGGAACGCACGCTGCGCGTGGCGGTGCGCACGCCGGAGTAGACGCCCAGCAGCAGCAGCGCCATCAAGGCCAGGGCGCCGAGCACTTCGAGCAGGCTGAATCCGCGCTGCGCGCGGCGGGAATCGGGAAGCAGCATGCGGCCAGGCGAAACGCTGCGCGCTGGCACCGATTCCCGATTCCCGATTCCCCATTCCCCGCTCTTCATCACTGCGGCCCGTTCTGCGGCACCGTCATCCGCAGCGTGCTGAAGTGCGCGGTGCGCTCGACGCGTCCCTGGCCCCACAGCACGTCCAGATCGAGCTTCATCATCTGCAGCGCCGAGGGCTGCTGCGGATCGGCGTCGGGCGGCGTCCATGGGGTGACGGTGAGGCGCCAGCGGTATTGCTGGTCGAAGCGGCCTTCGGTGTGGCCGGCCTTGAGCGGGCCTTCCGCATCGGCGGTATCGAGCAGGCTGCGCGCCCACAGCGCGGCACGGGTGTAGTCCGCGGCGTTGTTGGTCAGGCCGATCGAACCGCCGGTGACGCGCATCAGCGCGGTGAACGCGATCGCCAGCAGCAGGATCGCGGCGATCACTTCGAGAAGGCTGAAGCCTCGGGCGCCGCTTGCTCCACGCTCGATCACGTCGTCACCACGCTGACCGCGCCGGTCAGCCACGACACGTTGACCTGCCACTTGCGCTGCTCGCGCTGCAGGGTGATGTGGCCGCCGGTGGAGCTGCCGTCGGGAAAGAAGCGGATGCGCCCGGTGTGGTCGTCGGGCTGGTCTTCCCTGGCGCTGGTGATGCCGAGCTTCATGCCGGTGGGCAGGCGCACTTCGCGATGGTCGGCGCCCTTGTAGACACGCTTGCGCGTATCGACGTCGAACACCTGCTCCTTGCCGGTGACGATCGCCTGCGCGCGGGTGGCGCGCAGCGCGGCGGCCAGCTCCACGCTGGCGGCATTGACGCGCGCGCTGGCCAGGCCCTGCGACACCGACACGGACACCGCCGCCGCCGCGATCCCGATCAGCAGGATCACGGCGAGCATCTCCATCAGGGTGAAGCCGCGGGATCGGGCAACGGACGACGACGCACGGGCAGGCCCGATGGCGCATCGCGCCATCGTCCGTCGTCTATCGCCGACGCTCGCCCATCCCGCGCGCATCGCTTACTGCCAGTTGCCCGCGTCGGCGTTGTAGCCGTCGCCGCCGGGCTGGCCGTCCTGGCCGTAGAAGACCAGGTCGAAGCTGCCGTGCTCGCCGGGGTACTTGTAGCCGAAGGCATGGCCCCACGGATCCTTGAGCTCCGATTCCTTCGCATATGGGCCCTGCCAATTGCGCGCATTGGCGGGCTTGGCGATCAGGTCCTGCAGCTGCTGCGGCGGCGAGCCGTTGTCCAGCGCGTAGTTCTCGATCTTCTGGCTGAGCGTAGTGAGCTGGGCCTTGCCGGCGCCGTACTTGCCCTTGTCCACGTTCTTGCCGACCTGGGTCACCACCACCGCGCCGATGATGCCGATCAGCACGATCACGGCGAGCATTTCCAGCAGGGTGAAGCCACGGGCGCGCATGCCGTGCAGGGACAGGGTTCCGCGCTGCCCGCGCGGGGCCCGCTTCATCAAATGAGCCATCAGGTTTTCTCCGTTCTATGTCACTGAATATTGCTGGTCAGACTGAGCAGCGGCAGCAGGATCGCCGCCATGATGATGGCCACCATGATGGTCATCACGATGGTCAGCGCCGGCACCAGCGCGGCGAGCAGGCGGTCGATGGCGCGCTTGCTCTCCAGTTCGAAGGTGTCGGCCACCTTCAGCAGCATCGTGTCGAGCTGGCCGGCCTCCTCGCCCACCTGCACCATCTGCAGGGCCAGCCGCGGGAAGCGCTGCGACTGGGCCAGCGCCAGGCTGAGACCCGCGCCGCCCTTCACTTGTTCCGCGGCCTGGGCCAGCGCCTCGTCCAGGGCCCGGTTGGAGGTGACCTGGCGGGCGATGGTCAGCGCCGACAGCAGCGGCACGCCGTTCTTGACCAGGGTGCCCAGGGTGCGCGCGATGCGCGCGGTCTCGACCTTCAGCAGCAGCGGGCCGACCAGCCGCTTCTGCAGCAGCCGGCCGTGCCAGGCCAGGCGGTAGACCGGATCGCGCAGGCGCGCGCGCCACACGAAGATGCCGCCGCCGATCACCAGCATCAGCAGCCACCACCACGACTGGATGAGGTTGCCCAGCGCCAGCACCGCCTGGGTGATCAGCGGGATCGGCACCTGCATGTCCTCGAAGATCGGCACGAACTGCGGCACCACATAGGCCAGCAACAGCACCAGCGAGCCGAGCACGCCGACCATCAGGAAGGCCGGGTAAATGAGCGCGTTGACGATGCTGCCGCGCAACTGCTGGCTGCGTTCGAGGTAATCGGCCAGGCGGCGCAGGGTGTCTTCCAGCGAACCGCCGGCCTCGCCCGCGCGCACCAGGCTGATGTAAAGCTTGGGAAACACCCCGTGCTCTTCGTCGAAAGCCTGCGACAGCGTGGTGCCCCCGCGCACGCGGTCGCGCACCCGCTCGATCAGTTTCTTGGCGCGCTCGCCCTCGGGCAGGTCCATCAGGATGCCGAGCGCGCGGTCCAGCGGCTGGCCGGCGCCGAGCAGGGTCGCCAGCTGATGGGTGAACTGGGCCAGCTGGTCGCCGGTGAACGGCCCGCGCTTGAACAGTCCGCCGAGGCCGCCGGCGCTGCCGGCCTCGTTGGCGGGGCGCGCTTCCAGCGGCGTATGGCCCTGGTCCTGCAGCCGCGCGATGACCTCCTCGACGCTGGCCGCTTCCATCTCGCCCTGCACGATGTCGCCACCGTCGCTGACGGCGCGGTAATGGAACTGGCTCATGCGCGGCTGCCGCTCGCGCGGGGAATGGGGAATAGGGAATAGGGAATAGGGGACAGCGCAGCGCAAGCCTCAGAAGCTTGGGCAGCAGATCTTTTATAGAGCGCATGGAATAACGGCAACGTCGGACCTTGCGCCGATTCCCTATTCCCTATTCCCCATTCCCAGCCCTCAGCCCTCCTGCGTGACACGCAGCACCTCCTCGATGGTGGTGATGCCGGCCACGGCCTTGGCGATGCCGTCCTCGTACATGGTGCGCATGCCCTCGGCGCGCGCCTGGCGTTCGATCACGCCGGCATCGGCGCGCTGCATAACCAGGCGGCGCAGCGGATCGGTCATCACCAGGAATTCCATGATGGCGCGGCGGCCGCGATAGCCGGTGGGATTGGCCGTGCTGCTACCGGGCTTCCACAGGCGGATCGGGCGCTCGTCGGTGTACTTGTGCAGCTCGAACTGCTCGATCACCTCGGGCATCGCCTCGTAGGGAGTCGCGGTTTCCGGATCCAGCCGGCGCACCAGGCGCTGGGCCAGGATGCCGTTGACGGTGGAGCCGAGCAGGTAATCCTCCACGCCCATGTCGAGCAGGCGCGTGATGCCGCCGGCTGCGCTGTTGGTATGCAGGGTGGACAGCACCAGGTGGCCGGTGAGCGCGGACTGGATCGCGATGCGGCAGGTTTCCAGGTCGCGCATTTCGCCGATCATGATCACGTCCGGATCCTGGCGCACGATCGAGCGCAGGGCGCCGGAGAAGTCCAGTCCGATCTGCGGCTTCACCTGGATCTGGTTGATGCCTTCGATCTGGTATTCGACCGGATCCTCGACGGTGATGATCTTGACGTCCGGCGTGTTGATCTTGGACAGCGCGGTGTACAGCGTGGTGGTCTTGCCCGAGCCGGTGGGGCCGGTGACCAGCAGGATGCCGTGCGGGCGCTCCAGCACATCGACGAAGCGCTGCTGGAACGACGAGGTGAAGCCCAGGGTGGAGAAGTCGAACACCACCGATTCGCGGTCGAGGATACGCATCACCACCGACTCGCCGAAGCTGGTCGGCACGGTGGATACGCGCAGGTCCAGCTCCTTGCCCTGCACGCGCAGCTGGATGCGGCCGTCCTGCGGCAGGCGGCGCTCGGCGATGTTGAGCTTGGCCATGATCTTGACGCGCGAGATCACCGCGGCGGTGGAGCTCGATGGCGGCGCTTCCACTTCGTGCAGCACGCCGTCGATGCGGTAGCGCACCTTCAGGCGGTTCTCGAACGGCTCGATGTGCACGTCGGAGGCGCGCTGTTCCACCGCGCGCTGCAGGATCAGGTTGACCAGGCGGATGACCGGAGCTTCGGAAGCGAGGTCGCGCAGATGCTCGACGTCGTCCTCCACCGCGGCGCCGCCGTCGAGGTTCTCCACGATGGTGCCCATGGCGGAGCGGCCGGAGCCGTAGTAGCGCTCGATCAGGTCGTCGATTTCCGAGCGCAGGCCGATGCGCAGCGTCACCGGCCGGCCGGCGGCCAGTTCCACCGCCTGCAGCGGATAGGTATCGGCCGGATCGGATACCAGCAGGGCCAGGCCGTCGTCGCCGTCGCGCACCGGCACCACATGGTGCAGCTTGAGGAAGCGCGCGGACAGCTCCAGTTCCGCCGGCGGCAGCTCGGGCGCCTCGCGCGCGGCCAGCAGCGGCGTGGCCAGCAGTTCGGACCAGGCCTCGGCCAGGTCGCGCTCGGACACCAGGCCCAGCCGGGCCATCAGCGCCGTCAGGGTGCCCTCGGGCGACTCCTCGTGCAGCCGCCGCGCCCGCGCCAGATCGCTGTCCTTCAGCCGCCCCCGTGCGACCAGCAGGTCGCATACCGCGGCTTCGCGGTTGCTCTCTGCGGCTCCTTCGCCGGGCGCCGGCTTAGCCACTGCCGACATCGCACACCCCACATCTTCAAGTCCAGGTCGCGCCCGCGATGCTCCATGCATCGCCCCTGTCGGGCGAGTGAAGCGCCATTGTTAACACAACCTTCGTGGCAGTGGCGAGCATGCGCCTGCGGCACTGAGATGTCGTAAGAAAAAGGCAAAAATCTCTGTCTTATTGGGCCAGCGGGCACCGGGGCGAAGGGTCGGAGCACCCGCACCCTTCGCCCCTGCCACAGGCATGGAACTCCTACCGGACCATGCCTTACCCCTCCCCAAGCTTCACAGACCCACGCCCAGGCCGACGCCTCCGGCGGTTTCGCCGCCGCCGGCGATCGCCGTGCCGAAGGTCAGCCGCGCCCGCGAGGTAAGTTGCCGCGAGAAACCGACCGACAGCGCCGCCTGGCTGCGATAGCCGCCCACGGCGACGCCCAGGCTGTCGCCGTCGAAACCGTGCGTGCTGGATGCCATCAGCGACATGGCGATGCCGATCGCACCAACCCGGTTGATGCGCGTATCGAGGGTATTGAACTGGTCGTTGACGCGCTGCCGCAACGCATCGAGATCACCGCGGCTGGCGAGGCCGCTGAGTTTCTGGTCGGTATAGGCCTTGGACTGGGTCAGCGTTTGCCTATCGCCGGCGTCGGCATAATTCTTGGCGGTGGTGAGCGCTTCCTGCACCTGGCTACTGTCAGCGGCTGGCGCACCGCTGGCCAGGCGCCGATCCAGTTCGGCGATACGGTTATTGAGGTCACCGATCCCACTGTTCACCGAACCGTCGAGCAGGCCGATGGCGCTCCGGACCTGGCCCAGATTGACCGCATCGGTGGCCTCGGTGCCCGCCGCCAGGTGGGTGATCTGCCGTTCGGCGCCGGCACGTCCCACCGACACCACATTGTCGCGGGTCGCCTGGGCGCCGGCGCCTAGCGCGATGCTGCCGAAACCGCTGGCATTGGCGTTTGCGCCGAAGGCCATGCTCGCCGCGCCGGAAGCCACGGCTCCATAGCCGACGGCCAGCGACTGCTCCCCGCCGGCGTTGGCCCAAGCGCCCAAGGCGGTGCCGTACGAACCGTTCGCTGTCGCGCTGGGACCATAGGCTGCGGCGTACAAGCCTTCGGCCCTGGCGTACGAGCCCACGGCCACGCTGCCACCGCCGGAGGCGATCGCATTCGCACCGTAGGCCGCACTGCTCACGCCGGATGCGGCGGCGGCGTAACCGGCGGCTATCGCATAGTCGGCATTGGTGTTCGCTCCGCTGCCAAGTGCTGTCGCTCCGATGCCGAAGGCATTGGCATTGGCACCCAACGCGCTGCTGTTCGCGCCATCGGCGTAACTGGCATAGCCCACCGCCACGCTCTCGGCCCCTCCCGCGATGCTGTTGACACCGTAGGCGCTGGCGCCGGTCCCCAGCGCCTGACTGTTGGCGCCGGTGGCAGTGCTGTTCGCCTGGTCGGCAAGGGCCTTGTCGCCCACAGCCGTAGCGCGATCACCATTAGCCGCCGCGCCATTGCCGCTGGTCGTGGTGCCGGTCGGCGCGGTCTGCGCCACGGCGGCGGTGCTTCCGCCCAGCGCCAGCCCGGCCGCCAAAGCCGAAAGACACAGGCCATGCAGCGATGCGCGCCGGATGTCGCCATGGAATTTGTTCATCGCATAGAACTCCTGCTATCGAGGCGCACGCCATCCCGCGGCTACACTCCAGCCGTCCGGCTGGCGAGACCGGAGCGGCATGGTTGTCATTGAAGATAGGTGGCCTGTACGGTCACGCCGGCATAGGCGCTGACGCCCACCACCTTGATGAAATACGCACCGGCCGCGGGACGCGCGACGACGACGCTCTCGCTGTTGAACGGATGCGCCGAACGGTAGTGATAGCTCGATGTCGTCGGCTCGCCGCCCATCTTCACCAGCAGCGACACGTCGCCGGTGCCGCCGAAGGTGCGGATGTTCAGCGCGCGGACGCCGGCCGGCACCGTGATCCGATAGATGCTTTCGCTGCCCAACGCACCGGCTTGCTTCGGCGCGACCTCACGGCTGTCCAGCTCAGTCACCACGGGACCGCCGCTGCCGCCCTTGCGCCAGCTTGCGTACTGCTTGGCCAGTTCCGTATCGCTGAGGCATGTATCGAGACTGCTGGCCTGCGCTGCTGTCAGCCATTGATCCTTCGCAAGTTTGTTCGCGTATTCACGCAGCGCCGTCGCGTAATCGCCTGCCGTGGCTGACGTTCCCGCGAGCAGCTTCGCCGTCGCCACGATGTTGGCACCGACGATCGCGCCGCCGGGCACCCAGGTCGGCACGCCGGTATCGCATAGCCCCAGCAACTGGCTGCCGGCATTGACACGCCAGCCTTCGTCCTGAAACAGCGATGGCGTCAGGTCGAGATTGAGGTGATCTCGTCCCTCGCCGCGCGGGTCATACGGCGTCATCAGCGGCGTGGGCCAAAGACTGGTATCGAAATGCACGAAAGACGTGCCTGGCACAAAGGTCCTGGGCGCAAAGAGCTTCACATTGCCATAGGAGTCCGTGCCGGAACGCACCAGGCGGATTTCGATGCGCAAGCCTTCGATATTCGCCTTGAACCAGTCGCCGTCAGCCTTCGATACCGCAACGACCGGCAAGCCGCCCGTGACGGTTAGCGGGACTTCCGAAGCGACGCGATCATCGACAATGATCACGCCAGTTGCGCGCGCCGCCAGCGCAAAGCGCAGCTTGGTGTCAATGGAACAGTTGGCGCCGAAGTCAATCATGACGATATGGCCAGCCACTGCGGCCGCATTGTCCAGCTCGGTGCAGGCTTCCGCATTGGCGCCTGTCGCGGCGCGTATCACGGCACCGCTGATATCGGCGGTATTATTTACCCAGTAGTACCCATACTCGCCGGCCAGTGAGGCGGGAGCCGTCACATATAACGACTTGTAGGCATTCAGCGCGCGCGACGCGTCTGCGCTGACATGCGAGCCGGCGAAAACGAGATTGCCTTCGCTCGTCATGGCGCTCAGGCGCTGGGCATTGGTCATCTCGTACCACCACTTGCCCTGGGCGTGGTCGAAGACATTGCCGGCATAGATGTCGCCGAGCACCGTTCCGTCGTTGGCGACAGGTAATCGACCCGTGGTCCGATTGGTGAACGTCGTGAAGCCGAGGCCATGCGCGAACTCGTGCAACAAGGTGTGAAGAAAGTTGCGCTTCCCAGCCGCCTTGCCATCCAAGCCGAAATACCACTGATCCCCCTCAAGGCAACCGGGCGTACCGATATCGGAGTTAAATTCCGCTTTTATTTCGGACTGGGCAAAGTTTATGTCCGAGCCTCTGAGCGCGCTGGCAAGTGCAATGTGATACAGGGTATTAGGTTGAGCATCGGGCGGCTGCTGTCCAGGATTGAAATACACCGAACTGATAGCTCCGGCAGACCCCAATGCGGCTGTGTTGACGTCGCACGCCAGCCTCTTGAAGGTCGCATCGATGGTAATTGGCACCCGACTCCTGAGCACAGCGCCCCACAGCGAAGCGGCAAATTCGAAAGCGATGTGCGCCTGCTCGCCGCGGGTACGCCCCGGATTGCCGCCAACGGGCTCGGCCGGCGTCGGATCGTCCAGCCCTTTGCCAGTGCCCGCGTCGAGATTGTTCAAGCGGAAATCGGCGGCCACCGCGGCGCTCGCGCATGCCATCCCGGCCACCAACATTGCGCACCATGGCTTTTGACGGCTCACGGCACGGGCTCCTGCGCAACCGGCACCACCGGGCTTGCATGCCGTTCGTGGAACTTGCCGTCGGCACCGCGTTCGACCACCAGCGAGCTGTGAAATTGCTCCGGCGTGGGCGCCAGGTGGGCTTCGGTGCCGTCCTCCAGGCGCACGGTGCGCCAGCGGAAGCTCGCATCGTCCTGCGCGCCGGTAGCGGCTGAGCGGGGACGGATTGCGCGTTGTTGCTCGATCATGCTCGATAATTTCGCCTGCTCCGCCGCGGTGGGTTCGCGGACCTCGCCGGTGAGCGGATCGCGAAAGACGAGCTGGTGGCCCTGCGCCGCCACTGTCGATGCCGCCAACGACGGGCCATCGCCTGCCATGCTGGCCGTGGCGAGCATGGCCGTCAGCAGCAGGCCCAGCGCCTGGATGCAGTTCCTGTTTTTCAATGTCGCGTACTCCTCTCGGTGCAGCGCCCTGGCCATGGATTCGCCGATGGCCCGCGCCGAATGCGCACACCTCCCCGCCGATGGCGGAGCCATCGGCATGAAGATGAAATGGTTGGCCGATGCTGGTTGCCGCGGGAGGTTTTGCGCTCGGTCGGAACGAGCATGGCGTGAGTCATGTTGGCATCGGCCGCCGGTCATCGCCTTCACAAGTCGCCGACATTCGGACGACTCCCTAAGCATTCACCGCATACGAAACCCGTTGGCGACAAACGGCACCCACTCCGTCGAAAAAAAACGACAGGCAAAAAAAAGGCCGGCGCATCCCGCGCCGGCCTTCGTGGTGCAAGCTGATGCCGCGAGCTCAGCTCAAGGCTGCGCCCCCGCCGCCTGCACCGCCGCGTAGGCATTGAGGATGCCCGCGCCGATCGGCTTGCTGCCGCTGGCCGCGACGTGCGGCGCGCTCGCCGAGGACTTCAGCAGCGAGGTGATCTGCGTCGAGCTCAGCAGCGACTTGCCCAGCGCAAGGCGATAGCTCTGCATCAGCGCCACTGCGCCGGCCACGTGCGGGGTGGCCTGCGAAGTGCCGGCCATGCCGCCATAGGTGGAACCGGACGGCGTGGTGGTGCCGGAGTCGATGGTCGACCAGATGAAGCCCGTGGTCGCCTGCGAGCCGCTGGAACCGTCGTTGGCGTAGACGCCGCCGCCCGGCGCGGCCAGGGTGATGCCCTTGCCGTAGTTGGAGTAGTACGCGCGGCGGCTGGTGATGCCGGTGGCGGCCACGGCGACCACGCCGGGGCAGCTGGCCGGCGAGAAGCCGGACACGTTGGCGTTGCTGTTGCCCGCCGCCACCACCACGGTGGCGCCGCGGCTGATCGCGCCGCTGATCGCCTGGCCGGTCACGCTGCTGGAGGTGCAGGTACCGCTGCCGCCCAGGCTCATGCTGATCACCTTGGCCGGGTTGGCATTGTCCGGCACGCCGTTGACGTGGCCGCCCGAGGCCCAGGTGATGGCGTCGGCGATATCGCTGTCGTAGCCGCCGCAATGACCCAGCACGCGCACCGGCAACACCTTGGCGCCGAAGGCCGTACCGACCATGCCGGTGGTGTTGTTGGTCTTCTCGCCGCCGGCGGTGCCGAACACGTGAGTGCCGTGCCAGCTGCTGTCCTCGGCCGGATGGCTGGAATCCACGCAACCGCCGTTGGTGGCGAGGTACTTGCTTCCGGTGGTCCAGTCGCCCAGGTCCCAGCCGCCGGCGGCGCGGCCGTCGGCGCTGCGACCGGAGACCAGCGCGGTGCTGGTGAAGTCGTAGCCGGCGTTGGCCAGGGTCAGGTCCAGGTCCGGATGGTTGGTGACGCCGGTGTCGAGGCTGGCGATCACCACGCCGGTGCCGTCGGCCAGGGTCCACGCCTGCTTGATGTTGGCGCCGCCCCAGTTGGCCACGTTGGTGCCCAGGCTGGCATCGGCGAAGGCCGCGCCGCCGGCGGCGAGGTAATCCCACTGGTAGCCGGCGAAGTACTGGTCGTTCGGCGTGGTGAAGGTGGCCGCGCCCTGCGGCAGTACCACCTTGCTCGGCTTGTCCAGCGCCTGGCGCAGATAATCCGGCTGCACGAATTCCACCGCCGGGTCGGCGGCGATCTGCTGCACGAACTGGCGGGCCTCGGCCGCGTTCAGGCGGCGCGAGGTGGTGACCAGGTCGCCGCCGCTGGCCAGCTTGCGCTTGTAGTTGAGGCCCAGGGCGCGGCCGCCGAACTGCACGGCGTCGGTAAGCCTGGCCTTGCCGGCCGCGGCCGACATCGCCTGCACCGCGGCGGCGGAGCTGCCGCGCTCGGTGCTGCCGTCGCGGTAGACGACGACGAAGCGGTCATAGGTAGCGTTGTCTTGCACCGAGCTCAGATCGAAGCGGGTGTTGCCGGCGATGTCATCGGCGGCGATGGCGGCGGTGGGCAGGCCCAGGGCCAGCATCAGCGAGGCGGCCAGCAGCTTCACATGCGAACGATTCATTCGAACTCCCTCTATGGTCTGGATGGATTGAGCGGGGGTGCTCCAGGATTGCCGGCCGGCGCGCCCTCCCCAGAGCGCGACCCGTCCGCCGGGCCACTTGGCCCGACTCCTCCCCCGATCAATGAGCGGGTCCGCCGGAACTGGTGGACCCGGGTTCACGCTAACAAGACAAATCCGAAGGAAATGTCGACGGCGCACGTAAGTTCATAGGAATTTTTCGCACCCTCCGGGATCCGTCCGCACCGCCTTCGGGGGTCAGAAGCCACTCCTGCCGTGCGATTCGCCGCCTTTTGCCCCGATCGCGGCCCTCAGGGACAATGCGTTCTTTTGCGACGCTTCCGGATCCATGCACCTGCTCGACATCGGCGCCAACCTCACCCACGAATCCTTCCGCCACGACTTCGACGAGGTGCTGGCGCGTGCCCGCGAGCACGGCGTCACCCGCATGGTGGTCACCGGCGCCTCGCGCGAGGCCAGCGTCCATGCGCTGGAACTGGCGCGCCGCCATCCCGGCGAGCTGTACGCCACCGCGGGCGTGCACCCGCACCACGCGGTGGACTACGACGAGGCCACCGACGCACTGCTGCGTGAGCTGCACACCCAGCCGGAAATGCGCGCGGTCGGCGAGACCGGCCTGGACTATCACCGCAACTACTCGCCGCGCGAGGTGCAGCTGGACGCGTTCGAGCGCCAGCTGCGCATCGCCGCCGACCTTGGCAAGCCGCTGTTCCTGCATCAGCGCGACGCGCATGAGGATTTCCTCGCCTTGCTGCGCCGCTATCGCGACCGGGTACCGGCGGCGGTGGTGCACTGCTTCACCGACACCGGTGCGGCGCTGCGCGATTACCTGGCGCTGGACTGCCATATCGGCATCACCGGCTGGATCTGCGACGAACGCCGCGGCACTCATCTGCGCGAGCTGGTGAAGGAAATTCCCGCCGACCGCCTGATGATCGAGACGGATGCGCCGTATCTATTGCCGCGCACGGTCAAGCCGCAGCCCAGCCATCGGCGCAACGAGCCGATGTACCTGCGGCATATCTGCTATGAGATCGCGCGGGATCGTGGGGAGCCGGTGGAGGTCACCGCGGCGAACAGCACGGCGACGGCCGAGAAATTCTTCGGCCTGTAGAAAATGCTGGCGTAGGTTGGGGTGAGCCGAAGGCGAACCCCAACCTACGCCGGACATCTCGCGGTTATGCGCTCGCCGCATCCAGCTGCGCGATCTCCGTCGCGCTCAACTGCAGCCGCGCCGCGCCGATCAAGTCATTGAGCTGCTCCGCACTCGTCGCACTGGCGATCGGCGCCGTGATGCTCGGCCGCGCCATCAGCCAGGCCAGCGCCACCTGCGAAGGCGTGGCGCGGTGCGTTTTCGCCACATCGTCCAGCGCCGCCAGCACACCCATGCCGCGCGGATTGAGGAACTTCCGCACCGCCGCCGCGCGCGCCGCGCTCTTGCCCAGGTCCGTCTCGCTGCGGTACTTGCCGCTCAGGAAGCCGCTGGCCAGCGCGTAGTAATTGATCACGCCGACCTGCTCCTTCGTCACCAGCGGCTCCAGGTACTTCTCGTAGTCGCCGCGCACCATCAGGTTGTATTCCGGCTGCAGGCTCTCGTAGCGGGGCAGGTTGTGACGGGCGGAGACGTCCAGCGCCTCGGCGAAACGGTCCGCGCCGTAGTTGGACGCGCCGATCACCCGCACCTTGCCCTGCTCGATCAGCCGCGCGAATGCGCCGAGGGTCTCGTGCAGCGGCACGCTCGCATCGTCTTCGTGCGCCTGGTACAGGTCGATATGATCGGTCTGCAGGCGCTTGAGCGAGCCCTCCACCGCCTGCTGGATGTTCAGCGGCGCCAGGCCCTTGTGCTCCACCCACTTGGCTACCTTGGTGGCGATCAGCACGCGGTCGCGCTTGCCGCTTTGTTTCAACCACTTGCCGATGATGGTTTCCGACTCGCCGCCGCGGTTGCCCGGTGCCCAGGCGGAGTACACGTCGGCGGTATCGATCAGGTTGAAGCCGGCGTCGACGAACTGGTCCAGCAGCTCGAACGAGCGCTTTTCGTCGACGCTCCAGCCGAACACATTGCCGCCGAAGGCCAGCGGGGCGATGGACAGGTCAGAACGGCCGAGGCGGCGGTGTTGCATGGCGGCGTTTCCTTGGCTTGGGATGGGGAAGCGCCGGCGTTGCCGGCGACTTGTCCAGGAAACGTGCCGCTACCTGCGCGCCAATTCAAGTCGACGCCTCAGGTCGGACTGCACGCCCCGCCGCCGCACGGGGGGATCCGCGAGGCTTCCAGACGCGCCGGGCGCGCCGCTTCCTGCTTGTGCAGCGAACGTCGCTCCGGCTTGCTCCCAAGCTCGGGCTCGGCGGCCAGGCGCCGCGCCAGCGTCACGTCGGCGACGTGGCCGTGCAGGAACAGCAGGTCGGTCCAGATCGAGCGCATGAGAGGCCTCCCGGGTGCGCCGCCATCTAGCGGCCCGCTCAAGATAGACAGCCGCCATGGCCCGACAAAGCGATATATTCGCAAGCCAGCCTTGAGGGATATTCAAGATGCCTCGAATCTCGCTCGACCTTCTGCAGCAGTTCGTCAGCGCCGCGCGGCTGGGCAATCTGTCGCGTGCCGCGGAGCAGGCCAACCTCACCGTCAGCGCGCTCAGCCACCAGATCCGCCAGCTGGAACAGCGCCTGGAGCGGCGCCTGTTCGATCGCGGCCCGCGCGGCGTGCAACTGACCGCCGAAGGCCGCCGCCTGCTGGAAGCGGTGGGGCATCACTTCGAAGGCCTCGACCGGGCGATGACCACGTATCGCTGCCGCCGCGAGGAAGCGCTCACGCTCAGCGCCAGCCCCGGCGTGATGAGCAGCTGGCTGGTGCCGCGCCTGGCGCGGCTGGTGGCGGCGCACCCGGAGCTGGAGCTCAACCTGCAATCGAGCGCGCTGCTGGTGGATTTCGAGCGCGATGCGGTCGACGCCGCGGTGCGCTACGGCCGCGGCGTATGGGACGGCGTCGAGAGCGAGCATCTGTTCGGCGAATGGATCGCGCCGGTCGCTTCCACTGCCCTGCTGGAACGCATGCGCGGCACCGATCCGGACGACCTTGGCGCCTGGCCCCTGCTGGGCGATCCGGGCAATCGCTGGCGCGACTGGTTCGAACAGTTCGGCGGCACGCCGCCGCGCCGCTACGTGGCGCAGTTCGACACCACCGACGCCTTGCAGCGCGGCGCGCTGGAAGGCATGGGCGTGGCGCTGGGCCGCATGGTCACCGCGCGGCCGCTGGTCGAAGCCGGCCTGCTGCACGTGCTGGGCGAGCGCTACATGCCGATCACCGAGGCGTATTACCTGGTCTATCCGCCGCGCTCGCTGGAGCACGAGGGCCTGCGCATCTTCCGCGACTGGATCCGCTGCGAAGCCGAGGCTTATGCGCGCGGCCTGGCCGACGCCGCCGGCCGGCGCGCCGTCGCCGGATGAAGCCGCGCCGCAGCTTGCCTTAGAATGCACGCGCCGGCCGCTAGGGGCCGGCGTTTTTTTTGAGCGTCCCCGCACCCCCGGATTCAAGGATTTCCCATGCCCAGCACCGCCATCCTCGTCGACGGCGCGTTCTTTCTTGCGCGCTACCGCAAAGTGTGGGGCGAGCGCGACGCCAATGACGCACGCACCGTGGCCAAGACCGTGTTCGGCATGGCGCTGGAGCACCTCAAGGCGCTGGACCGTCCGCGCGAGGCGCTGTACCGCATCTTCTTCTACGACTGCCCGCCGCTGGAAAAGAGCTTCGTGCGCCCGATCAGCGGCGACAGCTACGACTTCTCGCGCACCGGCGCGGCCGCGTTCCGCCGCGACCTGCACGACCAGTTGCGCCGCCAGCGCAAGATGGCGCTGCGCCTGGGCCGGCTGGCCGAGCGCGGCGAGTGGAAGCTCAAGCACCAGGCCTACCAGCAGCTGCGCGACGGCGCCCTGCACTGGGACGAGCTGGGCGACGAGCATTTCGAGCCGGATATGCGCCAGACCCAGGTCGACATGAAGATCGGCATCGACATCGCCGCACTCACCTACAAGAAGCTGGTGGACCAGATCGTGCTGGTCGCGGGCGACGCCGACTTCATCCCGGCCGCCAAGCTGGCGCGCTACGAGGGCATCGACTTCATCCTCGACCCGATGTGGCAGGGCATCGCGCCGGACCTGCACGAGCACATCGACGGGCTGCAGTCGGTATGCCCGCGGCCGTTCTGAATCGGCCGCTTTTGAAACCCGCCTAGCTACACATCGCACTCACTGTCCATCGACCAAACGTATACATGGCCGGCACGAAAACGCGTGCTAGCCTCCAACAGGCACCATACGGAAACGCCCCCATGCCGACGATCCGCCATTTCGCTCCCGTGCTCGCCGTCGCCCTGCTCGCGGCCTGCACCGGCAATTCCATGCCCGCCGCCGCCCTGGACGCGCAGCAGGACCAGCCGGCCGGCGGCCTGGTGCCGCCCACCAGCGCCAACGACTTCACCGCATCCCAGCTGGACAACGTGCTGGCCGGCAGCTGGCGCTCGGAGAAGAACCGGGCACGCGATATCTACCGCCATCCCAAGGGCACGCTGCAGTTCTTCGGCGTCCGCCCGGACCTGAAGGTGATCGAGATCACCCCCGGCGGCGGCTGGTACACCGAGATCCTCGCACCGCTGCTGAAGGACAACGGCAGCTACACCGCCGCGGTGAAGAAATCCGGCAACGAAGCCGGCGACGGCGGCCTGCGCGCGAAGTTTGCGGCCGACCCGGAGCACTACGGCAAGGCGCAGATCGTCGAGTACGACCCCAAGGCGCCGTCGTTCGGCCCGGCCGGCCAGACAGACATGGTGCTGACCTTCCGCAACGTGCATAACTGGGTGGAGGACAACAGCGCCCCGGCCATGTTCAAGGCCTTCTATACGGCGCTGCGCCCCGGCGGCGTGCTCGGCGTGGTCGATCATCGGGCCGCCGATGGCGCCAAGCTGGAAGACATCAAGGAAAGCGGTTACCTGCCCACCGCTTTCGTGATCAAGCTGGCCACCGACGCCGGCTTCAGGCTCGAAGCGCAGAGCGAGGTCAACGCCAACCCGAAGGACACCAAGGACTATCCCAAGGGCGTGTGGACGCTGCCGCCGACGCTCACGCTCGGCGAACAGGACAAGGCCAGGTACCTGGCGATCGGCGAGTCCGACCGCATGACGCTGCGCTTCGTCAAACCGGACGCCCCGGCGCAGACCGCCGCGCATTGAGCGCGGCGCATGCTGCTGGCGCTCAACAAGCCGTTCAATGTGCTGTGCCAGTTCAGTCCCGAGGGGGACAAGCGGACGCTGGCCGAGTTCGTGCGCCAGAAAGAGGTGTATCCGGCGGGGCGGCTCGACTACGACAGCGAAGGCTTGTTGCTGCTCACCGATGACGGCAGGCTTGCGCACCAGCTGACCGATCCGCGACACAAGCAGCCGAAGACGTACCTGGTGCAGGTGGATGGGGCGATCACCGACGAGGCAGTGGCACAGCTGCGGCGAGGCGTGGCACTCAACGATGGGCCGACCTTGCCGGCCGGTGTCGAGCATGCGGTCGAGCCGCAGTGGCTGTGGCCGCGCGACCCGCCGGTGCGCTTCCGCAAGAACATCCCGACCAGCTGGATCACGGTGACCCTGCGCGAAGGGCGCAACCGGCAGGTGCGGCGGATGACCGCAGCGGCGGGGTTTCCGACGTTGCGGTTGATACGGGTGAGTGTGGGGGGTTATGCGCTGGATGGGTTGGCGCCGGGGGAGACGCGAGTCATTGCGTAGGCTGGGGTGAGCCGCAGGCGAACCCCAACCTGCGCGGGCCTAAGGTGTCGACTCTTCCTCATCCGGCGCCGTAACGGTATAGCCGCGGGCTTTCAACTTCGCCAGCAACCCCTTCGGCGACAACACCTCCTCCATCGGCAACAACGCAAAGGTCTGCGCATTCGCGCCCACCGCGCGATCCACCGCCGCCATCCAGGTCGCCTCGACCTTCCCCGGCACGTCCTTCAAGCCGAGCTTCTCCGCAAACCCCGCACCGGTGATCGCCTCGATGCAGGCCTCGCGCTGATCGTTCATCGGCAAGCCGCGCAGGGCCTCGATGTCGCCGACCGCCCAGGCATTCGCTCGTGCGGTGACGTTGCCCAATCCGTGCTCCACCGTGTCCAGCGTCTGGCTGAAGCACTGCTGGTCCTCCATCGAGGAGGTCTTGAAGATCTTCAGCGCCGCGCGCGGCTCCTCGATCACCATCTCGTAGCGCGTCGCGCTGACCTTCACACCATGCTTCCTGGCCAGCTCGCGGACCATGTCCTTGACGCCGCCGGAGGCATTGAGGCCGCTGCGCTTGACCGCCTTCTCGTACAGCTCGACCGCTGCGAAGATCGGGCGCCAGCTTTCGATGCTGCGATCGTTGCCGATGTACTTCTGCTTGAGCACCATCCAGCGTGCGTACTGGTCCGCCGGCACTGCCTGCTGCAGGGTGACGCCATCCGGGTTCTTGCGCGCGCCGATCAGCGAAGGCAGCAGGAATAGTTTTCCGAAAAAGCTCGCCTTCGGCTTGATCGATACCGAGGGGGAAGACAGCACTTCTTGCGAGGCGGCGATCACGCCTTCCACCTCGTCGGTCTTCCATTGCATGTGTTCCGGCAGCGGCGACAAGGTGCCGAGCACGTACATCACGTGATCGCCCTTGCTCACCTTCCACAGGCCGGGTCCGGGCACCACCCCGCTGACCACCACCGATTCCAGGTTGGTCACCGAGGCGGCAGGCGCCGGTGCGGGCGGTGCTTCCTGTGCGAAGGCGGGGGCGGCGGCGCACAGCGCCAGGCAAAGGGCAAGCGAGACCAGGCGCATACGTTCGAAGCTCCGGGGGAGGGGCGGGCGGCCTTCCAGGCCGGGACCGGGGACGGTGGTCGGACTCCGGCGTGGCGCGAAAGTTTCCACGAAATTTTACGCGTTCTATACGCCCCGCCCGCGATTCGCTACCCCTTTCTTATACCCGGGTTCCGACAATGCGCACCGTTGCATTGCCGGTACTTCGTTCGCCATGGACGCTCTCTATCTGCTGTTCTCGTTCGTGCTGTTCGCCGTCACGATCGGCTTCCTGCTGATCTGCGATCGGCTCGGTCGACGCCCCTGACCGCCGCGGTTTCCGCGGCTCCTCCCGACGCGCCTTAGCGGGATTTTCCCCATGACTTTCTTCTACGCCGTGGCCGCCGTGATCGCGGTAGCCCTGCTCGGCTACCTGTGCGTGGCCCTGCTCAAGCCGGAGTGGTTCGAATGACCACCAATGACTTTATCCAGGTCGCCGTTTTCCTGGTCGTGCTGTTGCTGCTGATCAAGCCGGTCGGCAGCTACATGGCCCAGGTCTTCGCCGACGCGCCCAACCGGGTGACGCGCTTCGGCGCGCCGGTCGAGCGCCTGCTGTATCGCCTCTGCGGCATCCGCGCCGACGAGGACATGGGCTGGCGCCGCTACGCCATCGCCATGCTGGTGTTCAACATGCTCGGCCTGCTGGCCGTGTATCTGCTGCAGCGCGTGCAGCAGTGGCTGCCGCTCAATCCGCAGCATTTCGGCGCGGTGACGCCGGACTCGGCGATCAACACCGCGATCAGCTTCGCCAGCAACACCAACTGGCAGGGCTACGGCGGCGAAAGCACGATGAGCTACCTGACCCAGATGCTGGGCCTGGCGGTGCAGAACTTTCTCTCGGCGGCCACCGGCATCGCGGTGCTGGTGGCGGTGGTGCGCGGCTTCTCGCGGCGCAGCTCGCTGTCGATCGGCAACTTCTGGGTCGACCTGACGCGCAGCACGCTGTACATCCTGCTGCCGTTCTCGCTGATCCTCAGCCTGCTGCTGGTCTCGCAGGGCGTGGTGCAGAACCTCAAGCCCTATGTCGACGTGCCGCTGACCCAGCACATCACCCAGGTCGAGCAGCTGAAAGACGCCGACGGCAATCCGCTGAAGGATGCCAAGGGCAATCCGCTGACCAAGGAGTCGCCGGCGACGGTGCAGACCCTGCCGATGGGCCCGGCCGCCTCGCAGATCGCGATCAAGCAACTGGGCACCAACGGCGGCGGCTTCTTCAATGCCAACTCGGCGCACCCGTACGAGAACCCGACGCCGTTTGCCAACTTCCTGGAGATGCTGGCGATCTTCCTGATCCCCGGCGGCCTCTGCTACAGCTTCGGCGTGCTGGTCGGCGACCGCCGCCAGGGCTGGGCGATCCTCGCCACCATGCTGTTGATCTTCGTGCCGCTGGCGATCGGCGCGGTCGCCGCCGAGCAGGCCGGCAACCCGGCGCTGCACGGCTTAGGCGTCGACCAGCAGGCCAGCGCACTGCAGTCCGGCGGCAATATGGAAGGCAAGGAAACCCGCTTCGGCATCGCCGCCAGCGGCCTGTTCACCGCCATCACCACGGCCGCCTCCTGCGGCGCGGTGAACAACGCGCACGACTCGCTCACCCCGCTGGGCGGCCTGGTGCCGATGTGGCTGATGCAGCTGGGCGAGGTGATCTTCGGCGGCGTCGGCTCAGGCCTGTACGGCATGCTCGCCTTCGCGGTGGTGGCGGTGTTCATCGCCGGCCTGATGGTGGGCCGCACGCCGGAATACCTGGGCAAGAAGATCGAAGCGCACGAGATGAAGATGGCCAGCCTGGCCGTGCTGATTCCCTGCGCGCTGGTGGTGGTGGGCACGGCGGTCGCGGTGATGGCGCCGGCCGGCGTGGCGGGCGTGGCCAACCCGGGCGCGCATGGCTTCAGCGAGATCCTGTACGCGGTGACCTCCGCCTCGAACAACAACGGCAGCGCGTTCGGCGGTCTCTCCGCCAACACCCCGTTCTGGAACGTGCTGACCGGCCTGTGCATGTTCATCGCCCGCTTCCCGCTGGCCATCGCGATGCTGGCCATGGCCGGCTCGCTGGCCGCCAAGCGCCACGTGCCGCCCTCGGCGGGCACCCTGCCCACGCATACGCCGCTGTTCGTCACGCTGCTGGCCTGCGTGGTGATCGTGGTGGGCGCACTGACCTTCCTGCCCGCGCTCGCGCTCGGCCCGATCGCCGAATTCCTGATCTCGGCCCACTGAATTCCAGGGACTTTCGTTCCATGACCTCGCATACGCACGCGGTACGCAGCTTCGACCGCAACCTGATCCTCAAGGCCATCGCGGACTCGTTCCGCAAACTGTCGCCGCGCCAGCAGTTCCGCAACCCGGTGATGTTCGTGGTGTTCGTGTGCAGCGTGCTGACCACCCTGTTGTGGGGCCAGGCGCTGTCCGGGCACGGCGAGGCGCCGACCGGCTTCATCTTCTGGGTGACGGTGTGGCTGTGGTTCACCCTGCTGTTCGCCAACTTCGCCGAGGCGCTGGCCGAAGGCCGCGGCAAGGCGCAGGCCGCCGCGCTGCGCGGCACGCGCAAGGACGTGATCGCCAAGAAGCTGGCCGCGCCGCAGCGCGACGCGGCGGTGAGCTTCGTCCCCTCCAGCGAGCTGCGCACCGGCGACCACGTGCTGGTCGACGCCGGCGAGCAGCTGCCCGGCGACGGCGAAGTGGTCGTCGGCGCCGCCAGCGTCGACGAGAGCGCGATCACCGGCGAATCCGCGCCGGTGATCCGCGAATCCGGCGGCGACCGCAGCGCGGTCACCGGCGGTACCCGCGTGCTGTCGGACTGGCTGGTGGTGCGCATCACCGCCAACCCGGGCGAGAGCTTCCTGGACCGCATGATCGCGATGGTGGAAGGCGCCGCGCGGCGCAAGACGCCGAACGAGATCGCGCTGACCATCATGCTGGCCAAGTTCACCCTGATCTTCCTGCTGGCCTGCGCCACCCTGCTGCCGTATTCGATCTACAGCGTGCAGGCCAGCGGCCACGGCAACCCGATCACGCTCACCGTGCTGATCGCCCTGCTGGTATGCCTGATCCCGACCACCATCGGCGCCCTGCTCTCGGCCATCGGCATCGCCGGCATGGACCGCATGATCCGCGCCAACGTGATCGCCACCTCCGGCCGCGCGGTGGAAGCGGCCGGCGACGTCGACGTGCTGCTGCTGGACAAGACCGGCACCATCACCCTGGGCAACCGCCAGGCGGTGGCCTTCATGCCGGCGCCGGGCGTGGAGGAAGCGATCCTGGCCGACGCCGCGCAGCTCGCCTCGCTGGCCGACGAAACGCCGGAGGGCCGCAGCGTGGTGGTGCTGGCCAAGGAGCGCTTCGGCCTGCGCGAGCGTCACATCGAAGATACGCACGCGGTGTTCGTACCGTTCACCGCGCAGACCCGCATGAGCGGTGTCGACGTCGGCGAGCGCCGCATCCGCAAGGGTGCGCTCGATGCGGTCGAGCGCTATCTCGACGCCGCCGGCAGCCACCTGCCGCCGCTGGTCAAGCGCATGGCGGAAGACGTCGCGCGCCGCGGCGCCACCCCGCTGATCGTGGTCGAGGGCAGCACCGCGCTCGGCGTGATCGAGCTGAAGGACATCGTCAAGGGCGGCATCCGCGAGCGCTTCGCCGAAATGCGCCGGATGGGCATCAAGACCATCATGATCACCGGCGACAATCCGCTCACCGCCGCCGCCATCGCGGCCGAAGCCGGCGTCGATGACTTCCTCGCCGAGGCCACGCCGGAAGCGAAGCTGAAGCTGATCCGCAAGATCCAGGCCGAGAACCGCCTGGTGGCGATGTGCGGCGACGGCACCAACGATGCGCCGGCGCTGGCCCAGGCCGACGTGGCGGTGGCGATGAACACCGGCACGCAGGCGGCGAAAGAAGCCGGCAACATGGTCGACCTCGATTCCAACCCGACCAAGCTGATCGAGGTGGTGGAGATCGGCAAGCAGATGCTGATCACGCGCGGCGCGCTGACCACGTTCTCGATCGCCAACGACATCGCCAAGTATTTCGCGATTATCCCGGCCGCGTTCGCCACCACCTACCCCGCGCTCAATGCGCTGAACGTGATGAAGCTGGCCACGCCGCAGAGCGCGATCCTGTCGGCGGTGATCTTCAACGCGCTGATCATCGTGTTCCTGATTCCGCTGGCGCTGAAGGGCGTGAAGTATCGCGCGCTGGGCGCGGGCGCGCTGCTGCGCCGCAACCTGCTGGTGTACGGGCTGGGCGGTATCGCGGTGCCGTTCCTGGGCATCAAGCTGATCGACCTGATTCTGGTGCTGCTCGGCCTGGCCTGAGCACACCGCCTCCGAGGTGACATCCATGCAGACCCTGAAACTCTCCGTGTCTCTTCCCGATACCGATCACGATGGCGTCGAACTGCGCTTGTCGGCCGATGACGCCGCCTGCGATGTGGTGATCGCCCTGCCGGCCCGCACACGCGTGCGCGGCAGCGACGAGGCCGCAACACCCGAACAGAACGATTACGTGCTCGGCGGCTACGCCGGCATCTGAGCTCCAACTCTCTCTCCAACCAAGACAAGGCGGTCCTCGCGGACCGGTTCTCACAGGACTTTATGCAACACAAGAAGGCACTCGCGTTCGCGGTTCTGCTCGCGCTGGCACCGGCTGGCGAAGCCATGGCCGACCAGGCCGTCGCCTCGGACCTGGGGCCCGCGCCGGGCGCTCCCGTCGTCTCCAGCGAGGACTGCTCCGCCGGCTTCTTCAGCCGCCTGGCCGCGGCCTATCGCGAAGACGCGCAGCCGGCCGACCCGAATGCGCCGGCGCCGGCGCGCCGCGCAATGGCATCGCCGTTCGACGCGCCGCCGTTTCCCTCGGCCGAATGGCAGCTTGGCGGCGTGGCGTATCCGATCGGCGTGCCCAACCTCAACAGCCAGTATCCACTGGAAAAGGCTTTGTCCTGCACCAAGCTCGGCCACTGGATGAAAGACAACCGCCTCGAGGTGTACGGCTGGATCAACCCGTCGGTCAACATCAGCTCGTCCAGCCACACCAACTATCCGTTGTCGTATGCCACGCGTCCGAACCGGGTGGAGTTCAACCAGTTCCTGTTCCGCATCGAGCGCGTGCCGGACACCGTGCAGACCGACCATGTCGACTGGGGCGTGCACCTGGACCTGCTGTACGGCTACGACTACCACTACACGACCATGAAGGGCGTCTTCAGCAACCAGCTGCTGAACAACCCGCGCGCCGACCAGCCGCTGCCAGGCAAGACCTACGGCGTCGATCCGATGCTGTTCTACGTGGACGTGTATTTCCCGTCGGTGGCGCAGGGCATGAACGTGCGCGTCGGCCGTTACCTGTCGCTGCCGGATATCGAGGCGCAGTTCTCGCCGAACAACTACCTGCTGACCCATTCCATCCTGTACACGGTCGACCCCTATACGCAGATGGGCGTGATGACCACCACCAAGCTCAGCGATCAGTGGACGGTGCAGGTGGGTGTCAATGGCGGCAATGACGTAGCGGTGTGGAACCACTCCGCGCGTCCCTCGCTGCAGGCCTGCGTGCGCTGGGTATCGGCCGACAACAACGACATGCTCTACCCCTGCATCAACAACTGGAACAAGTCGGACTACAACTACAACAACATCCAGATGTACGTGACCACCTGGGGCCATCGCTTCAGCAAGGACGTGCACATGTTGACCGAGGCCTACCGCATCTATGGCCGCAATATTCCCGGCTACGGCCAGGACGGCATTCCCGGCGTGCCGGGCTCGGCCACCACGCCCGGCCAGGCCGGCGCGTACGGCATCGTCAACTATCTCAACTTCGAGCTCGACCCGAAGAACATGCTCTCGTTCCGCAACGAGTACTACCGCGACCTGCAAGGCCAGCGCACCGGCTTCGCCACGCGCTATTCCAGCCATACGCTGGGACTGACGCACTGGGTGTCGCAGGACCTGGAGCTGCGCCCGGAAATCCGCTACGAGCGCTCGTACGACCAGCCCATCTACGACCGCGGCCGCCGCAACTACCAGATGACCGCGTTGATGGACGCGATCCTGCACTACTGAGGCAAAGCGCATGAAACGGCTGATACTCAATTCCCTCGCCATGCTGGTGCTGATGACGGCGATCCTGGGCCTGCTGTATCCGCTGGCCACGACGGGGCTTGCCCAGCTGCTGTTCCCGGCGCAGGCCAACGGCAGCCTGGTGAGCCGGGACGGCAAGGCGGTCGGCTCCCGCCTGATCGGCCAGTCCTTCACCGAGCCGAAGTACTTCTGGGGACGGCCGTCGGCGACCGCGCCGATGGCCAACAACGGCGCCTCGTCGACGCCGTCCAACCAGGGGCCGACCAATCCGGCGCTGACCGACGCGGCCAGGCAGCGCATCGACGCGCTGCGTGCGGCCGATCCCGGCAATGCCGCGCCGGTGCCGGTGGAGCTGGTGACGGCGTCGGGCAGCGGCCTGGACCCGGAAATCAGCCCGGCCGCGGCGCAGTACCAGCTGGCGCGCGTGGCCAAGGCGCGCGGGCTGGAGCCGGCCAAGGTGCAGCAGCTGGTGGCGCGCTTCACCAGCGGGCGGCAGTTCGGCGTGCTGGGCGAGCCGCGAGTCAATGTGCTGCAGCTCAACCTGGCGCTGGACGCGTTGGCGAAGCAGTAACCACGCGAGGAATGAGCCCCTCTCCCTCCGGGAGAGGGGTGGGGGTGAGGGTACGGGCGGAGTGGTGAGTTGCACTCCGCCCGTACCCTCATCCGGCTGCCGCCACCTTCTCCCGGAGGGAGAAGGATTCCTGCTCGTAAGTCGTCATTAACTGCGTGCGTAAAGCTTTTCCCGCTCCACCCGCATTACATTACGCACCATCCAGCAGGGATCACTGCCTCCATGTCCGACCTCTCCCGCGACCTGCGCGCCGACGCGCTGCTCGACAGCGTGCAGGAGGAGCGTCACCGCCGCCTGAAGATCTTCCTCGGTGCCGCGCCTGGCGTAGGCAAGACCTTCGCCATGCTGTCCGCCGCGCGCGAGCTGAAGCGCCAGGGCGTGGACGTGGTGATCGGGCTGGTGGAAACGCATGGCCGCGCCGAGACCGAGGCGCTGGTCGACGGCCTGGAAGTGCTGCCGCGCCGCCAGGTCGAATATCGCGGCCGCGACTTCACCGAGTTCGACCTGGACGCCGCGCTGGCGCGCAAGCCGGCGGTGCTCCTGGTCGACGAACTGGCCCATCGCAACCTGCCCGGCGGGCGGCACGAGCGGCGCTGGCAGGACATCGCCGAGCTGCTCGATGCCGGCATCGAGGTGTACAGCGCGCTCAATGTGCAGCACCTGGAAAGCCTCAACGACCAGGTGCGGCGCATCACCAACGTCACCGTGCGCGAGACCGTGCCGGACGCCTTCCTCGACCGCGCGCGCGACATCGTGCTGGTCGACCTGCCGCCGCGCGAGCTGATCCAGCGCCTGAAGCAGGGCAAGGTCTACGTGCCGGAGACGGCGGCGGCCGCATTGGACGCGTTCTTCTCGCCGACCAACCTCGCCGCGCTGCGCGAGCTGGCGGTGGATACCGTCGCCGGCCACGTCGACAGCGACCTGCGCGGCCACATGCTGGCGCGCGGCGGCGCCATGCCGGTGCGGCGGCGCGTGCTGGCCGCGATCGACGGGCATGGGCAGAGCGAATACCTGGTGCGCGTGGCGCGCCGCATCGCCGAGCGCCGCGGCGCGCCGTGGAGCGTGGCCTTCGTCGATACCGGCGCCGGTCTGGACGACAAGCGCCGCGAGCAGCTGGATGCGGCGATGCGCCTGGCGCGCCGCCTGGGCGGCGACGCCATCGTGCTGCGCGGCCACGCCGTCGCCGACGAGATCCTTGCCCATGCCGATCGCGAAGGCGTCGGCCAGATCCTGCTCGGCCGCACGCGCGAGCGCCCGCTGGTGCGCATGCTCGGCCGCTCGCTGACCCAGCAGTTGCTGCGCCGCGGCGCGCACCTGGAACTGACCATCATCGCCACGCCGACGGAACGTGCGCAGTCGCGCCTGCGGCTGCGCATGCCGGGCGGACGCGGGCGGCGCGGCGAATATCTCTACGCCACCCTCGCCGCGCTGGTGGCCTTCGTGCTGGCCTTCATCGCCGACCGCTACCTGTCGGTCGCCAACCTGGCGCTGATCTTCCTCACCGCCGTGCTGGTCGTGGCGGTGCGCACGCGCATGGCGGTGGCGGTATATACGGCGACGCTGTGCTTCGTCGGCTACAACTTCTTCTTCGCGCCGCCGCGCTACACCTTGATGATCGCCAACGTCGACGACGTGCTGGCGGTGTGCCTGTTCTTCGTCGCCGCGCTGGTATGCAGCCGGCTGGCCACGCGGCTGTCCAGCCAGGTGGAGTCGATGCGCGCGGCGCACGCGCAGGCGCGCGCCCTGCTGGCGCTGGGCCAGCGCCTCACCGCCAGCACCGACGCCAGCGGCATCCGCGACGTCGGCGCCGCCGCGCTGGCGCGCGCGCTGCGCTGCGATGCGGCGATCCTGATGCGCGATCCGGGCCGCGTGTTGCAGGTGGCGTCGGTGTCGCCGCGCGATTTCCGCCTGGCCGCGCAGGACCTCGGCGCCGCCGACTGGAGCGAGAAGCACGCCGAGCCGGCGGGACGCTATACCGACACGCTCAACGCCGCGCCATGCTGGGTACTGCCGCTGGGCAGCGAGAGCCGGCCGCTGGGTGTCGCCGCGATGCGTTTCGCGCCGGAGCAGCGCGATCTCTCGCCGGACCAGCGCAGCCTGGCCATGGCCATGGTGCAGGACATCGGCCAGGCGCTGGAGCGCGCACGCCTCGCCGACGAGCTGGAAGGCGCGCGCGTGCAGGGCGAGACCGAGCGGCTGCGCAATGCCCTGCTCTCCTCCGTCTCGCACGATCTGCGCTCGCCGCTGGCCTCGATGATCGGTTCTGCCGGCACGCTGTCCAGCTACGGCGAGCAGCTGCCGTCGCAGGAACGCCAGGAACTGCTCGACGCCATCCTCGGCGAGGGCCAGCGCCTGGACCGCTATATCCAGAACCTGCTGGACATGACGCGGCTGGGCCACGGCACGCTCAAGCTCAACCGCGACTGGACCGACGTGGCGGAGATCGTCGCCGCCGCGGTGACGCGGCTGCACAAGCTGTTCCCCGAGCTGAAGGTGGACACCATGCTGCCGACCGGCACCCTGCTGCTGTACGTGCACCCGGCACTGATCGAGCAGGCCCTGTTCAATATCCTGGAGAACGCCGCGCGCTTCTCGCCGCCGGGCGAGGCGGTGCGCGTGCTGGTGCGCACCGAGGGCGACCGGCTGGTGCTCGACGTGGTCGATCGCGGCCCCGGCATTCCCGAGGACGAGCGCGCGCGTATCTTCGACATGTTCTATTCGGTCTCCCGCGGCGACCGCGCGCCGCAGGGCACCGGCCTGGGCCTGGCGATCTGCCGCGGCATGATCGGTGCGCACGGCGGTTCGGTGGAGGCCTTGCCCGGCGACGGCGGCGGCACCACCATTCGCATCACCCTGCCGCTGCCGACGCCACCTTGATGACCGCCGCCGCACCCTGCGTGCTCGTGATCGACGACGAGGCGCAGATCCGCAAATTCCTCGACATCGGCCTCCGCGCCGAAGGCTACGAGGTGGTGCTTGCCGCCAACGCCGAGGAAGGCCTGGCCAAGGCGGCCACGCGCTCGCCCGACCTGGTGATCCTGGACATCGGCCTGCCCGACCGCGAAGGGCACGAGGTGCTGAAGGAACTGCGGCAGTGGACCCAGGTGCCGGTACTGATGCTGTCCGTGCGCGATGCCGAGAGCGAAAAGGTGCGCGCGCTCGATGCGGGCGCCAACGACTACGTGACGAAGCCGTTCGGCATCCAGGAGCTGATGGCACGCCTGCGCGCGCTGTTGCGCAACCGTCCGGGCGAACCGGAGCCCGCGGCGCAACGCTACGACGACGGCCGCCTGGCCATCGACCTGGCGCGGCGCGAAGTGCATCTGGACGGCGAGGCGCTCCCGCTCACGCGAAAAGAATACGCGGTGCTCGCCATGCTGCTGCGGCATGCCGGCCGCGTGGTCACGCAGCAGCAATTGCTGCGTGAGATCTGGGGACCGACCCACGTGCAGGACACGCACTACCTGCGCATCGTGCTGGGCAAGCTGCGCCAGAAGCTCGGCGACGACCCCGCCGAGCCGCGCTGGCTGAAGACCGAACCCGGCGTCGGCTACCGCTTCCTCGCCGGCTGACGCGCCGGCTCATCGCGGTTGCGAATCGTCGCGGCCGATCGCGGCCGATCGCGGCGATCCTTCGCGATGCCACATCGTTTCGACACGCTCGCCGCACGGCGCGGTTGCGCTATCGGACGCCTGGACACCGCAGCCGAAGCAACAGGCGATGGAGCATCGAGCGGTCGGGCACAAGAATCATTCATACCCCGCCGTCGACCCGCAACGTCCATCGCGACCGCGGGCCGAGAGGAACCATGCAGCCATCCGTTCCACGCAAGCCTTAGCGCTCGCCCGATCCATCGTCACTCATTCGCCGCAAGCACGACGCGCCTTCGACTTCGCGCATGGTCGGGGATGGCTGGCGCGTCGCCAGAGGAGACACGCCATGAGCATGTTCTGCACGGCCACTTCGTGCGCCGGACCGAAGCCGATCCACTGCGCGCGTCGGCTGACTACCGCCGACATCTTCGATCCACGTAACGACAGCGATTCGCCGACCTGGCCTGGTCATTCGCTTCGACGCGGGCCTGGCGTTCGGCCGAACCCCCCGTGCACCACGCAGCCGCTACACGTTCTTCGCCCGCAACGGGCGCGCAACGTCCGCCATTTTTCCCGTAAGGACGCGTATCCGGCTACGAAGATTCGCCTCATGCGCATTAGGAAATTTGCGCAGCAACTATTAGGACAATTCTCAAATAGCTCGCCTTTAGCGGCAGCGTGAAATGCGCCTGATACGCTCCAGCTACGAACGCGCACCAAGCAAACCTCCATAAGGAGATTCGCACTCCAGATCATTCGTACCTTGCAAGTGATTGGGAGTTCGAACTGCCGAAGAAGCCTGGCGGGATGCATCGCATGGCAGCGATCCGATGCACGCAGAGAGCGCGACCGGCCTTCCCGCACGCTTCGATGGATTTTTGTGCGCGCAAGCCAGGCATGCGGCACGACTGCATGCTCCGAAAAGTCCGCTGCGTGGCGGGGCCGCTCCCGCGCCATGCGCGTGGCGCCCCGAGGCTGATACCCAGCGTTCGACGGGACTTCTCAGCCAGGCCTCTGCCGTCGCTGCTCCGTCCGGGGCGGCAAGCGCATGAACGAACCTCTCGCAGCGCCACATCGACGTAGCAAAGGGGAACATCCGTATGTATACCGAGCTGAAAACCGCCCTCGTCAAGCGAAGCCATCGGGATGACCTCATCCGTTCGCTCGAGACCCTGCTCGATCTTTCGCTGGTCCACGTCGACATCCAGGGCACCGATGCGGACGAACAGCAGTCACCGTCGCGGCAGTATTGCGGCATGTTCCACCTGGCCGGCGCGCACGCCTGCCAGGTGCATGGCTCGTCGATCGGCGCACCGGTCCGGCTGGAGCCGGGCGATCTGTTGATTGCCTCGTTCGACGGCAATGGCGACCTGAAGGCGATCGACCTGCAGATCAACGGCCCCAGCCTGATCCGCGGCCGCCTGTATTTCACCGGCGGCTGGCACCGGCAGTTCCACGAAGTGTTGCCGCCATGGTTCGTGATCCGGCCCGGCGATGCCGGCGATGTCTACCGGCGCTTGTCGAACGCGATGATCGAAGTCTCGCATTCCAACATCACCGGCCGCGGCGTGATCCTCAACAAGCTGGCCGAGATCCTCTTCACCATTGCCATCTGCCACTACGCCAAGCGCTCGGATGCCAACCTCGGCCTGTTCACCGCGTTCTCGGACCGGCGCATTTCCAAGGTGCTCAACGCCATTCACGAGGACCCGAGCCGCGGCTGGAACGTGCAGACCATGGCCGCGCTCGCCTGCATGTCGCGTTCGTCGTTCACCCAGCGCTTCACCCAGCTGATGAAGATGCCGCCGGGCCAGTACATCACCTACTGGCGCATGCACCTGGCCGAACGGCTGCTGCAGGATCCGCGGCTATCGGTGGCGGACGTGGCCGAGCAGGTCGGCTATGCCAGCAAGGCGGCGTTCTATCGCCTGTTCAAGCGTATCCAGGGCATGTGTCCCGGCGAGATGCGCGCGATCCGGGCCACCACGGCGCCGAACCAGGAACGACTATGAAGCGAACACGCAGGCGGGACAGGGTGCGACACTGTGCACCCCACCCGCCGGAGTCCCGCCATGCACCGCCCGCGCAGCAGCACCGCCTTCCTGTTCGACCTCGACGGCACCCTGGTCGACAGCGTCTACCAGCATGTGCTGGCGTGGAAGGAAGCGCTCGACGCCGAGGGCGTGGAACTGTCGGTATGGCGCATCCATCGCAAGATCGGCATGAGCGGCGGCCTGTTCACCAATATCCTGTTGCGCGAAACAGGGCTGGAGATCACCGAGGAGCGCCTGGCGCGGCTGCACCAGCGCCACGTCGAGGCCTTCAACCGCCAGCACAGCCAGGGCCTGGTGCGGCCGCTGCCCGGCGCGCGCGAGCTGCTGGCCTATCTCACCGAGCAGGGTTATCCCTGGGCCATCGCCACCAGCGGGCGCATGGCCACCGCCGCGCACAACATCGAGGCGCTCGGCGTCGATCCGTCCAAGGTGCCGGTGATCACGCGCGACCAGGTGCGCCATGCCAAGCCGGATCCGGACCTGTTCCTTGCCGCGGCGGAAAAGCTCGGCGTGGACATCGAGCAGTCGCTGGTGATCGGCGACAGCATCTGGGACATGCTCGCCGCGCAGCGCGCCCGCGCGCTCGGCGTCGGCCTGCTCTCGGGCGGCTATGGCGAGGACGAGCTGGCGCGCTCCGGCGCCTTTCGCGTGTACGACGATCCGGCAGACCTGCTCAAGCACATCGACGAAGTGGCGGCGCGGCAGTGAGCGCAGAACATCCCGCCATGACGGCTGCGAACGAACTGGACGAAGTGCGCGCGGCGCTGCGCCGGCGCGAACCGATCTTCCACCAGGAGGAGTTCGGCCATGCGCGCGCGGACTTCGAGCGCATGACCGCTGCCGGCTTCCGCGAAGTCGGCGCCTCGGGCCGGCGCTACAGCCGCGACTACGTGCTTGCGATGCTGGAGGAACGCCATCGCAACGGCTGGCTGGACGAGCCGCTGCAGCTGGAGGATTTCCACTGCGCGCCGATCGACGGGCGGGCTTATCTGGTCACCTACACCTTGCACCAGGGCGAGCGCGTCACGCGCCGCGCGACGATCTGGCGGCGCGACGGCGAGGACTGGAAGATCCTTTACCACCAGGGCACGGTGGCGCTCGAAGGCGACTGAACAGCCAGGCGTGTCAGGCGCGATTCACCGCCATGGCGGCGACGGGGGTTAGGCTTGGCTCTCTGAGTTAACGGGGTAGATGTCATGCGTCGACTCGCTTTCCTGCCGCTGGCCGTGCTGCTGGCCGCCTGTTCCGCGCCGCAGGCGCCGCAGAACGACAAGCCGCCCAAGCCCCAGGCATCCGCCTCCGCGGCCGCACCGGTCAACGCCATGCTCGGCTCGCACGAGTGGTATCAGTGGGTGGACCGGCGCCTGGCCATCAACGACGGCGACGGACACGGCCCGGATGGCGGTTCCGACGAATGGAACGACGCCGTGCAGCGCAAGCTGGGGCAGGAGGCGCCGCAGGCGCAGCCCGGTTCGCCGGAATGGCAGCAGGCTGTCGATGCGCTGCTGCGCACGCGGGCGCAGTGAGATACCCGCAAACCCATTACGACGCGCCACGGGATTTCGTCATCCCGGCGCAGGCCGGGATGACGAGCTGTCAGCGCAGGCGCCGCATCCGTATCCAGGTGAAGTGCTGCTCCGCGCCACCCGGCGTGCGATGCGTTTCGCGCGTGCTTTCCAGCAATTCGTAGTCCGCGCCGAACACGGCGTGCAGCTCGGCAGCGCGATAGCGCGCCACCGGCAGGCCGCTGCAACGCTCCGGGCCATCTTCGGCGAAGGTCGCCACGACCACCTGCGTGCCCGCCTGCGATGCGCGCCGCAGCGCGTCGAGATAGCGCCGGCGTTCGCCCGCGTCGACAAGGAAATGGAAGACCGCGCGGTCGTGCCATAGCGCGTATCTTTTCGTCGGCGCGAAGGCGAGCACGTCGCCGGCGATCCAGTCGACCTGGCCGGCGGCGTCGCCCAGGCGCTCGCGCGAGGTGGCCAGCGCACCGTCCGACAGATCCAGCACGGCCAGGTCCGCATGGCCTTCGCGCAGCAGATGGTCGACCAGCGACGAGGCGCCGCCGCCGACGTCGATGAGCGGCGCACCCTTGGGCACGCCGGCATGCCCGATCAGCGCAAGCGACATCGTCGGCCGGGCCTGGTACCAGCTCACCGTATCGACGCTCCTGCTCCGATACACCTCGTCCCAACGTGATTCGCGATTGCTCATGGCGCCCCCGCATCCCTGACGGTGTTCGATCAACCCGGCGCGAGCAGCGCGTCGAGATCTTCCTCGTCGAAGCTCAGCCGCTCGCGCGTGCCGCCGCCTTCCAGCACCGCCTCGGCCAGTTCGGCCTTGCGCGCCTTCAGCTCCTCGATGCGTTCTTCGACCGTGCCGGAAGTGATCAGGCGGAACACGAACACCGGCTTGTCCTGGCCGATGCGGTGCGCGCGGTCGCTGGCCTGCGCCTCGGCCGCCGGGTTCCACCACGGGTCGTAGTGGATCACGGTGTCGGCGGCGGTGAGGTTGAGGCCCACGCCGCCGGCCTTGAGCGAGAGCAGGAACAGCGGCACGTCGCCCTCCTGGAACTGCCGCACCGGCTCGGCGCGGTCGCGCGTCTCGCCGGTGAGCACCACGTAGGGCACGCGGTGGCGGTCCAGCTCATGCGCGATCAGCCGCAGCATTTCGGTGAACTGCGAGAACAGCAGCACCTTGCGCCCTTCGGCCAGCAGCGCCGGCAGCATGTCCATCAGCAGGTCGAACTTGGCCGAGTCGCGCACGCCGCGCGCGGCTTCCAGTTTCACCAGGCGCGGATCGCAGCACACCTGGCGCAGCTTGAGCAGCGCATCGAGCACCACGATGCCGCTGTGCTGGATGCCGCGCTGCGCGATCACCTCGCGCAGTTCCTCCGCCAGCGACAGGCGCAGGCTTTCGTACAGCTCGCGCTGGCGGCCTTCCAGCACCACGCGGCGGGTGATCTCGGTCTTCGGCGGCAGCTCCGAGGCCACCTGCGACTTGGTCCGGCGCAGGATGAACGGCGCCAGGCGGCGGTTGAGGCGATCCTGGCACTCGGTGTCGTGCTGCTTCTCGATCGGCACGCGGTAGTGGCGGCGGAACGCGCCTTCGTCGCCGAGCAGGCCGGGCACCGCCAGGTCCACCTGCGACCACAGCTCGCCCAGGTGATTTTCCAGCGGCGTGCCGGTCAGGCAGATACAGCGCGGCGCGCGCAGGCTGAGCACGGCGCGGCGCGCCTGCGTGCGCGGGTTCTTCACCTGCTGCGCTTCGTCCAGCACGATCAGCTCGAACGGCTGCTTGCGCAGCGCCACCACGTCACGCGGCAGCAGCGCATAGCTGGTCAGCACGATGTCCTGCGCGCCCAGCTGCGCGAACTCGCCGCCGCGCTGTGGGCCGTGCAGCGCCAGTACTTTCAGCGCGGGTGCGAAGCGCGCGATCTCGGCCTGCCAGTTCGGGATCAGGCTGGTCGGCACCACGATCAGCGCCGGCTGGGTCAGCGCGCCGCGTTCTTTCAGCGCGAGCAGGTGGGTGACCAGCTGCAGAGTCTTGCCCAGGCCCATGTCGTCGGCCAGCACGCCGCCGACGCCGGCCTCGGCCAATGCGTTGAGCCAGCGCAGGCCTTCGCGCTGGTAGGGGCGCAGTTCCACCGTGAGGCCTTCCGGCACCGCGTCGCTGGCGCGCTCGGCGGCGTCGCGCAGGCGTGCGGTGAAGCCGCGCAGCTGTTCGGGCGCTTCCAGCGCGGCGCCGGACGGCAGCGCCTCGACGATTTCCTCCAGGCGGCCGGCCTGCACGCGCGGCAGGTGCAGCTTCTTGCGCGGCTTTTCCAGGTATTCGGCCAGCGGCGCCAGCAGGCCGCGCAGTTCCTTCAGGCGCACCGGCACGCGACGGCGTTCGTCCACCGGCGCGTACCACACGGCGTCTTCGGGTTCGTTCGGCGCGGGGCTGAGATTGAGCGTGTGCTCGGCCAGCGCCTGCGCCACCGCGGGCAGCAGGTTGTGGCGCTTGCCTTCCAGCTCGATGCCGATTTCCAGGTCGAAGGCGTGGTCGTCGGCGTCTTCCACCGCATTGCCGTACCACTGCACCGGGCCTTCCAGCACCTCGAACGGGAAGCTCGGCGCGTATTCGAGCAGGAAGCCCTCGGCTTCGAGCTTGGGCCGCAGTGCCAGCCAGCGCGCGGGCGTGTTCACTTCCAGCGCGCCGGCATAGCCCTTGCCGGGGAACAGCCAGGCATCTTCCGGCAGCGTGTCGGCGAGATCCCAGGGCAGGCCCTCGGTATCCACGCCCGGCGTGAGGCCGGCGCGTTCGAGCTGCTCCATCGCGGTGAGTTCTTCCGCGCGGCGGCGGGTGATCTCCACCAGCGTGCCCTGGCGCACGCGGCGTACCAGCGGCTCGCCGCCGCGGCCGGGCAGGCGCTCGCCGGCATAGTCGAACGCCAGCCGCGCGTAAGCCAGCGGTGGCGTGCCGGCGGCGAGGCGGGCGTGGCGGGTGAGCGCGTGCAGGATCAGCACCGGGCGCGGCGACTGCTCGGAGCGGCGCAGCTCGTCGAACACCTGCGGCGCCGGGATGCGATGGGCCAGGCGGCTGCCCGGCAGCGCATCGCGCAGGGTCGCGCTGTCTTCGTGCTTCAGCGGCGGCAGGTCCAGCCACTGGGTTTCCTCGGGCGGCGCTTCCAGGTGACCCAGCTCGGCGCGTTCGGCATCGAGGTACCAGAGCCCGTCGATGCGCACCAGGCGCTGGTTGGCCGGCAGCGCGGGCAGCAGCTTCTGGCTGCCGTCCTTCTCCAGGTGCCAGTGCCAGTTGAGCAGGTGCCCCTTGCCGCGCGACAGGCGCAACCCGGCGAGGCCGCCGAGGAAGCACGGCGCGGTGTCGAGCACTTCGGCCAGCAGGGTGTCGCCGACGTGGCCGGCCAGGCGCGCATAGCTGCGGCTCTTGCGCACGGTCTGCGGCAGGCCCAGCACGGTAGCGGCCAGGCGCTGCTCCGGCGGATCCAGCGGCAGATGGGCGAGATGGCGGCTGTCCAGCGGCGTGGGACGCGCGAAGCGGCCCTGCTCGGCTACCGCCAGCAGTACCGGCGCGAGCTCCAGGCGCACGTAGGGCGTGCCTTCTTCCGGAATCGCGTCGATGAAGAAACCCAGCACACCGCGCTCGGCGACGACCGCGGCGGCACCGTCGTCCAGCAGGCGGCGCCATACGGACGGCAGCGCTTCCGCGTTCTCCTCGTGATGCGGCGGAGCGGCTTCGGCGTAGCGTTTCTCGTCGGGTTGCTGCATGCGCGTGCGATCCGCCGGGAAGACCAAAAGACCGAGCTTAGAGCCTGCTTAGGGTCTCTGAATAGCCCGCGCCGGGAGCTGTTTGCTCGCATGGCAAGGAAGAATGAAGGAGTGTACGTCCGTACACGACTGAGTGATGACGCCGCCATGCGGGCAAACAGACCCGGCCCTTCGGGTTGTCGTTGAGTAGCCTCCAGGCGGCGGCGCGCGGCTTGACCTGGCGGCCAGCCAGGCCGGCGCCACGCACCGCCGCCTGGAGGCTACTCAACGACAACGCGGGCTATTCAGAGACCCTAAGCAGGCTCCAAGGCCGATGTATAGATGCGCGCTTCCGCGCCCGTTTTTTTCGACGGGCGTGAAAGCGGTGCATCGGGATACTCAGGCGGTGCCGAACAGGCCTTGCGGATACTCCGGCTTCTGCTCGCGCGACATCAGCGCGCGCAGGCCTTCCACCGGCGTCACTTCGCCGTGCAGCACGGCGCGCACGCCGCCGCTGATCGGCAGGTCCAGGCCATGCTTGGCCGCCAGGCGGGCCACTTCGTCGGCAGTGACCACGCTTTCCACCACCTGGCCGATCTGGCGCACGGCCTCGTCGATGGCGATGCCGCGGCCCAGGGCCAGGCCCAGGCGGCGATTGCGCGAGAGATCGCCGGTGCAGGTCAGCACCAGGTCGCCCAGGCCGGACAGGCCCATCAGGGTTTCCGGGCGGGCGCCGAGCGCGACGCCCAGGCGCAGCATTTCGTTCATGCCGCGGGTGATCAGGCCGGCGCGGGCATTGAGCCCAAGGTCCATGCCGTCGGCGACGCCGGTGGCTACGGCCAGCACGTTCTTCATCGCGCCGCCCAGCTCGGCGCCGAGCACGTCGCCGCCCGAATAGGCGCGGAAGTTCGGCGCATGCAGCATCGAGGCGAGCTGCTGGGCGAAGGCTTCGTCGTCGGAATGCACGGTGACCGCACTGGGCAGGCCCAGCGCGACTTCCTTGGCGAAGGACGGGCCGGTGACCACCGCCGCGGCGCGACCGGGCAGTTTCTCGTCGACCAGTTCGTGCAGGAAGCGGCCGGTGCCGGGCTCGAAGCCCTTGGTGGCCCAGGCCACGCCCGCGCCTGGATCGAGCAGCGGCGCCACTTCGTCCAGCATGGCCGCGAAGGCATGGCTGGGCACCACGATCAACACGATCCCGGCGCCGCGCACGGCGGCGGCCAGGTCGCTTTCGAAGCGCAGCCCGGACGGCAGCTGGATCTCCGGCAGGTAGCGCCGGTTCTGGCCGGCCTCGGCCATCGCCGCCAGCGCCGCGGCGTCCCGGCCCCACAAGCGGGTCGGCACGCCGTTGCGCGTGGTGAGGGCGGCGAGCGCCGTCCCCCACGAGCCGGCTCCCAAAACCGCCAGGGTCGGACGTTCAGCCATGGAGGAAACTCAGCTATTGAGGGCCGGGGTCTCGTCGCCGCCCGCGACGCGGCGCTGCTGCTCGGCGTAGAGCGCGTCGAAGTTGATCGGCTGCAGCAGGAACGGCGGGAAGCCGCCCTCCATCACCAGCGAGGAAATCACCTGGCGGGCGTAGGGGAACAGCAGGTTCGGGCAGTAGCTGCCGATGATGCCGGCATGGTCGGCCTCGCCGAAGCCGGCCACGCCGAACACGCCGGCCTGCTTCACTTCGGCCAGGTAGGCGGTGCGGTCGCCCAGGGTGCAGGTCAGGGTGAGGCTGAGCACCACTTCGTACAGGTCGTTGCCCAGCTCGGTGGCCTGCTGGCCGAGGTTGAGCTGGACCTGCGGCTGCTGGTCGGTCTCGCCGATCTCCTGGAAGATGTGCGGAGCGTTGGGCGCCTCGAACGACACGTCCTTCACATAGATCTTCTGCAGCACCAGCTGCGGCTGGCCGGCCTGGCCGTTGGCGTTGACGTCTGCCATCTGTGAAACCCCTCGATCTGGATTGCGGAAACGGACAAAGAGGCCGATTGTTCCATACATCCCGGCAGGCCGCCATGCGATCCGCCCGGGCTTTCGGAGTGCCCCCAAGCTCCCGGCCTGCTTAAAGATTGCGCAAGCGCCCGGGTTTCTGAGAGAATGCGCGGCTCGGCCATGCCGGCCCGGCCTTACGGGCACGTCCGCGACGCGATGCGGACCTCACGGCAGCCCCCGAAAGCAGCAACCTCCAGCATCGCGTGGCGCCTGGCGCCGCTGGGCCGATGTCGCCCTGGCCAACGGGCGGTCTACGAATCTACGGAGGTCATCATGGCCCGTGTATGCCAAGTCACCGGAAAGGGTGTGCAGACTGGTAACAACGTCTCGCATGCCAACAACAAGACCCGTCGCCGCTGGTTGCCCAACCTGCACGAGCGCCGCTTCTGGGTCGCCAGCGAGAATCGCTGGGTGAAACTGCGCGTCTCCAACCAGGCGCTGCGCACCATCGACAAGAAGGGCATCGAGGCCGTGATCGCCGACCTGCGTGCCCGCGGCGAGAAGATCTAAGGAGCCCTGAGCCATGTCCAAGAGCAAGAGCGACAAGATCCGCCTGATCTCCTCGGCCGGCACCGGCCACTTCTACACCACGCAGAAGAACAAGAAGAACACGCCGGACAAATTCGAGTTCAAGAAGTACGATCCGGTGGTCCGCAAGCATGTGATCTACAAGGAAGGCAAGATCAAGTAATTGATCTGCATTCCGTGAAAAACCCGCCCATGTGGCGGGTTTTTTTTGGCCTTGCGCAGGCTCCTTTTGTCTGAATCCTGGCCGCGAAGCTGGCTTGAGGTGAGGCTTGGCGACTAACCTCGGCAGGCCATAGGGAATCAAGAAAGTCATTGCCATAGGTGTCGGGACAGGTCCGAGTTGGCTGCTTTGTTGCGGCTTTAGGACATGCCCTAAACTCGACTTGTGCAATAATCTGCACAAGTCAAGCAAGGCATCAGCGCCACCGGCAAGACAGGAGAACCCTATGCGAGTCGTCAGTTTTTCCGACGCCCGTAACAACCTCAAAGAGGTGCTGGATACTGTGGCAAGCGACTGCTCCATCACCATCATCCATCGCCGCGATCACGAAGACGCCGTAGTCATGTCCCTGGCGGACTACAACTCGATGGCAGACACCGTGCACCTGCTCAGCAACAGGGAAAACCGCGATCACCTCGCCAAGTCCATCGCTCAGTTCAAGGCCGGCAAGGCCAAGAAGCGGACGCTGATCGAGGAGTAGGAAAAGGAGGGCGCTCGATGGCGCGAAGCATCAAGTTCACGGACGAAGCCTGGAAGGACTACCAGGATTGGGCCGAAGACAAGAAGACCCTGAAGAAAATTCATGCCCTCATCAAGGATGCGCAGCGGGCTCCCAACGACGGCCTGGGCGATCCTCACGAGTTGAGCGGCGATCTGGCCGGCTTCTGGTCCAGATCCGTCAACAAGAAGGACCGCCTGATCTACGCCTTCGATGATGAGTGCATCTCCATCATCAGTTGCAAGTTCCACTACGGCGATCACTGAAATCAGGGCGGGGGATACGCGCTCTTTCAAGCATGGCGGCATGATGCCGGCGCGGACGCAACGTCCGCGCCGGTGCCCACTTCAGGGCGCGGCTTTGCCCTGCTCTTTCGCCGCAGCCTTCGGCGCGGCGTTCTTCACGTACTTGTCGAACCAGCTCAGCATCTCGTACACCTCCTGCTCGTTCGACTCCATCGCGGTGTACCAGTGCGGCTCGTGCGGCAGCATCACCAGCCGCGTGGTGCCGCCCAGGCCGCGGATCGCCTGGAACAGCTTGGGCGACTGGATCGGCTCGGTGCCCGGATTGGCGTCGTCCATGCCGTGCATGATCAGCAGCGGCGCCTTGATGCGGTCGGCATGGAAGAAGGCCGAGGCCTGCTCGTACACCTTCGGCGCCTGCCACAGCGAGCGGCGCTCGTTCTGGAAACCGAACGGCGTCAGGTCCTTGTTGTAGCCGCCGCTGGTGGCCACGCCGGCGCGGAACAGCCCGGTGTGCGCTAGCAGGTTGGCGGTCATCAGCGCGCCGTGGCTGTGACCGGTCACGCCGACGCGGTCAGGATCGACCACGCCCAGCTCCGCCGCCTTGTCCACGGCAGCCTGCGCGTCCATCACCAACTGCTCGACATAGGTGTCGTACGCGGTGCGCGGATCGCCGACGATCGGAAAGGACGCGTTGTCGATGATGGCGTAGCCCGACAACAGCAGCAGGCGATAGCCGCGCAGCAGGTCGAACTTCTGCTGCGACCCGCTCACCTGCCCCGCCTTGCCCGGGTCGGCGAAATCCTGCGGATAGGCGTACAGCACGGCCGGCAGGCGCGTACCTTCCTTGTAGCCCGGCGGCGTGTACAGGGTGAACGACAGCTCCACGCCGTCCTTGCGCTTGTAGGTGACCAGCCGCTTGGCGATGCCGCGCACCTGCGGGGTGGGATCGGCGATATGCGTGATCGCCTCGCTGCTGGAGGCGAACGCCGCTTCGCCGGGCTTGGCATCGCTCACCGGCGCGCCGAGCGCATGCAGGAACAGGTTCGCCGGCTCGGCCGGCGACTGCCGCGCGGTGATGAAGCGCTCGCCGCCCGGCAGCACCGCCAGGGCGGTTTCGTAGTGGTCCGCACCGTCGCCGCGGAACAGGCGCTCGGTGCGTCCGCTCGACAGCGCATAGCGATCGAGGAAAGGCCGGTCGCCTTGCGGCGTGCCGCCGGCGCCGGCCAGATAGACGTAGTCGCCTTCCTGCCGGACCACGCGCGCGCCGTCGGGCTGCTGCTGCATCAGCAGCGTGCCGGGCTGCTTGTAGTTCTCGTCCATCGAGTAATCCCACACCGTGCGCGCGGGCTTGGCCGGATGGGCGACGTCGACGCGGCTGATGCGGATCCAGCGCTTGTTGGCGTCGTACTCGTAGACGAAGGGCTCGTCGCCCTGCGCCAGCCAGCGCATGCCGCTGTAGCGCTGGACGGTGCGCGCCACTTCCTGCGGCTTGCCGCTGAACGGCGCGCTCCACAGCATGACCTTGTCGCGCTGCGGGACGTTGACCTTCCAGTCGCCCTGGTCCAGCGCCTCCGGCCACACCAGGGTGGCCGGCGCATTGGCGCGCCAGTCGAAATCGCGCGGGCCCACCGGCACGCCGCGCACCGGCACGCGGTCGGCCACCGGCAGCGAGGCGATCGTGGTGGACTGTCCGCTGCGCACGTCGAGCACGCTGACGTCGCGCGCGAAACGCTCATAGGTGGTGACGTAGGAGTACGGCTTCTTCAGCGTCTCCACCAGCACATGCTCGCCGTCGGGCGCGCCGGACACACCGGCCAGCACGCCCGGCTTGCCCACCGCCTTGACCTTGCCGCTGGCCGCATCGACCACCGCCAGCTGCGCCGTGCCGTAGTACTCGAACAGGGCTTCGTCTTCGGGACTGCCCAGCGTGTCGCGGGCTTCGTAGGTGCTGCTCTCGCCCTTGCCGCCGATCGATTCCTTGATCTCCGGCCCGGAGGTCTCGCTTACCTTGGGCGCAGCGCCGAGATTGGCCGGCACCTGCTTCACCAGCAGCGAATCGCTGCCGTGCAGCCATTGCACGTCGTCTTCCATCACCGGGTTGAGCCACACGCCGTCGACGCGGCGCACCTGGCCGGTCAGCGCATCGCCCAGCCACAGCTCGGTGCGCTCCTTCGTGGTATTGGCGAAGGCGAAGCGGCGGCCGTCGGGCGACCACTGCGGCACGCTCGGACAGGCATCAGCCGGCAGCGTCACCGGCAACTGCTTGTGGCTGGCAACTTCTTCCACCGTGAAGCTCTTCAGGCAGGTGCGGATGCCGTAGCCGCTCGAGGCATCGTGCCGCGCATGATTGGCCGGCTCGATGCGCAGGCCGCCGAGCTTCAGATACGGCTCGGCCACGCGCGCGATCGGCGGATACTGCGACTGCTCGACCAGCAGCATGCGCTGGCGGGTGGGATCGAGCACCGGGGTCGCCGGCAGCGGCGCATGCATCACGCCGAGCAGCGGCTCCGGCGGCTTGTCGTAGCCGGCCAGCACGGCGGCGGGCAGGCAGGCGAGCAAGGCGGCGGCGAGGGAAAGTCCCTTGGGGCGGACGGACGGCATCGTGCGGTCTCCTGGAGGGCGCCCGGGATGGCGGGCGCGACCGTAGGAAGTTACACCGCGCGTGAAGGGAGGTGCGCCCTGCTGTTAGTCATGTAGGGGGCTGCGACGTTGTCGCTTCGCCGAACCCTCATCCGCCTGCCGGCACCTTCCTCGCTCCTCAGAGCCGCGCACATCCATGTGCGCTCCCCGCGTGCTCCCGGAGGGAGAAGGATTCCACCTTGAAGCGGTGAGTAATGATGAGGCGTTTCTGGCTATCGCAGCGCAAGCCCCTCTCCCTCCGGGAGAGGGGTTGGGGTGAGGGTTCGGACGAAGCGCGAGGATGATGCTTGAAACAGACCTCTCTAACTGCCCGGCGAAAGCTCGAACTCGATCCAGGCCGGATGCTCCTGCGTCTGCCCTTCGATCGCCTTGACCGTCAAGGTGGCGCCGCCGACCTGCAGCCGGTCGCCGACCTTCACCGCCTGCTGCCTGATCTGCTGCGGCGGCAGGCTTTCGCGCGGGAAGGCGGCGCTCAGCCACTCCAGCGTGGCGCTCTGCGGCGCGTGCTTGTCCGGCGTCCAGGCCAGCACACGCAGGTCGTAGGCGGCTTTCACTTCGGGGCCGCCGATGCGCAGCCGCCCGTCATCGCTGACGAATACATCGCGCGGCGAACCCGCGCGCGCCGCTTCGGCATCGATCGCCACATGGCCTTGCCGGTCGGTCTCGCTCGGCGTGGCGAGCTTGCTGACGCGATGCAGGCCGTCGGCCAGCGGCAGCAGCATCTTCTCGCTGACCACCAGGGTGCTTTCCAGATGCATCGGCGCGTCGCGCATTTCGATCAGCGTGGCGCGCGCGCCGGGCAGCGCGCCCTGGAACGGCGGCGGCGTGGCGACGATAGCCGACACGCCGACCCGCGAACGGCCGACCACGCCGGCGCGGCCGCGGAGGATCTCGACTTCGGCCGGAGCGGCCTGTTGCTGATCGCTGGAGCTGGACATGGATTTCCCTGCCTGCGTCGACCATGCGGAAGTGCCGGCCGAAAGTAGCAGCAGCGCCGCGCATACGCCAAGGCGCCCCGGATGGAGGCGCCTTGGCATGGACTGCTGGCCTGCGTTATCGATGGATGCCATCGGTCGACCTTGCCACGCGTTTTGTCGATGGCGCATGAGCGCCGTCACAAAGCCACGCGTGCGGCTCAGGCGTTGCCGATCTCCACTTCCGCGATCGAACCGTCGTTGACCTGGTCCAGCGGGATGTTCTGCGGATGGTCGAAGCCCCAGGGATTGCGCAGCTCCAGATACTTCTTGCCATCGGGGCCGGTGCACACGCCGGTGACGGTATAAGCGTGGCCGCCCACCAGGCCGTGCGGATTCTTGCCGGCTTCCATGCCGGCCTGGTCGCCGTCGGATTCGGGCGTGGAGATCGTCACCAGCTTGCCGTCCTTCAGCGCCTGCTCGATCTTGCCGGCGCCGTCCTTGGGCGAGTAGTAGTCGGCGCCCTTGCCGGTCAGCGCGGCCATCGCATCGGTGGGATTGCCGCCGTTGCCAATCGCGTCATAGCCGCCGCGCAGCTTGGCATAGGCCGCTTCCATCACTTCCGGCCACTTGGCGGTGCCGTCGCTGGAACTGGTGCCGTTGGACGGCAGGTCCTTGTCGCTCACCGTGATCTTCACGTCGTGGTAGTCGTCGCCGAACAAGCCCCACAGATTGCCGGCGCCGTTGTCCTTCTGGTGCGGAAACGTCACGGTAAACGTGCCATTGCCGTTGTCGTGGATCATGTTCTTGAGCTGATCCGGATGCTGCTGCGCCAGCGCGGCCAGGGTCGAATCGAAATAGCAGTCGCCGTAGCCTTCCTGCTTGACGTCGTCGGGGCTGGGCTGGCTGTTGTTACTGAAGTCCGGCTGCCCGGCACCGTTGTTGTACAGCGAGCGGTTCGGCGCGCTGTTGTCGGGGCCGATCTTCGGATCCAGCACCGGATTGTGTTCGGCCAGGCCGAGATAGCGCTGGATATCGACACCGGCGAACGCGACGTTGACGCTGGACATGGGGCGGGCTCCGAACGGGGCAGGACAGGAAGTACCGTGCGATGAAACCCGATGGCCGCCTGCAGGGCCTAGCTAGGTCGATCCCTACCTAGGGCCGGCCCTAGGTCGCGCGCCGGTTCTGTTCTAATGCGCCTTTCGCGGGTGGATTGGAGTTCCAGGGATGGCTTTGCGGGTCGTGGTGATCGGCGCCAACGGTGTGTTCGGTTCGCGCGTGGCGCGGCGTCTGGCGCGGGATGCGCGCTTCGAGTTGATCCTGGCGGGACGGCGGATCGATGCCCTGGAAGCGCAGCGCGCTTCTTTCGATGATCCGTCGGTGCGGGTCGCCGCGCTCGACACCGGCGATGCGGGTTTCGCCGGGGCGCTCGCCGCGTTGCAGCCGCAACTGGTGATCCACGCCGCCGGGCCGTTCCAGGGCCAGGACTATCGCGTGGCCGAAGCCTGCCTCGACGCCGGCAGCGACTATATCGACCTGGCCGACGGCCGCGGCTTCGTCACCGGCATCGGGCGCTTGCACGAACGCGCGCTGGCCGCGGGGCGACTGCTGGTCGCCGGCGCGTCCAGCGTGCCGGCGCTGAGCTCGGCGGCGGTCGATGCATTGCTGCCGCGCTTCGCGCAGCTGGACGCCATCGAGCACACCATCAATCCCGGCAACCGCACGCCGCGCGGCGATGCGACGGTGGCGTCGATCCTCGGCTATTGCGGCCGGCCGATCCGCGTGTGGCGCAATGGGCGCTGGCAGGTGGCGCATGGCTGGATGGACAGCCGGCTGCAGTCGTTTCCATTCGGACGGCGCCGCGTCGGCGTGTGCGAGATTCCCGATCTCGATCTGTTTCCGGCTCGCTATCCGCAGGTGCGCACGGTGATGTTCCGCGCGGGTCTCGAACTGCCGCTGTTGCAGGGCGGCACCTGGTGCGCGGCGGCGCTGGTGCGGCTGGGGCTGATCCGCAACCTCGCCGCGTATGCGCCCGCGCTGCGGCGCTTCAGCGAGCTGTTCATCCGCTTCGGTTCCGACGTCGGCGGCATGACGGTGGAACTCAGCGGCACCGGCAAGGACGGACAGCCGCTGCGGCTGCGCTGGTGGCTTAGCGCGGATGCCGGCGACGGCCCGCAGGTGCCAGTGACGCCTGCGGTGGTGCTGGCACGCTGCATGGCGGACGGGATGATCGCTGCCAAGGGCGCGATGCCTTGCGTGGGGCTGCTCACGCTGGAGCAGATCGAGGCGGGTTTCGACGGTTACGCTTTGCGCACCGGTGTCGAGGCGTTCGAGTAATTCAATCGATCTCCAGCCAGCCGCGATAGGCGATCAGCTGGCCGAGCAGCGGCAGGCGCGTGTCGATATGGAATACGTAGCGCCCTTCTTCCGCGAGGCTGCGCGAAAGCACGCTGCCGAATATCGCGCGCGGCAGCGGCAAGCCGAGCAGGCGGCCTTCGCGCAGTTGCCAGTCGATGGCGTCGCCATCGCGGCGCAGTTCGAAGTACAGCGAGACGGGTCCGAGGCGTTCGCGCAGGCGCACGCCGTCCGCGGCGCGTTCCAGCGTGGAGCGCATGCGCCCGTTGGCAAAGCCGCGGGTCCAGGTCTCGCGTCCGCCATCGCGCTCGATGCTGAGCGCGATGACCTGGCCGGCGCCCGGCTCCGGCAGGCCGAGCACGCGCCGCAGCAGCCGCGCGAACGGATGGCGTGCACCGTCCACCTGGGCGACGCCATGCGCATGCAGCGATGCCGCGCCGCCGTGCATGCGCTGCACCGGCATGGCCAGCAGCGGCCAGTCGGTTGGGCCGATCAGGGCGGGAAACAGGACGTCGGACATCGCGCGATGATGCGTGGCGCATCCGAGGCGGACAAGCGCCAAAGAAAAAGCCCGCCAGGTGGCGGGCCTTTCTTGGCTGCGATCGGAAGAGGGCTCAGTGCGCGCCGCTGACCGCGTAGCCCTTCAGGCGCTGCGCGAAGTCCTGCAGTACGCGGATGCCGCTCTGCTCGGCTTCGGCGATCCACTGCTGCAGGCCCTTCAGGCTCTGCTCGGCGCCGCGCTGTTCCATCAGGTCGGCCAGGCGGGTGCGGAAGTCGCACACCGTGCGCAGGGTCGGGCGCTTGGCCAGGGCGGCCTGCAGGCGCTCGCGGCCTTCGTGGTCCAGCCAGCGGCCGCCGTCGGCCAGCGCGCGGCGCATGCGGCGCGGCATCGCCTTGAGGCTTTCGCCGGCGTGCTGCGCTTCGTCGCGCAGGGTCGGCACGATCACGCCGCGGTAGTAGTCGGTCATCGCCTGGAAGCGGTGGGTGAGCACGGCCTTCAGGGTCTCGGCATCGGGCAGGTGCACGTTCGGGCGGATGTCCAGGGTCGGCGCCACGCGCATCACCTTGGCCAGGCCCACCGCGCGCAGGCCGCAGATCACCGCCCAGCCGATGTCGAACTCCCACTTGCGCAGGGCGAACTTGGCCGAGCTCGGGAAAGCGTGGTGGTTGTTGTGCAGCTCTTCGCCGCCGATCCACACGCCCCACGGCGACAGATTGGTCGCGGTGTCCGCGCTCTCGAAGTTGCGGTAGCCCCACCAGTGGCCGATGCCGTTGACGAAGCCGGCGGCCCAGAACGGGATCCAGATCATCTGCACGGCCCAGATGGCCGCGCCGATCACGCCGAACAGCGCCAGGTCGATCAGCAGCATCAGGGTCGGGCCCCAGTACGGGTGGCCGCCGAAGAGCTTGCGCTCGATCCAGTCGTCCGGGGTGCCGCGGCCGTACTTCTCGAGGTCGGACTTGATGTAGCTGGCGTCGCGGTACAGCGACACGCCGTCCCAGAACACCTTCTTGATGCCGTAGATCTGCGGGCTATGCGGATCTTCCTCGGTCTCCACCTTGGCGTGGTGCTTGCGGTGCACGGCCACCCACTCCTTCACCACCATGCCGGTGGTCAGCCAGCCCCAGAAGCGGAAGAAGTTGGCCAGCGCGGGATGGAAGTCCACGCCGCGATGGGTCTGGCTGCGGTGCAGATACAGCGTCACCGTGAAGATGGTGAGCTGCGTCATGACCAGCACGTAGACCAGCATGGCGACCCAGCCGGCCCCGGAGAGGCCGTTGGACAGGAAGTTCAGCACTGCGTCGAGCATGGGAAACACTCAGTAGGGTGAAAAGTCAGTCTAATCGAGGGCTTCCGTACCCACCAGCATGGGAAATCATGCCTGCGCAACGGTGCCGCAGAACGTGTTTCAGCGCGCAAGAACGCCCCCGCCGTCTGTTCAAACGGTGGGGGCGCCGTGACAATCATGCAATGACTCTGCCACACCCCCTGTTAAAGCTTGATCAGGTCCGGCGCCATCGCGCCGGGCGGCCGGCCGTCGAGCGTCTCAGCCTGACACTGGACAGGGGCCAGATCCTTGGCCTGCTGGGCGTCAACGGGGCCGGCAAGTCCACCACGCTGGCCATGATCGCCGGTGCGCTGAAGCCCGACGAAGGGCGCATCGAGCTGGACGGCCAGGACTTCGCCACGCACCCGGCACTGGCCCGTGGCCTGCTCGGCTGGCTGCCCGAACGTGCCCCGCATTGGCCGGAACTGACCGTTTTGGAACATCTGCAGGCCCATGCGCGCCTGCGCGGACTGCGCGCCGGCGGACTGAAGCAGGCCTGCGAGTCCACCATCGAACGCCTGGAACTGGCCCCGCTGCTGCGCCGTCTCGCCGGCGTGCTGTCGCAAGGCCAGCGCCAGCGCCTGGGGCTGGCCTGCGCGCTGCTGCACAAGCCCAGGCTGCTGGTGCTGGACGAGCCGGCCAATGCGCTCGACCCGGTGCAGGTCGCCGCGCTGCGCAAGGTGATCCGCGAGGAAGCCGCCGCGGGCGCCGCGGTGATCCTGTCCACCCATCTGCTGGCCGAGACCACCGCCGTGTGCGACCGCGTGGCGATCCTGCACGAAGGCCGCCTGCGTCACGATGCCGCGCTGGACGGCGACCATGCGGCGCTCGAGCACACCTTTTTCGAGATCGCGATGAACGGCAAGGATCAGGCGGCATGAGTTCGATGGGGTCCGTCGCACGCCTGGAACTGCGCCGCCTGCTGGTCCGCCCGCTGGCCTGGGTGCTGGCGGCGCTCACCCTGGCCCAGCTCGCCTGGCGCTTCGTGCTGCTGCTGGGCAATTTCCTCGACAACCAGGTCAAGCTGGCCGGCACACCGGGTGCACCCGGCTATACCGACCTGGTCGGCATCCCGCTGCTGGGCAGCACGCTGACCATGGGCATCCTGCCGTTCGGGCTGACCGAGCTGGCGCTGCTGGTGGTGCCGCTGCTGACCATGTCGACCCTGGCCGGCGACCGCGCCAACGGCACGCTGCCGCTGCTCGCCTCCAGCGGCACCTCGCCCGCCGCCATCGTGCTGGGCAAGTACTTCGCGGTGCTGCTGTGGCTGCTGGGCTGGCTGGCGCTGACCGTGGCCATGCCGCTGAGCCTGGCCCATGGCACGCACATGGACAGCGGCAAGCTTGCCGCCACCGTGCTCGGCCTGGCGCTGACCCTGGCCGCCCTGGGCGCGATCGGCGTGGCCTGCTCGGCCTTCGCCTCGCTGCCCGCCGTCGCGGCCACCGCCAGCCTGACCCTGGGCCTGGCGCTGTTCACCGCCAACCTGGCCGCGCAGAAGGCCGGCGTCGGCAACGGCGTATGGAACTGGCTGTCGCTGAGCACGCACCTGGAAGCCCTGCTGCGCGGCCTGGTGTCGAGCGCCGACCTGGTGTGGTTCGCGCTGGTCATCGTCATCGCGCTGGCCCTGGCGATACGCCGGGTCGCCACCGACAAGGAGCGCGGCTGATGCGCGGGTTCAGTCGTCTGGACGGCTGGCTGTTCGCGCTGGCGCTGTTCGCCGCGGCCGGTGCCATCGGCTATCTCAGCTATCGCCACGACCATGTCGCCGACTGGAGCCACGACGCCCGCTCCAGCCTGTCGACCGAAAGCCGCGCGGTGCTCGACGCGCTGAAAGGCCCGGTGGAGATCACCAGCTACGCCAATCCGCAGGGCGACCTGCGGCAGACGGTGAGCGGCTTCGTCGAGCGCTACCGGCGCTTCAAGCACGATCTCACGCTGCGCTTCGTCGACCCGCAGCAGGACCCGGCGAAGATGCGCGAGCTCGGCATCACCGTCGATGGCGCGCTGATCCTGCGCTACGGCCAGCGCCAGGAGCGCCTGGACGAGCTGTCCGAGCGCAGCCTCACCAATGCGCTGGAACGCCTGGCGCGCGGCGGCGAGCGCATCGTCGCCTTCGTCACCGGCGACGGCGAGCGTCGCGCGGACGGCAAGGCCAATGCGGACTTAGGGCTGTTCATGACCCAGCTGGAAGGCCGCGGCATGCGCGCGGTGCCGCTGAATTTCTCGCAGGTGAACGCGGTGCCGCAGCACACCGACCTGGTGGTGCTGGCCGGCCCCACGCTGGCGCTGCCGCCGGGCGCGGTGAAGGCGCTGACCGACTACGTCGCCGGTGGCGGCAACCTGCTGTGGCTGACCGAGCCGGCCAACGACGACCTCGGCCTGCAGCCGCTGGCCGACGCGCTGGGCGTGCACATCCTGCCGGGCGTGCTGGTGGACGGCCAGGGATCGGCGCTGGGCCTGCAGGATCCGCGCATGATCACCGTGGGCAGCTATCCGCTGCATGCGATCACCCGCGGCCTGACCCTGACCACGCTGTTCCCGCAGGTCTCCGCGCTGGCGCTGGCGCGCCGCGGCGAATGGGAAGTGCAGCCGTTCCTGCGCTCCGGGCCGCAGAGCTGGACCGAGTTCCAGCCGATCGACAACGCTGCCAGCTCCAGCATCCGCTACGACGCCGACGCCGGCGAGCTGAAAGGCCCGCTCGACTTCGGCCTCACCTTCGCCCGCCTCTCGCCCAGCCCCGACAAGAGCGAGCAGCGCGTGGCGATCGTCGGCGACGGCGATTTCCTGTCCAACACCTTCCTCGGCAACGGCGGCAACCGCGCGCTGGGCGAGCGCATGTTCGACTGGCTGCTGGGCGACGACGCCCTGGTCGACCTGCCGCCGCGCGGCGCGCCGGATCGCGCGATGCAGTTGAGCCAGGGCCAGCTCAACGCGGTCACCTTCGGCTTCCTGCTGGCGCTGCCGCTGGCCCTGCTGCTGCTCGGCGGGCTGATCGCATGGCGGCGCCGCCGCGCATGAAGGTCGGCCGCCTCGCCTTCTTCGCCCTGACCGCGGCGCTGCTGGGCGCCGCCGGCTGGCAATGGCGCAGCGACCGCGAACAGGCGCCCGGCACCTTGCTCGGCATCGATCCCGCGGGCGTGCAGCGCATCGATCTGGCCTGGCACGGCGGCGTCACCGAGCACTACGCCCGGCGCGATGGCCATTGGCAGGCGGTCGACGGCACCAGCTTGCCGGTGGACGAGGGCCGCCTGGCCGATCTCGCCGCCACTGCGGCCGCGCCCGTGCAAAGCTGGCGAGCGCTGGCCGAATTCGATCCGGCCAGGATCGGCCTGGCGCCGGCCCCCGTCGTGTTGACGCTGGACGGGCAGGCGTTGAGCTTCGGAGAAATCGCGGTGACTGGTCCGCTGCGCTATGTGCGCGCCGGCGATCGCGTGGCCCTGGTCCCGGTGCGCTTCACGCCGCGCCCGGCCAAGGCGAACACCACCAGGGCGCCCTGAGCGGCGCCGAGGCTGCGTATGATGCCGAGCACCTTGCATGCCCCGGCGTCCTCCCCATATCCGAGGCATTCCCGCTATCCCTGCCACGGAGCATCCGCATGAATCGTTCGGTCGAGCAACCCGTCATCGGCGTCGTCGGCATGGCCGTGATGGGCCGCAACCTCGCGCTCAATATCGAAAGCCGCGGCCACACCGTCGCCATCTACAACCGCAGCCGCGAGAAGACCGACGAGGTCGTGGCCGAACATCCGGACAAGCGGCTCGCGCCGACCTACACGCTGCAGGAGTTCGTCGACGCGCTGCAGAAGCCGCGCCGCATCCTGCTGATGGTCAAGGCCGGCGAAGCCACCGACGCCACCATCGCGGAACTGAAGCCGCTGCTGGACCAGGGCGACGTGCTGATCGACGGCGGCAACACTTTCTTCCAGGACACCATCCGCCGCGAGCGCGAATTGAACGCGGCCGGCCTGCATTTCATCGGTACCGGCGTGTCCGGCGGCGAGGAAGGCGCGCTGCACGGCCCGTCGATCATGCCGGGCGGCCCGCGCGATGCGTATGACCTGGTGGCGCCGGTGCTGACCGAGATCGCCGCGCGCGCGCCGGACGGCGAGCCCTGCGTGGCCTACATGGGCCCGAACGGCGCCGGCCATTACGTGAAGATGGTGCACAACGGCATCGAGTACGGCGATATGCAGCTCATCGCCGAGAGCTACGCCGTGCTGAAACAGGTGCTGGGCCTGTCCAACGAAGAGTTGGGCAAGGTCTACGCCGAGTGGAACCAGGGCGAGCTCGACAGCTACCTGATCGCGATCACCGCCGACATCTTCGGCAAGCAGGATCCGGACACCGGCAAGGCGATGGTCGACATCATCCTCGACCGCGCCGCACAGAAGGGCACCGGCAAGTGGACCAGCCAGAGCGCGCTGGACCTGGCCGTGCCGCTGCCGCTGATCACCGAATCGGTGTTCGCACGCCTGCTGTCGGCGCTGAAGGACGAGCGCGTCGCGGCCAGCAAAGTGCTGAAGGGGCCGCAGGCGCAGCCGTTCGCCGGCGATCGCGCGGCCTTCATCGAATCGGTGCGCCGCGCGCTGTACCTGAGCAAGATCGTCTCCTACGCGCAGGGCTTCGCGCAGCTGCGCGCCGCTTCCGACGAGTACAAGTGGAACCTGCCCTACGGCACCATCGCCAAGATCTTCCGCGCCGGCTGCATCATCCGCGCACGCTTCCTGCAGAAGATCACCGACGCCTATGCGCACGACGCGGCGCTGGCCAACCTGCTGCTGGATCCGTACTTCCGCGACATTGCCGCGCAATACCAGCAGGCGCTGCGCGACGTGGTCTCCGCGGCGGTGCAGGCCGGCGTGGCGGTGCCCGGATTCGCCTCGGCAATCGCCTATTACGACAGCTACCGCGCCGAGCGGCTGCCGGCAAACCTGGTGCAGGCGCAGCGCGATTATTTCGGCGCGCATACCTTCGAGCGCATCGACCGCCCCGGCAGCTTCCACGCCGACTGGACCTGAGCCCGCCCGGCCGTGCCTGAACTGCCCGAAGTCGAAACCACCCGCCGCGGCATCGCCCCGCATCTGATCGGACGGCGCATCACTTCCGTGGTGCTGCGCCGTCCCGATCTGCGCTGGCCGATTCCGCCGGAAGTCGGTGCGCTGCTGCCCGGGCAGCGCATCGAGGAGGTGGAGCGCCGCGCGAAATACCTGCTGCTGCACACGCAGGTGGGCAGTGCGCTGCTGCACCTGGGCATGACCGGCGTGCTGCGCGTGCTGCCGCCGGATGCGCCAGTGGGCAAGCACGATCATGTCGATATCGCGCTGGAAGCGACGACGGTGGGCGCGCGCATCCTGCGCTTCACCGACGCGCGGCGCTTCGGCTGCCTGCTGTGGCAACCGCCGGGAACGACGCACGAACTGCTCGAGAACCTCGGACCGGAACCGCTCACCGATGCCTTCGACGGCGACCTGCTGTGGCATCTGTCGCGCGGCCGCACGGCGGCGGTGAAACTGTTCCTGATGGACAACGCCGTGGTGGTAGGCGTGGGCAATATCTATGCGAGCGAAGCGCTGTTCGCCGCCGGCATCGATCCGCGCCGCGCGGCCGGCTCGGTGTCGCGTGCACGCTATGCGCGGCTGGCCGCCGAGGTGAAACGCATCCTGGCCTGGGCGATCGAGCGCGGCGGCACCACGCTGCGCGATTTCATCAATCCGGACGGCATGCCCGGCTATTTCGTGCGCGAGCTGCAGGTGTACGGACGCGAGGGGGAGCCGTGCCGGACCTGCGGCACGGCGATTCGCCAAGTGGTGCTGGGGCAGCGTTCGACGTTCTGGTGCCCGCGCTGCCAGAAATAACGTTCGGCGTAGGTCGGGGCGAGCCGCAGGCGAACCCCAACAGGTCTTGCAGGTTGTCGCAACGTTGGGGTTCGCCTGTGGCTCACCCCAACCTACACCGGCCAGCGGAACTCGACGTAGGTGTTGTAGAACGGCGCGTCGACCGCGCTGCCGCCGAGCTTCGCCACGAAACCCTGCATGCCGTCGGCTTCCAGCGACTGCCCGTCGACGAAACTCGCACCCAGCGCCTGCATCTCGGCCAGCCGCTCGCACAGCATGCCGGCGCGATCGGTATCGCCCGCCGGCACATGGCGCAGGCTGATGTCCGGACGGCCGAACTTACGCATGCCGCGGGTGCGTACCCACGAACCGTCGCCGTCTTCCTCGTCGTCGCGCAGGATCAGCAGGTGGTTGCGGATCGGCGCACCGTCGCGCACCAGGTAATGCTCGCGCCAGGTGTCGGCGCCGAACAGCGTGACGATCTGCGGATCGAGCACCGCCACGCCGCCGATATCGAGCAGGCCCGCGACCACGCCGAGCGTATCGCGCAGATAGCCCACATCGCCCTGGTCCGGCAGCGTGCCGCGCACGACCATCACCTGCGGCGCATCCAGCGCGGCGCGGTAAGCCTCCGGCGACTCGTCCTTGAACAGACGGCCCAGCTCGCCCTTGAGCGGATAGCCTTCCCACGCGCGCAGGCCGGCATGGTGATGGTTGGTGGCCTCGATGCCGTGCGGCAGGCCGTCGCTGCCGTAGGGCGCGGAAGGCACGCGCACGTTCTGGAAATTCCCGAACACGTAGTAGTGCAGGTAGATCTCCTCGCCGCCGGGATGCCAATGCGGGCGTTGCCAGGCGGGGATGCGGATCGGTGCGTTCATGCGGGGATTCCTTGTGATGGGCGGCAAGGCCGCGCCCTGGGTCAATGTTCGCCCAGCGGCAACACGGGCTGCTGCAATTCGATACGGCCGCGGCCTTCGGTGATCTTCTTGAACTCCGCGCGGCTGACCGAGACATAGCGGTCGTTGCCGCCGATCTCAACCTGCGGGCCCTCGGTGACGGCGCGGCCGCGCTCATCCACGCGCACCACCATGGTGGCCTTGCGGCCGGTGTGGCAGATGGTCTTGATCTCTTCCAGGTTGTCGGCCCAGGCCAGCAGGTAGCGGCTGCCTTCGAACAGTTCGCCGCGGAAATCCGTGCGCAGGCCGTAGGCCAGCACCGGGATGTTGAGCTTGTCCACCACGTCGCTGGCCTGCCACACCTGCGCCTTGGTGAGGAACTGCGCCTCGTCAATGAACACGCAGTGCAGCGGGCCGCGCTCGGCGATGTCAGCCTCGACCAGGGCCAGCAGGTTCTCGTCGGTGCGGAAGCGCCGCCCGTTCGCCTTCAGGCCGATGCGCGAGGCCACCACGCCGTCGCCGTAGCGGTTGTCCAGCGCCGGCGTGAGGATCACCGTGCGCATGCCACGCTCGTGATAGTTGTACGCGCTCTGCAGCAGCGTGGTGGTCTTACCGGCATTCATCGCCGAGTAGTAGAAATAGAGCTTGGCCATGGCGCGTCGCTACCAAAGAAGGCCCGCATGGTAGCGCGTGCCAACTGACGGTTGGCGCAAGCAGCGGAAAAGCGCCGTTGGCGGCGCTTTTCCGGCGATACCGCTCAGTCGCCGGCGGGCCTACTGCCTGGCCGCCTGCGCCGGCACGCCGTGATTGAGCGCCAGGCCCTTGAGCACGTTCAGCGCCTGCGACAGCGCGTAGTCCTGGGTGGCCAGCTTGGCGTTCTCGGCGCTGCCGTCGTTGTCCAGATCCTTGCGGTCCTTGCTGTTGCCGTCCTCGTTGGCGAGGTGGTTGCGCAGGTCCGCTTCCGAACCGATCAGGGTGGCGGCGCTGTCGGCCTTGTTCACCGCCAGGTCGGCCAGCGCGATGTCCGGCTTGATGCCTTCGGCCTGGATCGAGGTGCCGCTGGGCGTGTAATAGCGCGCGGTGGTGATCTTCACCGCGTGCTCGGCGTCCAGCGGCAGCACGGTCTGCACCACGCCCTTGCCGAAAGTGCGGCGGCCGATGATCAGCGCGCGGTGGTTGTCCTTCAGCGCGCCGGAGACGATCTCCGCCGCCGACGCCGTGCCGTTGTCCACCAGCACCACCATCGGCGAGCCGTTCAGCAGGTCGCCCGGATGCGCGGCGAAGCTGAGGTTGGCGTCCTGCAGGCGGCCGCGCGTGGTGACGATGGTGCCGCTGTCGAGGAAGGCGTCGCTGACGCCCACGGCCGCGGTGAGCAGGCCGCCCGGGTTGGAGCGCAGGTCCAGGATTGCGCCGCGCTGCGGGCCGTTCTTCTTGACCAGCTCGCCGAGCTTCTTTTCCAGGTCCGACGCGGTGTCGTCCTGGAACTGGCTGAGCCGCACGTAGGCATAGCCGGGTTCGAGTTCGCGCACCTTCACGCTGGTGACCGAGATGCGCTCGCGCACCAGGCTCATGTCCACCGGCTTGTCGCTCTTCTCGTGCAGGACCGACAACACGATCTTGCTGCCCGGGTCGCCGCGCAGCTTCTTGAACATCTCGTCGATGTTCTCCGAATCCACCGGCGTGCCGTCCACCTTCACGATGGTGTCGCCCGGCTTGATGCCGGCGCGCGAGGCGGGCGTGTCGTCGATCGGCGCGATGATGCGCAGCGTGCCGTCCACCTGCAGCACCTCGATGCCGAGGCCGCCATACTGGCCGGTGGTGTCTTCGCTGAGCTCGGCCAGGCCGTCCTTGTCCAGGTATTCGCTGTGCGGGTCCAGGCCGGTGAGCATGCCGCTGATGGCAGCCTTCATCAGGGTCTTGTTGTCGACCTTCTCGACATAGGCCTGCCGCACCATCTCGTAGACGCGGCTGAAGTTGCGGATGTCGTCCATGTCGACCGCGTCAGGCGCAGCGGTGGAGGCGGCCTTGGCCGGCTCGGCCGCCGGCTTGGCGCCCTTCGCGGGCAGGGCCTGCAGCGGCAGCGCGGGGACCGCCAGCAGCAGCGCGACAAGGGGCAGGGAGGGAAACCGCATGAACTTGCTCCGGGGAAACTTGGGGGTGCACTGCGGGGGTAGGACCGCAGGGGGACACCGGAATTCAACGCAGGCTAGCCTGCGGCGGCGCACACGCCACGTCAACGCTGGCGTCCCAGCCAGCTGCGCGGGTCCACCGGCTTGTTGTTCTGGCGCAGCTCGAAATACACGCCGGTGTTGACGCCGGTGGGCGCCGCCGCGGTGCCCACCGCCTGGCCGGTGTCGACCTCGTCGCCCACCCCGTGCAGCAGGGTCTCGTTGTTGCCGTACATGCTCAGCCAGCCGTTGCCGTGGTTGAGGATAAGCAGCATGCCGTAGCCGCGCAGGAAGGCCGCGTAGACCACCCGGCCGCGTGCCACCGCGCGCACCTCGCTGCCGCCGTTGGCCTTGATCAGCACGCCGTTGCCGTAGGTGTTGACCACGCCATTGGCCGGCCACGGCAGGTTGCCGCGGATATTGGCGCTGCCCTTGCCCGGCGACACGCTGGGTGCGGCCGGATTGGCCTTGGCGGCCTTGGCCGCCTCGCGCGCGGCGTCGTCGATGGCCTTCTGCAGCTTGTCGACCAGGCTGTTGAGCGACTGGGCGTTCTGCTTGAGCTGGGCCAGGCGCTCGCCCTGGTCCTTGTACTGGGCATCGGTCTGGGCGGCCAGCCTGGCCTGTTCGGCGCGCTGCTGTTCCAGTGTCTTGGCCTGTTCCTGGCGCTGTGCCTTGGTCGCCTGCAGGGCCTGCTGCTCGGTGGCGATGCGCGCTTCCAGGTCCTGCAGCCGGGCCAGGTCGCCCATCAGCTTCTGCACTTTCTGGACGCGGTCTTCCTGGAAGTACTTCGAATAGGCCAGCGCGCGCGCCACCCGCGCGACGTCGTCGTCGCCCAGCAGCAGGCGCAGGTCCGAGCCGCGGCCCAGGGTGTAGGTCGCACGCAGCAGGTCGGCGATGGCGGCGCGCTGGCCGTCCAGGTTCTTCTGCAGGGCGGCGCGGTCCTGCTGCAGTTTTTCCAGCTCGCGCTGCTTGCCGGAGAGCTCGGCGTCGGTCTGGCGCACCGCCTTGGCGGCGCCGGCCACGGCGTTGGCGCGCTTGGCCAGTTCCGCGTTGGCCGAGTCGCGCCTGGCCGCGGTCTCGGCCTGTTCCTTGGCCAGCGCCTCCATCTTGCTGCGCACTTCGGCGAGCTTTTTCTGCGCCTCGGCCTGTTCGGTCCTGGTCTTTTCCTGCGCGAACGCGGGGGCCGCCGCGAGCGCGGCCAACAGCAGGACGACGGCACCGATCGGACGGACGCAGCAGCGAAGATTTGGCATCGCGCGATTATGCGGGGGCCGACTGAACGTGGCGAGAGGCGGACGCCCGCCACTGATCCGTCCGCGCGCATCCCGTAGCATCACCGGTTCCCCACCCTCTTCGGAGCAGCGATGCGCGGCAGCGGCAAGTCGATGGTCACCAGCGCGCTGCTGCTGTGCCTGGCCGGCGCGGCGCACGCGGCCGACACCACCGAGCTGCCGCCGGTGCGGGTCAATGCCACGCGGCTGGACATCCCGCCGCTGGACCTGCCCGCCTCGCTGAGCGTGGTCACGCTGGCGCCGGGCGACAGCGGCAAGCCCGGCGTCAATCTGTCCGAGGCGCTGGTCGGCGTGCCCGGCCTGCTCGCCCGCGACCGGCAGAACTACGCGCAGGACGAGCAGATCTCGCTGCGCGGCTATGGCGCGCGCTCTACTTTCGGCGTGCGCGGGGTGCGGCTGTATGCGGACGGCATTCCCGCCACCATGCCGGACGGCCAGGGCCAGGTCTCGCATTTCAGCCTGGACGCGGCCGATCGGGTGGAAGTGCTGCGCGGGCCGTTCTCCGCGCTGTACGGCAATGCCTCCGGCGGCGTGGTGCAGCTGTGGAGCGCGGAAGGCGGCGATCCGGCGGTGACGCGGGTGGGTTTGTTCGGCGGCAGCAACGCCACGATGCGGCTGGGGCTGTCCACCCGCGGCAAGGACGGCGGCTTCGACTACAACCTGGCGCTGTCGCACTTCCAGACCGCCGGCTATCGCGAGCACAGCCGCGCGCAGCGCGAGTCGGGCAATGCGCGGCTCGGTTTCGACCTGGGCGCCGCCGGCCATCTCACGGTGGTGCTCAACACGGTGGCGCTACCGCAGGCGCAGGACCCGCTGGGGCTGACCCGCGCGCAGGCCATGGCCGATCCACGCCAGGCGATCGCCGCGGCCGACCAGTTCGACACGCGCAAGAGCGTGCACCAGGCCCAGGGCGGCGCCGTCTACGAGCTGTCGCCCGATGCCGATACGCAATGGCGCCTGATGGCCTACTACGGCGAGCGTGGCGTGCAGCAGGTGCTGTCGGTGCCGGTGGCGGCGCAGCGCAATCCGCTCAGCGCCGGCGGCGTGGTGGACCTGGACACCAGCTACGGCGGCCTGGATGCGCGCTGGACGCGCCGCGCCGAACTGGCCGGCCGGCCGCTGGAAGCCGTGCTGGGCCTGGCCTATGACGACCAGCACCAGCGCCGCCGCGGCTACGAGAACTTCGCCGGCGACGTGCTCGGTGTTGCCGGCCGGCTGCGCCGCGACGAAGACGATCGCGTGTGGAATCTCGATCCCTATGCGCAGCTGTATTGGCGCTTCGCCGAGCGATGGTCGCTGCTGGTCGGCGTGCGCCACAGCGAAGTGCGTTTTCGCGCGCGCGATCACTACATCGCGCCAGGCAACCCGGACGACAGCGGTGGCGTCAGCTACGGCGCGACTACGCCGGTGCTCGGCCTGCAATACCGGCCCGGCGAACGCCTGCGCTTCTACGCCAGCTACGGCGAAGGCTTCGAGACGCCGACCTTCGCCGAGCTGGGCTATCGCGCCGACGGCGGCGCCGGCCTGGCCTTCGACCTGCAACCGTCGCGCAGCCGCCAGGGCGAGCTGGGCATGAAGTGGCGGGCCGCGGCGGACTGGCAGCTGGAAGCGGCGCTGTTCCGTGCCGATACGCGCCACGAACTGGCGGTGGCCAGCAACAGCGGCGGGCGTTCGAGCTATCGCAATATCGGGCGCAGCCGCCGCCAGGGCGCCGAGCTGTCGCTGCGCGGCGAACTCGGCGACGGCTGGCGGCTGGCGCTCGGCGCCACGCATCTGCAGGCGCGTTTTCGCGATGCCTTCCCGAGCGGCACGCCGGCCGTGCGCATTCCCGCCGGCACGCGGATTCCCGGCGTGCCGGACAACTACGGCTCGCTGCGCATCGAGCGCGGCGGCGCGCTGGGCTGGCGCGTGGGCATGGAATGGCAAGGTGTCGGCGCGGTGACGGTCGACGATCGCGGCCGCGAACGCGCGCCGGGCCATGTGCTGACCGGCGTCGATGTCGGCTACGGCCTGGCGCTGGGCGTGGCGAAGCTGCACCTGAGCGCGCGCGTCGACAACCTGTTCGATCGCCGCGTGATCGGCTCGGTGATCGTCAACGAGAGCAATGGCCGCTATTACGAGCCCGCGCCGGGACGCACCGTCATGCTGGGCGCGCAGTTGGAATTCTGAGTCCGGCGTAGGTTGGGGTGAGCGCCAGCGAACCCCAACAATGCGATGCGTTGAGACGTGCGGATGTTGGGGTTCGCCTGCGGCTCACCCCAACCTACGCCAGGTGTTGTCGCAGCGTGGTGGCGAACGGCTCGTCGGTAAGCAGGCGAAAGCCGCCGAACTCGAATGCCGGCGCCACCATGCAGGTCACCAGCGTGTACGCACCCAGCGGCCGCGAGGCCTGCCAGGCCTGCGCCGGCACCACCTGCGCCGGTTTCGCGCCCTGCTCCAGCGGGCCCAGGCGATGGCGTTCCAGGCGCCGCTCGGCGGGGTGATAGATCAGCAGTTCCAGCGGATCGCCTTCCACGTAGTGCCAGGCTTCCTCGGCATCGATCGCATGCCAGGCGCCGACTTCGCCGGCGGCGATCAGGTAGTGGATCGCACTGAGCGCGGGCCGCTCGCCATGCGCCGCGGCGGCGGTGTGGAAGCGGCGGTAGTGGCCGCCTTCGATATGCGGTTCCAGGCGCAGTTCGGCGATCAGCGCCGCCGCGCGCCCGGAGCCGCTCATGGCGCCGCGGCTTCCGTCGCCGGCTTCACCAGCCAGCGCACGGCCAGCAGGCCGACCTCGTAGAGGAAGCACATCGGCACGGCCAGCATGATCATCGAGGTGATGTCCGGCGGCGTGATGAAGGCGGCGATGGTGAAGGCGCCGACGATGGCGTAGCGCCGTCCGTCGCGCAGCTGCTGCAGGTTCACCACGCCGATCGCGGCGAGGATCACCACCGCCACCGGCACCTCGAAGCACAGGCCGAAGGCGAAGAACATCAGCATCACGAAATCGAGGTAGTGAGTGATGTCCGTCATCATCTCCACCCCTTCCGGCGTCACCGCGGTAAGAAAGCGGAACGCCGCCGGCAGCACCAGGAAGTAGGCGAACGCGCAGCCGGTGTAGAACAGCACCAGCGCCGCCGCCAGCAGCGGGCGCGCCAGGCGCTTCTCGTGCTTGTACAGGCCGGGGCTGACGAAGGCCCACAGCTGGTACAGGATCATCGGCATGCTGATGAACAGCGCCGCGTAGAAGGCCAGCTTCAGCGGCGTGACGAACGGACTGGCCACTTCGGTGGCGATCAGGTGCGCGCCCTGCGGCAGGCGCGCCACCAGCGGCGCGGCCAGCTCCGCATACAGCCGGTTGGCGATCGGGATCAGCGCCAGCAGCACCAGCGCGATGGTGACGATCGCGCGCATCAGCCGCGAGCGCAGCTCGATCAGGTGGGAGAACAGGCCTTCTTCGAGCGCCCCGTCCTCGGTGTGGGGTTCCTGCTCAGGCGCCGCCATGCGGGGAGTCCTTCGGATCCTTAGGGGGCGGCTCGGAGCCGAGGGCCGGCTCCTCCTTCGCGGTGGCGGTCTCGCTGGGAGCCGGCGTGACGGTGGCGGGCCCGACTGTCTCGGCGCCCGCGTCGCGCACCTTGCGCAGCGTGGCGTCGAGTTCGGACTGGGCCGCATTGGCGCGGTCCGCCGCCTCGCGCGCCTGGCGCTTGATCTCTTCCAGCTGCAGCTCGCGCTCGACCTCGGCCCGCACGCTGTCCCAGCCCAGGCGCACGCGGCGCAGCAGGGCGCCGGCGGTGCGCGCGGCGTGGGGCAGCTTTTCCGGGCCGAGCACGATCAGCGCGACGAGCGCCAGCAGCACCAGCTTGCCGAAGCTGATCTCGATCATGCCGTGAGGATCCGCCGCGGCTTACTTGGTTTCGCTGTGGTCGTGCTGCGACTGGTTCTGGCTGCTGGCCGCCGGCGGCGGGTCGGCCTGCAGGCGCTCGTCCTTGGGCTTGCCGCCGGCGCCTTCTTCGCCGCCGTCCAGGCCCTTCTTGAAGTCGCGCACGGCGCCGCCGAGATCCGAACCGATATTGCGCAGCTTCTTGGTGCCGAAGATCAGCACCACGACAACCAGCAGGATAAGAAGATGGGTCATGCTCATGGGGATGGCCTCAATGCGGAAATGGACCGGAAAACGATCGCACGCTGGTGCGCCGGCCTTTCCGAATCATCGCTGAGTGTACTCCTCCAGGCGGTCGCGGAAGTCGACGACCTGGGACGGCACATTGCCGACGCCGCCCTCGAAGATGCGGCGCGGGGTGATGCCCTTGCCGTAGACCGCTTCGTTGGCGTCGTAGTCGATGCGCAGAGCAGAGCCATCCAGGGCCACGCCGGCGAACAGGCCGCGCGAGCGCGAGTAGGAATAGATCTCGGCCTTGAACTGCGAATCGGTGGAAGCGGTGGCGGTGCGGCCGACCGGGCCGGCGGCGGCGGCGGCATCGGCGCCCAGGGTGAACTTGCCGTTGACGATGGAATCCACGCCGCGCTGGGTGCGGAACACCAGGATCACATCGGTGGACGAGACGCCGGCCTGAAAGCCGACGCTGCCGCCGGTGAGCGAGATGAAGCTGGGATTGGACCAGGTGCCGTCCGGACTCTTCACCGAGATCAGGCCCTCGCCGCGGCGGCCGCCGAAGATGAAGCCGGCCTTGACCATGTCCGGGATCACCGCGATCGCATGGGCTTCCCTCAGCAGGTCGGTCGGGATCGACTTGTCCGGCGCCTCCATGATCTCCTTCAGCACGCGCACCGAATTCTCGGCGCGCACCAGCGGCGGATCCTCGGCGTGGACGGCCGTGGCCGGCAGCAGGACCAGGGCGGCGAGCAGCAGACGGCGCAGCGATGCTTTGAACATGGGTGACTCCTGTTGCGGGGTTCGCGTGGCGCCCCGCGACCGCGGGTCACAGGGGGGCGCCGCTTGGCTTGTGGCAGACTTCGGGGCCGCCTTCGCCACCTCGCCACCATGCCTCTCAGCCACTATACCGGCCTGACCGGGCTTTCCGATGACCTGCCGGTTAAGGCCGGATTGCTGCTGGTCAACCTGGGCACGCCCGAAGCACCCACCGCGCGGGCATTGCGTCCCTATCTGGCCGAGTTCCTCGGCGATCCGCGCGTGATCGAGTACCCGCGCTGGCTGTGGCGGCTGATCCTGCACGGGGTGATCCTGCGCATCCGCCCGCCGCGCTCGGCGCATGCCTACCAGCGCATCTGGACTGCGCAGGGCTCGCCGCTGCGCGTGGGCAGCGAGGCGCTGGCCGCGGCGCTGCAGGAGACGCTGTCGCGCCGCCTGCCGGGTCCGGTCAAGGTCGCCCTGGCCATGCGCTACGGGCAGCCCTCGGTGGCGGCGCAGATCGAACGGCTGCTGCGCGACGGCGTGCGCCGGCTGCTGGTGCTGCCGCTGTATCCGCAGTATTCGGCCACCTCCACCGGCTCGGTGCTGGACGCGGTGGCGGACAGCTTCAAGACGCTGCGCTGGCCGCCGGAGCTGCGCGTGGTCAACGACTATCATGACGATCCCGGCCATATCGACGCGCTGGCGCGCAACATCGAGGACTGGTGGCGCGTCCACGGCCGCGGCGACCGGCTGCTGCTGTCCTTCCACGGTATTCCCGAGCGCTACACCAAGGCGGGCGATCCGTATTTCCTGCAATGCCAGAAGACCGCGCGCCTGCTGCGCGAGCGGCTCGGCCTGGATCCCGCGCAGCTGGTGGTCAGTTTCCAGTCCCGCGTCGGCCGCGAGCCGTGGCTGCAGCCGTATACCGACGCCACCGTGCGCGAACTGGCGGCGCAGGGCGTCAAGCGCCTCGACGTGGCCTGCCCCGGCTTCGCGGTGGACTGTCTGGAGACGCTGGAAGAGATCGCCATGCAGAACCGCGATTTCTTCGTCGAAGCCGGCGGCCAGGAACTGCGCTACATCCCCGCGCTCAACGACAGCCAGGCCCAGGTCGACAGCCTGGCGGAGCTGGCCCTGCGCCACATGCAGGGCTGGCCCGAGCGCGGCGCATGAGCGCACCGGTCGAGCGGGCGCTCGAAGGACCGGCGCCGGCGCTGCGCGCGCTGGTGTGGGGCGACGACGGCCTGCCGCCGCTGCTGGCCCTGCACGGCTGGCTCGACAACGCCGGCAGCTACGCGCGCCTGGCGCCGCTGCTGGCAGCGCGGCGCCAGGTGATCGCGCTGGAACTGCCCGGCCACGGCCACTCCGAGCACCTGCCGCCGGGCCTGCACTATCACTTCGTCGACTACGTGCGCAGCGTGCTGGCCGCGGCCGACGCGCTGGGCCTGGAACGCTTCGACCTGCTCGGCCACTCGCTGGGCGCCGGCATCGCCGCGCTGCTGGCGGCCGCGGCGCCAGGGCGCATCCGCAAGCTGCTGCTGATCGAAGGGCTCGGCCCGCTGGGCGACGACGGCACGCATACCCTGCAGCGCTTCCGCGACGGCATCGCCGCCGCGCCGAACGGCAAGGGACTGCGCGTGTTCCGCGATGTCGAGCAGGCCATCGCGGCCCGCGCCATCGCCGGCGGCCTGCGCGCCGAGCTGGCGCGGCCGATCGTCGAGCGCGGCCTGGCCGAAGTGGCCGACGGCTGGTGCTGGCGCAGCGATCCGCGGCTCACCCGCACCTCGCCGCTGCGCATCGCCGAAACCCAGGTGCATGCGCTGCTGCGCGGCATCGAGGCGCCCACCGCCCTGCTGCTGGCCGAACCGGCCACCTCGTACCTGCCCAGCGCTCCGATGATGCGCCGCGCCGACGGCGTGGCCGACATTGCGGTGAGCCATCTGCACGGCGGCCATCACCTGCACCTGGAACACCCGCAAGCCGTGGCGGCCTGGGCGCTGGCCCACCTCGCCCCCTGACCAACGGCACGCGGCGACGCGGCACGGGTCCGTACACTGGCGGCATGCAGCATCTAGGCCGCGCCAACTTCGGATCCCCGCAGCACCATCTGTCGATCGGCGGCATGCTGGTCACCGCCACCACCTATGCGGGCGAAGGCGTGCTGCCGCTGCACGAGCATGACGACGCTTACCTGTGCCTGGTCGCCGACGGCGCCTATACGCAGCAAGTTTCCGGCGCGGAAACCGATTGCGCGCCCGGCCTGCTGCTGACGCACCCGCAAGGGCATCGCCATGCCAACCGCTTCTCCGCGCGCGGCGCGCGCTGCCTCAGCATCTTTCCCGCCCGCGAGCTGGCCGACGACAGCGGACTGAAGCGACTGCTCGGCGACTACCGCGCATTGCGCCTGCCCGACGCCGCGCGCCTGCTGGCGCGCATCGAGTGCGAGCTGGCGGCCGATGACGATGCCGCGCCGCTGGCGCTGCAGTCGGCGGTGTTCGAACTGGTCGCGCTGGCCTGCCGCAGCGAGAGCGACGACAGGCATCCCGCCTGGCTGGCGAAAGTGCTGCAGCGCCTGCACGACGATCCGCTGTCCGAACTGTCGCTGCCCGAACTGGGCCGGCTGGCCGGCGTGCATCCGGCGCATCTGGCGCGGCGTTTCCAGCAGGCGCAAGGCATGTCGGTCGGCGACTACCGCCGCGCGCTGCGCATCCGCCAGGCCTGCCGCGAACTGGCCGGCGGCCTGCGCCCGATCGCCGAGATCGCCGCGGACGCCGGCTTCGCCGACCAGAGCCACTTCGCCCGCGTGTTCAAGCGCGTCACCGGCCAGACCCCGCGTGACTACCGGCACAAAACGCAACACGCGTCCTGAAACCTCAGCTTCGTCCTAGTCGGCACCGCGCATGCCCGGCAGCATGCGTTGCGTACGCCAAGGAGACGAACGCCATGCTGAAACCATCCCTGCCCCGCCTGCTCATGCTCGCCGGCCTGCTGCTGCCCGCGCTGGCCTGCGCCGACGATGCCGACACCCTGCTGCGCCAGCTGCGCGAAGCACACGGCGCCGAGGCCTGGCGCCGCCATGGCGCGCTCGTCGCGGAGGGTCGCCAGGAAGCCGAAGGCCTGAGCGGCGAGTGGCGCATGACGGTGGACCTGCGCAACGGCCACTACACCGAACATGCGCGCACGCCGATGTTCACCCGCGCCGATGGCCAGGATGCGCAGGGGCGCTGGCACCAGGACATCACCGGCCTGTCGCATCCCTACGATTCGACCGAGGCGCTGGTGGTCGCGACCAGCGAGAACTGGCTGCGCCGCTTCGGTTTCCTCGCCGCGGACGACGGCACGCGCTATCGCCAGCTGCCGCAGGCCACGGCCAACGGCCATCGCTACGCGCGCCTGGAAGCCACGCCCGCCGGCGGCCGCGCCATCACGCTGTGGATCGACCCGTCCACGCACCGGCTCGACCATGCGACCTATGCCAGCTCCTTCCTGCTGGCCACCGAAGCCTTCGCCGACTACCGCGATGTCGATGGCGTGCAGCTGCCGTTCCGCCTCACCGCCAGCGCGGTCACCGCCGGCGGCGGCGAGGACAACGGCAGCACCGACATCGTGCAGAGCTATCGCTGGCTCGAACGCGCACCGGCCGGCGCGCTGGCACGCCCCGACAACGCCGTGCGCGACGTGACGATGAAGGACGATGCGCGCCGGACCACCGTGCCGATGCATCTGGAAGGCGGCTTCCTGCTGGTCGACGCCAGCATCGACGGCAAGGGCCCGATGCCCTTCATCCTCGACACCGGCGGCCACGCCATCCTCACTGCCGACGCGGCGAAGAAGCTGGGCATCGCCACCCAGGGCGCGGGCGTGAGCACCGGCTCCGGCCCGGGCTCGATGGAGACGGCGTATGCGCGGGTCGCGCATTTAGGCATGGGCGGTGCGGATATCCGCGACATCGCCTTCCTGGTGATGCCCTACCCGCACGAGTTCTACGAGCGCGGCGAAGGGCGCGAGCCGATCGCCGGCATCCTGGGGCTGGAGATCTTCGAGCGCTTCGCGGTCACTTTCGACTACGACAAGAACCAGCTTGTGCTGCAGTCCTACGACCATGGCGAAGCGCCCACGGCGGAGCGCGGCGAGCGGCTGCCGCTGACATTCACCTACGACATGCCGCTGGTCGACGCCAGCCTCGACGGCAAGCACGGCGTGTTCGGCATCGACACCGGCAACGGCGGCCTGACCCTGCTGTTCCCGCAGTGGGCCGCGAAGAACGGCATCGCCGCGCGCTACGAGCACGGCGCGCCCGCACCCACCGGCGGCGTGGGCGGCCTGTTCACCGCGCACTTCGCGCACGCGCAGGGCATGCAGCTCGGCGGCCAGCGGCTGGATAACGTGGTGGCGATGCTGACCCGCGCCGATGCGGGCGCCACCGGCAATCCCACCGAGGCGGGCAATATCGGGCAGGACATCCTGTCGCGCTTCAACGTGCACTTCGACTACCGCCGCGCGGAGCTGGTGCTGCTGCCGCGCCAGCCCGCCGTGCCGGCGCAATACGCGATGGCCGGCTTCCGCGCCGGCAAGTCGGCGGCGCAGCCGGATCGCTACAAGGTGAGCTGGGTGCTGCCCGGGAGCCCGGCGGCGGAAGCCGGCCTGAAGGCGGGGGATTTCATCGTCGCGGTGAACGGCAAGTCGGCAAAGGCGCTGGGCCTTGGCGAATTGCGCGATGCCATTTCGAGCCGTCCGGAAGGCACGCCGCTGAAGTTGACGCTGGATGGCGGCAAGGTGCTGGAGATGCGGCTGCGCGACATGGCCCCGCATTGAACAGTAGGTTGGGGTGAGCGAGAGCGAACCCCAACAGACGTTTCAGGCGTAGCGCCATGTTGGGGTTCGCTGGCGCTCACCCCAACCTACGCGGGCTACGCCGGCGTCGCGGCGCTCAATCCGTCTCGCGCCCGTCGGCGCGCGGTTGCACCTCGATCGTCGCGGTCATGCCCGCGGCGATCAGCACCTCTGGCGGCAGGTGCCCGGTGTCGATGGCGATGCGCACCGGCACGCGCTGGGCCAGACGCACCCAGTTGAAGGTGGGATTGACGTCGGCCAGCAGGTCGCTGCCGGTGGGGTTGTCGCGGTCGGTGATGCCGCGCGCGATGCCGATGATCTGGCCCTTCAAGTGCGCGCCGCCGGCCATCAGGCGGATGTTCACCGGATCGCCGACGCGCAGGTGCGGCAGCTTGGTTTCCTCGAAGTAGCCGTAGATGTAGTAGCTGTGGCTGTCGATCAGCGCCAGGCGCGGCGAACCGGTGGCGGCGTAGTCGCCGACGCGGATATCGAGATTGGTGACGTAGCCGTCGACCGGCGCGCGCACCTCGGTGCGCTCCAGATCCAGCCTGGCGCGGTCCAGCGCCACCTGCGCCTGCTCCACCGCGGCCTCGGCCTGCTGGCGCGAGGCGCTGGCCTGGCTGCCGCTGGCCTGCGCCTGCTGCCAGGTGGCGCGCGCGGCGTTGGCGGAGGACTGCGCGTCGGCGCGCACTTCCTGCGAGACCACGTCGCCCAGGCGCTGCCGGCGCTGCGCCTGCGAGGACGCCATCTCGTAATCGGCCTTGCGCGCGGCGGCACTGGCCAGGGCGGCGTTGATATTGGCGCCGGCGGCGCGCGCGCTGGCCTCGGCCGCGGCGAGGTTGGCCTGGGCCTGGGCCACGGCGTATTCGAAGCGCGGCTTGTCGATGGCGAACAGCAGGTCGCCCTTCTTCACCTGCTGGTTGTCGATCACCGCCACGCGGGTGACCAGGCCGGAGACGTCCGGTGCGATGCGCACCACCTCGGCGCGCACGCGGCCGTCGCGGGTCCACGGCGAGTACATGTAATGGCGCCACAGCGCGTGGCCGAGCAGCGCGGCCACGACGACGACGACGGCGGTAAGGGCGAAACGAAGCAGCGAGGGGATTTTCATGGTGATGGCTCAGGGAAACAGCAGCAGTCCGGCCGCGCCGAACATGCACACGAAGAGGGCCAGCCGGAACAGCGGCGGATGCCACACGAAGCGATAGAGGCCGAAGCGGCCGACCAGGGTGTCGACCGCCCACAGCGCCAGCAGGCAGCCGATGAACACGATCAGCAGGCCGGGCACCAGCGCGTCGGCCAGGGCGACTTCGTGCGGGATCAGGTCATGCAGCATGGGGAGACTCCGCGGCCCGGCTCGCCTGGATATAGGGGGCCATGGCCGATTCGTCGTCGCGCAGCGCGCTGCGCAACAGGTAGAGATGGGTCAGCGCGGCCTGGCAGGTCGACGGCGACTGCGCCAGGTGGGCATGGGTGATGGCGATGGCGTGGGCCACGCGCTGATCGGCATCGCGCCAGCGCCCGGCGCCGGGTTGCGCGTAGAGCGCGCCCAGCGCATGCACCGCATCCTGCACCGGCGCCACCACCGACAGCGGCATGCCGCTGCGCGCGATGTCCTGGCGCAGCTCGATCACCGCACGGCCGCATTCGTGCACCGACAGCGCCCAGGCCAGCAGGCTGCGCGACTCGTCCGTGTCCGGGCGGGTATATGTCACCACCTGCTGCACGATGTCGCGATTGACGCTTTCGAAGCTGTACAGCAGGCCCGGCAGCGGCGCGTTCGCCGCCAGTACCACCTGGTGCCGCAGCTGCACCAGCTGGCGGCGGCGCTGCCACAGCGAGCCGGTCACCGCCGGCACGAAGATGAAGAACACCGCCGTCATGGCCATGCCGACCACTTGCGCGATCGCATCGTTGAGGAAGCGCGTAGGGTCGTAGACCATCGGGTTCTTCAGCGCCAGGATGTAGACATAGCCCAGCGTGTAGCCGGCGCCGACGCCCGGCAGGGTGTGGTTGCGCGTGGTCAGGTAGGGCCCGAGCAGCAGCAACGGCAGCGTGGCGATGATCAGCATGGCGAAGCCGTCGCCGCCGGGCAGCCCGTAGAAGGTGACCAGATAGCCGCCCACCATGCCGGCGACGTAGCCGCCCAGCGTGTTGGTCACCGCCATCATCGGATAGGCCGAGGCGGCGAACAGGCCGCTGAAGATGGTCGCCAGCAGCATCGCGCTGGAGCCGTAGGTCCAGCCGCTGCCCAGCCAGAACGCGCTGAGCACCGACATGGTGAGGAAAGTGCGCAGCACGCTCACCGCGGCGCCCAGCACGTCGTTGCCGCGGCGGAAATGCACGATCTCCACCGCACCCTTGAGCTTGCCCTCGCGCAGCGAGGCTTCCAGCGCGGTGAAGTCGCGCATCTCGCTGCAGAAGCGGCGCAGCAGGCCGGCGCCGGTATCGAATTCCAGCCAGGCGTCGGCCGGCAGCTCGGCGCGCAGGCGCGCGGCCATGGGCGGCAGCACCTCTTCGCAGGCCTGCAGGCGCGGGGCGAGCACGGCCGGATCCTGTTGCAGCGCCGGATCGGGCGAGAGCGCTTCGCCGATCGGCGCATACAGTTCGATCAAGGCCGCGGCGACATTGCTGCGCCCCGCGCGCAGCAGGCGATTGATCAGGTGGTGCGCAGACTGGAAGCTGGTGGAGGCGGCCATGTAGCGCTGGTTGAGCAGGCGCATGCGACTGCTGCGGGCGCGTGCCTCCGGGTCTTCGAAGATCACCGAGGCGCGCAGGTCTTCCAGCTGCACCGCGGCGCGCACGAAGCGTAGGTGCGCCTTCTCCATCTCGCGCCGCGGAATGGTGCCGCCGGTGCTGCCGCGCGCGAAGTCGATGAAATGGGCGAAGTGTTCGCGCGCGCTGCGGCGAAGCAGCGGGCGCAGACGCTCCGGCAGGATCACGTCGCTGACCACGCCGGACACGATGATGCCGAGCATCACCTCGCTCACGCGCATCACCGCCGAATCGAACACATTGAGCGGATTGCTCACCGCCGGCAGGGTCACGATCGCCGCGGTATAGCCGGCCAGTACGAAGCCGTAGGCGGCGAAGTTGCGGTACAGGGTGGCGCCGCCGGCGCACAGCGCCACCCACAGCGACAGGCTCAGCAGGAACAGTTCGCGCTGCTGCGGGAACAGGCTCATCAGCACCAGGCCGAACAGGCTGCCGGCGAAGGTGCCCAGCGCGCGGTAGAAGCTCTTGGCCAGCACCATGCCGCTCTGCGGATGCATCACGATGGCCACGGTGATCATCGCCGTAGCCGGCTGCTCCAGCTGGAACAGCATGGCAAGCCAGCAGGTGACATACATCGCCAGCACCGTCTTGGCGACGAACACCCACGACACCCGTTCCTCGGCCAGGAATGCGGGCAGCCAGGACCAGCGCGGGGCGGCGGTCGCGGTGCTGGCGTCAGCCGGGGACATGGCCTCAGGCCCGGTCCAGGTGGTCGAGGAATTTCTTCAGCAGCCGCTCCAGCTGCGCCGATTCGCGCGGCTGCAGGCCGACGGCCTGCCGGTCCAGCAGGCTGCAGATGTCGGGCAGGAAGCTTTCGATCATCGCCAGCCCCTTCGCCGTCAGCGTGAGCGTGACCTTGCGGCGGTCTTCATCGCTGCTGGTGCGCTCGATCAGGCCCTTGTCGCACAACTCGTTGGTCAGCCGCGTGATATTGGCGGACTTCTCCCCCGCCGCATCCGCCAGCTGCGAGGGATTGAGGGTATAGCCCTCGGTGCCGTACAGCATCATCAGGAGGTTGTATTCCGGATGGTTGAGGCCGTAGGGCTTGAGCAAGGCGTTGGTGTCGTCGTGCACGCGCTTGTAGATGTGCTTGACCAGGCGCACCAGGATGGCCGGGTCGCGCGGGAAGTCGGGATAGCGGCGGCAGGTAATGGCCAGGCGCTGCTCGGTGGGGGCGAAGCTGCTCATGCGGATCCTCGGTGCAACCGGGTCATTTAATACATTTATGTACAACTTATTTGTGAATATTATGCTTGTGCGATAAACGGCGCAAGCGGCTTTATCCAGCGCGCAAAAAGAAAGCGCCCCGGGAGGGGCGCTTCGGTGGTCTTTCCGCAATGTCCGGGAAGGGCTCAGCCCTTGATCGGGTAGGTCTCCGTATTGCCCGGCGCGGACTGCCCCGGCGCCGGCGTCGGCGTCCCCGGACGCCCCGCGGCCGGGCGGTTGGCGCCGCACTGGTAGGCGCCCCAGGGCTGCGAACCTTCGGACGGCTCGGCCAGCGGCTTGACCGTGTCGGCGTGCATCTTGGCCGCCTCGTTGCGCGCCATCACTTCCAGCTCGTCGCGCACCTTGATGTCGTTGCGGTTGATCGGCCCCACGCGGTTCATCACCGACACGGTGACCTTGCCCAACTCGTGGCAGGAGGAGACGTCGCCGCTCCATACCGTGCGGACATTCTTGGCGCCATCGTCCAGGGTGATGCCCCAGGTGCAGGCACCGAGCAGCAGGGCCACGGGAACGAGCAGCAGGGTCTTGCGCATGGGTGACTCCAGGGCTGTCAAAAAGAACCAGAAAAAGGGCCGGACAGTCGCCTGCCCGGCCCACATCGTAGCGTGCTGCGATGCCGCCAGCCCACGCGGGGCTGAACGGCTTACTTCGCCGCCTTGGCCTTCGCCTTGGCCGCCACCGGCTTGCCGTCGGCGTCGATCACCTGCACCTCGCCGAGGTTCAGCGCGCGCACCGGCTGCTCGATCTTGCTGAGATCGCCGACGATCACCCAGGTCAGCGCCTGCGGCTTGACGATCTCGGCGATCGCCTTCTGCGCGCTGGCCTGGTTCACCGCCTCGGTGTGCTGCTTGAGCGTCTGCACGTAATCGTCCGGACGGCCGTACTGCACGATCTCGCTGACCGCGCCGAGCACCGAGGCGGTGGTCTCGAAGCTGCCCGGCAGGCCGCGCACGTTGGACGACTTGATCTTGTCCACTTCCTGCGCGGTGAGCGGCTTGGCGCCGATCACGGCCACGGCTTCCTTCTCCACTTCGCGCGCCGACTCGGCGGTCTTGTCGGTCTGCACCGGCGCATACATCAGGAACGGCCGCTGCCCCAGCGCATCGCGCAGGAAGCTGAAGGCGCCGTAGGCCCAGCGCTTGTCCTCGCGCAGGTTCATGTTCAGGCGCGAGGTGAAGCTGCCGCCGAAAGCGCCGTTGGCCACGTCGATGTCGATATCGTTCGGCGCCTTGCTGGAGGGCGCCAGCAGGCCGGCGAGGATCAGCGACTGCGGCGCATCCGGCCGGTCGATCAGGAACACGCGCGGCTTGGCCTGCACGGCCACCTTGGCGATGTTCTTCTTCGGCAGCGGGGTGGCCGGCGCCTTCCAGTCGTCGAACACGGCGTCGAGCTGCGGGATGATCTGCTCCAGCGTGGTGTCGCCGGCGACCAGGATCTTCACGTTGTCCGGCCGCAGCCAGGCGTGCTGGAAGCCGGTCAGGTCATCGGCGGTCAGCGACTTGATCGCCGCCTCGGTGCCGGTGCCGGTGAACGGGATGCCATAGGCATGCCCCTGGCCGTACAGCAGCGGCGGCAAGGTGCGCAGGGCCAGGCCCGTCGGCTGGGTCTTCTCCTGCGCGATGCCGGCCAGCCACTGGCCGCGCACGCGCTCGATGTCGTCCGCCTTGAAGGCCGGATTGCGCACGATGTCGGCGAACAGTTCCAGCGAAGGCTTGAGCTGGTCGTTGAGCGCGTTGAGCGAGGCCGTGCAGGTGTCCAGCCCGCAGCCGATGCTGGTGATCGCGCCCAGGCGCTGCTTGCGCTTGGACACTTCGACCGAGTCCAGCGACTTGGTGCTCTCGTTCATCAGTGTGGTGGCGAAGCTGGCGGTGCCGAGCTTGTGGCCCTGGTCCGCCGCATAGCCGGCGTCGAACTGCAGGTGGATCTGCGTCACCGGCACGGTGTGGCGCTGGGCCAGCACCACTTCGATGCCGTTCTTCAGCTTGCCACGCTCCAGCTTGGGGAAGCTCAGGTCGGGGAACTGCTTGACCTGCGGCACGCCTGCGGCGCGGTTCGTTTCGTTCTTGCCCACGCTGTATTGCTGCGCGGCGGGCAACTTGGCCTCCGGGCGGCCCTGCGCATCCGGCAGCGCCACCACCTTGGCGTCTTCCTTGTCCGGATCGAAACCGTCGCCGGCCGGCAGCACCGTCAGCAGGTAATCGCCCTTGTTCAGCCACTTGTCGGCGGCGGACTTCACGCTGGCGATGGTGGCGGTGTCGATGCGCTCCAGGTCTTTCTTGTAGGCACCCGGATCGCCGCGATAGACCTGGCCCTCGGCCAGGATCACGGCCTTGCCGCCGAAGCCGCCGACCTTCTCCAGGCCGCGCACGAAGGACGCGCGGTTGCCGACCTTGGCGCGATCCAGCTCGTCCTGGGTCGGACCGTCGGCGAGGAACTTCTTCAGCTCATCCGCGATGGCCGCCTCGACCTTGGCCGGATCGACGCCTTCGCGCACGTCGGCCTGGATCTGGAACTGGCTGGCCAGGGCGAACGGCGAGACGCTGGCGGAAATGTCGTCGACCAGCTTGTCCTGGTAGACCAGGCGCTGGTACAGGCGCGAGGTCTTGCCGCCGCCGAGCGCGGTGGAGGCCAGGTCCAGCGAGACCATGTCGTCCGTGCCCAGCTGCGGCACCACCCAGGTGCGGTAGATGCGCGGCTGCGACACGTGGTCGTGCTGCACGCCGCGGCTGGACTTGGCCAGCGGGGTGATCCACGGCTGCTGGCGCGGCACCGGCGGGCCGGCGGGGATGTCGCCGAAGTACTTGGTCAGCTTCTCCCTGGCCTGCGCCGGCGTGATATCGCCGGCCAGCACCACCACCGTGTTGGCGGCGCCGTAGTAGTCGTGGAACCACTGCTTCACATCGGCCAGCGAGGCGGCGTCCAGGTCGGCCATGGAGCCGATGGTGTCGTGCTGGTACGGATGGTTGGCCGGGTAGGTGTTGGACAGGATGTTCTGGTCCACGCGGCCGTAGGGGCGGTTCTCGCCCTGGCGCTTTTCGTTCTGCACCACGCCGCGCTGGGTGTCGAGCTCCTTCTGGCCGATCGCGCCGAGCAGGTGGCCCATGCGGTCCGATTCCATCCACAGCGCCATGTCCAGCGCGGTGGTCGGCACCGTCTCGAAGTAGTTGGTGCGGTCGAACCAGGTGGTGCCGTTCATGTCGGTCGCGCCGGCCAGTTCGAACGGCGCGAAGTAGGTGCCCTTGTGGTTCTCGGAACCCGAGAACATCAGGTGTTCGAACAGATGCGCGAAGCCGGTCTTGCCCTTGGGCTCGTCGCCCGAACCGACGTGGTACCAGATGCTCACCGCCACCACCGGCGCCTTGTGGTCCTCGTGCACCACCACGGTCAGTCCGTTGGGCAGGGTGAAGCGGGTATAGGCGATCTCGGGGATGGTCTGCGTGGCCGGGGCGGCCAGGGATGGCGAGGGCGCTGTCATGGCGACTCCGGCGGACAGAAGCCCGGCGATGAGCAGGGCAAGGGGTTGGCGCATGGATGAACCTCCTGTTTCACAGAACCTCCGAGGCTAGTCATGCGTACGGGGAACCGCAAATGACCTTAGGCCGATTGACCCCAAATGACGGTCGACAGGGCAGCGCGGGCGGCCAGAGAGTGTCCGGCGGGCTGTCCGTTAGCGGGCGGCCAGTGTCCGCGGACAGCCGGAAAGACCGGGACACCCATCCTAAGTGCCGGCAAATCAAGGCCTTGTGATTCGGCTCGGCTTGGCACGGCGCTTGCCACTCCAGGGGCGTAGGACCCCCATCCCCGGACACGGCCCCTGTCGGAGACACCCCATGAAATTCGAAGCCCTGATGTTGCGCAGTCTGTTCGCCGCCTGCCTGCTGGTCTGCGGGCTGGTCCTCGCCGCGATGGTCAATGCCTCGCCCGATGCCATCCGCCTGGCCGCCAGCGGCAGCGCCGGCCAGCTCGCCCCGGCCGCGCACGCGCAGTGCCTGCTGCCGGCCGATGGCGTGGTGTGCCCCCGTCTCGGCGGTTGAGCGCCGGACGGGGCGCTGTTCCGGCGGGCGCCCCAACATCGATAATCGCCGGATGCTGCATGTCATCCTGTTCAATCCCGAGATCCCGCCGAACACCGGCAATGTCATTCGTCTCTGCGCCAATACGGGCGCCTCGCTGCACCTGATCCGGCCGCTGGGTTTCGAGCTCGACGATGCGCGCCTGCGCCGCGCCGGCCTGGACTACCACGAGTACGCCGACCTGGCCGTCCACGACGACCTGGACCGCTGCCTTGCCGCCCTGGCCCATCCGCGCGTGTTCGCGTTCTCCACCCGCGGTCGCGTCGCGCATGTGGATGCGCGCTTCGCGCCCGGCGACGCGCTGCTGTTCGGTTGCGAGACTGCCGGCCTGCCCGGCGCCGTGCTGGACGCCATTCCCGAAGACTGCCGCCTGCGCCTGCCGATGCGTCCGCACAGCCGCAGCCTCAATCTCTCCAACACCGTCGCGGTCGCCGTATACGAGGCGTGGCGCCAGCTGGGTTTCGACGGCGCGGCCTGATGCCTGCCGCAGGGCGAGTCCGCGCGCCCTGCCGCTACAATGCCGGCCCATGACCGCACCCGCTCCCCGCCCCTTGCTGCCGCGCCCGCTGCGCGTGATCGCCGGCCGCGCGCTCGAGACCGCGCTGAACCATGTGCTCTCGCTCGATCCCGACACCGTGCAGCGCCTGTCCGCGCTCGACGGACGCAGCGTGCAGCTGCACCTGGAAGGGCCGGCGCTGACCCTGGCGATCACCGTGCACGAAGGCCGCCTCAAGGTCGGCCCCGGCCGCGAGGACAGCCACCTGCGCGTGCGCGCCACCCCGGGCAGCCTGCTGGCGATGGCGCTGCGGCGCGATGACGAAGGCGTGGCGCCGGGCAAGGTCGATATCGCCGGCGATGCGGAGCTCGCGCGCCGCCTGGAAAAACTGGCATCGAAGTTCGCTCCCGATTTCGAAGAAGCCTTCACCCGCACCTTCGGCGACGTGCTCGGCGTGCCGCTGGCCAAGGCGGTGCGCGAGGCGCTGGCGCATGCGCGCGAAAGCGGCAGCCACCTGGCTGAGGACAGCGCCGACTGGCTGCGCGACGAAGTGCGCGTGGCCGCCGCGCCGGGCGAAGTGGAAGGTTTCCTCGACGGCGTGGATGCCTTGCGCGAGCGCAGCGAACGCCTGGCATCGCGCCTGGCGCGGCTGGAACAGAAGCTCAAAGGAAACGCCGCGTGACGCCGCTGAAATTCGTGCCGCGCGTGCTGCGCGTCGCCTCGGTGCTGCTGGCCTATCGCCTCGACGAACTGGTCGACGCCGCCCATCTGTTCCGTCCGCTGAAACTGCTGCGCCCATTCCTGGCCAAGCCGCGCGCCGACGTGGCCAACCTGCCGCGCGGCGCGCGCCTGCGGCTGGCCCTGACCGAACTGGGGCCGATCTTCGTCAAGGCCGGCCAGGTGCTGTCGACGCGGCGCGACCTGGTGCCAGGCGATATCGCCGACGAACTGGCCCTGCTGCAGGACCAGGTACCGCCCTTCCCCGGCGCCGAGGCACGCGCGATCGTCGAGCGCGAACTGAAGGCCCCGGTGACGCAGCTGTTCGCGCGCTTCGACGAAACGCCGCTGGCCTCGGCTTCGATCGCGCAGGTGCATGCCGCGCTGCTGCCCGATGGCCGCGAAGTAGTGGTCAAGGTGCTGCGCCCGGGCATCGATGCGCGCATCGCGCGCGACGTCGCCCTGCTGCATTCGCTGGGCGAGCTGGCGCAGCGCTGGCATCCGAACGCCGACAAGATCCGCCCGCTCGACGTGGTGGCGGAAGTCGAAAAGATGCTGGAAAACGAGCTGGATCTGCAGCGCGAAGGCGCCAGCGCGAGCCTGCTGCGGCGTAATTTCGAAAGCGGCGTGGACCTGTACGTCCCGGAAGTGCACTGGGAACTGACCGCCGAGCGCGTGCTGACCCTTGAGCGCGTCAATGGCGTCAGCTGCGACGACATCGCGGCGATCGACGCCGCCGGCGTGGACCGCAAGACGCTCGCTGCCAAGGGCGTGCGCGTGTTCTACGAGCAGGTGTTCCGCGACAATTTCTTCCATGCCGACGCGCATCCGGGAAACATCTGGGTCGACGTGACGCGCTCGACCGAGCCGCGCTTCATCGCGCTGGACTTCGGCATCATGGGTTCGCTGCCGGAGGCCGACCAGTACTGGCTGGCGCAGAATTTCATCGCGCTGTTCGAGCGCGACTACGCGCGCATCGCGCAGCTGCACGTCGATGCCGGCTGGATGCCGAACACCGTGCGCATGGACGAGCTGGAAGCGGCGGTGCGCACGGTGTGCGAGCCCTATTTCACCCGCCCGTTGTCGCAGATTTCGCTGGCCGAGCTGGTGGTCAAGCTGTTCCAGACCGCGCGCCGCTTCGAGCTGACCCTGCAGCCGCAGCTGATCCTGCTGCAGAAGACCCTGCTGAACATCGAAGGCGTCGGACGCATGCTCGATCCGGACATCGATATCTGGGCCGTCGCGCATCCGGTGCTCAAGCGCATCCTGCGCGAGCGCTACAGCCCGCGCCGCACGCTGCGCGAGATGCGCAAGCGGGTGCCGGAGTGGTTCCATGCGGCGCCGCAGTTTCCGGAGCTGATCCGCGACGCGCTGCGCCAGGTGGCGCGCGGCGAGCAGCGCCGGCTGGCCGATCCGCTGGAACTGGCGCAGCGCCAGGAAACTGCGCACCGGCAGCAGCGCACGATCGGCGCGGGCCTGTTCGGCAGTGCCCTGCTGGTGAGCGCCACCGTGCTGTGGACGCAGGCGCCGCAGCATGGCGCGTGGCTGCCGCTCGGCGTGGCCATCGCCGGGCTGTTTTCGTTTATCGCCGGATGGCCCAGGCGCTGACGCCAGCCGCGCCGCAACACGCATGACCGTTCTCGACCTCATCTACCAGGACGACGCGCTGATCGCGGTGAACAAGCCCGCCGGCCTCGCCGTGCATCGCTCCAAGCTGGTCGGCCCCGCCGACGAGTTCCTGATCGACCTGCTGCGCGAGCAGGTCGGCGGCACCGTGAACCTGGCGCACCGGCTGGACCGTGCGACCAGCGGCGTGCTGCTGGTGGCGCGCTCCGCCGAGATCGCCGCCGCGCTGGGCGAGCAGTTCATGGGTCGCGACGTGCACAAGCAATACCTCGCCGTGGTGCGCGGCTGGCCGGAGCCGGACGAGGCGCTGATCGACTACCCGCTGCCCGGTGCGCGCGACACCGGCCCGCGCCGCGATGCGCGCACGCGCTATCGCCGGCTGGCCACGGTGGAAGTGCCGATCGCGCTGGGCCGCTATCCGCAGCAGCGCTACGGCATGGTGCTGGCGGAACCGGAAACCGGCCGCTTCCGCCAGATCCGCAAGCACATGGCGCATGTCCACCATCCGGTGATCGGCGATTGCCAGCACGGCCGCAGCGATCACAATCGGCTGTACAAGCAGTACTTCGGCTGCCACCGCATGCTGCTGCATGCGTGGCGGGTGAGCTTCGCGCATCCCGTCAGCGGCGCGCCGATGCGATTGGAAGCACCGCTGGATGCCGCTTTTGCGGGTGTGCTGGAACGCTTCGGCTGGGCCCTGCCCGAGATCCCCTGAAGGCGGATGGGCGGGCCGCCCCGCCCCCGCTACACTGCGCGCCATGCTTACCGTCAGCCGATCCCTAGCGCTGCCCGAGACCGAGCTGACCGAGCGCTTCCTGCGCGCCGACGGCCCCGGTGGCCAGCACGTCAATCGCACCGAAAGCGCGGTGGAACTGCGCTTCGATGTCGCGCGCTCGCCCTCGCTGCCCGACCCGGTGCGCGAGCGCCTGCTGGCGCGCCGCGACCGCCGCCTCACCGAGGACGGCGTGCTGGTGATCCAGGCGCGCCGCTTCCGCGACCAGGCGCGCAACCGCGAGGACGCGCGCGAACGCCTGGTCGAGATCATCCGCGCCGTACTGGTGCCGCCCAAGCCGCGCGTCGCCACCAAGCCGTCGCGCGCCTCCAAGGAGCGCCGCCTGGCCGGCAAGCAGCAACGCGGGAAGATCAAGCAGACGCGTTCGCGCAACTGGAGTTCCGAATGAGCCGTCCACCGGTGGTCCCGCCGACCCCGCCCTCGGCGCCGAAGCTGCAGAGCCGCTTCTGGCCGTGGTTCTCGCGCGGCGTGCTGCGGCTGTGCGGCTGGCGCCTGCTGGGCGAGCTGCCGGACGTGCCCAAGCTGATCCTGATCGGCGCGCCGCATTCCTCGTACTGGGACGGCCTGTGGGGCCTGCTGATGAAGATCGGCATCGGCATCGAGGTCAACATCATGATCAAGCGCGAGGTGCTGGACGGCCCGCTCGGCATCATCCTGCGCCCGATCGGCATGATCGCGATCAACCGCAAGGCCGCGCTCAACGTGGTGGGGCAGATGGTCGAGCGCTTCCGGCAGCGCGAGCGGATGTGGCTGGGTATCACGCCAGAGGGCACGCGCAAGCCGGTCAAGGAATGGAAGTCCGGCTTCCTGCGCATCGCGCACGAGGCGAATGTGCCAATCCAGACGTTGTTTATCGACTATCCGACGAAGACTTTCACGTTGGGGCCGGTGGTGCGCGCAACCGGCGACCACGACGCAGACATGGCGAAGATCCGCGTGCTTTTTGCGCCGTATCGCGGCAAGCATCGCAACGCATGAGCTGAAACCCTTCTCCCTCCGGGAGCACGCGGGGAGCGCACATGGATGTGCGCGGCTCTGAGGAGCGAGGAAGGTGGCGGCAGCCGGATGAGGGTGCGGGCGGAGCGATACGCATCACTCTTGCGCTCCGCCCGTCCCCTCACCCCAACCCCTCTCCCGATGGGAGAGGGGCTCTACGCATCGGCACTCGGAGGCATCCATGGAATCACTCGGCATCCAGCATTTCGGCGCCTTCGTGCTGGCTTGCATCGCGCTGGCGTTGACGCCCGGCCTGGACACCTTCTACATCCTGGCCCGCAGCGGCCGCGAAGGACGCACGGTAGGCATGGCCGCGGTGCTGGGCATCAATGCCGGCTGCATCGTGCATACGCTGGCGGCGGTGCTGGGCATCTCGGCGATCCTGATGACCTCGGCGCTGGCGTTCGCGGCGCTGAAGTATCTGGGCGCGGCCTATCTGGTATGGGTCGGCCTGCGCATGCTGCTGGCCAGGCAGAGCGCGCGCCAGCCGACGGTGACCCGCGGCCGCGGCCTGAGCGCGGCGTTCCGCCAGGGCATGCTGACCAATGTGCTGAATCCGAAGGTGGCGTTGTTCTTCCTGGCCTTCCTGCCGCAGTTCGTATCGATGCAGGCGCCGCATCCGCAGTGGGGACTGGCGGTGCTCGGCGTGAGCTTCATCGGCGTCGGCATGCTGTGGTCGATGGTGCTGGCGATGCTGGGCGGCCAGGTGCACCGGCTGCTCGATGCGCGCCCGCACCTGGGGCAGTGGATGGACCGCGCCTGCGGCACGGTGCTGCTGGGCTTCGGCATCCGCCTGGCGATGCAGCGCCAGCAGTAACGCTCGGCGTAGGTTGGGGTGGGCCGCAGGCGAACCCCAACGGATCTGCATGCGCATGCGCCTGTTGGGGTTCGCCGGTGGCTCACCCCAACCTACCGTTCGGAGTGGCCCGGCTCGTCGTAGTCGCGATGGGTCAGCAGGCCGGGCCGGATCAGATCGATGAAAGCCCGCGCTTCCGCGCTGAGGAATTTCCCCTTGCGCATCACCACGCCGTAGGCGCGCTGCGGGAAGTACTGCCGCAGGTTGCGCACGGCCAGCCGCACGCGGTCGGCCTCGGTGATGCAGATGCCGGTGACGATGGAAATCCCCAGGCCCATCGCGACGTATTCCTTGATCACGTCCCAGCCGCCGACTTCGATCGCCACCTGGTATGGCACCTGCCGCTGCTGGAACACCAGGTCCACCAGCCGGTAGGTGGACAGGCGCTGCGGCGGCAGGATCAGGCCGTAGGGCGAGAGATCTTCCAGCCGGATCGCGTCCTTCGCCGCCAGCGGGTGATCCCGCGGCGTGATCAGCATCGGGTCGTAGTGATAGACCGGCGCCCAGGCGATGTCATTGGGCACGTCCAGCATCGAGCCCACCGCGAAATCCGCCTCGTCCGCGCGCAGCAGGGCCAGGCCGTCCTTGCCGGTGACGTTCGCCAGCTGCAGCTGCACCGCCGGGTAGTGCTCGCGGTAGCGGCGCACCAGGTCCGGCAGCAGGTACTGGATGGTCGAGGTGCCGGCGGCGATGGTCAGGCGGCCGCTCTGCAAGCCCTTCACCTTGGCCTGGAAGTCGCGGTCCAGCGATTCCCAGCCTTCCACCAGCGGGCGCGCCAGCTCGTATAGCGCCTCGCCGGCGTCGGTGAGATTGATGCGGCGCCGGCTGCGTTCCAGCAGGCGGGTACCGAGCTCCCGCTCCAGCGCCTGCAGCTGCAGGCTCACGCTCGGCTGCGACAGGAACAGCGCCTCGGCGGCGCGGGTCAGGGTGCCGAGCTTCACCGTGTAGACAAAGGCGCGCAGCTGCTTCTGGCGGTTGCCCTTGTAGTAGAAGCGCGCCTGTCCCTCGGCGGGGGCGACATCACCGGCGCGGCGTCGCGGGACCGATTTTCGGCCTTTGCGGGGCTTGTTCAGCTTGTCGGATGCCTTGGTCAAGGCTTTCTGCTCAATGAGTTAGAAAGATCATTAGCTTTGCCAATATCTAAAATTGAAACATTCGCTTTGTCAAAGCCAATCTCCGCGACCTAGTGTCACCCCATCGTCATCAGTGGAGTGAAGCCATGGCCGTCCCCCAAGAACGCCTGCCCCAGTCGTCGATCCGGATCGAGGGCGAGACCGGCCCCGGCCACGAGAGCATCCTGACCCCCGCGGCCCTGGCCTTCCTGGCCGATCTGCACCACCGCTTCAACGATCGCCGGCTGGACCTGCTGGCGGCCCGCCGCACCCGCCAGGCCCGCTACGACGCCGGGGAGCTGCCCGACTTCCGCGCCGACACCCTGGCCATCCGCGAGGGCCGGTGGACGGTCGGCAAGATCCCCGCCGCCCTGCAGGACCGCCGCGTGGAGATCACCGGCCCGGTCGAGCGCAAGATGATCATCAATGCGCTGAACTCCGGCGCGAAGGTGTTCATGGCCGACTTCGAGGACTCCAGCGCACCCACGCTGGCCAACCAGTTCGACGGCCAGATCAACCTGCGCGACGCCGTCAACGGCACCATCGGTTACACCTCGCCGGAAGGGAAGACCTACCGCGTCGGCCACGATCCCGCCGTGCTGGTGGTCCGTCCGCGCGGCTGGCACCTGCCGGAGCGGCACCTGACGGTGGACGGCGAGCCGATGTCCGGCGCTCTGGTCGACTTCGGCCTGTACGCCTTCCACAACGCCCGCGCCCTGCAGGCGCGCGACCGCGGCCCGTACTTCTACCTGCCCAAGCTGGAGGCGATGGAAGAAGCCGCGCTGTGGCACGAGGCGATGGCCGCCGCCGAGGAGGCGCTGGGCCTGCCGGCGCACTGCATGAAGGCCACCGTGCTGATCGAGACGCTGCCGGCGGTGTTCCAGATGCACGAGATCCTGCATGCGCTGCGCGAGCGTGCGGTCGGCCTCAATTGCGGGCGCTGGGATTACATCTTTTCCTACCTGAAGACCTTCCGCGGCCACCGCGACCGCCTGCTGCCGGAGCGCGGCCAGGTGCTGATGACGGTGCCGTTCCTGAAGGCCTATTCGGAGCTGCTGATCCAGACCTGCCATCGCCGCGGCGCCTTCGCCATGGGCGGCATGGCGGCGCAGATTCCGATCAAGGGCGACGAAGCGGCCAACGAGGCAGCCCTGGCCAAGGTGCGCGCCGACAAGCTGCGCGAAGTGCAGGCCGGCCACGACGGCACCTGGGTCGCGCATCCGGCGCTGGTGCCGGTGGCGCGGGAGATCTTCGACCAGTACATGCCCTCGCCGAACCAGCTCAACGTGGCGCGTGCCGACGTGCAGGCCAGCCGCGACCAGCTGATCGCGCCCTGCGCCGGCACCATCAGCCGCGCCGGCTTCGACAACAACGTGGAAGTGGCGCTGCGCTATACCGCCGCCTGGCTGGACGGGCTGGGCTGCGTGCCGATCCATCACCTGATGGAGGACGCCGCCACTGCCGAGATCGCCCGCGCGCAGTTGTGGCAGTGGCTCCACCATCCTGGAAATCCGGCCGGCGGGACGCCGGCCGGAGACGGCCTCGAATTCACCGACCACGCGCCGATCGACTTCGCGCTGTTCGACCAGGCGCTGGCCGCGCATACGCACCGCCTGCGCGCCAGCACGCATCCCGGCGCCGCGCGCGCCGACGACGCCGCGGCGCTGCTCGCCACGCTGACCCATGCCGAACAGCTCGGCGACTTCCTCACCCTGCCCGCCTACGACCGCCTCGCCTGAGCGCGACGCCGCCTTTCGTTACCAGGAGTCACGACATGAAGAACAACTTGCCCACCGCCGAGCAGATCACCCTCGACTGGCAGAACAATCCGCGCTGGAACGGCGTGCGCCGCAACTACACCGCAGCGGACGTGGTGCGCCTGCGCGGCACCGTGCCGGTCGAGCATTCGATCGCCCGCCACGGCGCGGAGCGGTTGTGGAAGTCGCTGCAGCAGGAGGACTTCGTCAACGCGCTCGGCGCGCTGACCGGCAACCAGGCCATGCAGCAGGTGAAGGCCGGCCTCAAGGCGATCTATCTCAGCGGCTGGCAGGTCGCCGCCGACGCCAACCTCGCCGGCGAGATGTATCCGGACCAGTCGCTGTATCCGGCCAACTCGGTGCCGCAGGTGGTCAAGCGCATCAACAACACCTTGCTGCGCGCGGACCAGCTGCACCACGCCGAGGGCAACGACGAGATCGACTGGATGGTGCCGATCGTGGCCGACGCGGAAGCGGGTTTCGGCGGCGTGCTCAATGCGTTCGAGCTGATGAAGGCGATGATCGAGGCCGGTGCCTCCGGCGTGCACTTCGAGGACCAGCTGGCCTCGGTGAAGAAGTGCGGCCACATGGGCGGCAAGGTGCTGGTGCCGACGCGCGAGGCGGTCGACAAGCTCACCGCCGCGCGCCTGGCCGCCGACGTGCTCGGCGTGCCCACCTTGCTGGTGGCGCGCACCGACGCCGACGCGGCGGACCTGCTCACCTCCGATATCGACGACAACGATCGCCCCTTCGTCACCGGCGAGCGCACCGTCGAAGGCTTCTTCCGCGTGCGCCCCGGCCTGGACCAGGCGATCAGCCGCGGCCTGGCCTATGCGCCCTACGCCGACCTGGTGTGGTGCGAGACCAGCAAGCCGAACCTGGAGGAAGCGCGCAGGTTCGCCGAGGCGATCCACGCGCAGTTCCCCGGCAAGCTGCTGGCCTACAACTGCTCGCCGAGCTTCAACTGGAAGAAGAACCTGGATGACGCCACCATCGCCAGGTTCCAGCGCGAACTGGGCGCGATGGGCTACAAGTTCCAGTTCATCACCCTCGCCGGCTTCCACAGCCTCAACTACGGCATGTTCGACCTGGCGCACGGTTATGCGCGCCGCCAGATGAGCGCCTTCGTGGAACTGCAGGAGCGCGAATTCGCCGCGGCCGAGCGCGGCTTTACTGCGGTGAAGCACCAGCGCGAGGTGGGCACCGGCTATTTCGACCAGGTCACCCAGGCGATCCAGCAGGGGCAGTCATCGACCACGGCGTTGAAGGGTTCCACCGAGGAAGCGCAATTCCATGCGCGGCGCGCTTCGGCGGCCTGATCGAGCAAACCACTTGGCGTGGCGCCGGCAGGGATGCTGGCGCGGGAGCCGGCGGGTCCGCCCGCCGGCTCCCGCCATGCAGGGAGGCTTGCCAGCGAAGCGCGCAGTCTCGTCGCCACGAAAACCTGGGCGCTATCGGCGTCTGAAACGAAGGAAGGGATGACCCGGAGGGAAAGGCCAAACCCCGGTATCGGACGGGGGGAGGGAGGGGAACCGATACCGGGGTGGCGGAGACGGAGTCCATAAGAGAACTCGTCGGTGCAGATATTAGCCCGAATCCGAGCCGAGTCAATACCGGACGGTACACAAATTCGTCGCCGCACCTTAATGGCTTGATTTGAAAGGCTAGAACCGCCGGTATTGCAGCGCTTCGGCGAGATGGACGCGGGCCAGCGAGGCCGCCCCGCCATCCAGGTCGGCGATGGTGCGCGCCACGCGCAGGGTGCGGTGGTAGGCGCGGGCGGACAGGCCCAGACGCTCGAGCGCCGCTTCGAACCAGGTCCGTTCGGTGGGACCGAGGGCGCAGTCACGCTCCAGTTCGCGTGTGCTGATCTCTGCGTTGGAGCGTCCGGCACGTTGCATGGCGTGGTGGCGTGCGGCCAGCACGCGGGCGCGGACGGTAGCGGAATCCTCGTCGTGTTCGCCGCGGGTGGCGCCCAGTTCGCTCAGCGGCTGGCGCGGCACGTCCACGCACAGGTCGATGCGGTCCAGCAGCGGGCCGGAGACGCGGCCGCGGTAGCGCTGCACCTGGTCCGGCGTGCAGCGGCAGCGTTCGCGCGGATCGCCCGCATAACCGCAGGGACAAGGATTCATCGCCGCGACCAGCTGGAACTGCGCCGGGAACGTCGACTGCCGCGCCGCGCGCGAGATCACGATGGAACCGGATTCCAACGGTTCGCGCAGCACGTCCAGCACATGCCGGGTGAATTCCGGCAGCTCGTCCAGGAACAGCACGCCGTGATGCGCCAGCGAGATCTCCCCCGGCCGCGGATGCGAACCGCCGCCGACCAGGGCGACGGCGGATGCGGTGTGATGCGGCGAGCGGAACGGTCGGCGACGCCACCGTCCCGCCTCGACCGGCTGCCCGGATACCGACAGCACGGCACAGGTTTCCAGCGCCTCCGATTCGCTCAGCGGCGGCAGGATGCCGGGCAGGCGTTCGGCCAGCATGGTCTTGCCGGTGCCGGGCGGGCCGACCAGCAGCAGGTGATGTCCGCCGGCGGCGGCGATCTCCAGCGCGCGGCGGGCGTGACGCTGGCCGCGCACGTCGCGCAGGTCGGGGCCGTCGCCGGCCACCTCGTCATTGGCGGGAGCCGCTGCCGGGGTCGGCAGGTCCTGCGTGCCGCGCAGCCAGCCGCAGACCTCGGCCAGCGAATCGGCGACGCGCACGTCGGCATCCGAGATCAATGCCGCCTCCGCTGCGTTGGCGCGAGGCACGACGACCTTGCGGCCGCGTGCACGGGCGCGCATCAACGCCGGCAAGACACCGGAAACGCCGCGCAGTGCGCCGGAGAGCGCCAGCTCGCCGAGGAATTCACAGTTGTCGAGCCGCTCGCGCGGCACCTGGTTGCCGGCGGCGAGGATGCCCAGCGCGATCGCCAGATCGAAGCGGCCGCCATCCTTGGGCAGCTCGGCCGGGGCCAGGTTCACGGTGACCCGGCGGTTGGGATACTCGAACGCGGTGTTCTGGATCGCCACCCGCACCCGGTCGCGCGCCTCGCGCACGGCGGCCTCGGGCAGGCCGACGATGTTGGTGCCGGGCAGGCCGCCGGACAGATGCACCTCCACCATCACCTGGGGAGCGGCCACACCCTCCTGGGCGCGACTGAGGGTGACGGCAAGACTCATGGGCAGGTGCTGATGGTTCCGGAGCGGGCAAAGAATGACCGCCCCCGGTCGTTCTCGGGGTGAGGGTGACGGACCGGGGACGGCTCCCGGGAGGGAGAAGTGCTAGCCCCCGCGCGATGCGGCGAGCGCCTCCAGATCGGCCACTCGTCGCTCCAAGGCTTCCACTCTTGCTCGCGTACGGGCGAGCAGGAGGGTCTGGACGTCGAACTCCTCGCGGGTGACTAGGTCGAGGCGGCGCAGTCCCTGCGCAAGGACATCGGAAAAGTTGGCGCGGAGGTCCTCATGCGCCTGAGCCAATCCTGGCGGAACCAACGAGGCAAGTCGTAAGGCAAGCTGATCGATATCCTGCCTATCCATCATGGATAGCACCTCGAACTCGTCGGAAAGAAGTCTAAGTAACTGCTGTGTTCGTGCGCCATCGGCGGGCTCCGCTGCTGCTTGTAGGGATTTTCCTACACGTCGTGCTCACAGGCGACAAATCCGCCCCCGGCCGGGCAAAATGCCGCTCCCCGGGGGCATCTGCCGCCCGCTGTCTTGTGACGAGGAATTCCCATGAAGCTGGTGGTGGCGATCATCAAACCCTTCAAGCTCGACGATGTGCGCGAGGCGCTGGCCGAAGTGGGCGTGCAGGGCATCACGGTGACCGAAGTGAAGGGCTTCGGCCGCCAGAAGGGCCATACCGAGCTCTACCGCGGCGCCGAGTACGTGGTCGACTTCCTGCCCAAGATCAAGCTGGAAGTGGCGGTAGCGGACGAGCAGCTGGAGCGCGTGGTCGAAGCCATCTCCCAGGCCGCCCGCACCGGCAAGATCGGCGACGGCAAGATCTTCGTCAGCGCGCTGGACCAGGTGATCCGCATCCGCACCGGCGAGCTGGACAACGACGCGCTCTGAGTCAGTCCGCCGTGGCCGAGAGGCCACGTTCCCGCTGGAAACGCCGGTGGTGCACCAGCAAGCCGGTGAAATACACCAGGTAGTAGCCGACCATCAGCCCGAACACCGCCAGGGTAAGCGGGCTGCCGATCGGCGGCGCGTGCCCGGCGGCCAGCGCCGGATCCTTGACCTGCGGCATCACCTCGACGAAGCGCCAGGCCAGGCGGCCGACCAGCAGCAAGGTCAGGCCCGCGCCGATCCACGGATTGGGAATATAGACATCGGCGCCCTCCGCGTTCTGGCCGAAGGTGGTCAGGCGCAGGCCCACCGTCCCCAGCACCGCGCCGCCGGCGATGCCGCAGGCCAGGCCCGCCAGCAGCATCGGGTTGTACAGCCCGGTCAGGGCGAACAGTACGGTCACCGCAGCGAAGATCGCGATGCGCGCGATCATGCGTTTGCGCCGGATCGGCTGCGGCCCGAAGTTGCCGCGCACGCGCCGGTAGATGGCGAAGGCCGCCAGCGGAACCATCAGCGCGGGAATCATGTTCGGAGCCATGGCCGGCACTCGTTGGTGGAAGATGGCGCAGCCTAGCGCCCGGGATGTTGCACGACGACTGACGCCACGCAGCCATCGCGGGTGACACGCGTCACCCGCCCGGCGCACGCCCTTACCTGGCCTTGCCCTGGTTGGCCACCGCGGCCATCTTCGCCGCGATCGCCTCGGCATCGCCCAGGTAGTAGTGGCGCAGCGGCTTGAGGTTCTCGTCGAATTCGTACACCAGCGGCACGCCGTTGGGGATGTTCAGCTCGACGATGTCCTCGTCGGAAATCCCGTCCAGGTACTTCACCAGCGCGCGCAGCGAATTGCCGTGCGCTGCCACCACCACGCGCTGGCCGGCGCGGATCGCCGGCGCCAGCACTTCGTGCCAGTACGGCAGCACGCGGGCCACGGTGTCCTTGAGGCATTCGGTGTCGGGGATCAGCGCGGGATCCAGCCCGGCATAGCGCGGATCGTGCACCGACTCGTTGTCGGCGCGCTCCAGCGCCGGCGGCGGGATGTCGTAGCTGCGGCGCCAGACCTTGACCTGGTCCTCGCCGAACTTGGCCGCGGTCTCGGCCTTGTTGAGGCCGGTCAGCGCGCCGTAGTGGCGCTCGTTGAGGCGCCAGTCGGTGAGCACCGGAATCCACATCAGGCCCATCTCGTCCTGCACGCCCCACAGCGTGCGCACCGCGCGCTTGAGCACCGAGGTATGCGCCACGTCGAAGCTGTAGCCGGCTTCCTTGAGCAGGCGGCCCGCTTCCTTCGCCTCTTCCAGGCCCTGCGCGGTGAGGTCGACGTCGGCCCAGCCGCTGAAGCGGTTGTCGAGGTTCCACTGGGATTGGCCGTGGCGGATCAGTACGAGTTTGTGCATGGCGGGCATCGGCTGGAGGGAAGGCGGCGAAGTGAAGACGGCATGGTGAAGCCCGCCTTCCGGCCCGTCAAATCGGCCTTCCCCTGTCGAAGGTCATGCTAAACCCCGCCCCGCGCCGGAGCATCCTAGGCAGGTCATTCACTCACGGAGTTCCGCCATGCGCCGTACCCTGCTCACCCTGGCCCTCGTCCTCGCGCTGCCGCTGGCCGCCCACGCCCGGGACAACGATATCGACAAGGTCAACGGCGCGGTCCGCGTCGAGGCCGGCCAGCAGGCCGGCGACGTCAGCTCGGTCAACGGCTCGGTGCACGTCGGCGAGCGCGCCACGGTGCAGAAGGCCAGCACCGTCAACGGCTCGGTGGAACTGGGCGAGCGCGCGCAGGCTGCCGAGGTGGAGACCGTCAACGGCTCCGCCACCCTGGGCGCCGGCGCCAAGGTCAGCGGCGAAGTCAGCACCACTAACGGCGCGATCCGCCTGGGCAAGGGCGCGGACGTGGCCGGCAAGGTCGGCAACGTCAACGGCCGCATCAATCTCGAGGGCGCGCATATCGGCCACGGCATCGAGACGGTCAACGGCAGCATCTATGTCGGCGCCGATTCGCGCATCGAAGGCGGCATCCTGGTCGACAAGCCCAGCGGCTGGTTCAACAGCAACAACCGCCCGCCGCACGTGGTGATCGGCCCGCACGCCGTGGTGCAGGGCACGCTGGAATTCCGCCGCGAAGTGATCCTGCAGGTCAGCGACAGTGCGCAGATCGGCCCGGTCAAGGGCGCGACGGCGACCAAGTTCTCCGGCGAGATGCCGTCGGACGACTGAGCATGACGAAGCGGGTCGCCCTCGATGGCGCGGCCCGCTTCGCTTCAAAGCCAGTCGCGCGGCTTGAGGTAGTCCTGCAGCCGCGCTTCCGCCGAGCCGGGCTCCGGCGTGTAGGCATATTCGAAGCGCACGCGCGGCGGCAGGCTCATCAGGATCGATTCGGTACGCCCGCCCGACTGCAGGCCGAACAGCGTGCCGCGGTCGTAGACCAGGTTGAATTCCACGTAGCGCCCGCGCCGGTACAACTGGAACTCGCGCTCGCGCTCGCCGTACGGCGTGTCCTTGCGGCGCTCGGCGATCGGCAGGTAGGCATCGAGGAAGCCCTGCCCCACCGCCTTGGTGAAATCGAAGCAGCGCTCGAAGCCGCCTTCGTTCAAGTCGTCGTAGAACAGGCCGCCGACGCCGCGCGTCTCGGCGCGATGCTTCAGATAGAAGTACTCGTCGCACCACTTCTTGTAGCGCGGATATACGTCCGCACCGAACGGCACGCACAGGTCGCGCGCCACCGTATGCCAGTGCGCCGCGTCCTCGTCGAACGGATAGAACGGCGTGAGATCGAAGCCGCCGCCGAACCACCACACCGGCTCCAGGCCCTCCTTGCTCGCTTCGAAATAACGCACGTTGGCGTGCGTGGTCGGCAGGTAGGGATTGCGCGGATGCAGCACCAGCGACACGCCGGTGGCGACGAAGCCGCCACCGGCCAGCTCCGGCCGGTGCGCGGTGGCGCTGGGCGGCAGCTGGCTGCCGTGCACCAGGGAGAAATTCACGCCGGCCTGCTCGAACACCGCGCCGTCGCGCAGCACGCGCGTGCGGCCGCCACCGCCGGCCGGACGCGTCCACGCGTCCTCCACGAAACTCGCCTTGCCGTCCAGCTGTTCGACCGCGGCGCAGATGCGATCCTGCAGCTCGCGCAGGAACTGTTCGACTCGGTCGGTTTGCTGGCTCATCGGGACATCCGGGTGGGTGGGGAACGGCGGGAGCTTAGCAAGCCCATCGCGTACCCGGCTGCGACCTCGCGCCGCGGTCTAGCGCACGCGCATCAAGAGCCGCGCAGCGCCGATCCGCCGCGCCCAGCGCAGGCCCAGGTCGATCCACATCACATAGGCCGCCTCCGCGAGCAGCCGGAGCGCGATGCGCCGGTCCAGGCGCAGACGTTCTTCCGCGGCCACCGGCACGCTCGCCGCGAAACCCAGCCAGCGCGCCAGCAGCAGGCAGCGCGGCAGGTGATAGCGACTGGTCACCAGCGCCACCGGCGGCAGCGCCTCGGTGTGTTCCTCGTGGCGCAACAGACTGCGCGCATGGCGCAGGTTGTCCAGCGAATCGGTGGAGGCCTGTTCCAGCCGCGGCGCAAGACCGGCGGGCAGACCGTGCGCGCGCAGCCAGGCCAGCCCGGCTTCGGCCTCGCTGATGCGGCCGCCGCTGCAGCCGCCGAGCAGGAGCATGCGCTCGACCTGTCCCGCCTGCGCCAGCGCCAGCGCGCGCGCCAGGCGCTGCTGGTAATCGCGCTCCGGCCGGTCGCCGGCCAGCTTGCGCCCGAACACCAGCACGTCGCGCCGGTCCGGCGGCGCCAGCGCGCTGCGCGCGGCCACCCGCCACACGAAGACCAGGTAGCCGACCCACACCAGGCCCAGGCTCAGCACCATCGCCACGCCCACCACCACCGCGACATGCAGCAGGTCGCGGCGGCGCGCATGGCGCCAGGGACCGCGTTTCAGAGGGGCGAGGATGGAGGACACGGATGGGCCCGGCAAAAGGCCAGCAGTGTGGGCAAGGCTTATGAAAGCCGCAATGGAGATAGTGGGCGGAAATATGAACGTAAGAACCGGCCGCACTGGGCGCACCCCACGGCCCCCCGCTAGGCTCCCGCGATGCCCCGACCCATGATTCCTCTTGCCGTCAGCGCCTATACCGTGACGTCCGCGCTGGGCCGCGGCCTGGCCGATCATCGCCAGGCGCTCGAAGCCGCGCGCGGCGGCCTGCGTCCGAACGATTTCGGCGACGCGCCGCTGGCCTGCTGGATCGGCCGCGTCGACGGCGTCGAAGACGCACCGCTGCCGGACGCGCTGGCCGAGTGGGAATGCCGCAACAACCGGCTGGCCTGGCTGGGCCTGCAGCAGGACGGTTTCCTCGGGCGCGCCCAAGCGGCGATCGCACGCTACGGCGCCGCGCGCGTCGCGCTGGTGCTGGGCACGTCCACCGCCAGCATCGGCGCCACCGAGGAAGGCTACCGGCGCCTCGACGACGGCCGCATGCCGGCCGGGCTGGCGCGCCCCGGCCTGCACATGCCGCACTCGCTCACCGCCTTCGTCGCCGAAGCGCTCGGCCTGCAGGGGCCGGCGCTGACGGTGTCGACCGCGTGCTCGTCCAGCGCCAAGGTCTTCGCCAGCGCCGAACGCCTGATCCGCCTGGGAGTGGCCGATGCCGCCCTGGTCGGCGGCGTCGACACGCTGTGCGGCAGCGTGCTGTTCGGCTTCAACTCGCTGGAGCTGGTGTCGCCGGAGCGCTGCCGCCCGTTCGATCGCGCGCGCCGCGGCCTGTCGCTCGGCGAGGCCGCCGGCTTCGCCCTGCTCGAGCGCACCGGGGCCGCGCCCGCTTCGCCGCGCCTGCTCGGCTACGGCGAAGCCAGCGATGCGCACCACATGTCCACGCCGCATCCGGAAGGGCTCGGCGCGGAACTGGCGCTGCGCGATGCGCTGGCGCGCGCCAGCCTCGACGCCGCGCAGGTCGATTACATCAACCTGCACGGCACCGCGAGCCAGAAGAACGACGAAGTCGAAGCTGCGCTGATCGGCCGCATTTTCCCCGCCGGCACGCGCGCCAGTTCCACCAAGGGCTATACCGGACACACGCTGGGCGCGGCCGGCATCGTCGAGGCGGCGTTCGCGCTGCTCGCGCTGGAGCACGGCTTCGTGCCGGGCAACCTCGGCGGCGACGAGCCCGATCCGGCCTGCGGTCCGCAGTTCGCGTGGAGCGGCGAACGACGCGACGTACGCATCGCCTTGAGCAATTCTTTCGGTTTCGGCGGCAACAATGCCTGCCTGGCATTCGGCAAGGCAACGGCATGAGCGAGTTGCGCATTTACGTGGAAGGCATTGGCGTGTGGTCGCCGCAGCTGGCGGACTTCGCCGCGCTGCGCAGCTGGCTGCAAGGCACGCCGTCGCCCGCGCCCGCCGCGCGCCCGCCGGCGGCGACGCTGCCGGCGAACGAACGCCGCCGCGCACCGGAAAGCGTGCTGCTGGCAATCGAAGTGGCCGGCCAGGCGGTGGCGATGAGCGGACGCGACGCGGCAACACTGGCCTGCGTGTTCGGTTCCGCCTTCGGCGACCTCAGCATCACCGACTACATGTGCCAGACGCTGGCGCAGACGCCGGCCGAGCTGTCGCCGACGCGCTTCCACAACTCGGTGCACAACGCGCCCGCCGGCTATTGGACCATCGCCACCGGCTGCCATGCGCCGTCCTCGGCGGTATGCGCGTGGCACGACACGGTCGGCGCCGGCCTGCTGGAAGCCGCGGCGATGGCGCTGGCGGACGAGCGGCCGGTGCTGTTCGTCTGCGGCGACGTGGCGGCCGCCGGCCCGCTGGCGCCGATCACCGGCAGCGCGCAAGCCTTCGGCTGCGCCTTCGTGGTGACGCCGGAAGTCTCGCCGCGCAGCATCGCCGCGCTGTCGCTGCGCACCGTTCCGCAGCACGGCGGCATGCCGCGCGGACGGTCCGCGCTGCCCGCCGCCTGGTACGAAGGCAATGCCACGGCCAATGCGGCGCTGCCGCTGCTTGCCGTTTTGGCAGGCCATAACCGTCATTGTCAGATGGCCGCGGCGGGAAAGCTGGGCCTGGAAATTGTCATGGAGAACGTCGCTTGAATGCCCCGGGCAACCGCTGGTGTGTACTTATCCCCTGCCTCAACGAAGAGGCGGCCATCGAAGAGGTGGTCGGCTCGGCCATCGCGCTCGGCGCGCCGGTCATCGTGGTCGATGACGGTTCCGACGACCGCACGCCGGAGCTCCTCGCGCGCCTGCCGGTGACGCTGTTGCGCCACCAGCAGCGCCGCGGCAAGGGCGAGGCGCTGCGCACCGGCTTCCGCGAAGCGCTGCGCCAGGGCTTCGACGCCGTGGTCACCATGGACGGCGATGGCCAGCACCTGGCCAGCGACGTGCCGCGCATCGTCGCCGCCGCGCAGCGCTATCCGCGCCACATCGTGATCGGCGCGCGCCTGATCGACAAGGCGCAGCAGCCGAAGGCGCGCCGCCTCGCCAACGCCTTCGCCGACTGGGGCATTTCCTGGGCCTGCGCGCAGCCGGTCGCCGATACGCAGAGCGGCCAGCGCTGGTATCCGCGCGCGGCGCTGGACCTGGCCGATCTGCCGGCGGAGAACTTCGTGTTCGAAGCGGCGATCCTGATCGCCGCCTCGCGCGAGAAGGGCCTGGGCGTGGCCTCGGTGCCGATCGCCTCGCGCTACCAGGACGAGTTCCGTCTCAGCCACTTCAATCCGGTGCGCGACGTGGTGCGCATCACCAGCTACACGGTGGGGCGCGTGCTGCATTACGGCGACGTCTGGAACAGCTATCGCCGTTCGCGCGCCAGCCAGCCGATCGTGTTCGATACCGCCGCGCCGGCGCGCTGAGGCCGGCCCGGGCTCAGCCGACGTAGATCACCGCCGCGCGTCCGCTGGCCAGGACGCGCCCGGCCTGCTCCACGCGAAACGCGTACTGCGCGCCGGCTTCATCGGCGAACAGCTGTTCCGCATGGACGTCCAGACGCCCCGCGTGCGGATCGACATGGTCCACCGCCAGCATCACCTCGCGCAGGCTGACCAGCCGGCCCTGCCTTACCGACGCATCGCCGCGTGCGCGCGCCTCGAGCGCGCCGTGCACCGCCATGGCCTGCGCGCCGTATTCGGCCAGGTGCACGGCGTGCAGGCCTTGCGCGGAACGCAAAGGATTCGTGGGAGCTGCATGCCGCTCGCTGATGGCATGCAGCGTGGTGGCGTCCCACGCCAGCACCGCATCGAGCAGGCACATCTCGCCCGCATGCGGAATCAGCTGCGCCCAGTCAGTCCGTTCGAGCATGCGGCGCCATCAGGGTGGAAAGGCAGAAATGGAAGGCCACGCCCAGGCTCACGGTGAGGCCGATGGCGCGCAGCACCGGGATGCTGCTCCAGGCGAACATGCCGAACACCAGCAGCGCGGAGGCGACGCAGACCAGGGTGGCGTGCAGGGTGCGGCGCTGCTCGGCGACCTCGTCCGTGTCGCGCTCGAAGAACAGCGCGTAGTGCAGGCCCAGGCCGGCGGCGAGGGTCAGCGCGACCAGGTGGAACAGCGAGATCTCCACGCCGGCGGCGCGCTCCACCGCCAGCACCAGGAAGGTGGCCAGGGTCATCGGCGCCAGCACCCGCCAGGCACGGCGCCAGCCGCGCAGGGCGAACGATACGGTCAGCACCAGCAGCACGGCGGCGATGGCCAGCGCGTGCAGGATGCGCACGCGATAGTCGGCGACCAATGATTCCGCCGCCGCCTTGAGATCCAGTACGCGCACGGCGCCGCCGCTGTCCTTCGCCAGCGCGTCGAGCGCGGCGACGTCATGCACGCCGCTGAGCGTGCCCAGGCCCAGCCACTGGTGTTCGCGCTGCACCAGCATGGCGGCCAGGCGCTGGCCCAGCGCGCTGCGCGCGAACGCCTCCGGCGTCAGCGGCGGCAAGGCCTTGGCTTTCGCCACGTCGGCCAGGAAGGGCTCGAACAGATCCTGGCGGAACGGCATGCCCTGCGTGGCCGCGGCGAGCGAGGCGCGCAATGCCACGGCATCGGGCAGCCTGCGCTGGCGCTCCTGCTGGGTGGCGATGCTGGGCAGGTAGCGCGAGGGCAGTTCGATCGCATCGGCGGCGTGGCGCGCCACCAGTGCATCGACCTCAGGTTCCAGCTGCTCCGACAGGCGCAGCACGCTTTGCGCATCGGCAGCCTGCAGCACCAGCAGGTAGCGCACGTCGGGCGCGCCGAGCGCTTCGCGCAGGCGCGCATCGCGCTGCAGCAGGTCCGGCGGCAGCGGCGTCAGCGCGGCGAGATTGTTCTGCCAGAACGCGCCCGGCGCGACGGCCAGCGCGATCACGATCGCGACGGCCACCGCCGCCGGCAGCCAGCGCGGGCGCGGCAGGCGGTCGAAGAAGCCGCGTGCGCGCGCCAGCCAGGGCATGTCCGCCACGTCGCGCACCTGCGCCGGCAGCAGGCGCGGCAGCAGATAGCGCGTGCACAGGCCGGCCACCAGCAGGCCGGTAATGGTGAACACCGCCAGCTGCTGCAGGCCGTTCACGCCCGAGGCGTAGAACGCCAGGTAGGCGATGCAGGCCGAGGCGATCGCGGTCAGCAGCAGCGGCCACAGCGCGCGTACGCTGGCCACGGCGTTCTCGCCGGCGCGCCGGTGGCTCAGCACGCGGATGGGATATTCCTGCGCCACGCCGAGCAGGGTGAAACCGAAGGCGAGCGTGATGCCATGCACCTGCGGGAAGACCAGTACCAGCGCGGCGATGCCCCCCAGCGCGGCGCTGGCGATCGGCAGCGCCGACAGCAGCAGCGAACCGAAGCTGCGATAGGCCAGCAGCAGCAGCAGGATGAAGCCCGCGGTGGACACGTTGCCGATCCACTCCGCCTCGTGCCGCGTGTGCTCACCCACCACCACGCTGAAATAGCCGGGGCCGCTGATGCTCAGATGCGCGCCGCCGGTCTTGGACAGGCGACGGAACGCCTGCTCGATGCCGTTCATCGCCTCGCCCTGCGCGGCCGGATCGAAACCCGCGGCCTTGGTCTGCACCACCAGCAGGGCTTCGCCCTTGGGCGAGAACCACACGCCTTCGCGCACGTCCGGCGTATGCGCCGGGGTCCAGCGCTCGGCCAGCTTCAGCACTTCCAGGGTGGGATCGCGCGGCAGCAGGCCTTTCAGCAGCGTGGCGGCGGGAGAGGAGAGATCGTCGAGGCGCTGGTCCAGCTGGTCGGCGAGGAAAGCCTGGTCGTAGCGCTCATGGTCGAGCGTCGGCGACAGCAGGTAACGGTAAGGCAGCAGCTGCTCGTCCAGCGCGGCCAGGTCGAAGCTGCCGTTGAGCACTTGCGTGTAGCGCGGATCGCCGCGCAGCGCACCGGCCAGGCCCTGGCTCAGTCCGGCCAGCGTCGCGTCGTCGCCGCCGTCGATCGCCAGCAGCAGCAGGCGCGAACCCGGACCATCGCCGACCTGCTCCATCAGCAGCCGCTGCTCGAACGTGGTCGGCGCGGGCATGAAGTCGCGCAGGTCGCCGCTCACCTTCAGCCGCTGCGCCACCAGCAGGCCCAGGCCGGCCAGCGCCAGCAGCCACAGCGCGAGCAGCAGCGCCTTCCCCGTGCGCGGCATGCTCAGCCGCCGCCCTTGCACAGCGCCGCCAGCGTGTCGCGCGTCGGCGCCGCCGGCATGCGCGCGGCCAGTTCGCCCAGCAGGTCGACGGCGAGGTCGCCGTCCGCTTCCTGCATGCGGATGCAGCGCGGCTCGTTGCCGTGGCCGTCGATCTGGATGCCGGCGATGGTCTTGGCCACGCGCGTGTCGCGCGGCGTCAGCGTCAGCGTCCAGCCGCCGGCGTGCGCTTCATGGCGCACGTCGAAGGCCTGGTTCAGGCGCGCGGCATCGCCGTCGAGCAGGGCGACGAAGCTTTCCAGCAGCACCTGCAACTGAGGCGCGCGCTTCAGCGAGAAACTGCGTGGCTTGCGGCCCTCGCGCTGGGTGGTCACCTCGCCATCGGCGATCGTGGCGGTTTCCTTCTGCGGCTTGTCCACGCGGCGCTCCAGTTGGTCGCCGCCCAGCCAGCCCAGCTCGCCGGAGACCACCAGCGGCTGCTCGAGCACCTTCATGAAGCGCGCTTCGGCGAACGGCGTGCGCGCCGGCGCGGGACGCGCCAGCGAACTGATCAGCGCCTGCGCTTCCGGTGCGCTCGAACCGGCCGCGCGGGCCTCAGGGTCCTGGGCGTTCGCCCAGCACGGCAGGCTGAGGCTGAGCAGGAACAAGAGTGTCTTGCTGCCAGAAGTCATAGAAGTTGAACCAGTTATAGGGAGCTTCGTGGATGTAATGCTCGACGCGGCGCGCGTAACGCGCGATGACCGCATCCAGCGCCTGCGCGCGATCCTGGCGCGGGATCTCCACGCGCTCGGCGAAGGCTTCGAACACCAGGCGATAGCGGTTGCCGCCCAGGTACAGGCCGAAGCACAGCACCACCGGCACGCGCAGCGTATGCGCCAGCAGCCAGGGGCTGACCGGGAACGGCGCGGGGCTGCCCAGCAGGTCGGCGCGGCGCAGCACTTCGTGTCCGCGGCCGCGGTCGGCCAGCATGGCGACCATGGCGCCCTGGCTGCAGGCCTCGGCCATCTGCAGCGCGACCGAAGCGCCGTCCTGCGAGGCGTCGATGACCTTGTCGCCGATGTCCGGCGCCAGCGCTTCCAGCAGTTCGGTGAGCGCCGGCGTCTTCTGCTTGTCCAGCAGCACGCGCAGGTTCACGTCCGGGCGGCGCGTGCTGATCGCGCGCAAGGCCTCGAAGCTGCCCTGGTGCGAACCGAACAACAGCACGCCCTGCCCCCGGCCCAGGTGCGCGGTCAGCGTGTCCAGGCCTTCCACCTCGATGGCGAAGCCGCGCTCGCCGCGCGCCAGCAGGAACACGCGGTCGAGCATGGTCGAGGCGAAGCAGTGGATGTGCTTCAGCACCTGCCACGCGGTCACGCGCCCCGGCAGCACGCGCGCGAGGAAGTCGCGCGAGGCTTCGCGTTCCAGCTTGCGGCGCCAGTAGAAGTACAGCGTGATCGGATACAGGAACAGCCGCGCGAAGCCGCGCCCGCCGTACAGCGCGATGCTACGGATCAGCCACAGCGCGAAGCGGCCGCCGCCCTCGGGCCGGCTTTGCCAGTGCTCGGTCATGCCGCCGCGCCTTCGACCGCGCCGCGCGCCAGCAGCACATCGGCGCGGCGGAGCTCGAAGCGGATCCGCGCGCCGCTTTCGCTCAACACCAGTTCCGCCTCTTCGCCAGGCAGCAGCGGGGCGACGAATTTCGCCTCGGCGATGCGCGCCAGGCGTTCGCCGCGCCAGTCGCGCAGCGCCATCGCCACCGCTTCCAGCAACACCACGCCGGGCACCAGCGGCTGCCCGGGGAAATGCCCCGGCAGGCTGGGATGCGTGGGATCGATGCGCACGGGCGTGCGATAGGTCGGACTCATGCGGCCACCGGCATGCCAATGGAAGCGGCGAAGCTGGGGATGCCTGGCATGCCGGGCATCGTCGGCACGGCTCAGACCGCCGCGCGGTGCTTTTCGACGTGCTCGGCGAGCGAGCGCAGGCTGGCGAAGATGGCGCGGTTGTCCGGATTGTCCGAGCGCAGCTGGAACCCGTACTGCTTGGACACGGCCAACGCGATTTCCAGCGCGTCGATGGAATCCAGGCCCAGCTCGCCGCCGAACAGCGGGGCGTCCGGGTCGATCTGCGCGGGCTGGATGTCCTCCAGGTTGAGGCTCTCGACGATCAGGGTCGCCAGTTCACTTTGTGCCGCGGTCTGCTCTGCCATGCTCGTTCCGTACTGCGTCCGTACATGCCCTCCCCCCCGGCTGGCATGGATCGGCAGTGTAACATGGCGCCCTTGTCGTCCCTGGTTACGGTGCATGGTTCCCGGTTCAGAAAGCCTCCCGTCGGCCGCCCCGGAAAGGCGCGCTCCCCGCATCTCCTATCGCCACGAGGCACTGGCCGCGGTGCTGGCCGAAACCGGCACGCTGGCCGCGCTCGGCTTCGGCACCGGCGCGCCGCTCCATGACGATCCCCGTTACCTGGCCGTGCCGCTCGAAGGCATGGAGGCGCCGACGCCGCTGGAGGTATGGCAGGTCGACGGCGAGGTGGAGAGCGGCCGCGAAGGTCCGCTGCGCTGGTCCGCCGGTGCGGGCTGGCTGTTCGCGGCGATCGAGCTGGACGAAGGCGAATACGGCGGCCCGCGCGACGCGGCCGAAACCGCCTACCGGCGGCTGCGCGAATTCATCGCGCACCGGCCGGAACATCACGTCCAGCGCATCTGGAACTACCTGGGCGCGATCAACCAGGGCGAGGACGACGCCGAACGCTACAAGCTGTTCTGCGAAGGCCGCGCGGCCGGCATGGGCGCGTTCTTCCGCGAAGGCTTCCCCGCCGCCACCGCGATCGGTCACCACGCCGGCGAGCAGCGCCTGCAGGTCTACCTGCTGGCCTGCGACCAGCCCGGCCGGCGCGTGGAGAATCCGCGCCAGGTCAGCGCCTGGCGCTACCCGCGCCAGTACGGGCGCACGCCGCCGAGCTTCGCCCGCGCGATGTCCCTGCCGGGGCAGGACGTGCTGGCGATCTCCGGCACCGCCGCGGTGGTCGGGCACAGCTCCGCGCATGAGGACGACCTGGACGCGCAGCTGGCCGAGACCCTGGCCAACCTGGAGACCCTGCTGGCGCACGCGGGCATGCCCTCGGGCTTCGATACGCATTCGCCGCTGAAGGGCTATGTGCGCCATCCGGCGGATGCGCCGCGCGTGCTCGACTTCCTCGCCGCGCGGCTGCCCGGCGTGCCGGTGCTGCTGCTGCACGGCGATGTGTGCCGGCGCGAGCTGCTGGTGGAGATCGACGGCTGGCGCTACGCCTGATCAGGGCTTGCCGCAGCCGCCGTGCGCGTCCTTGAACGACGCCAGCAGGAAGTCCGCCACTGCGCTTGAAGACGCGGGCATGGCGATGGCCAGCTCGCGATAGAACGGATCGCCGGTCTGGTCGAGCACCATCAGCGCGCGTACCGGCGGCGATTTCGGCAACGGATAGGCGGCGCGCACGGTGCAGCGGTCCAGGCGCTGCAGCTCATCCGGTTTCGGATCCAGCACCGGTTCCGGCGTCGACGTCTCCATCAGCGCATCCAGCTGCTTGTGCGCGCCGGGAAACACGCCCTGAGCCGCTTCGTAGATGCAGCCCAGGCAGGCCGGCAACAGTTCCCAGCTCATCCAGCCCGCCTCCGTGCCTTCCGGCGCGGCGAAGCTGAAGACCGTGTTGCCGTCGACGCCCACCGCGGTGCGCTGCGGTTTCCATCCGCGCGGTACGGCGAGCCAGCCGGTGGCGTCGGCGTAGAACCAGTCGAGCTTGTCGCGCAGCTCCGGCGGCACCGCGATGGTGAGCACGGGGATGTCGGCGTCCCGCAGCGTTTCCCATTCGCCCTCGCTGTCCTTGACCTCGATGCGGGTGGCGCGGATGTCGAGCGGATGGCCGGCGGCATCGTGCGGATGCGCCGGGGCGAGGCGGTAGTCCTTGCCGGCGACGTCGATGTAGTGCGTCGGCGGACCGGTCAGGGACCGGCGCGGGCCATCGGCGGCGGTAGCGATGCCGGTGCCGGCGGCGAGCAGGAGCAGCGCGGTACCCAGGCGTAGACAGACATGCATGCGAGACACTCCTTGTCTTCGGGAAAGTGGGACGGCGAGAGCGGCACCCTGGATGCGGTTTCGCTCCGCACAGCGTGTCGCCAGCGCGTTCGAATCTATTTCTTCTGCGGACGCTTCCAGCCGTGCAGCGTGGCCTGCCGGCCGCGCGCCACGGTGAGTTCGCCGGCCGGCGCGTCGCGGGTGATCACCGAGCCCGCGCCGATCGTCGCGTTCTCGCCCACCCGCACCGGCGCCACCAGCGCGGTATTGGAACCGATGAACGCGCCATCGTCGATCCGGGTGACACTCTTGTTCACGCCGTCGTAGTTGCAGGTGATGGTGCCGGCGCCGATGTTGACCCGGGCGCCGACCACGGTGTCGCCCAGATAGGTCAGGTGATTGGCCTTGCTGCCTTCGCCCAGCTTCGCCTTCTTGGTCTCGACGAAGTTGCCCACGTGCACGCCGGCGGCCAGCTCGGTGCCGGGGCGCAGGCGCGCGAACGGGCCGATGGTGCAGGGACCGTGGGTGACCACGCCTTCGAGGTCGCAGTGCGCCTGCACCACGGTGCCGGCGGCGAGCCTGACGTCCTTGAGGCGGCAGAACGCGCCGATGCGCACGTCCTCGCCCAGGTGCACCTCGCCTTCGAGGATCACATCGATGTCGATGTCCACGTCGCGCTCGACCGTGACGCTGCCGCGCACGTCGATGCGCGCGGGGTCGGCGATGCGCACGCCTTCCAGCGCCAGCGCCTTGGCCGCGCGCTGGCGGTAGACCGCTTCGAGCTCGGTGAGCTGCCAGGGGTTGTTGGCTCCGGCCGCTTCCATCTCGTCGTCGCACTCGACGCAGAAGGCCGGGCGGCTTTCAGTCGCGGCCATGGCGAAGATGTCGGTAAGGTAGTACTCGCCCTGCGCATTGTTGCGGTCGAGCCCGGCCGTCCAGCGCTTCAGCGAGGCGGCGTCGGCGGCGACGATGCCGGTGTTGATGCGGTCGATCGCGCGCTGCTCCTCGCTGGCGTCCTTCTCTTCCACGATGGCGCGCACGAAACCGTTGCCGTCCAGCAGGACGCGGCCATAGCCCCTCGGGTCGGCCACGCGCGTGGCGAGCACGGTGAGAGCTTCGTCGGTGTCGATCAGGCGGCGCAGGGTCGACGGCTGGGTCAGCGGCACGTCGCCGTAGAGCACCAGCACGGCGGCGTCATCCGGCACGTCCTTCAGGGCCTGGGCGACGGCGTGGCCGGTGCCCAGGCGCTCCGCCTGCAGCACCCAGCGCAGGTCCGGCTGGCCGTCGAAGGCGGCGAGCACCTGGTCGCCGCCGTGGCCGTAGACCACGTGGATCTGCTGCGCCGACAGCGCGCGCGCGGCGGCCAGCACGTGCGCCAGCAGCGGACGGCCGGCGAGCGGCATCAGCACCTTGGCCTTCTTGGACTTCATGCGCTTGCCTTCGCCGGCGGCGAGGACGATGACGTGCAGGGGCATGTTCTTCATGTCGGTCCCTTGGGGCTTCGGTCAGCGAGGCAGGATAGCAGCCGCTCATTTCGCTCCATGACCGGGGGCTGACGGAGCGTCCCCGGCCGTGACGCGTGCCGCACCTCCGTAGCATTCGAAGTGGAAATCGAAGGCGAGGCTGAACGGGCGCGCCTGGCTGTCGACGACGTGGCTTTCGCCGTTGGCGTCGGCGGCCCAGCGTTCGACTTTCAGCGGCACGAAGGACCATTGCCTTGCCGCGGCTTTCACGGCGTCGATATACAGGCGGCGGTCGGCAGCGGCGGTCGCTTCGTCATCCACGCGTACGTCATCGACCTTGCCGGCGGCGCTGACCACCAGCAGCGCGCGCACTTCCTCCGGCGGCGGGCAGTGCGCCAGCAGCGCGGCCGGATAGACGGGCGTGACGCGATGCTCGGGCGCGGCGCCGCTGGAGACTTCACCCAGGGCCAGCTCGTAACGCGCCGTGCCTTCCGGGACCACGGCATGCCAGGTGGCGTCGCCCTGTGTTCGTATCGCCGACGATGGCCGCGGTGCCTGGCTGCACGCCGCCAGACAGGCCAGCAAGCCCAGGGACACGATGCGGAAAAGCTTCGCCACGCGCGGCTCCGTGCGGACACACCGCCGCAACATGCCCAAACGAAAACGCCGGCACAAGGCCGGCGTTCCGCATATGTCCCATCGCCGAAGCCGGCGCGAAGGAATCAGTGCTTGAGGTTCTTGCGCAGGCGCTCCAGCGCCTGCAGCTGGGTCAGCGCCTGGGCCAGCTTGGCCTGCGCCTCGGCGATGTCCTCGGCGTCGGTGCGGTTGGCCAGGGCGTCCTCGGCTTCCTGCTTGGCGCGCTGGGCGGCGGCTTCGTCCAGGTCGGCGGCGCGCGCGGCCGTATCGGCCAGCACGGTCACCACTTGCGGCTGCACTTCGAGAATGCCGCCGGAAACCCAGAACTGCTGGCGCTCGCCATTGGCCAGCACCACGTCGACGTGGCCGGGCTTGAGGCGGGTGATCAGCGGCGCGTGGCGGGGCGCGATGCCCAGCTCGCCCATTTCGCCGGTGGCGATCACCATCGTCGCCTCGCCGTGGAAGATCTCGGCCTCGGCGCTGACGATGTCGACTCGAAGGGTATGGCTCATTGGTTCTTTGCTCGCTTCGCTCGCTAGGGAATAGGGAGTCGGGAATAGGAAATCGGGAGAAGCGCGCTCCGTTACGAGGCTCTTACTATTCCCTATTCCCTATTCTCTATTCCCTCACCATCAAGCCGCCTTCTTCGCGGCCATGTCCTCGGCCTTCTTGATGGCCTCGTCGATGCCGCCGACCATGTAGAACGCCTGCTCCGGGATGTGGTCGACTTCGCCGTCCACGATCATCTTGAAGCCGCGGATGGTCTCCTTCAGCGTCACGTACTTGCCCGGGGCGCCGGTGAACACCTCGGCCACGTGGAACGGCTGCGAGAAGAAGCGCTCGCACTTGCGCGCGCGGTAGACCAGCTGCTTGTCTTCCTCGGACAGCTCGTCCATGCCCAGGATCGCGATGATGTCCTTGAGCTCCTTGTAGCGCTGCAGCGTGCCCTGCACGCGGCGGGCCACGTCGTAGTGCTCGGCGCCGACCACGTTCGGGTCGAGCTGGCGGCTGGTCGAGTCCAGCGGATCCACGGCCGGGTAGATGCCCAGCGAGGCGATCTGGCGGCTCAGCGTCACGGTGGAATCGAGATGCGCGAAGGTGGTGGCCGGCGACGGGTCGGTCAGGTCGTCCGCGGGCACGTACACGGCCTGGATCGAGGTGATCGAACCGGTCTTGGTGGAGGTGATGCGCTCCTGCAGCACGCCCATTTCCTCGGCCAGGGTCGGCTGGTAGCCCACCGCCGACGGCATGCGGCCGAGCAGCGCGGACACCTCGGTACCGGCCAGCGTGTAGCGGTAGATGTTGTCGACGAAGAACAGCACGTCGCGGCCCTTGCCGTGTTCGTCCTTCTGGTCGCGGAAGTACTCGGCCATGGTCAGGCCGGTCAGCGCCACGCGCAGGCGGTTGCCCGGCGGCTCGTTCATCTGGCCGTAGACCATCGCCACCTTGGACTCGGGCAGGTTGTCGATCTTGACGACGCCCGCGTCCTGCATCTCGTGATAGAAGTCGTTGCCTTCGCGGGTACGCTCGCCCACGCCGGCGAACACCGACAGGCCCGAGTGCTGGGTCGCGATGTTGTTGATCAGCTCGAGCATGTTCACCGTCTTGCCCACGCCGGCGCCGCCGAACAGGCCGACCTTGCCGCCCTTGGCGAACGGGCACACCAGGTCGATCACCTTGATGCCGGTTTCCAGCAGCTCGTTGGCCAGGGCCTGGTCGTCGTACGAGGGAGCCTCGCGGTGGATGACCCATTGGTCCTCGGCCTCGATCGGGCCGACTTCGTCGATCGGGTTGCCCAGCACGTCCATGATGCGGCCAAGGGTGGCCTTGCCGACCGGCACCTTGATGCCTTCGCCGGTGTTGCGCACGGCCAGGCCGCGCTTGAGGCCATCCGGAGAACCCAGGGCAATGGTGCGCACCACGCCGTCGCCGAGCACCTGCTGGACTTCCAGCGTGATGTCGGTGCCGTCGATCTTCAGCGCGTCGTAAACCTGCGGCACCTGATCGCGTGCGAACTCGACGTCGATGACCGCGCCGATGATCTGTACAACTTTACCCTGGCTCATGGAGTGCTCCGGATGGATCTTTGAATGTCTGGTTTAACCGCGCCCGTTCTGGTCGCGTGGTTTTAGTGAAGAGTGCGGCCATGGATGGCCGCCCGTTTGATCTTCGCGATCGTGGATGATCGCACTCATACAGCCGCGGCGCCGCCGACGATTTCCGAGATTTCCTGGGTAATCGCGGCCTGACGCGCCTTGTTGTAGACCAGCGTCAGCTCGCCGATGACCTTGCTCGCGTTGTCCGACGCGGCCTTCATCGCGACCATGCGCGCGGCATGCTCGCTGGCCAGGTTTTCCAGCACGCCCTGGTAGACCACCGACTCGATATAGCGGCCCAGCACGTACTCCAGCACCGTGGCGGCGTCCGGCTCGTAGATGTAGTCCCAGTCGTGCGACTGTTCGAGCTTGATGCCGGCATAGGCCGTCTCGCCCGCCGACTGGTGCGCTTCCAGCTCCGCGGCCACCAGCGGCAGCGGCAGCAGCGCGTCCAGCGTCGGCTTCTGCGTCATGGTATTGACGAAGTCGTTGTAGGCCAGGAACACGCGATCGAGCTTGCCGGCGGTGTAGGCATCCAGCACCACCTTGATCACGCCCACCAGCTGCTCGAGCTTGGGCTTCTCGCCCAGGTGGGTGACGCTGCCGACCAGGTTCACGCCCTTGATGCGGCGGAAGAACTGGGTGGCCTTCTGGCCCACGGCCACCACGTCGATCTCGACGCCCTTGTCCTGCCACTCGCGGATCGCGGGCAGCAGGCGGCGGAACAGGTTCGAGTTGAGGCCGCCGCACAGGCCGCGGTCGGTCGACACCACCACGAAGCCGACGCGCGCGACCTTCTCGCGCTGCACCAGGAACGGATGGCTGAAGTCGGTGCTGGCCTGGGCGACGTGCGCGATCACCTTGCGCATCTGGCGCGCATAGGGGCGCGAGGCCTTCATCAGATCCTGCGCCTTGCGGATCTTCGAGGCCGAGACCATTTCGAGCGCGCGCGTCACCTTGCGCATGTTCTGCGTGCTCTTGATCTTGGATTTGATTTCGCGTCCGCCTGCCATCTCTTTCTCGCTCGCTGTGCTCGCCCGGGTACGGGCAATGGGAGCGGCGGCGCCGCTCCCGTGACCTGCTTACCAGCTACCGGTCTTCTTGTACTCGTCCAGGCCCGACTTGAAGGTGGCCTCGATGTCGTTGTTCCAGTCACCGGTGGCGACGATCTTCTTCATCAGCTCGCCCTGGTTCTGGTGGAAGAACGCATGCAGGCCCTTCTCGAACGGCAGCACTTTGTCGACCGCCAGGTCATCGAGATAACCCTTCTCGGCGGCGTACACCGACAGCGCCAGCTCGGCGATCGACAGCGGCGCGTACTGCTTCTGCTTCATCAGCTCGGTCACGCGCTGGCCGCGGTCCAGCTGGGCGCGGGTGGCCGGGTCCAGGTCCGAGGCGAACTGCGCGAACGCAGCCAGCTCGCGGAACTGCGCCAGGGCCAGCTTCACGCCGCCGGACAGCTTCTTGACGATCTTGGTTTGCGCCGAACCGCCCACGCGCGACACCGAGATACCGGCGTTCACGGCCGGACGGATGCCGGCGTTGAACAGGTCGGTCTCCAGGAAGATCTGGCCGTCGGTGATCGAGATCACGTTGGTCGGCACGAAGGCGGACACGTCGCCGGCCTGGGTCTCGATGATCGGCAGCGCGGTCAGCGAGCCGGTCTTGCCCTTCACTTCGCCGTTGGTGAACTTCTCGACGTATTCCTCCGACACGCGCGCGGCGCGCTCGAGCAGACGCGAGTGGAGATAGAACACGTCGCCCGGGTAGGCTTCGCGGCCCGGCGGGCGCTTCAGCAGCAGCGAGATCTGGCGGTAGGCCACGGCCTGCTTGGACAGATCGTCATAGATGATCAGCGCGTCTTCGCCGCGGTCGCGGAAGTACTCGCCCATGGCGCAGCCGGCGTACGGCGCGATGTACTGCAGCGCGGCCGACTCGGAGGCCGAGGCGACCACCACGATAGTGTTGGCCAGCGCGCCGTTCTCTTCGAGCTTGCGCACCACGTTGGCGATCGACGAGCGCTTCTGGCCGATGGCGACGTAGATGCACTTAATGCCGGAATCTTTCTGGTTGATGATCGCGTCGATGGCCAGCGCGGTCTTGCCGGTCTGGCGGTCGCCGATGATCAGCTCGCGCTGGCCGCGGCCGATCGGGATCATCGAGTCGACCGACTTGTAGCCGGTCTGCACCGGCTGGTCGACCGACTTGCGCCAGATCACGCCCGGCGCGACCTTCTCGATCGGCGAGCTGAGCTTGGCGTTGAGCGGGCCCTTGCCGTCGATCGGCGCGCCCAGCGAGTCGACCACGCGGCCGAGCAGCTCCGGGCCGACCGGCACTTCGAGGATGCGGCCGGTGGTCTTGGCGGTGTCGCCTTCGCGCAGGTGCTGGTACTCGCCCAGCACCACCGCGCCGACCGAGTCGCGCTCGAGGTTCAGCGCCAGGGCGAACGCATTGCCCGGCAGCTCGATCATTTCGCCCTGCATCACGTCGGCCAGGCCGTGGATGCGCACGATGCCGTCGGACACGCTGATGATCGTGCCCTCGTTGCGGGCTTCCGCGCCGAGCTTGAACTGCTCGATGCGGGTCTTGATCAGTTCGCTGATCTCGGACGGGTTCAAGGTGGTGCTGGACATGGTCGTTATCCTGGGATTTTTTTGAATTCGCTTGACTCGAGAGCCAGGCCTGCGTCGCGGCGACGCGGCCAGGCCGGGTTGGCTCTACGCGTACTCAGGCCGTCAGCGCGCCGGAAAGGCGCGCCAGGCGGCCGCGTACGGAGCCGTCGATCACTTCGCTGCCGGTATCGATCACCACGCCGCCGAGCAGCGAGGCGTCGACCTGGGTCTCCAGTTCGATGTCGCGCTTGAAGCGGCGCTTGAGCGAGGCCTTCAGCTGCTCGGCCTGCGCGGCATCCAGAGCCATCGCGCTGGTCACCTTCACCAGCAGCTGCGACTCGGCTTCGCGCTTGTACTGCTCGAACAGCTCGGCCACTTCCGGCAGCAGCGCCATGCGGCGATGCTCAGCCAGTTCGGCCAGGAAGTTGGCGAACGGCGCCTGCGCATCCATGCCCTGCGGCAGGTGCAGCGCGACCAGCTGCGAAGGCAGCACGCGCGGATCGTTGCCGAGCGCGGCCACGCGCGCGTCCTTGGCCACCGCGGCGGCGAAGGCCAGCGCCTGCGACCAGGCGCCCAGCGCGCCGGACGCGCGCGCCAGCTCGAAGGCGGCGCGGGCATACGGACGGGCGAGAGTGATTGCCTGCGCCATGGCTTAGATCTCGGCGACGAGCTGGTCGAGCAGGGCCTTGTGGGCCGAAGCGTCGACTTCGCGCTGCACGATCTTCTCCGCACCCTGCACGGCGAGACGGCCGACCCAGCCGCGCAGCTCCTCACGGGCGCGCTGCTGCATGCTGGCGATCTCTTCGCCGGCCTGGGCCTTCAGGCGCGCGGTCTCGGCGACCGCGTCCTCGCGGGCCTTGTCCACGATCTGGTTGGCCTGCTGCTGGGCGCGCTCGATGATCTCGGCGGCCTGCTGGCGCGCCTGCTTGATCTCGGTGGCGACCTTGGCGTCGGCGTCCTTCAGCTCGGCGCGCGCCTTCTCGGCGGCGGCCAAGCCGTCGGCGACCTTCTTCTGGCGCTCTTCGATCGCCGCGTTGAGCTGCGGCCAGATGAACTTGGTGGTGAACCAGACCAGGATGGCGAACGAGACCATCTGGCCCAGGAAAGTCAGATTGATATTCATGAGCTTTCCAAATACTCCGGTAACGCGTTAAACCGCCGATCGCCGCAGCGCTTGCGCTGCGGCGACTGTTATCGCGCCGATCAACCGCCGGTGGCGGTCTTCAGGGCGGCGATGAGCGGGTTCGAGAACGCGAACAGCAGCGCCACGGCCAGGCCGATGATGAACGCCGCGTCGATCAGGCCGGCCAGCAGGAACATGCGGCCCTGCAGCAGCGGCACCAGCTCCGGCTGGCGGGCGGCCGACTCAAGGAACTTGGAGCCCATGATGGCGATGCCCAAGCAAGCGCCCAGCGCGCCGAGGCCGATGATGACGCCGATGGCGATGGCGGTAAGGCCCTGCACGTGAGCAATGAGTTCGACGAGGTTCATGGAGTTCTCCTGTGAATCTTTCTAAGAGTGGTTAGAGCGAAGCGGAATTGAAAAACGAAACCGGATGGAACCTAAGGATCAATGGTGCTCACGCGCCGTCGCGATGTAGACGATGGTCAGCATCATGAAAATGAACGCCTGCAGCAGGATGATCAGGATGTGGAAGATCCCCCAGGCGGTATTGAACAGCACGCCCGGCAGGAAGCTGAGCCAGCCCGCGAACAGGCCGGCGATCAGCATGAACACCAGCTCGCCGCCGTACATGTTGCCGAAGAGTCGCATCGCGAGCGACACCGGCTTAGACAGGTATTCGATGATGTTGAGCGCCAGGTTGAACGGCACCAGGATCGCGACCACCACCGGGTTGTGCGCATGGAACGGCGCGGTGACCAGTTCCTTGCCGAAACCCAGCGTGCCCTTGGCCTTCATGCCGTGGCCCAGCACGATGAAGAACACCGCCAGGGCCAGGCCCACGGTGGTGTTGATGTCGGCGGTCGGCACCCAGCGGAAGAAGGTGTGATGCGCGGCTTCGGCACCGGCGGCGGTGGTGACCGCGAAGGCCGGCGCGTCCAGCGGCAGCAGGTCCATCGCGTTGAGGAAGGTCACCCACATGAAGATCGACAGCGCCAGCGGGGTCACCGTGCGGCGGTCGCCGTGGAAGGTGTCCTTCACCTGCGTATCGACGAACTCGACGATCAGCTCGACGAAGGCCTGCCCCTTGGACGGCACGCCGGAGGTGGCCTTGCGGGCCTTCAGCCAGAACCACAGGCAGAACAGCGCGCCGAGCACGAAGGCCACCACGATGGAATCGAGGTGGAGCTTCATGAAGGCGCTGTCACCCAGGCTCACCACGTTGTGGTGCAGGTGGTGCTGGATGTATTCGGTTAAACCGCCCTGAGGCTCGCTTGCCATGTCTCAGCCCTTGAATCGGAACGCCAGCAGATTTATTGCGTACGCAGCCACCAGCCCCGTGATAGCGGCCAGTGGCGGCAGTTTGTATTGACCCAGGATCACGATCAGCCCTCCAGCGATCGCGATCCATTTCAGGACCATGCCTGAAACCATCCGGCCCATGGTCATGCCGCCCCCGCCCAGTCCTGCGAAGGTGCGCGCTGCCAGCAGCGCGGTACCCAGCGCCACCAGTGCGGCGCCCGCAGCGCCCGCGATCGCGTCGCGGATGCCCTGCGTCAGGAAGGCGAGGCCCACGATCGCCGCCGCGACGAGCTGCAGCATGACGATGCGCAGCGCGAGACGACGTCCGGAGGCAAGACTGTTGAGCACGTGAGGTCCCCGCGCGGCTTCGCACTAGGCGGCACCGATCCAGCTGCGGGCCACGGTCCAATCTTAAAAAGTATATCAGCGGGGCATTTAGACGGACAAGCCGCGTTCCCGTGATATGCCGCACTTTCGTGCCCGATCGGTCACTTTGCCGATCGCGGCGTGTGCAAAGCGTCCATGCCGCGGGCAAGAAAAAGGCCGGACTGGTGAACCAGTCCGGCCTTGGGGACGTCGCCGAGGGAGGGAGCGACGTTGAAGCGATTACTTCGCGGCGGCGGCTTTCTTCACCGCGGCGACCGGGGCCGACACGGCGTCGTTGGCGGCCTGCTGCTGCTCCTGCGCCAGCGCGGTCAGCGACTCGGCGGTCTTCTGCGTCACGGCGATGATTTCCTGGGTCACGGCCACGGCGCGCTCGGCGTTCTCGCGGCTCAGCGCGCTGCCCTTTTCCCACAGGGTGCGCAGGCCTTCGATGTCGCGGGTCTCGAGCGCACCGGCGATGTAGTCCGAGGCCACCTGGGACTGCTTCTCGAGCGCCTGGAACTGCAGCTCGGCGATCTTCTCCAGGCCCTTCAGGGCCACCGACTGGGCCTTGAAGGCGTTGTCGGTCAGCTGCTTGGCGTAGGCGAACACCTGGGCATTCAGTTGCTGGGTCATGGCTTTGCTCCCTCGGCGGGAATAGGGGTAGTGCGGCAAAGCCTAACAAGCCCTTTTGTGCGGCGCAATATATTTTTTGTGAAGAAGTGAAATTTCGCAGAAAAATATTTTTGCAACAATCATCTATGACAGATCGATGAATTGGCGCGACGCGTCAAAAGCTGTCACGGCTGCAGCTGGCGCCGGAGGTGCAGGTCTCGTGCACCACCACTTTGTCCAGCCCCGGCAGGCGCGGCTCCAGGCGACGGAATATCCAGCGCGCGAGGTTCTCGCTGGTGGGGTTTTCCAGGCCTTCGATGTCGTTGAGGTAATGGTGGTCGAGCTGGTCGTACAGCGGGGCGAAGGCCGCCTTGACGTCGGCGAAGTCCATCACCCAGCCCTGGTGCGGGTCCGGCTCGCCGGCGACGTGGATTTCCACGCGGAAGGAATGCCCGTGCAGGCGCGCGCACTTGTGCCCCGGCGGCACGTTGGGCAGGCGGTGGGCGGCTTCGAGGTGAAAGAGCTTGAAGATATGCATCGCGACATTCTAGCGCCTCGCCCCGCGCGCACTGGGGAAAGCCCCAGGTCCGGCGCCGCCGCGCGCGGCGGCATACTCGCCCGGACCAGGCACGAGCCTCCCTCATGCGCCTCCTCGCCACCCTGCTGCTGAGCCTGACCGCCATGAACGCCATCGCCCAAGCCGCCAGCACGCCGGACGCCGGCAGCCCCGAACGCAAGGCCCTGCTCGATGCCGCCCGCGCGCCGCTGGAGCACCGGCTGCACCAGCCGGTGCTGTTCGCCGTCGATAGCCTCCGCATCGCCGACGACTGGGCCTTCCTGCGTGCACACCTGCAGGGCGCCGGCGGCAAGCCCGTGGATTTCGCCGGCACCGAGTTCGAGGAAGCGGCCAGCCACGGCGCCCTGTCGCGCGTCTACGCCGCCCTGCTGGAACGCAAGGCGGGCCACTGGACGATCAGGGCCGAGGCGATCGGCCCCACCGATCCGGCCTGGGCCGCCTGGGCGCAGACCTACGGCGCGCCCGCCGCGCTCTTCGCCGACTGATCCATCCGCGCAGAAAGGCGAAGGGCGACCCTGCGGCCGCCCTTCGCCCTCCCCCGCTTGGCCGCAGCCTCAAGGGGGCGTGAGGTACCACGCACCGCCGTAAGGGTGGCCGTAGCCGACCCGCTGCGTGCCGTCGCTGTTGGTGTTGTTCGAACCGATCAGCTGGATGTTGCCGCCCTTGTTGCTGGCGACCAGCTCGACATGGCCGCCGTTGTTGAGGATGCACACGTCGCCCGGCTTGGCGTGCGCGGCGTCGACCACTTTCCAGCCGCGATCCTTGAGGATGCGGCCGATCGAACCGGCGGCGCCCTGCCCCGTGCGGCTGGAACCCGACACCAGGTCGGTGTGCTTATCCAACAGCCCCGCCTTCTGCAGCACTGCGGAGACGAAATTCGCGCAGCACACGTCCGAGGGCACGTTGGGATTCATCGGCAAGGCCCCGCTGCGCTTCAACTCCGAAGCGTTGCGCCCGACGAACTGCCTGGCGATATCCACCGCCTTGCTGCCGCTGGCGCCGCTGCTGCCGTTCACGCCGCCCGTACCCTGCGTGCCGCCGGTGCCTTGCGTGCCGCCCGCGCCAGGGATGTGTACGACCTGCCCGGGATAGATGCGGTTGGGATTGGAAATCTGCGGATTGGCGCGCTCCAGCGCGGCCAGCGAGACGCCGTTGCGCGAGGCGATGCTCGACATGGTGTCGCCGGAACGCACGGTGTAGTCGTGGCCCGCCGGCGCCTTGCTGGCATTGCTGCCGCCGGGCAGGTGGATGACCTGTCCCGGATAGATGCGATTCGGATTGGAAATCTGCGGATTGGCCGCCAGCAGCGCCGACAACGACACGCCATGCCGCGCGGCAATGCCCGACATCGTGTCGCCGGACTTCACCGTATAGCTTCCGCCCGACGCCGCACTGCCGCCACCGCCCGGCAGATGGATCACCTGCCCGGGATAGATGTGGTTGAAGTCGCGGATCTGCGGATTGGCCGCTTCCAGCGCCTTCAAAGACACACCCTGCCGCGCCGCGATCGCCGACAGCGTATCGCCCGGCTGCACGGTGTAGTTGCGCGAACCGCCCGGGGGAGCCGGCGGCGATGGCGGCGACGGCGGATTGCCGCCGCTCGGCGCATCGCTGCCGAACAAGGCCGCCTCCTTCGCGCGCCGGTTCACCAGCCCCTGCAGCACATGGCCGCCGGCATGCACGTACTCGCCGAACATCGCCTGCGCGCCCTTGTAGTCGCCGGCATTGAGCTTAGCCAGCAGGCCCGGATAACCGTTCGCGCCGAGGTTGTAGGTCAGGCTCACCAGCGCATCGAACTGGTTCTGACTGATCGGCACGTGCACGTTGCGGCGCACCGCGTCCTGCGCCCAGGCCAGGTCCTCTTTGAGGAACTGCTCGGCCTGCGCGCGGGTGATGGTCTGCCCCGGCTGCACGCCCTTGGTATGGCCGTAGCCGATGGTCCACGGCGCGCCGCCGGTGCCCGGATCGGGATACGCACTCGCGCTGTAGCCCTCGAAACCCTCGATCATCTGCACGCCGTTCTGGCTGATGCTGAAGCCGGAGGCCGGGCCGGCCTTGCCGGCCGCCGGTTGCGCGCCACCCGTCGAGGCGGGCGCCGCAGGCTTGCTGCCGCCATCGCTGGCGCCGGCGGGCAGATGGATGCTGTCGCCGGGATAGATCCGGTTCGGATTGGCGATCTGCGGATTGGCCGCTTCCAGCGCGGCGAGCGAGACGCCGAAGCGCTTCGCGATGGCTGACAGCGAATCGCCGTGCTGCACAGAGTAGGTGTTCGATGCATCCTCGCTGGCGGCGAAGGCCGGGGAGGAGCGCACGGCGCTGACTGCGGTCATGGAAGGCCTCTTTCGCTTGGGAAGATGGGCGACCGCCGAATTGCAGCACCGTGACAACGGACTCTCCCATTGGGACTTTCCCCAGCTAGGTATGTCCCTAGATAGACGTCCAAATGACCTAGGGAAAACCCCAGCTAGGGACCGCCCTACTGATCGCCGCTCAAGCGGCAGCGCTATGGTCCGATGCGTCACCAAGGGAGGTGGAGCGATGTACCTGGAACTGCAGTCCCAACGCAGCAGCGCGGCGCTGCCGGTAGATCGCCAGGACGCTGCGGCGCAAGCCGCGGCCAACAGCGCCGCGCATCCCGATGCGCATGTCTCGCAGCCGCAGCTCGCGTTCAATCCGCAGCTGGCGAGCCTCACCCGTTCCATGTTCGGCGCCGCAGCCAACGCGGCGCCGAACTTCGACGCGCAGGTACGCGGCACCGATGCCAAGGCGATCGACCTGCAGCTCGCGCAGATCGCCCAGGACGTCTACGACCCGCACAGCCAGGGCGTCGGCGGCTGGACCCGCCTGACCGGCGATCAGCTCGCCCAGGCCGGCATCGATCCGGCGTCGCTGGAAGATCCCGGCACCGGCTTCCGCGCCGCCATCTACCAGGACAAGAACGGCGACCACGTGCTGGCCTTCGCCGGCTCCAACGACATCCAGGACTGGCTCAACAACGCCGAGCAGGGCTTAGGCATTTCCGCCGCGCAGTACAACCAGGCGGTGGCGCTGGCCACCGAGGCCAAGGCGGCGTTCGGCAACAGCCTGGCGATCACCGGCCATTCGCTGGGCGGCGGGCTCGCTTCTATCGCCTCGTTGGCGACGGATGCCGCCGGCGTCACCTTCAACGCCGCCGGCTTGAACGACGAGACGATCCGCCGTCTGATTCCCGAGGGCGATCCCGCCGCGCTGAAACAGCAGGCCGAAGACGGCCTGATCCGCCGCTACGCGGTGAACGGCGAAATCCTCACCACCGTGCAGGAACACTCGCCCTTGCCCGATGCGGTCGGCCACAAGATCGCGCTGAACGACCCGGATCCGGTCGCCAAGCCGGACATCCACTGGTACGACTGGCTCACCGGCAAGGCCGAGGTGCTGGAGGCGAAGTACAAGATCGACGTAGCGAAACACTCCGTCGAACTGCACGATGACGATGCGGTGCTCGCCGCACTGCAGAAAGACCATCCGTGGTCTTCTTGAACCGATCCTCCTGACTCGCTCACCATGAAACCGTGACGCCGCCCGTGCTGTACTCGGGCGGTTTTCGGCGCTGTGCCGATACCGGAGAACCCGGCATGATGCAGGTCCATCGCACCAGGCTCGCCGCCTGGTGCCTGCTGGCGAGCGTCGCGCTCGCCGGCACCGTCGCGGGAAGAGAGGCCATGAGCGACACGGATGCAAGCAAGGTATTCGCCGACGCGCGTGTCGTCGCGGTGGTCGATGCCGCCGCGCGCGGCGACGAAGAACGCGTGCGTACCCTGGGCAGGGAAGGCGCCGATCTCAACGCACAGGGCGAGCGCGGCGTGACGCCGCTGGAATGGGCGCTGCTGCACAAGGACCGCCGCGCCATGGAAACCCTGCTGCGCGCCGGCGCCGATCCGTCGCGGCCCGGCGTGGGCGGCGCGACCGTGCTGCATCTGGCCGCGATGGCGAGCGATCCGAGCTATCTGCGCGTCTTGCTCGACCATGGCGCCGATCCCAACGCGCCGCATGGCATCACCGAGGCGCCGCCGCTGGATGCCGCGCTGATGAATCCCGGCGACGACGCGTTCGATCTGTTGCTGGCGCACCACGCCGACCCGAACCGCGCCGACCGCCTGGGCAACACGCCGCTGCATGTCGCCGCCAAGGTGCATCGCACGCATTGCGTGCTGCGCCTGCTCGAAACGGGCGCAGACGCCACCCGGCGCAACCAGCAGGGGGCGACGTTCCAGACCTACTTCAACATCCTTCCCGCGGGCGGCCTCAACGCCAGCGCGCGCGCGCAGCACGAGCAGGTGCATCAGTGGCTGCGGCAGCACGGGGTGGCGGTGGAGCAGGGCGTGCAATAAGCGCGACGTAGGTTGGGGTGAGCGCAGCGAACCCCAACGGACGGTGCACGGCAAACGACACGTTGGGGTTCGCTGCGCTCACTCCAACCTACCGGGGGGCCTACGCGTCTGGCGCGCTGCCCCACAGATACCGTGGCGGCAGGCGCCCGCGGAATTCCGCCCAGTCCACTGCCTGCGGATAGCGTCCGCGGCCCGGTTCGCGCAACGGCAGGCGCGGTCCGCGGTGCACGCGGCAGCGCGTGCTGAGCTTGCGCCGGCGGCGGCGCAGGGCGGCCTCGGCGGCGCGGCGGCGGCGGTCCTGCTCGCGGCGGTCGCGGCTCTCCTCGGATTCCTCGCTCTCGGCGCGGCGCTCGCGCGTCGACTTCACGGCGGCCTCGCCAGGGCGGCGACCGGCGGCGGCGCCTTCTTCCTCGCCGACCGCGCCGACGCGGCGCATGCGGTCCTGCACCAGGGTGAACTGCAGGCTGCGGCCGGAGCCCAGATCGATATTGCGCCCGGCGCGCATCGCCGCGGCCTGCGCGGCAACCGCCTGCGGATCGACGAAGCCGGGCGTCTGCACATTCGCCGCCGCGCCGCCGGCAGCGGCCTGGCCGAGCTGGGCCATCAGCAAGGCCATGATCTGCAGCTTGGCTTCATTGCCATCGACCGCCGCCGCGGCCACGCTCCAGCCGGCCGGCGGCGTGCCCTGCGGCATCGCCTGCCAGGCCGCCGGGGCGGCCACCAGGGCCGGCCGTGCGCCGTCCAGCCAGGGCATCGGCGGCGGTGGCGGCACGGACTCGTTGCCACGCTGCTGGTTCATCGCCGCCTGCGCCATCGCGCCAGCGGCCTGGGCAAAGCTGAGCACCACATGGTCGGCGCGCGCGGCGCCCAGCGCGGAAGCCGGCACGCCGGTGGCCACCACGCCACTGCGATCCGCCCCCTGCACAGAGTTCACCGGCGCGCTCCCCGGCGCGGTGCCGCCAGGCCAGCCCGCCAGCGGGTTGCGCCCGGCCTGCGCGGCCAGGTCGGCGCTGTTGAGCGCGCCGGCGGCGATCAGCGGCACGGACTGCAGGTTCGCGCTGGTGGAAAGCGTCACGCCCAACTGGATGCCATCGAGCCGCGCGCTGCCGCGCAATGCATCGGCCAGGTCGGGCAGCAGCGGCAGCTCATGGCCCTGGTTACCAGCGTTGTTGTCGACGTTGCCGTTGCCGCGACTGGCCCAGTTGCCATTGAGGTCGCCGAGGCTGGATACCGGCAGCTGCACGGTCAGCCCGGCCGACAAGGGCGTGTTCGCGCTCATGCCCGGATTGACCTGCAGCAGGCTGTCCAGCGGCAGGCCGAGCTTGCCGGCGATGGTGCTCACGGTGTCGCCGGGCGACATCGGGAAGCTCAGCTGCACATGGCCGTTGGCATTGCCTTGCCCGCCGCGATTGCCGCCCAGCAGCTGCAGGATCGGATCGCCCTTGAGGATGCCGTCGATGCCTTTCATCCGTCACCTCAGCCGAGCAATTCAGGATCGATCTCGAGTTCGCCCAGGTGCCGGTTGGCAAAACGCTCGATCAGCTGCGGCGCACCTTCGAGCAACTGGCGGTAGGCATCCGGCGAACGCGTATCGGCACGCAGCTTCCAACCCTTGTCGGTGCGGCTCAGCCACAGCTCGGTGCCGGGCAGCACGCCATCCTTCAGCGTGATCATGATTTCGCGCGACTGCGCGGAGCTGCGCGATTCGGGCACCAGCAGCTGCTTCACATGGCGCTCGATCAGTTCGGCCAGCGCCGGCGCGAGCGCGCTCTGCGCTACTGGCGCGGCCTGCTGCGCGCCTTGCATCACGATCTGCTGCGCCTGCTGCCAGGCCTGCGCGCCGGCCGTGGCCAGCGCCTGTCCATCCTGCTGGCCGCCGCTGTCGGACGAGGTATCGCTGTCGCGCTCGCCGTCACGCGGCGGCAGCGCCGTGGCCTTGCCGGCCGAGGCGTCGAGCTGGCGTTGCAGCAGGTCGCGCAGCGCCTTCTCCTGCTCGCTGGCAGCCAGCCCCTGCGGACCGGTGGCGGTCTCACCGCTGTCCTGTGCGTCCTGGCCCTTGCCGTCCATCAGCTTGCGGAAGCGCTGGATCTCTTCGCGGCCGCGCGGCGCTTCGTCCTTGGCGCGCTGGATATGCGTATGCGGCGCTGGCGGCGTGGTGCGCGTGGTCGTGGTGGCATCGTTGCGCATAAGGACCTCAGTGCGTCGGTGCGCGCTGCAGGAACAGTTCTTCCAGGCTCTGTTCCTCGCTCCATTCGATGCGGCCGCGCATCTCGCGCAGCCAGCCCTGTTTCATCTCGTCGACGGCATCGAGCTTGCCGCGTGCCTGGCGCCATGCGGCGGCAGCGCGGTCCAGCGCGGCCTGCGCCTGCGCGCAGGCGATCTCGCGCTCCTCCAGCTCAGCGCGGCACAGCGCGATCTGGTGATCGAGCAGTTGCAGATGCCGTTCGTAGCGATCGATCGCCAGCGCGGTGGGCGCACCGTCGGCGAACATGCCGGCCCAGCTGCGGTCGGCGAAATCCTGCCGCGCGAAGCTGGCCTGCTGCAGGCGCTCGTCCGCGGCCATGCGCTCTTCGTCGGCGATGTGCTGGCGCTCGCGGCACTGCTTGAGCTCCGTCTCCAGCGCATGCAGGCGGATGCCGCGCACGGTGCGCAGCGGTTCCAGGGGGAATTTGCTCGCGCTCATGTGCACACTCCCGTCAGGCGCGCGCGCGTGCCGGCGAAATCGGCCGCCTCATGCGTGCCCTGGCGCAACAGTTGGTTGATGGCGTCGATGCGCGCGATCGCCGTGTCGGCGTCGGCGTCACCGCCGGGTTTGTACTCGCCCAGCTGCAACAGCATTTCGATGTCGCGGTACTTGGCCACGTAGCGGCGCAACAGCGAGGCGGCACGCTGGTGCGCGCTGCCGGTCACGCGCGGCATCAGGCGGCTGGCGCTGGCCAGCACGTCGATGGCCGGGTAATGCCCCGCCTGCGCCAGGCGGCGCGACAGGTAGATATGGCCATCCAGGATCGAGCGCACTTCCTCGGCGATCGGATCGCTGCCGTCCTCGTCTTCCATCAGCACGGTGTAGAACGCGGTGATCGCGCCCTTGTCATTGGTGCCGGCGCGCTCGAACAGGCGCGGCAGCGCGGAGAACACCGACGGCGTGAAGCCGCGCCGCGACGGCGGCTCGCCCATCGCCAGGCCGACGTCGCGCAGCGCGCGGGCGAAGCGGGTGATCGAGTCCATCATCAGCAGCACGTTCATGCCGCGATCGCGGAAGTATTCGGCGATCGCCGTGCCCAGCCAGGCCACGCGGCTGCGCTCCAGCGCCGGCCGGTCGGAGGTGGCGACCACCACGACGCTGCGCTTGAGGCCTTCTTCGCCCAGGCTGTCGTGCAGGAATTCGCCCACCTCGCGGCCGCGCTCGCCCACCAGCACGATCACGTTGACATCGGCCTGCGCATTGCGCGCCAGCATGCCGAGCAGGGTGCTCTTGCCGCCGCCGGCGACGGCGAAGATGCCGGTGCGCTGGCCGCGGCCGATGGTGAGCGCGGCGTCGATCGCGCGCACGCCGGTGGGCATGGCCTGGTCGATCACCTGGCGGCTGAGCGGATTGGGCGACGGCGCATACAGCGGCACGCGCTCCACCTGCTCCAGCGGACCCAGGCCGTCCAGCGGATCGCCATGCGCGTCGATCACCCGGCCGAGCAGGCTCATGCCGGCCGGCGCGGTGGCCTGCTTGCCGGTCGCGGTCACCGTGGTGGCGGTGGAAATGCCTTCGAGCGGGCCGAGCGGGGTCAGCAGCGTCTGGTGCTGCGAAACGCCCACCACTTCCGCCGGCAGGCTGAAATCGTTGTCGGGTTGTTCCAGCAGGCACAGCTCGCCGATCGCCGCGCGCACGCCGGTGGCGCGCACCAGGGTGCCGTAGGCCTCGGCCACGCGGCCGACGCGCTGCAGCGTGTCGCGCCGGCTCAGCGCGCGCAGCAGCGGGTCGTCGGCCGGCACGGCCATGACCTCGGGCGCGGCGTCGGACGGCGACACGCTCATGGCGCCGCTCCGTTCTGCTCGGCGGCGGCCAGGATCACCCGCGCCTGCTCGAGCTGTTCGTTGAAGCCGGCGCGCACCATGCCGCCGGCCGATTCGATGATGCAGTCGAAGCGGTCCAGTTCCGGGTCGCCGATGATCTCGGTATCCGGCGCCGCCGCCGCGCCCAGCGCGGCCACTTCGGCGCGCGCCTGCTCGGCCACGTCCGGGTGCACGCGCACCAACAGGTGCGGCTCGAACACCAGCTTCTGCATCGCTTCGGCCACCAGCGAGGCGACCAGGCGCTCGGCGCCGATCGCCGGCGCGATATGCCGCACCACGGCGATAGCGATCTCGCTGGAGCGCCGGCGCAGTTCCACCGTGGCGGCGGCGCGCGCCACCACCAGCGCCTCCAGCGCACGCGCGCAATCGCGCAGGCCGCGCTCGCGGCCTTCCACCAGGCCTTCGAACTTGGCCTGCGCGCGAATCTGCTCCACCTCTTCCTGCGCCTGGCGCAGGATCGCATTGGCCTCGTCCAGGATGCGCTGCGCCTCCTGCAGCGGCGTCCAGGCCGCTGCGGGAATCACGCCGCCGTCCAGCAGCAGCTGGAAGCGGTCGCGGTCGACGAACATGGCCTGGGCGTTCATTCGGCGTGGCTCTGTTCGGCGGGCGCTTCGACATCGGGCGGCGGCGCCAGCAAGGCGGCGAGCAGCGCCGGCACCGTGGCGGCCGGCAGCCAGGCTTCCTTCGCGCAAGGCAAGGCCGGCGCGCTGGCGTAGGCCAGGGCCAGGCGTTCGGCCAGCCGCGGGTCGCGGCGGCCGGCATGACCTAGGAATTCGATCTTGCCGCGCTCGTACACGGCCTCGCGCAAGGCGGCGGCGTCGCGCTCGCAGCGCTGGACCAGCGCGCGGCCCATGTTGCGCACCGCCTCGGGCGCGGGACCGCGCCAGGCATCGGCGGACTGCGCGCGCCGCCAGTGCTCCAGGCCCAGCGCCTCGCGCAGGAACAGCACGTCAGCGCGTTCCACCGTCACGCGCACCACGGGACCCAGCGCGATGGCGCCGAGTTCGCGCGTGAATGCATCCAGCTCGGCCTGCGGCCAGAGCAGCCAGGGTTCCTCGTCCGCCCATGCCGCCCAGCGCTCCTGGTCGGGCGCGAACACGCGCGGCTGCGCGCGCAGCGCGGCGCGCGCCAGCTGCCGGCGACCCAGCGCGGAGCCACGCGCCCGCTCCAGCAGCGGCGCCGGCAACGCCAGGCAGCGCGCCGGATGCAAACCGTCCAGCACGGTCCGCGCCTGGAAGCGGCGAATGGCGCGCTCAGCGCTCACCCGGAGCCTCGCGCCGCATCACTCCGCGCGACGGGTGGCCCATCAGCGCGCCGCGATTGCGCCATAGCAGCAGGCCGGCCAGCAGCACCGCCAGCGCGGCCAGGCCGACCAGCAGCAGCGAGGCAACGTCGCCGCGCATCACGCCCGAGCGCGCCGGCTGCACCGGTATCTCGCTGGGCGTGCGCTGGAAGAACTGCACGGTGACGCGGCTGGGATCGGTCAGTCCCTCGGTACCGGTCATCACCGCGGCCTTGATGTCCGGCGCGCGGCTCTCGATGCCGGCATTGGGCCGGGCGATGATCACCACCGAGGCCGAGCCGCTCACCGGCTTGTCCTCGATCGGACTCTTCTCCGGAATGGACAGGTACACGTACGCATCCACCACGCCGTCGAACTGCCGCAGCGTATTGCCCAGCTGCTGCTCGCGCGCGTAGACGAAGCGCTGCTTGTCCTCCAGCGGCGAGGACACGAAACCGTCCTTCTTGTAGATCTGCGCGATGTTGGCGATGCCCTGGTGCGGCAGGCCGGCGTCGCGCAGCACCGCCACCGCGGCGGGCATGTCGCGGCGATCGAGCATCACCCGCCAGCCCTCGCCGCGCTCGCCCGGTTCCTTCTGCGCATCCAGGCCGGCGTTGATCAGCGCCGCCACCACTTCGTTGGCCTGCTGCTCGTCCAGCTTGGCGTACAGCACGTCGCGGCTGCAGCCGGCGAGCAGCCCCAGCACGCAGGCCAGGGCCGCCAGCCGCAGGACAAGGGTTGCGAAACGCTTGGTCATCGCCGTAACACCTCAGGACTGCTGGCGGAACAATTGCTGCACGCCTTCCGAACTGCGGTTGGCGACATTGCTGGTCAGCTCCGCCTGGAACACCAGCTCGTGGCACTTCAGGGTCATGTCGATCACCTGGCTGGGCGAGAGATCGCGCCCGTTCGCCTTCATCGCTTCCGACAAACGCCCCAGCTCATTGGCGCGGCCATTGAGCGAGTCGAACTGGTTGAGCACCGCCTTGAACTCCGGCGACATCTCGTGCGGCACCGGCGTCACCTGCCCGGCCTGCACCGCATTGGCGGGCGCGGCGTCGGCGAAGGACTGGCGGAACTTGGCCACGTCGTCGGCGTGCGCCGGCGTAGCCACCTTCGGTTCCGTCGGCGCGAACTGGCCGACGTTGACCAGCTGGGTGGGATCCACGTTCATGGTCATGCCTCCTGGCACCAGGTGCGATTACTGCTTGCGGCCGAGGGTTTCCAGCGCCTGGCCGACCGCGTTGTTCGAGGTGGCGGCATTGGTGGAGAGGAACTGCATCTTCAGGCTCTCCGCGGTCAGCTGGGTCATCACCGAAGGCTGGTCCGAACCGTTCTCGCTCACCTGGGCGGAGAGATCGGTGACCTTCGACGCCTGGTGGTCCAGCGCATTGCCCCAGGCCTTGGCCATGGCTTCGAACCAGCTTTTGGACTGCTCGTCGCTGGCCGAACGGCCCGCGGCGGCCGAACCGCCGGCGATGGTGTTGTTGATGGTGGGGAACTGGGTGCCGCTGCCGTTGATGGGGTTATTGCTGCTCATGTTCGTCTCCTGGTGGTGACACTGCTCGCCTCAATGTCCGCCGGCGGCCTGCTGGGTCTTCGCCCCGATGGCGACGACCTGCCTGGCCGGGACGACGGGCGTCTCCGGTGCCGGAGCCGCGGCGGAGGCCGCGGATTCCGGCACGGCCGGCGGCAGCAGTACCGTCGCCGCCGCTTCGTCGAGCGGCTGCGGGGTCTGGTAGTCGTCGGCCTTGTCCAATTGCATGTAGCGGTTGTCCGGCATGCGCAGGAGGATGCTTCCCTCCGCGCTGACGGCAAGGAACACGCCGCCCTGCGGCAGCTTGTTGCCCACGTAGTAGCGCGACTCGTCGCGCGTCACGAGGTACGGCTCGCGCCCGCCCACGATGTGGCGGATGCGCTTGCCCGGATCGGGCTTGACCGGTTCCGGCGCGTGTTCGTCGTAGTTCTTCAGCGCCAGGGCCAGGCCGAGGGCATCGGCATTGAGATCCTGCATGTCGGTCGAGCCGAGCACGTCCTTCTTGACCTTCTCCGCCTTGGCGATGTCGCCGAAGTGGCCGACGACTTCGATGCCACCCTGGTCGAGCAGCTGGGTCTGCACGGTGTAACCGTGCATGGCGAAGATGTCGGTGACCTGCTTGGCCACGCTGGGCCAGTCGCGCACGGTCAGCTCGGTGGTCAGCCCCGCGTCGGACAGCTTGCGCTTGAGCTGCGGCAGCTGCGCTGCATTGCCCACCAGCCCGCGCAGCACCACGTGACCGCCTTCGCCGGCGAGGGCGCTGACGTGGCGCAGCGACAATCCGTTGAGGATCGCGCGCGCGCGCTCGAGCTGGTCGGACATGCTCGTCGCACGCACCGCCACCGCCGGATGGGTGACCTTCCAGCTGCCGGCCAGCACCAGCGCCGCTACCGCCAGCAGCAGGCCGGCCAGCGCCAGCACGCCGCGGCGGCGGCCGGCCAGCTGGCGGTCGGTGAGCGCGGGCAGCGTGTCGTCGCCGACGTCGCCCAGGCTTTGCCAGCGCTCGCTCCAATGCGGGCCGACCGCGAACTGCACCTCACCCAGGCGCACCAGGGCGAAGTGCTCCAGGCTGACGTTCTCGCCGATCGCGATGCGGCCGTCGTGGGTTTCCACTTCGCCGTCCATCGCGCGCAGCAGCACCTGGTCGCCGACCACGGTCAGCACGCAATGGTGATTGGCGATGCCGGCGTCGTTGAGGATCAGATCGCAGTCGTCGGCCTGCCCGATCATCAGGATGCCCCGCGGCGGCAGGCGCATCTCCGCACCCGCATGCAGCCCGCTGAACACACGCAAGGCCAGCTGCACCTTGGGCGGCTGGCTGGGGCGTTGGCGGGTGGCGGGCAGGGCGCTCATGGCATTACTCCGGGGGACGCTTCTGGGGCGTGGGAGCCGGTGCCGCCTGCGGCGGTTGCTGCACGATCACCGGCAACGGCGCCGGCTGCGTGACCTGGCTCTTCTTGTGGTTCCACCAGGCGTTGCGGTCGGCTTCCTGCTTGTCCAGCTGCTCCTGGCTTTCCATGCTCACCTGCGGCGAGCTGGGCGTCTGCTGGCCGTTGATGTGGTTGAGCATCACCAGGCGCGGCGTGATCAGGAACAGGCGCTCGGTATGCGCGCGCTGCTTCTGCACGGTCTTGAACAGGTAACCCAGCAGCGGGATGTCGCCGAGCAACGGAATCTTGTGCTCGTTGTTCTGCGACTGGTCCTGCACCAGGCCGCCGAGCAGCAGGCCCTGGCCGTCCTGGATCACCGCCTGCGTGTTGACCGCGTTCTGGCTGACGATCGGATAGGAGATGTCCTGCGCATCCTTGGCCGAATAGGTGATGTTGCCGTCCTCGATCTGCACCATCATGCGGATGCGCGGCGTGCCGTCTTCCATCACCAGGTGCGGCGTCACGCGCAGCGTGGTGCCGGCGGTGACGTTGTAGAGATCGGAGTTGTAGGCGCCGGACACCGGCACGTAGACCGACTGGTTGCTCTGGATCACCGCCTCGGCGTCGTTCATGGTGATTACCTGCGGGCGGGTGACCACGTGGGCGACGCCGTCGTCCTCCAGCGCATTGATGTTCGCCACGAACTTGGCGGGATTGCCCAGGATGGTGCCGATCTGGAAACCGTTGTTGAACAGCGGCGGCAGGCCGCTGGTATCGCCCAGGCCCAGCGCGGCCAGCAGCAGACCCTTGTTGTAGAGCGCGTCGGCCGTCGTCTGGTTGCCGCTGAGGAAACCCACCGTGGTGCGGTGGTTGCGGTAGAACCAGTTGATGCCGAGCTGGCGCGCCTTGGTCTTGTTGACGTCGATGATGGTGGCTTCGATCTCCACCATCTGCGGCGCCACGTCGAGCTGGCGGATCAGCTCGTCGTACATCGGCAGGCGGTCGGGCGTGTCGCGCACGATGATCGCGTTGCGGAAGCTGTCGGCGACGATGCGCGTGTCGCCGCTGCCGGCGATCGCTTCCACGCCGCCGCGCTGCGCGGTCGGCGCCAGCTGGGCTGCCGGCGGAGCGAGGCCGTCGTCGTCCTGCTGCGGCGGCACCGTGTAGTTGCCCAGCGGCGGCGGCGGCTGTTGCCCCTGGCCGGCCAGGCCCTGGCCACGCAGGCCGCGCTGGCGCGCGGAGGCCAGCCGCTCGCTGGCGCCGTTGAACTGGCCGTAGCTGGCCTGGTCGCTGACCAGCGCACGCAGCACGCTGGCCACGCCCGGCACGGTCACCTGGCGGTTGCCCAGGTTCATGCTGGTGTCCGAGGCCCAGGCGTACTTCAGCGGGTAGAACTTGAAGCGCGTGGTCTCGTGCTGGCCCAGGCCGGCGATGGTCAGCGACATCTGCTTGACCTGCTCGACGAAGCGCTTGGTGCCGGTGATGCTGACCAGGCCGGTGCTCGGCTCCATCTTCCACACGTTGCCGGTAGCGGCGTCGGCCCAGTTCACGCTGCCCATGGCCGAGACGAACTGCGGCTCCAGCGGCAGCGGCACGCTGGTGTAGTCGGTGACGCGCTCCGCATCGAGATAGACGTAGACGGCCGAGCCGTCCCAGTACGCCAGCAGGCCGTTGGTGTCGGCGATGCGGCGCCACACCTGGGCATAAGTCCCCTTGAAGGCGCCGTTGATGGTGCCGTTGCGCGCGGCGACCTGCGGGCTCAGCACCACTTCCAGGCCCTGGTCGTGGAAGAAGTCCGGCAGGATCTCGCGCAGCGTCTTGTCGGTCTGGATCTCAGTGGTGCTTTTCTTGAACGGTATCGCGGCCGCCTGCGCCAGCGCGGCGTACAGCATCAGGCCGAGCACGGCCACGCAGGCCAGCGCCCGCCGGGTGCTCATGCCCATCTTCCTGCCCCTGTCATCACCCATCGTCACGGATTCCTTGGCCTTAGAATGTCGCGGCCGTCAGACGGCCAGTTGTCCCACCGGCACCAGACGCAGGTCGGGTACCAGTTCCTGATACGAAAGCACCGGGATGTCGGCGTACTCGGCCTCGGTGAGCTTGCGCAGGTGGCGGCGCACGTCCATCGAGCTGAGCAGCACCATCGCGCTGCCGTGCTCGCCGCGTGCGTGTTCGCCGATCTGCGCCAGCAGGCGCGCGGCCAGGTCCGGCTCCACCGCCAGCTGGGTGCCGGCCGGGCCGGTGTGGACCGAGCGGCGCAGGCGCTCTTCCAGCTCCGGGCGCGCGACCAGCACGCGCAGCACGTGGTTGTCGTCGGCGTAGCGGTAGCTGAGGTGGCGGCGCAGTGCCATGCGCACGTATTCGGCCACCAGCACGATGTCCTTCTCGCGGCTGGCGGCGTCGGTGATCGCTTCGAACACGTCGCGCAGCTGGCGGATCGGCACGCGTTCCTCGACCAGGCGCTTGAGCACTTCGGCCACGCGCTGCGGCGACACCACGCGCAGCATCTCGCGCACCAGGTCGGGGTAGTCGCGGCTGAGGCCGTTGGAGAGATTGGAGGTTTCCTGGATGCCGACGAACAGCGACAAATGCCGCTCCAGCGCCATGCGGATGTGTTCGTGCAGCACCTGCTGCGCATCCAGCGCCTGGGCCTGGGCCTGGCGCGCACCGTCGCGCGGGATCCAGCGGCCGGGGAAGCCGCTCACGCCTTCCGGCGCCAGCGCCCCGGTCTCTGCCGAAGGCGCCGGCGGCAATGCGGCGCGACCGGGCAGGAACAGCTGGCCCGGACGCAGTGCGCCGTGCGCGATGCGCACGCCGTAGGCATACAGCGCGTAGCCCTGTTCGGGCAGCTGCAGGCCGGCGCGCAAGGCCGGCTTGGGCAGCGGCACGCCGTAGTCCTCGCGCAGGCCGCCCACCACCTGGCGCAGCAGGTTGCGCACCTGGTTGCTGCCCAGCGCCTGCAGCGCGGTCATGTGCACTTCCAGCAGCAGCGGCGCCGAGGGCAGCAGCACGTCGCTGTCGGCGACATCCGGCGGCAGCAGCTCGGCCTGGCTTTCCGGCACCTTGAACAGGCGGCGCAGGAAGCCCACGCGCTCGCGCATGCGCCAGGAGGCGATGCCGACCAGGATCACGCCCAGCGGCAGGAACACCACGATCGGAAAGCCCGGCACCAGCATCATGCCCAGCGCGATGCAGCCGATGATCATGGTCACCCGCGGCTCGCCGGAGATCTGGCGCGCGATGATCGCGCCGAGGTTGCGGTCCTCCTCGTCGCCCGCGGTGCGGGTGACGATCAGGCCGGCGGAGATCGAGGCGAGCAGGGCCGGGATCTGCGCGACCAGGCCGTCGCCGATGGTGAGCACGCTATAGGTATGCACGGCGTCGCCCACGCTCATGTCGTGCATCATCACGCCCACACCCAGGCCGCCGAGCAGGTTGATCACGATGATCACGATGCCGGCGATGGCGTCGCCCTTGACGAATTTCATGGCGCCGTCGAGCGAGCCGTGCAGCTGGCTTTCGATCTCCAGCAGGCGGCGGCGGCGGCGCGCCTCGTCCTTCTCGAGCAGGCCCGAGCGCAGGTCCGAGTCGATCGACAGCTGCTTGCCGGGCATGGCGTCCAGCGAGAAGCGCGCGGCGACTTCGGCGACGCGCTCGGCGCCCTTGGCCACCACGATGAACTGCACCACCGTGATGATCAGGAACACCACCAGGCCCACGATCAGGTTGCCGCCCACCACCATGTTGCCGAAGGTGTCGATGATGTGGCCGCCATCGGCATTGAGCAGGATCGAGCGGGTGATGGCGATCGACAGCGCCAGGCGGAACAGCGTGGTCAGCAGCAGCACGCTGGGGAAGCTGGAGAAGGCGACGGGCGTGGGGATATAGATGGCGATCAGCAGCAGGCCGACGCCTATGAGCATGTTGAGCGCCACCAGGGCGTCGATCGCCACCATCGGCAGCGGCAGGATCATCAGGCCGATGATCGCCACCACGCCGGCGACCAGCACCAGGTCGCTATAGCTGCGCGAACCGCCGGCGCCGGGCGCCAGCCGCGAGAAGATCGCTTCAAGCGCCATGGCGCATCCGCGTGCGGCGCATCGCGCGATCGGCGCCGCTCATCGCGACGCGAACACCGGCGACTTGCCACCTTGTAGGTCTCGCCACGCTGACCACGCACACCACTCCGGCAACCGGACACACTCGTCCATTGAGCGAATGGAAACGCCCTTTCCCACTGCCGTTGCCGATGACGCCGCGCACATGAAGGCGCGATCCGCTTCAGCCTGACGCCCCCTGTCGGCGCTCGGTGAAGTGGCAACCTACACAGCGCCCCTGAAAATCGGTACCTAGGGAAAACCCTAGGTTTTATGATTCACTTTCGTGAAAATGAAATTCACACCCGGGAGATAATCCAAACCAACGCTTCAATCACGCTATTTGCGTGATATTGATCACGCTATTTCGCATTGTCATCACGCCGTAATTCGGCGATCAGCTCCACCCGCTGCGCGGTCACCCCCAGCACCAGCCGGCGCTCGGCCGCATCCACCACCACTACGCGCTCGCGGGCGCCTACAGCCACGGCCTGCACCACTTTGAGCGGCCCGCCGGGGCCGCGCAGCGTCTGGCCCTTGCGCAGCCACCACAGCCATGCCAGCAGGGCCGCGCAGACCGCTATCAACGGTAATAAAAGGCCTAACCAGAGGCTGCCGCCCTCGGGGCTATCGGCGGCCAATGCGACGGACGGCCAAGTTAATCCGGCCATGACGTTGCTAAGTAATCTCTTCATGGCATTATTCCCATTCCAAAAAAGACAAATAAACCTGGCCACTGTGTCATTCGTCATGGGGGGCGAACGCGCGACACACCTGCTCGATCAAGGATCGTCACGATGCCTGTGACCCGGATTCACCGCAAGCCGACGCCCGCACGGAACGCGGCCGTCGACGCAGCACAGGGATATGCATGGATCGACGCGGTTCCGTGGCCCTGCATCGCGTTCGACCGACGCGACGGCACCGCCCTGGCGCACAACGAGGCCTTCCGCCAGGAATTCCCCCAGTTCGACGCCGCACCCTCGCGCGAACAGTTCGACGCCGCGTTCGAGCGCACCGGCGGCCAGGGCGGCAAGCCGATCTACTACGCCGCGCAGACGCGGCGCTGGTACCGCATCGAGAACAGCCCGCCGCGCACTGGCGCGCCGGCCGAGGCGCTGTTCATCACCAATATCAGCGAGTGCATCGACCTGTTGCGCCGCCACCAGGCGCAGCACGAGCAGCTGCTGTCCACCTCGCGCATGATGAGCGTGGGCGAGATGGCTACCACGCTGGCGCATGAACTCAACCAGCCGCTGGCCGCGGCGGTGAATTACCTGAGCGGCTGCGAGCAGCTGGCCGGCGAGGCGCCGGAATCCGGCCACCTGCTGCAGGGCATCCGCCTGGCCAAGCGCCAGGCCGAGCGCGCCGCGCAGATCATCGGCAGCATCCGCGAATTCGTGCGCAGCCGCGAGCCGCACCGGCAGAACCTGGATGCGCACGCACTGGTGCACGGCGTGATCGAGCTGCTGCGACTGGAGGCCGAGCAGTTCCAGGTCGCCATCGTGGACGCGCTGCCGGCCGACCTGCCGCCGGTCTTCGCCGACCGCGTGATGATCGAGCAGGTACTGCTCAACCTGATCAAGAACGCGATCGAGGCGATGCGCGAAACGCCGCCCGCGCGCCGCGGCATCCGCGTCACCGCGCGGGTGGACTACGACGGCATGGTGGAGATCCGCGTGGTCGACCAGGGCTGCGGCCTCGGCGCCGCCGACATGCAGCGGCTGTTCACGCCGCTGTACACCACCAAGCCCGACGGACTGGGGATCGGCCTGGCCATCTGCCGCTCGATCGTCGAGTACCACGAGGGACGCCTGTTCGCCGAACCGAACCCGGAAGGGCACGGCGGCTGCGCCATGGCGTTCACCGTGCCACGAGGGAACGCTGCATGACATCCGCCCATCATGGCACCCGCATCTACCTGGTCGACGACCACCAGGAGTTCCGCGACTCCTGTGTGTGGATCCTCGAGCAGACCGGCTTCGAGGTGCAGGCCTTTCCCAGCGCCGAAGCCCTGCTGAAGGAAATCACCCGCCACCCGCCGCCGGCGCGCAGCTGCGTGGTGAGCGACATCCGCATGCCCGGCATGAGCGGGCTGGAGCTGCAGAGCGAACTGGCCCATCGCGGCCTCGCGCTGCCGCTGATCTTCGTCACCGGCCATGGCGACGTGCCGCTGGCGGTGGATGCGATGCGCCATGGCGCCGCCAATTTCATCGAGAAGCCGTTCGATGCGCCGCTGCTGATCGAGGCGATCCAGTCGGCGCTGTCCGCGCACGCACCGCAGGCGGCCTCCGGCGCGCTGGCCAACCTGACCCGGCGCGAGCGGCAAGTGCTGGACGGGATCATGAGCGGCAAGCTCAACAAAGTGATCGCCGACGATCTGAAGATCAGCCCCAAGACCGTCGAGCTGCACCGCGCCAACCTGATGGCCAAGCTCGGTGCGCACAACGTGGTCGAGCTGACCCGCGCCGTGCTGGGCCAGGCTTGAGCATGGTCGCCATCGAGGCCGTCCCGGCCATGCTCCCGCCCGGCGAGGGCCTGCTCGCCGCCGCCCGTGCGCTGCTGTCGCGCGGCAACGTATTGGCGCAGGCGGATGCCGTCGGCGTACTCACCCTGCTGGCCGGTCGCGGCCAGCGCCATGCCGCCGGCTTGCCGTGCGTGCGCCTGGATCATGCCGGCGGCTCGTGCTGGCTCGCGCTGGAGCAGGAGCACGGCGAAAGCCCGCTGGGCGACGCGCGCTGGCAGGACTACGACGGCGAGGCGCGCCTGCTGGCGTGGTCGCTCGCGCACGAAGCCATGGTCGCGGCGCTGGGCGCACTGCTCGGACAAGAGCTGCTGCCCGCCGCCTTCCTGCCGATCGGCGGCGAGCGCGACAAGCTCTGGCTGAACCTGCTCTGGCAGGAACACGACGGCGGCAGCAGCGGCGGCTGGGTCGGCTTCGGCGAAGCGGACCTGCGCATGCTCGCCGCACGTTCCGAATGGCGGCAGGATCCGGCGCGGCCCGCGCTGATCGGCGATGTCAGCTCACTGTCGTTGCGCCTGGTCGTGCCGGGCCATGTGCTGGACGCCGCGGCCGCCGCCGCACTCGCGCCCGGCGACGTGCTGGTGATCGGCCAGGAAGCGGACTTCGAGGCGCGCCTGCAGCCGGACGACGAAAGCGCGCGCCACATTTTCGGCCTGCCCGAAGGCTGGCCCGTGCAGCGCCGCCAAGGCGAATGGCAGATCTCGCAGCGCCCCCTGCTGACGGCGGGCGGCGAGACGGCGCGTCCGCTGTTCCTGCTGACCCGGCTGAGCATGGGCCTGGACGACCTGGGCCAGCTGCGCCCCGGCAGCCTGCTCCAGGTCGACGGTGCGCTGGTCGGCGCCACCGTCGGGATCATGCTCGGCGGCCGGCGCTACGGCGAAGGCACGGTGGTGCGGCTGGGCGACTGGCTGGGCGTACGCATTGCGCAAAAGGACTGAGCATGGATTTCAACAGCTTCTCGCCGGCGCTGGTCATCACCATGGTGGTGGCGCTGGCGATGGCGCCGTTCGTCGCGGTGATGGTCACTTCGTTCACCAAGATCGTGGTGGTGCTGAGCCTGCTGCGCAACGCGCTGGGACTGCAGCAGGTGCCGCCGAACGTGGTGATCAACGGCCTGGCGATCATCCTGTCGATCTACGTGATGAATCCGGTGATCGGCGACAGCTACCGCGACGTGCAGACGCAGATGAGCACGCAGGCGCCGGGGCCGATGACCATGGAAAAGCTCGGCCAGCTGGTGCAGTCCGGCAAGGAGCCGCTGCGGCGCTTCCTGATCAAGCACAGCAACGAAGGCGAGCGCGGCTTCTTCCTGGCCAGCGCCAAGCGCCTGCTGCCGCCGGATCGCCAGGCCGACATCACTAACGAGGATTACCTGGTGATCGTGCCGGCGTTCACGGTGAGCGAGCTGACCCAGGCCTTCCAGATCGGCTTCCTGATCTTCCTGCCGTTCCTGGTGATCGACCTGGTGGTGTCCAACATCCTGTTGGCGATGGGCATGATGATGCTGTCGCCGACCATGGTGTCGCTGCCGTTCAAGCTGTTGCTGTTCGTGCTGCTCAGCGGCTGGGCCAAGCTGATCCATGGCCTGGTGATGACCTACCAATAGGAGGCGGGCATGTTCGATCAGGAAATCCAGCTTGCCCGCGAAGCCCTGTGGCTGGTGCTGGTGCTGTCCGCGCCGCCGATCCTCGCCGCGGCGATCGCCGGCCTGCTGGTGGCCTTCCTGCAGGCGGCCACGCAGATCCAGGAGCAGACCTTTCCCTACGCGGTGAAATTCGTGGTGGTGGTGGTGGCGCTGCTCGGTACCGCAGCGATGCTGGGCGGCACGCTGTTCAAGTTCGCCGACCGCCTGTTCAGCGGCTTCCCCGGCATGCTGCATTGAGCGCGCCATGACCGATGCGTTTTCCGTGCAGTACCTGGGCGACCAGCTCACCGGCGTGGCGCTGACCTTGCCGCGCATCGTCGCGGCTTTCCTGGTGCTGCCGCTGATGAGCTCGGAGACGGTGCCGGCGCTGGTGCGCAACAGCTTCTACGTGAGCCTGGCGATCCTGGCCTATCCGCTCGCCGCTGCGGCCAGCCCGAGCATGACGGTGATGACCGGCGCCAACTGGATCGCGGTGCTGGGCAAGGAAGTCTTCCTGGGCCTGTTGATCGGCTTCTGCTTCGGCCTGGTGTTCTGGGCGCTGGGCGCGGCCGGCGCGGTGATCGACACCAAGGCCGGCTCGTCGATGTCGATGGACATGGACCCGATCGCCGGCCAGCAGAGCACGCTGACCAGCGTATTCCTGATGCAGGTGGCGACGTGGCTGTTCATGGTCAGCGGTGCGTTCACCGTGTTCCTGGACCTGCTGATGTCCAGCTACGCGCTGTGGCCGGTGGCCAGCGTGCTGCCGCCGCTGAAGGCCGGCGGCATGGATTTCTTCATCGGCCAGTTCAATTATCTGATGACTGCCGTGCTGGTGCTGTCGGCGCCGGCGCTGGTGGTGATGTCGCTGGTGGATATCGCGCTGGGCCTGGTCAACCGCTACGCGCAGCAGCTCAATGTGTTCGCGCTGGCGATGCCGATCAAGGCATGGATGTCGACCTGGGTGCTGCTGCTGGCGCTGGGCGCGATGGTCGAAGTGGTGATGCGCAAGCTGTACGAGAACCGCGGTTTGCTCAAGGTGCTGCAGTCGATCCTGTAGTCACCTGTTCAAGCCTATTTTCCATTGGCCTATTTCCACTGGCCTATTTTCCATCGCGCGAATCGCGGATCGATTCGGCCCAGCGCAACAGCTCGGCCACCGCCTCGAAGAAATCGGACGGCAGGAATTCGTCCACTTCCACTTTCTCGTACAGGCCGCGCGCCAGCATGACGTTGCGCATGATCGGCACGCCGGCTTCCTCGGCGGCCTGGCGGATCAGCGCGGCTTCGTGGTCCTCGCCCTTGGCCACGATCACCGGCAGGTCGTCCTCGCCCTGCTGGTAGCGGATGGCGATCGCCAGGTGCGTGGGATTGGTCACCACCACGCTGGCGCTGCGCACGCCGGCCAGCGTGTTCTGCTGCGCCCACTCCTGGTGCAGCTGGCGGCGGCGGCCTTTCACCATCGGGTCGCCTTCGTTGTCCTTGAGCTCCTGCTTGATGTCGCGGCGGCTCATTTTCATCTTCCTGGTGAAGGCGTAGCGCTGGTAGAACGCATCGAGCACCGAGACGAAAAAGAATACGAAGATCACGCCGGTGGCCAGGCGCTTCACCGCAACCCAATGCGCCTCGCCCAGCATCTCCGGCGGTGCCTGCGGCAGCAGCGCGAACTGGCCGATCAGGGCGAACAGCACCCAGGCAAACAGGCCGATCAGCAGGCCGCTCTTGGCGATGGCCTTGATCACCTCGACCAGGTTCTCCTGCGAGAACAGCCGCTTGATGCCTTCGGCGGGATTGAGCCGACTGGCGTCGGGTTTGAGCTTCTTGGGCGCGAATACCGGCCCTACCTGCAGGAATTCCACCATCACGCCCACCGCCACGGCGCCCAGCAGGAAGGGCAGGGTGAGCCACAGGAAAGCTTCCAGCGTGGCCAGTCCCACCGTGTGCAGCGCCTGGCCAAATGGCTGATTGAGGCCCGCCAGGGTGGTATCGAACAATCCGGCGAGACGAGCGCGGATCAGCGGCATGCCCAGCATCACCATCAACAGCCAGGCGAGCACCAGGACCGTGCTGGTCAGCTCGCGGCTCTTGTGGACGTCGCCTTCCTTGCGGGCGTCGCGCAAGCGCTTGGGCGTCGGTTTTTCGGTGCGGTCACCGCTGTCCTTGTTCTGCCCGGCCATGAGTCCGCTCGCGCGCGTTGCGGTCAACCGATGCTACGGCCTGACGTTGGGCCTTCACCGTGACCGGGGCGCCAGTGTGGACAGGCTTGCGGCCGACGGCCACCTAGGGATTACCCCAGCTGATTCAGCGCCCAAGCGAGACCTAGACTGATGTCACGCATCGAATCCATACCTCCAGGTGCCATGAACCTTCCCGAAGTCCAGTCGCGTCCGCTCGCGCCGTCCCTCGATGTCGGCGCCCTGCATGCGCTGGCGGCCCAGGGACTGGCGCAGCGCCTGCCGGCAAGCCACGGCAGCCAGCTGCTGGGCCTGGACGTGTGGGCCGGCACCAGCGCGGCGGAGCGCCTGCTGGGCGGTACCGGTGCGGCGCCGCCGGGCGGCGGCGCGCAACTGGACCAGGTCGTCAGCCACATCCTGGCCCCGCTCGGCTGAGCCGGGCACGCGAGCGCCCGCATGAGCGCCCAGCTGCAACCTCTCGCTGCACCGCTGCTGGAAACCACGCGGCGGCTGATCGGCGCGCTACAGCATGAGCCTTCCGTCGAGATGCGCCTTGCCTTGGCCAAGCGCCTGGTGCGCCAGCTCGGCGACGAGGCCTATCCGGTCTTCCTGAAAGTCCTGCTGATCGTGGCCGAGAGCGAGGACTCGGCGGCAAAGCAGCTGGTGGCCGATCTGCTGGCGGCCGCCGCGCGGCGCATGGACCTGCCGAGCGGGCCGTTGAGCGCCTGGGGTGGCTCCAGCGGCGACGGCATGAGTTCGCTCACGCGCCGCCGCCTGCTCGGCCCGATCGAATACCTCACCGTGTGGCATTGCCAGCAGACGCAGCGCCCGATGCTGGAGGAAGCGCTGTACGCCGATGCGGTGCGCAAGCTGCTGGCGCTGTTCGACCTGAATCCGGAACTGCGCGAGCTCTACGCCGGCAAGCTCGGCTCCGACGCCGGCGGCGAACTGGAAGGCACCTACACCCGCGATACGCGCGACATCCTCAGCCGCCTGGCGCAGCGCTGGCGCAAGCCGGAAAGCACGCCCGACGAGGTGGTGCGCGCCGCGTTGCGCGGCGATGCGCCGAGCACGCCGGTGCCGCCGGGGTGGATCGTGCATCGGCTTTGAGCGCTCAGGCCCGGGCCGGTGCCGCCTCTGCGGCGACCCATTCGGCCGCGGCAAGTTCGAAGCGGCGGGCCGCCTTGCCGGCATACGTGCAAGACGCTGTTTCGCGGAAGCCGAGCCGCTCGAGTACGCGCGCCGCCGCTTCGTTGTCGGGGTGCGCATGCGCCGCCAACCTCGGCAGGCCAAGCGTTACGAAGGCATGCCGGCACAGCAGCCGGCCGCCTTCGATCACATACCAGCGGCCCCATGCCTCGGCCGTGAGGCGCGCACTGATCTCCACCTCGGCGGTCGCTTCGAGCGGCATGAGCGAGAAAGTGCCGAGGAATTCGCCGCCGACCACATCGGCGCGCCAGATGCCTAGGCCGCGATGCTTCGCATAGACCTGGTTGACCCAGGCCACCAGCGCGGCCACTTCGAAAAAGCGCGTCGGGCAATCGTCCAGCTGCAGCATGCGTGCCTGCGGCTGGGCGTATAGACGGCTGAGCCAGGGAATATCGCCATAGCTGAGCTGGCGCAGGCGGATGCGGCGGCTGCGGGCGATTTCCACGCCGACGGCCGGCGCCGCGGAGCGCGCCGTGACTTGCCGTTCCGCCGTGTCGCTCATGGCCGCGCCCCCGTGGAATCTTTCGGGACTCTGGCGCGCGGCGCGCGTTCAAGCTAGCTGGGGCTTTCCCCAGGGCTGCGCATCACAGCGCGACGAAACCTTGCGGCGTCAGCTTGATGCCGCGCAGGTCGACGCCCATTTTCCGCGCGGTGCCGTTCACGCCGTCCTGCAGCCGGGCCAGGCTGGCCGGATCGCCCTTGCGCTGCAGTTCGCTGCGCGTGGCCGAGGCGATCATCGCCAGATAACCGAAGGTCTCGGCCATCTCCTGCTTCTGCGCATCGGGCATGGCGACGAAGCGCGGATTGCGCGCCAGCGCCCGCTGCATGTTGCGGCGGACGGCGTCGATGCCGGCGCGGTTCTGCGCGATGCTGCCGTTGTTCACCACTTCCCAGGACAGCACCAGGTACGCGGTGAAGGCATCCGCCACGTTGTGGCTGTCGTAGCCGTACTGCCGCAGCAGCGTGTCGAACTTCGCCAGCATGTCGTCGCGCGCCAGCGCCTGGCGGTAGGTATCCGGCTGGTGGCCGCCGAACTGCCGGGCGATGCGGTCGAGCACCTGCGCGCTCACTTCGGAGGAAGGCCGGAACTGCAGTGCCGCGAGATCGGCCGCGCTTGCGGGACCGGCGGCGCCGCGATGCGCCGTCCGTTCGGACGAGCGTCCCTGCTGCAGGATCACATCGCCCATCACGTTGGAGCCGATCACCGAATTGTTGAGCACCATGCCCTGGCCCATGCCCACGGTGGCGCCGGCGTCGTATTGCGCCTGCGCCGTGCCCGCCAGGAGCAGCAGCAAGGTCGCGAGCAGTGAGCGTTTCATCGGATGGCTCCCACGAAAAACAGCGCGGGGGCATGGTAGCCCCCGCGCGTGAACAACCGGTGCAGCCGCCGCCTCAGTTCTTGCGGGCCAGCGTGGTCAGGCCGTCGCCGATGGTCTTGATCGAGTTGCTGAAGGAGTTCGACAGGATGCCGAACATCTGCGACTGCGCGGAGAACTCGGCATTGAGCTGCTGGAACACCTGCGCATCGTCCTTGCCGGTGTGCTGCGACATCTGGTCGGTCAGGTCGACCAGGTGCTGCGCCTGCTGGCCGAGCATCTTGCCCATCGCCTTGGCGATCGCCACCAGCCAGCTCTCGCCGGCGCCGTCGGCGTCCTTGTCGGAGCTGCTCTTGAGCGTGCGCATCAGCGACTCGTTGTTGATGACGCTCTGGATGTCCTTGGTCATCGCATCCTGCAGGTCGCTGCGGAAGCGATCGGCGTCGCCGGTGTAGGCACCGTTCGCACCCTGGTGATTGGCGGCATTGATCACGTCGTTGGTCGCCTGCGACAGCGAGCTGGCATCCCAGCCGTCGAGCGAGGCGCTGCTGTTGCTGGAGAACGACGCCTTGAACGCATCGCTGGCGAAGGTGCCGGTACCCGGGCCGAACTGCTGGTTGATCACATTGGTGAACGCCTCGCCGGCGATCTGGCGCGCGGCCGAACGGAGCAGCAGGGACGAGCCACCGCTGAGCGAGGCGGAGGTCGCATTCAGGGCAAGATTGGCAACCGAGTTGAAATTGAGGTCGAGCGACATGGCGATTCCTCTGCATCATGGGTAAGGGAATGAGTGGCTCATCCGGCGCGCCCCTCGACGCTTGATGGCCTCGCCCCGTGCAGACAGGAACTCCTTCTCCGTCCTGCCATAGCCCCCGGGCCGTGCGCTGAAGTATCCGCGGGCGCCCGGCAGCGACCAGCTAGGTCGAACCCTAGATAGGGATATCCCCATGGGATCTGCCCGGCCGGCGCAAAGCGCTTGTCATGCGTATGTGCTGACGCCGATCGCGGGCACAAAAAAACCGCGCCTGGCGCGGTTCCTGGCCGTTCGCCGCTGTCGGCGAAGGAATGAATGGTGGCTAGAGGCGGGATCGAACCGCCGACCTCAGCATTATGAGTGCCGCGCTCTAACCATCTGAGCTACCTAGCCACGGTAAGGTCTTCGCCCGGCGGGCGCGGAAGCACCAGGGCGAGGGCGCGAAAGTTTAGTCGGCCTTAGCCATGGGTTCAAGTCTCCGGTGTTCGGCCTCGGCTTGCCGGTGCTTCCGGGGCGTGGTTGAATCGGTCGCGGGAACAAGGTGTTGCCGGCATCAAGGCAAGCGCCTGACCTAGGAGAAGACATGATCGACGTCGATGGCTACCGTCCGAATGTGGGCATCGTGCTGCTGAATACAGACGGCCGCCTGTTCTGGGCGCGCCGCGTCAATCGTGATGGCTGGCAGTTCCCCCAGGGCGGCATGCGCAGCGACGAAACCCCGCTGGAGGCCATGTATCGCGAACTGGCCGAGGAAACCGGCCTGGCCCCCGCCGACGTCGAAGTGATCGGCGCCACCCGCGGCTGGCTGCGCTACAAGCTGCCCAACCGCTATATCCGGCACCACCAGCGCCCCATGTGCATCGGCCAGAAGCAGGTGTGGTTCCTGCTGCGCCTGGTCGGCAGCGAGGAGGCCTTCTGTCTCGACGGCTGTGAGAAACCCGAGTTCGACCACTGGCGCTGGGTGGATTTCTGGTATCCGGCCAATCACGTGGTCAATTTCAAGCGCCAGGTCTACGAGCGGGCGCTGCGCCAGTTCGCCCCCCTGGTCGAGACCCTGCTGAGCATCCAGCTCGGCAACCTGCCGCGGCAGGACGAGGCCGAGCGCCCCGGCGGCGGACCGGGCTGCCAGGCGGCCTGAATACCGGCTCCGGTCGTCCGGGCACGTCAGTTGACAATCATTCGCATTTGCGTTCCCATACGCCGCATGTACATCTGCATGTGCAACGCCGTTACCGACCACGACATCCGCCGCGCCGCGGCCGATGGCGTGCACACGTTCGCCGAGCTGCAGGCCCGCACCGGCTGCTCGGACTGCTGCGGCTGCTGCGAGCAGGAAGCCCGCGCGACGCTCGACAAGGCGGTCGAGCAGGTGCTGCTGCAGCTGCCCGTCGTCACCGCTTAATACCGTCCCCACGGTTATGTTTGCGCCCGCGGTTCGCCGCGGGCGCTTTCGTGTGAGCGAAGCATTCCTATTTGCGTTCCATCATGGCCCGGCGCGGATCCGTATAGTCGCCAGTTGCAGCGATCAGGAGACAACACCATGAAGGGCGACACCAAGGTCATCGAATTCCTCAACAAGGTGCTCTACAACGAGCTCACCGCGATCAACCAGTACTTCCTGCATTACCGCATGTTCAAGGACTGGGGCTACGGCGAGCTGGCCTCGCACGAGTACAAGGAATCGATCGAGGAAATGAAGCACGCCGACCACCTGATCGAGCGCATCCTGTTCCTCGAAGGCCTGCCCAACCTGCAGCACCTGGGCAAGCTGCGCATCGGCGAGAACGTGCTCGAATGCATCCAGGGCGACCTCGACCTGGAGATGGCCGCGGTGAAGGACCTGCGCGAAGCGATCGCCTACAGCGAAGGCATCGCCGACTACGTCAGCCGCGACATCTTCAAGGGCATCCTGCACGACGAGGAAGAGCACATCGACTGGCTGGAAACCCAGTTCGGCCTGATCAAGGACATCGGCGCCGAGCGCTACCTGCAGAGCAAGATGTCCAGCTGATTCGTCACGATCCGGACATAAACGTCCCGGAATTATCGTGAAATACCGGGAACGGCCGCCGAAGCGTGCGGCCGTTCCTTGACGCTCTCGTCACGGCGCGGCTATACCGTGTTTTTTCCCGGGAAAGCCCCCGCATGGCTTCACGTCCACCACCGCGCTTCGTCGTGCGACCGCACGACATGGCCGGCCAGCGCCGTCGGCGGATCTGGCTGGGCGCGGCGTGGTTCGCCAGCGTGCTGCTGGCGGCCGTGCTCACCGGCCTGCTGGTCGGGCACTCCACCCCCGCGGCCTCCGAGCGCCGCCAGCTGCAGGCGCTGAGCACCGAGAACGAAGACCTCAAGCAGCAGGTCTCCAACCTGCAGCGCGCCGCCCAGGTCAACGACATCGCCAACCATTCGCTGCGCAACACGCTGGCCGAGCGCGAGGAAGAAGTCAGCGGCCTGCGCGCCGACCTCGATTTCTACGGCCGCCTGGTCGGCGGCGACGCCCAGCGCGGCGGCCTGCGCATCCAGAACGTGCGGGTGCAGCCGATCAGCGGCACGCAGGGCTGGAACCTCACCGTCTCGCTGACCCAGAACGCCAAGCGCGGCGAGGACACCAGCGGCACCGCCACGGTCAGCATCGAAGGCCTGCGCGCCGACAAGGTGGTGCGGCTGGACTGGCCCGCGCTCGGCGACACCGCGCAGAAGGACGGCCTGCCGTTTCGCCTGAAGTATTTCCAGGAACTGCACGCCACCATCGTGCTGCCGGCGGATTTCCGCCCCAATCGCGTGTACGTCAGCGCGCAGCCCGCGGGCGACGATGCGGTCAACCGAACCGTCGCCTGGACCGATGCCCTCGGCGGCACTCTTACCAAACCAGGGGATTCCCATGCTCAACCGTAAGCGCAACGAACGCGTCAGCGTTCCTTCCTCCTCCCACGACACCAGCCTGATCGCCCGCGGCACGGTGATCCAGGGCGACCTGCGCTTCAGCGGCGCGCTGCACCTGGACGGCCGCATCGAAGGCGCCGTGCTGGGCGAAGGCCCGGACGCGGTGTTCACCCTCAGCGAGCAGGGCCAGGTGCACGGCGACATCCGCGTGCCGCACGCCATCATCAACGGCCACGTGCAGGGCGACATCCACATCGAGGAGCGCCTGGAACTGGCGCCGCAGGCCCGCATCCAGGGCGACGTGCACTACAAGACCCTGGAAATGGCCGCCGGCGCCCAGGTGAACGGCCGCATGTCCCACCGCGCCGGCGACGCCCCGCGCGAGCTGCCCTCGCCGGAAGAGCTGGGCGAGCCGGTTCCCGCCTGAGCCGGCGCCGAACGCGGTATCCTTGCGCATCGCCCGCCGCAGCCCCATGTGATCGCGATGGATACCGTCGTTCCCTTTCCCACTGTTCCCGACTACCGCAGCGCCGGTGCCCCGCTGGTGTTCACCGAGGCCGCCGCGCACAAGGTGCGCGAGCTGATCCAGGAAGAAGGCAATCCCTCGCTGAAGCTGCGCGTGTACATCACCGGCGGCGGCTGCTCCGGCTTCCAGTACGGCTTCACCTTCGACGAAGCCCAGGCCGAGGACGATTTCGCGCTGGAGCGCGAGGGCGTCACCCTGCTGGTCGACCCGCTCTCGCTGCAATATCTCACCGGCGCCGAGATCGACTACTCGGAAAGCCTCAGCGGCTCGCAGTTCGTGATCCGCAATCCCAACGCCAAGACCACCTGCGGCTGCGGCTCCTCTTTCTCCGCCTAAAGGTCTCCCGGGCATGGACAGCAAGACCCTGCCGCGCCCCAACACCTTCGCCGGCCTCAGCCTGATCCTCGACCGCGTCGCCGAGCGGCGCGAAGAGCTGGCCTGGGTCGCCGAGCAGGGCGCCTCGGCGCAGGCGCGTTACCTGCTGCTGGACGGCCTCGGCGAAACCTGGCTGCGCAACGGCAGTGACACGCTGCGCTGGCTGGACGCCGCCGAGCGCGAGCGCCTGCTCGCCGATGTCGACGCCAGCCTGCTCGGCTTCGCCGACGGGCACCCGCACTTCATGCTGGCACTGGACGATGTCGAGCGCGCCGCCGCGCTGGACAGCACACTCGACGCCCGCCGCGCCAGCCTGCGCGACGCCGGCCTGCGCCTGAGCGCGGACGAGGCCGGCCTGTTCGCCTACGCCAAGGGCCTGGCGCACTGGCAGCGCGAGACGCGATTCTGCGCGCGCTGCGGTTCGCCGCTGGTGCTGGTCGCTTCCGGCCATCGCGCGCAATGCACCAACGCCGACTGCGGCCGACTGCATTTCCCGCGCACCGACGCGGCGATCATCGTGCTGGTGGAACACGAAGGCGCCTGCCTGCTCGGCCGCCAGGCCGGCTGGCCGCCGGGGCGCTATTCCACCCTGGCCGGCTTCGTCGAACCCGGCGAGGCGCTGGAAGACGCCGTGCGCCGCGAAGTCGCCGAGGAATCCGGCGTCGAGGTGGGCGAGGTCTATTACCACTCCTCGCAACCGTGGCCGCTGCCGGCCTCGCTGATGGTCGGCTTCATGGCCCGCGCGATCTCGCCGGCAATCCGCCTGCGCGACGACGAACTGGAAGACGCGCGCTGGTTCACCCCGCGGCAGATCGTCGACGGCTTGAACGACGGCAGCTTCCTGCCGTCGCCGCGCCTGTCCGTGTCCTATCACCTGCTCGCGCACTGGCTGCAGTGGCGTGCCGGCCTGGACCTCGACGTGCTGGTCGAACAGGCGCGCGCGCAGCGGGCCGCGCCGGCGCGCTGACGCCGCGCACGACCAACGACGTATAAAGAAAGAACGGCCCGCGCAGCGCTCGGCTGTCGCACACTCCTCGCTACAATGCGGCCAACGCAAGGGAGTCCGCACCGATGGCCGTCAGCCTGCTCACCGCCCTCATCGCCCTAGGCCTGCTGCATCTGCAGCCGGCGCTCGCGCACTGGCGCGGCGATGGCGGCTTCCGCCGCTGGGTGGCCCAGCTGGGCGACGCCAGTGGCGCCGGCCGTACCGTGCTCGCGCTGATCGTGCCGGTGGTGCTGTGCCTGCTGGCGATCTGGCTGATCGGCCTGCTGCCGATGCGCGACCTGATCCTGCTGGCGTTCTCGCTGGCGGTGCTGCTGTATTGCTTCGGCCCGCACGCGTACGAGGCCGATCTCGAAGCCATCCTCAAGGCGCCCGACGGCGTCAGCCGCCAGGCTGCGGTGCAGGCGCTGTCGGACGACGGCGAGCCGATCGCCTGGAATGCCGTCTCCGTGGGCGAAGCCGTGGCCTACGCCGCGCTGCGCCGCCGCTTCGGCGTGCTGTTCTGGTTCTTCGTGCTGGGCCCGGCCGGCGCGCTGCTGTACCGGCTGGCGCAGACGCTGAGCCACGACGCGTCGCTGCGCCTGGACAGCGAAGCGCAGGCGCTGGCGCGCCGCCTCGCGCATGGCCTGGACTGGCTGCCGGCGCAGCTGATGGTGTTCACCCTGGCCCTGGTCGGCCACTGGGATGCCGTGATCGGCGCCTGGCGCCAGTGGCACCGGCAGGCCATTCCCGGCAGCTGGCTGCGCGAAGGTCCCGGCTTCCTCGGCGCCGCCGCGCGCGCCGACATCGAAGTGGACATCGAAGCCGGCGACGGCTATGCCGAGGAACGCACCGACGTGCTCGGCGAACTGCGTCGCCTGCGCAGCGCGCTGCTGCGCGCGCTGCTGGCCTGGCTCAGCGTGGTAGCGCTGATCGTGGTGGCCGGCTGGCTGCACTGAGCCGCCGGCTCCCCATCTGGCTTGATTGAATCAGGCCTTGTCGCCGCGCAGGACGCGCACCCGCTCTTCCAGCAGCGACAACTGCGCATCCGCCGGCGCGACCGGCTCGCCCACCACCAGCTCTACCCGTGCACGGAATCGCCGCGGCAGGCGCGCCCGCCGCAGCATGTCGTCGCGACGGCTCCATACGCTGCCCCACAGGCCGCGCAGCGCCATCGGCACCACCGGCACCGGGCGCCGCTGCAGGATCTGCGCGACGCCGGGACGGAACGTCGCCACCTCGCCGTCCTTGGTCAGCCCACCTTCCGGGAAGATGCACACCAGCTCGCCATCGGCCAGCGCCGCGTCGACCTCATCGAAGGCCTTGCGCAGCACCTCCGGATCTTCCTTCTGTCCCGCGATCGGAATCGCCTTCGCCGTGCGGAACACGAAGTTGAGCAGCGGAATCTTGAAGATCTTGTAGTACATGACGAAGCGCGCCGGCCGGCGCAGGTTCGCCATCAGCAGCAGCGGGTCCATGAAGCTGACGTGGTTGCACACCAGCAGCGCCGGCCCTTCCTCGGGAATGTGTCGCGTGCCGTCCACGCGCACCCGATACAGCGTGTTCACCAGCACCCAGGTGATGAAGCGCATCAGGAACTCGGGCACCAGGGTGAAGATGTACACCGCCACCGCGATATTGAGCAGCGCCGTGGCCAGGAAGATCTGCGCCGGCGTCAGCCCCGCTGCGCTCAGGCCCAGGCCGAAGCCGGAAGCGACGCAGATCCACAGCGCATTGAGAATGTTGTTGCCCGCGATGATGCGCGACAACTGCTCACGCGGTGCCCGGCTCTGCACGAAGGCGAACAGCGGCACCACGTAGAAGCCGGCGAACATGCCGACCAGGGTGAGATCCAGCGCGATACGCCAGCTGCCAGGCGAGTGCAGAAAGGCGGTCCAGTCCAGGCCGTGCATGGCGGCCAGGCCGGAGCGCGCGAAGTACAGGTCCACGCCGAACACGGTCAGGCCGAACGCACCCAGCGGCACCAGGCCCACTTCCACGCGACGCCCGGACATGCGCTCGCACAGCAGCGAACCGATGCCGGTGCCGATCGAGAACAGCGTCAGCACCAAGGTATTCACCGAGCCGTCGCCGCCCAGGTTCAGGCGCGTGTAGTTCGGCAACTGCGAGATCAGCACGGTGCCGAAGAACCAGAACCAGGAAATGCCCAGCACCGCGTTGAATACCGCGCGGTCGGCGCGGGTGAGCTTCAGCACCTTCAACGTTTCGGTGTACGGGTTCCAGCTGAAGCGCAGATCCGGCGCGGTGGCCGGCGCCGAGGGAATCTGCCGCGAGGCCAGATAGCCGATACACGCCACCAGGATCGTCAGCGAAGACGCCGCCACTGGTCCGAAGCCGACGATCAGCATCAGCGCGTTGCCGGCGATCATGCCGATCAGCATGGCCAGCTGCGTGCCCATCTCGACCAGGCCGTTGCCGCCGACCAGCTCCTGCGGTTTGAGCGCCTGCGGCAGGATCGCGTACTTGATCGGCCCGAACACCGTCGAGTGCAGGCCCATCAGGAACAGCACCGCGAGCAGCAAGGAGATGTGGTGGGTATAGAAACCCACCGCCGCCAGCAGCATCGCGCCGATCTCGAACAGCTTGACGAAGCGGATGATGCGCGTCTTCTCGTACTTCTCGGCCAGCTGTCCCGCGGTGGCGGAGAACAGGAAGTACGGCAGGATGAACAGCGCCGGCGCCAGGCTGGTGTAGAGCGACACCGTGTGGTCGTCCAGCCCCATCTGGAACGCCACCAGCATGACCATGGCGTTGCGGAACGCGTTGTCGTTGAACGCGCCCAGCGCCTGGGTCCAGAAGAAGGGCGCGAAGCGACGGCTGCCCAGCAGGGAAAACTGGCTCATGCGGGTCCTTGGCATCGGAGCGATGCGGCATAGCCTAGCGGGAAACCTGGCGCCTCATACGGCGGGACCGCGTAGGTTGGGGTGAGCGCAGCGAACCCCAACGGACCTCGCAAGGCAGTCGCCACGTTGGGGTTCGCTGCGCTCACCCCAACCTACGCTGCGTGCCGTTCAGCGATGCAGCGCCCGATGCGCGATATCGCGCCGGCAGAACGCCCCGTCGAAATGCACCTTCGACACCGCCGCATACGCCTGCTCGCGCGCCGCCGCGATGTCCTTGCCCAGCGCGCACACCGTCAGCACACGGCCACCGGCCGTTGCGGGCTGCCCCTGCGCATCGAGCCTGGTGCCGGCGTGGAACACTTTGACGTCGTTGCCGAATGTCGTATCAAGACCGGTAATCACATCCCCGCTGCGAACCTTGCCCGGATACCCGCCGGCCGCCATCACCACGCCGATCGACGGCCGCGGATCCCACTGCGCGGCGGTGTGGTGCAGCTCGCCGTCCAGCGCGGCTTCGATCAACTCGACCAGGTCGGACTTCAGCCGCAGCATGATCGGCTGCGTCTCCGGATCGCCGAAGCGCACGTTGAATTCGATCACCTTCGGCGCGCCGCGCTTGTCGATCATCAGTCCGGCGTAGAGGAAACCGATGAAGGGGGCGCCCTCGGCGGCCATGCCGCGCAGGGTCGGCTCGATCACTTCCTTGAGGATGCGGCGCTCCACCTCCGGCGTCACCACCGGCGCCGGCGAATACGCGCCCATGCCGCCGGTGTTGGGGCCGAGGTCGCCTTCGTCGCGGCGCTTGTGGTCCTGGCTGCTGGCCATCGGCAGCGCGTGGCTGCCATCGCTCATCACGATGTAGCTGGCTTCCTCGCCGTCGAGGAATTCCTCGATCACCACGCGCGCGGAAGCATCGCCGAAGCTGTGCGCGCCGAGCATGTCGTGCAGCGCCAGCTCCGCGTCGGACAGGGTCAGCGCCACCACCACGCCCTTGCCCGCGGCCAGGCCGTCGGCCTTGATCACGATCGGCGCGCCGTGCTTGCGCACATAGGCCAGCGCCGGTTCCAGCTGGGTGAACACCGCGTAGCGCGCGGTGGGAATGTTGTGACGGAGCAGGAAATCCTTGGCGAAGGCCTTGGAGCCTTCCAGCTGCGCGGCGATCGCGCGCGGCCCGAAGATGCGCAGGCCGGCGGCGCGGAACTTGTCGACCACGCCGGCCACCAGCGGCACCTCGGGACCGACCACGGTCAGCTCGACCTTCTCCTCGCGCGCCAGCTTGAGCAGGCCGTCCAGGTCGGTCACCGCCACCTCCGCGTTGCGCAGGCCGCGCTCGCGCGCCGTGCCGGCATTGCCGGGGGCCACGATGACTTCGCTGACGCGCGGCGACTGCTTGAGCTTCCACGCCAGCGCGTGTTCGCGACCGCCGTTGCCGATGACCAGAACTTTCATGCCTTGCTCCGCTACGAAGGGGTGCGCCTGCCTGGCGCAGCGCGACATTGTAGCGGGAGGGGCAGGCAGGCGGCCGTCAGCGGCCGATCAGCTCCATCAGCGCGGCGCGCGGCAGCTTGCCGGTCTCGTTGCGCGGCAGGGAGTCGATCAGGCGCAGCGGGCGCGGCAGGAATACCGGTTCGATCGAAACGCGCAGGGCCTCGAGGATGGTCTGCTCGTCCAGCCCCGGCGCCACCGCCAGCGCGGCGATGCGCTTGACGCCGATGGCGTCGCCATCGAGCTGGAACACCACGCCGTCGCGCACGCCCGGCACCGCCAGCAGGCGGCGGGTCAGGTCGCCGAGCGAGGCGCGCTTGCCGGCGATTTCCAGCAGGTCCGCATGGCGGCCGCACAGGCGGAAGCGGCGGCCTTCGTCCTGCAGGGCGACGATGTCGGCCAGGGCGATCGGCTGCGCCAGTTGCGGCGCGTCGACCAGGGTGCCGTCCGGCTGCGGGTGCAGGCGCACGCCGTCGTACAGCGTCCAGGGCTCGTCCGCGGCGGCGCGGCGCGAGGCGATCACGCAGGTTTCAGTGGAGCCGAACACTTCCAGCAGCGGGGCGCCGAAGCGTTGTTCCGCGGTAGCGGCCAGCTCCGCCGGCATCGGCGCGGTGGCCGAGACCATCGCCGCGAGGGGCGGCAAGGCGACGCCGGATTCGATCAATGCGCGCAGGTGGATCGGGGTGATCACCAGCACGCGCGGACCGCGGGTCTGCGCCAGCGCGTCGGCCACGTCGGCCGGGAAGAACGGGCGCGCCGCATGCACGCCGACGTCGCCCAGCAGCGGCAGCAGCACCGAGGTCTCCATGCCGTACATGTGCTGCGGCGGCACCGTGGCGACCACGTCGAAGCGCGGGCCGACGATCGCGCGCAGCGCGCGCATGTTGCCGGCGTTGCTGGCGTGGAAGCTGCGCCAGGTCTTCGGGTAGGCCTTCGGCACGCCGGTGGAGCCGGAGGTGTAGCCGATCGCCACGACCTGCTCGGCAGGGATCAGCGGGGCGGGCGTCTCGCCGTCCGCCGCGGGTGCGTCGAGCGCCGGCATGCGGCGATAGCCCGGCGGCGCCGGATCGAGCACCAGTTCGCCCAGCGCATAGCTGCCGGGATGCGCCGCCATCACTTCGGCCACCGCCTGCGGCTGGCGCGAGGACGGCAGCAGGTTGGCCTGGCCGCGCAGCGCGATCGCGCAGAACGCGACCAGGAAGGCGTAGCGGTCTTCGCACAGGTTCACCGCCGCCGCCGCGCTGGGCAGCTCCGCCGCTACCTGCTGCACATGTGCAAGAAATTGCGCGGCGCTCACCGCCGCCGCGCCGCGCCAGGCCACCGTGCGCGCCGGATGACCGGCAACCAGCAGCGGCAACCCGGTGCTGGCCGGATCGTGGCGGTAGCTGTCGTAGACAATGGCCAAGCGGTGTCTCCCCGTACTGTTTGGCAGCCTGCACCCTGTTGGGGTTCGCCTATGGCTCACCCCAACCTACGCGGCAACGCATCCATGCTGCCGCCCCGGAAAACCGGGCCGACGGAACGGATATCGGATTGGGCCCGGCGAGGTTCTTCCCATCCTCGCGACCGCCGCTGAATACCTCCCCACTGGCGCCAGGGGCGTCCAGAACGCATTCAGGCGGGCCGGCGAGCCGGCTCGGGTCAAGCCCGGATGATAACGCCGGTGAGTGCGTCGCGGATCACCGTGGGCCGCTCCTGGCCGCCGAGCGGGGCATCCAGCACGCCCTCGAGCGCGGCGCCGAAGTACGCCTCGACTTCCATGGCGGAGCGCGCCGGCGGCTGCCCGTGAGGGTTGGCGCTGGTGGACACCAGCGCGCCGCCCCAGGCGCGGCACAGCGCGGCGGCGGGCTCATGCGCGGTGACGCGCAGAGCGATGCCGGCGTGGGCGCCGGCGACCCAGTCCGGCACCTCGGCCGAGCGGGGGAAGATCCAGGTGTTCGGTCCCGGCCAGCTGGCGCGCACCTGCGCCATCACCTCGGCGGGCACGGCGCTGCGGTCGATGTAGCGCTCGACCTGGGCGAAGTCGGCACCGATCAGCAGCACGCCCTGGGTGGGTGGGCGCTGCTTCAGCGCGAAGATCCGTTCGAAGGCGAGGCGATCGTGCGGATCGCAACCGAGCCCGTATACCGCCTCGGTGGGATAGGCCAGCACGCCGCCGCCGCGCAGGAGCGCGGCGGCGTCTTGCAGCTCATCCGGGGTGAAGCGCCGGGTCACTCAGGCTTTGGCCTTGCCCGCCGGCTTCTTCGCGGTGGCCTTCTTGGCGGCCGTCTTCTTGGTCGCGGTTTTCTTGGCGGTGGTCTTCTTCGCGGCCGCCTTCTTGGCCGCCGGCTTTTCGGCCGGAGCCTTCTTGGCGGCAGCCTTCTTCGCGGCCGGCGCGGCCTTCTTCGCCGCCGCCTTCCTGGCGCCACCGCGGCCCTTCTTGACCGGCGCGGCAGCGAGCAGCTCGACGCACTGCGCTTCGGTCAGGGTCTTCGGATCCTGATCCTTCGGGATGCGCGCGTTCTTCTCGCCGTCGGTGATGTACGGGCCGAAGCGGCCGTTGAGCACCTGCACGCCGTTGCCGAAGTCCTGGATCACGCGGTTGGCCAGCAGTTCCAGCTTTTCCTGCACGATCTGCAGCGCGCGCGGCAGCTCGATGGTGTAGGGGTCGTCCTCGGCCTTGAGCGAGGCATAGGTGCTGCCCTGCTTCACGAACGGGCCGAAGCGGCCCACGCCCACCGACACCTCGTCGCCGTTCTCGGCCTGGCCGAGCTTGCGCGGCAGCTTGAACAGCTCCAGCGCGTCTTCCAGCGTGATGGTGTGCATGCTCTGGCCGGGACGCAGGCTGGCGAACTGCAGCTTCTCGTCGGTGTCCTTGTCGCCGATCTGCGCATACGGCCCGTAGCGACCCAGGCGCACCGACACCGGCTTGCCGGATTTCGGATCGTTGCCGAGTTCGCGCGCGCCGGTGGCCTCGCTGCGGTCGACCGTCTCGGTCTTTTCCTCGACCTGCTGCTTGAACGGCTGCCAGAAGCGTTCCATCAGCGGCACCCAGGCTTCCTCGCCGCGGCTCACCGCGTCCAGCTCGTCCTCGAGCTTGGCGGTGAAGTCGTAGTCGACGTAGCGGGTGAAGTGCTGGGTCAGGAACTTGCTCACCGCGCGGCCCACGTCGGTGGGCTTGAAGCGGCGGCTGTCCAGGAGCACGTATTCGCGATTGAGCAGCACCTGGATGATGCTGGCGTAGGTCGACGGGCGGCCGATGCCGTGTTCTTCCAGCGACTTCACCAGGCTCGCTTCGGAATAGCGCGGCGGCGGCTCGGTGAAGTGCTGGTCGGCCAGGATGTCGTGCAGCGCGACCTGCTCGCCCTTTTCCAGCCTGGGCAGGCGGCGGCCTTCGTCGTCGTCCTCGGCGCTCTTCTGGTCGCGGCCTTCCTCGTACACGGCCAGGAAGCCCGGATCGACCACGGTGGTGCCGGTGGAGCGGAAACCCGCCTCACCGCCCTGGGCATGCGGCAGCGCGAAATCCACCGACACGGTATTGAGCGTGGCGTGGATCATCTGGCAGGCGACGGTGCGCTTCCAGATCAGCTCGTACAGCTTGCGCTGCTCGTCGTTGAGGAACGAGGCCACTTCGCGCGGCGTGTACATGGCCGAGGTCGGGCGGATCGCCTCGTGCGCTTCCTGCGCATTCTTGGACTTGGACTTGTAGACCTGCGGATGGTCCGGCAGCGCCTTGTTGCCGTAGTCGCGCGCGATCAGCTGGCGCAGCTCGCCGACGGCGTCCTCGGACAGCGCCACCGAATCGGTACGCATGTAGGTGATCAGGCCGACGTTGCCTTCGCTGCCCAGCGACACGCCCTCGTACAGGCCCTGCGCCACCTTCATGGTGCGGCTGGTGGAGAAACCGAGCTTGCGCGCGGCTTCCTGCTGCAGGGTGGAGGTGGTGAACGGCGGCGCCGGGCGGCGCTTGCGCTCCTTGCTGCCGACGTCGCTGACGGTGAGGCGGCCGTGCGCGGCCTCCTTCAGCGCCGCGCGGGCGGCCATGGCGTCGGCCTCGTTGGTGAGGTCGAACTGCTCGAATTTCTTGCCGTACAGGCGAGTCAGGCGCGCACTGAAGTCGCCCTCGGGATGGCGCAGCGCCGCTTCGACCGACCAGTACTCGCGGGCGACGAAGGCTTCGATCTCTTCTTCGCGCTCCACGATCATGCGCAGCGCCGGGCTCTGCACGCGGCCGGCGGACAGGCCGCGCTGCACCTTGCGCCACAGCACCGGCGACAGGTTGAAGCCGACCAGGTAGTCCAGCGCGCGACGGGCCTGCTGCGCGTCGACCAGGTCGTGCGAGAGCTGGCGCGGCTGGGCCACGGCGGCCTTGATCGCCTTGGGAGTGATCTCGGAGAACACCACGCGGTGCAGCTGCTTGCCCTTGGTCAGGCCGCGCTGCTGCAGGATCTCGCTGATGTGCCAGCTGATCGCCTCGCCTTCGCGATCCAAGTCGGTCGCCAGATAGATGTCGTCGGCGACCTGGGCGGCCCTGGCGATGGCGTCGACGTGTTTCTGATTGCGCTCGATGATCTCGTAGGCCATGGCGAAACCATGGTCCGGATCGACCGCGCCCTCCTTCGGCTTCAGGTCACGCACGTGACCGTAGGAGGCCAGGACCTGAAAGTCCTTGCCGAGGTACTTGTTGATCGTCTTGGCCTTGGCGGGCGACTCGACGATGAGCAGATTCTTTGCCATGCAGCGGGGTTTCCAGAAGCCAACGGCCCGCCACATGGGCGGGCCTTCTTTATTTAGTTAAAGGCATGCCAAGCCAACGCCGTCAAGCTTGTTCTCGTGAAAACGAGGTACAGAGCGGTTCCAGCACATCGGTCGGCTAGCCCGGCAGACGCTGGTAGCGATTGCCCGGCAGGCTGCCGACCACGCCTTCCAGCTCCAGCATCAGCAGCATCGACGACAAGGCGGCGGCGGACTGCCCCGTACGGCCGGCCAGTTCGTCCAGCGTGGCCGGGGCGTGGCCCAGGGCGGCCAGCAGCTGGCCGTACTCCGGGTCGCCGCTCCAGCCTTGCTGGACCGGCGCCGGCGTGCCGTCCTCGCCGTGCAGCCGCGCCGCCAGTTCCGCGCCCAGCGCGCGGGCCTGCGGGGCCAGCACCTCGGCCACCTCGGCCGCCGTTTCCACCAGCCGGGCGCCATCGCGGATCAGCTGGTGGCAGCCGCGCGACAGGGGATTATGAACGGAGCCGGGCAGGGCGAACACCTCCCGGCCCTGTTCGCCGGCCAGCCGCGCGGTGATCAGCGAGCCGGATTCCAGGTCCGCCTCCACCACCAGGGTACCCAGCGCCAGGCCGGACAGGATGCGGTTGCGCCGCGGGAAATGCCCCGCCACCGGCGGCGTGCCCAGCGGGAATTCGCTGACCAGGACGCCTTCGCGGGCGATCCGGTGCGCCAGCGCCAGGTGCTTGCGCGGGTAGACCCGGTCCAGGCCGGTGCCGACCACGGCGACGGTGGGCCGGCCGGCGTCCAGCGCGCCCAGATGAGCCGCGCCGTCCACGCCGTCGGCCATCCCGCTGGTCACCACGAAGCCCGCCATGGCCAGCTCGCGCGCCAGGCTGCGCGCCTGCGCCAGCCCGGCGGCAGTGGCGCTGCGCGAGCCCACGATGGCCACCTGCGGGAACAGCAGCAGGCTGGCGTCGCCGCTGACGAACAGCGCGGCGGGCGGGTTCGGGATCGCTTCCAGCAAAGGCGGGAAATCGGCCTCGGTGCAGCACAGCAGCCGGTGGCCCGGCTCGGCCAGCCAGGCCAGGTCGGCGGCGAGCAGTGCCTCGTCCGGCTGCGCCAGCCAGGCCACGGCCTCCTCGCCCAGCGCGGCCGCACGGCGCGGCGCGTGCGCCAGCACGGTCTCGATGCGCCGGTCGTGGGCCAGCAGCCATTGGCGCAGGACGCCGGAACCCAGCCCCGGCGTGCGCAGCAGCATCAGCCAGGCGCGCCATGTATCGGTTTCGCTCATGCTCGAGAGTCTATGCGGCGGCGCAAACAAAAACGGCGCGGACGATGCCGCGCCGTTCTGTCAGCCGATGCCGATGGCATCGGTCGGAGGTTTATTCCGGCATGGTCAGGCGGTCGCCCATCGAGACCGGCTTGATGCCGTCCATCACCAGGGCGTAGCTGACCCGGTCGAAGGTGCGGAACACCATTACGTGGCCGGCGAATTCCTCCGGCAGCGTGACGCTCTTGCCCATGTCGCGCCTCCAGCTGTCGCTGGCCACGTCGTCGTTGATGGTCTCGCCCGGATGCATGACCGAATAGGTCTGGCCATTCTCCACGCCGTCCTTCGCGCCGATCGAGAGTGCCACCACCTGCATCTGACCGACCGAGTCCATCGCATCGCTGAAGGCGATCACGCGGGAATTGTCCGGCACGGCCTTGGGTGCATGCGGGTAGTAGTACGCGTCGTAGGGCTTGTCGTCGATCGGCAGGATGCGGTCGCCCTTGTGGATTTCCAGGGTGGAATCCAGCAGGAGCAGGGTCGAGATGTCGCCGGTGCGCAGCGTCTCGGCGGTGCCGATCACCGTCACTTCCGTGCCCAGGTCCTTGCCCCGGCCGTAGTGATGGTCGTTGCGGAACTCCTCGCGCCACGGGGTGGTGACGATCGAGGCCTCGTTGTCCAGCTCGTGGCCGACCAGGCCGTACGGCTCGCTATGGTCGTCCTCGTTGAAGCCGCGGAAGGTGTGGCTGGGGCGCACGATGGCCCAGCGCTGGCCCGGGTCGGCCTTGAGGTTGCGCACGTAGATGTTCTGGCCGACGGTGCCGCGCAGGCGGGCTTCCTCGAAGCCGACCACGTACGGCAGCTGCTTGACCTCGTCCGAGTTCAGCACGCGCGTTTCCTTCAGGAACATGCGCAGCGCCGACAGCGGGATCGCCGGGATCGCCTCGCCCTCGGCACGCACGCGCGGCTGCAGGCCGAGGCGCGGACCGTTGATGAAGGAGAGGTTGAGCACGTCGCCCGGATAGATCAGGTGCGGGTTCTGCACCTGCGGATTCGCCTGCCAGATCTCCGGCCAGAGCCAGGGCTTGGACAGGAAACGTGCGGAAATACCCCAGAGCGTGTCGCCCTTGCGCACGGTGTACGAATCGGGATGGTCCGAACGCAATTGAGCGCCGGCGGCGTACACGGCGACCGTGACCAGCATGCCGGCCAGCAGCCCGATGGACTTTCTAATCATAAACGGGAATCCCCCATCCCCCGATGCTCGGCGGAGTGTAACCGAAGGTTCAGCGTCCGCAACCAGAGCCAGTTGGCAGAATCGTCTGCCAGACACGGGGTTGCCGACGTACAATGAGGTTCATTCTAGATCGCGCCGGGGCTGGCTTTTCACCAATTCGCCCGCATTTTCGGCGCCGAGGTGATTTGCATGTCGACCCTGACCATTATCGAGTTCCCCGACCCCCGCCTGCGCACTAAGGCCGAACCGGTGCGCGTGTTCGACGCCGAGCTTAAGCAGTTCGTCGCCGACATGTTCGAAACCATGTACGCCGCCAACGGCGTCGGCCTGGCCGCCACCCAGGTCAACGTGCACCAGCGCGTGCTGGTGGCGGACATGAGCGACGAGCGCAACGAGCCGCTGGTGCTGATCAACGCCGAGATCCTGGAGAAGGACGGCGCCCAGGTGTACCAGGAGGGCTGCCTGTCCTTCCCCGGCATCTATGCCGACGTGACCCGCGCGCTGAAGATCAAGGTCAAGGCGCAGGACGTGGACGGCAACGAGATCGTGAAAGATTTCGAAGGCCCCCTGGCCGTGTGCGTGCAGCACGAGATGGACCACCTGGCCGGCAAGGTGTTCGTCGACTACCTGTCGCCGCTGAAGCGCTCGATGCTGCTCAAGCGCATGGACAAGCAGCGCAAGCAGGCGGCCAGCGCTTGAGTGGCGCACCGTTGCGTGTCGTTTTCGCGGGCACGCCTGAATTTTCCGTCCCCTGCCTCGAAGCCTGCCGCGCCAGCGGCGTCGAGGTCGTGGCCGTGTACACGCAGCCGGACCGCCCCGCCGGCCGCGGCCGCAAGCTCACCCCCAGCCCGGTGAAGCAGGCCGCGCTGGCCGCCGGCATTCCGGTCGAGCAGCCCGAATCGCTGAAGAGCCAGGCAGCGCGCGACACGCTGGCCGCGTACCGGCCGGACCTGATGGTGGTGGTCGCCTACGGCCTGATCCTGCCGCGCAAGGTGCTGGCCCTGCCGCGCCTGGGCTGCTGGAACGTGCACGCCAGCCTGCTGCCGCGCTGGCGCGGTGCCGCGCCGATCCAGCGCGCGATCCTGGCCGGCGACGCCGAGAGCGGCGTGGACCTGATGCAGATGGAAGCGGGCCTGGACACCGGCCCGGTGCTGCTGGAACGCCGCACGCCGATCGACCGCGCCGACACCGGCGGCAGCCTGCACGACCGCCTCTCCGCTCTCGGGGCCGAGGTACTGGCCGACGGCCTGCGCCGCGCCGTGGCCGGCGAAACGCTGGCGCCGACGCCGCAGCCGGAAGCGGGCGTCACTTACGCCCACAAGCTGGACAAGGCCGAGGCGAAGCTGGATTTCCAGCGCGACGCGCTCGCCCTGGAACGCCAGGTCCGCGCCTTCGATCCCTGGCCCGTGGCCGAAGGCGAGATCGCCGGCGAGCCGCTGCGCATCTGGGCCGCCGAAGCCATCGCGCGCGACCATGCCGCCTCGCCCGGCAGCGTGCTGTCCGCCGGCCGCGACGGCATCGAGATCGCCTGCGGCAGCGGCGCCCTGCGCGTGACCGCGCTGCAGCGCGCCGGCGGCAAGCGCATCGGCGCGGCCGACTATCTCAACGCGCGGCCCGAACTGCGCGGCGCCCGATGACCGATACCCGCGCCCTGGCCGCCCAGGCCCTCGCCGAGGTCGCGCTGCGCGGCGCCTCGCAGCGCGACGCCACCGAGCGCTACGCGCCGCGCCTGGCCGACCCGCGCGACCGCGCCCTGTTCACCGCCCTGGTCAGCGACGGCGCGCGCTGGTGGCTGCGCTTCGATGCCGCGCTGGACCGCCTGCTCGACAAGCCCTTGCGCCAGAAGGAACCGGCCGTGCACGCCCTGCTGGTGCTGGGCTTGGTGCAGCTGGAAATCCTGGAGCTGCCCGACTACGCCGCCGTCGCCGCCACCGTGCAGGCCGCGCGCGCCCTGGAGCGGCCGCGCCTGGCCGGGCTGGTCAACGCGATCCTGCGCCGCTGGCAGCGCGAACGCGTCGAGCTGCTGGCCGCGCTCGACGCCAAGCCGCAGACGCGCCATGCCCATCCCGCCTGGCTGGCCAAGGCCATCGCCAGCGACTGGCCGGCGCAGGCCGATGCCGTGATGGCCGCCGACAACGTCGAGCCGCCGCTGATGCTGCGCGCCAACCGCCGCCGGACCACCCGCGAGAACCTGCTCGAACGCCTGCGCGAAGCCGGCTACACCGTCGATGCGCATGCCTGGCTGGCCGACGCCATCGTGCTGCCGCACAGCACCGACGTGACCCGCATGCCCGGTTTCGCCGAAGGCCACTTCGCCGTCCAGGACGGCGCCGCGCAGATCGCCACCGACCTGGCGGAAGCTCGCGACGGCCTGCGCGTGCTCGACGCCTGCGCCGCGCCCGGCGGCAAGGCCTGCCATCTGCTGGAACGCGCGGACGTCGCGCTGACCGCGCTCGAGTCCGACGCCGGCCGCGCCAGGCGCATCAGCCAGAACCTGGAGCGCCTGGGCCTGTCCGCCGAGCTGGTCATCGGCGACGCCGGCCAGCCCGACGCCTGGTGGGACGGCCGCCCGTTCGACCGCATCCTGATCGACGCCCCCTGCTCGGCCACCGGCGTGCTGCGCCGCCGGCCGGACGTGCGCCTGCACCGCCGCGACAGCGACATCGCCGCGCTGGCCGCACAGCAGCGCCGCATCCTCGAGGCGCTGTGGCCGCTGCTGGCGCCGGGCGGGCGGCTGCTCTACGTGACCTGCTCGCTGCTGAGGGCGGAAAATGAAGCCGTGGTCGGCGAATTCCTGGCCAGCCGGCCCGAAGCACGGGTCGCCCCGATCGCCCTGCCCGCGGGGCAGGCCGCCGCCGCGGGCTGGCAGATTCTCCCCGGGGATGGGGACCTCGACGGCATGTACTATGCCGTGCTCGAACGGGCCTGATCGCCTTCCGGTCGGCCCGTCTAAGCGCCGGATAAGGCGTTTGGCTTAAAGAAACGTTCCACCCATCGCTACGTCGCGGCGCCGCCGCCGGAAATCCACGCATGTCCGTTGCCCCGCAAGCCACTTCCCAGGAACGCCGCTATTTCTGGTTGCTGCTGCTGTTCGCCGTGGTGGTGATCGGCGCCGGCATCGGCCTGCGCGATCCCTGGCCGTCGGACGAGCCGCGCTTCACGCTCGCCGCCAAGCAGATGGTGGAAAGCGGCGACTGGCTGTTCCCGCACCGCGGCGCCGAGCTGTATTCGGACAAGCCGCCGATGCTGATGTGGACCGAGGCCGCCAGCTACAAGCTGATCGGCAACTGGCGCATCGCCTTCCTGCTGCCCTCGCTGCTGGCCGCGCTGGGCACCCTGCTGCTGGTGTACGACCTGGGCCGGCGGCTGTGGAGCCGGCAGGCCGGCCTGTATGCGGCCGCGGCGCTGTTGGTGAGTTTCCAGTTCGTCTACCAGGTCAAGCGCGCGCAGATCGATCCCTTGGTGATGTTCTACATCACCGCCGCGAACTGGGGCCTGCTCGTTCACATGCTTAAAGGCCCGAACTGGCGCGCGTTCTGGTTCGGCTGTTTCTGCGCGGGACTGGGCGTAATCACCAAGGGCGTCGGCGTGCTCGCGCTGTTCATGCTGGTGCCGTACGTGGTCGCCTGGCGCGGCGGCTGGGACGGCGTCTCCCGCATGGGCCCGGGCGCATGGTGGCGCTGGCCGCTGGGCCTGGTCGCGCTGCTCGCCGCGATCGCGCTGTGGCTGGTGCCGATGCTGCTGGGCGCGAAGGCGCATGGCAGCGATCCGACCTACGCCGGCTACGTCAACGACATCCTGTTCCACCAGACCGCCGGCCGTTACAGCAAGTCGTGGGATCACCACCACTCGCCGTTCTATTACGTGCCGATCGTGCTGTTCAGCTGGCTGCCGCTGTCGCTGACCTATCCCGGCACGCTGCCGCGCTGGTGGCAGCGGCTGAAGGCCAAGGACGCGCGCATCCTGCTGCCGCTGGGCTGGATCGTGCTGATCCTGGTGTTCTTCGCCATTCCCAAGGGCAAGCGCGACGTCTACATCATGCCGGCACTGCCGATGCTGGCGCTGATCACCGGCCCGTTCCTGCACGAGCTGCTGCAGAAGCGCTGGCTGCGCGTCGCCGGCCTGGTCTTCATCGGCACGATGGGCGCGGCCATGCTCGGCGTCGGCGCCGCGGCGCTGATCGCGCACCCGAAGTTCGCCACCGAATTCGCCACCGCGCGCGGCTTCGACGATGGCGGCCATGCGCTGTGGTGGATGTTCGTGGCGATCGGCGCGGTGCAGTTGATCCTGATCGCCGCGCTGCGCATGTCCCGCGCGGTGTGGGCGGTGTGCGGCGGCATGGCGGCGATGTGGCTGGCCTGGAGCCTGTGGGCCTATCCGCTGCTCAACGATTCCAGCTCCGCCGCCGGCCTGATGCAGGACGTGCGCGAGCGCGTGCCGGCCAACGAGGAACTCGGCCTGGTCGCCTGGAAGGAACAGAACCTGCTGATGCTCGACCGCCCCGCCACCGACTTCGGCTTCACCGTGCCCTGGCACGAGCAATACGTCGCCGCGGTGAAGTGGCAGGCGCAGGATCCCGCGCACCGCTGGCTGTTCGCGCTCGACGGCGTGATGGAGAAATGCGTCGACCGCAGCAAGGCGATCAGCCTGGGCCATGCCAACCGCCGCGAGTGGTGGCTGTTCAAGGCCGACGCGGTGATCCCGGGCTGCACGCCGGGCGAGGATGTGGACCGCGTGCCCGCCAACACCGCGGACTGACGCCATGCATGCGCGCAGCGTCAACCTGATCGTCCGCAGCAACGGCGCCGGGCTCACCCGCGACATGGAACTGCTCGCCGGCGTCCTGCGCGGCGCGGGCTACGACGTCACCGTCACCCACATGGGCCATCGCGGCCGCCTGAGCAACCGCCTCAAGCGCCTGCATGCGCGCCTGCGCCGGCTGTGGCGCGGCTGGCGGCGCGGCGTGCTCAACGCGCGCTACGACGTCAACATCATGCTCGAGCATGTGCGGCCGGAGCTGTTCGCGCAGGCGCAGCGCAATGTGCTGATCCCGAACCCCGAGTGGTTCGAGCAGAAGTGGATCAGGGAGCTGCCGCGCTTCGACCGCGTGTTCGTCAAGACACGCCACGGCGAGCGGCTGTTCGGCGCGCTGCAATGCCCGACCACGCTGATCGGCTTCACCAGCGAGGATTGCCGCCGCGGTGGCGTGCCGCTGCAACCGGGTTTCTTCCATGGCCCGGGCCGCAGCGGCAACAAGGGCACGCTGCCGCTGATCGAGCTGTGGTCGCGCCATCCGGAATGGCCGACGCTGACCATCGTGTGGCGGCGCAAGCGGGTGGAGATTCCGCCGCTGCCGGCCAACGTGCGGCTGATCCGCGACTTCATGGACGAAGACGAGCTGCGCCGCCTGCAGAATTCGCATGCTTTCCATCTGTGCCCTTCGCAGACCGAAGGCTATGGCCATTCGCTGGTCGAGAGCCTGAGCCTGGGCCAGGTCACCATCACCGTCGACGGCGAGCCGATGAACGAGCTGGTGACGCCCGAACGCGGCGTGCTGGTCGCCGCGCATGCCGCGGGCAAGCAGGAACTGGCGACGCTGTACGACTTCGACACGGCCGCGATGGAAGCGGCCGTCGAGCGCTGCCTGGCCATGCCGGAGGAAGAGCGCACGCGCCTGGGCTTGCACGCCCGTGCCTGGTACGACGCCAACCGCGAAGCCTTCCCGCGGCGCTTCCTCGACGCCCTGGCGGCGCTGGCTTAAACCGCGCGCATGGGCACCAGCGTCAACCTCATCGTCCGCGACAACGGCCTGGGGCTGTCGCGCGATGCGCGCCTGCTCAAGGCGGCGCTGGAACCGCACGGCTGCGAGGTGCACCTCACCCTGCTGGGCGAAGCGGACGAGCGCCGCCGCTGGGCGCTGGCCAAGCCGTGGAAGGCCATGCTCAGCCACGCGAAGCATGCACTGGCCACGCGCCCGCGCTTCGATATCAACCTGATGTTCGAGCACCTGTGGCCCGATCACCTGCCGCTGGCGCGCCGCAACGTGGCGCTGCCGAATCCGGAATGGTTCGACGCGAAGGACCTGCGCCATCTGTCGCGGATGGATGCGGTGTGGACCAAGACGCTGCACGCGGCACCGCTGTTCCAGGCGCATGGCTGCACGACGTCGTTCGTCGGCTTCGCCAGCGAGGATCGCCACGATCCGTCGGTGGCGCGCACGGAAGGTTTCTTCCATCTCGCCGGCGGTAGCCTGACCAAAGGCACGGACCGGTTGCTCGCGCTGTGGGCGCGGCATCCGGCATGGCCGATGCTCACCGTGGTGCGCCACAAAGCCGGCTCCGTCAACGCGCCGAATATCCGCGTCATCACCGACTATCTCTCCGACGACGCGCTGCGCCAGCTGCAGAACAGCCACCGTTTCCACCTGTGCCCGTCCGAGACGGAAGGCTATGGCCACTACATCGGCGAGGCGATGAGCGTGAGCGCGGTGGCGATCGGTGTGGATGCGCCGCCGATGAATGAGCTGCTAGGCACAGATCGCGGCCTGCTGGTGCCGGCGATGGCGGACGGCGCGATGGGCCTGGCCACGCGCTATCTGTTCGACGAAGCCGGCCTGGAGCAGGTCGTGGGGCGTGCGCTGGCGATGAGTGCGGATGAATACGCCACGCTCGGTCGCACGGCGCGTGCGTGGTTCGACGCCAACCGCGCGGACTTCCCCGCGCGCGTCGGCGCCGCGCTGCGAGCTCTGCAGCGTTAGGAAGCGCCGGTACCGGCGAACTCCGCCAGGTGCCGATCGATACCCTGCTCGCAGCGCGTGATGCGCTGCTCGACCGTGGCGCGATAAAGCCGGTTGTTCGGCAGGCTCATGTCGTCGACATCCGGCTGCGCGCGCGAGGCATGGTCCAGATGCATCGCCAGCGCCGCCCACTTCAGCTGCCGCCGCGTCACCCCGGCATTGCCCATGCGCGCGGCCAGCTCGCGGTCCTCGGCGCCATAGCCTTCCATGCGCTCGTCGAAGCCGTTGATGCGCAGCAGGTCCTCGCGCCAGAAACTCGTATTGCAGCTCATCACGCGACCGCCGCTGCGCGCGCGCGACTTCCAGCGCGCCAGCGGCAGCGAGTGGAAGGCGTACAGGCGCTTGATGCCGTCGAACACGTGGAAATCCGCATCGGCCCACGGCGCGAAGCGCGGCTTGCCGCCGGCGAGCAGGCGTTCGGTTTCGCGCGGATGCGTCTTGAAGCGCCCGCCCTGCAGGAAATAGCCCGGCTCGGCCAGGGCGAGGTGGTCGGCGACGAACTGCGGGTGCAGCACCATGTCGCCGTCGATCAGGATCACGTAGTCGCCACGGCTGGCCGCCATGCCGCGGTTGCGCGACCGCGCGGCGCGGAAGCCGAGATCCTCCTGCCACACGTGGCGCAGCGGCACCGGGAAGTTCGCCGCCATGCGCGCGACCAGCGCGCGGGTTTCCTCGCCGGAACCGTCGTCCGCGACGATCACTTCGTCCGGCAGCCGCTTCTGCGCGGTGATGCTTTCCAGCACCTTGCCCAGCGCCGCCGGCCAGTTGTAGGTCAGCACTACCAGCGAGACCTTGGCCGGCTTGCGGCCGTCCGTCGCCGCGGCCGGCGCGCCATCGTCGCGGATGCGCCAGGCCAGCCCGATGCTCATCGCCAGCGGCAGCCAGCCGAGCAGCCATTCCACGTCGGGACGGCGCAGCATCTGCGGCGCATCGAACTGCCAGGCCACGCTGGCGTAGACCCACATCGCCAGCAGCGCGCGACCCAGCGCCACATGGCGGTAGCGCCAGGCGCGCCAGCCCACCACCAGCCACAACGCCACCCACAGCAGCAGGCCGGGCAGGCCGAGCACGATGGCGAGATGGCTGAAGACGTTGTGGCTGTGCTCCCACTCCTGGTCGCCGACATGGATGGTGTAGCGGCTGCCCATGCCCAGCCCCAGGATCGGGTGCTGCAGGAACAGCCCCATGGCCTGCGCCAGGATCTGCGGCCGGTACGACATGCCGCGTTCTTCCATGTACTGCCAGCCGCCCAGCGCGATGATCACCGCCGCCACCACCAGCATCACCGCCGCGCGCCGGCGCAGGTGGCGGCGCGTGGCGCCGAGCATGATCACGCCCTGGCTGACGATCAACGCCAGCCAGGCCGAGCGGCTCAGCGTCAGCAGCACGAAGCCCAGCAGCGCCACGATCGAAATCCACTGCAGCACGCGCAGGCGCTTGTCGCGCACGCTCAGCTGGGTCATCCAGGAAATCGCCGCGCCGAAGGCGAAGGCGGCGAGATTGGGGTTATTCAGCGTGCCGAACGCCATCAGGCGGTCCTGCGCCTGCCACACGCCGTCGCGCAACGGGAACGCCGCCATGCCCACCAGTGCAGCCAGCGACAGGCCGACGCCGGCCCAGTACAGCACCTGGTGGAAACGCCGCGGCTGCCCGGCCACCAGGCTGGCCCAGATCGCGACGAACAGCGCCGCGTACAGCACCACCACCACGTCGTCGCCGAGATTGCCGTTGCGGGCCCAGCCCACCGTCACGATGGCCCAGCCGAAGAACGCCGCCAGCAGCGGCCCCTCGGGCACCCGCGCCAGGCCGCGGAACATCACCCCACGCCACTTCCAGGCCAGCCACAGGGCCGGCAGCAGGAACAGCACGATCAGGCTGTCGTGATAGGGCTTGCCGGGGTTCCACACCTTCGACCCGGTCGGGCTGCCGGCCAGGCCGACCAGCAGCCACCACATGCCCAGCAGCATCCAATAGCGGAACCAGGTGGGCAAAGCCTCCCACCGGCGCCGGAAATACGTCGCCCGGCCTTCCCGCGATGCCCCGTTCTGCCTTACGTCGCTCAACTTTCGGTTCCACATGCTCGAAGCGGGTCCTGTCATCCTGCAGCGCGTTCCCTGGGGCATCCAGACCGATCTAACGCACGACGGCGCGGAAGGATACCCGGCCCGGGAGAAACGTGACGCGAACGGCTGCAGAGTGTTGAAGACGTTTCCGATGGCATTTCTGGAATAGCCCGGTTGCCCGCGGCCCCGGTGCCTGCCGGCGATCCGCCGCAGGTCATCGGCTAGAATCCCCCGATGCACACGCTCCCCCTCACCCTCGTCGTGATGACCTACAACGAGGCGAAGAACATCGCCCGTTGCCTGGACAGCGTGCCGTTCGCCGCCGAGAAAGTGGTGATCGACAGCGGCAGCACCGACGACACGGTGGCCATCGCCCAGGCCCACGGTGCCCGCGTGGTGCGGCAGGACTGGCTTGGCTTCGGGCCGCAGCGCAACTTCGCCACCACCCAGGCCGGCAACGACTGGATCCTGGCCCTGGACGCTGACGAGTACCTGACGCCGGCCTTAGCCGGGGAGATCGCGGCGAAGCTTCCCGCGCTGATGGCCGGCGACACCTGCGCCGTGTGGCTGCGCCGCGCCACCATCTACATGGGCGCGCCGATGCGCTTCTACCTGCCCTCGATGGGCGAGAAGATGGCCCGCCTCTATCACCGCGACCGCGCCCGCTGGGCCGACGTGCGCGTGCACGAATCGCTGCGCTTCGACGGCCCCGCGGTCACCTTCCAGGCCCGCTTCAACCACGAGAACAATCCCAGCCTGCCGGAGAAGCAGATCAAGGTGCTGCGCTATGCGGAACTGAAGTGCCGCGACTGGCTGGAGAAGGACAAGCCCGTGCGGATGTGGCAGACGCCGTTCGTGTTCGCGCTGGCCTTCCTCAAGGATTACCTGTTCCGCCTGGCCTTCCTCGACGGCTGGCGCGGCTACGCCATCGCCCAGACCGCCGCCTCGTACGCGGTGTACAAGCGCATGCGTTACTACGAGATGCGCCGCAACCCGGCCTCCATCGAGAGCGGCGCCGCCGCGCTCCATCGCCACGGAATCGACCGCTGACCATGCCCAAGCACTATCTCCTGTACGGCTCCGAGCGCTACGCACTGGCCATCCTGCGGCCGGTGCAGGAGGCGATCCGCGCGCGCGGGGACGAGGCGGCATGGTTCTTCGACGGCCCCGGCGCGGAAGACCTGGTCGCGGGCGAGCGTCTGCTCACCGTGGAGGAAGTGCGCGCGTGGCGGCCGATCGCCTGCATCACTTCGTCCAACCACCTGCCGCATTTCTTTCCGGGCGTGAAAGTGGAGACCTTCCACGGCTTCGACGCCGGCAAGCCGCGACACATCTATATCCGCGGCTTCTTCGACCTGTACTGCACCACCGGCCCGCGCGACACCGCGCAGTTCCAGGCGCTGGCCGACGAGCTGGGCCACTTCGCGGTGGCCGAGACCGGCTGGCCGAAGATCGACCCCTTCATGAAGGAGATCGCCGGCGCGCTGCCGCCGGTGCGCGAGCCGCCGGTGATCCTCTACCACTCCACGTTCTCGCCTTCGTGGAGCGCGGCCGAGACCTTGTACGACGAGGTCAGGCGCCTGTCGCGCGACGGCCGCTGGCGCTGGATCGTCACCTTCCATCCGAAGATGAATCCGCAGACCACGGCCAAGTTCAAGGCGCTGCAGAACGAGCACCTGACGTTCGCCGAGAACGACAACATCCTCGAGCTGTTCCCGCAGGTCGACATGATGTGCTCGGACACCTCCTCCGCGCTCAACGAGTTCCTGCTCACCGGCAAGCCGGTGGTGACCTTCAAGAACCGCCGCCCCGGCCCGCAGCTGCTCGATATCGACGATCCGGCGCAGTTCGAGCCGGCCATCCGCACCGCGTTGAGCCGGCCGCCCGAGCTGATGCAGGCGATCCGCGAGTACGCCGACAGCATCCATCCCTATCGCGACGGCCATTCGAGCGAGCGCGTGCTGGACGCGATCGATGCCTTCATTGCAAGAGGCGGACGCAACCGCAAGCCGAAGCCGGGCAACTGGTGGCGCAAGCTGAAGCTGCGCAAGCGCATCGGCTATTGGGGCCCGGCCCGGCTGCCCCGCCCTTAAAGCCTCCGGACAGAAAGCCCCCGTCTAGGACAAGCCGTTTAGAATCGCAACCTTCCTGAGATATCGAGCCGCCCCGTGCCATCCAGCGCCTACAGCCGTTCCGAACACCTGCGCTCCCTCTGGCCCTGGCTGCCGCTGTGGACCGCGGTCGCCCTGCTGGCGATCTTCTCGCATGGCCCGATGCCGCTGTATTCCACCCGCACCCTGGCGGTGGCGTGGGAAATGTGGAGCCACGGCCACTGGCTGGTGCCGCATATCAACGGCCAGCCGTACAGCGACAAGGTGCCGCTGCTGTTCTGGATGATCCACGCCGGCTGGTTCGTGTTCGGCGTCAACGACGTGTGGCCGCGCGTCCTCGAAGTGATCTTCGGCGGCGTCGAGCTGATGCTGCTGGCCACGCTGGCGCGGCGCCTGTTCCCGAATCGCCCGTGGGTGGCCAAGGGCGCGCCGTGGATGCTGCTGGCGCTGGCCTATGCCTTCCTGTTCGGCCTGCAGGTGATGTACGAGGTGCTGCTGGCGGTGTGGGTGCTGGCGGCGCTGCTCACGCTCACTCCGAAGGCCCATCGCGAGGAACCGCGCTGGCTGCTGTTCGGCCTTTTCATCGGCGCCGGCCTGATGACCAAGGGCCCGGTGATGCTGCTGCACGTGGCCTTCCCCTGGCTGCTCGGCCCGCTGTGGAACGACTGGGCCAACCGCCACCGCGCGCGCTGGTACGGCCGCGGCGCGCTGGCCGTGCTGCTGGGCGGCGCGATCCTGCTGGCCTGGGCGCTGCCGGCCGGCTTCAGCGGCGGCGACGAGTATCGCCATCGCCTGTTCTTCACCCAGACCGCCGGCCGCGTGGTGGATGCGTTCGATCACGCCCGCCCGTTCTGGTGGTACCTGACGATGATCCCGGCCCTGCTGTTCCCGTTCAGCGGCTGGCCGCGGGCGTGGGTGGCGCTGGGCGCGCTGCGCCGGCCGCTGGAGCCGGGCCTCGTGTTCGGCCTGTGCTGGCTGCTGCCGGTGCTGCTGGCGTTCTCGCTGATCAGCGGCAAGCAGCTGTACTACCCGCTGCCCGAGTTCGCCGGCGCCGCCCTGCTGCTGGCCGGCGCCATCGCCGTGCTGCGCGAGCAGAAGCCGAAGCTGGCCAACACGGCCTGGCTGGGCACCTGGCCGCTGGGCGTCGGCGGCATCCTGTTCGCGGTGTTCCTGTTCGTGCTGCCGAACCTGGTGGAGCACAACCTGATGCACGGCGAGTTCATCGACTCCACCTCGCAGTACAGCCGCTTCTTCAGCGTGGTGTTCGTGGTGCTCGGCGCGCTGCTGCTGCTGCGCGGCCGCGGCGAGCTGCGCCGGCTGGCGGTGGCCGGACTGATCGGCACGCTGGCGCTCAACACCCTGTTCACCCTGACCATGTGGTCGAACTTCGACCTGCGCCCCGCCGCCCACCTGCTGGGCGCGGCCGATGCGGAAGGCCGGGCGATCGGCTACGTCGGCAACTACGAAGGCCAGTTCCACTTCGAAGGCCGCCTGAGCCGGCCGATCGAGCGGCTGAGCGAGGGCGAGTCGATCCAGGCCTTCGCCCGCCTGCATCCGAATGGCCTGATCATCACCCGCCCCGAGAAACTGGCCGACAGCGACCTGCGCTACCCGCTGCTGGTGCAGCCGTTCCGCTCCAGCTGGGTGGTGATCTGGCCGGCCGCCTCGCTGGCCGCCCAGCGCGCCGGCCACACCCCGGCCGAGCCGCCGCATCCGACCCGGCTGTACCAGATCGATCCGTGGCGGTATCGCGCGCTGCAATGAACGAGGCGCTGATCGCCAACCTGCGCGCCCAGTGCGGCGGCCCCCGCGACGGGGCGCTGCTGCGCTTCTCGCTGGGCAATGCGTTGTTGAGCTTGGGCGACGCGCCGGCCGCGGCGGAGGAACTGCGCCACGCCGTGCGCTTCGACCCGCGCTATTCCGCCGCGTGGAAGCTGCTGGGCAAGGCCTTGCTGGCGATGGAAGACCGCGCCGGCGCGGCCGACGCCTGGACGCACGGCATCGAGGTCGCCCGCGAACGCGGCGACAAGCAGGCGGAAAAGGAAATGACCGTGTTCCTGCGCCGGATCGAACCGAAGGACGCGAGCTAAAAAACTCGTCATTCTGGCGTAGGCCGGAATCCAGTAGCGAGGCGCATGATCGGCAGCGTCACATCCCAGCCTTCGCTGGCATAACGAACGCCCTCAACGCCCCCCGCCCGCCCGCCCAGGATCGTCATACGGACTCGGCCGATCATTCGCCGAATACCGCTTGTAGTGCCACTGATACTGCGCATACGCCAGCTCCACGCAGTCCTGCACGCCCTGGTTGAGCGCCGCGCACGCCACGCCCTGGTCCGCATCCGCCAGCCCTTCCGGCGCCGGCAGCAGATGGATCCGAAACCCCTCGCCCCGCGGCAATCGCTCCGCAAACGCGAACAGCACCGCCGCCCCCGTGCGCGCCGCCAGCCGCGGCAGCAGCACCATGGTCAGCGCCTCGCGGCCGAAGAACGGCGCGAACTGGCCTTCGCCCTCGCGCGGCTTCTGGTCCGGCAAGATGCCCACCGTGCCGCCCGCGCCCAGCCGCTTGAACAGCGTGCGCACCCCGGCGCCCTCGGCGCGCACCTGCTCCGGTGCCAGCGCGCCGCGCGCCTTGCGCAGCAGGCCCTCGACCGCGGCGATGCGCGGCGGGCGGTACAGGATCGCCATCGGCGTCTTGCGGCACAGCCAGTAGTTCAGCAGCTCCCAGCAGCCCAGGTGCGGCGCGGCGATGATCACGCCCTTGCCCGCGGCCAATGCCGCGTCGAACAGCGCTTCGCCGCGCACCTCGCGCACCAGGTCCAGCGCGCGCTCGGCGTCGCTGCCCCAGATCTTGGCGATCTCGGTGATGGACTTGCCGCTTTCGATCATCACCTGGCGCAGCAGGGCGGCGCGGGCCGCTTCGTCCAGCTCCGGGCGGGTGATGCGGATGTTCACCGCGGTGTTCTGCACGGTCTTGCCGTTGAGCCGCAGGGACAGGCGGCCGAGCAGGGCGCCTACGCCGTGCAGAACGCGCAGGGGCAGCAGGCCGATGAGGCGCAGGAGGAGGTAGAGCAGGTAGATGTCGAAGCGCATGAGTCGATGGAGCGGCCTTGGAGTCTTCGGCGACAACCGGACGGTGACGTCACTGGATCCCGGCCTGCGCCGGGATGACGGCCTACGGATGAAGGCTTGTATCGGGATGACGGCCGATGAGCCCGGCAGTGTACCGGCTCAAGCCGTGCACCCTCCGGCCGCTACCCCGTTTTGTGGGTACTCTTTGCGCCCCGCCGCCAGCCCAGCCGCCTTATCGATGATCGCCCTGATCCAGCGCGTCCTTTCCGCCCAAGTCGACGTGGACGACCAGACCGTGGGCGCCATCGGCCCCGGCCTGCTCGCCCTCGTCGCCGTGCAGCCGGCCGACGACGAGGCCAGCACCCGGCGCATGCTCGAACGGCTGCTCGGCTATCGCGTGTTCGCCGATGAACAGGGCCGCATGAACCGCTCGCTCAAGGACGCCGGCGGCCAGCTGCTGCTGGTCAGCCAGTTCACCCTGGCCGCCGACACCCGCTCCGGCATGCGCCCCAGCTTCACCAGCGCGGCCTCGCCCGAGCAGGGCCGGCGCTGGTTCGACCGGCTGGTGGAACTGGCCCGGGAAGCACACCCCGGGGTGGAAATCGGCCGCTTCGGTGCCCATATGAAGGTGCAACTGGTCAACGACGGACCAGTCACCTTCTGGCTCGAAACGCCATGACCGCGGACCCATCGGGTGACCGCGCCCACTTAAAAAAACTTCCCATACAGCGGGTGTTTGGCGCGCTTTTTGCGTATGCCAGATACCGATATCTTTCACTTGAAAACTGGTCAAAAAAGCAGCACATCGCTATACTGATCGGTTCCTGCATCCGCGGCGGTAGGTATGAACAACAAAGCTCCCGAGCAACAGTCTGAAATCAAGGCGCTTATCTCGAAAGGTCTCGAGCAGGGCTACCTGACCTACGCCGAAATCAACGATCACCTCCCCGACGACATCGTCGATCCGGAGCAGATCGAAGACATCATGGCCGTCCTCAAGGGCGTGGGCATCGAAGTGCACGATGCCGCCCCGGACGCCGACCCGCTGTCCGACAATGCCTCCGGCACCGCCACCGACGACGAAGCCGCGGCCGAAGAAGCCGTCGCCCTGCTGTCGGCGGTCGACTCCGAAGTCGGCCGCACCACCGACCCGGTGCGCATGTACATGCGCGAGATGGGCACGGTGGAGCTGCTCACCCGCGAGGGCGAGATCGCCATCGCCAAGCGCATCGAGGAAGGCCTGGGCCAGGTGCAGACCGCGCTGGCCAGCTTCCCGCTCACCATCGAGATGCTGCTGGAGGAATACGACCAGCACCTGGACGGCAAGCGCCGCCTGAGCGAGATCCTGGCCGGCTTCGCCGACCTGGAAGAAGCCGCCGACGCCGCCCTGGCCGCCGCCGAGGTGGAAGCCGCCGACGCCGACGGCGAAGCCGACGAGGACGAGGAAACCGAAGGCGCCACCGAGGACGAGGAGGCCGGCCCGACCGGTCCGGATCCGGAAGAGGTCAAGCGCCGCATGGAACTGCTGCGCGACTACTACGGCAAGTTCCAGAAGGCCTCGGCCAAGACGAGCGACATCGGCGACAAGAAGATCATCAAGCTGCGCGAGCAGATGGCCGAGGAGTTCCTCAAGCTCAAGCTGCCGTCCGCGCTGATCGACAGCTTCGTGCGCAAGCTGCGCGACGTGGTCAACGACATCCGTCACCACGAGCGCGTGCTGATGGACATCTTCGTCAAGCAGGTGAAGATGCCCAAGGCCGAGTTCATCAAGACCTTCCCCAGCAACGAGGGCAACCTCGAGTGGGCGAACGAGCTGGGCCGCAAGCGCCAGAAGTGGTCGCCGAACATCAAGACCTACAAGGAAGCGATCGACGGCGAACAGGAAAAGCTCGCCTCCATCGAGCACAAGCTGTTCCTGCCGCTCACCGACATCAAGGAAATCAACCGCACCATGTCGGTCGGCGAGGCCAAGGCCCGCCGCGCCAAGAAGGAAATGGTGGAGGCGAACCTGCGCCTGGTGATCTCGATCGCCAAGAAGTACACCAACCGCGGACTGCAGTTCCTCGACCTCATCCAGGAAGGCAACATCGGCCTGATGAAGGCGGTGGACAAGTTCGAATACCGCCGCGGCTACAAGTTCTCCACGTATGCCACCTGGTGGATCCGCCAGGCGATCACCCGCTCCATCGCGGACCAGGCGCGCACCATCCGCATCCCGGTCCACATGATCGAGACGATCAACAAGCTCAACCGCATCTCCCGCCAGATGCTCCAGCAGTTCGGCCGCGAGCCGACGCCGGAGGAGCTGGCCAAGGAAATGGAGATGCCGGAGGACAAGATCCGCAAGGTGCTGAAGATCGCGAAGGAACCGATCTCGATGGAAACCCCCATCGGCGACGACGAAGACTCGCATTTGGGCGACTTCATCGAGGACACCAACGCCAGCTCGCCGATCGAGTCGGCCACGGAAACCGGCCTGATGGAGACCGTGCGCGAAGTGCTCGCCGGCCTCACCCCGCGCGAAGCCAAGGTGCTGCGCATGCGCTTCGGCATCGACATGAATACCGATCACACGCTGGAAGAGGTCGGCAAGCAGTTCGACGTGACGCGCGAGCGCATCCGCCAGATCGAGGCCAAGGCGCTGCGCAAGCTGCGCCATCCGAGCCGCTCGGAGCAGCTGCGCTCGTTCCTCGATATCGACTGATCGCGTCGAGCGAACGGTAGAAAAGCGAAAAGCCCCGCGAAAGCGGGGCTTTTCTTTTGTGCCGGGGAGAACGCCTCAACCCATATCGTAGAAGAACTGCTCCTTGTCGACCTTGCCGTCCTTGTTGACGTGGTAGACGCAGATTTCCGTCATGTTGACCCGACCGTATTCCTTCATCGTCACGTCCAGCGTCATCTCCATGCTGAACCAGTTGCCCGCCACCACCGGGTCGCTGACATGGCCGCCATGCACTTCCACGATCGATTCCTGGAACTTGCGGCCCTTCTCGAAAATGGCATCCAGCCCCTTCACATTGCCCAGCGCGCCACCCGGCGCGCCCTCCGGCTCGATGCTCTCCGCATCCTTGGCGTACAACTCCTTCTGCGCCTCCTCGTACTTGCCCTCGCGACACAAAGCCACCAACCGCTTCGCTACCGATTCCGTGCTCATCGTGCACCTCCGGGTCAAAGGGCTTACCAGCCTACGCCGGGTACGATAAGTCCGGATGTGCCGTTGACCGGGTCTTTGCGGTCTCGACGGTCCCGGGGTGCGCGGCTAACATGAAGGGCTTCCGAGCCGTGCAATGCGGCCGGCACGCTACGGGCCTATAGCTCAACGGTTAGAGCAGAGGACTCATAATCCTTTGGTTCCAGGTTCGAATCCTGGTGGGCCCACCAGCCATGAGCAGTGAGTGCGATCAACGCGATGGCGACCGCGTGGTTAAGACGCGACGCAAGTCGAAGCCACACCTGACACGTAGCAGGCGACGTGCGCTCAGCATGGATCGCAACGAACCAATCTTCCGCAGGCTCCTTGATTGCCGTCGCCATCGTGATGACGTGATCGTCTGAGGGCCACGATGCTCCCTTGCCGCTGGTGCACGCTCTGGCGCGGCATGTGTCATGCATGGGTTTCATCGGCTCCCATGGCCGCCCCGCCAACCCCGCTTTTGAACCCCTCCGCGATCCTGAGTGGGCTCGTTTTGCGCACATGACCTCTCGCAAACCGCATAGTGACGCGGGTTTCCGGCGATCACCGATCAAGGCCGGGGACGCTGCTACGCTTTACCCCAAGGAGCCAGGGGAAAGGAAATGCAACTCAAGGACGCGCTGTACTACGGCATCGCCGCGCTTTTGTTTCTCGTCACGGTGCCGATATACCGGTACATCATCGGGCACGCTCGCGCAGACGTTGCCCGAGAGGAAGCGATGGCTCACCAGCCACCGCCGAAGCCAGCGGCTTAGCCGCTGCCCGACTTTACGCACGAAATCTGCTCGACGAAGCGGGTACGCGGCACGTGCGCCTATCTGTCGGAGGCGGAGGAAGCCTTGGCCAGTAGCAAGGCGAGGTGTATGGGTGGGTTGGTTATGGTGGTCCGCAAGCAGGGCGAGACTACCGTGGTCGAGGAATGGCCGCGACGCACTCAGTGCTATTTCTGACCATGGTGGCGCAGCTCACGCATTGCGGTCCTGTTCGTGTTCGTTGGGCTGACAGATGCATACGTGGGATGACGCTGCGCGGCTGTGGCTGGTTGAGAAAAAGCACAAAGCCGACATTGATCGCGACGGGCAGAAACTGGAATGGCTTAAGCCCTACTTCGGTGGCAAGCCATTGGCTCAGATTGACCGAGAAGCGGTGATGGTCGTTGCCTGGGACAAGGCCAAAGCTACGTCGCCGGCTACGGCGAATCGCTTGCTCGCGCTGATACGAGCCATTTTCAGGCGCGCATGTCGTGTGTGGGAGTGGATCGACCGCATGCCCTTCGCAGAACTATTCCCCGAATCTGAGGGGCGCGTGCGGTGGATCACTTCATATCAGGCGCGCGCGCTTTTCAGCGAGCTGCCGCCACATCAACTTGATATGGTCCTGTTTGCACTGGCCACGGGACTGCGGCAGGGCAACGTGTTGCGGCTTGATTGGTCGCAGGTTGACATGCGCCGAAAGTTGGCGTGGATACACGGTGACCAGGCTAAGGGCCGCCGCTCCTTCTCTGTGCCCCTCAATGAGGCAGCGCTAGCGGTATTGCGACGTTGTAAAGGAAGTCACCCTAGCCGGGTCTTCACTTACCGAGGAAACCCTATTGCGTGGGCGAACACTAAGGCGTGGAGGAAGGCCTTAAAGCGTGCCGGCATAAAGAATTTCCGTTGGCACGATTTGCGACATATCTGGGCCAGCTGGCATGTGCAGCATGGCACGCCTTTGTTCGTCGTGCAGGATCTGGGCGCGTGGCGCAGTAGCACGATGGTCCGGCGATATGCACATCTTGCCCCCTCGCAGTATGCTGCCCACGCGGCTACTATCGATGGCGTTATCGGAAATCAGACTTAATATGCCAAAGGGATATTAATAATGGCCAACGAAGGCGGATCGCTAATTAGCATTGATGGGAAGCACTTTGGCAAAGCGGCCCAGTTGCTCATTGAAAAGATTTCACTTGCGATTGGCGGAGCATTTATGCCAACGCAAATGAAGCGCATCGCCCGCGCGGAGGCTGAAACCGCCTTAATAGCCGCGCAGGCACAGATTGAAATTAATGATCTGCAGCGCAGAGCAGCCTTGCGCTGGGTAGCTGAAGAAACACGCAAACAAGTTAATATTGAAGCTATCACCGAAAAAGCCATAGAGCAGCTTGATGATGGCGCCGATCCGTCCAATATAGAGGATGACTGGATCGCTAATTTCTTTGAGAAAAGCAAAATTGTTTCCGATGAAGAAATGCAAAAAATATGGGCGCAAGTGCTTGCACAGGAAGCCAATCATCCAGGAAAATTCTCAAAGCGCGCCGTTAATATTATCGCCGAACTGAGTAAAAGAGACGCAGAGGCGTTTACAAGCCTATGCCGGTTTATTCTTCCGCAGCTTGGTGAGGCTTTGATTTTTAATGAAAACGACCATATTTATAATAATAATGGCGTTAGTTTCGGCACTATAACTGAGCTTGAATCTATCGGCCTTGTTAATTATGCGGGACTTGGCTCTTTCAGCCGAAATGCCATTACCAGGAAGATTTTAGCCACCTACTTCAACAGCCCCATTATTTTTGAGCTGGATGATGGCGTTACTTCCATGCCAATTGGCAAGGTCATATTCACTACCGCCGGAAGGGAGCTGTCGCACATCATCAAGACCAACCCGGTGCCAGAGTTTCTTAATTATGTTTTGAATTACTACCAACAGCAGGCCGGCATTAGCGCCAAGCCGCCGAAGGTTCAAATAACGGTGCCAGCGGGTGCGGCTCCCGGGGCGGCGTGACGGTGCGATGTACCATTGAAGCAGACTGTGTTATCCAGCGAAGGGGACTAGCGCATGAAGGCAGTGGAAGTTTTTACGCCTGGAAAGATTCCGACCGTCACGTTTGTTGACGATCACTTAAAGCGCAACGAAGGCCTTCTGCGCGATGCATTGGAGCAGGGCGGGATGCTCGTCTCTTTATCGGGCCCGTCGAAGTCGGGAAAGACTGTTTTTGTTAAAACGGTCCTGGGTGCTGACTACGTCGTTGCCGTGACGGGGGCAGGCATCCAAACTTCTGACGAACTGTGGGATCGCGTGTTCCACGTGCTTGGTACGCCGTTACCGAAATCCGTCTCGCAAGCGGATCAGAGCGGTAGCAAGGCTGGCGGGCAGGCAAAGGTTGGTGGCGACATACTTGTCGCAAAGGCTGAAGCGTCAGGGACAATTGAACGCAGCACCACTAGTACGGAAACTTACACCGCAGATGTGGCGACGAATCGCCTTGCGCTTTTGATCACGGAATTGGCGGGCACGGGCATTACCCTTTTCATAGACGATTTCCACTATCTTGGGCGTGCGCTACAAGACGAAGTAGCTCGCCAAATCAAAGATGCAATAGCGAGCGGTGTGCAGATCATCTGTGCTTCAGTCCCTTACCGCTCCGAGGACGTCTTGCGGGCGAATCCGGACCTACGTGGTCGGGTGGTCGGAATCGACTTCGATTATTGGAACGACGACACGCTGCAGAAAATCGGCGAGCTTGGATTCCGGGAGTTAAATGCCCAGCCTAATTCGGACCTTCTCCGGTCGTTTGCAAGTGAAGCGGCCGGATCACCCCAGCTTATGCAGGCCTTATGCCTTAACGCTTGCTTTGAGATTGGCTTGCGTGAGCGCGCTGCTAAGCTGGTGAGTTTGGACGACTCGAACGAACTATTCGAGGCGGTTTGCACGCGAACATCTCAGTCAGCGAACTACGCTGGAACCCTAGAACGCTTGAGGGATGGTCCGAAGAAGCGTGGTACTGACCGGAATCAGTACCGGCTCCTCGGTGGCGACGTGGGCGATGTCTATACGATCTTGCTTCGTGCGATAGCCCTCGATCCTCCGAATCTTCATTTCCGCTATGCCGAGCTTGTCAGACGGATCGGTCGGGTCTGCGAAAATGACACGCCGGTCGGATCGAGTGTCACGGGCTCCTGTGTACACGTTGCCCAGCTAGCCAACGATGGGCAGGAGCGGGACATCATCGAATGGGATGCTCAAGAGGACGCCTTGCACATCCGAGACCCTTACCTTTTGTTCTTCATGCGATGGGGCTGAGCGCCGCCCTAAAAAACTCGCACGTCTAAGAATTCTAGGAACGAATTGTGGCTGATGTTATGGATAGGGGAAAAATAGCCTTTAAGCGTGCCTACCTAGAGTTTGTTCGCAACATGGCGACCGTTGTGGCATATGGGTTTGCAGCTGGATTTCTTTTTCGCAAGCATCCCATGTTGCTTGGATCTGAGCTGCTGCCATTTGCTCTTGGGTTCATCTTGTACATAGCTGCGATGATTGCCGCTTATTGTGCCTCCGACTTGTTTACTGACGCCATCATGATCCGATTTGATCATTTCAAGCGTTTCCGCCTCGCACTGGTCCTAGGCATGCTCGGTTTTGTGCTCTGCCTAATCTGGGTTCCCTACATCGTCGCGTTCAAGCTGGATAAATAACCGGCCGGATAAGCACCTCCATCCACGTAGCCTTTAAGAGCCGAAAGAAATTTGCATAACAGACCAGGACGCGCGGCCTTGCGCTTTTGGGTCTCATAATCCTTTGGTTGCAGGTTCGAATCCTGCTGGGCCCGCCACCTACCGGCACCAATCGCGGCGAAGGTGCACCTACAGCAGGCAGGGTCTTGCTGTGGCTGGAGCGATCCCGGAACATTCCGCATGTCTGCTTTCGACCCGGAGCGGACCTTGGGAGGTGGAGCGTGGGCGTGACGGAGATGTACCGGCGAATGACCGCTCAGGAGGAAGCGCTGGTTCGCTGGATGCTGAGTCACGGCGGCGATTTGGCCACGACCTATCTTCCTCAGGTTGACCTCGTTCGCGTATCGCCCCGGAAGTGCCCGTGCGGATGCGCCAGTTTCGATCTTGTTGTCCCCGGAGATCGCCCGACTGCCGGCGGCATCGGGGTTCTGGCTGAGTTCGTTTTCGGCGACGGCAATGAACTGAGCGGCATTTTCATATTCGAGCGGGAAAGCAAACTTGCCGGCGTCGAAGTAACCGGCTATTCCGGGGATGCCCCCAAAGAGCTGCCCGCGATAGAGTCAATAAGGCCTTGGTGATGTCCGCTTGCGACCCAGAGCGGACATTTTGCAACTGCGCACGATGAACCTGGCGAGCGAGGTGGCTCAGTGAATGTAGACGAAAGAGTTCGGCGCTTGGCGATCGGTTGGGCTGACTACCGTCGCCGTCAGTGGACCGCCGGCCTTTTAACTCTCGGATTCGTGCCGTTAGCTGGCCTGATTGCTGTGACTATGGAGAATTTCACCCAATCGGAACGGTTTATTATCGTGCCCGAGACTGCATTTATGATCATCGTGGTCTGGTCTTGGAGCCGCTTCATTTACTTTCGCTGCCCGTTCTGCAGCCGCTGCTTCCACTTGACGGCAGTGTGCCGATTGACCAGCGGCAGACGGTGCCCACACTGTGGGCTTGAGCGGTATCAAGCCGACTAGTCGGCTGTTCAGGGAGTGGCTATAGGGAAGGGTGACGTCTGCTTTCGACTGCGATTTCAGCCGGTCGTTGCAACACACTATAAGCGCCAAGGCGTGAGGAGTGTTGTATGGCACCCAGGCTTCGTAGGCACCTGACAGATAACGAGAAGACGCAGATGTGGGAGCGGTGGCAGCGCGGCGAGTCGCTGCACCGCATCGCCCGGTCGCTCGACCGTCGACACTCTTCGATACGCCGCGTGTTAGCACAGACGGGCGGCATTCGACCCGCGCCACGGCACCGACCTTTGCGAGCATTGACCCTGGCCGAGCGAGAGGAGATATCTCGAGCCGTGGCGTTAGGAGAGTCGCTCCGATCCGTCGCGCGACAGCTTCAGCGTGCACCCTCCACAATCAGCCGCGAGATCCATCGCAATGGCGGACGGGTTGCCTATCGAGCGAGCCAAGCCGATCAGAACGCTTGGGACCGTGCGCACCGCCCCAAGGTCTGCAAGCTGAGGAAGCATCGTGTGCTGGCCAAGCTCGTGGCCAGCAAGTTGCAGCTAGAGTGGTCACCGATGCAGATTGCCGGTTGGCTCAAGCAGCGATCTGGCGGCCACGAGGAGCAGCAGGTGTCGCACGAGACCATCTATCGCAGCCTCTTCATCCAAGCCCGTGGCGCCCTGAAAAAGGAGCTTCTGGTGCATTTACGGCGCACGCGCGCCATGCGTCGTTCGCGCCACCACACGCAAAAGACGGACAATCACGGTCAGCTCACCGACATGGTGTCTATCCGGGAACGTCCCGCCGAGGTTGACGATCGCGCCGTGCCAGGTCACTGGGAGGGCGACTTGTTGATGGGTAGCCATCACAGCCAAATCGCTACCCTCGTCGAGCGTCGCACGCGCTATGTCATGTTGGTGAAGGTCACGGGCAAAGACACGCAAACCGTCATCGACGCATTGATCAAGCACGCTCACAAGCTGCCTAGAGAGCTCTACAAATCGCTGACCTGGGATCGTGGCAAGGAAATGGCTGACCACCAGCGCTTCACGCTGGCCACGGACATCCAGGTCTACTTCTGCGACCCGCAGCATCCGTGGCAGCGGGGGTCCAACGAGAACACCAACGGGCTGCTACGCCAGTATTT
>NZ_FONH01000012.1 GCF_900112865.1 Dyella marensis | reverse complement strand
GTGTCGTCGGACAGCCCGGGTGGGCGGTGAGGATGTCGCCGTGGGGATCGGCGAGCGCTTGCGTACCGTATGATCTGGGGTAGCCATGATCAACTCCTTAGTCAGTTGGTGATGGTCAGCGGGTCGTAGGAGCTGCATACTCCTGCGGCCCGCGCTTCTCACAGCATTGCTGCCATGGTTACCCGCGTCGCGCGTGGAAACACTCCGCGGGTAACAACTCAGAACGCTAGCAGCGCAACCCCCGGTTGTCTTTAGTCGAAATCCGATAATCACGCCGACTGGCGTGGATTTGCGACTCAACCCAAACGGCACCCCTCAACCAGATCGCCGCGCCGCAACGGCAACCACAACGCAAACCGCGTACCGGTATCCGCCGACACCCACGCGACCTTTCCACCAATCACCTGCGCACGCCGCTGCTGATTGTGCAGACCGCGCCCACCGCCGCGCCCCAACGCAGCCGCCACATCGAACCCCTGGCCGTTGTCCTCGATGATCACCTGCACGCCATCGTCAACCGCAGCAGTCGCCACGCGGATAGCCGTGGCGCGCGTATGGCGCAAGGTGTTGGCCACGCTCTCCTGCACGATGCGCAGGATGTTCAGTGCGCTCGACGGATCCAGCCAAGGCAGTGCCGGCAACTCCTGCACATCCCAGATCAGCGCGACGTTGGCGCTCTCCATGCGCGGTTCCAGGCGGAAACGCAACGTCGCCAGCAACAGCAGCAGATCGGCCTCGACAGGCTCCATCGAATCGATCGCCAGCTTCAGGTCGTCCATGCAGTCCTTGAGCAGCTGCGAGACCTCGACATCGCGCATGCGGCCCTGCTCCACCGAGCGGATCGCGCTGATCAGCGTGGACCCCAAGCCGTCATGCATGTCCTGCATCAAGCGTTGGCGCTCGTCGCTGAGCAGTTGGCGTTGCTCGATCTCGCGCAGACGCTGGTGGCTCCGTTCCAGTTCGGCTTCGCGCAACTGCAGGCGCTCGGCCAGGCCGGCGTTGACGCGTTCCACTTCTTCGATGGCGCCCGTGTAGCGCCGATACATCAGCAGGCTGAAGGCGATGAAGGTGACGCCGTTGGTGTAGGCGCCGAGGAACCAGCCTTCCGGGCCGACCACGTTGTTGTGCAGCGCCCAGTCCGACATGCCCAGCAGCAGGCACACGGCCAGCGCGACCACCACCAGGCGCCCTTCCGGCGAGGAGCGCCAGGTGCTGATGCCGCCGACCAGGCAGACCACCAGCGCCATCAGCAGTTCGAGCGCATAGACCGCCGCCAGCATGGGCGAGCTGTTCGACAAGGTCCAAGGCAAGGGCATGGTCGCTACGCCGATCAGCACGGCCGTGGCGACCACGCCACGGCCGACCCAGCGCAACGGTCGGCCATGCAGCAGCCGCAGGAAGAAATGGATGGCGGTAAGGCCCCAGCACAGCGAATTGACCACCAGCCAGCCGAACCAGTCCCTGGCGATCGGCAGGTCCACGTAGTAATGCAGGTGCGCGGCGAAGGCGATGGCGGCGAGGTTGAAGAACAGCAGATAGCTCGATTCGTGGCGGCGCCGGAACCACACGAACAGGCCGAAGATGCCGACCGCCAGGAACGCGGCATTCAACATCGCCGGCAGGCCGCCCTGCAGCCACTGCCGCACCTCGTAGCGGCCGCGCAAGGCGTCGGCGGGCCCAAGCCAGAGCGAGGACACCGCCACCGGATAGGTCGATGTATGTTCCAACCGGATCAGGATCTCCCGCACCGGCGCATCGCTCACCGCCGGCTCCAGCGTCACCCATAGCGGCGTGAACAGGCTGTTCCATTGCTGCCCACGCTGCTGCGCGCGGTAGACCAGCTTGCCGTTGACGTAGATCGCGATGGGGCCGTCGGTCTTCAGGCGCACGCCGTACAAGGCGCGCGATGCGGTGGTCGATTGCGGCTCGTTTACTTCGAGCCGGACCCAGGTGGTGAGGTAGACCGGCTTCGCCGGAGCCTCGACAGGCGGATGAAAGCTCAGCGGCAAGGCAGCGGTCTGCCACGACGGCGGCAGCTCGCGGCTATCCAACGAAGCCGGCGGTGCACTGAAACCTTGCGTCGCCACTTCCTGCCAACTGCCCTGGGCCAGGTGCAGGCATTCGTCGGAGCGCTCGATGCCGCTGACCGCCAGCGAGAGAAACGCGCCCAGCGCCGCCAGCAAGAGCACCGAGAACAGCAACCCGGCGGCGGCGGGAAGATTTCTAAAAGCGCGGCGCGGCGCCTGTCCGCCCGCCGCTACCGGAGATGTCGCTGCCCGAACCGAATCAGCCGTCCAGAATCCCCTGATTCCTGGCTTCATAAATCGCTTCCGCCTTGGATGTCACGTTCAACTTGCTGTAGATACGCCGCACGAAGCTGCGCACGGTGAAAGGCGACAACGACATCAGCCTGGCGATTTCATTGGCGGTGAAACCCTTGGTGATGAGTTCGAGCACTTCCTTCTCGCGCGCCGACAGCAGCTGCTGCGTATCGTCCGGCGTGGCCGATCGACTGGTTCCCCCGGTCCCGATCTGCCGGAACCGCGCCAGCACCTGGCGCGCAATGATAGGGCTGATCGGGCTGCCGCCGCTGGCCACGCTGCGGATCTCCTCGACGATCCGGGCGGGTGTGCTGTCCTTCAGCAGATAGCCCGAGGCGCCGGCCTCGATCGAGCGAATGACATGGGTCTCGTCGCCGAAGTTGGTGCTGACCATGACGGCGCAGCTGCCCCACAGCTGCGCGGCGGCCTTGATCACGTCGATGCCGGAGCCGTCAGGCAGGCCCAGGTCCACCAGCAGCACGTCGGCCGGCGCGCCCTGCAGCATGGCCAGCCCTTCGGCGCGAGTGCCTGCGGCGGCGGCCAGGCGGATGTCCTGCGTGCCCTCGATCGCCTCGGCCAGGGCGCGCCGGAAACCCAGGTCGTCTTCCACGATGGCGACGTGGATCAGGGGCGGGTTCTGGCCGGGGGCCGACAGTTCCATGCAGGGTCCAGGATTCCGTAAGTACGCCATTTTGCCGGGCAGCGGCCGCGGGCGCGTGTAGCGTCTTTGTTCTACAGACAGCCCGGCACGCCCTTCCCACGATACCCGACCTGAAGCGGGGCGCTCCCACTTGCGCTCCGGATTTTGACAGGGGGCAACTCGTGAATGCATCGAGCGCAAGGCTGGAGCAGTGCGGGAGCGATGGCGCGCAGCGCATGGACGCATGGGAGCGGCACTGCGGATCGCAAGCGGCCGGAGCGGGCGAGGCGCCGGCTGGAACGACGCTGGTCCGCCAGCACTTCAGCGTGGCCAGCGAGCCGAGGGAGCGGCAACTGCCCGCGTGGCGGGATCACCTCGCCGGCATGCTCGACGTGCCGATGGTGCGGGCGCAGTTGGCGACGGGGTTTCACGGCGAACTCGATACCTACACGCTGCCGGACCTCGTCTACCACGACAGCCGCACCGACCCGGTGACATTGCTTCGCTCGTCCCAGCGCATCGCCGGCGACCGGATGCGCGACTACTGCTTCCACGTGATGGTGGAAGGCATCGCGGAGACCGAAACCGGATCGCCGCAACGCCGTACCTCGACGCAGTTCGTGCCGGGCATCCTCGCCCTGGACATGGGCCAGGCGATGCGCATGAAGCGCCCCACGCGCGCGCATGCGCTGGCTTTCTTCCTGCCGCGCACAGTAGTGGAATCGGCGATTCCGCGCGCCGAAGCGCTGCACGGCAAGGTGATCTCCTACACCTCCCCGCCGGCGCGCCTGCTGCGCGAGCATCTGCATGCAATGCATCCGGCGCTGTCGGCGATGGACGATGCCGAAGCCGGCCATGCCCTGCATGTGGCGGCCCAACTGATCCTGGCGGCCTTCGACCGGGACGCCAGCCAGAGCCATAGCGCGCGCGGGGCGGCACGTGCGGCGATGCTGGGGCGCATCAAGCACTACATCGACGCCCACCTGCATTCGCACGAACTGGCACCGGAGAAAATCCTCGGCAGCTTTCCCGTGGCGCGCGCCACGCTGTACCGCCTGTTCGAACAGGAAGGCGGCCTGCACGCCTATATCCGCAACCGCCGCCTGCGCAAGGCGGCCGACGAGCTGGTGCGCTCCCGCTCGGCCGCGGTGGCCGAGATCGGCGACCGCCTGGGTTTCAGCTATGCGGCGGATTTCACGCGGGCGTTCCGCCGCGCCTATGGCGTGCCGCCACAGGAATTCAGGGCGTTGCAATGGCAGTGGGTGGATCAGCCCTGCGACTTGAGTGCGTAGGGCGGGTTCGGGGAGCCTGCCCAGCAGGCAGCCGGCGCCTTCTTGTCAGCTGGAATAGGCCAGTGTGCAGGGCGAGCCGCGGCGGGGCTCATTCCCTGGGGAGCAGTTGTCCAGGTCGATCCAGGTATCGATGCCCAGCTGTGGATCCGGCTCGTGCATGGCCACGATCGTGGTCTTGTCGGAAGTGGCGATGGCGCGGATGACGCGCTTCGCGGACTCGATATCGAGGTTCGCCGTGGGCTCGTCGAACAGCAGCACGGGCTTGCTCGAACATAAGGCCCTTGCCACGAACAAACGCTGCCGCTGGCCGGAGGACATCAGCGGGCGCTCTTCGGAGATCTGCGTGTCGGCGCCTTGCGGCAAGTTCGACAGCAGTTCGCCGAGGCCAAGCTCTTCCAGCCGGCGCAGCGCCATCGACCGCTTTTCCCGGCCTTCCTCCAGCAGCACGTTCTCGATCAGGCTTCCCCGCAACAGGCGGTCGCCAGCGGCACTCATGTAGCAAAGGGGGCGCAGCGCTTCGAAAGCGTCACCATCCGGGCCGCCATCGACGCTGAAGCTGCCGGACGCGGGCGGCTTGAGCCCGGCAATGATCTTGAGGAGCGTGGTTTTGCCGGCACCGGATGCGCCAGCCACGCCCACTCTGTCGCGGCGGTTGATCAGAAGACTGAGGCCGTTCGACGGACTGGCAGCGCCTTGCTGGAGAATGAGGTGCTTGAAGACGATGCTCTCCGACAGCGCAACATACGTATGCGGAGTTTCATCCGACCCCTCGGGCCGAGGCGGTCTGCCGACCAGCTCTTGTGCCATTTTGTCGATGACCTTTTCGCTCTTCGCCTTGATCAGCGCCAGGCTGAAGCGCGATGCCGCACTCATGGCGATCATCCGCAGGAAGGCGTAGGTCAGGATGGTCCCATAGGAAAGATTGCCAAGCGACTTTCCTGCCGCGAAGAGCCCGATCAGTTCCAGATTCGCGATCAGGCCAAGTGCGGCGCCATATCTCCGGTCGGACGCCTTGAGCGCAACGTCACCCCGGATAGCCTTCAAGTTGAGTACCGCGAATCGCCTGCTCCGCTGATCGGCCAACTCACCCGTCCTGATCGTGTGGCTGGCCGCCATGGACTCCAGCACGAATTCGCTTTTCTCGGCGTAGCACTCCTCCATATGCCGCACCAGGCCAGCCCGGCGCTGTCCGAAAACCGCGGCTGTCACGCCCAGGGCGGAAAAGGCGGCAACGCTGACACAAGCCAAGGGCTTGCTGACGACGAACAGCAGCAATACGGACAGGGCGAAGAAGATCAGCGCGACGAATTGCTCGATCCTCGTAACGGCGTGCTCTCTCAACACCCGGTCCGCGGCCATGAATCGTTGATGCAATTGACCGGGCGATCTCAACTCAAAAAAGGCCAGGGGACGCACCATGAGGTTCTTGAAGATGCCTGGCATGCGCCAGGTCGCGGTCGAGGCTGCAAAATCAGGCAGCGCGCGCGAAAACCAGCATTCCACCAGCCACGTCATGAAGAAAAGCGTCGCGAGGACTCCGAGTGTCTGCGAATCGGAGATTCCCCATCTCTCAAAATGGCGGCCCCATATCCCTTGGATCAACGCCGGCACGGCGAATGCCATGCTCGTCAGCAGGAGAGAGATGGCAGCAAACAGCCGGCACGACCTTTTATTGATGGCATCGAAAAGGCTGGGGGAACAGATATGCTCCCGGACCGGATCGCGCATCGGGGTCGTTTCCGTTTCGCTGATCAAGGCGTAACCGGCCGAACGGAAGGTCAAGGCGCGGGCGCGGATGATCGAGGCCCCCGTGGCTGGATTGAGTATGCGAACGAAGCGTCCGGCGCGCTCACTCGCCAGCACGAAGTGATTGCCGCCGTAGTGGACAATCGCCGGCAGCGGCAACGCGTCGGCCGAATCTTCGTCGAACTGGACCGGCACGGTCTCCAGGCCCAAGCCGTCCAGGATCGACACCAGATCTTGCAGCGATAATCCTTCGGCGCGAACCCGATGTTTATCGCGCAATTGGTCGATATCGGCCGGCCGGCCCATGAGCCGGGCATACATCGCGATACAAGCCAGCCCGCATTCCGGAGCGTCGCCTTGGAAGATGACTTCGCGATAGGGATTGATACGGCGGCCAGCGTTATTCATGGACTCTCTGGATTCATGTAGAACAGCGACCTGCATCGCCAGAGCAGCCAGAACCGCCAGTGCCTGCGTATCCCCTCTTCGATCATGGATGCCCCGGACGATGCAATGCCATCCCAGTTGAGGCTCCCCAGGACGTCGATGCGCAGACATCCCCTGGCTTCGTAGAGCGCAAAGTAGACAACGACCGCCTTGGATGCCTTGGAAAGCACTTCCAGGCCGGCATGCAATCGGCCAGGTCGTTTGAAGATGTCGATCTTCCTGGTGCGCATGGGGCGCCCTGCCATGGCGCTGGTAAATTCAGGAAGCGCATCCGGGAAGACAACGAGATGGGATCGTCCTTCGCTGACGGCCTTGATGCGGCGCCGGAATTCCGCAGCCTTCAGGTCCGCGACCATCAACCGATCCAGCTTGGTTCCGAGGAGCGCGACGCTATGCATTTCGTCCTTGCCTAAAGCGTCGGCGGCATAGGCCGAGACCACGGTGGCGCGCCCGGCCGGACCCAGTGAGCAAACCGCAGCCGCGATGCGATCCGAAACCGTATGCAGGGGCGCGAAGATAAGCGGCCGCCCCGGGCAGGTCGCTGCCACGTAATCCCGCAGCGTCTGTCCGCAGTCTCGAATGTGCGCGATCAAACCGGGCTCGCCGTGGTAGCCGGATTTCTCCAGGCATTTCTTTCGAGCCCAGAGCCTCTCGTCGTGACGCCGGTGCATTTTTTCGCCGAGCAGGAACGTTGCATGGGTCTGCGCCACATCGTCGTGCGCCGACGTCGGGTTCAACGCAGCAATGAATGAGTTCCATGACGGAACGAGGCTAGCGACGTATCCGACGTATCGATAGGGCACTCGCCGCCAGAATTGTTGGGCGATTGCCGCAGTCGCCCTGTGCAGATTCAGTACGAAAAGATCCTTGACCGATCCAAGCGCTGCCCTGGCTACGAGATCCGATCGCTCCAGTGCATACAAAAGCCTCATTCCATCTGCCTCTGCCGGAGAACCAGGTCGAAGCGGATCGCTTCGACCCGGCGCTTGCGACTTAATGCGGCTGAGGCGTCTTGGCCATTTCCCTGCGGTTTTCGTTCTCGCATTTCCGATTCGCGTTGGGATCGGAACTCTGACAAGCACGAATGCCGCCCACGATCTTGCTTGCCTCTTCCTTCGAAATCTTCTTGATCATTGCATCGCCCTTCTATGCGAGTAAGTCGATGTAGTCCCCTGCTCGCATCCGCCCGTGACGCAAACGCATTCGGGCTTTTCGAGGAAGAACCACCTCCAGCCCGTGCCGTGACTGCGCCCGGCACCAGCACGGCTACTCTACGAACGGAATGCAAAAAAAACCCCGAAAAAATCGGGGTTTGATACAAATGGATGCAACATTCGTTTAGAACGGAATATCGTCATCGTCGAAGCTGTTGTTTTCCACCGGCGGAGCCGGCTGGCGCGAGCCGTAGTCGTTGCCGCCACGGTTGCCGCCACCGCCGCCACCGCCGAAGTCGTTGCCACCGCCACCGCCGCCGCGATTGCCGTAGCCGCCGCCACCGCCGCCCTGGCGCTGACCGCCGCCACCGCCCTGCGCGCGCTGGAAGTTGCCGCCACCGCCACCGCCGCCTTCACCACCGGCGCCGCCGATCATCTGCATGTCGTTGGCGACGATATCGGTGCTGAAGCGCTCGATGCCGTCCTTGTCGGTGTACTTGTCGGTGCGCAGCGAGCCTTCGATGTAGACCTGGCGTCCCTTCTTGAGGTATTCGCCGGCGATCTCGGCGAGCTTGCCGAACAGCTTCACGCGGTGCCACTCGGTGCGCTCCTGGCGCTCGCCGCTCTGCTTGTCGGTCCACTGTTCGGAGGTGGCGATGCGCAGGCTGGTGATCGCGGTGCCGCTGCTGGTGTAGCGGGTCTCCGGATCCGCGCCGAGATTGCCGATCAGGATGACTTTGTTGACGCCACGTGCCATGGATGTGTTTCCTCGGTTGGCCGGCCGTAAATGAGGTTGGGTACGGTCGGGGTTGATATGGCCGGACATGATACCTATCGACGGGTCTCATGCGCAGCGACGGGGTCCGTTTCCCCGCGTAGGCCTCAGGCGGCGTGCTGCGTAGGCAGGTTGCCGGTTTCGCCCTCGGCGCCTTCCGCGGGCAGCCGCAGGATCGTGAACCCGGCCGCCTCCCAGGCATCCAGCCCGCCCAGCAGCGGGCGCACCCGGCGATATCCCTGCTGCATCAGGTTCTTGGCGGCGACGGCGGCGGAGGCCTCGTTGGGGCAACTGCAGTAGATGACCAGCTCGGCGTCCAGCGGCACGTCGTGCACGACGCGGTCGATGCCGGCCACGTCGGCCAGCAGGGCGCCGGGGATCACCCGCGTATCGATCAGGCGCGAAGCCGGCGAGCGCACGTCGACCAGCACCGGGCCCAGGCCCTCGTCGATGGCGCGCTTGAGTTCGTCCACGGTGATGCGGGCCATGCGCAGGGTGACGATCAGGCGGTGGCGCTGCCACCACTTCAGCAGGATGTACAGCGCCAGCAGGCTGCCGACCACTTCCAGGGCGATGGTGCCGGCATTGCCCAGCGCCACCAGCACCTTGTCGATCTGCGGCGCCAGCGCGTAGCCCAGGCCCACCGACAGGCCCAGCCACAACAGCGAGCCCAGGCCGTCCATCAGCAGGAACACCGCCGGCCGCAGCCCCAGCGCGCCGACCAGCGGCGGCGCCACCGTGGACAGGCCCGGCACGAACTTGGCCACCAGCAGCACTTGCCCGCGCCAGCGCTGGAAGCGCAGCTCGGACTGCTTTACGCAGGAATCGGGCGACAGCGAGATGCGGCACAGCGTGCGCATCACCCCCGCGCCGTAGCGGCGCCCGGCCCAGTACCAGGCCAGGTCGCTGAGCAGGCAGCCCAGCAGGGCCAGCCCCACCACGCCGAGCAGGGGCAGCTGCCCGTTGGCGGCCAGGGCGCCGGCCACCACCAGGGTCGGCACCGCCGGCACCGGCGCGCCGGCCTGCTCCACCAGCACGTTGAGGAACACCAGCACCAGGCCGTATTCGGCCAGCAGGGCAATGATTTCTTGGGCCATCGTCGGCACCCCGGGATACCCGGCTCGCGGCCGGTTCGAATGCGCCGATGATTGGGGCGCGGCGGGCCGTTTGCAAACGTCCCGGAAGGGAAACAGTGCGGGTCGCCGGCGGCAACCGGCCGGCCCAGGGGCGAAACCGCGCGGCCACCCCCTATAATCGATCGCTACGAAGCCGCGATCCCGCCATGACCACGATGCCCGCCACCGCCTTCCGCCCGACCGATTTCGCCGACGTGCGCGCGCTGGCCGACGACGACATGAAGCGGGTGGACGGCCTGATCCGCCATCGCCTGTCCTCCGACGTGGTGCTGATCAACCAGATCGCAGACCACATCATTGCCGGCGGCGGCAAGCGCCTGCGCCCGATGCTGCACGTGCTGGCCGCCGGGGCCGCCGGCTACCGCGGCGAGGAACATATCAAGCTGGCGGCGGTGATCGAGTTCATCCACACCTCGACCCTGCTGCACGACGACGTGGTCGACGAGTCCGACCTGCGCCGCGGCCGCAAGACCGCCAATGCGCTGTGGGGCAATGCCGCCAGCGTGCTGGTCGGCGACTTCCTGTACTCGCGCTCGTTCCAGCTGATGGTGGAACTGGACGACATGCGCGTGATGCGCATCCTGGCCAATACCACCAACACCATCGCCGAAGGCGAGGTTCTGCAGCTGCTCAACATCGGCAATGCCGACGTGGACGAAGCCGCCTACCTGGCGGTGATCGAGCGCAAGACCGCGGTGCTGTTCGCCGCCGCCACCGAACTGGGCGGCGTGCTGGGCGGCCTGCCGGAAGCGCAGATCGCCGCGCTGCGCCGCTACGGCATGGAGCTGGGCTACGCCTTCCAGATCGCCGACGACCTGCTGGACTACGTCAGCGATTCGGACACGCTGGGCAAGAACATCGGCGACGACCTCGCCGAGGGCAAGCCGACGCTGCCGCTGATCTATGCGATGCAGAAGGCCGATCCCGAGCAGGTGCAGTCGCTGCGCCACGCCATCGAGCATGGCGGGCTGGATTCGCTGGAGCGGATCATCGCGGCGATCCGCGATTCGGGCGCGCTGGACCGCACGCATGAGCGGGCGGTGGTGCATGCCAACGCGGCGCGTGCGGCGCTGGAGGCGCTGCCGCCGTCGTCGTACCGGGATGCGCTGGCGACGCTGGCGGATTATTCGGTGCAGCGGAGCTTCTGACCGGCCAGCGCATTTGCCGGCGTAGGTTGGGGTGAGCCGCAGGCGAACCCCAACATCGGCACCTTCATGCGTATCGCATCGTTGGGGTTCGCCTGCGGCTCACCCCAACCTACGTCGGTAATCAAGGCGTGTTGGTAAACGCCCCGCGCAACCAGTCCCCCATCATCCGATAGCTGCGCTTCGCCGCCCGCTCGTCATACGCGCAACCTTCCCGATGCTGGTCCGTCTCGGTAAAGCAATGCACCGCATTGCCCAGCACCACGAACTGCCAGTCCGCCTTGCTGCCGCGCATCTCGTCCATGAACTTGTCGGCGTCGGGCATGGTGCCCTTGTCGTCGGCGCCGTTGAACACCAGCACGCGGGCCTTGATCTGTTTGGCCAAGTCGGGATTGTCGGTCGCCAGGCCGCCGTGGAACGACACCACCGCGGCCACGTCGGCGCCGGCGCGCGCCAGGTCCAGCACGGCGGAACCGCCGAAGCAGAAGCCGATCGCGGCCAGCCTGGACAGGTCGATCGGCGCGTCCTTGGCCTGCGCCTTCAACTGGTCCAGCGCATAGGACACGCGCTTGCGCATCAGCGAGCGGTCGCCGTACAGCGGCTTCACCGCGGCCTGCGCTTCCTGGTCGTTCTTGGGGCGCGTGGTGGCGCCGTACATGTCGGTGACCAGGACCACGTAGTCCTTGCCGGCGATGCCTTCGGCCTTGGTCAGCGCCAGGTCGTTGACGCCGTACCAGTTCGGCACCATCACCAGCGCGGGGCGCTTGGCGCTCACTGCATCGTCGTACACCAGCACGCTGCGGAACCTGGTTCCATCCAGCGTCCACTCCACCGGCTTGTGCACCATTTTCGCCTGTGCGGCGAAGGCCAGGCCGGACAGCAACAGCAGGCAACCGAGTCGTGCAATACGCATGATCCACTCCTTGCGATGTACGGGGGAAAGCTTGCGATGAAGGCGCATCAGCGCCCGGCGGCATGCTCCGCCAGCCGGCGCTTCAGCGGGCCGATGCGATCGACCAGGCGCACGCCCAGGCCGCGCGCGGCGACCAGCGGCGAGGCGCGCCAGCCGTAGATGCGCGCCAGCGCGTCGAAGCCCAGCGCGTCCAGCGTGTCGGCGCTGCGCCGGCGGCGCGCGTAGCGGCGCAGCACGTGGGCGGCGGCGATGTCGCGTCCGGCCTCGCGCGCGGCGAGGAGCGTGTCGCGCAGCTCCGCCACGTCGCGCAGGCCGAGGTTGACGCCCTGCCCCGCCAGCGGATGCACCGCGTGCGCGGCGTCGCCAAGCAGCACGAAGCGCTCGGCCTGGTAGGTGGTGGCAAGCTGCAGCTTGAGCGGGAACGCCGCGCGCGGCGTGCTGCCGACGATGCGGCCGAGACGGAAATCGCTGGCCACGCCGAGTGCCGCCAGGAAGGCGTCGTCGTCAAGCGCGAGCACGCGTTTCGCTTCATCGTCGGGCAGCGACCACACCACGGAACTGCGCCCATCGGCCAGCGGCAACAGGGCCAGCGGACCATCGGGAAGAAAACGCTGCCACGCCGTGCCCTGGTGCGGCCGCTCGGTGCGCACGTGCGCGACCACCGCGCGCTGCGCGTAATCGCGGCCGCGCGTCTCGATGCCGGCCAGCTTGCGCAGCGGCGAGCCGGCGCCGTCGGCGGCGACCAGCAGGCGCGCGCCGATCGACTGGCCGTCGGCGAGGTCGAGCTGGATGCGGTCGTCCTGCGCCTCGAAACCCTTCACCTCGGCCGGGCACAGACGCTGCACGCCGGCCGCTTCCAGCGCCAGCCACAAGCGCCACTGCACCAGGTTGTTCTCGACGATATGGCCGAGCAGGTCGCGCCCTTCGTTGGCCGCATCGAAGTGGATCGAGGCGCCGCTTTCGGCGTCCCACACATGCATATGGGCGTACGGGCCCGAGCGCGCCTCGCGGATCGAGGCCCACACGCCGAGCTGGTCGAGCAATGCGATCGAGGACGGCGCCAGGCCGACCACGCGCAGGTCGACTTCCTGTTCGGCCGACCACGGCGCCGGTTCGCGCGCTTCGAGCAGCGCGGTGGCGAAGCCGGCTTTCGCCAGCGCCAGCGCGGCGGCGGCGCCCACCATGCCGCCGCCGACCACGGCGACGTCCAGCGCGGGACCGCGGCGGCGCGCTTCGCCGCGCACTGACAGCTGGCTCATGGCAGACGCTCCAGCACCGCCCGCGGCGGCTCCGCACGGAAGCCCATGCCCTTGCGCGCCAGCAGGCCGCGCAGCGGCGGCACGCGGTCGCAGGCCAGCAGGGCCAGCGAGCGCAACGGGCCGAGCAGCGGCTGCGGCAGGCAGGCCAGTTGCACCAGGCCGTGGCTCATGTTCATGGTGCCCTCGCGGTCCGGCGCGCGGCGCGCGGCGTACTCCTCCAGCAACGCCGGCGCGCCGGGATCCGGCGCGGCGGCGACCAGCTCGGCCAGGGTCAGCGCATCGCGCAGGCCCAGGTTGAAACCCTGCGCGCCGATCGGATGCACCGTCTGCGCGGCATTGCCGACCAGCACCGCGCGCGGGCCGGTCAACCGCCCCGCCGCCACGCGCTTGATCGGATAGGGATGGCGCTTGCCCGGCCGCGACAGGCGGCCCAGGCGCCAGCCGAAGCGCTGCTGCGCGAAGGCCAGGAAACCGTCGTCGTCCAGCGCGGCGATCGCGTCGGCCTCTGCCGTCGGCACGGTGAGGACCAGGCCGCAGCGACGCTCGGCCAGCGGCAGCAGGGCCACCGGACCGTTATCGGCAAAACGTTCGTAGGCACGGTTCGCGTGCGGGCGCTCGGGCGTCACGGTGCAGACGAACAGGGACTGGCGGTAGTCGTAGGTATCGGCCTCGATGCCCAGGCGATCGCGCACATAGGACGCCGTGCCGTCGGCGCCGACCAGCAGCGCCGCATCGATCTCCTGCACGCCATCGGCCGTGCTCACGCGGGCGCGCCAGCCCTCGGCGAGCGGCTCCAGCGCTTCCAGCCGGGCCGGGGCGAGGCGGCGCAGGCGCCGGCACTCGTCCAGGCGGCGTAGCAGGGCGTTGCCGAACTCGCGCGCCGGCAAGGTCCAGCCCAGCGCATCGACGCCCTCGCGCTGCGCATCGAGGCGGACGCTGCCGAAATCCCCGCTGCGGCTGACATGGATATGCCGGATCGGCGTCGCCAGCGCGGCTGCATGCCGCCACACGCCGATCGCCTCCAGGCCGTTGACCGTGGCGCGGGACAGCGCGAGGTTGCGCTCGTCGTAGCTGGGCTGGGCGTCCGCGCGCGGCGCGGCGGCCTCGACCATGACGGCATCGACGCCCGCCACGTCCAGCGCGATGGCCAGGCTGGCGCCGACCAGGCCGCCGCCGACGATGAGCACGGGGGGATTGGAGGAAGTCGGATGGGGCATGGGGGCTGGGGACGTCATGGGCCCGCATGATACGCGCTGGGCTATCGGATCTCGGTGGCGAAAATGGCCACGAGGTAGCGCGGCCTGAACTCCTCATCCCTCCGGCAGAGGGATGGGTGAGGTATGGGGCGGAATGATGCGCATCGCTCCGCCCGAACCCTCATCCGCCTGCCGGCACCTTCCTCGCTCCTCAGAACCGCGCACATCCCTGTGCGCTCCCCGCGTGCTCCCGGAGGGAGAAGGACCCAGCCTGGAAAGGGCGCAGATCATCGGGGCCGGGCCCTTTGCGATAGACTTCGCGTCTGCATTTTCTCGCGACACTTTCTTTGGAGCAGCTCATGGCTACGACGCAATCCCAGCGCCTCGGCATTTTCGCGGCCCTCGCCCTGGTCATGGCCGCCACCCGCGTGCACATCTCGATCCTGCACCACGACGTGTGGGACGCCTCCTGGGGCGTGTTCTTCCTGGCCGGCTTCTGGCTGCGCGGCTCGGCGCGCTGGGCCTTCCCGCTGCTGATGGCGCTGGCGGTACTGGCGGATTACTTCGTGATCACCGGCCAGGGCATGGATTTCTGGCAGCACTACTGCGTCTCGGCGGCCTACTGGTTCCTGGTGCCCTCGTACTTCGGCCTGTGGATGGGCGGCAGCTGGCTGGCCGCGCGCAAGCCGGGCCTGAACCTGCGCGGCCTGGGCCTGGCGGCGGGCGCGATGCTGGCCGGCTGGGCGGCCTGCTATGTGCTGTCCAACGGCAGCTACTACTGGCTGAGCGCCACCGTGCCGCAGCCGCGCAGCTTCGCGGCCTGGTTCGCCAACCTGGGCGACTGGTACCTGTTCTTCCTGGAAACCACCGCGCTGTGGGTGGGCCTGGGCCTGGTGGTGCACGCGCTGGCCACCCAGCTCGGCCGCACGCTGGGCCACGCGGATTCGACCAAGCTGACGCACTGAGCGGTCGCGTGGGCAACCGCCTCTCCAAGATCTACACGCGCACCGGCGACGACGGCAGCACCGGCCTCGGCGACGGTTCGCGCGTGCCGAAGGATTCGCTGCGCGTGGCCGCCTACGGCACCGTGGACGAGCTCAACAGCGCCATCGGCATGGTGCTGGCCGCCGACGGCGTGGGCGACGACGTCCGCGAGACGCTGACCCAGGTGCAGCACGACCTGTTCGATCTCGGCGGCGAGCTGTGCATTCCCGGCATGGCGATGATCGACGACGGCGACATCGACCGCCTGGAGCAGGTACTGGACGGCTTCAACGAGCCGCTGCCCGCGCTGAAGGATTTCATCCTGCCCGGCGGCGGCATGGCCGCCTCCTGCTGCCACCTGGCGCGCACCGTGTGCCGCCGCGCCGAGCGCGAGGTGATCGCACTGGCCCGCGTCGAGGACGTGCGGCCGCAGGCGCAGCGCTATCTCAACCGCCTGTCCGACCTGCTGTTCGTGATCTGCCGCGTGCTGGCGCGCGCCGGCGGCCACGGCGAAGTGCTGTGGCAGCACGAACGCCGCCGCAAGCCCGCGGCCAGCTGAGCCTCATGCTGCGGCTCTACACCCACCCGGCCTGCCTGCAGCACGACCCGGGCGAGGGCCATCCCGAGTCCCCCTCGCGCCTGCGCAGCGTGTTGCGTGCGCTGGACCACGACCGCTTCGCCGCGCTGGACCGCATTGAAGCGCCGCGCGCCACCCGCGAGCAGCTGCTGCGCGTGCATGGTGCCGACCACGTCGACAGCATCCTCGCCATCGCCCCGGCCGGAGGCACGGTGCGGCTGGACGAGGACACGCTGATGTCGCCCGGCTCCGCCGAAGCCGCCCTGCGCGCGGCCGGCGCCCTGGTCGCCGCGGTGGACCTGGCCATGGCCGGCGGCGGGCGCGCGTTCTGCGCGGTGCGTCCGCCGGGGCACCACGCCACGCGGACCCAGGCGATGGGCTTCTGCCTGTTCAACAACGTCGCCGTGGCCGCCGCGCATGCGATCGCCGAGCATGGCCTCAAGCGCATCGCCATCGCCGATTTCGACGTGCACCACGGCAACGGCACGCAGGACATCTTCGAGCGCGACCCGCGCGTGCTGTTCGTCTCCAGCCACCAGTCGCCGCTGTATCCGGAGACGGGGCGCGAGGACGAGCGCGGCGCGGGCAATATCGTCAATGCGACGCTGGCGGCGGGCGACGGTTCGCAGGAGTTCCGCGAGCTGTGGGAAGGCGCGCTGCTGCCCAGGCTCTACGCGTTCAAGCCGCAGCTGGTGCTGATCTCGGCCGGCTTCGACGCCCACCGCGCCGACCCGCTGGCGCAACTGCGCCTGGACACCGAGGACTACGCCTGGATCACCGGCCGCCTGGTCGACCTGGCACACGCGCACGCCGCGGACCGCCTGGTATCCACGCTGGAGGGCGGCTACGACCTCCAGGCGCTGGCGGCCAGCGTCGGCGCGCACGTCGCCGAGTTGATGGCCTGACTTCTTACGGCTGCGCTGACGAGCCGGCCGGCTCGAAATCCAGCGCCACCGAATTGATGCAGTAGCGCAGGCCGGTCGGCCGCGGGCCGTCGGGGAAGACGTGGCCCAGGTGCGAATCGCACTGGGCGCAGCGCACCTCGATGCGTTGCATGCCGTGGCTGTCGTCCGCGTGCTCGATCACCGCGCCCGGCGCGACCGGCTGGTAGTAGCTCGGCCAGCCGGAGCCGGAGTCGTACTTGGCCTCGGAGCCGAACAGGGCGGCGTGGCAGGCGGCGCAGACATAGGTGCCGGCGGCCTTGTGCTCGTACCACTTGCCGGTGAACGGGCGCTCGGTGGCGGAACAGCGGCAGACGGCGTACTGCTCGGGGGTGAGCTCGGCGCGCCACTCGGCATCGGTCTTGGTCAGCTTGGTCTCGCTCATGCTGAATCCTCGTACGGGGTTGAGAGCCTGTTCAATGTCTCCGCGTAGCCCGCGTTGCCGTTGAGTGGCCGCCAAGCGGCCGCCCAACGGCAACCCGGAGGGCCGGCTCTGGTTGCCCGCCATCCTGCGTCATCGCTCGGTCACGTATCGACATACGCTCCCTCACTCTTCCTTGTCTGGCGAGCAACCAGAGCCGGCGCGGGCTACGCGGAGACATTGAACAGGCTCTAAGGGGTCTCGCCTGCCGTATATGGGGTCTTTCTGCTAGCTTAACGACCTTTCCGAAACCAGCAGACCGCCATCGTGACGCCCAAGCCGACCTCGCGCCACCTGCCCCCGCGCCGCCTGCTGGCGGTCGCCGCGGCCCTTGCCCTGATGGGCGGCCAGGCCGAAGCCCAGTCGACCTCCGACGGGACCCAGGGCACCGGCACCCAGGAAAGCGCCGGCCAGACCGGGACCGCGTCCTGCCCGCTCGGCTCGTTCCACTGCAAGCCGCGTGAGCTGAACTACACGATGTGCCGCCCGAACGCTCTGCTGGAGTTCTACGATCCCACGCTGCCCAAGGACACCACCGGGCGCGACACGGCCAACACCGAGGTCTATGCCGAGCAGGTCGACAGCTCCGACCAGACGGTCTATCACCTGCAGGGCCGGGTGAACATCCAGCGCGCCGACCAGAAGCTGCAGTCGGACACCGCCGACTACAACAGCGACAGCACCGACTACGACGCGCGCGGCAATGTGCGCTACCAGGAAGCCGGCCAGCTGTTGAACGCCGAGCACATCCGCGGCAACACCGACTCGAGCACGGGCGTGGCCGACACCGTGCGCTACCAGATGCTCACCTCGCGCGGCAACGGCGTGGCCCAGCAGGGCCAGATGCTGGACGCGCAGCGCACCCACTACACCCGCGTCAGCTATTCCACCTGCGACGTCGGCCATCATCTGTGGGAAGTGCGCTCGAAGGACCTGCGCATCGACAAGGAAACCGGCGTGGGCACGGCGCATGGCGCCACCATGCGCTTCGCCAACGTGCCGTTCCTGTACCTGCCCTACTTCACCTTCCCGGTGGACGACCGGCGCAAGAGCGGCTTCCTGTATCCGACCTTCAGCAATTCCAACCGCTCCGGCTTCATGCTGGGCGCGCCGTATTACCTCAACCTGGCGCCGAACTACGACGCCACGCTGGAGCCGCGCATCTACACCTCGCGCGGCCTGATGCTGGCCGGCGAGTTCCGCTATCTGAACCTGATTCCCGGCACCACCGGCCAGCTGAACATCGAATACCTGCACAATGACCGCGGCGACAACGACCCGGACAGCGTGGAGCAGACCAAGGGCGACGACCGCTACCTGGTGAAGTTCAACGACCAGTCGCACCTGGTCGGCCCGTGGACCTTCACCACCAGCATCAACCGCGCCTCCGACCGCAATTACCTGCGCGACTTCGGCAACGACCTGTACACCTCGGCGATCGGCACGCTGACCTCCAGCGCCTACGTGGTCGGCGGCGGCAACTGGTGGAACGCCTCGTTCGGCGCGGACAGCTACCAGAACGTCGACCCCTCGCTGCCCGACTCCTCGGTGCAGTACAAGCGCTGGCCGCGCGCGACCTTCAACGTCAACCTGCCGCTGCAGAAGTGGCTGGAATTCGGCGCCAGCACCGAGGCCGTGGCGTTCCGCAAGGACGACGTGGTCGAAGGCAACCGCCTGGACCTGTACCCCTACCTGGCCGCCGATTTCCGCGGCGCCGCCTGGTTCGTGCGGCCGAAGGTGGCCTACCGCTACACCACGTACGACCTGAGCGGCGGCTACGACCGCTACGGCTATTACACGCCGCTGGCCACCGGCACGACCACGCCGTTCACCAGCAGCTCGCCGAGCCGCTCGGTGCCGATCACCAGCCTGGACACCGGCCTGGTGTTCGACCGCCTCACCACGCTGTTCGGCAAGGGCTATACGCAGACCCTGGAGCCGCGGCTGTACTACCTGTACGTGCCGTACCGCAACCAGAACAACCTGCCGCTGTTCGACACCAACCTGATGTCGTTCGACTACTGGCAGCTGTTCTCGCCGAACCAGTATTCCGGCGCGGACCGCCAGATGAACGCCAATAACCTGACCGCGGCGCTGACCACCCGCCTGCTCGACGACAACGGCGTGGAGCGCCTGTCGGCCAGCATCGGCCAGATCCGCTACTTCAACCAGCAGCGCGTGCAGCTGCCCAACAGCAACAACACCACCGGCACGCCGACCGACTGGTCCGGCTCCAACTACGTGGCCCAGCTGAACATGCAGCTGGACGACGACTGGCGCGTGAGCACCCAGTACCAGTGGGACCCGCACAAGCGCCAGCAGGGCGGCACCGACATCACCGGCAAGCCCTATTTCGTCGGCCGCAGCACCGACCTGGCGGCGGTGAGCATCCAGCGCCGGATCGGCACGGACGGCATCGTCAACTTCTCCTACCGCTACCGCCGCGGCCTGCTGGAACAATACGACGCCTCCGCGGTCTACCCGATCTCCGAACGCTGGCGCCTGGTCGGCCGCTGGACGTATTCGGTGATGGAGAAGCGGACGGTGGAAGCGCTGGCGGGCGTCGAGTACGACAGCTGCTGCGTCGCGGTCCGCGTGGTGGGACGCCATTACGTCAACACCTACAACTTCGCCACCGCCAACGCCAGCGCCAACAACGCCATCATGTTCGAACTGCAGTTCAAGGGTCTGGGCGCCTTCAACGGCCAGACGGAAGGGGTGCTGCGGCGTGGTATCCTTGGCTATCAATAACTTCCCGGTCGCCGCCTGAGGCGATTGAAGGTCCCAACGTAAATGAAACAGCCTCTCGCGTTGTTCCTGCTCGCGGTCGCCACCGCGGCCGTCGTTCCCGCCCATGCCCAGCTGCTGCCGCAGGCCCAGTCCAACCAGCCGCTGGACCGCATCGTGGCCGTGGTGGACGACGGCGTGATCCTGCAGAGCGAGCTCAATGACGCCGTGCGTTCGGTGCAGCAGCAGTACGCCAGCCAGCCTGGGCAATTGCCGCCGATGGACGTGCTGCAGCGCCAGGTGCTGGACCGCCTGGTCCTGATGAAGCTGCAGGTGCAGAAGGCCGACGACCAGGGCATCCGCGTCTCCGACGCCGACGTCGACCAGGCCGTGGGCGCCGTGGCCCAGCAGAACAAGATGTCGGCCGAGCAGCTGCGCGCCGCGGTGGAACAGGAAGGCTCCAGCTTCGCCGCGTTCCGCCAGCAGCTGCGCGAGCAGCTGATCGCCCAGCGCCTGCACGAGAGCGTGGTGCGCGACTCGGTCAACGTCACCGACAGCGAGATCAACAACCTGCTGGCCAGCCCGACCTACAAGGCCGGCGAGATCCATCTGGCGCACATCCAGATCAGCGTGCCGTCCGGCGGCGACGCCGCGGCGATCCAGACCGCGCAGAAGAAGGCCGAGGACGCCATCAACGCCATCCACGGCGGCATGGATTTCAACGCCGCGGCGATCCGCTATTCCGACGCCCAGGACGCGCTCGAGGGCGGCGACCTCGGCTGGCGCCGCATGGACGAAGTGCCGCCGGCCTTCGCCGACGCGGTCGGCGGCATGAAGGTGGGCGACGTCAGCTCGGCCATGCGCGGCCCGACCGGCTTCCACATCATCAAGCTGATCGCGCAGCGCGCGCCCAGCCGCCAGGTGGTGCCGGAATTCCACGCCCGCCAGATCCTGATCAAGCCCAGCGAGATCGTGACGCCGGAGCAGGCCCGCCAGAAGGCTGAAGATCTCTACAGCCGCATCGTCAACAAGCACGAGGACTTCGCCAAGCTGGCCAAGGACGAGTCCAAGGACAACACCACCGCCAACAACGGCGGCGACATGGGCTGGTTCCCGCAGCAGGCCTGGGGCTCGGTGATCGGCCAGCAGATCAACGACCTGAAGGACAACGAAGTGTCCAAGCCGTTCCAGAGCGAAGCCGGCTGGCACATCCTGCAGCGCCTGGGCGTGCGCCAGAGCGACCTGACCGACCAGATCGCGCGCGACCAGGCCCGCCAGGCCATCGGCAACCGCAAGGCCGAGCAGGCCTACGAGGACTTCCTGCGCGAGATGCGCTCCAGCGCCTACGTCAACATCCTGGTGCCGGAACTGCGCGAGCCCGAGCCGGGCAAGTCGTCCTGAGGGATGCCTTGAACGCGGTCGCGCTACCCCGGCTCGCCGTCACCGCTGGCGAACCGGCGGGCGTCGGCCCCGAACTGCTGATCCGATTGGCCGCCACTCCGCTGGCGGCCAATTTCATTGCGGTCGCCGACCGCGGCCTGCTCGAACGCGCCGCCGCACGCTGCGGCACCGCGATCGAACTGATCGACGACGATGGCGCTCCGCTCGCCGCGCGTGCGGCCGGGACGCTGCGCGTGCGGCACATCCCGCTCGCCGCCGAAGAACAGCCCGGCCGGCCGGATCCGCGCAACGCCGCCCACGTGCTCACCACCCTGGCCGAAGCCGCCGACGGCTGCATGAGCGGCCGCTACGACGCCGTGGTCACCGCGCCGCTGCAGAAGTCGTCCATGAATGATGGTCTTGGCATCCGCTTCAGCGGGCACACCGAATTCTTCGCCGAGCGCAGCCGCAGCGACGTGGTGATGATGCTGGCCAGCCCGGAACTGCGCGTGGCCCTGGCCACCACGCACCTGCCGCTGGCCGCGGTACCGGCGGCGATCACCGCCGACGGCCTCACCCGCACGCTGCGCATCGTGCATGCCGAGCTGCGCGACAAGTTCGGCTTCGCCGCGCCGCGCATCGCCGTGCTGGGGCTCAATCCGCACGCCGGCGAAAGCGGGCACCTGGGGCGCGAGGAGATCGACACCATCGTGCCGGTGCTGGAGGCGCTGCGCGCCGAAGGCCTGCACCTGCTCGGTCCGCTGCCCGCCGACACCGCCTTCGTGCCAGCGCAGCGCGCCGGCTACGACGCGGTGCTGGCGATGTACCACGACCAGGCCCTGCCGGTGCTCAAGAGCGAGGCCTTCGACCGCACCGTCAACCTCACGCTCGGCCTGCCCTTCATCCGCACCTCGGTGGACCACGGCACGGCGCTGGACCTGGCCGGCAGCGGCCGCGCCGATCCTTCCAGCCTGATCGCCGCGGCCCGCATGGCGCTCGAGCTGTCCGCGCGCCGTGCTACGCGCGGCTGAGCCCGTTTCCCGGAATGTCATGAACGCCCGTCCCAAGAAAAGCTTCGGCCAACACTTCCTCCACGAGAAGCGCTACATCGAGCGCATCGTCAGCTCGATTTCGCCCAAGCCCGAGGACGTCGTGGTGGAAATCGGCCCCGGCGAAGGCGCGCTCACCCTGCCCCTGCTCGCCGCGGCCGGCAAGCTCACCGCGATCGAACTGGATACCGACCTGATCCCCGACCTGCAGGCGCGCGCCGCCGCGGTGGGCGAGCTGCGCATCGTCCACTCGGACGTGCTGAAGGTGGATTTCACCGCGCTGGCGCGCGAGCTCGGCGCCGAACGGCTGCGCATCGCCGGCAACCTGCCCTACTACATTTCCAGCCCGATCCTGTTCCACTGCGTGGACCACGCCGCGGCGATCCGCGACATGCACTTCATGCTGCAGAAGGAAGTGGTCGACCGCATGGCGGCCGAGCCCGGCAGCAAGGTGTATGGACGTCTATCCGTGATGCTGCAGCTGGCCTGCCGGGTCGAGCCGCTGTTCACCGTGCCGCCCGGCGCGTTCCGTCCGCCGCCGAAGGTGGACTCGGCCGTGGTGCGCCTGCTGCCGCTGCCGGCGGAGCAGCGCCACGACGCCGATCCGGAGCGCGTGCACGCGATCGTCAAGGCGGCCTTCGCGCAGCGGCGCAAGACCCTGGGCAATGCGCTGCGCCAGCTGATGGACGCCGCGGCGATCGAAGCGGCGGGCATCGACCCCAAGGCGCGCGCCGAAACCCTGGCGCCGCTGGATTTCGTCCGCCTCGCCAAGGTGCCAACCCAGGCGTGACAGCACCGGCGAGCATGGCCCGGCGGGCATGCCCGGTTCAGGCGTGCGCGGTCAGGCTTGCTCCATGCGTGTCGGCAAGCCTTACAATCCCGCCATGAACGAGAAAGCTTCCTACACGATCGACGTGCAGGTCGAAACACGCTTCGTCCCCGATCAATCCAAGCCCGGCGACAACCGCTACGTCTTCGCCTACACCGTCACGCTGCACAATGCGGGCGACGTGCCCGCGCGCCTGATCGCCCGCCACTGGGTGATCACCGACGCCAACGGCAAGGTGGAAGAGGTGCGCGGCGAGGGCGTGGTCGGCGAGCAGCCGTGGATGCGTCCCGGCGACGACTACGAGTACACCTCCGGCGCCGTGCTGGAAACGGCGGTGGGCATCATGCAGGGCAGCTACCAGATGCTGGCCGACGACGGCACGCATTTCGAAGCCCCGATCGCGCCCTTCACGCTCTCCATTCCGCGTACGCTGCACTGATGGCTACGTATGCGATCGGCGACGTGCAGGGCTGCCTCCCCGAACTGCAACGCCTGCTGGACAAGCTGCGCTTCGACCCGGCCAGCGACCGCCTGTGGTTCTGCGGCGACCTGGTCAACCGCGGCGGGCAGTCGCTGGAAACCCTGCGCCTGATCCATGGCCTGCGCGAGCAGGTCGTGCTTACGCTCGGCAACCACGACCTCAGCCTGCTGGCCATCGCGCAGCGCCGGCCCGAGGCGCAGTCCAAGGTCAATCCCGAGCTGCGCGAAGTGCTGTTCGCGGACGACGCGCCGGTGCTGTTCGAATGGATGCGCTCGCAGAAGCTCATGCACCACGACGAGGCGCTGGGCTGGACCATGGTCCATGCCGGGCTGGCGCCGATCTGGACGCTGCGGCAGGCGCTGCGCTCGGCGCAGGAAGTGGAGCGCGAGCTGTCGAGCCCACGCCACGGGCGCATCCTGAAGAACCTGTTCGGCAACCGCCCGGCAGCATGGTCGAGCCGGCTGCAGGGCATCGAGCGCATGCGTGCCTCGATCAACACCTTCACCCGCATGCGCTACTGCGACATCCAGGGGCGCATCGATTTCGAGAGCAAGGACGTGCCGGGCACGCAGAAGCCCGGCATGTATCCGTGGTTCGAAGTGCCCGGCATGAAGCGCCGCGAGACGCGCATCGTATGCGGCCACTGGTCGGCGCTGGGCCGCTTCGCGGGCCTGGGCATCTACGCCATCGATACCGGTTGCGTGTGGGGCGGCAAGCTCACCGCGCTGCGGCTGGACAGCGAGGAGCCGCAGTACATCACGGTGGACGCCGAACCGCATCGCAAGCGGATGCCGGGCGAGGACTGAGCCGGACGCATCGCAAGAAAAAGGCGGCCACTGGCCGCCTTTTTCGTACCCGTCCCGCCGAGCCTCAGCTCAGCTGGCCATGGCAATGCTTGAACTTCTTGCCCGAGCCGCAGGGGCAAGGGTCGTTGCGACCGACCTTCGGACCCTCGTTGCCCGCGGCCGCCGCGCTGAGGCTGCCCGCAGCCACCGCTTCCGGATCAGCGCCGAGCGCCCCGACAGGCGCACCGCCACCGCTGGCATGCATCTGCTTGGCCAGGCGCTCGGCCATGCGCTGCTGCTCGGCTTCCATCGCGGCGACTTCTTCTTCGCTGCGGATGCGGATGCGCGCCAGCATCTGGATCACTTCGACCTTGATGCGGTCGAGCATGCTGGAAAACAGTTCGAACGACTCGCGCTTGAACTCCTGCTTCGGCTGCTTCTGCGCATAGCCGCGCAGGTAGATGCCCTGGCGCAGGTAATCCATGCTGGCCAGGTGCTCCTTCCAGGCGTTGTCCAGCACGCTGAGCATGATGTGCTTCTCGAGCTGGCGCATGGTGTCGGCGCCGATCTGCTGTTCCTTGGACTTGAACAGGTTCTCGACCGCCTCGCGCACATGCTCGAGGATCATGCCGGCGTCGACTTCGTGCTGCTTCTCGACCCAGTGCTTCACGTCGACCGACAGGCCGAATTCGCTTTCCAGTTCGCGGTCCAGCGCCGGCAGGTCCCACTGGTCGTCGATGCTGTCGTGCGGCACGTAGCGGCGCACCACGCCGGTGACCACGTCGTCGCGGATGTCGGCGACGGTGTCGGCGATGCTGTCGGTTTCCAGCAGTTCGTCGCGCTGCGCGTAGATCACCTTGCGCTGGTCGTTGGCGACGTCGTCGAACTCCAGCAGGTGCTTGCGGATGTCGAAGTTGTGCTGCTCGACCTTGCGCTGCGCCTTCTCGATCTGGCGGCTGACCATGCGGTCTTCCAGCGCCTCATTTTCCTTCATGCCGAACATGCGCATCCAGCGGCCGACCCAGTCGCCGGCGAAGATGCGCAGGAGGTTGTCCTCCAGCGACAGGTAGAAGCGCGAGGAGCCCGGGTCGCCCTGACGGCCCGAACGGCCGCGCAGCTGGTTGTCGATGCGGCGGGATTCGTGGCGCTCGGTGCCGACGATGTGCAGGCCGCCGGCTTCCAGCACCTGCTCGTGCTTCTTCTTCCACTCGCTCTTGATCTTGGCGCGATCGGCGTCGGTGGCGGTTTCCGGCAGCGCGGCCACGGCCGCCTCCAGGCTGCCGCCCAGCACGATGTCGGTGCCGCGGCCGGCCATGTTGGTGGCGATCGTCACCGAGCCCGGCGCGCCGGCCTGGGCCACGATGTGCGCCTCGCGCTCATGCTGCTTGGCGTTGAGCACCTCGTGCGGGATCTTGGCCTTGTTGAGCAGCTTGGACAGCAGCTCCGACACCTCGATCGAGGTGGTGCCGACCAGCACCGGCTGGCGGCGCTTGTGGCAGTCGACGATGTCCTCGATCACGGCGTCGTACTTGGCCTGCTGGCCGAGGAAGACCATGTCCGGGTTGTCCTTGCGGATCATCGGCTTGTGGGTGGGAATGACCACCACTTCCAGGCCGTAGATCTGCTGGAACTCGTACGCTTCGGTGTCCGCCGTGCCGGTCATGCCGGCCAGCTTCTTGTACATGCGGAACAGGTTCTGGAAGGTGATGGTCGCCAGCGTCTGGTTCTCGCGCTGGATCGGCACGCCTTCCTTCGCTTCCACCGCCTGGTGCAGGCCGTCCGACCAGCGGCGGCCCACCAGCGTGCGGCCGGTGAATTCGTCGACGATCACCACCTCGCCGTCGCGGACGATGTAGTCCACGTCGCGGTGATAGATGGCGTTCGCGCGCAGCGCCGCATTGAGGTGATGCACCACGGCCAGGTTCTTGGAGTCGTACAGGCCGGTCTCGCCGTCGATCACGCCGGCGGCCTGCAGCAGCTCCTCGGCGTGCGACATGCCCTCTTCGGACAGGTGCACCTGCTTCTGCTTCTCGTCGACCCAGTAATCGCCGGCGGCGTCTTCCTTCTCCTGGCGGATCATCTTCGGCACGATCTTGTTCACCGCGATGTAGAGCTGCGGGGAATCCTCGGCCGGGCCGGAAATGATCAGCGGGGTACGGGCCTCGTCGATCAGGATCGAGTCCACTTCGTCGACGATGGCGTAGTTCAGGCCGCGCTGGTAGCGCTGCTCCTTGCTCGACGCCATGTTGTCGCGCAGGTAGTCGAAGCCGAACTCGTTGTTGGTGCCGTAGGTGATGTCCGCGGCGTAGGCCTCGCCCTTGTCGGCGTGGTTCATCCCCGGCCACACCACGCCCACCGACAGGCCGAGGAAGTTGTACAGCTTGCCCATCTGGGCCGAGTCGCGGCGGGCCAGGTAGTCGTTCACCGTGACCACATGCACGCCCTTGCCTTCCAGCGCATTGAGGTACACCGGCAGGGTGCCGACCAGGGTCTTGCCCTCGCCCGTGCGCATTTCGGCGATGCGGCCCGAATGCAGCACCATGCCGCCGATCATCTGCACGTCGTAGTGGCGCATGCCGAGCACGCGCTTGGCGCCTTCGCGCACCACGGCGAAGGCCTCGGGCAGCAGCTTGTCCAGCGACTCGCCAGCGGCGATGCGCTGCTTGAACTCGTCGGTCTTCGCGCGCAGCGCGGCGTCGCTCAACTTTTCGAACTCGGGCTCGAGCGCGTTGATGCGGGCGACAGACTTGGAAAGCTGTCGCAGCACGCGTTCGTTGCGGCTACCGAAAAGGCTGGTCAGGGCGCGATTGAGCATCGATCTTCCGGATCTGCAGGAGGCGTAGACGCCCGCCGCAAGCGGGAGGGCGGGACGAAAGGATTGATGATACTAGGGTCGCCGGACGATCCCAAACGAAAGCGGCTCAAACGAAACCCGGGCCGGATTTTCCCCAGCCGGCGGCCCGTCGTGGCCGCAACCTCTTGCGGCAAACCCCGTCATCCTTCCCGGTGGCTTGTGTGGCGGCTCCGTGGGGGCGTTTCAAGAGGCCGTGGCCTCGAGCATCCCGGAGCGCCGCCGTCGGCGACGGCGGCTTCGACGCGGCGCGTCAGCGGTGATTGCGCACGTAGGCGAGCGGATTGACCACGTTGCCCTTGTACCAGACCTCGAAATGCACGTGCGAACCGGTGGAGCGCCCGGTCGAACCGGCCTTGGCGATCACGTCGCCGACATGCACGCGCTGCCCGGGGCGGACCACCAGCGTGCTGTTGTGGGCGTAGCGGGTCATGTAGCCGTTGCCGTGGTCGATCTCGATCACGTCGCCGTAGCCGCTGCGGATACCGGCGAAGGTGACCATGCCTTCGGCCACCGCACGCACCGGTGTGCCGGTCGGCGTGGAGATGTCCAGGCCCGTGTGGTACGCGGCGTGGCCGCTGAACGGATCGGGGCGGCCGCCGAAATACGAGGAGATATAGCCGTCGACCGGCATGCCGGTGGGCTTGAGATTCGATTCGATCTTGGCATCGAGCAGCAGGCTCTGCAGGGCGGAGAGCTGCGCCTGCTGGCTGTCGAAACGGCTGGCCAGCTGGTCGATGCCGGTGTCCAGCGCCTGCGGAAGCGCGTAGGCGCTGTCGTTGGCGTCCTCGACGCCGCCGACCGCGGGCTGTTCGTCGAAGTTGAATTCGTTGCTGTCGAGCTTGCCCATCTGCGCCAGGCGTTCGCCCAGGGCGTTCAGGCGGGTCGACTGGGCCTGCAGCTGGCCGAGCTTGGCGGCGAGCGCGTCGATGTCGCGCTGCGCGTCCTTGCGGACGTCGACCAGCTGGCCATTCTGCTTGGCCACCTGCTGGTGCAGCTGGGTGATCTCGGCCAGGGCGCGATCACGCGGACTGGCGACGGCCAAGGCCACGGTGGCGCCGACACCGGCGAGCGCCAGCACCGCTGCGAGAGCCGTTGCGGCCAGCCGATAGCGCAAGCGCCGGTCGGCCAGATCGAAGGTTTTCGGCACCCGCTTGGTGCGTGAGACGAGTATGATTTGCATGTTTTTCCACGTCGAAGATGTCGGCACCCATGCAGCGCGACGTTCCCAACGCTCCCCGCCGCACCGGCTCAGGACCGAAACCCCTCACCGAATGTGGCCCTTTCGCTAAGCTGGCCCGCAAGGCCAGTGAGCTGGAGGCGTTGGATCGTGCGCTGCGCCAGACGCTGCCGTCACCAATCCGCGAGCAGGTGAGATTCGCCAACCTGCGCGACGGCCGTCTTGTATTCCTGGCTCCTTCGCCGGCGGTGGCATCGAGGCTTCGTCTTATGCAGACGCAAATCCTCGCTGCCGCGCATGCCATTGGCGTGCGCGCCGGATACCTCACCGTGAAAGTGGCCCCCCTTCCGCCGGCCGAAACCGTGCCGGATCGGACAAAACCGCTTTCGCCCGCCGCCGCAGACCATCTAAAGGCCGCAGCGATCTCGCTAACAGACACCGAATTGCAGCGTCTGTTCCTCGAGCTGGCGTCCATCGCCGAAACTTCTGATTCCCGGAAACCGGGGGGCTGAGTCCGACTCGCCGCCCCTGTTCAGACAAGTCATCCTGCTATCGCCAGCGGCCAGTTCGCCCGCATGCCCGATCGGCAGTGGCGGGTTTATAGCATGGCTCCACGGTCACGGAAGACGTTGACATCCCGAATACGTGAGTCGTGCCAGGACCAAGGGGCGAGGTATATCACAAAACAAACGGCCGCGTCCCTGAAGACGCGGCCGTTCAGTTTGTTCAGCTTCGCCCGGAGGCGAGTGCTTCAGATCGCCTGGGCGGGATGCGCGTAGGAGATCGGAGCGGTCGCCGGGTCGTCCTGGTAGCTGACTTCTTCCCACGCGGTGGCGTCGGCCATCAGCGTGCGCAGCAGCTTGTTGTTGAGCTCATGGCCGGACTTGTGCGCGTAGTAGGCGCCGATCAGGCTGTGGCCCAGCAGGTACAGGTCGCCGATGGCGTCCAGAATCTTGTGCTTGACGAATTCGTCCTCGTAGCGGAGGCCGTCTTCGTTGAGCACGCGGTAGTCGTCCAGCACCACGGCGTTGTCCATCGAGCCGCCGAGTGCGAGGTTGTGTTCGCGCAGCATCTCGATGTCGCGCATGAAGCCGAAGGTGCGCGCGCGACTCACTTCCTTCACGAACGAAGTGGTGGAGAAATCGATCTCCGCCTTGGAGGTGCGCTTGCTGATGATCGGGTGGTTGAACTCGATCGAGAAGCCGACCTTGAAGCCTTCGAAAGGCTCGAAGCTGGCCCACTTGTCGCCGTCCTGCACCTTGATCGGCTTCTTGATGCGGATGAAGCGCTTGGCGACGTTCTGCTCTTCGATGCCGGCCGACTGCAGCAGGAACACGAAGGGACCGGCGCTGCCGTCCATGATCGGCACTTCCGGCGCCGACAGGTCGACGTAAGCGTTGTCGATACCGAGGCCGGCCATCGCCGAGAGCAGATGTTCCACGGTGGAAACGCGCACGTCGCCGTTGACCAGGGTGGTCGACAGGCGCGTATCGCCGACATTGTCCGGACGCGCGGCGATGTCGACCGGCGGATTGAGATCCGTGCGGCGGAACACGATGCCGGTGTTAGGCGCGGCGGGGCGGAGCGTCATGTAGACCTTGTCGCCGGTATGCAGACCGACGCCGGTGGCCCGGATGATGTTCTTGAGCGTACGCTGCTTGATCATTTTTTTGGTACCTACTAAGGGGCAGCAGCCAACAGGAGACGGATGCTAACACAGTCTTAACCACTGAAAAAGCAAACCAGCCCGTACAGTCTGTTCACGCTTTCATGCCTTTTTCATCCTTGTGAAAAGCCAAGGGTGCGCGAGACAGCGAAATACCTCAATTCCGTCAACCAGTTAGGATCGACACAACGCCCCGCACCGGGACGGGAGTCCGGTGGCGGGGCGTCGGACCGGGCCGAGGCGGAAACGCTCCGGTCAAGTCGTGCGTCATCCCGGACGCACAGTCTTGTCATGTTCCTCCAGGAGCACGCAGACCGGCGTCAGCACACTCCCCCGCCAGGGGCGGGAGAACGCACAAGCGGCAAACTTTGCAGCAGCCGCAAGGCACGTAATGTGACTGACAAGTCAATCTGACGTTTGTTCACTCCTTTTTGAACATTTTTTTCTCAAATGGCCTCTCAATCGGCCTGGCGGCGCAGGAAGGCCGGAATGTCCAGGTAATCGAAGCTCGGATCCGCGCCCTTGGCCGGCGCGGCGTCGCCACGGCTGGCCACCACGTCGGGCTGGGCGTAATCCACCACTTCGTTGCCGGTGCCGGTGCGCAGCACGACCGGGCGCGGCCGCTGGCGCATCTCCACCTGCTGGGTCACCTGCGAGCGCTGCGGCTGGCGCACGGCCGCGGCGCGGTTCAGGCCGGTGGCCACCACGGTGACGCGGACGTCGTCCTGCATTTCCGGATCGAGCGAGGTGCCGATCACCACGGTCGCGTCTTCGCTGGCGAAGTCGTGGATCACGCGGCCGATCTCGTCGAACTCGCGCATGGTCAGGTTCGGACCGGCGGTGACGTTGACCAGGATGCCGCAGGCGCCGTTGAGGTTGACGTCTTCCAGCAGCGGGTTGTTGATGGCGGCCTCGGCGGCGGCCTGCGCGCGGTCGTCGCCGCGGGCGGTGCCCGAGCCCATCATCGCCATGCCCATCTCGGACATCACGGTGCGCACGTCGGCGAAGTCGACGTTGATCAGGCCGGGGGCCGTGATCAGGTCGGCGATGCCCTGCACCGCGCCCAGCAGCACGTCGTTGGCGGCCTTGAAGGCGTTCAACAGGGTGACCTCGCGGCCGAGCACCGACAGCAGCTTCTCGTTCGGCACGGTGATCAGCGAGTCGACGTGCTGGGACAGGTCCTCGATGCCCTTCATCGCCACCTGCATGCGGCGGCGGCCTTCGAAGGGGAACGGCTTGGTGACCACGGCCACGGTCAGGATGCCCTTTTCCTTGGCCAGCTGCGCCACCACGGGAGCCGCGCCGGTGCCGGTGCCGCCGCCCATGCCGGCGGTGATGAAGACCATGTCCGCGCCTTCGAGCATTTCCTCGATGCGCTCGCGGTCTTCCAGGGCGGCCTGGCGGCCGACTTCGGGGTTGGCGCCTGCGCCCAGGCCCTTGGTGACATTGGCGCCGAGCTGCAGGTGGGTGCGCGAACCGCAGCTCTTCATCGCCTGCGAATCGGTGTTCGCCACGACGAATTCCACGCCCTCGATGTTGGCGCCCAGCATGTGAGCCACGGCATTGCCGCCGCCACCGCCGACGCCAATGACCTTGATGACTGCGTTAGGTGCGAGTTTTTCGACCAGTTCAAACATTTCCCGTCCTCCGTAGAGCTTTCGTTGTCGTTGTAACCCGCGGGTTCCGCTCCTTGCGGTCCCTCAGGTGGTGGGCGACTTCCCGTCGCCCGTGGCTGCGCCTCCTGCGCCGCCAGAACTCCAAACTCAGAAATTCTTCGCCAGCCAGCCGCGCAGGCGCTCGACCAGCCCGCCCACGCTGCCGCCGGTGGAACCGCCCGCGCGCATGCCGCCGGCACGCGCGCCGTGCAGCAGCAGGCCGACGCCGGTGGAATGCATCGGGTTGGACACCACTTCGCCCAGGCCGCTGACGTGCTGCGGCACGCCGATGCGCACCATCTTGTGGAAGATCTCCTCGGCCAGCTCCAGCGCGCCTTCCATGCGGGAAGCGCCGCCGGTAAGCACCACGCCGGCCGCGACCAGGCTCTCGTAGCCGGAGCGGCGCAGCTCGTCCTGCACCATCTCGAAGATTTCCTCGTAGCGCGCCTGCACGCTCTGCGCGAGCGACTGGCGGGCCAGCCGGCGCGGCGGGCGGTCGCCCACGCTGGGCACCTGGATGGTTTCCTCGGCGTGCGCCAGCTGGGCCAGCGCGCAGGCGTACTTGATCTTGATCTCCTCGGCATGCGCGGTCGGCGTGTGCACGCCGTAGGCGATGTCGTTGGTGACCTGGTCGCCGCCGACCGGCAGCGACTTGGTGTAGCGGATCGAGCCCTGCGTATAGATGGCGATGTCGGTGGTGCCGGCGCCGATGTCGACCAGGCACACGCCCAGCTCGCGCTCGTCGTCGGTCAGCACCGACTTGGCGCTGGCCACCGAGGACGGCACCAGCTCGTCCACGGTCAGGCCGCAGCGCTGGATGCACTTGCTGATGTTCTGCACCGCCGCGGCCGCGCCGGTGACCAGGTGCACGCTCGCCTCCAGGCGCACGCCGCTCATGCCCACCGGCGAGCGGATGCCGTCCTGGCCGTCGATGCGGTACTCCTGCGACTCCTTATAGAGAACCTTGCGGTCGGCCGGGATCGCCACCGCGCTGGCCGCCTCGAGCACCTGTTCCAGGTCGCCGGGGGTCACTTCGCGGTCGCGGATGGCGGCGGTGCCGTGCGAGTTCTTGGTTTCCAGGTGGCTGCCGGAGATCGAGGCGTAGACCGAGCGGATATCGCAGCCGGCCATCAGCTCGGCCTCTTCCACCGCGCGCTGGATCGAGTGCACGGTCGATTCGATGTCCACCACCGAGCCGCGCTTGAGCCCGCGCGACACATGCGTGCCGATGCCGATCACTTCGATCGGCTCGCCCGGCTCGTACTCGCCCACGATCGCCACCACCTTGGAGGTGCCGATGTCGAGGCCGACGACCAGTTGCTTGTCGTTGCGGGTTTTCATGTGCTGGGCGTGCCTTTGGTGGTGACGGCGGCCGGTACTTGCGTCTGCGGCCAGCGCACGGCGAATCCGTTGGTATAGCGAAGATCGGCATAGGCGAAACCGTCCGGGCGGTTCGCCATCAATTGGGGGTAGACGTCGAGGAAGCGGCGCAGCCGGCGGCCGGCCTGGTCGCGGTCGCCGAGCACGATCTGCGCGCCGTTCGAGGTGGTGAGGCTCCAGCTGCCGCGCTCGGTGAGCGACACGCCGCTGATCTTCAGATGCATGCTGCCGAACGCGCGCTGCGTCTCGGCGTAGAAGCTGACCACCTCGGCCAGGCGCGCGTCCGGACCGCGCAGCTCGGGCAGGTTGTCGAAGCCGTCGGCGCCGGGCGCGTCGAACACCAGGCCCTGGCGGCTGATCAGCTGCTTGTCGTTCCAGCGCGCGAAGGGCTGGCGTTCGTAGATGCGCAGAATCAGGGTGTCCGGCCAGCGCTTGCGCGCCTCGACCGATTCCACCCACGGCAGCGCGGCCACGGCCTTCTGCACCGCGTCCAGGTCCAGCGCGAAGAAGCCCTTGCCCAGGCGCGGCAGCACGGTGGCGCGGATGGCGTCCGCGCTGACGTGCTTGAACTCGGCCTGCACCGTCAGCTGGGTCACCGGCCAGCGATTGGCCGCGAACCATCCGCGCAGCACGCCGACGATCGGCAGCGCCACGAGCGCGATGGCCAGACACCAGGCAACGAGGCGAATGGCTCCCCTCACACGTCCTCCCGGAAACTCGTTTCGAGCACGCGCCAGCACAGCGTCTGGTAGTCGATGCCGACCACCTTGGCCGCCTTGGGCACCAGCGAGTGCGACGTCATGCCGGGGGCGGTGTTCACCTCCAGCAGCCAGTTGCGGCCATCGCGGTCGCGCATCACGTCGACGCGGCCCCAGCCGCCGCAGGCCAGCGCGTCGAACGCGCGCAGCGCCAGTTCCTGCATCTCGCGCTCGGCCGCGCCTTCCAGGCCGGGGCAGATGTACTGGGTGTCCTCGGCGATGTACTTGGCGTTGTAGTCGTAGTACTCGCCCTTGGGCACGATCTTGATGGTGGGCAGCACCTCGCGGCCGAGGATGCCGACGGTGAATTCGCCGCCTTCGATCAGCGTTTCCATCAGCAGGTCGCCCGGATAGCGCTGCGCCAGTTCCACCGCGGCATCCAGGTCCTGCTCGTCGAACACGCGGGTGACGCCCACGCTGGAACCTTCCCAGGCCGGCTTCACGATCAGCGGGAAGCCGATCTCGCGCGCCGCGGCGTGCACGTCCGCGCCGCGCGGCAGCGCCTTGAAGCGCGGCGTCGGCAAGCCCAGCGCCTGCCACACCAGCTTGGCGCGGATCTTGTCCAGCGACAGCGCGGAGCCGAGCACGCCGGAACCCGTGAACGGAATGCGCAGCGACTGCAGCGCGCCCTGCAGCTCGCCGTTCTCGCCGCCGCCGCCGTGCAGGATGTTGAACACGCGCGCGAAGTGGCCGGCACGCACCGCATCGAGCAGCGCGGGGATGCCGTCGATCGCCTCGGCATCGACGCCGCGCGCACGCAGTGCCTTCAGCACGCCGTCGCCGGAATTGAGCGAGACCTCGCGCTCGGCCGAGCTGCCGCCCATCACCACGGCGACGCGACCGAACTGGGCGGGGTCAGTGATCTTCTTGGGCGCGCTCACTTCTTGCTCCTCAGGTTGCCGGCCGTAGCCAGCTCCACCGCCGCCGCGCCGATATCGCCGGCGCCGAGCAGCAGCAACAGGTCGCCGTCGCGCAGCAGCGCCGGCAGGGTCTCTTTCAGCTCGCGCGGATGCTCGACCAGCACCGGATCGACCTTGCCGCGCGCGCGCACGGCGCGGGCCAGCGCGCGGCCGTCGGCGCCGGCGATCGGCGCCTCGCCGGCCGGATACACGTCGGTGAGCACCAGCACGTCGACGTCGCTCAGCACGTTGGCGAAGTCATCGAGCAGATCGCGCGTGCGGCTGTAGCGATGCGGCTGGAACGCCGCGACCAGGCGGCGCTCCGGCCAGCCGCCGCGCACGGCGGCGAACACCGCGGCCAGCTCGCGCGGATGGTGGCCGTAGTCGTCGACCAGCAGCGCCGTGCCTTTGTCGAGCGCGATCTCGCCGCGGCGATGGAAGCGGCGGCCGACGCCCTCGAACTGCTGCAGCGCGCGGGCGATCGATTCGGCTTCCACGCCCAGCTGCCAGCCGATGGTGGCGGCGGCCAGCGCGTTGAGCACGTTGTGGCGGCCGGGCAGATTGAGCTTGACGTGCAGTGCTTCGTTACGGCCGGGCAGCCACAGGTCGAAGTGCATCTCGAAGCCATGCTGCGTCATGTTGCTGGCGCGCACGTCGGCGTCGGCCGAGTCGATGCCATAGGTCATCACGCGGCGCGGGGTGCTCTTGGCCAACGCGGCCACTTCCGGATCGTCCACGCACAGCACGGCCAGCCCGTAGAACGGCAGGCGATGCAGGAAGTCGGCGAAGGCCTTCTTCACCAGCGCGAAGTCGCCCTGGTAGTTCTCCAGGTGGTCGGCATCGATATTGGTGACCGCGGCCACCACCGGCGACAGCATCAGGAACGAGCCGTCCGACTCGTCGGCTTCCGCCACGATGTACTGGCCGGTGCCCAGGCGCGCATTCGCGCCGGCCGCGTTGAGCTGGCCACCGATCACGAAGGTCGGGTCGTAGTTGGCCTCGGCCAGCACGCTGGCGGTGAGGCTGGTGGTGGTGGTCTTGCCATGCGTGCCGGCGATGGCGATGCCGCGGCGGAAGCGCATCAGCTCGCCCAGCATCTCCGCGCGCGGCACCACCGGGATGCGCGCGGCGCGGGCGGCGACCAGCTCGGGGTTGTCCTGGCGGATCGCGCTGGAGGTGACCACCACGTCGGCGTCGCCGATGTGTTCGGCGGCATGGCCGACGTGCACCACGATGCCCAGCGCGGCGAGGCGCTGCGCGGTCGACGAGTTCGACTTGTCGGAACCGGACACCGCATAGCCGAGGTTGTGCAGCACCTCGGCGATGCCGCTCATGCCCACGCCGCCGATGCCGATGAAATGCACGCGGCGGAACGTGGTCATCAGGTCTTCGTGGGCCAGCAGGCGGCGCGGCGTCATGCGCGCACCTCCAGGCAGGCGCGGGCGATCGCCGCGGCCGCGTCGGGCTTGGCCAGGGTGCGCGCGGCCACGGCCATGGCCAGCGTGCGCGCGCGCTCGTTCAACAGCGCATCCAGGCGCCGGGCAAACTGCTGTACGTCCAAATCTCGTTCCTGTACGACTTCGGCCGCGCCGGCGGCCACCAGGGCCTCGGCATTGCGGGTCTGGTGGTCATCCACCGCATGAGGGAAAGGCACGAGCACCGCGCCGAGACCGGCGGCGGTGAGCTCGGCCACGGTCAGGGCGCCGGCCCGGCACACGGCCAGGTCGGCCCAGGCATAGGCGCCGGCCATGTCTTCGATGAAGGACACGATCTGCGCATCGACGCCGGCTTGCGCATAGGCAGCGCGCGCTTCGTCGAGACCGCGGTTGCCGCACTGGTGCAGCACTTCCGGCCGGCGCTCGAGCGGCAACTGCGCCAGCGCCTGCGGCAAGGCGAGATTCAGCGCGCGTGCGCCGAGGCTGCCGCCCAGCACCAGCAGGCGCGGCTTGCCTGTGCGCCCGGCCATGCGCAGGTCGGGCGCCGGCAGCGCGGCGATGGTCGCGCGCACCGGATTGCCGACCCACTCGCCGCCCGGCAGCACATCGCTGAAGCCGACCAGCACGCGCGCGGCGTGTGCCGCCAGCTTGCGGTTGGTGAAACCGGCCACGCCATTCTGTTCGTGCACCAGCAGCGGCTTGCGCAGCAGCCACGCGGCGATGCCGCCGGGGCCGGCCACGTAGCCGCCCATCGACAGCACGCTGCGCGGCTTCACCGCACCCACCACGCGCAGCGAGGCGAGCAGCGCGCGCGCCAGCATCAGCGGCGCCAGCAGGCGCGTCCTCAGGCCCTTGCCGCGCAGGCCGCCGACCGGCACCGTGCGCAGCGGCACGCCGTGCGCCGGCACCACCTTGGTTTCCATGCCGCCGTCCGCGCCCAGCCACACCACCGGCACGCCCTGCGCGCGCAGCGTCTCGGCCACGGCCAGGCCGGGGAAGATGTGGCCGCCGGTGCCGCCGGCCATGATCAGCACGGGTGCGTTGCTCGCGCTCATGCGCTCACCGCCTCGCGCGCCGTCGCGGCGGCCGCGTTCGCATCGGCCACCGCCAGCGCCGGCATGCGCGTCGCCATCTGGCGCGCGTCGATCGCGCGGTTGATCTCATAGGTGGCGCGCAGCAGCACGCCGGCCATGGCGCAGGTCAGCACCATCGACGAACCGCCGTAGCTGATCAGCGGCAGGGTCAGGCCCTTGGTCGGCAGCGCGCCGAGGTTCACGCCGATCGAGACCATGGTCTGCAGGCCGATCATCAGCGAAACGCCGAAGGCCACGTAGCCGGCGAAGCGCTGGCCCAGCTCCACGCCCTTCAGGCCCAGGTACAGGCCGCGCCCGACGGTCAGCGCGAACAGGCTCATCACGCCGAGGATGCCGGCCAGGCCGAGCTCCTCGGAGATCACCGCGAAAATGAAGTCGGTATGCGCTTCCGGCAGGTACGACAGCTTCAGCACGCTCGAACCCAGGCCCACGCCGGTCCACTCGCCGCGGCCGATCGCCATCAGCGACTGGGTCAGCTGGAAGCCGTCGTTGAACGGATCCTTCCACGGATCCATGAACGAGGTCAGGCGCTTCATGCGGTAGCTTTCGCTGGTCGCCGCGATCGCCAGCAGCGGCATCAGCGGCAGGCCCATGCCGAACAGGAAGATCGGCCGCGCACCGCCCAGCCATACCATCGCGATGGTCACCGAGATCACCAGCATCGCCGAGCCGAAGTCCGGCTGCAGCAGCAGCAGCACGACCATCAGGCCGGCCACCATGATCGGCTTGAGCAGACCCAGGAAGCGTGTCTCCACGCCCTCGCGGTGACGCACCAGATAGCTGGCGATGTACACCACCAAGATCAGCTTCACCGCTTCGACCGGCTGGAAGCTGGTGACGATCAGGTTGAGCCAGCGCCGCGCGCCGTTGAGGCGCATGCCCAGGAACGGCAGGAACACCGCCAGCAGCAGGATGAAGGCCAGCAGCAACAGCAGGAAGCTGTTCTTCTCCAGCACCTTCAGCTCGGTGCGCATGGCCACGCCGGCCAGCACCATGCCCAGCCCCAGGAACATCAGGTGCTTCTTGAGGAAATAGAACGCGCCCAGGTGCTGGCTGTCCGCCACCGCGATCGAGCTGGAGGTGATCATCACCAGCCCGACGCAGGCCAGGCCGACGAGCGCGACCAGCAGCGGCAGGTCGAACCTGCCCTGCGGTCCCTGTCGGCGTCTGGCCTGGGTGGCGTCAAACATTTCGCTGCTCCGCAGCGGGAAAATAGGGAATAGGGAATAGGGAATCGGAAACAGCACGCACGACCACACGCGGTGCTCGCACCTGCGCGCTCTTCCTATTCTCTATTCCCAATTCCCTATTCCCGGCTCTCATCACCGCACCTTCAACGTGGCAAGGCCGATCAGCACCAGCACGACGCTGATGATCCAGAAGCGCACGATCACCCGCGGCTCGGGCCAGCCCTTCAATTCAAAATGATGGTGGATCGGCGCCATGCGGAAGATGCGCTTGCCGGTGAGCTTGAAGCTCGCCACCTGCAGCATCACCGACACGGTTTCCATCACGAACACGCCGCCCATGATCAGCAGCACGATCTCCTGGCGCACGATCACCGCGATCGCGGCCAGCGCCGCGCCGATCGCCAGCGCGCCGACGTCGCCCATGAATACCTGGGCGGGATAAGTGTTGAACCACAGGAAGCCCAGGCCCGCGCCCGACAGCGCGCCGCAGATGATGGCCAGCTCGCCCGCGCCGGGAATCGAGGGGATCCCCAGGTATTCGGAGAACACGCGGTTGCCGGCGAGGTAGGCGAACACACCGAGCGCGCCGGATACCAGCACGGTGGGCATGATCGCCAGGCCGTCCAATCCGTCGGTGAGGTTCACCGCATTGGAGAAGCCCACGATCATGAAATAGGTCAGCACCACGAAGAACAGGCCCAGCGGCACCGCCACCTGCTTGAACAGCGGCACGAACAGCGCGGTCTCGGCCACTTCCTTGATGCACACCGGCGCAGCCGCCGGCTCGATGCTCAGGCGGGTATCCAGCGCGGTCGCGGTGGTCTCCACGTGCTGCACCACCGCCGGCACCGGGCGCGCGCAGGGCGCCGGCGTGGTCGGCGCGGTGAAGTACAGGAACAGCGCGGCGATCAGGCCGAACACCGACTGCCAGAAATACTTCCAGCGCGAGGCCAGGCCGCGGCTGTCCTTCAGCACCAGCTTCTTGTAGTCGTCGTAGAAGCCGATCACGCCGAAGCTGAGCAGCACCGCCAGCACCACCCACACGTAGCGGTTGTGCAGATCGGCCCACAGCAAGGTGGCGATGGCTACCGCCAGCAGGATCATCACGCCGCCCATGGTCGGCGTGCCGGCCTTGGACAGATGCGTCTGCGGGCCGTCCTTGCGCACCACCTGCCCCGCCTTCAGCTCGGCCAGCTTGCGGATCAGGCCGGGGCCGAACAGCAGCGACATCGCCAGCGCGGTGAGCGAGGCCATGATGGTGCGGAAGGTGATGTACTGGAACAGATGCAGCGCCGTGAAGTGGCGGGCCATCCAGTCTGCGAGTTCAAGCAGCATCGGATGCGCCCTCCTTCGATGAGTTGTTGCGGAGCGCGGCCACGACCTGTTCCATGCCCGCCGAACGCGAGCCCTTGACCAGGCAGGTGACGCCGCCGTGCAGGTGTTGCTTGAGCGACGCGACCAGCGCGGCCCGGTCGGGAAAGTGCTCGCCGTTGGTGCCGAACGCGGCCACGGTGGCGGCGCCGAGCGGACCGACCGCGAACAGCCGCTCGATGCCGCGCTCGCGTGCCCGCGCGCCGATGCCCGCATGCAGGGCCTTGGCGTCAGGGCCCAGTTCGGCCATGTCGCCCAGCACCAGCCAGCGTTCGCCCGCGGCCAGGGCCAGCGTGTCGATAGCGGCGCCGACCGAACCGGGGTTGGCGTTGTAGCTGTCGTCGATCAGGGTCCAGTCGCCGGGCATGCGCTCCAGCTTCAGGCGGCCGGCGACGCCGGGCACCTGCTCCAGTCCTTCGACGATGGTGGCCAGCGGCACTTCGAGCGCCAGCGCGAGCGATGCCGCGGCCAGCGCGTTGGCGATGTTGTGGCGGCCGGCCAGCGGCAGCTTCACCTCGGCGTCGCCGACCGGCGTGGCGAGCACGAAGCGCGAACCGTCGACGCGCTGCTCCAGGATTTCCGCCACCACCTCGGCCGGGTGATCCAGGCCGAAGCACAACTGGCGGCGGCCATTGGCCAGGCCCTCGAAGAACTTGGCGAAGGCGTCGTCGGCATTGATCACCGCCACGCCGTCGGCGGGCAGCGACTGGTACAGCGCGCCCTTGGTCTCGGCCACGCCTTCCACGCTGCCCATGCGCTCCAGGTGCGCCGGCGCCACCGTGTTGACGATGCCGATGTCCGGCCGCGCGATGGCGGCGAGATAGGCGATGTCGCCGGGCTTGCCCGCGCCCATTTCCAGCACGGCGTACTCGGTGTCCTGCGGCATCGCCAGCAGGGTCAGCGGCAGGCCCAGCTCGTTGTTGTAGTTGCCGGCGTTGACGTGGGTGCGGCCATGGCGCGACAGGATCGAGGCGACCAGGGTCTTCACCGTGGTCTTGCCGTTGGAACCGGTGATGCCGACCACGCGCACATTGCTCTGCGCGCGCACCGCGCTGGCCAGGTCGCCCAGCGCCAGCTGCGTGTCATTGACCACGACTTGTGCGATCGGCGCATCGACGCGGCGCTCGACCAGCGCTGCCACGGCGCCGGCGGCAGCGGCCTGCGCCAGGAAGTCGTGGCCGTCCGCGTGCTCGCCCTTGATCGCGACGAACAGGTCGCCGGGACGGATCTTGCGGGTATCGATGCCCACGCCCAGGACTTCCACGTCGGCACCGTGCAGGTGCCCGCGGGTCCACAGGGCGATGGCGGACAGGCGCATCATGCGTGCAGCTCCAATGCAGCACGAGCGACTGCAAGATCGTCGAACGGGCGCTTGCCGTGCGCGCCCTCCTGGTAGGTTTCGTGGCCTTTGCCGGCGATCAGCACCACGTCGCCGGGCTTGGCCAGGTGCAGGGCCTCGGTGATGGCCAGTGCGCGGTTGCGCTGCACGTGTGCCCGCTCCGGGTGCATGAGGCCCGCCACGATCTGCGCCACGATGGCATCGCCGTCTTCGCCGCGCGGGTTGTCGTCGGTGATGATCGCGATATCGGCCAGCCGCTCGGCGATCGCACCCATCAGCGGACGCTTGCCGGCATCGCGCTCGCCGCCGCAGCCGAATACGCAGATCAAGCGGCCTTCGCAATGCGCACGCACCGCGTGCAGCGACTGCTCCAGCGCGTCCGGCGTGTGCGCGTAGTCGACCACCACCAGCGGCTGGCCATGGTGGCCGCCGAGCCGGCTCATGCGGCCGTTGACCGGATGCAGCGCGGAGACCGCCTCGACGATGCGCTCGAACGATTCGCCCAGTGCGCCCAGCACCGCTACCACGGCGAGCAGGTTGTCGACGTTGAAGCGGCCGATCAGGTGGGTCTGCACGGGGCGCGAACCCCATGGCGTATGCAGCTCGAAACGCAGGCCTTCGGCCGAGGTGAGGATGTTGCTTGCGCGGATGTCCGAGGCGAGATCTCCGGCCGCGCTCACGCGCAGCTTGCGCACGTGTCCGGGCGTGCGGTGCAGCAGTTCGCGTCCGAACGCGTCGTCCACGTTGATCGCCGCATGGGTCAGCGTCGGCCAGGCGAACAGCTTGGCCTTGGCGTCGCCGTAGGCCTCCATGCTGCCGTGGTAATCCAGGTGATCGCGCGTGAGGTTGGTGAACACCGCCGTGCCGAACGCCACCGCGCCGACGCGGCCCTGCTCCAGCGCATGCGAGGACACCTCCATCGCCACGTGCGTCGCGCCCTGCGTGCGGAACGAGGCGAGCAGCTCCTGCACGTGGATGGCGTCGGGCGTGGTGCGTTCGCCTTCCTCGACCTGGCCATGCAGGCCGGCGCCGAGCGTGCCGATGGTGGCCGGGCTGTGGCCCAGGTGATGCAGCGCCTGCGCGATCAGCTGCACGGTGGAGGTCTTGCCGTTGGTGCCGGTGACGCCCACTACCTGCAGCGCCTGCGACGGACGGCCGTAGTAGCGCGCGGCGATCTCGCCGACCTGCGTGTGCAGGCGGTCGATCCAGATCACCGGCACGCCGAGCGTCGTCGCCGAAGTTGCCGGCGCTTCGGCCAGCACCACGCGCGCGCCCTGCGCGACCGCGCCGGCGGCGAATTCGATGCCGTGGCCGCGCGTGCCACGCAGCGCGAAGAACGCGTCGCCCGCGCGCACACGGCGCGAGTCGAGCGCCAGTCCCGAAACGACGATATCGCCGGCACCTTGGGCGTCGGCGATACCGTGGAGCAGCTGGTCCAGGCGCTGGTTCATGGGGTCGCTCCCTCGACCGGGGCGTCCTCGACCACCGGCGCGTCCGGCGGCTTGCTGCCGACCAGTCCGTTATTGCCCTGCAACGGACCGCCGACATACCAGCGGCCGATATTGTCCGGCGGCACGTCGAGCAGGCGCAGCGCGCCGTCCATCACCTTGGCGAACACCGGCGCGGACACCAGGCCGCCGTAGTAGCTGCCCTTCTTCGGATCGTCGATCACCACCACCGCGGCCATGCGCGGATTGCTGGCCGGCACGATGCCGGCGAAGGCGGCGCTGTAGTTGTTCTTCAGATAGGAGCCGCCGCTGGCCTTGTGCGCGGTGCCGGTCTTGCCCGCCACCGCGTAGTTGGCAATCCACGCATACGGCGCGGCGGTGCCGCCGGGCTGGGTAGTGGATTCGAGCATCGTGACCAGCTTGCGCGCGATTTCCGGCGCGATGATCTGCTTGCTGTCGCCGGCCGCGCCCTTGACGAACGACGGCTCGTGCATCAGGCCGCCGTCGCCGATGGTGGCGTAGACATTGGCCAGCTGCAGGGCGGTGACGTTGAGGCCGTAGCCGTAGGCCATGATGGCCTTTTCCAGCGGACGCCAGTCGCGGCCCACCTTCAGGTAACCGGAAGCCTCGCCGGGAAAGCCGCTGTTGGTGCTGCTGCCGAGGCCGAAGGCGCGGTAGGTGTCGTAGAGCAGGCTGGTGTCCAGCGTCATCGCGATCTTGGCTGCGCCGATGTTGCTGGACTTCTGGATCACGCCGGTGGGCGACAGCATGCCGTAGGCATGCGTGTCGCGGATGTCATGGGTCATGTAATAGAAGTGACCGTTGCCGGTGTCGACCAGCGGGCCGTTCGGCGTGTATTTGCCGCTGGACAGGGCCGCGGCCATGACCACCGGCTTGATGGTGGAACCCGGTTCCACCACGTCGGTCATCGAACGGTTGCGCCGCTGCGACGGCGTGCTGCTGCGCAGGGCGTTGGGGTTGTAGGTGGGCAGGTTGACCATCGCCAGCACCTCGCCGGTGGTGACGTCGATGATCACCATCGAGCCGGAATCGGCCTGCGACTGCTCCAGCGTGTTCTTCAGCTCGTTGTAGGCGAGGAACTGGATGCGGCGGTCGATGCTCAGCGTGAGGTTGCGGCCCGGCTGCGGCGCGCGCACCTGCTCCACGTCCTCCACGATGTGGCCCATGCGGTCGCGGATCACGCGCTTGGCGCCCGGCTTGCCGGCCAGCCAGTCGTCGAAGGCCAGTTCCAGGCCTTCCTGGCCGTGATCGTCGATATTGGTGAAGCCCAGGATGTGCGAGGTGACTTCGCCCGACGGGTAGTAGCGGCGGTATTCGCGCTGGCCGTTGACGCCGGGAATGCCCAGATCCAGCACGGCCTGCGCCGCGTCCGGGCGCATCTGGCGGCGCAGGTAGACGAACTCGCGCTCGGAGCGCTGCATCAGGTACTGCTTGAGCTCACCCGTGTCCATGCCGATCGCCTTGGCCAGCTGCGGCAGGCGGTCTTCGCTTTCCAGCACTTCGGACGGATTGGCCCAGATCGACATCACCGGCGTCGACACCGCCAGCGGCTCGCCGTTGCGATCGAAGATGGTGCCGCGCGAGACCGCGATCGGCACCTCGCGCAGGAAGCGCGCATCGCCCTGGCTCTGGTAGAACTCCTTGCGCACCACCTGCAGGTCGAACGCGCGCGCGACCAGGCCCAGCGAAGCCAGCGACAGCACCGCCACCACCACGATCATGCGGCGGCGGGGACTGGGACCATGCTGGCGGCGGCGGGCGGTGGGCTGGGTCGGGAAGCGGGGGCGCATGTTCATCGACGCACCAGCTGGATGTCTTGCGGCTTGGGATTGAGCATGCCGAGCTTCTGGCGCGCCTCGCTGTCGACGCGGCGCGGCTCGGCCCAGGTGGCCTGCTCCAGTTCCAGCTTGCCGTATTCGATGTTGAGGTCATCGCGCTGGTTCTGCAGGCGGCTGAGCTCGACGAACAGCACGCGGCTCTGGTGGCGCGTCCACACCACGCCGACCGCGCTGGCCAGCGTGGCGCCGAGCAGGAGCAGCAGGAAGATGGTGCCGATCACCTTCATCCGCCGCCCCTCATAGGAGTTTCTCCGCCACGCGCAGCACCGCCGAGCGGGCGCGCGGATTCGCGGCCAGTTCCGCATCGGACGGGAACTGCGCCTTGCCCACCGCGGCCAGGCGCGCGGGCGCCGCGGCCACCGGCGGACCGCGGCGGCTGCCCTGCACGCGGCCGGAGTGGTCGCGGATGAACAGCTTCACCGCGCGGTCTTCCAGCGAATGAAAGCTGATGACGGACAGGCGGCCGCCCACGTTGAGGCGGTCCAGCGCCGACTCCAGCCCCTGCTTGAGCGAATCCAGCTCGCCGTTCACCTGGATGCGCAGCGCCTGGAAGCTGCGCGTGGCCGGATGCTTGCCCGGCTCGCGGCGGCCGACCACGCGCTCGATCAGCGCGGCCAGCTCGCCGGTGCGGGTCAGCGGCCGCTCGGCGCGGTCCTGCACGATGGCGCGGGCGATCTTGCGGCTGAAGCGCTCCTCGCCATGGATCCACAGCACGTCGGCGATCTCGCGCTCGTCGGCGCGGGCGAGGAAATCCGCCGCGCTCTCGCCCTGGGTCGGGTCCATGCGCATGTCGAGCGGGGCATCGGCCATGAAGCTGAAGCCGCGCGCGGCTTCGTCGAGCTGCGGCGAGGACACGCCCAGGTCCAGCAGCACGCCGTCGAGGCCGGCGGCGGTCTCGTCCCAGTCGGCCAGGCTGGAGAAATTGGCGTGGCGGATCGATACGCGCGGATCGGCGGCGAATTCGGCCTGGGCGGTGGCGATGGCGGTGGGGTCGCGGTCCATCAGCAGCAGGCGGCCATCGGGACCCAGGCGCGACAGCACGGCGCGGGCGTGACCGCCGCGTCCGAAGGTGCCATCCAGATAACGCCCGCCAGCCCGCACGGCGAGACCCTCCACTGCTTCACCCAGCATCACCGGGATGTGCCGCAACACTTGCTCGGCCATGCCGCACTCCCGCTCCCGTCCCAAGTACTGCGCTACGCCGCCACTTAAGGCCGGTTACAGGCGCAGGTCCGCCATTTCTTCTGTGATGTCGTCTTCGCCGATGGTCTGGCGGATCTTGGCCAGGTGGGCCTGTTCGCTCCAAAGCTCGAACTTGTTGCCCATGCCCAGCAGGACTGCCTTCTTCTCGATGCCCGCCGCCGTGCGCTGGCTCGCCGGCAGCAGGATGCGTGCGGCGGAATCCGGTTCGACGATGGCCGCGGCACCGACCAGCTTCATCTGCATGTCGCGATGGGCCGCCTTGACCTTGGGCAGGGCGTTGACCTGGTCGCGCACCTGCTCCCACTCCGCATACGGGAACAGCCACAGGCTGCCCGGCTCGAAGGGGTTGTAGGTGATCACCAGGCGATTGCCGCACGCGTCCGCGACCTGGTCCCGATAGGCAGTCGGGATGGCCAGGCGGCCCTTGTCGTCAACGGTGATGGCGGTTTCGCCCTGGAACACGGTCTAGGTAACTCCCACGAATTCCCACGATTTCACACGGGAACCCACGATAGTCTCGCCCCCTGAGACTGTCAAGGGATTTTTGCTTGTGAATCAATGAGAAAGGCGGTGGTGTGGCAGTAATTCCAGCCTTTTCTTAGGAAATACCCAGAGGTATTTGAATGGCTAGGATTTTTTGGAAAAACCTGCGAACCATTTCGCAGTCCTGCGCCGGGCGCAGGGGCCTGCGGCATGAACCACCGTTCATGCCCGGCATCCGTTCCAGGAAATCCCACGCCGGACCCGCCGGGCGATCGGCCGGCGGGTCCATGCGATGGGAAGAAAGAGGCGGAGTCGGCCTGTAAGCCGGGTTCTGTACGCCTTGCGGCGCGACAGTCATTCCTCTCGGCCTGGCGTCGCCGCCAGGCTCCAGCAACCTACCCGGGAACAACGCGGGCCGCGTTATCGTTCCCCTATTTGGTCTTGCTCCGAGTGGGGTTTGCCGTGCCACGCGGCGTTGGCCCCGCGCGCGGTGCGCTCTTACCGCACCGTTTCACCCTTACCACGCGCATCGAAGATGCCGTTCGGCGGTTTGTTCTCTGTTGCACTTTCCGTCGGCTCGCGCCGCCCAGGCGTTACCTGGCACTCTGCCCTGTGGAGCCCGGACTTTCCTCGATGCGCTTGCGCGTATCGCGACTGTCCGGCCGACTCCGCCACGCATTGTAACCGAACCGCCTCAGTCGCCGCCCTCATATAAAGCGCGGCGCGACGCACCGGTGATGGACGCGGCCAGCTTGGCCGCCCGGGTCGGCGGCATTTCCTCGCGCAGGATGGCGAATACGCGGCGGCCTTCCGCCACGCGCGCATCGGCGTCGTCGCCGCGGCCGTGCACCAGCAGCACGCATTCGCCGCGCTGCTGGTCCGGATCGGTCGCCACGCGCGCGGCCAGCGCGGCCAGCGGTTCGCCGAGCACGGTCTCGAACAGCTTGGTCAACTCGCGCGCCAGTACCGCCTCGCGCGCTTCGCCGAGGACATCGCGCATGTCGGCCAGGCTTTCGGCGACGCGATGCGAGGACTCATAGAAGATAAGCGTGCGCCCTTCCCCGGCCAGCTCCTGCAGGCGCGCGCGGCGCGCCGCCGACTTGGGCGGCAGGAAACCCTCGAACACGAAACGGTCGCTGGGCAGGCCGGCCACCGACAGCGCCGCGATCGCCGCACAGGCGCCCGGTACCGGCGTGCAGCGGACGCCGGCAGCGCGCGCGGCGCGCACCAGGCGGAAGCCGGGATCGCTGACCAGCGGCGTGCCCGCATCGGAAATCAAGGCCACCGATTCGCCGCCCTGCAGACGCCGCACCAGCGCATCCACCGCCTCGCGCTCGTTGTGCTCGTGCAGCGCGGTGAGCGGCGTGCCGATGTTGTGATGCACGAGCAGCGGCCGGCTGTGCCGCGTGTCTTCGCAAGCAATCACGGCGACCGCGCGCAGGATCTCGACGGCGCGTGCGGAGATGTCGTCGCGATGACCGATCGGCGTGGCAACCACCCACAAGCAGCCGGGCTGAACCTGAGACATGGATGGCACTCCCCTGACATAAGCCGTCAACACGATCGGCTATGATCGCCCAATTGCTCTTCGTGTCGACAGATCCCAAGGACGTTTCCATGCGCCTGATTCGCGCCACAGGCCTCGGCCTGATGATCTCGCTGGCGCTCGCCGGCTGCGTGCCGCCGAGCGTGACGCGTACTCCCGCGGAAGTCTCCGCCGAGGAGAGCGCTGCCGCGATGGCGCGCGACGGCCACTTCGACCAGGCCGCGCAGGCCTACCTGGCGCTCGCCCAGAGTTCGACCGGCGCCGCCGATCATTACCGCCTGCTGGCCGCCGAGGCGTACCGGCAGGAAGGCCGCCTCGAGCAGGCTGCATCGTTTCTTCCCACCATCAAGCGCCAGCGCCTGACCGGCGACGAACCCGTGCGGCTGGACCTGCTGCAGGCCGAGTTCGCGCTGAGCCAGAACAACCCGCAGCGCGCGCTGCAGCTGACCACCCAGCCCGGCGTCGCCGTGCCGGCGAGCCTGCAGCTGCGCCAGCTGGAACTGCGCGCGAAGGCGATGGACGCCACCGGTGACCCGTGGGGCGCCGCGCGCAGCCGCGTCGAGATGGACGATCGCCTCAGCGGCCTGGACCAGACGCAGAACCGCAAGCAGATCCTCTCGCAGCTCGGCAAGCTCGGCGTCGAGCCGCTCAAGCAGCGCGCCGGCGCCATGCAGCAGGGCGATCGCATGCTGCCGTGGATCAACGAGGCGCTGAGCCAGCTCGGCGTTGCCGTGGCGCGGCCGCAACCGGCACTGGAGCAGCAGGTCGGCACCATGATTCCGGGGCAGGACGCCAATGTGCGCGAGGGCTACAAGATGCCCGAGCGCGTGGCCCTGCTGCTGCCGGCCAGCGGCAGCTTCGCGGCGGCCGGCGCGGCGATCCGCGAAGGCTTCTTCGCCGCCTATGCCGATGCGGCGCGCAACAAGGCGCCGCGTCCGCCGGTCAAGGTCTACGACAGCGGCGGCACGCCGGCCGGCGCGGTCAAGGCCTACCAGCAGGCGGTCGCCGACGGCGCCAGGCTGGTGGTCGGCCCGCTCACCCGCAGCGAGGTGTCCGCGCTGTTTGGCCAGGCCCAGCTGCCGGTGCAGCTGCTCGCGCTCAATCATCCCGACGACAAGAGCCTGCCGGCCGGCGGCGTCGCCGAGTTCGGCCTGCTGCCGGAAACCGAGGGCGCGCAGGCGGCGGACCACATGGTCGAGCGCGGCCTGCACACCGCCTATGTGGTGGTGACCGGCGAGGACTACGGCCAGCGCGCCGCCAACGCCTTCAAGGCAGAACTGGAAGCGCGCGGCGGCAAGGTCGCCGCCATGGCCACGCTCAATGGCAGCGGCGTCAACTACGCCTCGCTGATCGCCGGGCTCAATGCCGCCAATGCCGGCGACGACGCCGGCGTGTTCATCAGCATGCGCCCGCAACAGGCCCGCCTGCTGCTGCCCCAGCTGCGGCTGGCGCGGGTGAGCCTGCCGGTGTTCGCCACCTCGCACGTGTATGCGGGCGTGGACGATGCCGGCGCCAACCATGACCTGGAAGGCGTCGAATTCTGCGACGCGCCGTGGCTGTTCGACGCCCAGCCGGGCCTGCCCGACCACGGCGAGATCGCCGCGCAGCTGCCCAGCGCGCGCGGCCCCGCGGCGCGGCTGTTCGCCTTTGGCATGGACGCATGGAACCTGATCCCCTACGTCGACTGGCTGCGCGAGCACACCGGCAGCTACCTGCCTGGCGCCAGTGGCCAGCTCACCGCGGACCAGTTCGGGCGCGTGCGCCGCGTGCTGGTGTGGGCGAAGTTCCAGGACGGCCTGGCGCACCCGCTCAGCGGCAGCCTGCAGATGGACAGCGCCCCGCCGCAGACGCCGCCGGCCGGCACCGAGCAGCCGCCCAGCCAGGGCTGACCAGGCCTGCCCGATGCGGGTCGCGGGAGCGCTGTTCGAGCAACGCGCATGCGACGCCCTGCAGCAGGCCGGGCTGTCGCTGCTCGCGCGCAACTTCAACACGCGCCATGGCGAACTCGATCTGGTGATGCGCCACGGCGACACCGTGGTCTTCGTCGAGGTGCGCCACCGCGTGCGCGCCACCCATGGCGATGCGGCCAGCTCCGTCACCGCCGCCAAGCAGGCCCGACTGATCAGCGCCGCCCAGCTGTGGTTGGCCGCCCACCCGCGCCATGCGCAGCGCCCCTGTCGCTTCGACGTGGTCTGCTATGACGGACCGGTCGAGGGTGCGCGCATGTCCTGGTGGCGCGACGCCTTTCAGGCCGGTTGACAAATCTTCAGAATTGGCCCGAAAACGCACTGCACAAGGCCGCTTGTTAAGGCCGGACGTTTAGACGTCCAAATGCCCAAGCCACTGTTTTATGTCTTGTTTGCGACAATGTTTCAAACACCAAGCAAAAGCCGTACCTACACATCGTGTTGGCAAATTTAGGCGCACTGCGTCACAATCCGCCGCTCGGGGTCTGGCCCCGGATGTTTCATGTGCGGTTTACTTGGAGAACGTGTGTAGGCCGCATATTTAACCGCCCGCATGCAGGGGTTTTTAAGGGACGGTCGCAAGAAGCCAGACTAGACAGGGAGTCTGAATGGAATCGATGCACTTCACTTCGCGGGCGCTCGCGTCGCCCGCCATCGCCGTAGCGCGACAGGGGAAAAAAAACGGCGGCTCCACCGCCTGCCTCCGCACCGGACCGTCAAGGATTCCGGCGCGTTCTCGCGCACCGACGCTTCTTCGCTTGCCTTGAATCTGGCGCCGCCGGCCCGTGCCGGTGTCATCGGCATGCCCCTGTTTCGGGCGCGTGTCCGTGCGGCGAACGGTTTACCGCCTCGACTTCGGCTGTTTTCCTTACAACTTAGTGGGTACGACGTGAAAATGGATTTCTTCAAACGGGCCCTGCTGGGCGCTTCGCTACTCGCCACCCTGGCACTGACCGGATGCGGCACCTCGCCCGCCAAGGACTTCGGCGGCTCCTGGAAAGCGGTGAACCGCTTCCAGGACGCTCCCACCGAGATTCCGCTGGCCAAGGGCTACACGTTCTACGCCTCGCCGATGGACGAGACGCTCAAGAACATGCTCACGCGCTGGGCGCGCGACACCGGCATGCAGCTGTCCTACCAGCTGCCGTCGGACTACACGCTCTACAAGCGCGCCTCCGAACTGCACACCAACGACATCCATGCGGCCACGGCCGAGCTGTCGTCCATCTATGCCGCGCAGAACGTGTCGGTCAGCTCGGACGAGCGCCAGATCCTGGTGCAGGCGACGAGCGTACCGGTCGCCGACGCGCCGGCCGACGCACCGAGCAGCAGCCCGGCGCCGGCGGCGCCGGGCGCGAAGTAACCACAGGGGAAAAGTCGTGAATTCCGGAACGGGTTTGGGCCGATGCTGAAGCGCACATCCAGCAAGAAGATCGACGAGGCCGTGGCCAAGTCGGTCAATTTCGAAGTGACCGTCGCCGACCTGGCCAAGCGCAGCGAACGCCGCGCCTGGTGGGTCGCAGGTTCCTCCTTGGTCATGTCGCTGATCCTGGCGGGCGGCTATTTCTACATGCTGCCGCTGAAGGAGAAGGTGCCGTACATGGTGATGGCCGACGCCTACACCGGCACCGCCACCGTGGCGCGCCTGACGGACGATTTCACCAACCGTCAGATCAGCACCAGCGAGGCGATCAACCGCAGCAACGTCGCGCACTTCGTGCTGGCGCGCGAGTCGTTCGACGTCGCCACCATGACGCTGCGCGACTGGGGCACGGTGCTGGTGATGTCCTCGCCGGACGTGGCCCAGGCCTTCCGCATGCTGCACGCGGCCAACAACCCGAGCAGCCCGTACAAGATCTACGGCCGCGAGCGCGCGATCCGCGTGAAGATCCTCAGCATCGTGCTGATCGGCGGCGGCGAAGGCCGCACGCCCACCGGCGCCACCGTGCGCTTCCAGCGCAGCATCTACACCAAGCAGACCGGCGCCACCCAGCCGCTCGACAGCAAGATCGCCACCATCGAGTTCGCCTACAAGTCGAACCTGAAGATGGACGACCAGTACCGCATCGAGAACCCGCTCGGCTTCCAGGTCACCAGCTACCGCGTGGACAGCGACTACGCCACGGCGCCGCCGGAAGAATCCCCGGTCGCACCGGCCGCGGCCGATCCAAACGCCGAGCCCGTCGCCCAGCAGCCCGCTGCGCAGCCCGAAGGCACCATGACCGTGCAGCCAGGCGCTGCACCGGCTGCCGACGAGGGCCTGCGTACCGCGCCGATGCCGCAAGCGCCCATTCCGGAGCGCGAAGCCCCCAGGACCACGGCACCGGCGCCCGCAGCGCCCGCGCCCGCCCGTAACACCGCGAATGGAGTCGGCCGTCGATGAACCGAACGAGGAAACTAGCCCTGGCTGGCGCCATCTGCATGGCCGCCATGGGTCTTGCGCCCCACGCGCACGCGCAGGTGGTGCAGCAGTACGAGTACCAGCCTGACCGCATCTACCAGGTGCGCACCGCGCTGGGCATCACCACGCAGATCGAGCTGAGCCCGAACGAGAAGATCCTCGACTACAGCACGGGCTTCGCCAACGGCTGGGAACTGTCGCGCCGCGACAACGTGTTCTATCTCAAGCCGAAGAACGTCGACGTCGACACCAACCTGATGATCCGCACGGAGACGCATTCGTACATCTTCGAGCTGAAGGTGGTGGCGACGGACTGGAAGGCGCTGGACCAGGCCAAGCGTGCCGGCGTGCAGTACCGCATCACGTTCAATTATCCGGCGGATACCAGCTTCGCGGACGAGGCCATCAAGACCTCGGCCGTACCGCAGCAGAGCTCGGAACTGCACAAGGACCGTGTCTACAACTTCGACTACGACTACGCCACGCGGCAAGGCAAGAAGTCGCCCTGGCTGATCCCGGTCAATGTCTACGACGACGCGCACTTCACCTACATCAAGCTGCCCGACATGGCGCAGTTTCCGACGGGCGACTTTCCCGCCGTGTACATGCGCGAGCGTGAGCATGGCGAGGACTCGCTGGTGAACACCACCGTCGAGGGCAACACCATCATCGTGCACGGCACCTATCCGTACCTGGTCATCCGTCACGGCGACAACGTCGTAGGCCTGCGAAGGAACACCAAAAAGTGAGCTCGAACAATCCTTATGAGGGCAGCGGCCAGGGCGCGCCGCAGGACAATCCGCAAGGCAGCGGCGAGCCGTTGTCGAGCAATCCCTATCACTCCAATTACCAGCAGCAGCAGTCCGTCCCCGACCTGGACGCCAATGCGCCGCAGCTGCGCTCCAATGACCTCAAGCGCATGAACCGCCGCGCGCTCGGCTTCATGGGCGGCATCCTGGCGCTGCTGGTGGTGCTCGCGTTCTGGCTGGTGAACGGCGTGACCTCGCGTCACGACGCGCCGAAGAAAGCGCGCGAGGAAACCGTCACCGTGCCGGACGCGCCCAGGCCGATCCCGCTGCCGCCTCCGCCGCCGCAGCGCCAGGCCGAGCCGATCCAGTTGACCCAGGCGCCGCTGCCGCCGCCCAATCCGATGCTGCCGCAGCCCAAGCGCGAGGAAGGCCCGCGCGGCCCGACCCTGCTCGAGCGCCGCATGATGGTGGGCAATTCCGCGGCGCAGGCCGTGGACAGCCAGGGCAATCCGACCGCGCCGGCGAACCCCTACCTGCCCGGCATGCCGGGTGCGGGCAATCCGAACCAGCCGCAGCAGGCGCAGGGCGATCCGAACCGTCCGGACTTCGGCTTCAATTCGCTGGACAAGAACGCCAACGCGCAGACCATGCGCAACCCCGACACGCTGATGCAGCGCGGCACCTACATCCGCTGCGTGCTCGAGACGCGCATCATCAGCGACTTCCCGGGCTTCACCACCTGCATCGTCACCGAGCCGGTGTACTCGTTCAACGGCCACAAGCTGCTGCTGCCGAAGGGTTCGAAGGTGCTGGGCAAGTACCAGTCCGTGCCGCGCGGCCCGCGCATCGCGGTGATCTGGGACCGCATCCTCACCCCGAACGGCATCGACGTGAACATGTCCAGCCCGGGCATGGACAACCTCGGCAGCTCCGGCCATCCCGGCCAGTACGACGCGCATTGGCCCAGCCGCATCGGCGCGGCCCTGCTGATCAGCCTGCTCAGCGATGCGTTCAAGTACGAAGCCGCCGAACACGGCCCGCGCCAGACCACGGTCAGCAACGGCGTGGTGACGCAGTCGCCGTTCGAGAGCAACACCGCCGCCACCATCCAGATGCTGGCCAACCAGGCCGTGCGCGAAGCCGCCAACCGGCAGCCGACGGTGACCATCAACCAGGGTACGGTGCTGTACGTCTACGTCGCCAAGGACGTGGATTTCAGCAGCGTGGTCGCCCGTCTCTGAGGAACGAGATAAACCGGTATGGATGACGGCGCACTCGCCCAGGTTTCCAACGAATTCCTCGAGTACCAGTACGAAGTGCTGGGCATCAAGGAGTTCATGGCCTCGCCCGAGGTCACGGAAATCTGTATCAACAAGCCGGGCGAGCTGTACCTGGAGAGCCGGGGCGGATGGCAGCGGATGGAAATCCCGTCGCTGACCTTCGACCGCGCGCGCCAGTTCTGCACCGCCGTCGTCAACGAGAGCAACACGGGGCAGCGCATCACCGATGCCGACCCCGTGGTGTCGCTCACCTTCCCTACCGGGCAGCGCGCGCAGTTCGTGATCCCGCCGGCGGTCGAGGCCGGCAAGGTCTCGATCACCATCCGCCTGCCGTCCAAGCAGACCAAGACGCTGGCGCAGTACCACGACGACGGCTTCTTCAGCGAGATCATCGAGGACGCGCACGGTGTCAGCAGCCAGGACCAGGAGCTGCTCGACCTGCGTACGCAGCGCCGCTACGCGGACTTCTTCCGCCAGGCGGTGCTGTACAAGAAGAACATCGTGGTCTCCGGCGCCACCGGCAGCGGCAAGACCACCTTCATGAAGTCGCTGGTGCACCACATCCCGCACCACGAGCGGCTGGTCAGCATCGAGGACGCCCGCGAGCTGTTCCTCGACCAGCCCAACGTGGTGCACCTGCTCTATTCCAAGGGCGGCCAGAGCACCAGCAACGTCACCGCGAAGAGCTGCATGGAAGCCTGTCTGCGCATGAAGCCGGACCGCATCATCCTGGCCGAGCTGCGCGGCGACGAATCGTTCTACTTCATCCGCAACTGCGCCTCGGGCCATCCGGGCTCCATCACCAGCTGCCACGCCGGCAGCCCGGAACAGACCTGGGACCAGCTGGCGCTGATGGTGAAGGCCTCCGCCGAAGGTTCGGGACTGGAGTTCTCGACCATCAAGCGCCTGCTGCAGATGACCATCGACATCGTGGTGCACATCAAGGCGCACGCCGGCCGTCGCTACATCACCGGCATCGACTTCAACCCTGCCCGCCAGTTCGCGGCGGCGTAAGCGACCAGGAGCGCGGGAACCGACCATGCTGACCGGACTGGAAATGATGGCCTGCCAGAACCTCGCCGTACCGGCGCAGGTGATGCAGCACGTCGTCAACGTCGAGTCGAGCTCCAACCCCTACGCCATCGGCGTGGTGGGCGGCCAGCTGATGCGCCAGCCGCAGAACCTCGACGAAGCGATCGCCACGGTCCAGATGCTGGAGAGCAAGGGCTACAACTATTCGGTGGGCCTGTCCCAGGTCAACCGCGCCAATTTCGGCAAGTACGGGCTGGACACCTTCGAGAAGGCCTTCTCGACCTGCGGCAACCTCGAAGCCGGCTCGCGCATCCTCGCCGGCTGCTACGCCAGCGCGGGCGGAGACTGGGGCAAGGCCTTCAGCTGCTACTACTCCGGCAATTTCACCACCGGCTACCGCGACGGCTACGTCCAGAAGATCTTCGACTCGATGGGCCGCGGCATCCGCCTGGCCAGCAACAGCGCGCCGGCGGCCCAGGCCATCCCGCTGCAGGTGCAGGGCCAGCCGCAGAACGTCGGCCGCCGGGTCGCCCCGGTGGTCAACACGCAGATCGACGATGCGTCCTATCGGGTGGCGCTGCGCAGCGTGGCGATCGATACCGCCGCCAGTGCCGCCGTCAACGCGCTCGCCGGGCGCCTGGGCATGCAGCCGGCGGGCAGCCAGGCGATGCCGCAGGGCATGCCGGCCAACGGCCAGGCCGCACCGCAGGGCGTAGCCAATCCGAATTTTGCGCAGACCATGCAGCAGGCGATGCCGCAGCAGAGTGCAGCGCAGCAGCAGGGCAGCGACCAGGACGACAACCAGCCGATCATGGCCGGCATCGTCGGCGGCGCGCCGGCGGGCAATGGCGCCAAGCCCGCGGCACCCGACGATGGCGTGTTCACGCCGGTGGTGCGCGGGCCCAACGATCGCGCGCCGCAAGCCGCCGCCGCTGCACCTGCCGCTGCCCAGGCGGGCGTGGCCGGCGGCAATGCGAACCGGGCGCCGGGCTCCGACCGGGCCGATCTGCGCCAGGGAGGCCAAGATGCCGCCTTCGTTTTCTGACTTTCGCGAGACGCCGCCCGCACGGGCGCGGCTCCACTCATTCGTGCGCGGGTTCGCCTGGCCTGCCGCGAAGGCCTTCGGGCCGCCAGCAAGCTCGGCCAAGGCCGGGACGACCGTCGTACTGCAGTTGAAGCCCAGGGGCTGAAGCCCACTTTATCGAACCGCCAAGAAGGAACCGTCCAATGGCAAACAAGCTCTCCATCCCGACCACCATGACCAACAAGAACATGATCGCCATGATGATCATGGGCTTGGTCCTTGTCGCGACCATCGCCATGCCCGACCTGGCCTTCGCCCAGGACTTCGCCGGCACCGATACCAAGGTCTGCGGCTTCTTCAAGAACGTCAACGGCCTGCTCAACATGGCTTCGATCGCCGTGGTGACCATCGCCGTGATCTTCTCCGGCTACCAGATCGCGTTCGCCCACAAGCGCATCGGCGACGTGGCTCCGATCCTGATCGGCGGCGTGCTGATCGGCGCGGCGGCCCAGATCGCCAAGATGCTGATCGGCGACACCGGCAACACCTGCAGCGCCGCGGTGCTGCACATCCTGCAGCACTATGCATAAGAACGCGCTCTTCCGGGGCTGCACGCGCCCGCCCATGTTCATGGGCGTGCCGTACGTGCCCTTCTTCATCGGGGCGGGCAGCGGCCTGTTGCTGGCGATGTACTCCGGCAACATGCTGCTGCTGGCGATCATCCCGCCGATCGTCATGGTGATGCGCCAGATGGCGCGTCGCGATGAGCTGATCTTCCGATTGCTGGGCCTGCGCCTGCAGTTCCGGACCCGGGTGCGCAATCTGCAGCAGAACGAAGGCATGTGGGTGTTCACCCCCAATGCCTATCGGGATCACAAAAACAAGTAACACAAGGGCCCCTCGGCGAAGACTTCGCCGAGGGCGGCCTTTTCGACACCTCACCGGTCATTGAGCCATGTTCACGTCAGACGCACCCATCAGCGAATTCCTGCCACTGTCCACCCATGTATCCCCGACCGTGCTCAAGACCACGGGCGGCGACTTCATGCTCGTGTGGCGGCTGGAGGGCCTGCCCTTCGTCGGACGCGAGGAATGGGAGCTCGAGCACCGGCACAACACCTTCAACCGCATGCTGCAGACGCTGCGCGCGCCCGACTTCGTCAACGTGGCCTTCTGGGTCCACGACGTGCGCCGCCGCCGCAAGCTGGTCAACAACAGCCGCTTCGAGCACACCTTCAACCAGGGCCTGTCGGACGCCTACTACGGCGCGCTGTCCGCGCAGAAGCTGATGCAGAACGAGCTGTACCTGACCCTGATCTACCGCCCGGTGGTGAGCGGCAAGCGCTTCGCCGAGAAGTCGGAGAACGTCAGCCAGCTGGAAGCCGAGCAGCAGCAGGCGGTCGCCACCATCCTGGAGCTGGCCGGCAACGTCGAGGCCGTGCTCAAGGAGTACTCGCCCACCCGCCTGGGCATGTACGAGGCCAGCAACGGCATCGTGTTCTCCGAGCCGCTGGAATTCTTCGGCTACCTGCTCAACCGCATCGACGAGCCGGTGCCGGTGCTGCAGGCGCCGGTGTACCGCTACCTGCCGGTGAGCAAGCAGCGCTTCTCCGCCAAGACCGGCGACTTCGTGATCACCACGCCCACCGGCGTCAATCACTTCGGCGCCGTGCTCAACATCAAGGAATATCCGGACGGCACCTATCCGGGCATCCTCAACGGCCTGAAGTACCTCGACTTCGAATACGTGGTCACCCACTCGTTCAGCCCGATGGGCCGCCAGGACGCGCTCAAGGCGCTGGAGCGCACCAAGGGCATGATGATCTCCTCCGGCGACAAGGCGGTGAGCCAGATCGTCGAGATGGACCAGGCCATGGACCAGCTCGCCTCCGGCAACTTCGTGCTGGGCGAGTACCACTTCATGATGACCATCTACGCGGCCACGCACGAGCAGCTGTCGCAGCAGATCGCCGCCACCCGCGCGGAGCTGTCCAACGCCGGCTTCGTCTCGATCAAGGAAGACCTGGCGGTCACCTCCTCCTACTACTCGCAGTTCCCCGCCAACTGGAAGTTCCGCACCCGCCTGGCCAACGTCAGCTCGCTGAATTTCCTGGGCCTGTCCCCGCTGCACAACTTCGCGCTGGGCAAGAAGGAGAACAACCCCTGGGGCGACTGCGTCACCACCCTGCAGACCACCAACGGCCAGCCGTACTACTTCAACTTCCACGCCACCCACCCGGGCGAGAATTCGCTGGGCGAGAAGGCGATCGCCAACACCATGGTGATCGGCAAGTCCGGTACGGGTAAGACCGCGCTGATCAACTTCCTGCTCAGCCAGGTGCAGAAGCTCAAGCCCGCGCCGACCATTTTCTTCTTCGACAAGGACAAGGGCGCGGAGATCTTCGTGCGCGCCTGCGGCGGCAACTATCTCGCCCTGGAGAACGGCCAGCCCACCGGCTTCAATCCGTTCCAGTGCGAGAACAACGAAGCCAACGTGCAGTTCCTGTCCGACCTGATCAAGGTGCTGGCCGGCAAGAGTGTGTACAGCTCGCGCGAGGAGGACGACATCTTCCGCGCGGTCGAGGCCATCCTCGACACGCCGATGCACCTGCGCACCATGACCAACTTCCAGAAGAGCCTGCCCAACATGGGCGACGACGGCCTGTTCGTGCGCATGCGCAAGTGGACCGCCGGCAACTCGCTGGGCTGGGTGTTCGACAACCCGGTCGACACCATCGACCTGCAGAAAGCCAACATCATCGGCTTCGACTACACCGACATCATCGACAACCCCGAAGTGCGCTCACCGGTGATCAACTACCTGCTGCACCGCCTGGAGTCGCTGATCGACGGCCGCCGCCTGATCTACGTGATGGACGAGTTCTGGAAGATCCTGGACGGCAAGGGCGGCCTGAAGGAATTCGCCAAGAACAAGCAGAAGACCATCCGTAAGCAGAACGGCATGGGCATCTTCGCCACGCAGAGTCCCGAGGACGCGCTGGCCAGCGACATCTCCGCGGCGCTGATCGAGCAGACCGCCACCATGATCCTGCTGCCCAACCCGAACGCCAGCCGCGACGACTACATCAACGGCCTGAAGCTGACGGAAGCGGAATACCAGGTAGTGGTGGGGCTGGACGAGCGCTCGCGCTGCTTCCTGGTCAAGCAGGGCCATGCCTCGTCGGTGTGCCAGCTCAACCTGCGCGGCCTGGACGATGCGCTGGCGGTGATCTCCGCCTCCACCGACAACATCGAAATCATGCACCAGGTGCTCGCCGAGCACGCCAACGCCGCCGGCGTTCCGGCCGGCGACCTCAAGCCCGACCAGTGGCTGCCCACCTTCTACGACCGCCGCAAGGGCAGCGGCAAGGGCAAGCCCAGCTCGCCCGCCGGCAACCAGACCACCCCCCGCCGCACCGCGGCCGGCTGACCCCAACCCTCGACTACGGATACCGTGCCATGACCAAGCAAAAGCACACTCCCCGTCTGCTCAAGCTCCCGGCCGCCGTCGCTTTCGGCCTGGCCTCGCTCGTCGGACTGTTCGCCAACCAGGCGCAGGCCCAGTGGGTGGTGGTCGATCCCTCGCACATTGCGCAGGATGCGGCCAACTTCGCCACTACCGTGGGGCAGTACGCGAAGGAGATCGCGCAGTATCAGGCAGTACTGCAGCATTACGCGCAGCAGCTGATTTCGCTGCAGAGCATGAGCTTCAGCAGCGTACTGACCCTGAACACCACGTACGAGAGGGTCAATCTGACCGACGGCGTGGCGGACGCATGCCCGTCATCCAAGGATGGCGTGCCCAGTATTTCCTCCCTGGTGTCCCTGGCCATGCCTAGCTTCACCGACTCGGTGGCGGACAGCCAGCTCAAGATCTGCCAGCAGATCGTGATGCGGCGCAACCACCAGTACAACGTCACCGTGGACATGCTCAACCGCATCAATACCGTCTACGGCGGCTACATGCAGCAGTTCGAGCAGATCTCCCAGATGGTCGGCAGCAGCCAGGGCGCGCTCGCCGGCGCGCAGGCCAATATCGTGCGCGGCCAGGCCAGCATGGAAGCCGAAATCCGGCTGTGGCAGGTGCAGGTCCAGGCCGACGACCAGATGATCCAGTATCTGCAGAACCAGCAGGCCCAGCTCGGCCAGTCGGCCATGAAGGGCAAGAGCACGCTGTTGGGTACCATCGTCCAGGCCGGCACGCTGAAGCTCGCCTTCGACGAACTCAACAGCGGCAACTGAGCCATTCCGCATTGAAGCTATTCGCGACACGAACCTAAGGAACTGGGTGCTATGCCTGCAGCAACTACTGGCGACTATATTTTCTTCACGCTGGTCAACAGCTATCTGAAGAGCCAGATCGCCCATTTCCAGGAGGACGTCCTAGGGCGCATGTCGCTCTGGGTGTCGACCTTCGCGGTCATCCTGGTCACCCTGTGGATCATGATTCAGGGCTATCGCATGGTCACCGGCCAGACCAAGGAGCCGATGATGGCCCTGGTCGCGAACATGGCGAAGATCGTGTTCATCGTGTCGGTAGCGACATCCCTCGCCGTCGCCGGCAACGATATCCAGGAACTGCTCACCACGGACCTGGGCAAGCACATCAACTTCATCTTCACCGGCAGCGCCAGTTCGCCGGATGACATGATCGACAAGAACCTGGCCAAGACCCAGCTGGCCCTGTCCGCGATCGACATCATCAGGGTGAACCCCACCGACATCGAAATGGCGTCGGAAAAAGGCAGGGCCGAGCTGATGGCGACCTTCGGCACCGCCAGCCCACCGATGACCGCCGGCGCCATGCTGCTGCTCTATCAGTTCGCTATGGCGCTGTTCATCGGTTTGGGACCACTGTTCATCCTGTGCCTGATCTTCGAGCAAACCAAGGAACTGTTCCGAAAATGGTTGATGTATGGCCTAGGCACCCTGTTCTCGATGGCAATGCTTTCGGTGGTCACGGCGATTGCCATGCGCCTGTGCCTGAGCGTCGCCGAGGCGCTATGGGCGGCCAACATGATCAATAGCCTCACCGGCCAGCCTGCCGAAGGCTTGTCCAGCCTGGCCATGCAGCAAGGCGGCATCGGCCTGCTGATGACCGTGCTGATCGTGAGCGTGCCGCCGATGGCTGCGATGTTCTTCCAGGGCACGATGGGCAACGCCCTGACGTATTCCGCGATGGGTGGTGCGAATACCAGGCCGGGAGAAGGTGGGCAGCCGGCAGGGTCTTATGCGCCGAGGCCGACGCATAACAGTATGGGAGATCAGAGGATCGGCCAATCGCCCCCACCCCCTGGCCTGGGCGTGCGGACACCTGGCGCACCTGTAACGGCATCCGCCGACCAGGTTAAAACTTCTGTACCTACAAGAGAAACATGAGCATGAAACTCCTGCTCACCTTATTGCTTTGCTTGTTGAGCTTTAGTGCCGTGCTTCATGCGGAACAAGGCTGCCCTCCCGGCATGATTCCCGAAGGAGGACAGGGCGTCAGCTCTTGCCGGCCCATACCGGGCTACAACCAAGGTGGTGCGGCGCAGCCCGCACCTAGCGTCACCTGGGTCTCCCGCTGGGGCGCCGTTGCCGTGGATGCGCAAGTGACGAGGTTCTCGGGCGCTTCGCGCGATAAGGCCAGCAAGAAAGAGGCTGAGCAGATCGCGATGAAAAACTGCCTGGATCAAGGCGCCACGCAGTGCCAAATCATTGCCTCATATGCCAACGGATGCGTAGCTCTTGCCGCGAACGACACAGTATTTGGAGCAGCCAGTCGCAACACGATACCTGAATCTGAGCAGGCAGCGCTCGCGCAATGCGGAGACGCGGCTTGCAAAGTGATCTACACACAATGCAGTCAACCTAAATTGGTCCGGTAACTCTATTCGCATATACCGGCGGAAACGAAGCAAGCTTCGGAATCACCTGTCTTAAATCGACAATAGCAATCGTCAATTGACTGAGCGCTCCACGCGTCGCAAGCGCTACCCGTCTCTAGTACCAGAACCCAAGATTTATCTACAGCCGCGAAGGAATGCCCATGAAGAAATCACTCCTGCTCGTCCTCCTGATGGCCGCCAGTTCCACCGCGGCCGCGCAGGGTTTCTACATGCCGATTCCGTACTACGGCAATAACCCGTACCTGTTCTGCACCATCGGCGTGCCGACGGATTGCTGGGCGCCGATCAGCCCGATGACGGGCGCGTTCACGGTGACCAATCCGTATTGCTTCAACCCGGTGTCCGCGGGGCTTTACGCCACCGTCTGCCCGCAGGCCTTCATCGGCGGCGGCAGCGCGAGCAACCTGGGCAGCGCGCCCAAGGTGGCTGAGGCCGGCGGCGACGCAGCTTCGACTGACACGAACTGAAACTGATGCCGACTCCGCCCACCTGCATTGCAGGTGGGCGGTGAATTTCGGGCAGTTCCGCACATACCTTGCACTTGCCTTACGCCGCCGCAGCAGGTGAAATCCCTCGACGGCCAGCATGAAAGGACCCCTCGTTCCATGAGCCCACGGAAGATTCTCCTGCTCGCGCTGCTGGCTTCGCTGAGCGCGTGTGGCTCATCGCAATCCGCCGATCCTGCCGCCGCATCGTCGGCGAAGGCTCCGGCAGCGGCGGCTTCCGCTCCAGCGGCGCAGGCCGCCGCCGCAACTCAAGGAAAGAGTGCCATGTCTCCCCTGCAGAACCTTCTCGGCGTGTTCTCCGCGGCCCATGCGCCGGCCTGGCCGGCGTTCGACGCCGTGCCCGGCGTGCAGTGGCGCGACGCCAGGCCGCTGGAGAATCCCGACGGCACCGGTCCGGACATGTCGCACTACCGCAGCGGCAACCTGCTGCTGGCGGGCTTCGGCATGGTCGACGTGCCGGATGGCAAGACGGGCGAGGATGCAGGCACCAAACAGGACAACGAAGGCAATGTCGGCGTCACGCTCAACGGCGACGCGAATGCGGTGCAGTCGATCGCGCTGGTGAAGTTCTATCCCAGCGAGAACCTCCAGGAGATCCTGCAGCACCAGCTCGGCGGCGATGCCGCGATCAAGTCCATCGGCGGCTCGTGCGAGCTGGATTTCGGCACCACTGCCGCCAACACGCAGAAGAACGCCTTCTACCAGATCACGCTCGGGGCCAGTGCGGCGCCCGTCTTCGCCGAGGCTTTCATCGACGACGACGGCGGCAACCAGGGCCCGGGCAGCACCACCTTCGTGTTTTACCGGAGCAAGCCGGCGCAGCGGATGGAGGCCATGCGCTGTAAGGAGACGTAAAACCTCCACCTACAACTCAACCAGCATCGTCATCCACTAAGGAGTAAGCAATGGCTGATAGACGAGAGCACGCAGTGGCCACTGCGCAGGCATACCACCAGGGCAACATCGCCGGTCTGGACGACGCGATGACCCGCCGACTGGTCGCTTCCGTCGTCATGACGGAAAGCAGCGGCGGCAATCTCAGCGTGACCAACAAGCAAGGCTATGTCGGCCGCTACCAGGCCGGCGCCGGCTGGCTCGCGGACGCGGGCTACGTCGACAAGGACAAGCTGCAGGAAGCCATGAAGGGCTACCGCAGCGAATGGGCGTGGGCCTCCAAGGGCCACATGACCGAGTTCCTCAACGATCCTTCCAACTGGAAGCACGGCCTGAGCCTCGACAAGTACAAGGGCTCCGCCGAGCTGCAGGACGACGCGTTCCGCATCAACAGCGGCAAGGCCTACCACCAGGCCGTCAAGAACGGCGTGCTGCACGAGGACGACAAGCCCGAGAAGATCGCCGGCTTCCTCAAGGCGCGCCACATCGCCGGCTACGGCGGCGCCGTCGCCGCGGCCACCGGCGGCCGCGTGATGCGCGACAGCAACGGCACCAGCAACTACGACTACCTGCACGACATCACGCGCAACCGCGATGGGCTGGACCAGCTGATGAAGCGCGCGCCCGGCCAGCACGCGCCGGAACCGGCACGCGATAGCAACAAGCCCGGCGTGCTCAAGGAAGGCGCGCACGGCGAAGCCGTCGGCAAGCTGCAGGGGGAGCTCAACAAACTCGGCTACGACCTGCACACGGACAAGCAGTTCGGTCCGCAGACCGAAGCCAAGGTCAAGGCCTTCCAGCAGGACCACGGGCTGAAGCCCGACGGCCAGGTCGGCCCGCAGACGCAGGCCGCGCTCGACCGCGAGCTGAAGCTGCAGGCCCAGCGCGGCGGCCAGCACCTGGGCGATGCGGAGCATCCCGCGCACGGCGTGTTCAAGCAGGCGCTCGACGGCGTGCACAAGATCGACGCCGACCGCCAGCGCACGCCGGACCAGATCAGCCAGAACGTGGCCGGCTCCCTCGCCGTCGCCGCGCAGCGCGCCGGTCTCACCCGCATCGATCACGTGGTGATGAGCGAGGACGGCAGCCGCCTCTACGCCGTGCAGGGCGATCTGAACTCCCCGCTCAAGAAGATGGCGGAGGTGCCCACGCAGCAGGCGGTCAACACCTCGCTGGAACAAAGCAGCCGCGAACTGGCCCAGGCGGGCCAGCAGCAGACCGCGGCCAACGCAAACCAGAAGGCGCAGGAGACGCAGGCTCAGGCGGCACCGCAGAGGTAAGCAGCAAGGCCCGGGGCGGCGGCATACGCACCGCCCCGGTCACATGTATCTGCGCAAAGTCCCTGAAACCTTTTCTCCCGCGGCCCCGTTCCAAGCCGCACCGCCCGCCCGCGTCGACATTCGCTCCTGTCGCCGGGCACACCACCGCACGAACCGATCTCAAGGAATCACCGTCATGGCCAGCATCAAACCGCTCCTTCGCCTGCTGCCCTGCCTGTTGCTCGTGGCATGCGGCAATCCGGCGCCGGACGGCCAGTTGCCGGTGCCGTCCGGCGCGACCGCTCCCGGCAAGGCTGCGACCGCAGCCGTCGCCGGCAAGGCGGACAACCCGGTGGCGGCCCCTGCCGTTGCGACGACGACCGCGGCCGCCAAGCCAGGGCTGCCGGTCGACTCATCGCAGCTGCGGCCGGTCACCGCGATTCCCGGCGTCGCTTGCACGCAGCAGCGCAAGGACTGGGCGCCGGAGTGCGTGGCGGGCGAGTACCGGATCGCCGTCTATCCTGAGGGATGCGGTGCCGATGGCTTTTACGGCCTGGTGCATGCCGATGGCGATGCCGCGGTGCTGTTGCAGACCAGCTTTGCGCCTTTCCCGGCTTCGCCCGTCGCGAAGCTGCGGGAGGGGCAGTTCGTCTGCATCGCGGCCGATGCTCGCAAGCAAGTCGGCGAGCGGCTCTGGCTGTACGTCACGGCGATCCCGCCGGAGTCCATCCCCGCCTGCAAAGACCGGGAGATCTGCGGTGCACGCGGCCTGCCGGCCGTGGACTGGTCCGGCACGGCTCCCACGGGGCAGTGCCGCCTGGAGCATGGCCGCTTCGTCGATTGTGCGGCCGGGTGGGTCAGCGTTTCCGCGGTAGAAGAGTTTTCCAACGGACTTTGAGCAGCCTTTTCTCTAACGACCACTCGGAGGATCTATGGGTCGCGAAATCCTGGATGAGGCTTATCACCATTTTGCGCTGGAAGGCCGTCAGTACGAATACGGCCGCGGCGATCTTTCCCTCAACAACAAGGTAGGCAATCGCCACACCGATCCCAGCCGCACCGAACAGGATCTGGACGGCGACGGCTTCCGCGGCGTGGACTGTTCCTCGCTGGTATGGCGCGGACTGAAGAACGCCGGCTATGACGTCGGCGACGCGCCGTTCGACACCAGCAAGCTGTTTACCGGCAACCAGACCACGGCTTACGCGCAAAAGCATTTCGACGTCGTCCCCGCCGCCGAGGCGAGCAAGACGCCGGGTTCGCTGCAGCCGGGCGACATCCTGATGTTCAACAGCTCGCACGGCCGGCACGTCGGCATCTTCAAGGGCTACGACCCGAAGGGGAATATCGAGTTCTACGGCTCGCAGGTCAGCACCGGCCCCGCGCTTACCACGGCCCGCGGCGAAGGCAGCTACTGGAACGGCGGCGATTTCCATATCGTCGGGGCGCTGCGCGCGAAGCCGGAGTTCCGCACGCACGCGCCGGTGCACGGCGGCCAGGCGGATCTTCCCGCCGCGACGGGGCCTGCGGCCGCCCGCCCGCACGACAACACCGCCGCCACGCCGCGCAAGGAACAGCCGCACGGCCACGAGGAATACCTGCATAAGGGAGCGCGCGGCGGCGACGTCATGAGCCTGCAGAACGAGCTGGCCAGGCTCGGCTATCCCAGCCGCGAAGCGCCTTTGCATGCGGACGGCCATTTCGGTCCGAAGACGGACGACGCCTTGCGCTCCTTCCAGAAAGAACACGGACTGAAGCCTGACGGCGTGGTCGGCCCGGAAACCACCAGGGCGCTGCACAAGCAACTGGCCCTGGGCCAGCACGAGGCGGGGCACACCCCGGCGCCGATGCGCCTGGACAACCCGGCGCATCCCGAGAACGGCCTGTACAAGCAGGCGCTGGATGCGGTGCACCGGCTGGACGCCGCGCACCAGCGCGAGCCGAACCACCAGAGCGGCCAGCTGGCCGGTTCGCTGGCGGTGCGCGCACGCGAGGAAGGCCTGCAGCGCATCGACCATGCGGTGCTCAGCGACGACGCCAAGCGCACCTATGCCGTGCAGGGCGATCTGAACTCGCCGTTCAAGCGCACCGCCGAGGTCGATACCGCGCAGGCGGTCAACACGCCGCTGGAGAAGAGCACCGCGGCGCTGGAACAGGCCACGGCGACGCAGGCGCAGAACCAGCAGCAGCACCAGCAGCAGAAGCAGCAACCGGCGCCCGTGCAGACGGGTCCCAGCGTTTCGGTCTAACCGGCAACGCCCGGGCCTGTCCGCGATGCGGGCAGGCCCGGCTCCTTCCGCAGAGACATGCCATGTCGATCAGAACCAGGATTGGATTCGCCCTTCCGCTGATGCTGTTGTGCCTGGCCCAGGGCGCCGCTGCCGTCGGTACGGAACCCAAGGATGCAACACCCAAGGAAGCACCGGCTGCGACGGCGGCGCCGGCCGCCGCCGTACCGCAGGGCTTTTCCTCCTACGCTGCCGAACCGGCCGGCGACAACCGGCAATGCGTGGTCGGCGCGGTCGCCGACGAAGACGGCACGAACCAGAAGCCGTTCGTCTACGTCGAGGACACCGGCGCCAACCGGGTGCTGTGGACGCGCGCGCTGGAGCTGCCCACGCATACCGTGCAGGGCCGCGCCACGCACTGCCTGCACAAGGGCGGCACCGTCTACGTGCTGCTGCAGGCCGACACCCAGCCCGCGCAGTCGACGTCGCAGACCCTGCTGCGGGTGCTCGAGCTGGATGCCGCCACCGGCAACCCCACCGCCAGCCGCGAGGTGAACATGCCCGGCGTCGCCGATGCCACCTCGGCCTGGGTCGACAAGGGCGAGGACGCGTTCCACCTGGCTGGCAAGGGCGGCGTGGCGGTCAGCGGCGAGTACTTCCGCCTGGCCGATCCGGACAAGCACCTGCCGTTCACCGTCACCCTGCACTGAGCATGGGTGCCGTCATGCCATCGCCGCCGCGACCATGCGCGGCGGCGGTTACCGTCGCGCCGGTACGAGCGGTTGCCGTGCTCCTGGCGCTCATCTCCACCTTCGCTTTCGGCTCACCCATGAAGACTCCACAGATCAAGCAGAACCCGCACCCGCAGAAGCGCTACGAGCTGACCCTCAGCATCGAAGGCGCGCCGGGTCCGTTCGATTCGATCGCCGGCACGGTGCACTACAAGGTGCAGAACGAACGCTGCGTACCGGCCACGCCGGTCAGCGGCGCCACGCTGACGCCGGAGCAGAACGTCGCCATCGACTTCGTCCGCGTCAGCGACCACGAGTACAAGGGCACGCTCTACGTCGACCTGCTGCAGGACGAGGACTACTACGGCATGGGCGTGTGCCACTGGGCGGTCAACACCGCCTGGGCCACGCTCAGGATCAAGGGCGTGGAATTCTCGCCGGCCATGGATTCGCGTGAGCTGCTGGCGCAGAAGCCGGTGCCCACCTATTTCGTGCGCAGCGAATACTTCAACAGCAGCGATGAGCGCACCGCCTTCGGCACGCCCAACCGCGCGCTGTTCAAGCCCACCACGCGCACCGACATCTTCTCGATGACGCTGACGGCCAGGGAGACGGCCCCATGAGTACGGACAGCACGAAGATCGGCACGACCGACTACGCCCTGCTCGCGCGCGACGCCTACCAGGACCGCCAGACCGGCCAGACGGTGGAACTGGGCGGCGTCAAATACCGCATCTTCGACCACACCGACGATCCGCACACCGGCTATCAGGGCACGGCCTACCAGCGCCTGGACACCGGCGCGATCGTGATCGCCCACCGCGGCTCCGAGTTCGACCGCGAGCTGCTGCAGGACGGCGGCACCGACGCCGGCATGGTGCTGACCGGCCTCAACGCGCAGGCGCCCGACGCCACCGCGTTCACCCAGCGGGTGATGGAGAAGGCGCGCCAGCAGTCGGAACAGCTGGGCGTCCCGTGTGACGTCACCGTCACCGGCCATTCGCTGGGCGGCACCCTGGCCGAGCTCACCGCCGCGCGGATGAACCTCAAGGGCGAGACCTTCAACGCCTACGGCGCCGCGGGCCTGCTGTACGGCCTGCCCGAAGGCGGCCACCAGGTGATCGACCATATCCGCGCCGGCGACATCGTCAGCGCGGCCAGCCCGCATTTCGGCGAGGTGCGTATCTACGCCGCGCCGCAGGACATCGACACCTTGAGCAAGGCCGGCTACCGCGACGACAGCGGCCCGCTGAGCCCGCGCAACCCGATCAAGGCCACCGATTTCGGCGCGCACGCGATCGACAACTTCGTACCGGACAACAAGCTGCTCGGCCATTCCATCGTCAGTCCCGAGAACGCGGCCCTGTACCAGGAACACAAGGGCATGATCGACCGCTACCGCGAGGACGTGCGCGACATCCGCACCGTGCTGTCGGCGCCGTGGGAGGTGCCGCGGGCCTTCGTGCACGGCGTGGAGATGGTGGCCCACGAGGTTGGCGAGAAGGTTGCCGAGGGTGCGCACGCGATCGGCAATGCGGTCAGCCACGCGGTGCACGAGGTGGAGGAAAAGCTGGAGGCCTTCGGCGATCGGGCCTCCCACGCCATCCATACCCTCACCCATCCGAGCGAATGGCATCACGCCAAGGCGGACGCCGCGCCCCAGCTCGACCAGCCCGGCCATCCCGACCACGCCCTGTTCCAGCAGGCGCGCGGCGCGGTGCATGCGCTGGACGCCTCGCGCCAGCGCGCCTCCGACCAGCAGAGCGACAACTTCGCCGGTTCCCTGGCGGTAGCGGCGCGTAAGGCAGGGCTAGAGCGGATCGACCACGTGGTGCTCAGCGAGGACGGCAGCCGCGCCTATGCGGTGCAGGGCGACCTGAGCTCGCCGTTCAAGCGCATGGCCGAGATGCCGACGCAGGAGGCAGTGAACACGCCGCTCGAACGCAGCAGCGCGCAGTGGCAGCAGGCCGCGGCGCAGCAGCAGGCGGCGCAGGCGGGGCCGCCGCGGGACGTCCAGCCGGGCCAGGCGCCCGCCCTGGGCGCCTGAAGCGCTTCGTGCCGTGGACGCGAAGACGATCACCCGGCCTGTCACCGAAACCCATTTACACTGGGGCGGATACACTAGGGCGGATGACGGTCGGGAGGAGCGTCGCCGTACACAGGCAGCGCACTACACCGCCGGGCCAGGCAAGACGAGAAAACAGGGGCCGAAGCACCCTGCTTCGGAGCATCGGATGCGAGTCAGGTTCTCATGAGCAAGACGAAATGGTTTTGGGCCGCCGGCCTGCTGCTGGTCGCCCTGGTCGGCGGCGCGTTCTTTTCCGGCTGGCTGGTACGGCTGCTGCTCAAGGTCGAGGTGCCGCTGTCCTGGAACACCTACTACCAGTACGTGATGGCGCTGGGCCTGCCGGACTACCAGGCCTATGCCGGCCGCATCAAGGCGGCGGGCTATATCGGCTTCGGCATCCCGGTGGTGCTGTGGATGGTGGTGTTCTATTTCATCGCCAGGACGCACAAGCCGTCCATGCACGGCGACGCGCGCTTCGCCCACGGCGGCGACCTGCGCAAGGCCGGCATGTTCAAGGCGCAGGCCAACGGCATCCTGGTCGGCAAGTACCGGGGCGACCTGGTGCGCCTGGGCGGCCAGCAGTTCGTGATCCTGGCCGCGCCGACCCGCTCGGGCAAGGGCGTGGGCGTGGTGATTCCCAACCTGCTGGACTACCAGGAATCCATGGTGGTGCTGGATATCAAGCAGGAAAACTACGAACTCACCTCCGGCTGGCGCGCCAGCCAGGGCCATGAGATCTACCTGTTCAATCCGTTCGCCGAAGACCGCCGCTCGCATCGCTGGAATCCGCTGAGCTACGTGTCCAAGGACCCGTCCTTCCGCGTCTCCGACCTGATGAGCATCGCCGCGATGCTGTATCCGGACGGCGCCGACGACCAGAAGTTCTGGGTGAGCCAGGCGCGCAACGCCTTCATGGCCTTCACCCTGTACCTGTGCGAGAAGTGGGAACACGACGAGCAGAAGGGCCTGCCCCTGGTGCTGCGCGACAAGCCGACGCTGGGCGCGGTATATCGCCTGTCCTCCGGCGACGGCACCGACCTGCGCCACCTGTACCAGTGGATGTCGCAGCAGCCGTTCCTCAGCGGCAATGCGCAGTCGGCCTTCGCCAACCTGCTGTCGCAGGCGAACGAGACCTTCGCCTCGATCCTGGGCACCTTCAAGGAACCGCTCAACGCCTGGATCAATCCGGTGCTGGACGCGGCCACCGGCGACGACGACTTCCTGCTCACCGACGTGCGCAAGAAGCGCATGACCATCTATATCGGCATCCAGCCCAACAAGCTGGCCGAGAGCCGGCTGATCGTGAACCTGTTCTTCAGCCAGCTGATCAACCAGAACACCAAGGAGCTGCCGCAGAACAACAAGGCGCTCAAGCACCAGTGCCTGCTGCTGATGGACGAGTTCACCTCGATCGGCAAGGTCGACATCATCTCCTCCGCCGTGTCGTACATGGCCGGCTACAACATCCGCCTGCTGCCGATCATCCAGAGCGTGGCCCAGCTCGACGCCACCTACGGCAGGGAAGTGGCGCGCACGCTGATCACCAACCACGCGCTGCAGATCGTCTACGCGCCGCGCGAGCAGCAGGACGCCAACGACTACTCCGAGATGCTCGGCTACACCACCGTGCGCAAGGAAAACGTCACCCGCGGCAAGGGCGGCGACCGTTCGCGCAGCGAGTCCGAGGAGCGCCGCGCGCTGATGCTGCCGCAGGAACTGAAGGCGATGGGCGCGGACAAGGAAGTGTTCCTGTACGAAGGCATCCCGCATCCGGTGATGTGCGAGAAGATCCGCTACTACAAGGACAGCTACTTCACCTCGCGCCTGCTGCCCAAGGTCGACATTCCCACCTTGAAGATCTGAGGCTCGCAGCTGTCGGACCCGGGCGGCGGCGGCGCTAGACTTGGCGCATGACGCTGCCCACCGCCCTGCTCGAAGCCCTGCACGCCAGCTTCGCCGGCGACGCCCTGTCGCTGGGCGAAGCCGAGCGACTGGCCTATGCCTACGACAACTCCCGTCGCAACGCGCTGCCCGATGCCGTGGTGTTTCCCACCTCGCACGAGCAGACCGAAGCGCTGGTACGCGCCTGCCGCGAACACCGCGTGCCGCTGGTCGCGCGCGGCCGCGGTACCAATACCACCGGCGCCACGGTGCCGGTGGACGGCGGCGTGGTGGCCAGCTTCGAGCGGATGAACCGCATCCTGCGCATCGATCCGGACAACCGCCTGGCGGTGGTGGAGCCGGGCGTGCTCAACGGCGACCTGCAGCAGGCCTTGAAGCCGCATGGTTTCTTCTGGCCGCCCGATCCGACCTCCTCGCCCTGGTGCAGCATCGGCGGCAACCTGGCCTGCAATTCGGCCGGCCCGCGCACGGTGAAATACGGCAGCCCGCGCGAGAACACCCTGGGGCTGCGCGCCGTCGCCGGCACCGGCGTGGGCTTCCGCTGCGGCACCTATACCAGCAAGGGTTCCACCGGCTACGACCTTACCCGCCTGCTGATCGGCTCGGAAGGCACGCTGGCCCTGATCACCGAAGCCACGCTCAAGCTCACGCCGAAGCCCAGCGGCCTGCGCACGCTGCGCGCCACCTACCGCGACGTCAGCGCCGCCGCCCGTGCGGTGGCGCGCATCATGGCGCAGCCGGTGACGCCCTGCGCGCTGGAGTTCATCGACGATGTGGCGTTGAAACTGGCACGCGACCACGGCGGCGACAGCGTGCCGGTGGCCGGCGCCATGCTGATGATCGAAGTGGACGGCGAGCCGGACACGCTGGCCGGCGCGGTCGAGGCGGTCTCGCGCGCCGCCCGCGGCGACGGCCTGGAAAGCCTGCAGGTGGCGCAGAGCGCCGAGGAAACGCAGGCGCTGTGGTCCGCGCGCAAGGCGCTGTCGCCCGCGCAGCGCACCATCTCGCCGAACAAGATCAACGAGGACGTGGTGGTGCCGGTCAGCCGCCTGCCCGAGCTGGTCGACGGCATCAAGGCGCTGGCGGCGAAGCACGACGTGCTGATCGTCAGCTTCGGCCACGCCGGCAACGGCAACCTGCACGTGAACCTGCTGCCGCGCGACGAGGCCGAGCGCGAGCGCGCCCATGCCTGCCTGGCCGAGGTGTTCGCGCTGGTGATCCGACTGGACGGCACGCTGTCCGGCGAGCACGGCATCGGCCTGGTCAAGCGCGAGTTCATGCCGCTGGCGCTGCAGCCCGAAACGCTGGGATTGATGCGCGGCGTGAAGGCGGCCTTCGATCCGGATGGCATCCTCAATCCCCGCAAGTTATTGCCCTGACGGCACACTGTCGGCGCGACGCGACGTACTGCTAGGCTCCGACCACCGCACGGGGGAATGAGCATGAAACGGTTTCGGCTTCTGTTGCTGGCCTGCGCCAGCCTTCTGCTGCTCGCCTGCAACCAGCAGGAACTGATCGACAAGCTGACCCCGAAAACGGAGTCGGCCTACGCGCAGAAGTTGTTCACCGATCTGCGCGAAGGCCACTACGACAGCGTGAAGGCCGCGCTGGCTCCCTCCCTGCGCGCCATGCCGGATATCGATCAGAAGCTCGCCGACGTAGGCAAGCTGTTTCCGGCCGGCAAGCCCAAGTCGGTCAAGGTGGTTGGCACCAATACCTCGTCCATGGCCTTCAATGGCGGTCCTACCACGACGAAGTACAACCTCACCTACGAGTACGAGTACACCGACTCGTGGGTGCTGGCCAACATGTTCCTGGAACGGAATCAGGATGGGCTGCAGGTGCTGGGCTTCCACGCGCAGTCGCAGACTCGCTCGCTGGAGGCGATGAGCGCTTTCTCGCTCGCGGGCAAGGGCGCCGGGCAGTGGCTCTTCCTCGCGCTGGTGATCGCGGTGCCGTTCTTCTGCGTGTACGCCTTCGTGGTCTGCCTGCGCACGCCGAACCTCAAGCGCAAAGGGCTGTGGGCGCTGTTCACGCTGGTCGGCTTCGTCTCGCTGAGCATGAACTGGAATACCGGCGACGTCGGCTTCCGGCTGATCTCCTTCCAGCTGCTCAGCGCCTCGGCTTTCCAGAGCGGCTACACCCCCTGGCTGCTGAGCATCTCCTTCCCGCTCGGCGCCGTGTGGTTCCTATGCAAGCGCCATGCGATGCGCAGCGACGCCGCGGCCCCGGCCATGCCGGAGGCGTAGGTTGGGGTGAGCGCAGCGAACCCCAACGTCACCGCACGTGGATAGGGCCGCGTTGGGGTTCGCTGTGCTCACCCCAACCTACGGGGCCGCTCAGGCCGAACGGTTGCCCGTCCCGCGCAGGATCAGGTGCAGCCCGAACAGCACGAACACCGCGCCGGCGAAGCCGTCGATCCAGCGCGTCAGCCGCAGGTAGCCGCGGCGCATCGCCGGCAGGGCGAAGAAGGCGGCCACCAGCGAGAACCACAGGAAGGTCTCGGCGATGATCAGGCCCCACAGGCCCCAGCGTGCCGCAGCGCCGACGCCGTCGCCGACGAAGGCCGAGAACACCGAGCCGAAGTAGACCAGCGCCTTGGGGTTGGCCAGGTTGGTGAGCAGGCCGGCGCGCAGCGCGGCGAAGTCGCTGCGCTCCACCACCACGGCCTGGGTGGCGCCGCCGGCGGGCATCTGCCAGGCGCCGCGCAGCATCTTCACGCCCATCCAGGCCAGGTAGAGACCGCCGGCCACCGCGATCAGCTGCGACAGCCAGGCCAGCCGGTGCAGCAGGATCTGCAGACCCAGCAGAGCCAGTGCCGACCACACCAGCGCGCCCAGGGTGATGCCGATGACGCCGAACATGGCCTGGCGGCGCGAGCGGCTCACGGCGGTCTGCGAAACGAAGAAGAAATCGGGGCCGGGACTGGCCAGGGCAATCAGCTGGATCAAGGCGATCGTCAGAAACAGGGTCATGGGTCGCTCCCGAGAGGGAAAGGACAGGGATTCTTTGCCGCTGCGCAACTTGTCCCGGCTAAGACGATTCCCTACGCTGACGGACGTTTGGCCAGGTCGAAACCCGTCCCAGGCCACCCGCGGGGGATCACCGAGCTCGCCGTACGGGCAGCGCCAGCACCGCTGGCTGCCCCGCCCGCCGTGCGCCCGGCGGACCGCTCAGCGATATTAACGAATCACCAGGACCGATAAAGCCCGATGAGCATCAAACTCCGCCTCGTCATCATGTACTTCCTGCAGTATTTCGTATGGGGGTCGTGGCTGCTGACCATCGGGGCGTACTGGTTCCAGAACAAGCATTGGCCCGGCACGCAGTTCGGCGCGATCTTTTCCACCATGGGCATCGCCTCGCTGTTCATGCCCTCGATCGCCGGCGTGATCGCCGACAAGTGGATCAACGCCGAGAAGCTGCTCGGCCTGATGCATATCGGCGGCGCGATCATGCTGTTCGTGGTGCCTGCCATCGATTCGCCCGGGCTGATGTTCTGGGTGATGCTGCTGAACATGATGTTCTACATGCCGACCATCTCGCTTTCGATCGCGGTGGCGTACAACGCGCTCAAGAGCAGCGGCGAGGACATCGTCACCGTGTTTCCGCCCATCCGCGTATGGGGCACGGTGGGTTTCATCGCCGCGCTGTGGACGGTAAGCCTGCTGCACCTGGAGACCACCGCGGGCCAGTTCCACGTGGCCGGCGCCGCCGCGCTGCTGCTGGGCCTGTACGCGTTCACCCTGCCCAAGTGCCCGCCGCGCTTCGAGCGCAAGGAGCAGCAGTCGCTGCTCGATACGCTCGGGCTGACCTCGTTCGCGCTGCTGCGCAATACGCAGATGGCGATCTTCTTCATGTTCGCCATGCTGCTGGGCGCGGCGCTGCAGCTGACCAATGCCTACGGCGATACCTTCCTGCACGACTTCGCCGCGATGGAGCCGTACAAGAACCTGATCGCCGTGCGCTATCCGGCGATCATCATGTCCATCTCGCAGATTTCGGAAACGCTGTTCATCCTGGCGATTCCATTCTTCCTCAAGCGCTTCGGCATCAAGACGGTGATGCTGATCAGCATGCTGGCGTGGACGCTGCGCTTCGGCCTGTTCGCCTATGGGGACCCGGGCGCCGGGCTGTGGATGATCGTGCTGTCGTGCATCGTGTATGGCATGGCCTTCGACTTCTTCAACATCTCCGGCTCGCTGTTCGTGGAAGGCCAGGCCGACCCGTCGATCCGCGCCAGCGCGCAGGGCCTGTTCATGCTGATGACCAATGGCATCGGCGCGGTGCTGGGCAGCTCGGTGAGCGGCTGGATGATCGATGCCTTCTTCACCCAGGCCGATGGCAGCAAGAACTGGCACGGCATCTGGATCACCTTCTCGCTGTATTCGCTGATCGTGGCGGTGCTGTTCGTGTTCCTGTTCAAGCACAAGCACGATCCGAAGGCGGCGGCGGCGGTGCGCGCGGCGCACTGAAGCGCCTGCGCAGGTTGGGGTGAGCCGCAGGCGAACCCCAACGGACCTTTCCAAGTGACGCGATGTTGGGGTTCGCCTGTGGCTCACCTCAACCTACGAACCGGTCGCAGGAATTTGTGGTGAGAATTATTCTCATTTAAGATGCGCGCTTTTCCCCGGCCGCACCTGCCCATGCTTCGCTTCTCCCGCACCATCGCCCTGGCCCTGCTGGCCGGCGCTGCTTCCGTCCACGCCGAAGACACCACCGCCGACCAGAAGCAGGCCAAGGATCTGGCCGCCGTGCGCGTCACCGGCGACTGGCTGGGCGATGCCGCCGCGCGGGATGTGCAGAACCACCCAGGCGCGCGCACCACCATCCGCCGCGAGCAGATGGTCGAGGCGGCGCCGGCCCAGGTGCGCGACATCCTGCGCCGCATTCCCGGCGTGCAGATCCAGGAAAGCAACGGCACCGGCGGCAGCGATGTATCGCTGAACGTCGGCGTGCGCGGCCTGACCGCGCGCCTGTCGCCGCGCTCGACCATCCTGCTCGACGGCGTGCCGGTGGCGGTGGCGCCGTACGGCCAGCCGCAGGTCTCGATGATGCCGATGGCGGTGGCCAATCTCGAAGCGGTGGACGTAGTGCGCGGCGGCGGCTCGGTGCGCTTCGGGCCGCAGAACGTGGGCGGCATCGTCAATTTCGTCACGCGCGAGATTCCCGAGAACTTCGGCGGCAGCGCCGGCGTGATGCTGCAAGGCGGCGAACACGGCGGCATCCAGACGCAGAGCAACGCCTTCGTCGGCGGCACCACCGCACAGGGGCTGGGCATCGCCCTGCTCTACTCCGGCACCAAGGGCCCGGGCTACCGCGAGCACCAGAACAACACCAACATCGACGATGTGCTGCTGAAGTCGCGCTACCGCTTCAGCGACACCGACACGCTCAGCGGCAGCCTGCACTACTACCGCGGTCAGGCCGGCATGCCCGGTGGCCTCAGCCAGGCCGACTACGACGCCGCCCCGTTCCAGTCGCGCCGCCCGTTCGACGATTTCCGCGGCCTGCGCAAGGACGCCGTGCTGAAGTACAGCCACATCGACGACCGCCGCAGCTTCGAGGTGCAGACCTATTACACCGACAGCTTCCGCGGCAGCCATATCGAAACCATCACGCAGAACGCGAAGACCGGCATCTACACGCACCAGCTCAACGCCTATCCGCGCAACTACCACACTTTCGCGATCGAGCCGCGCTATTCGCAGCTGTTCGATCTCGGCGGCTGGACCCACGAGATCGGCGTCGGCTATCGCTATCTCAACGAGGCGATGCACGAGCGCACCCTGCGCAACAACAAGTACGACTCGCCGCTCTATTACACGCCGTTCGACAGCAATCCCTACAACGGCCCCTACGTGCGCAGCGGCAACAACGTCGGCGGCACCGAGGCGCACGCGCTGTACCTCGACGACACCATCAACGCCGGCCACTGGACCATCACGCCCGGCCTGCGCTACGAGCGCATCAACACCTGGTGGCGCGCGCTGCCCGACGCCACGGTGATCGTGAAAGGCCCGACCTTCCGCCGCGAGAAGTATTCCAAGCCGCTGCCCTCGCTCAACGTGATCTATCACCTGTCCGAGCGCTGGAAGCTCTACGCCAACGCCGAAACCTCGTTCGGCAGCCTGCAGTATTTCCAGATCGGCCAGAAGAACGCCGACAGCCAGTTCGCCAGCGGCCTCGCGCCGGAGACGGCGCGTACCTACGAAGCCGGCACGCGCTACGACGATGGCGCCTGGGGCGCGGAAGCCACCGTGTTCCGCATCAACTTCGACCATGAGCTGCAGCTGGTCGGCAAGATTCCCGGCGTGGCCGATTCGCACGACGGCTGGACCAACCTCGGCGCCACCACCCACAAGGGCCTGGAAACCGCCGCCCACCTGGATGCCGGCGCGTTCGCTCCGAACCTGCGCGGCCTCACCCTGTGGGGCACCTTCACTTACACCAAGGCCAGCTACGACTACGGCTCGTTCGCCGGCCGCGACCTGCCGTTCTACTCGCGCCGCACCGCCAACCTCGGCGTGCGCTACGAGCGCGGCCCATGGACAGTGAACCTCGATGCGTTCAGCCAGTCGCGCCAGCACGCGCCCGGCTCGCCCAGCTTCGATCCGGCCAGGCCGTCGCCGTACATCACCGTCGGCACGCCCGCCGGGGACTACGGCGACATCCCCGGCTGGACCAGCTGGAACCTGCGCGGCGAGTACCGTTTCGGCCCCGCGCTGTCCTACCTGAAGCTCGGCGTGGGCGTGAAGAACCTGTTCGACCGGCGCTACTTCACCCGCTCCACCGACAACAACAACGGCCTCTATGTAGGCCAACCGCGCACGTTCTTCGTGCAGGCCTCGGTGGATTTCTGACCGCGGGGGCCGCTCCGGGCTAAAATCGCCGGATGCAGATCGGCCCCTACCGCATCGACCCGCCCGTGGTGCTCGCGCCCATGGCGGGGGTCACCGACAAGCCGTTCCGCCTGCTGTGCAAACGGCTGGGCGCGGGCCTGGCCGTGTCCGAGATGACCACCGCCGACCCGCGCCTGTGGCAGACGCGCAAGTCGCTGCGGCGCATGGACCACGCCGGCGAGCCCGAACCGGTGAGCGTGCAGATCGCCGGCTACGACCCCGCCATGCTGGCCGAGGCGGCGCGCTACAACGCCGACCATGGCGCGCAGATCGTCGACATCAACATGGGCTGCCCGGCCAAGAAGGTGTGCAATGTGTGGTCCGGCTCCGCCCTGCTGCAGGACGAGCCGCTGGTCGCGCGCATCGTCAAGGCCGTAGTGGATGCGGTCGATGTGCCGGTCACGCTGAAAATCCGCACCGGCTGGGATCGGCAGAACAAAAATGCGTTGGCGATCGCGCGCATCGCCGAGGACGCCGGCATCGCCGCGCTGGCGGTGCACGGCCGCACCCGCGCCGACAAGTACGAAGGCGAGGCGGAGTACGACACTATCGCGGCGGTGAAGGCGGCGGTACGCATGCCGGTATTCGCCAACGGCGACGTCACCACGCCCGAGCAGGCAAAACACGTGCTCGATGCCACCGGCGCCGACGCCGTGATGGTCGGCCGCGGCGCGCAGGGCCGGCCGTGGATCTTCCGCGAGATCGCGCACTACCTCGCCACCGGCGAACGCCTGCCCGAACCGGGCCCCGCCGAGGTCGCGGCCATCCTGCTCGCCCACCTGGAACACCTGTACGCCTTCTACGGCGAGCAGTCCGGCGTGCGCATCGCGCGCAAGCACCTGGGCTGGTATGCCAAGGATCGCCCGGAAAACGCCGCCTTCCGCGACGTGGTCAACCGCGCGGAAAGCGCGCAGGACCAGCTGCGGCTGACGCGCGACTATTTCCAGGCGCTGGAGAGTGGACTGGAGCTCGCCGCGTAGGTTGGGGTGACAACCCCAACATCGTCACCCTCATGCGCATCGCAGCGTTGGGGTTCGCCTGCGGCTCACCCCAACCTGCGCCGGTCAGGGCGCAGCGGATGCCGGCTGCGCCACCTTGAAGCCATACGCAGCCAGCACCGGCCGCAGCGCCTCGATCCACAGCGCATAGCCGGCCGGCTTCATATGCAGCCCATCGTCGCGAAACAGCTCGGCGCGCGGCTTGCCCTCGGCGTCCAGCATCGGCGGCGCGATATCGACGAAGCGCACCCCGTGCTGCGTCGCCGCCCAATCGCGGATCAGCCCGTTCGCCTCGCGCATGGCCGGCCACAGCGACCAGCGCGCCACGCTGGGCTTGATCGAGATGTACACCACCGGCACCGCCGGCAGGTCCTTGCGCACGCGCGCCACGAAGGCCTTGAAGTCGTCAGCGACCTGTTGCGCCGAATGCCCCTCGTAGATGTCGTTGTCGCCGGCGTACATCACGATCAGGCGCGGGTGGTAGGGCGTGACGATGCGGTCGGCGTAATAGGTGCTGTCCTCGATCGCCGAGCCGCCGAAGCCGCGGTTGATCACCGGCACGCCGGGGAAATCCTCGGCCAGCGAATGCCAGAAGTTGATCGAGGAGCTGCCGATGAACAGGACGGCATGCTGCGGCGGGGCCTGCGCCTGATCCTGGGCGGCGAAGGCATCCATGGCGCTGCGCCATTGCGCCGGGCCTGCATCCTCCGCGCCCGCCGCGGTCGATACCGCCAGGAGCAGCCATATCAGCCACACCATCGCGCTTCTGAACGATCGCACTGTCATCACCTCGTCGGTTTTCCGCGGATTCGCCGGCCGATTATGCCTGCACCGCCTACAGGCCCCAGTACTGCGTCACATAGGCGTTGAATTTGCCGATGTCGAGGCTGCCCCAGCCTGAGCAGGTGTTCCAGCTCGGGGTCGGACACAGATAGTTGTAGGGCGCCTCGGCCGGAGCGCTGAAATCGTGCAGCGGCGTGCGGTCCTTGGCAAAGTTCGCATACATCTGCGGCGTCGGCAGGCCCAGCGCATTGCCATGCGCCGATTCGACGCGCGCAAACAGTCCGGTGAAGACCGCGGATGCCAGTTCGGTGCCGTTGTACAGGTGGTGCTCCATGCCGCCGACGATGATGCGTGCGCCATTGGTGGGGCCGGCAGGAGTATCGGGACTGGGCCAGTTGCCGGGAATGGCCATATGCGCGTCGAACGCCAGGTCCGGCACGTAGCGCTGCGTCGTCGGCAACTGCACCGGCTGGTTGGGCGTGGGCCTGACTGTGAGCGCCTGCGCCGCCTGCCATGGCGGCACCGGTTCGTGCAGGCTGTAGCCCCCGTTGGTGTACCAGTAGTCGTATGCCATGTTGGCGGGGCTATCGAGCGTCGACTGTTCGGACCACAGCGTTTCACCCATCCACTGCCTGGCGCTGTCCGTGCTCACCTGCGATCCGCCTATGGCGACCACATAGGGCGACGTCGCCGGCTCGGGCGGGAACTGATAGACATCGTTGATCTGCCAGTTCACCTGGTTGGCCTCGCCGATCGGCGCGATGAACACCTGCCCCTGCGCCTGTGCCGCCATGAAGATCGCATCGTCCTGCTGCTGCGCGCCGCTGAGGTAGGCCATCGCCTCGTCCACCATCCAGGAACTCTGGATGAGCTTGGCGGTGTCGTCCGCGACCGCGCGGTTGTAGGCCCAGGTGAGGTCGGCGGTGGTCGGCGCGTTGCCGGCGTTCGGCATTGCATAGAAGCTCAGACTGGCCAGTCCGCCGGCCGCACCGACGATGGCCTGGCTCTCGTCGTGCGCACTGCCCTCGCCCAGCGGCGCGGCGCCGGTCGCCACGACTGCGGTCGGCACGGTGTGCAACTGATGGTTGGCGGTGAAGACCTTGAGGTCGCTGATGGTCTGGCTCATGTCGCCCTGGGCGATGACCGCTACCGGCGTGGCGGTGCCGGGGCCGACGCCGGTGGCGTTGTAGATGGTGGCGTAGTCGACCGGGCTATAGCCATTGCCGGCCACCGGCGTCGAGGGCGGCAGCAGCGCCGCGTGGTACTTGCTGCCCCAGCCCAGGCCCGGCAGGCCCTGCACGACGTCCACGATATCGCCCAGCAGGGCGGGCACCTGTACAGGGCTGGCACTGCCATAGCCGCTCGATCCGTAGAGCTTCCACTGCATCATCGTGGTGTTGAACGCTTTGCTGGCCTGGCCCACGGTGCCGTCCGCGGCGACCAGCAGGCGGTTCGGCGCCACCTGGATGTGAGTGAAGCCGTTTTTCAGCAGATAAGCCGCCACCGCCAGCGCCTGCGCCGGGGTCGGCGCATAGGTCTGCTGGAACTGCGCGCGGCTGAGGTACTGCCCGTAAACGGCGCTGCCTGGCTGGGTCACGTCGTGCAGGAAGCTCTGCAGTTGAGGCAGATGCCGCAGCTTGAGCGAAATCACCAGATGCAGCGGCTTGTTCGGATCCAGCGGCGCCAGCCCGCTGGCATCGACGCAGTACGGGGCGGTGCCGCCATAGAACTCGTTGCCGTAGAACGCGCTGTTGATGGACCAGGCGTTGCTGCCGGCGTATTCGCAGCCGGGCACGGGTGGAGGAATCAGCGCCTGCGGCGTGGCGGTGGTGACCCAATCGGTGCCGGCCTGCGCGGCGAAGGCGAGGCAGAGCGCGGCGGGGACGAAGAGGCGGCGGCAAAGCGTGCGCTGGCGGATCGTAAGCGGCATGGCGAACTCCGTGGCCTGAGCCCGGCTTCCCCCTGTCGCGGAGCGCGAGTCTATGCCGATGACCGCGCCCTGACGGCTGCCTGTCGCAGGAACGTCCGCATACTGTGATTGGCGTCGTGAAGCTGTCGACCGAGCGCGAGCATGGCGCTTTACCCCCGTTCCGCCCGCTGTTCCCCCCCATCCCGCCCGCCGGCGCGACCCGTCTGAGCTATTCTTGCCCGCTTTCAGGGCGCCTTCCGGGTGCGCCGGAACGCCGCGGCAAACGGCCCGATGGCCGTCCAAACGGCTGAATCGGCATGAAATCGTCACCTGGGCGGGCCATGCTGTAGCTGCAAAACCGGGGACCGGCATGTATCATGCCGCACCCTCTTTCATCTCTTTATCCGTAAGGAAGGATATAACCCGCGATGAGCAACTTCCTGTTCACCTCCGAATCGGTTTCCGAAGGCCATCCGGACAAGGTCGCCGACCAGATTTCCGACGCCGTCCTCGATGCCATCCTGGCCCAGGATCCGCGTGCGCGCGTGGCCTGCGAGACCATGGTGAAGACCGGCGTGGCCATCGTGGCCGGCGAGATCACCACCAGCGCCTGGATCGACCTGGAAGCGCTCACCCGCAAGGTGATCGTGGACATCGGCTATGACTCCTCCGAGGTGGGCTTCGACGGCGAGACCTGCGGCGTGCTCAACCTGATCGGCAAGCAGTCGCCGGACATCAACCAGGGCGTGGACCGCAAGAAGCCGGAAGAACAGGGCGCGGGCGACCAGGGCTTGATGTTCGGCTACGCCACCAACGAGACCAAGGACTTCATGCCGGCGGCGATCTACTACTCGCACCGCCTGGTCGAGCAGCAGGCCAAGGTCCGCAAGAAGAAGAACTCCCCGCTGCCGTGGCTGCGCCCGGACGCGAAGAGCCAGGTCACCCTGCGCTACGAAGACGGCGTGGCGACCGCCATCGACGCCGTGGTGCTGTCGACCCAGCACGATCCGGACGTCAAGCAGAAGGACCTGGTCGAGGCCGTGCGCGAGCACATCCTCAAGCCCGTGCTGCCGGCCAAGCTGCTGCACAAGGGCACCAAGTTCCACATCAACCCGACCGGCAAGTTCGTGATCGGCGGCCCGGTGGGCGACTGCGGCCTGACCGGCCGCAAGATCATCGTCGACACCTACGGCGGCTGGGCCCGTCACGGCGGCGGCGCGTTCTCCGGCAAGGATCCGTCCAAGGTGGACCGCTCGGCCGCCTACGCGGCGCGCTACGTGGCCAAGAACATCGTGGCCGCCGGCATCGCCGACCGCTGCGAAGTGCAGGTCTCCTACGCCATCGGCGTGGCCGAGCCGACTTCGATCTCGGTGACCACCTTCGGCACCGGCAAGATCGCGGACGACAAGATCGAGAAGCTGATCCGCAAGCATTTCGACCTGCGCCCGTACGGCATCATCAAGATGCTGGACCTGATCCATCCGATGTACCAGCAGACCGCCAGCTACGGTCACTTCGGCCGCTCGCCGTACGAAGTGAAGGGCCCGGACGGCAAGACCTACACCGCCTTCTCCTGGGAGAAGACGGACAAGGCCGAGGCGCTGCGCGCCGATGCCAAGCTGAAGTAAGCGGACCTTCGCGTTCGCTTGAGGAAACGGGCCGCGCGAGCGGCCCGTTTTCGTTGGGGCAGCCGCGCAACGGCTACAATAGGCGGATGTCCCTGATCCAACTCCAGCGTGTCGACTTCAGCGTCGGCGGCCCTCTCCTGCTCGAACACGTCGATCTGTCGATCGAGGCGAACGAGCGCGTATGCATCGTCGGCCGCAACGGCGAAGGCAAATCCACCCTGCTCAAGCTGATTGCCGGCGACCTGAAGCCGGACGACGGCGAGCTGCGCCTGCAGGCGGGCACGGTCGTCGCGCGCATGGCGCAGGAAGTGCCGCAGGACACCGCCGGCAGCGTATTCGACGTGGTCGCCGCGGGGCTGGGCGACCTCGGCCAGTTGCTGGCGCGCTACCACCACCTGCTGGCCGAGCATGACTTCGACGCGCTGGGCGACGTGCAGGCCCAGATCGAGGCACGCCACGGCTGGGACCTCGACCGTCGCGTCAACGAGGTGCTGCTGCGCCTGGAATTGCCGTCCGACACCGACTTCGCCGCGCTCTCCGGCGGCATGAAGCGCCGCGTGCTGCTGGCCCAGGCGCTGGTGCGCAAGCCGGACGTGCTGCTGCTGGACGAGCCGACCAACCACCTGGACATCGAAGCGATCGGCTGGCTGGAAGGCTTCCTCAAGTCCTTCGCCGGCAGCCTGATCTTCATCACCCACGACCGCTCCTTCCTGCGCTCGCTGGCCACGCGCATCGTGGAGATCGACCGCGGCCAGCTCACCAGCTGGCCCGGCGACTACGACAACTACCTGCGCCGCCGCGAGGAACGCCTGCACGCCGAGGCGCAGGCCAATGCGCTGTTCGACAAGAAGCTGGCCCAGGAAGAAGTGTGGATCCGGCAGGGCATCAAGGCCCGCCGGACCCGCAACGAAGGCCGCGTGCGCGCGCTGAAGGCGCTGCGCCGCGAGCGCGCTGAGCGGCGCGAGCTGGGCGGCAATGCCAGGATCACCCTGGCCAATGCGCAGGCCTCGGGCAAGAAGGTGATCGAGACGCGCGGCGTACACCAGGCCTACGGCGGCCGCGTGCTGATCGACAGCCTCGACACGGTGATCATGCGCGGCGACCGCGTCGGCATCGTCGGCCCGAACGGCGCCGGCAAGAGCACCCTGCTGAAGATTCTGCTCGGCGAACTGCAGCCGCAGCGCGGCGAGGTGATGCTCGGCACCGGCCTGCAGATCGCCTACTTCGACCAGCACCGCACCCAGCTCAACGACGCACTCAATGCGCTGGACAACGTCGCCGAAGGGCGCGAATACATCGAGCTCAACGGCCAGCGCAAGCACATCATCGGCTACCTGCAGGACTTCCTGTTCTCGCCCGAGCGCGCCCGCGCGCCGATCACCCGCCTCTCCGGCGGCGAGCGCAACCGCCTGCTGCTGGCCAAGCTGTTCGCGCAGCCGTCCAACCTGCTGGTGATGGACGAACCGACCAACGACCTGGACGTGGAAACGCTGGAGCTGCTGGAAGAGCTGCTCACCGAGTACCAGGGCACCCTGCTGCTGGTCTCGCACGACCGCGAGTTCCTCGACAACGTGGTCAGCAGCACGCTGGTGCTGGAGGGCGAAGGCAGGGTCGGCGACTACGTCGGCGGCTACAGCGACTGGTTGCGGCAGCGGCCGGCGGCGCGTGCGATCGAAGTAGCGCCCACTCCCGCGACGCCCGCCGGGACGCCGCGCGCGCCGGAAGCGGAAAAACCCAAACGCAAGCTCAGCTACAAGGACCAGCGCGAGCTGGAGCAGCTGCCGGCGCGGATCGAGCAGCTGGAGACGGAAGTGGCCGAGCGTTCGGCGGCGATGAACCAGCCGCAGTTCTATCAGCAGGACAACGCGGCGATCCAGCGGCATAACGATGCGCTGGCGAAGATTCAAACGGAGCTCGAGGTGGCTTACGCGCGCTGGGCCGAGCTGGAAGGCTGAGCCCAAGCCGACGTAGGTTGGGGTGAGCCGCAGGCGAACCCCAACAGGCACACGCCTCGCAACGTTGGGGTTCGCCTGCGGCTCACCCCAACCTGCGCCGGGCGTTTGTTCAGTGCTCTTCGCGCTTGGCGCTCTGCATCAACCGGTCGGTCCACGCGATGCCGATCGCCGACACGATGAATACCAGGTGGATGATGGTCTGCCACATCACGCCTACCGGGGTGAGCGCGGCGCACTTCAAGGCGTTGCCGGGACCGTTCTCCGCAATGCTGGCCAGCATCTCGGCCGAGCAGAACGGCAGCCCGGTCAGCGCACCGGCGGCGATGAACGTCTTCAGCAGGTGGATCGAGGAGATGCCGATGATCGCCATCGCCAGCTTCACCTTCAGCACCGAGGCATTCACGTGCGACAGCCACTCCGGCTGGTCGGGATGATTCTCCAGGCGCAGCCGCGACACGAAGGTCTCGTAGCCGCCGACGATCACCATCACCAGCAGGTTGGAAATCATCACCACGTCGATCAGGCCGAGCACGATCAGCATGATCTCCTGCTCGCCCAGCGAGGGTGCCTTGTGGATCAGGTGCCACAGCTCCTTGGCGAACAGGAATACGTAGACGCACTGCGCCGCGATCAGGCCCAGGTACAGCGGCAGCTGCAGCCAGCGGGAGCCGAAGATCAGCCAGGGCAGCGGACCGAGGCGGGGACGGGACGAGGAATCGTGCATGGGGAAACAAGCTCGCAGCGGAAAAGTAACCAGCCTAGCCATCACGCAAGAACTTGCGCAAGCTCCCGGCGGGCCTTTCAACCGGTGTTCTGCAAGCCCTGCGACACGCCGTTGACGCAGGCCACCAGCGCCCGCAGCAGCGCATCGTCCTCGCTGCCGCCCGCGCGCCAGCGCCGCAGCAGGTCCACCTGCAGCAGGCTCATCGGATCGATATAGGGATTGCGCAGGCGGATCGACACCTTCAGCTTCGGCGCATCGCGCAGCAGTTCGTTGGCGCCCTTCAAACGCAGCACCCAGCGCGTGGTGCGCTCGAATTCCTCGCGGATCAGCGCGAAGAACGGTTCGTGCAGGTCGCCCGCCAGGCGCGAGAACGCCTCGGCGATATCCAGGTCGCTCTTGGCCAGCACCATTTCCACGTCGTCCAGCATGTTGGCGAAGAACGGCCAGTCGCGCGCCATCTCCGCCAGCGCCTCCTCGCCATAAGCCTGCGCGCCCTGCTCCAGCGCGGCACCCAACCCGTACCAGCCGGTGATGATCGAGCGGCACTGGGTCCAGGCGAATACCCATGGGATCGCGCGCAGGTCCTGCACGCCGCGCATGCTGCGGCGGCGCGCGGGACGCGAGCCCAGGGTCATGCGCTCGATCACGTCGATCGGCGTGGCACTGCGGAAATACTCGATGAAACCGTCGCGATCGATGAAGGCGCGATAGGTCTTGCGGCTCGCCGCCGCCAGCTGGCCCATGCGCTCGCGCCACACCGCCTCGCGCTCGTCCTGCTCGCGCGGACGCAGGCTGGCGCGCAGCACCGCGCCCACCGTCTGCTCCAGGTTGCGCAGCGCCAGCGCGCGGATGCCGTACTTGCGATGGATCACCTCGCCCTGCTCGGTCACGCGCAGCACGCCGGCCACCGAGCCGCGCGGCGAGGACATCAGCGCCGGCGCGATGCGCGCGCCGCCGCGGCTGGCCGAGCCGCCGCGGCCGTGGAAGAAGGACAGACGCACGCCGGCCGAGTTCGCCACCTCCAGCAGTTCCACCTGCGCACGCTGCAGGCCCCAGCGCGAAGCGAGCGTGCCGCCGTCCTTGCCGCTGTCCGAATAGCCCAGCATCACCCACTGGCGGCCGCCGCGTTGTTCGAGATGGGCACGGTAGACCGGGTCATCGAACAGGGCGCGCAAGGTCGCCGGCGCATTGGCCAGGTCGTCCACGGTCTCGAACAGCGGCGCCACGTCCAGCGGCACGCGGTCCGCATCCGCGACCAGACCGCCATGCCGCGCCAGCGCCAGCACCGCGAGCACGTCGGCGGCGGAGCGCGCCATGCTGATGATGTACAGGCCCACCGCGTCGCTGCCGTAGCGCTTGCGCGCATCGCGCATGGTGGCGAACACCGCCTTCAGCGATTGCGCACCCGCATCGTCGCTGTCGGCAAAGGAACGCTCGCCGCTTGCATACGGCTGCAATGCCGCCGCGCGTGACGCTTCATCGCGCTCCGGCCACTCCGCCTCGCCGAACAACGCGGCCAGCGCATCGTCATGCACGCGCGAATCCTGCCGCACATCCAGCCGCGCCAGATGGAAGCCGAAGCTGCGCACGCGCCAGATCAGTCGCTGCACCGCGTAGGCGCCGGCATGCAGGCCGCGGTGATCGATCAGGCTGTCGGCGATCAGCTGCAGATCGGCCAGCAGATCCTGCGGCGAGGCATAGGCTTCCGGATGGTCGTCATCATGCGTGGCCTGCAGGCGCGCCTGAACCACGGCGAGGAAGGCGCGGTACGGCATGTCCGCATGGCGCGGGCGTACCTGCGCGGCGGCTTCGGGAAAACGCTGGCGATAATCGGCAAGGCGCCTGGCCAGGCCGTCGTCGACGCCGATCCGCCCCTCGGTCTGGCTGAGCAGGCGCGCGAGGCCGGCGATGTCGTCGATGTAATGCTCCAGCACATGCGCGCGCTGCGTGGACAGGCTGGCCGCGATGGTATCCGCGCCGACATTGGGATTGCCGTCCATGTCGCCGCCCACCCAGGTGGCGAACGACAGCACGCGCGGCAGCGCCACCGCCACGCCGTAGACCTGCTGCAGGGCATCGCCCAGCGATTCGTACAACGCGGGCACGATGCGGTAGATCGGATTGGCCAGGTAAAAGCCGACGTGATGGTGCTCGTCCTGCACGCTGGGCCGCACCGGCGAGGCTTCCGCGGTCTGCCAGGCGGACGACAGCGCCATGAAGATGCGGTCGTCGTCCTCCTTGCGTTCCTGCGGCGTGCGGCTGGGATCGAAGTTGTCGATCAGCGCGCGCACGATCGCCTGTTCCTTCTCCAGCAGCGAGCGGCGCATCGCCTCGGTCGGATGCGCGGTGAACACCGGTTCCACCCGCAGCCGCGCCAGCCATTCCAGCAGCTCGCCCGCGCCGACGCCCTGCTCCTTCAGGCGGCCCAGCGCATCGAGCAGCGATTCGGGCTGCGGCGCGCGATCCTCGCGCTGGTAGTCGCGGCGGCGGCGGATGCGATGCACGCGCTCGGCGATGTTGACCGCCTGGAAATAGGTGGCGAAGGCGCGCGCCAGCGCCTCGGCATGCGCGGTCTCGACGCCGGTCAGCAGTTCGGCCAGCAACGCCAGCGGCGCGCCTTCATGGCGGCGCGCGATGGCCGCGGTGCGCACGCGCTCGACTTCATCCAGGAAGGCCGGCGCCACCTGCTCGGCCAGCATGTTGCCGACCAGGGTGCCGAGGCGGCGGACGTCTTCGCGCAGGGGGGCATCGTGGGGAGCGAACTCGGGACTGCGCGGCTGGGTCATCGGAGCTACGTCGGCGGATGTCTGGACGTCCAAGACTACCCCGAACGAACGGCTTTTTGTGCAGCGCCGCATGAGCTCGTAAAGTTGCGTGTGAAACGAATAAGCCGGCGTAGGTTGGGGTGAGCGCAGCGAACCCCAACGTGGCGTTCGGGCGTAAGGTCTGTTGGGGTTCGCTGCGCTCACCCCAACCTACGCCGTTGCCTGGCTCTCAATGTGCGGGCTGTTTCAGATACCGCTCCAGCCAATCGTTCGACTCCGCCAGCATCTGCATGATCGATTCGCGCGCCCGATAGGCATGCGCTTCGTTTGGCAGCAGCACCAGCCGCGCGGTGCCGCCCAGGCCCTTCACCGCCGCGTACAGGCGCTCGCTCTGGATCGGGAAGGTGCCGGAGTTGTTGTCCTGCTCGCCGTGGATCAGCAGCAGCGCGTCCTTGATGTGGTCGGCGTAGTTGAACGGCGACATCGTGTTGTACACGTCCTGCGCCTGCCAGTAATTGCGCTCCTCCGATTGGAAGCCGAACGGCGTCAAGCTGCGGTTGTACGCACCGCTGCGCGCGATGCCGGCCTGGAACAGCCGCGTATGCGCGAGCAGGTTGGCGGTCATGAAGGCGCCGTAGGAATGGCCGCCCACCGCAATGCGCCCGCGCTCGGCCACGCCGCGGCGCACCACTTCGTCCACCGCCGCCTCGGCGCTGGCGACCAGCTGCGGCACGTAGGTGTCGTTCGGTTCCTTGCTGCCTTCGCCCACGATCGGCACGGAGAAATCGTCCAGCACCGTATAGCCCATCGCCAGGAAGGCCTGCGGCCCCCAGTAGCTGATGCGGTTGAAACGGTACGGCGAGTCGGTGACCTGCCCCGCCGCATCGGCCGATTTGAACTCGGTCGGATAGGCCCACATCAGCATCGGGCGCGGGCCGTCCTGCTTCGGGTCGTAGTGCGGCGGCAGGTAGAGCGTGGCGGTGAGCTCGACGCCGTCCTTGCGCTTGTAGCGGATCTGCTCCTTCTTCACGTCCTTGAGCTGCGGCGTGGGATGCGGGAAATGCGTGAGTGCACGCGGCGCGGCGGCGGAAGCCAGTTCGCGTACATAGAAATTCGGCGTTTCGGTGGGCGATTCGCGCGAGGTCAGCGCACGCCGCCCTTCGGCATCGAGCAGCACCTGCGGCGCTTCGTAGTACGGCGCCTGCGAATGGAACAGGCGCTCGCTCTTGCCGCTGTCGAGGTCGACCTTGTCGACGAACGGACGATCGCCTTCCGGCGAAGCACCCTTGCCGAGCCGGAAGATGCCATGCCCGTCGGCGGCCACCAGCAGGCGCTGCTCGCCGCGTTCGTCGATGGCGGTGGCCGGCAGGCCCGGATCCTTGTAGCGATCCTCGGAAGAGCCTTCGCGCAGCAGCTTCGGCGCCAGCTCGGGATGGTCCGGCGCCACGCGCCATTCCTTCACCTTGCGCGTCTTCCACCAGAACTCTTCGACCAGCGCCAGCTCGCCATTGCCCCAATAGGCGCCGGCATAGCGGCTGGCGAGCTTCGCCAGCACCACGGGCTCCTGCGCGAACGGGGCCGCCTGCATCTTCACCAGGTCGCGCACCTCGGCCTGGCGCGCCGGATCGCCGCCATCCTGCGCCTCCGCCCAGACCAGGGTGGCCGGTGCGTCGCCGCGCCAGTCGATGTCGCGCACGCCGGTGCGCACCGCGTCGTTGCCGGTGGGCAGGCCATCGACCAGCGGCTGGCGGGCGATCTCCTTGACCGGCTTGCCGTCGAGATCCAGCACCTCGATGCGGCGCGGGAAGTTCTCCACCGGCACCGTGTAGGAGAACGGCCGCTCGACCCGCTCGCGCAACACATAGCGGCTGTCCGGCGAAGGCGCCAGCGACAGGGTGAGCGCGGGCTCGCCGAGCTTCGTCACCTTGCCGTCCAGGTCGACCAGGGCGGCCTGCGCGCGCAGGTAGTGCTCCAGCAGGCGCGCATCGTCCTCGTTGTGCAGCAGGTCCTGGTAAGTGGGGGTCGCCTTCACGCCGCCACCGGCCTTGGTTTCCTGCGCGTTCGGGCCGGTCGGAATGCCGCCGCCGGCCGGCGCGTCGCCCTGCCCCTCCGGCCGCAGCTGCACCAGCAGGCGCTGGCTGTCGGACAGCCAGCGATAGCCGCGGCCGGCCACGGTATTGAGCGGCATCCCGGTGAGGCGGCGCGCGCTGCGCGCAGCCACGTCCACGACCCATAGTTCGTTGCGGCCAGACTTCGCGTCCACCTGGTTGAAGGCCAGGTAGCGCTGGTCCGGCGACCAGCTGGTGGTGGCGATCGACAGCGGCGCGGGCAGGCCCTGCAGGCGCAGTTCCTTGCCGCTGGCGACGTCCTGCAGCCACAGGTCGGTGCCGAAGGAGAACTTGCTTTGCGCGTAAGTGCGCGGGTTGATGCGCAGGCCGGCGAGCTTCAGCTCCGGCTGCGCCACCACGTCGATGCCGGGCAGCGCCGGGCTCTGGATCAGCGCCAGCAGGTCGCGGTGCGGGCTGATCGACAGCTGCGGCGGGCGCGGCGCGTCGACCAGGGCCTGCAAGGGCGCGGGCGGCAGCCGATAACCGCCGGTGGCCGCGGCCGGCGCCGGCGCGGCCTGCGGAGTGCGGGCGGAGGTGGCCAGCGGCAAGGCGGCCAGCAGGAAGCCAACGAGGGCGAGGCGCCGGAGCGGACGGTTCATGGGCAGACGATCCCTGTTCGAAGAATTTTGCGACCTTAGCCGCCCGGCGCCGGCCGGGCCTAGGCCATCCGTCACGGTTCAGGCCGCTGCGGATGCCTTGCCTGACGAATCCCGAACGCCTCAGCCGCTATACTTGCAAGCTCCCGTCGAGGGGCGCTGCGACCGTGGCTGTGCCGATCCCACCCAAGGTGAGGTCCGCGCAAGTCCGGCCAGGCTCGGCGGTTTTCATTGTCAAACGGCGCCCGGTCAACCGATGCGGCATTCCTGCCGCACAAACTTCCGGAGCCACACCATGAACGCAGTCAGCAAAGAAGCCGCCGGCCAGGACTTCAAGGTCCGCGACATCGCCCTCGCCGAACTGGGCCGCCGCCGCATCCGCATGGCGGAAGAGGAAATGCCCGGCCTGATGCAGATCCGCGCCCGCTACGCCAAGGAGCAGCCGCTCAAGGGCGTGCGCCTGTCCGGTTCGCTGCACATGACCAAGGAAACCGCGGTCCTGATCGAGACCCTGAGCACCCTGGGCGCCTCGGTGCGCTGGGCCTCCTGCAACATCTTCTCGACCCAGGACGACTGCGCCGCGGCGATCGCCGCCGCCGGCATCCCGGTGTTCGCCTGGAAGGGCGAGACGCTGGAGGAGTACTGGGACTGCACGCTGGACATGCTCACCCACCCCGGTATGCAAGGTCCGGAGCTGATCGTCGACGACGGCGGCGACGCCACCCTGCTGATCCACAAGGGTCTGGACATGGAGAACGGCGACGACTGGGTCAACACGCCCAGCGGCAACCATGAGGAACAGGTGATCAAGGACCTGCTCAAGCGCACCGCCAAGGAGCGTCCCGGCTTCTGGAAGAAGGTCGCGGCCGACTGGAAGGGCGTCTCCGAGGAGACCACCACCGGCGTGCACCGCCTGTACCAGATGATGGAAGCCGGCAAGCTGCTGGTGCCGGCGATCAACGTCAACGACTCGGTCACCAAGAGCAAGTTCGACAACCTGTACGGCTGCCGCGAGTCGCTGGCCGACGGCATCAAGCGCGCCACCGACCTGATGGTCGCCGGCAAGGTCGCCGTGGTATGCGGCTACGGCGACGTGGGCAAGGGCTGCGCGCACTCGCTGAAGGGCTTCGGCGCGCGCGTGATCGTCACCGAGATCGACCCGATCAACGCCCTGCAGGCGGCGATGGAAGGCTTCCAGGTCACCACCGTGGAAGACACGCTCGGCATGGCCGACATCTACGTCACCACCACCGGCAACAAGGACATCATCACGCTGGAGCACATGGCGGCGATGAAGAACAACGCCCTGGTGTGCAACATCGGCCACTTCGACAACGAGATCCAGATCGACCGCCTGAACGGCGCCAAGGACGTGTCGCGCGAGACCATCAAGCCGCAGGTCGACCGCTACACCTTCGCCAAGACGGGCAACAGCATCTACATGCTGGCCGAAGGCCGCCTGGTGAACCTCGGCTGCGCGCACGGCCATCCGAGCTTCGTGATGTCCAACAGCTTCTCCAACCAGACGCTGGCGCAGATCGACCTGTGGAAGAACAAGGACGTCTACCAGAAGACCGTGTACCGCCTGCCCAAGCAGCTGGACGAGGAAGTCGCCCGCCTGCACCTGGAGCAGATCGGCGTGAAGCTGACCAAGCTCACCCCGGACCAGGCCGCCTACATCGGCGTGCCGGTGGAAGGCCCGTACAAGCCGGACCACTACCGCTACTGAGCGGCGGTCCAGCTGCAACGAAAAGCGCGCGGTGCGAACCGCGCGCTTTTTTGTGCCTTGGCATTAGCCCCTCTCCCACCGGGAGAGGGGTTGGGGTGAGGGTACGGGCAGAGTGCGGCACCTCACTCCGCCCGTACCCTCATCCGGCTGCCGCCACCTTCTCCCGGAGGGAGAAGGACTTCATCCTGGAAGATTGATTCACATATATCGCTTCATCGCGACCAAGAGATATATAATCGCCCGCATTCCTCATCGAGAGCCCCGCGATGCCGGCCATCAGCTTCGAATTCTTCCCGCCCAAGACCGACGAACAGCGCGAACAACTCGACCGCACCGCCCGGCTGCTCAAGGGCCGCGGACCGGACTACGTCTCGGTGACCTTCGGCGCCGGCGGCTCGACGCTCAGCTACACCGGCGAGACGGTGGCCCGCCTGCATCGCGAGCACGGCCTGGACGTGGCGCCGCACCTGTCCTGCATGGGTGGCACCCGCGCCGAGATCGCCGAACTGCTGGACGGCTATCGCGCCGCCGGCTACCGCCGCCTCGTCGCGCTGCGCGGCGACCTGCCCTCGGGCATGGCTTCGCCCGGCGACTTCCGCTACGCCGCCGAACTGGTCAGTTTCATTCGCCAGCACAGCGGCCGGCATTTCCATATCGAAGTGGCGGCCTATCCGGAAACGCATCCGCAGGCCGACGATGCGCTGGCCGACCTGCAGCACTTCAAGGCCAAGGTCGATGCCGGCGCCGACGGCGCGATCACCCAGTATTTCTACAACGCGGATGCGTACTTCCGCTTCCTGGACGACGTGCGCCGCCTGGGCGTGGAAGTGCCGGTGGTGCCGGGCATCATGCCGATCGGCAATTTCTCGCAGCTCAAGCGCTTCTCCGATGCCTGCGGCGCGGAGATCCCGCGCTGGATCGCCAAGCGCATGCAGGCGCACGGCGACGATGCCGAAGCGATCCGCGAACTGGCCGCCGACGTCGTCGCGCAGCTGTGCCAGCGCCTGCTCGACGGCGGCGCGCCGGGGCTGCACTTCTACACGCTCAACCGCGCCAAGGCGACGCAGGCGGTGCTGGAGCGCCTGTCGATCTAAGCGCGTATCGATCAAGCGCGGATTCGAACTTCCAGTCAGGCCGCGCGGGTTATCCTGCGCGGCATGCGTCTCTTCATTGTTGCTTCCGCACTGCTCGTTTCCTGCTGGCTGCTGCCCGCTCCCGCCACCGCGCAGGAGGGCGTGCATCGCTGCATCGGCCCCGACGGCACGCCGCTGTTCACCGACCAGCCCTGCGCCGCGCTGAAAGCCACGCCGGTGCAGGCGGCTCCCAAATCCACGACCGCTCCCGCACCCAATACGCCGCCGTCGGCACCGCCGCCGATCCTGTGCGCCTCCACCGTCGCCGAACTGCGCCAGAGCGTCACCGACGCGTTCGCCACGCGCGATCCCAACCGCCTCGCCGGCCTGATGCTGTGGGAAGGCGCCGGGCGCAACGCGGTGGTCGCCGATATCCGCACGCTGAGCGCGCTGATGAAGCGCCCGCTGCTGGATTTCGGCGAACAGAACGCGGCAGACCAGGCCGCCGCCGATCCCGACGCAGCGCCCGCCGAGCATCCCGCCGCGCCGCCGGAACACCAGCTGGTGGTGCATACCGCCGCCGACGACGGCAGCGGTGTGCCGCGGGAAACGCGCTTCGACATCGTGCGCCGCTCCGGCTGCCTGTGGCTGCGCAGCGCCGGTTGAGCCGCCGCCGGCGAGCGCATTCGAACGGGCGCTTGAACAGGTGCAAGCCGGCTGAAAGATGAGCCCGCCCCGCAGCGGTTATCATGTCGCTCATTTTTCGGAGAATCGACATGGCGCAGCAGTATCCCGAATGGATCTGGCAGAACGGCCAGATCAAGCCCTGGCGCGAGGCCACCACGCATGTGATGTCGCATGCGCTGCATTACGGCTCGTCGGTGTTCGAGGGGATCCGCAGCTACGCCACGCCCGACGGCGCCGCGATCTTCCGGCTGACCGACCATCTCAAGCGCCTGTACCAGTCGGCCAAGATCTACGACATGGTGCTGCCCTATTCGCAGGACCAGATCGCCGCCGCCTGCCGCGACGTGATCAAGCAGAACGGCCTGGGCGCCGCCTATCTGCGCCCGGTCGCCTACCGCGGCCTCGGCGGCTTCGGCCTGTCGGCGGAAACGCCGATCGACGTGGCGGTGGCCGCGTGGCCGATGGGTCCGTACCTCGGGCCGGAGGCGCTGGAAAGCGGCATCGACGCCTGCGTGTCGAGCTGGCAGCGCTTCGCGCCGAACACCATTCCGGCCGGCGCCAAGGCCGGCGGCAATTATCTTTCCGGCCAGCTGATCGCGCGCGAAGCGCGCCGCCTGGGCTTCGGCGAAGGCATCGCGCTGGCCAATACCGGCCTGCTCAGCGAAGGCGCGGGCGAGAACCTGTTCCTGGTCTTCGACGGCGTGCTGCACACCACGCCGGCCAGCGCCTCGATCCTCACCGGCATCACCCGCCACACGCTGATCACGCTGGCACGCGAGGACGGCATCGAGGTGATCGAGCGCGACATCCCGCGCGAGTACCTGTATCTGTGCGACGAGCTGCTGATGTGCGGCACCGCCGCGGAAATCACCCCGATCCGCTCGGTCGACGGCAAGAAGATCGGCTCGGGCAAGGCCGGCCGCGTGACGCGCCGGATGCAGGAGCTGTTTTTTGGGCTGTTCAACGGCAAGACCAATGACCAGTGGGGTTGGCTGGAGCCGGTCTGATCCGGCGACAGCCGACGTAGGTTGGGGTGAGCACAGCGAACCCCAACGTGCCTCGCTCCTGCCACACCCTTTCACCCGTCATTCCGGCGCAGGGGAAACAACGGCAATCTTCAATCCGCCGCCAACGCCACCTCCGGTTCGACCTCGCGCCTGCGCTGCGTCGCCTGCTCCCGCAGCAACCCGATGAACACCCGCTCCAGCGCATCGACCTGCGCCGTGCTCATGCACTGCTCCTCGCCCATGAACACGAAGCGCAGCCGCCCGTGCAGCGCGAAGGCGATGAGACCCAGCGGACGGATGCCGAACGAGCGCACCGACAGCGTGAAGTCCTCCAACCGGAATGGCGCATCCGCGTCGAGCAACTCGATCGGGCCCAGGTTGGAGAAGGAAAACTGGTTCCAGTTGCCGTTGCGGCTCAATGCATCGCCCAGCCGCACGATCGAACGCAGCTTGCCCTCCGAAGGCGGCCTGAGCATCTCGCAGAAGCGATACTTGCCGGGAATATCTTGCAGCTCCTGCTCGATCTTCCCGCTCATCTCCCGATAGATATCGCGCGCCCGCTCCCACAGGTCGCCGCCGCGCTCGCGGCCCACCTCGATCTTGAAGCTGCCGCCGCCGAAGAACAGCATGTCGTCCTTGAGCTGGGCCAGCCGGCCGCGCCGCGCGTCGAACGGATTGTCGATGCGCGTCGGCGCCTGCTTGCCGAGCGCCGCCTGCAGGGCCTGGTCGAGGATCGCCAGCAAGGCCGCATGCATCGACACCTGCTCCGCCCGGCAGCGATGTTTCAGCACGGCGGTCAGGCCCGCGTCGACGTGCCACTCGCGCCACAGGCTGTCATGCCGCAGCGGCCGGCGCGAAGCCGGGATCAGGCTGACCAGCCCGTTGATCACCGCTGCGATCATGCGGCGCTTGCCTTCACCCGGACCGCCCGGCGGCCCTGCGATGTCCAGCGGGCTGATCGGGGCGTACGGCAGCAGCGGCGTCTCCCGATGCGTGGCGGCCAGCAGCTCCCGCGCCAGGGTCAGGATGCTCATGCCGTCGCAGATGCGATGCACCGTGGTGATCAGCAGCACGCCACCGCGACCGGTGCGCAACCACGCTACGCGCAGCAATGGCTCGTCGGGAGCGAAGGCGGCCGCTTCCTCGCGCGCGATCTCGCCGGCCAGCACCTGCTCCGAGGTGCAGATGGCGACGCGCAACGGCACCGGGCCGGCCGCGTCCAGCGCGTAGTACAGGCCGTCGCTTTCCTCGCGCAGCAGCATGCGCAGCGCCGGATGCTTGCGCTGCACGCGATCGAGCGCCGCGCGCAGGCGTTCGATCGACAAGGAGCCGTCGAGGGTCAGGCGATAAGTGATGTTGCCGTCGATCAGCTGCTCGATGGTGGTGAGCTTGCGCATCATGAGCTGGATTCCGTGGCGACCGGCGCCGCGCCGAGCGCACCGCGCTGCGCCGGCTCCTTCTTGCAGAACGCGGCGAGGCGCGGATGCAGGCTTTCGAACGTGCCCAGCCGTCCCCGCCGCCCGTCGACATAGCCGCAGGCCACCGCCAGTACCTTGCGCAGTTTCTGCGGCTCGAACAGCAGCACGTTGAAGGCCTGGTGCAGCGCAAGCAGCCCGCCGAACCAGTGCAGCGCCCACCGACGGCGATACAGGCGCAGGGTGAACACGCCGTTGCGTGCGCCGTAGTAGCGCCGCCACGCCGCATGGTTGGTGGTGAACAGGCGGCCGTGGCGCTCGATCTGGCCGGTGGTCTGGCGCATCTGCACCGCCGCGTTCATGCGCACCGGAATGCCCTGGCTGTTGGCGCGCAGGCCGTACTCGATGTCGATGTACTCGATGAAGTAGTCCTCGCGGAACGCGCCCAGCCGCCGGTACGCCTGCGCCGAGATCGCCGAGCCGGAGGAGATCACGAACAAGGTATCGAACACGCCTTCAGTGGGCTCGCGCATCTTCTGCGGCTTGGGCCAGCGCGGTCCCGGCGGCAGCACCGGCATGAACTTTTCCAGGTTGATCTCGTAGATCTTCGGGCCCAGCACGAAGGCCTCGCCTGGTTCGCGCTCGCAGGCCTGCATCATCGCCGCGAAAAAGTCTTCGCCAATGTCGGAGTCCTGGTCGAGCAGGAAGATCACCTCGCAGCCGCGTTCGAGCAGCCGTTCCGCACCGCGGTTGTAGGCGCCGGCGAGGCCGCCGCGGTTGGCGTTGTGCAGCACCGTGCAGCCCTGGCGCTGCAGCGCGTCGTACAGCACCGCGTCCGGCTGCGGCGAGTTGTCGACCGCAACTACATTCTGCCCTGCGGCCGCCGCTTTGCCGAGATTGCGCAGGAACGCTTCGTTGGGGTGGTAGAGCACGAAGATCACGCCATAGCTTTTCATACGCTCTCCACAGGCAAGGAAGCGGAACCGGGCGCGGATGTGGCCAAGGCCGGCAGCGCGCTGGCCGCCTGCAGCAGTTCCATCGCCAGCTGGCGGATCTGCGCCGCCTGCACGCCCGGCAGCGAGCTCTCATCGGAAATGAAGGCCAGGTCCAGCCGCTCGGCGAAACCGACGATCGTGATCAGGCTCGCCGGCGTCGGCTCGAGCATGGCCGAAGGCGCGTGGATCGCTTCCAGGCGGAGGCCGCCCTCGTCGCGCGAGGAATCGTCCAGCCGCCCCAGGTACGACAGCGATACGCCACGACCGGCAGGCCGCGAACGCGAGAACGCGATCAGCCGGTCGAACAGCGGATGCAGCCGTTCCAGGCCCAGCAGCTGCTCGTAGACGGCAGGCGCGAGGCGATCGACCTGGCGGCGCATGTCGGCCTGCAACGCGTGCGCCAGGCCCCAGAAATCCGCGGCGCGCGGCTTGCGGCCGCCGAAGCCGAGCCGCACGGTCGGCGCCATGGTGAACAACGCGCCGCCCTGCAGCGACGGCAGATAGCGGCGCGCATCGACCGGCGCGACGAACTTGTCCACGCCACGCACTCCACGCACCGACCAGCAGGCGAGCATGAAGGCGGTGCACAGCGCCGCGAATACGCCGACGTCCTCGTCCTTGGCGCGGCGGACCAGGGCCTGCACCGCCGCCGGCTCGATCGACCAGCGCAGGGTATACGCCGCGCCGTAGCTCACCGGCGGGCCGATCCGCTGCAGCCGGATGAACCCCTTGAACAGTGCCGCCTTCAGCTGCGCGCGCCGCTGCAGCCAGCGGTTGCGCTTCGCCTCGGGCGGCACGACGTCTGCGCCGCCTTGCAATTCGAAACGCGGCCCGAGCCGCGCGTCGGGGCGGCCGCAGACGGTGAGGATGTCGCGCAGCAGGCCGACCGCCGAAAGCCCGTCGCAGATGCAGTGGTGGCAGCTCAACAGCAGGTCGCTGCGTCCGTGGCCGCGCAGCCACACCAGCCGGACCAGCGGCTCGCGCGCGCCGTCGAACAGGCGCTCGCATTCCAGCCGCGCCTGCTCCTGCCAATCGTCCTCGCCCTGGCGCTCGACGATGCGCAGCGCGATCGGCGGCGGTGCTTCCTGTTGCACGAACCACGGATGCCCATCGGCGGCATGCTCGACCAGCGACTGCAGCACCGCATGCCTGGCCTGCACGCGATCCAGCGCCAGGCGCAGGCGCGGCTCGTCGAGCGTGCCGGCCAATGTCGCGGGCAGCACGAAGGCGACGGCACGCTGCCCATCCAGGTACATGCCGCGCTCGAACAGGGCGAAGGGGCGGCGCGCGCTCATGCCACGCTCCGCTGCGGCTGCTCGGCGATCTCGACGCTGTCCGGCTGCTCCAGCAGGCCCCAGTACCGCAGCAGCCGCACGGCTTCACCCACGCCGTCCTCGGCGCGGATCGCCCGGCCCAGCGCGTCCGCCTCGCGCAGCATCTGCGGTTGCTGCATGGCGATCAACGCCGCGGCCAGCGCATCCGCATCGAGCCGGCGGCGGTCCAGCGCCGGCGGCGCCACGCCGCGGCGCTGCAGGCAGCGCGCCCAGAACGGCTGGTCGCCGTAGAACGGCACGACGGCCGAAGGAATGCCCGCGCGCACCGCCGCCGCGGTGGTGCCCGCGCCGCCATGGTGCACGGCGCCGGCCATGCGCGGAAACAGCCAGTCGTGCGGCGCTTGGCGCAAGCCATAGATCTGTTCGTCGAGCGCGCCTTCGTCGAGCTCCAGGCCGCCCCAGCCAGCCGCGAGCACCGCGCGGCGGCCGCTCTTGCGCACGCCGTCCAGCACGATGCGGGTGAACTCGGCGGCGCTGCTGCTGACCATGCTGCCGAAACCGATATAGACCGGCTTCGGTCCCGCCGCGAGGAAATCGGCCAGCCCGGCCGGCGGCGTCCACGCCGGCGGATCGAAGAACCAGTAGCCGGTGAGCTGCGAGCTGTCCGGCCAGTCCGCCGGCCGCGCCAGCACCTGCCCACTGAAACCGTTGAGCACCTTCGCCTCCAGCGCATGGCGCCCGAGGTAGGGGCCATGCCACGGATAGCGCGGCAAGCCCAGCCGCGGCCGCACGATGTCGTTGATCGCCGGGCGCATCACATGCCACACCAGCAGCCACAGCAGGTGGTGCGCGGCCAGGCTGAGCGGGCCGGGCAGGCGGTCGCGCGAACCGCTCAGCACCATCGGCGGCTGCAGGCGCGAGGGCGTCAGCGGCTGCAGGCGCGCGATGGCGAACGGCACGCCGCGTTTTTCCGCCAGCGCCTTGGCCAGCAAGGTGCTGTTGCTCACGCCGATCAGCAGGCCGGCGCCTGCGCTCGCCGCCATGCCCTCCTCCGCCCAGTGCTCGGCCCATTGCGCATAGCGCTGGCGGAAAATGCGCGCCATCGCGCGCAGGTTGAGGCCCTGCTCGGCGATGCTGCGGTCGGCCTCCAGCATGGCCTGGAAATCGGCGGTGAGCGGAAAGAACTCCAGTCCCGCCTCGCGCACCAGCGGCGCGAAGTTGCCGCTGGTGGCGATGCGCACCGGATAGCCCGCGCGGCGCAGCCCCTGTCCCAGTGCCACGCAGGGCCGCACGTCGCCCTGGGTGCCGATGGTGAAGATGACGATCGGCCTGGCGCTCATGCCGCGGCCAGCCCCGGCTGCGGCGCCAGCGGCGCGGACAGCATGCGCTCGTCGGGGATGTCGGACAGGCGGTGCCGCAGCACGCTGCCGATCTTCTCCGCCGGCGCCGCATCGAGCACCGCTTCGTGGTGGCAGGCCAGCTCGTGCACCTCGATGCGCCAGCCGATGAAGGGCCGCCATGCGGACGGGCGGTGGTCGAGGATGCCGTCCAGGCTGCCTTCGCGTTCGGTGGCCTGGAAGAACAGCAGGTCCAGGTTGATCCGGCGCGGCGTGTACTGGCGCGCCAGCTCCAGGTTGTTGCGCATCACCGCGAACAGGTGCTCGATGAACTGCGGATGGCTCTTGATGATCTCCTGCACCAGCGGGATCGAGCGCGCGTTGTAGCTGTGCAGCAGCAGCGAGGCCAGCTCCTTCAGTGTCTGCGGCGCGTGCTCGCCCACATGCTGGTGCAGTCCGAGGAAGCTCAGCGCGGCGCGCACTTCCTTGGCTTCCTCGCGCGGACGCGAGCGCTCGCCGGCGGTGAACAGGTAACTGTCGATCATCGCCAGCAGTTCCACCCGCTCGCCCATCGCCAGCAGTTGCTCGGCGATGGCGTGGCCGATCAGCCCGCCCATCGAACGGCCGGCCAGGCGGTAGGGTCCTTCCGGCTGGATGCGGCGGATCTGCGCCAGGTAATCGGTGGCGATCTCCTCGATGCTGCCGGGCAGCCGCATATCGCCGCGCAGACCGCGCGACTGCAGGCCGTACACCGGCACCGTCGGGTCCAGATGCCGCAGCAGCGCCGTGAAGCCCAGGCTCAGGCCCATCATCGGGTGGATGCAGAACAGCGGCCGCGGCGCCTCCTTGCCGACCTCGCGCAGCCGCGGCGGTGCGCGCAGCGCCAGCACTTCGCCCAGCGGGTCGTCGCTCTCGCCGCCGCTCCGCTCGACGAAGGCGGCCAGGTTGGCCACCGTGGGCGCTTCGAACAGGCTGCCCAGCGGCAGCTCCACGCCGAACTCCGCGGGAAAGCCGACGGCCATCTCCGCCGCGGTCAGCGAATCGCCGCCCAGCTCGAAGAAGTTGTCGTGCAGACCGACGCGCTCGATGCGCAGCAGGCGCTGCCACAGCTCGGCCAGCTTGCGCTCGACCGGCGTGCCGGGCTCGACGAAGGCGGCGCGAGCGACGCGGTCCGGCTCCGGCAGCGCGCGCCGATCGAGCTTGCCGTTGGGCGTGAGCGGCAGCGCATCGAGCACGGTGAAGCTGGACGGCAGCGCGGGCTCCGGCAGGCGGCGGCTGAGGAAGACGCGCAACTGGTCGGGATCGAGCGCATCGACGTCGCGCGGTACGACATAGGCGGCCAGCGCCATGTTGCCGTGGCCGTCGCGCGTCGCGGTCACCGCCGCCGCGGCGATCGCGGCGTGCTGGGTCAGCAGGTTCTCGATCTCGCCCAGCTCGACGCGATGCCCGCGAATCTTCACCTGGCTGTCGGCGCGCCCGACGAATTCGAGCAGGCCGTCGTCGCGCCAGCGCACCAGGTCGCCGGTGGCGTACATGCGGCTGCCGTCGGCGGCGAAGGGATCGGGCAGGAAGCGCTCCTCGGTCAATTGCGGGCGATGCAGATAACCCTTCGCCACGCCGGCGCCGCCGATGTACAGCTCGCCGGTCGCACCAGTCACCACCGGGCGCCGCGCGGCGTCGAGCACGTACAGGCGGGTATTGAGGATGGGACGGCCGATCGGCGGGATGCCGGCGCCGATTTCCTCGAGCTCGTAGGCGGTGGACCACACCGTGGTTTCAGTGGGGCCATAGAACTGCGTCACGCGCGCCGCGGCGGCTTTGAGCCGCGCGGCCAGTTCCGCCCCCAGCGCCTCGCCACCGACCAGTGCATGCACGTTTTCCAAGCGCGTTTCCGCGCCGGCCAGCAGGATGCGCCACAGCGAAGGCGTTGCCTGCGCATGCGTCACGCCGCTGTCGCGGATCAGCCGCGCCAGCTCCAGCGGCTGCTGCGCGGCGCCGCTGCCGGCCATCACCACGCAGGCGCCGGCGGTGAGCGGCAGGTACAGCTCCAGCCCGGCGATGTCGAAGATCACCGTGGTGACCGCGAGGTAGCGCTGGCCCGGCGCGGGCTCCAGCAGGCGCGCCATGCCCTGCAGGAAATTGGCCAGATTGGCGTGCGTCACTTCCACGCCCTTCGGCCGGCCGGTCGAGCCGGAGGTGTACAGCACGTAGGCGACGCCGTCGGGGCGGCTCAGGTCCGGCTCCTGCGTCGACTCCAGCACCGCCGCGTCGAACTGCTCCGGCAACAGCTGCAGGCCGCCGCCCATGGGCAGGCGGTCGTGGATCGCGCGGGTGGCGATCAGTGCGATCGGCGCGGCATCGTCCAGCAGCAGCGCGGTGCGTTCGGCCGGACCGTCCGGATCGATCGGCAGATAGGTCGCGCCGCTGCGCATGATCGCCAGCAACACCACCAGCAGCTGTTCGCTGCGCGGCAACGCCACCGCAACGATATCGCCGGGTGCGACGCCATCGGCCAGCAGCTGCCGTGCCTGCGCCACGCTGCGCCGGTGCAGTTCGCGATAGCTCAGCACGGTGTCTCCATGGATGACCGCGGGCGCGTCGGGTCGCAGCGCGGCCTGGTGCGCGACCAGCGCCGGCAGGCTGCGCGGATCGAGTGCGGCGGCGGTCTCGTTCCAGTTCACCAGCACGCGCTGACGCTCCTCCTCGCCGAGCAGGTCGAGGTCCTGCAGGCGCGCTTCCGGCTGGACCAGCACGCCTTCGATCAGGCGGCACAGCCGGCGGCGGTGCTCGTCCAGTTCGGGCATGTCGTACAACAGCGGATTGGCGTCGAGATCGATGCGCAGGCCGGCGTCGGTGCCGCGGTCGTAGACGAAGATCATCAGATCTTCGGCTGAACTGTTGGACATGTTGTGCGAGGACGTACCCGCGCCGGCGAAATCGAGCTGATAGTCGAACGGCTCGATATTGACGCCCAGCCAGGCCAGGCTGCGTCCCTGCCCGACCAGGCCAAGGTCGCGGCGCATGTCTTCATAGCGATACTGCTGGTGGCGCAGCGTCTGCCGCACCGCGCGCGCGACCTGTTCGAACAATTCGCCGGGCGTCAGGTCCGCCGCGAAGCGCAGGCGGATCGGCACAACATTGACGAAGATGCCCGGCATCTGGCGCGCGTCGGCATTGAGCCGCGCGGTCACCGGCATGCCGATCACCAGGTCGTCCGCGCCAGTGACGCGGTGATAGTAGGCAGCCACCAGGCCGATCAGCACCTGCGGCAGGCTGGCGCCGGTGGCCTTGCCCAGTTCGCCGAGCCGGCGCGAGGTTTCCGCCGACAGATACGCCGTGCTGCGGCACAGGCGGTCGGCCAGGCCAGGACGATGCTGGCGGCGTGACAGCGTGACGGCTTCGGGCAGGCCGGCGAGCAACTCCTTCCAGTAGTCGCGGTCGCGACGGAAGCGGTCGGATTCGCGGTAGGCGTTTTCCAGCGTAATGGCGGTGGCGGCGGGCGTGAATGCGCAGGGCGGCGGCTCTTCGCCGCGCACCAGCGCCGTGTACAGCTCGGCCAGGCGCCGCGCGAGCAGGCCGCCGCCGTGGCCGTCCAGCACGATGTGATGCGCGCGCTGATACCAGATGTAGTGATCGGCGGCGAGCTTGAACAGCACACTGACCCACAGCGGATCGTGTTCGAGATGCGGATTGCGCGAGTACTCCTCCTGCATCCAGGCCTCGGCCGCCGCGCGCGGATCGGCTTCGCCGCTCATGTCGAAATAGGGGAACTGGCCGCCGTAGACCTGGCGGATCGCCAGCAGCGGCTTGCCGTCGCGCTCGATCACGTTGGCGCGCATCATCTGCGCCTCGTAGACCAGCCGATACAAGGCCTGGCGGAACAGCGGCGGGTCGACCGGCCCGTGAATATCCACCGCCTCGGCGATATTCATGATGGCGCCGTCGCCACCGATCTTGTGGTTCATCCACAGGCCGCGCTGGGCCGTCGTCAACGGCAGCAATACGTCGTCGCGCACGTCAGTCATCGCATTCCCCTGGCGGCCGTCATGGCCGCACGCATCACGTTGCATTCGCGAAAACCATTAACCGGCCCGATTGGCCGGGTAATGCATTTGAAAGCACCGATAATTACGGCCGAATCAGACCGCCACGGCCATGACAGGCCATGTTTCAAAATGCCGCGTGACGCTGTTTTGTTGTGCGCAGACCGCTACCCGCACCGATGCCTTCAGGTGCGGCCATTAACCACGACTGGTCTGCGGGATGACGCCCGGCAACGGCATGAGGAATTCCGCATGGCGTATGGAAAATACGCTAAGACTAATCCCCTACCCCATTCCCGGCTTGGAGTGTCCATGCCTGAACGGGAGCTTGTCCACTGGGAGAAATGTGCTTTGGATCACAGCTTGTGCGGCGCAGCAAGGCGTGGCCGAAAAACTGAGAAATTAATAGCGAAGGATTTGTCAACGGCAACCCGGATTAATGCACTAAATTGCAAGTGCATGAAAATCGCGTCAACTACATCGATTATCAATCCGCATTAACAGGCAGGCCATGAAATAGCCGTCAATTCACTAATGTGAATTAGCCGGGCGTGACTTATAAATAGTCACGCCATGCCGCTTTACTGAAACACGATGCTGGCGATGGCGCCGTTGGTATCCGGCCGCGGCCGCATCGACACATCCCAGCCGTACAGCTCGCACAGGCGCCGCACGATGGCCAGGCCCAGCCCCGCACCGCTGCCGCCGGCGCCTTCGCCGCGCACGCCGCGCTGGAACAGGCGCTCGGCATCTTCCGGCTTGATGCCGGGGCCGGTGTCGATCACGTCGATGCGGTCCTTTTCGACCCTCACCGTGACCTGGCCTTCGAGCGTGTACTTGATCGCGTTGCCGATCAGGTTGGTCAGCGCCACCGACAACACCGAGCCCGGCGCGTTGATGCTCAGCGCTCCGTTCACCACCAGCTCCACATGGAGCGGCTTGTCGCGCATCTGCGGACGCTGGCTCTCGATCACGTCGGCGGCGACCTTGGCCACGTCGGTGGTCTCGCCACGCGTGGGGCCGCGGCGCTCGGCGCGCGACAGCAGCAGCAACGCCTCGATCAGCTCGGTGGCCTGGCGCGAGGCGCGCTCGATGCGTTTCAGGCGCTCGCGCAGCTTGTCGGTGAGATCCGGCGAGCCCTGCAGCAGTTCGGTGGTGCTGGCGATCACCGCCAGCGGCGTGCGCAGCTCGTGACTCACATCGGAATTGAATTCGCGATCGCGCTCGACCATCGAGGTGAGGCGGTTGGCGTATTCGTCCAACGCCAGCGCCAGCTCGCCCACTTCGTCGTCGGCGAAATGCGGGGCCAGCGCCTCGACCTTGCCGTTCTTGCGGAACTCGCGCAGGCGCTGCGCCAGTTCGCTGACCGGCTTGAGTACCTTGCGCGAGAGCCACAGGCCCAGCGCCAGCGAGATCAGGCCGAACAGGAACACCGCCGCGACGACGCTGGTCACCAGCTGGCGCTTGCCCAGTTCCTCGCGGGATACGTCGTAGCGAATGAAGCTGATGATGCCGTTCTCGCGGTAGACCGCGAGCTTGTAGTGATGCATCTGGCCGTCGTCGCCCGGCTCGTTGATGTCATGCACGCCGGTGGGCAGGTTCTGCCAGGACAGCGGGGCCTTGTAGATCGTGCGGTCGCTGAGCACGCTGCCCGTCAGCAGGCGCGACCCGCTGGGCACGCCCGCGTGCGCCTGTTGATTGGCCCATTTGGCGTCGTCGAGCAGACTGCTGTTGACCAGCTGGTCCTCGACACGGGAGCGGATATTGAGCGCCGCGAAAGCAAACAGCGCACTCAGCCCGAAACCGAACAGCGCGAAGGAAACGACCAGGCGAAAACGCAGCTTACGTCTGGACCGCATCCGGGTCGACCATGCGATATCCGATACCGTGCCGCGTATGGATCAGCGGCTTGTCAAAAGGTTTGTCGATCGCCGCGCGCAGGCCGTGGATGTGCACGCGCAGGCTGTCGCTGTCGGGCAGTTCCTCGCCCCATACGCGCTGCTCAAGATCCTGCCGCGTCACCACCGACGGGCTGGCCTCCATCAACGCCTGCAGCAGCTTCAGGCCGATCGGGTTGAGCTGGATCGACTTGCTGTCGCGGGTGACGGTGAGCGTGTCGAGGTTGTAGGTGAGGTCGGCCACCTTCAGCACGCGGCTCTGCGGACCCTTGCCGCGGCGCGCGAGCACTTCCAGGCGCGCGGCCAGTTCCTGCAGGGCAAACGGCTTGGTCATGTAGTCGTCGGCGCCGGACTCGAAGCCGGTGAGCTTCTGCTCCAGCGCATCGCGCGCGGTCAGCATCAGCACCGGGGTCTGCTTGTGCGCCTCGTGGCGCAGCTTGCGCGCCACGTCCAGGCCGTCCATGCCGGGCAGGGTCAGGTCCAGCACGATCACGTCGAATTCGTTCACTACCGCCAGATGCAGCCCGGTCACGCCGTCGCCGGCGAAGTCGACCACATGGCCGCGATCTTCCAGGTAATCGCCGATATTCGTTGCGATATCGCTGTTGTCTTCGATGACCAGTACGCGCATACGCCACTCCGTGTCGCCGCCGGCTGGAGCCGGCCATGGCGGCAAGCTTAACAATTTGCGCCGGGGAAGGTGGGCGCGAGGCCGGCAGCAGGCTGAATTCCTTCGGCGACCGCGCGGACCGCCCAAAAGAAAAGGCCCGGAGGCGCGGCGGGAAGCCGCTCCATCCGGGCCCAAGCTACTGCCCCGATACCGAAATCTGCTGTCACTAGACCATAGCGGTTGAAGTGCCGAGCAAATTGCAGTGGGACCTTTATAGGGGCGGCGGAGTTACGGTGTGGTTAACCCGTACTCACGCCATCGTTAACCGTTCAGCGTGGCACCGACAAAGCGTCACTTCGCGCCGTCACTTCCGCGCATGTTGTTCGAGATGCTTGATGATGTGGCCGGAAACGTCGACGCCGGTGGCCGCCTCGATGCCTTCCAGGCCCGGCGACGCATTCACTTCGAGAATCAACGGACCGCGCCTGGAGCGCAGCAGGTCCACGCCGGCGATCCCCAGGCCCAGCGCCTTGGCCGCGCGGATCGAGATCTGCCGCTCTTCCGTGCTGAGCGTGGCCGACTGCGCGCTGCCGCCGCGGTGCAGGTTGGCGCGGAAGTCGCCGGGGCTGGCGTCGCGCTGCATCGCCGCCACCACCTTACCGCCGACCACGAAGCAGCGCAGGTCGCTGCCGTTCGCCTCGCCGATGAATTCCTGCACCAGGAAGTTGGCGTACAGGCCGCGGAAGGCCTCGATCACACTCTGCGAGGCGCTGCGCTTTTCCGCCAGCACCACGCCGGTACCCTGGCTGCCTTCGTTGAGCTTGATGACATGCGGCGGGTCGCCCAGCATGGCCAGCACGTCGGCGGTGTCGTCCGGGTTGTCGCCGAACACCGTCACCGGCATGTCCAGCCCCTGCGAGGCGAGGATCTGCAGCGCGCGCAGCTTGTCGCGCGCACGCAGCACGGCGTCGGAGGGATTGGGCGTGTACACGCCCATCATCTCCAGCTGGCGCAGCACCGCCGTGCCGTAGAAGGTGCTGGTGGTGCCGATGCGCGGGATCACCGCATCGATGTCCTTCAGCGGCTTGCCCTTGTAGCGGATCGCCACGTCGCCCGGCGCGATGCGCACGTAACAGCGCAGCGGGTCGAGCACGCGCACGACGTGGCCGCGCTCGCGCGCCACCTCGACCAGGCGCTGGGTGGAATACAGGCGGGCGTTGCGGGAGAGGATGGCGATCTTCATGGGACATCCGTGGCCGCGAGGGGATGGCGCGGCTGGGTGTAGGAGAGGGCCGGGTCCACCGCGAAGCGCCCCTGCAGCGCCGTGCGTCCCAGCAACATGGGGAACAGCATATGCCGCCGATCGGTCAGGTTGACGTCGACGCTGAAACTGCGCCCGGCCAGCAGCAGGCCGGTGCGGATGAACCAGCGCTCGGTACGCCGGCCGCCGGTATCGGTGACCACGCGGCGATCGTGCGCCGGCGCCTCGCACACCCGGCCCACGCGATGGCCACGACCGGTGCGCACGACGAAGCGCAGCCAGGTGGCGCCGTCGCGTTCGAATACATCGAGATCCTCGACGTGCAGCGCGCTGCTGCGCGCACCGGTATCGAGCTTGGCCTTGAGCGAGTGAATGCCGAGGTCCGGCAGTGCCAGGCGCTCCCGCCAGCCGAGTGTGATCACATCCGCCATCTTCAGCGCGCTGATTCGGGAGAGGGGCTCGGTGGGGCGAGGGCGGCAATGGAGCGGGTGAAGGGAATCGAACCCTCGTCAGTAGCTTGGGAAGCTACAGCTCTACCATTGAGCTACACCCGCATCGCCGCGGATGGTAACCGGGAGCCGCGCGCTTGGGAACAACCCGGCGACGGGCCTGCGGCCGCCTCGTCCTAACGCGCCGTGAACCGCACATGGCGGCCGGCTGAATCGCCCGGCCAAATGAACGTTTTCCTTGCGCACGGCGCCGGTGGAGGCATGCACATAATCCGGCCGTCGGCGTCCGGTCCACTCATGCGTTTTTACGGATGTCATCGATGCGCAACGCTCTGGAGAACGTCATGCGTCTTCCCTACCGATTCACGACACGCGCCTGGCCGTTGCTCGCCGCGGCGCTGTTGTGGTGCGCGGCGGGCCTGGTCCAGGCCCAGTCGCAACAGCCCGACAGCGACGCCGGCGATCCGCCTTCGCGCGTGGCGAGGCTTTCCTATCAATCCGGCGATCTGGGACTGCTCCCGTCGGGCACGCAGGACTGGAGCGACGCCAGCCTCAACCGCCCGCTCACCAGCGGCGACCGCCTGTCCACCGGCGCGGACGGCCGCGCCGAACTGGAACTCGGCGGCGGCACTCTGCGCATGGCGCAGAACACCGACTTCGGCCTGCTCGATCTGAACGACCAGGTGACCCAGGTCGAACTGACCCAGGGCACGCTCAACCTGACCGTGCGCAATGTCGGCGAAGGCGAGAGCTACGAGATCGACACGCCCACCGCGGCACTGGTGATCGACCAGCCGGGCACCTTCCGCGTCGACATCGACCGCGACGGCCGCACCACCGACGTCACCGTGTTCCGTGGCCAGGCGACCTTGTACGGCGAGAACAACGCGCAGCGCCGGGTCAACGCGGGCACGCGCTACGTCATCGCCGATTCCGCGTTGAACCAGGTTTCGCTGGAAGACATCGGCGACCGCGGCGACGCCTTCGACGACTGGTGCTACCAGCGCGACCAGCGCTATGCGAACTCGCCGAGCCGGCGCTACGTCTCCGACGAGGTGGTCGGCTACCAGGACCTGGACGATCACGGCGACTGGCAGACCGACCCCGACTACGGCGCGGTGTGGTACCCGTCGAACGTGGCAGTGGACTGGGCGCCGTACCGCGACGGCCACTGGGCCTGGGTCGCGCCTTGGGGCTGGACCTGGGTCGACGACGCGCCGTGGGGCTTCGCCCCGTTCCATTACGGCCGCTGGGCCTATGTCGGCCGCCGCTGGGGCTGGGTCCCCGGCCCGGTCGCGGTACGCCCGGTATATGCGCCGGCGCTGGTCGCCTTCGTCGGCGGCGGCAACTGGAGCGTGTCGATCGGCATTGGCGGCGGTGCGCCGGTGGGCTGGTTCCCGCTGGGCCCGCGCGAGGTCTACAACCCCTGGTATCGCGCCAGCCGGCATTACTACACCAACGTCAACGTCACCAATATCTATGTGCGCAACGTCAACCGCACCACGGTGATCAACAACATCAACAACCAGTACAACTATTTCCGCAACGGGCGCCCGGCGCCGAACGTCGCCTACGCCAACCGCGGCGCGCCGCACGCCTTCAGCGCGGTGCCGGGCCGCAGCTTCGCCAGCGCGCAGAACGTGCGGCGCAACCTGGTGCAGGGCGACCCGCGCCAGTTCGCCGCGGCGCCGGTGCTGACCCGTGGCGTGGCGATCCAGCCGAGCCGCGCCAGCTTCGCGCCGCCGCGCCCGGCCAATGCCCGTCCGCTGCCGGCGGCCGGCTTCCAGCGCGAGGTGGTCGCGCGCCGCGCGCCGCCGGTCAATGCAGCGGGGCGTCCGGTGGCCGACGATGTGCGGCCGAACCGCCTAGGCCAGCGTCCGGGCATGCCGGCGGCGCAGCCGTCGAACGTGCGCGTGCTCGGCAGCGCCGGCCCGGGCCGTCCGATGCCAGGGCGCGATACCGCCGCCACCGTGCCGGCGCGCCTGCCGCCGGTCGGCAGTCGTGCGGACAACAACGCGGCGCCCGCCGACAACGCGCCGCGCCGCTTCGAGGCCAACAACCGCCCGGATACCGGCCGCCCGGACAACGGCGCGAATCCGCCGAACGCGCGCCCCGACCTGCGCCCGAATGAACTGCCGTCGGCCCGCTTCGCCCATCCCGACGCCGGCGACCGCGCCGCGTGGCAGAACCGCCGCGACGGCGGGCAGCCGATCCGCAGCGACGACACGCCTGATAACAGCCGGCCTGATAACAGCCGACCTGACAACCGGCTCAACAACAATCCGCGCCCCGGCGTCAGCTATGTGACCAGCCCCGAGCAGGACCGCGCCCGCCAGGCGCAGGCCCAGCCGCAAGCCACGCCGCAGCCGCGCAATCTGCCCGACGCGCCGCGCTTCAACCGCCGCGACGAGCCCGGCGCCGCGCCCGCCGATTCGCGCCCGTCGCGCTTCGACCAGCCGCTGAACCGCCAGGACGAGCGCCAGGTCCAGCGCCAGCCAGCTCAGGAGAACCCCGCCCAGCGCGAGTTCCGCCAGGCGCCGCAGCCCCAGCCGCAGCAGCAGCCCGCGTTCCGCCAGGAGCGCAGCGAACCCGTGCAGCAGCAGCGGATCGAGCGCGCGCCGCCGCAGCGGGCCGAACCGATGCCGCAGCCCAGCCTGCGCGAGGCCCGCCCGGCCTACGAGCGGCCCAACCCGCCGCAGGCGCAGCCGCCGCAGCAGCGCGAACAGGCCCGCCCGCAGCCGGCCCAGAACCAGAACCGCGGCGGCGAGCACCGGCCGCCGCGCGGCAAGGACGAGCACCAGAACTGATCGCCCACGAGCCCGGCACACGCCGGGCTCTCTTTTTGGGCATCGCCGTCGCAGCGGCTACAATGCCGCGATGCAGATCATGCTCAATGGCAGCCCACGCGACTGCGCCAACGCCATCACCGTCGCCCAACTGCTGCAGGAAGCCGGCTACGGCGACCGCCGCGTGGCGGTGGAAGTGAACCGCGAAATCGTCCCCCGCAGCATGCACATCCGCTGGGTCCTCGCCGAGGGCGACCAGGTGGAGATTGTGCACGCCATCGGCGGCGGCTGATGCCCCGCCCCTCTCCCCGCGCCCTCGAGACCCCATGAACACCAAGACCCACGACGTCGCCGATCCCTTGATCATTGCCGGCAAGAGCTACGGCTCGCGCCTGCTCACCGGCACCGGCAAGTACAAGGATTTCGACGAGACCCGCCGCGCCAGCCAGGCCGCCGGCGCGGAGATCGTGACCGTGGCGATCCGCCGCGTAAACATCGGCCAGGACGCCAGCCAGCCCAGCCTGCTCGACGCGCTGCCGCCGGACGAATTCACCCTGCTGCCCAATACCGCCGGCTGCTATAACGCGGTCGACGCGGTGCGCACCTGCAAGCTGGCGCGCGAGCTGCTGGACGGCCACAAGCTGGTGAAGCTGGAAGTGCTCGGCGACGAGCGCACCCTATTCCCCGACGTGGTGGAAACCCTCAAGGCCGCCGAGACCCTGGTCGCCGACGGTTTCGACGTGATGGTCTACACCAGCGACGACCCGATCCTGGCCCGGCGCCTGGAACAGATCGGCTGCGTGGCGGTGATGCCGCTGGCCGCGCCGATCGGCTCGGGTCTGGGGATCCAGAACCGCTACAACCTGCTGGAGATCATCGAGCAGGCCAAGGTGCCGATCATCGTCGACGCCGGCGTCGGCACCGCCTCGGACGCGGCCATCGCGATGGAACTGGGCTGTGACGGCGTGCTGATGAACACCGCCATCGCCGGCGCCCGCGATCCGGTGCTGATGGCGCACGCGATGAAGCTGGCGATCGAAGCCGGCCGCGCCGCCTTCCGCGCCGGCCGCATCCCGCGCAAGCGCTACGCCTCGGCGTCGAGCCCGATCGACGGCACGATCGGCTGAGCTCCGGCGGGGCGAACGCTCCGCCGCTGTCACACCCCTGGGGCGCCCGGTCACCGACCGGGCGCCCTTTCATCGAGAGCCAGGCCCCGCATGAGCGACCGCACCGACGACGACACCGCCCCGTACCTGCGCCGCATCCGCAGCTTCGTGCTGCGCGAGGGCCGCATGACGCCGGCGCAGCAGCGCGCCTTCGACGAACACTGGGCGCGCTTCGGCATCGACTACAGCGGCAGCGTGCAGGACTACGCCGCGCGCTTCGGCCGCAGCGCGCCGCTGGTGATGGAGATCGGCTTCGGCAACGGCGAGGCGCTGGCCTGGGCCAGCGAGCACGATCAGGCGCGCGACTACCTCGGCATCGAGGTGCACGGCCCGGGCGTGGGACGCCTGATGAATGCGCTGGCCGCGCGCGACGCGGCCAATGTGCGGCTGTACAAGCACGACGCGGTGGAAGTGCTGGAACACGAGATCGCCCCCGGCACGCTGGCCGAGGCGCGCATCTGGTTCCCCGATCCCTGGCACAAGAAGCGCCACAACAAGCGCCGCATCGTGCAGGCGCCGTTCGTCGCCCTGCTCGCCTCGCGCATGGCTCCGGGCGGCCTGCTGCACCTGGCCACCGACTGGCAGCCCTATGCCGAATACATGCTCGACGTGATGGAGGCCGCCCCCGACTGGCGCAACGACATCGGCCCCGGCCAGTACGCCGAGAAGCCGGCGTGGCGCATCGAGACCCACTTCGAGCGGCGCGGCCTGAAGCTGGGCCATGGCGTGTGGGATCTGCTGTATCGCCGTGTCTAGCACGCGGCCCACCCCCAGGGACGGCTCCGATTCACCAGTGCAGCAGCCGCAACGCCTATACTCGCCGACCAAAGCAAGCCGACCAGAGCCGGCCTGCTAAAAACAGGGACGAGTCTTCGCAGCGTGATGCAGGCACTGCCCAACTCCATCCACCCTCGCCCTCTGGTCCGACAGGAAGCCAGCTAGTGGGACTCTCGCTCACCCCCGAAATGATCCTGGTGCTCGGGCTGGTGGGCTTCACCATGCTGATGCTGGTGCTGGAGTGGATCCGCGCCGACATGGTGGCGCTGCTGGTGGTGGTGGTGATCGGCCTGACCGGCCTGATCCCCTCCGACCGCGTGTTCAACGGCTTCGCCGGCAACGCGGTGATCGCCATCATCGCGATCATGATCATGGGCGCGGGGCTCGACCGCGCCGGCGTGCTCGGCCTGACCGCCAACTTCGTGATGCGCATGGCGCGCGGCGTGGAATCGCGCCTGGGCGTGGTGATCAACCTGGTCACCAGCCTGTTCAGCGCGGTGATTCCCAGCCAGGCGCTGGCAGCGCTGATGATCCCGGTGACCAGCCGCCTGGCCGCGCGCACCGGCGTGCCGCTGTCGCGCCTGCTGCTGCCGATGGCGTTCTGCATCCTTACCGCCACCAACACCACGCTGATCGCCAACTCGCCGCTGATCGTGCTCAACGACCTGATCGCGAGCGCGAACGCCAACCTGCCGCCGGGCGCGCATACCATCCCGAAGTTCGGCCTGTTCAGCGTGACCCCGATCGGCCTCGCGCTGGCGCTGTTCGGCGTGCTGTTCTTCTATCTGTTCACGTCCAGGCTGCTGCCCGAGCGCGAGGACGAGCGCTTGAAAGTGACGCCGGGCCGCACCGAGAGCTACTTCGCCGACACCTACGGCATCGGCGGCGAGACCGCCGAGCTCACCGTCACCGCGGAGAGCCCGCTGGTCGGCATGAGCATCGGCGAGGTCGAGCAGCTGTACGGCGCGCCGCTGATCCTGGCGATCAAGAGCGGCACCGAGGCGCGCATGGCGCCACCGGTGGACCATGTGATCTGGGTGGGTTCGGTGCTGGGCGTGCTCGGTCCGCGCGAGCAGCTCGGACAGTTCGCCAACAACCAGCTGTGCAAGCTGTCGCCGCGCATGCGCCAGCTGGGCGAGCTGTTCAATCCCAGCCGCGCCGGTATTTCCGAGGCGGTGATCCCGCCCAGCTCGCGCTTCATCAAGCAGACCGTGGGCGAGCTGCGCCTGCGCAAGCGCCATGGCATCTCGGTGCTGGCGGTGAACCGCGGCGACCAGGTGTTCCGTGACGACGTGCGCGCGGTCAGCCTGCGCGCCGGCGACACCCTGGTGCTGCACAGCAGCTGGCGCGACTTGGCGCTGGCCAGCGAGGACAAGGACCTGGTGGTGGTCACCGACATCCCGAAGGAAGAACAGCGCCCCGGCAAGATCTGGCAGGCGGTGGGCTTCTTCGTGCTGGCCAAGTGTCTGGCCCTGTTCACCCACCTGGACCTGTCGGTGGCAATGATGACCGGCGCCATCGGCATGCTGCTCACCGGCGTGCTGAACATGGACGAGGCCTACAAGGCGATCAACTGGAAGACCATCTTCGTCACCGCCTGCCTGATCCCGCTGGGCTGGTCGATGGACGCCACCGGCACCGCCGCGTGGCTGGCGCAGGAAGTGCTGCAGCACTTGGGCAATGCCTCGCCCTATGTGCTGCAGCTGTCGCTGGCGATCCTCACCCTGCTGTTCTCGCAGGTGATGTCCAATGTCGGCGCGACCGTGATGATGGTGCCCATCGCGATCAGCGTGGCGGTGGCCACCGGCGGCAATCCGTCGGCGTATGCGCTGATCGTGGCGGTGTCCTCGTCCAACACCTTCCTGCTCAGTTCCGGCCATCCCGCCCTGATGATGGTGGCCGGCCCCGGCGGCTACCGCGGCAAGGATTTCCTGCGCGTGGGCCTGCCGCTGACCGCGATGGTGCTGCTGATCACCCTGGTGGCGATCAACCTGATGTTCCGCTGAGTCAGTCCAGGCGAACTTCGCCGTCCACCACCGCCACCGCCACCGCGTGCAGGTGCTCGCCGCGGCAAGGCCCGCCGATGCACAGCCCGTCGCCGGTGTTGAAGCTGGCGCCGTGCGCGGCGCAGACCAGCACGCCGTCCTTGACCAGGAACTTGCCCGGCGCCCAGTCGAGCCGCCGTCCCGCATGCGGGCAGATATTGAGATAGGCGTGCGCCACGCCGTCGCGGCGGATCACGATCAGGCTTTCCTCCCCTTCCGGCAGCGCGGCGTCCACGGCGATCGCCTCGCCATCGGGGATGTCGTCCAGGCGGCAGAGCGGCGGGGCGGGGGCGGTTGTATCCATCGGCACTTGTCTCTCGGGCGTGAAAGCCCCATCGTTACGCGCGTAAGTCATTGATTTTACCACACGGATTTTTAACACATGCGCTTCACGCTGCCGTCTCCGCGTCGTTCCCGCCACCCGCTGGTCCGTGCCCTGTCGCTGCTAGTCGGCGTGGCGCTGGTGGGCGTGCTGCTGGTGTTCGGTCTGGTCGTGGCCGGCGTGCTGCTGGTCGGCGGCGGCGTATGGCTGGCCCTGCGCCACTGGACCCGAAAGAGTAATGCCTCGGCCGGTGCCGCGCGCGCCGGCATGGACGCGCGCCAGCCGGAGGTCCTGGAAGGCGAGTTCGTGGTGCTGCACCAGACCCACCATCACGCGGCCCACTGAGCCCCGCCTGCCGAGCCCGCGCCTGCCGAGCATGGTCGCGCAAGAAGCGGATAGTCCCGCCCGCACCGGATGGCTAGCCTGATGGCATGGACATCCGCACCGTTCCGATGAATCATCGCCAAGGCACCGAAGCCGCGCTCGAACGCGCCCGCGCGCTGATCGAGCGCGCCGAGCAGGCACCCAGCCTCGAGGTCCTGGCCGAGGCCGCCGGACTCAGCCCCACCTATCTGCAGCGCGCCTTCCGCCGCCGCTACGGCATGAGCCCGGCCGAGTACCACCGCGCCCGGCGCTTCGGCCAGTTCAAGGCGTCGTTGCGCGACGGCGCGGCGGTCACCGACGCGGTCTACGACGCCGGCTTCGGCTCCGGCAGCCGCGTCTACGAGCACAGCAACCGCCTGCTCGGCATGACCCCCGCCAGCTACCGCGCCGGCGGTCTGGGCGCCAGCATCCGTTACACCACCACCGACACGCCGCTGGGCCGCCTGCTGGTGGCGACCACCGCGCGCGGCATCTGCTCGGTGACGCTGGGCGACGACGATGGCGAGCTGGAACAGCGGCTGCGCGGGGAATTCCCCCAGGCGGAACTCGAGCGAGTCGACGCCGGCCGCGAGGAATGGCTGGACGCGGTGATCGCACGCATCGCCGCGGAACTGGGCTGGACCGACGCCGCCGCACCGGCACTGCCGCCGCTGGACGTCGCCGCCACCGCCTTCCAGTGGCGGGTGTGGGACGCCCTCACCCGCATTCCCGCCGGCAGCACGCGCAGCTATGGCGAAATCGCCGCGGAACTGGGCATCCCGAAGGCCGCCCGCGCGGTAGGCCAGGCCTGCGGCAACAACCGCGTGGCGCTGATCGTGCCCTGCCACCGCGTGGTGCGCGAGGACGGCTCGATCGGCGGCTGGCGCTGGGGCGTGGAGCGCAAGCGCGAGCTGCTGGCGCGCGAGCGGCGGCGGGCTTCGGCCTGAGCTTAAAACGGGCCGATCCGCGCCCGGCTTGATCGCGCCTCAAGGTAGCCTTGCAAACCGCTCGCTACTCGCCGTCCTGACAGCGCATTATCTTGCTGGATCGCCAGACTAGCCGTCGCGCCCACCCTCTCGCGCCATCCCCGCCATGACCGATCAGTCCGTCTCCAACGCCGCCCGCGCGGCGCAAGGCCCGTTCACCGACACGCGCGTGATGATTCCGCTCGCGCTGTTCGCGCTGTACATCATCTGGGGTTCCACCTACCTCGGCATCCGCTACGCGCTGGGAAGCTATCCGCCGTTCCTGCTCGCCGGCATCCGCTTCCTGTTTGCCGGCGTGCTGCTGTTCGGCTTCCTGCGCCTGCGCGGCGTGGCCATGCCCAGCACACGCCAGTGGCGCAACGCCGCCGTCACCGGCGTGCTGCTGCTGGGCTTCGGCAACGGCCTGGTCTGCTTCGCCGAGCAGAGCGTGAGCTCGGGCATCGCCGCGGTGGCGGTGGCCAGCATGCCGCTGTTCGCCGCGCTGTTCTCGGGCATGTACGGGCAATGGCCGTCCGGACGCGAGGCACTGGGCCTGGTGATCGGCTTCGCCGGCGTGGTGGTGCTCAACCTGGGCAGCAGCCTGTCGGCCTCGCGCATCGGTGCCATCGCGCTGATCGTGGCCGCGGCCAGCTGGGCCTTCGGCTCGATCTGGAGCAAGCGCCAGGACATGCCCGCCGGCCCGATGAATACCGCCGCGCAGATGCTCTGCGCCAGCGTGGCCCTGCTGCTGGTCGGCTTCGGCACCGGCGAGCGGCTGCCGGCGCATCCGACCCTGCACGCCACGCTCGCCGTCGGCTACCTGGTGCTGTTCGGTTCACTGATCGCCTTCAGCGCCTATCTCTACGTGCTCAAGCACGCCCGCCCGGCGGTGGCCACCAGCTACGCCTATGTGAACCCGCCGGTGGCGGTGCTGTTCGGCGTGCTGCTGGCCGGCGAGCATGTCGGCCCCTACGACATCGCCGGCATGGCGGTGATCCTGCTCGGCGTGGCGATCATCACGCTGTTCAAGCAGCGCGCGAAGGGTTGACGACGAAGATCGTATTGCCGCTGCTCCAGCACTCATCCACCATCCCCACGTTTGGATCTGGCCTCAATCTTCACGGTTGAACCCTTCTCCCACCGGGAGAAGGTGGCGGCAGCCGGATGAGGGTGCGGGCGGAGCGGTGCACTTCACCCTTGCGCTCCGGCCGTACCCTCACCCCAACCCCTCTCCGGGAGGGAGAGGGGCTTACGTCATCGCGGGGAGAAACGTCGATGCAAAATGCGAACGAAGGTGCACTGGCCCGCGCGGCCCTGCGCAGCTCCGCCTGGGCCGAGCGCTGGTTTCCCGATGCGTGGGTGTTCGCCGCGCTCGGCGTGATCCTGGTCGCCGCCGCCGCCCTGGCCTTCGGCGCCACGCCCGCCGTCACCGTCAATGCCTTCGGCGACGGCTTCTGGAGCCTGATTCCCTTCACCATGCAGATG
>NZ_FONH01000032.1 GCF_900112865.1 Dyella marensis | reverse complement strand
GCCGCAGGCGACTGCGAAGGCAGGATGCCGTAGCGAACATCCGCGTAGCGGATGGCCCGAAGGGCGGGCTGCCGATGCAGCCCGTAACCCCAACATCGCGCCACCTGGAAAGGTCCGTTGGGGTTCGCCTGCGGCTCACCCCAACCTACGACAGGCGCTCAATAGCGCGGCACGCCTTCCACGTGGCACTGCTTGACCCACTTGCCGGCAGTCGCGGCAGCCGCCTGATCGCCGGCACGATCGCGCAACTCCTGGATCGTCTGCCAGTTGCGCGCGCACAGCGGTCCCAGCCGCGGCCCGATCTCCCATGACTTGCGCGCGAGCTGTTCGGCCGCCGAATAATCCTTCAGGCGAATCGCCAGCTCCGCGCGATCCTGCAACAGATCCGGCGAATTCGGACTCAGCTTGATCGCCGAATCCAGCTTCGCTGCCGCCGCATCGAACTGCCCCGTGCGCACATCCGCCTGCGCCGCGTCCTGCAGCGACGCTACGCCCGGATCGCGCAGCGGATGCACGTCGATCACCGACTTCTCCTTGTCCCCGGCCGCCTGGATCGAAGCCAGGATGTCCCCGTCCGAGCGCGTCGGACGGGTGGCCTGCGACGGCGCGCTGGGTTGGTTGCACGCGGCCAGCGCAAGCGTGGCCAGCACGGTGGAAGCGAGGAGCAGACGGCGGTACGACATGATCAATCTCGGATGGGAGCGGTGGAGGCCGGCGCCGGCGACTTATTGTCGTCGCCGCCGAACCAGTTCTGGACACGCTGCCAGAAGCAGCCTTCGGAATCCTGCGCAAGGGTACCCGCAACCACCGGGATCTGCCGCGCGCCCTCGCAGGACGGATCGGTGCGCTTGCCGTCGGTCGGATTGATCCAGGCCATCTCCAGGCCTTCGCCAGGAGCGGCGGACAACGGCTTCGACGGCAGCTTGCGGAACAGCTCCTGCCACGCGCGCAGGCTGCCGGTGGCGCCGTAAAGGCCGCTCGGCTTGTTGTCGTCGCGGCCCATCCAGAACACCGCCAGGTGATCGCCGGTGAAACCGGCGAACCAGCTGTCGCGCATCTCGTTGCTGGTGCCGGTCTTGCCGGCGGCATTGAGGCTGGGCAGGGTCTTGCCGATCGCCGCCGCGGTGCCCGAACGCACCACCTGCTGCATGGCCCAGGTCACCTGGCGCACGGCCAGCTGGTATTCGCCCTTGCCGGTCTTCACCTCGTAGCGCTTGACCGTCTTGCCGTCGGCGTCGACCACGCCGCGCACCGCGACCAGCGGCAGCGCATGGCCGTCCGCGGCGATGTACTGGTACAGCTGCGCCACCTGCAGCGGCGGAATACCCTGCGCGCCGAGCAGCAGCGAAGGGCTGGGATTGACGTCTTCCAGGCCGAACGATTCCAGGAACGACTTGATCCGCGGCAGGCCCACTTCCAGGCCCAGGTGGATCGTCGCCAGGTTCCACGAATGCACCAGCGCGTCGACCATCGGCACCGAGCCGTGCACGTCGCCTTCGTCGTTCTTCGGCGTCCACTGCGTGCCGTCGGGCTGGCGCATGCTGATCGGGGTGTCTTCGACCGGCGAGCCGAGGTTCCAGCGTTCCGGCTGCGCCAGCGCCACCAGGTACACCAGCGGCTTGATCAGCGAGCCGATCGAGCGGCGCGCATCGATCGCGCGATTGAAGCCCTGGTCGCCCGGATCCTTGCTGCCGACGATGGCCAGCACGCTGCCGGTCTGCGCCTCGGTGACCACCGCCGCGGCCTGCGCCGCCTCGCCACGCTTGCCCAGGCCGCCCATCGCGGTGGCGATGCCCTGCTCGGCATACAACTGCGCGGCCGGATCGAGCGTGGTGAAGATGCTTAAGTTGCCGGCGCTGAGCGTGGCATCGTCGAAGTCGTTGGTGATCTGCGCGCGCACCAGCTGCATGAAGGCCGGGAAGCGGTTATGCGGCAGCTGGCCGTTGCTGACGATGCCCAGCGGCGTGGCTTCGGCCGCCTTGGCCTGCTCCGGCGTGAGCAGGCCGGTGCCGGCGAACTGCTCCAGCACCAGGTTGCGGCGCGACAGCGCGCGCTCGGGATAGCGGCGCGGATCGTAGAAGCTGGGGCCCTTCACCATGCCGATCAGCAGGGCCATTTCCTGCGGACGCAGGTCTTCCATGCGCCGGCCGAAATAGAACTCCGAAGCCGCGGCGAAGCCGTGCACCGCCTGCCCGCCCTGCTGGCCGAGGAACACCTGGTTGACGTACGCCTCCAGGATGCGGCCCTTGTCGTAGTGCGCTTCGATCAGGATCGACATCAGCGCTTCGTTGAATTTGCGCGTGATGTTCTGATCGCGGTCCAGGAACAGGTTGCGCACCAGCTGCTGGGTCAGTGTCGAGCCGCCCTGCACGGTGTGGCCGGCGCGCAGGTTGGCGAAGCTGGCGCGCAGGATGGCGCTGAAGTCGATGCCGATGTGGTGCTTGAAGTCGCGGTCCTCGACCGCCTGCAGGCCGGCGATCAGCATCGGCGGCACGTCGGCCAGGCGCACGATGCGACGCTCTTCCTGCTGCGAGCCATACACCGTGGCGATGCGCGCCGGATCCAGGTGCGCCAGGTCCAGCGCCTTGCCGCTGGCGGCGTCCTTCACCGACGCCACCGCGTTCTTGCCCAGCGTCACGCGGATGCGGTGCGGCAGCTCGCCGCCGTCCGGACCGGCATAGCCGCGCGAGGAAATCACATAACTGGAACCGTCCTTGGCCCAGGTGCCGGCGACCTGGCCGTGGCCGTCATTGCCGTAGCCGGCGAAGGTCAGCTCCAGCTCCAGCGCGCCCGGCGTCATCGGCGCGCCGGCTTCGAGCGGCAGCGGACGGGCGTAGACGCGGGTGGGGACGGCGAAGACCAGGTCGTTGAAGCGATCCTGCACGCGTTTGTTCAGCACCAGCGTGTAGGGGAGCACGAAGCCGAAGAACAGGCCCAGGCCGATCCAGAAGGGAATGCGCACCCAGGGCCAGATAGCGCTTGCGAGCGAGCGGAGTCGGGTCAGAAAGGCCAACGTGGGGGAATCCTGAACGATAAGGGGTCGATCATAGGGCCTGCTTCCCGGCGCGCATATGAATGCGGGCGGGGGTTTGGGGCGATGGCGTGGCATGGCGCAGCGGTTTGAAGGACGCTCAGTCCCCAACCTTGGACCCTTCTCCCTCCGGGAGAAGGTGGCGGCAGCCGGATGAGGGTCCGGCCGGAGTGCAACGCCCCACTCCGCCCGTACCCTCACCCCAACCCCTCTCCCGACGGGAGAGGGGCTTTAGTCATCAGTCATCCCCCAGCACGCCGCATCCGGCCGGAACGGCCGCGGGAAAACCCCGAGCAGCTGCTGCACGGCGCTGTTGTCGGCGATCAGGTCGCTGTCCAGCCGGTCCAGCGGCCCGCGCAGGCGCGGCACCGCGTGGCGGCCCAGCCGCAGCAGCCAGGCCGGCAGCGGCACCGGCAGGGTCGCCACCGGCAGGCTGCGCCGCACGCGGGCGAACATCTCGCCGGCATGCAGGCGTTCGCCGCCGCCCAGCGGAATGACCTTGCCGGCAACCAGCGGCGTATCCAGCGCAGCCAGCACCGCGTGGGCGATGTCGTCCGCATGCACCGGCTGGCGCTGCCCGCGTCCGGCCGGCAGCGGGAACACCCGCGTGCGCACCGCGCGGCGGGCGATCGGGGTAAGGCTCTTGTCCATGCCCGCGCCGTAGACCAGGGTGGGCCGGAACACCGTCCATGCGCAGCCGCGGCGCGCACAGATCGCGGCCAGCGCTTCTTCCGCATCGCGCAGCTGGCGCGACAGCGCGCGCTCGGCCGGCACGGCGGAATCGCGTTTGGTTTCCGCGCTCATCGAACTGGTGGCGATGACGCGCGGCGCGCCGTCGAAGTCCGCCCCCAGCATCCAGTCGGCCAGCCCCTGCAGGGGGCCGAAGCTGACGATCGCCGACAGCTCGCGCACCGCCGGCACATCGTGCGGAAGATCGCCGCGCAGCCAGGTGATGCCGGCGGTGTCGCGCGGACGGCGGCTGACCGCCAGCACTTCCGCGCCGCGCTCGCGCAGCCGCGGCAGCAGGAAGTGGCCGATCTGGCTGCTCGCGCCGAACACCAGGACGCGCATGGCCGTCGGCTCAGCCGCCGCCCTGCAGGCGCGCAGTGATGCTGCTCAGCCGCGGATTGCCCGGCGCCAGCTTGCGCGCGTGCTCCAGCGCCTGCGCCGCACCGGGACGATCGCCGGCGCCGAGATGTTCCTCGGCCTGGTCCATCCAGGCATTGGCCAGGCGCTGGCGCAGTTCGGCCTGGCCGGCTTCGCCGGGCGCCAGGTCGGCCAGGTCGTTGAGACGCTCGCCGGCCTGCTGCAGATTGCCGCCGGACAGCGCCTGGTTGAACTGCTGCACCACCGTGGACGGCAGCTCCTGCAGGCCGCGGCGCGCCGCTTCGTCGTTGCCGTCGATGGCCAGCGCGCGGCGATACAGGTCGTACGCGCTCTCGCCCGGCGGCAGCATGACCTTGCCGCCGCGCGCCGCCGCTTCCGCCTGGCGCACCAGTTGCGCCAGCTCGGCGGTCTGCTGCGGGGTGAGTTGGGCCTGCGCGTCGGCCTGCGGCAGCTCGCCGGGCACCATGCCGCCACTGCCGGGATGGCGGGAGGCATCGCCCAGGTGCGCGCGCGCCGCCGCCAGTTCCGCCGACTTCGGCGCCAGCTCGGTGGCCTGGTCCAGCAGGCGGCTGGCCTGGGCCGCGTCGCCGCTGTCCAGCGCTGCATTGGCCTGCACCACCAGCGCCTGCGCGACCTGGCCCAGCCCGGCCTTGGCCTGTGCGTTGTCCGGGTCCAGCGCCAGCGCGTCCTTGAAGTGCGCCAGCGCCGTATCACTGCCGGTGCCGGTGATGCGACCGGCGCGCAGCGCCGCCTGGCCCAGGCGGATCGCCTCGGACAGCTGGCCGTCGTCTTCCTTCTGGTCCTGCACCAGCGCGGCGCGCAGCGCGGGCAGTTCGCCGTAATTGGGCAGCAGCGCGGCGAGGCGGTCGACATCGGCGCCGGCAGCGGCGCGGTCGCCTGCGTCGATGTCCTTGTGCACCTGCGCGGCGAGCGCGTCGCCGACCTTGTCCAGGCCATGCGCCGCCACCGCATTGCCGGGATCGGCGGCGAGGATGCGCTTGTACAGCGCGCCCGCATCCGCCGGGCGGCCCGCGCTCATCGCCTGCTGCGCCTGGTCGACCAGCGCGCCGGCCTCGAAATTGGCGCCGCGCGCCTTGGCGATGGCCTGGGCGAGGCGATCGACGTCGCTGCCGCCGCCGAGCAGTTCGCGCGCGGCATTGGTGGCCTGTTCCGCTTCGTCCGTCTTGCCGGCGGCCAGTGCCGCGTCGGCCTTGGCCACCTCGGCCAGGCCGACCTTGCGCAGGCCGTCGCGGGCGCGGTCGTTGTCCGGCTCCAGCGCGCGGGCCGCCTCGAACAGTTCGCGCGCGCTGGTGCCGTCGTTGCCGTCCAGCCGCCCGTCGTGCAGCGCCTGCTCGGCGCGGCCGAGCACGTCGTTGAGCTCCGTCGTCGGCAGCATGCCGCGCACGCGGTCCTGCTGCAGATAGAAAGTGACGCCGACGCCGATCGCCACCAGCAGCAGCAGCGGCCAGATCCAGCCGCGGCGGCTGCCGGAACCAGGCCGCGCGTCGCGCGAATGGCTGGCGGCCGCGGCGCGGCGCTGGCCGGCGTCCAGGGTCACCTTGGGCAGGCCGTCGTCCGGCGGACGCTGTTCGCGCGCGCTGCCGGCATCGAGCTGATCGAGATTGCCCAGGGTGGGCTCCGTGCGCCCCTGGGGATCGGATTCGTGCTGGTCTCTGCGTCCGTTCATGGTCCACGCAATCGTTTCGACCGCGCGAGCTTAGCACCGCATCAGGCCGCCGCCGCGTGCCGAAAAAGCGCGTCTTCAGCCACCGCCGATACGTTTGGCGTCCACCACGTTCGGCAAGGCGGCCACGCGCGCCAGCAGGGTCGAGAGCTGCTCGAAATCGCGCACGCGCAGGGTGAAGCGCATCTCCACCTCGCCGGTGCGCACGAACACCCGGCTGGACGAGGCGATGATGTGGGTGCCTGCATTGCTGATCACGCTGGTCACGTCCTTCTGCAAGCCCTTGCGATCGTAGCCGCGGATTTCCACGTCCACTTCGTAGGCCTGCGCCGAGGCCTTGCCCCACTCCACCTCGATCACCCGGTCCGGATCGCGCCGCGCCAGCCGGGCCAGGCTGGCGCAATCGGCGCGATGCACCGACACGCCGCGCCCGCGCGTGACGAAGCCGCGCACCGGATCGCCCGGCAGCGGCTGGCAGCAGCGCGCCAGCGTGGTGAGCAGGTTGCCGACGCCCTCGATGCTCAGCGCGCTGTGATCGAGCGTGGCGTGGCGCGAGGCGACCGGCAGCTGCGACTGGGTCATCTCCGCCGGCGGCGTTTCCGCCTCCTGCAGCGCGCGGGCGATCTGGCCGGGCGTGATCTCGCCCAGCGCCAGCGCCACCAGCACGTCGTCCAGCTGCTTGAGATGGAAATGCACCGGCAATTTATTGAGATCCGCCGCCGGCAGCGCCAGGCGCTTCAGTTCGCGCTCGAACATCGCGCGGCCGGCGGCGAGGTTGGCGTCGTGCGCACTGCGGCGGAACCAGGCGCGCACTTTCTCGCGGGCACGCGAGGTATTGAGATAGCCGTGGTGCGCGGACAGCCAGTCGCGGCTGGGCTCGCCCAGCTTGGTGGTAAGAATCTCGATGCGATCGCCGCTGTGCGGCTGGTGGGTCAGCGGCACGATGCGCCCGTTCACCTTGGCGCCGCGGCAGCGATGTCCCACCTCGGTATGCACGTGATAGGCGAAATCCAGCACGGTGGCGCCGCGCGGCAGATCGATCACCTCGCCGCGCGGGGTGAGGACGTAGACGCGGTCCTCCATCAACTCTGTGTGCAGTTCGGCGGCGAGGTCGCCTTCGCTCTCGGCCTTGGGCTCCAGCAGGCGGCGCATCCAGGCGATCTTCGCCTCGAACTCGCTGTCGGCGCTGCCGCCTTCCTTGTAGCGCCAGTGCGCGGCCACGCCGAGTTCATTGACGCGATGCATCTCGTGGGTGCGGATCTGCACTTCCAGCGTCTTGCCGTGCGGGCCGATCACCGCGGTGTGCAGCGAGCGGTAGTCGTTGCCCTTGGGTCGCGCGATGTAGTCGTCGAACTCACCCGGCAGGTGCGGCCACAGCGTATGCACCACGCCCAGCGCGCCATAGCAGTCCGCCACGCTGCCGACCAGCACGCGGATCGCGCGGATGTCGTACAGGTCGGAGAACTCCAGCGCCTTGCGCTGCATCTTCTTCCAGATGGAATAGATGTGCTTGGGCCGCCCGGCCAGCTCGGCACGGATGCCGGCGGCGTCGAGCGAGCGCTTGAGCTGATCGAGCGATTCGCGGATGAAGCCTTCGCGGTCGGCGCGGCGCTCGTCCAGCAGCTTGGCGATGCGTCGATAGGTGTCCGGCTGCAGGTAGCGGAAGGCCAGGTCTTCCAGCTCCCACTTCAGCTGCCAGATACCCAGGCGGTTGGCCAGCGGCGCGTGGATGTCGCGGGTCAGCCGCGCCAGCTCGACGCGCTCGGCTTCCGGCAGCGCGCCGGCCGCGCGCATGTGTGCTAGCTGCCGCGCCAGCAGCACGAACACCACGCGCAGGTCGCGGATGATCGCCAGCAGCAGGCGGCGCAGGCCTTCCGAGCCGCTCTGCGGCGCCTGCTGCGCATGCAATGCCCAGACCTTCTCCGCGGCCAGCTGGCCCTGCACCAGGCGCTGCAGCTCCGGCGGCAGCGATGGCTCGATCCCGGCCCAGGTCTCCGGCTTGCTGCGCGCCAGCTCGAACCACAGCGCCGCGGCCTGGGTCTGCGCATCGCAGCCGAGCATCGCCAGCAGGTCGAGCACGTCCACGCATTCGGCTTCGTTGCCCGCATGCCCCGCGCAGGCTTCCAGCGCCTGGGCCAGCACGGGCGCCGGCGCGACGGCGCGCTCGCGCCACTGGGCCAGGCTGGAAGCTGCGATGGGGGCGGCTTGGACCATGCGGAATGTCCTTAGCGAATACCGCTCATTCTAGGACCTGCGCCGCGGTTTTCAGCCCAGGGCTTCGAGCGCGCGCGCCAGCCGCTTGGCCGAGACCGGTTCGGCGGTCTTCAGTTCCTGCGCGAACAGCGATACCCGCCATTCCTCGATCAGCCAGCGCAGCTCGGCCAGCGCGGCCGGTTCGGCGCCGGCGGCGCGATGCTTCAGGTACTCGCGCCAGTACGGCAGCACCTGCAGCATGCGCTGCTGGTCCTTGGCCGGATCCTGGCGCAGGCGTTCGGCGCGCAGGCGCATCGCCTTCAGATAGCGCGGGAAATGCGCCAGCCGCGCGGTCGGCAGCTCGCGCAGGAAGCCCGGCTCCAGCAGATGCGCCAGCTGCTCGCGCAGATCGTCGTAGCTGGCACGGGCGAAGCCGATCAGCGGCGGCTCCAGCCAGGGCTTCAGCTCGGCCTGCGCCTCGATGATGGGCTCGGCCAGCTTCAGCCGCTCCACCGCCGCGCCGAACAGTTCGCGATTGGCCTGGGTGTGCAGCGCCTCGAACGCGCCGGCCGTGCGCGCGTCCAGCGCGTGGCGTTCCAGCAGGTCGGCGAAGCCGCCCTCGGCCAGGTCTTCGCGCAGGCTGTCCACGCTGCCCAGCGGCGCGTACTTCAGCGCCAGCGGATTGCCCACCGGCAGCCGGCGGCGCGCCTGCTTCATCTCGCTGGCCAGCGCGTTGCGCAGCAGGCGCACCACGCCGCCGCGGTGCGCCTCGCGCGCCTCGTCGCTGCGCTCGAACACGCGCAGCGCCACCGCCTCGCCGAGATCGACCAGCGCGGGGAAAGCCATCAGCCCGCCGTCGGAACGCACCTGCGCCGGGATGTCCTCGAAATCCCAGCGCGTCACGTCCTCGCGGGTCAGTTCCAGGTCGGTCTTGCGCGAGAACGCCTCGCGCGCCTGCCCCTCCCACTGGCCGCGCAGCGCGGCCAGGTCGCGGCCGGCAGCGAGGGTGCGGCCGTTCTCGTCGTGCAGGCGGAAGCGCATGCGGAAATGCGCGGGCAAGGCGGTGGGATCGAATTCGCCGGCGGCGATATCGACGCCGGTGGCGCGCTTGAGGAAGGCGGCCAGCGCCTTGCTCAATGGTTCGTCGCGCGGCGCTTCCGCTTCGACGAAGGCGCGCGCGAAATCCGGCGCCGGCACGAAGTTGCGGCGCAGCGGCTTGGGCAGGCCGCGGATCAGTTCGGCGACCTTTTCGCCGAGCAGGCCGGGGACCAGCCATTCACAGCGTGCGGCCGGCAATGCGTTGAGCATCGCCAGCGGGAGGTGCAGCGTGACGCCGTCCGCGTCGTCGCCGGGGACGAAGCGGTATTCGAGGCGATAGCGTTGCGGTTGAATATCCAGCGAAGCAGGAAACGCCTTCGGATCGAGACCCGCCCCACCCGCCATCACATCGTCCAGCGACCAGCGCAACGCCGCCTGCTCCGCCGGCCGCGCGCGGCTGTACCACGCATCCAGCCCGCGGCTGCTGGCAATGTCCTGCGGCAGCTTGCCCTCGAAGAACGCAGCCAGTTCGTCCTCATGCCGGATCAAACCTTCGCGGCGCTGCTTCGCCTCGATACCCCACGCGTCTTCCATCACGCGCAGATTCGCGCGCACGAAGTCGGCGCGCGCATCGATATCGCCGCGCGCCAAGGCTTCGCGCAGGAAGATCTCGTGCGCCAGTGGCGGATCCTGCTGCTGGAAGGTGACCGGGCGACGCTCCACCAGGGTCAGGCCGAACAGGCTCACCTGCTCGTAGGCCACCACGGTGCCGCGCTTGCGCGACCAGTGCGCGTCGCGGCAGCTGGCCTTGAGCAGATGCGCGGCCTGCTGCTCGATCCACGCCGGCTCCACGCGGGCGCACATCATGCCCCACACCTTGCCGCCGACATCGAGGATCTGCGCGGCGAAGATCCAGTTCGGCGGCACCTTCGCCAGGGCCGAGCCGGGGAACACCTGGAAACGGCGCTCGCGGGTGCCGCGATAGAGACCTTTTTCGTCTTTGTGTCCGACCTGGGTCGGCAGACCGGCAAGCAGACTGCGATGCACGGCTTCATAGAGACGCTGATCGTCATCGTCACTCCCTCTCCCTTCCGGGGAGAGGGCTGGGGTGAGGGGCCGGGGCTCGCCCGAACGCTTATTTGAAGCCTGCTTCTTCGCGTGCAGCACGGGCGCACCCTTCCCCCCCCGCACTCCATCCGTGCCGACAGGCGCGGAAGCGGCAAGGCTCCATCCCAACTCCTCGGCCACCAGCAACAGCTGCCGATGCAATTCCCGCCACTCGCGCATCCGCATGAAGCTCAGGAAATGCCGCGAACACCAGTCGCGCAGCTTCGACTGCGTCAGCTCCTTGTGCGACTCGTCATACGCGCGCCAGAGATTCAGCACGCCGGCAAAATCCGATTTCGCATCCGCAAACTGCGCATGCGCCTGGTCCGCCTGCTGCCGCGCATCCGCCGGCCGCTCGCGCGGATCCTGGATGCTGAGGAAGGCCACCAGCACCAGCAGTTCGCGCAGGCTGCCCAGCTGGTTCGCCTCCACCAGCATGCGCGCCAGCTGCACGTCGATCGGCAGCTTGGCCAGCGTGCGGCCGACCGCGGTCAGGCGCTTGTGTTCGTCGATCGCGGAAATCTCGGCGAGGCGCCGGTAGCCATCCGCCACCACGCGCGGATCGGGCGCCTCCAGGAACGGGAACTCGTCCACCTCGCCCAGCTGCAGCGACAGCATGCGCAGGATCACGTTGGCCAGCGAGGAGCGCAGCAGTTCCGGATCGGTGAACGCGGCGCGCGCGCTGTAGTCCGCCTCGTCGTACAGGCGATAGCAGATGCCTGGGCCGACGCGGCCGCAGCGGCCCTTGCGCTGGTCGGCGGCGGCGCGCGCAATCGGTTCCACGTGCAGGCGCTCGAGCTGGCTGCGCTGGCTGTAGCGCTTCACGCGCGCCAGGCCGGAGTCGATCACATAGCGGATGCGCGGCACGGTGAGCGAGGTCTCGGCCACGTTGGTGGTCAGCACCACGCGGCGCTTGGTGCCGGGCTTGAACACGCGGTCCTGGTCGGCGGCGGACAGGCGCGCGTACAGCGGCAGGATCTCGGTCTCGCGGTACTGCCGGCGCGACAGCAGCAGATGCGCGTCGCGGATCTCGCGCTCGCCGGGCAGGAACACCAGCACGTCGCCGCGCGGATCCTCGCGGGTGAGCTCGTCCAGCACCGCCGCGATGTGCTCGGCGCCGCCCTGCTGCATGTCGCGGCCGCGGCGCTCGCCCAGCGCGTCCAGCGAGCGCCAGCGCACATCGACCGGATAGGCGCGGCCTTCCACCGACACCACCGGCGCGTTGCCGAAATGCTCGGCGAAGCGCGCGGTATCGATGGTGGCCGAGGTGACGATGATCTTCAGGTCCGGCCGCTTGACCGCCAGCCGCTTCAGATAGCCGAGCAGGAAATCGATGTTGAGGCTGCGCTCGTGCGCCTCGTCGATGATGATCGTGTCATAGGCCGACAACCACGGATCGCCCTGGGTCTCGGCCAACAGGATGCCGTCGGTCATGAACTTGACCAGGCTGCGCTCGGACACCTGGTCGTTGAAGCGCACCTGGAAACCGACCTGGTCGCCGAGCTGGGTACCCAGTTCCTCCGCCACGCGGCGCGCCACCGAGCGCGCGGCCAGGCGGCGCGGCTGGGTGCAGCCGATCATGCCGGCCTCGCCACGGCCGGCGGCCAGGCACAGCTTGGGCAGCTGGGTGGTCTTGCCCGAGCCGGTCTCGCCGGCGATCACCACCACCTGGTGGCGGCGGATCAGCTCGACGATCTCGTCGGCGCGCGCGCTGATCGGCAGCGCTTCGTCCAGGCGGATCGTCGGCTTGGCCGCGGCGCGGGCGCGGCGCTTTGCCGCGGAACGCTCGACGTCGGCGGCCAGCGCCTCCAGCTTGTTCTCGTCGGCACGGCGCGACAGCCCGCGCCAGCGCCCCAGCAAACGGCCGAAATCGCGACTGGAAACGCCGTCCAGCGCCTGGCGCAGCGTGCGCAGGCGGGCATCGGACGGAACGGGGCGGGAGGCAGGCGTGTCGCTCATCGGACCGCACATTCTAACGGCAGCGCGGGCCCGATAGCCCATGGCTATCGGGCGGATCGGAAGCATTCATTTCTTCCTAACAGGACCCGCGGCTAAGCTCGACGACAGACTTTTCATCCAGAAGGAGTAGCCCATGGCTATCGATATCGGCATCGCCAAGAAAGATCGCGAACAGGTCGCCAAGCACCTCTCCAAGCTGCTGGCCGACACCTACTCCCTGTACCTGAAGACCCACAGCTTCCACTGGAACATCACCGGCCCGCAGTTCAACAGCCTGCACGCCATGTTCGAGACCCAGTACAACGAGCTGTGGCTGGCCGCCGACGAAGTGGCCGAGCGCATCCGCACCCTGGACGTGTTCGCCCCCGGCTCCTACAGCCAGTTCGGCAAGCTCACCACCATCAGGGAAGAAGCCGGCGTGCCGGACTGGAAGGAGATGGTCGGCCAGCTGGTCGAGGGCCACGAGATCGCCGCCCATACCTCCCGCGAAACGATCAAGGTGGCCGATGCGGCCGGCGACGAGGGCACAGCGGACATGGTGACCGGGCGCCTTAAGGAGCACGAGAAGACCGCCTGGATGCTGCGTTCGCTGTTGAAGTAAGGACCGAAGGTCCTACGACGTAGGTTGGGGTGAGCCGCAGGCGAACCCCAACAGGGGCCTGGGGCTCGCCTGCCGTCACGGCAATGGCACACCTTCGTTGGGGTTCGCCTGCGGCTCACCCCAACCTACGCCAGCCTGGCAAGGTCCTCGCCCTGACCTCGCGCTGACCACCTGGGGCACGCCTTTATTGAGCCTGCTGCCCGGCCTCGGTAAGCTCCTCAGGCTTTGGCGCCTCGTGTGAGAGGCAACCACGGGGATTGTTCTTGACCGCGACCGACGCAGCAGCCACCCATCCCAGCCGGCCCACGCTGTTTTCAGCCATCCTGCTGGCGCTGATCGTCGCGGCCCTGAACGTCGGCCTGTGGTGGTGGGGCAACCTCCCGCACGGCCCGAACGACTGGAAAGGCCCGATCGGCGGCTTCGCCCTCTCCGCCTTCCAGCGCTACCAGAACCCGCTGAAGAACGATTTCCCCAGCGAGGACGAGATCGAGAGCGACCTGAAGCTGCTCAGTCGCTACACCTCGCGCATCCGCACCTATTCCACCCTGCAGAATCCCCAGGTCCACCGCCTGGCCGAGCGCGAAGGGCTGGACGTGATGGCCGGCGCCTGGATGGACCGCCGCCTGGACAACAACGAGCTGGAGCTGGAGGCGCTGATCGCCCAGGCCCGCCGCTATCCGAATTCGATCACCCGCGTGATCGTCGGCAACGAGGTGCTGTTCCGCGGCGACCTCACGCCCGAGCAGCTGATGGCCTATGCCGACCGCGCCCGCGCCGCGCTCAAGCAGCCGGTGTCGATCGCCGAGCCCTGGCATATCTGGGCCAAGTACCCGGAGCTGGCCGATCACGTCGACTTCATCACGGTCCACCTGTTTCCGTACTGGAACGGCGTATCCCGCGAGGCGGCCATCGGCGAGGCGATGGACAGCTTCAAGGCCTTGCAGCGCCTGTTTCCCAACAAGCACATCGTGATCGGCGAGATCGGCTGGCCGTCCAACGGCGACCGCTTCCAGTATGCCCAGCCCTCGGTGTCGGACGAGGCGATCTTCCTGCGCAACTGGTTCAACGCGGCCAAGCAGCAGAAGATCGACTACTACGTGATGGAAGCCTTCGACCAGCCCTGGAAGGAAAAGCTGGCCGGCCGCACCGAAGCGTATTGGGGCATGTTCAACGCCGACCGCCAGCCCAAGTTCCCGTTCACCGGCCCGGTGACCGAGGACACCGGCTGGCCGTGGAAGGCGATCGCCGCCGGCCTGCTGGCCCTGCTGCCGATGGTCTGGTTCGGCCGCCGCTTCGGCCGCTTCAAGCTGATGGGCCGCTTCTTCTTCGCCGCGCTGATCCAGCTGGCCTGCGGCCTGGTGGTGTGGTCGGCCACCCTGCCCTTCAATTTCTATCTGAGCTGGATCGACTGGACCATGCTGGTCCTGCTGTTCCCGGCGCAGATCGCCATCCTGGCCATCCTGCTGATCAACGGCTTCGAGTTCACCGAAGTGCTGTGGCGCCGCTCGTGGGTGCGCCACGCCGGCATGCTGCGCCCTGACCCGCCGGCCAGGCAGCCGTTCGTGTCGATCCACCTGGCCTGCTACAACGAGCCGCCGGAGATGGTGATCGTCACGCTCGACTCGCTGGCGGCACTGGAATACGAGAACTACGAAGTCCTGGTGATCGACAACAACACCAAGGACCCGGCGATCTGGCAGCCGGTGCAGGAATACTGCGAGAAGCTCGGCCACCGCTTCCGCTTCTTCCACCTGGAACCCTGGCCCGGCTTCAAGGCAGGCGCGCTGAACTTCGGCCTCAAGGAAACCGATCCGCGCGCCGACGTGGTGGCGGTGATCGACGCCGACTACGTGGTGCGCCAGGACTGGCTGGCCACGCTCACCGGCCACTTCCACGACCCGAAGGTAGCCGTGGTGCAGTGCCCGCAGGCGCATCGCGACTTCGAGCACAACCGCTTCCGCCGCATGACCGCGTGGGAATACGACGGCTTCTTCCGCATCGGCATGCACCACCGCAACGAGCGCAACGCGATCATCCAGCACGGCACCATGACCATGGTGCGCCGCTCGGCCCTGGAGGGTACCGGCGGCTGGTCCGAATGGACCATCTGCGAAGACGCGGAGCTCGGCCTGCGCCTGATGCACGCCGGCTACGAGCTGGTCTATGTCGACGAGCTGATGGGCAAGGGCCTGACTCCCGCGGACTTCAAGGCCTACAAGAGCCAGCGCTACCGCTGGGCCTTCGGCGCCATGCAGATCCTCAAGGGCCGCTGGGACTGGATGACGCACAAGGGACCGCTCTCGGCGGGCCAGCGCTTCCACTTCCTCACCGGCTGGTTCAGCTGGTTCGCCGATGCGCTGCATCTGATCTTCACCCTGATGGCGATCTTCTGGACCGCCGGCATGGTGGCGGCGCCGAAGCTTTTCACCCTGCCGATGCAGTTGTTCCTGATACCGGTGATCGGCTTCTTCTTCGCCAAGGCGATCTTCGGCATCGTGCTGTACCGCGCCCGCGTGCCCTGCAGCTGGTACGACACGCTGATGGCCTCGCTGGCCAGCATGGGCCTGTCGCATGCGATCGCGCGCGGCATCCTGCACGGCCTGACCCGCGAGAAGACTTCGTTCGTGGTGACCGCCAAGAGCCGCCGCCTCGGCGGCAGCAACTTCGCCGCGTTCGCGCCGGTGCGCGAGGAAATGCTGATGGCGATCGCGCTGCTGCTGTGCGTGGTCGGCATGGGCATGGCCTACGGCACGTACTATGTGGAAAGCACGCTGTGGATGTTCATCCTCGGCGCGCAGTCGATTCCCTACGTGTCCGCGGTGGTCGGCGCGTGGATCGCGCACAAGGCAGGCGACAAGGCCGGTTGATGCGACGCCGCCGTCGGTTGGGGTTCGCTGGCGCTCACTCCAACCGACGAACGACAGCGCGAGGTTGCGGTCTGACCTCCACCCGCTAAGCTCGGGGCAGGCGACCCCTTCGCCTGCCGCCCCCAACGGATGGAACCCCACATGCGCCGACCGCGACGCCTGGGCCTGGCCGCCCTGCCCCTGCTGTTGCTGAGCCCGTTCGCGCGGGCCGGCGTGCAGCTGGTGGTGGATGGGGTGGACGACACGCTCAAGGCTCCCGTCGTCGCCGGTGTCGAGCTGTCGCAATACGCCAATCGCGAAGCGAGCGAAGCACAAGTGCGCCGCTTGTTCGAGCGCGCGCCGGAGCAGGTGCGCACCGCGCTGGAACCCTACGGCTACTACGAGGCCAGCGCGACCGGCGAGATCCAGCAGGTCGGCGCCGACTGGCGCGTCACCCTGCACGTGCAGCCGGGCCAGCCGGTGCTGGTCAGCGCGGTCGAGGTCAAGCTCGACGACGAGGCCATGAAGATTCCCGCGGTGCGCCGCGCCGAGCGCGCGGTCGAGCGGCTCAAGGGCCAGCAGCTCAACCATGGCACCTATACCGCCACGCGCGATGCGCTGGCCGGTGCGCTCACCGCCAACGGTTTCCTGTCCGCCCGCATGGTCACCCATCGCGTGGAGGTCAACCGCGGCGAGCGCAGCGCCACCATCGCGCTGGCGTGGGAGACCGGCAAGCGCTACCGCTACGGCGAGGTGCATTTCGAAGGCTCGCAGTTCAAGGACGGCTTTCTCGATCGCTACGTGCCGTTCAAGCGCGGCGACTATTTCCAGCAGGACCAGCTGCTGCAGCTGCAGCAGGCGCTCAACGGCGCCGACTACTTCTCGGTGGTCAACGTGCTGCCCGACGTGGACGAAGCCAGGGACGGCGTGGTCGATGTCACCGTCCAGCTGGCGCCGGCCAAGCGCACCATCTATACCGGCGGCCCCTTCATCGGCACCGACACCGGCGCGGGCGTGCGCGCCGGCATGGAGCGGCGCTGGATCAACCGCAGCGGCCACAAGTGGAAGAACGAGCTGGTGCTGGCGCAGCGCCTGAAGACCTTGTCCACGCTGTATTCGATTCCGATGCCGGGCGACGACCAGCGTTCGTTCAATTTCGGCGCCAATTTCCGCGACGCCGACACCACCACCTCCAAGTCGCGCACGCTCGAACTGGTCGCCAACGAGACCCGCCTGTGGCACGGCTGGACGCGCACCATCGGCATGCACGCGCTGTCCGGCACCTTCACCGTGGGCAAGAAGGCCGGCGAGAACGACGACGTCGAAGGCATCGAGCGCGGCCGCAGCACGCTGCTCTATCCGGAGGCCTCGCTATCGAAGAAGAAAGCCGACAACCCCACCTTCGTGCGCAACGGCTGGTCGATCGACATTTATGCGCGCAGCACCGTCGGCACCCTGCTGTCCGACGCCAGCTTCAGCCAGCTCGCCGCCGACGCGAAGTGGATCCGCGCCTTCACCCGGCGCGACCGCCTCATCCTGCGCGGCAGCGTCGGCTATACCTGGACCAACGATTTCGACGCGCTGCCGCCGCAGCTGCGCTTCTTCGCCGGCGGCGACCGTTCGGTGCGCGGCTACGGCTTCCAGGCGATCGGCCCGCGCAACAGCTACGACCGCGTGATCGGCGGCCGCAACCTGCTGGTGGCCAGCTCCGAGGTGGAGCATTACTTCAGCCGCAACTGGGGCATGGCCGCCTTCGTCGACGCCGGCAACGCCTTCAACGGCACCGACTACAACCCGCGCATCGGCGCGGGCCTGGGCCTGCGCTGGCTGTCGCCGGTGGGCATGGTGCGCGTGGACCTGGGCACGCCGATCAACGACAAGCGCGAGCACGGCGTGCAGTTGCATCTCGTGATCGGGCCGGACTTGTGAGGGCTATGACGATGGCCACCTGGTTCAAGCGCATCGCCCTCGCCTTCGGCATCCTCCTGCTGATCCTCGCCGCCGCACTGTGGTGGCTGCTGGGCAGCGCCTCCGGCCTGCGCTTCGCGCTGGCGCGCGCGCAATCCTTCACCGATGGCGCGCTCACCGTGCAGCAGGCCGACGGCCGGCTGGCGGGACCGCTGCTGCTCAAGGGCGTGCGCTACGCCGACGGCCAGGGCATGGAAGTGAAGGTCGCCACCGCCACGCTCGACCTGCGCCTGTGGCCGCTGCTGCGCAAGCGCGCGCACGTGCTGAATCTGGATGTCGATGGCATCGATGTCGCGCTGCCCAAGCCGAAGGAAGAGGAACAGCCCAGCGAAAGCAGCTTCTCCCTGCAGCCCCCGCTGGACATCCTGCTCGACCGCGTGCATGTCGGCGCCGTGCGCATCGCGCAGGCCGGCGAACCGTTGTTCGCCTCCAACCGCCTCGACCTCGCCGGTCAATGGACCGCCGCCGGCATCGAACTGCGCAAGCTCAACCTGCTCGCGCCGGACGGCCATGCCGATCTCAACGGCGCCCTGGTGATCGCGGCCGGCGAGAAGGGCGATGGCGCCGCGAGCTTCGCCTGGAAGGTGGCCGGCGTGGACTACGCCGGCAGCATCGAAGCGCACGGCGACGGCAGGCGCATCAAGACCGAACTGAAGCTCATCCAGCCCACCGCCCTGCAACTGACGGTGGACGCCGCGCAGCGCGGCAACTACGACTGGAATGCGCGCCTGGACGCGCCGCGCTTCGATCCCAAGCCGCTGCTCGGCGACAGCTCGCTGAGCGCGCTCGGCCTGGCCCTGCAAGGCAGCGGCGACCGCCACGGCGGCTCGCTGCAGGGCAAGGTCGAACTCAACGACTACCAGCTGCTGCTGCAGCCGCTGCGTGCCCGCTTCAGCGATGACTTCAAGACGCTGAAGCTCGAGCAGCTCGTGCTGGGCTCGCCGCAGATCAAGGGCCAGTTCGAAGCCAGCGGCACCGTGCAGCTCGGCGCGCAGCCGGTCAGCGGCGATCTCGCCATCGCATGGAAAGACCTGCTGCTGCCCGCCTCGCTGGCCGGCCAGGATCTCGCCAGCCAGGGCAGCCTCAAGGCGCGCGGCAGCGCGGACGCCTTCCATGCCGAAGGCGATGTCGACGTCGGCCCGCCGGGCAAGCTGGCCAAGCTCGCGTTGAATCTCGACGGCACGCCGAAAATCATCACGCTGCACACGCTGGAACTGAAGCAACCGCAGGGCGGCATGCAGGCCAAGGGCACGCTCACCCTGCAGCCCGCGCTGGCCTGGCAGCTGGATGCAACGGCAAGCAGGCTCGATCCCGGCCAGCTGCTCGCCGGCTGGAACGGCGCACTGGATTTCGATATCGCCACGATGGGCACGCTGCCGGAAAACCAGCCCGACGCCACGCTGGAAATCCGCAAGCTCACCGGCGTCCTGCGCGAGCGACCCTTGCGTGCGCAGGGCAAGCTGCATCTGACCCCGCAGCAGGTGGTCGATGGCAAGCTCGATCTTGCCTCCGGCGGCAGCACCGTAAAGCTCGACGCGAAGCCCGGCGCCAGCAACGATGCGCAACTCGATCTCGCCATCGCCTCGCTCGGCGACTGGCTGCCGGATGCGCAAGGCCATGTGCAAGGCGACCTGCGCCTGCGCGGCAAGTCACCGAAGTTCTCGCTCGACGCCAAGCTGCAGGGCAACGGCATCGTCTACGCCGGCCAGACCGTCGACAGCCTGCACCTCGCCGCCAACCTGCCCGACCTCAGCAACCCGGGCGGCCAGCTCGACCTGGATACCGGCCACGCCAACTTCGGTGGCCTCGATTTCAAGCGCATCGAACTGCGTGGCGATGGCACTGCATCGCGCCACAGCCTCACCCTGCAGGCCAGCGGCCAGCAGCTGTCCACCCGCGTCGCGCTCAGCGGCAGCATGAAGGGCAGCGCGTGGAACGGCACGCTGTCCACGCTGGACCTGGAGCCGCAGGGCATTCCGCGCTGGCATCTGCAGCAGCCGTCGCAGCTGTCCTACGACGGCGGTGCGATGAGCCTGTCCGAGCTGTGCCTCACCGCCGGCGAACCGCAACTGTGCGTGGCGGCGAAGCAGGACAAGGCCGGCAATCTCGACGCCAGCTACCGCTTGCGCGACCTGCCGCTGGCGCTGCTGATGACCTTCGCCGGCCCTGACCTGCCGATGCGCGCCGACGGCACGCTGGGCGGCAGCGGCAGCATCCGCCGCAACGCGGCCGGCGCGCTCAGCGGCAGTGCCTCGATCACTTCGCCGCGCGGCACGATCACCTATGTCGATCGTGCCGACCAGCCGCTGCTTTCCTACAACGAACTCGCCGTGCAGGCGCAGCTCAGCCCATCCAGCCAGAGCGCCACGCTGCACGCGGGCCTCAACGACGGCGGCCGCGTGGACGGCCAGCTCGCGCTCAACGGCGCGCAGCAGGCGCTGGGCGGCCAGCTCGAACTGCATCTCAACAACCTCAAGTTCATCGAGCTGTTCACCAACGAAGTCGCCGACGTGAAAGGCGCCGCCAACGGCAGCTTCCGCTTCGGCGGCACGTTGGCGCAGCCGCTGGTGGCGGGCCAGGCCACGGTAACCGGCTTCGCCGCGGAGGTGCCTTCGGCCGGCCTCAAGCTCGCCCAGGGCCAGCTCACCGTCAGCACCACCGATGCCAGGCAATTCCTGATCGGCGGCAGCGTGCAGTCCGGCAAGGGTTCATTGCGCGTGGACGGTCACGCCGGCCTCGGCGAAGGCGCCACCACCGCGATCAACCTCAAGGGCAGCCAGTTCACCGCGGCGGATATTCCTTCGGCCAAGGTGATCGTGTCGCCGGACCTGCAGATCACCCAGGACGCCAAAGGCATCAATGTCGGCGGCGATGTCACGCTCGACACCGCCGACATCGACGTCTCCCGCCTGCCAGGCGCCGGCGCCACCCAGGCCTCGCCCGACGTCGTCGTGGTCGATGAGGAGCAGCAGGCGGAGAAAGCCAAGTCGCTGCCGATCACCGCCTCGGTCAAGGTCAACCTCGGCCGCAAGACGCACCTGGTCGGCTTCGGCCTGGACGGCCGCCTCGGCGGCACGCTCACCGTCAGCGAGCGCCCCGGCCGCGCCACCACCGGCCAGGGCCAGATCACCGTCGACGGCATCTACAAGGCCTACGGCCAGAACCTGCAGATCGAACAGGGCCGCCTGCTGTTCGCCGGCACGCCGATCGACAACCCCGGCCTGGATATCCGCGCGGCACGCAAGCTCAATCCGAACGCCACCATCGACGAAGGCCAGAAGGTCGGCCTGATGGTCTCCGGCACGGCGCAGCGTCCGGTGCTTACCGTGTTCTCCAATCCGGTGATGGAGCAGTCGGATGCGCTGTCCTACCTGATCACCGGCAAGCCGCTGTCGCAGGTCAAGGGCGGCGAAGGCGACATGGTCGGCGCGGCGGCGCAGGCGCTGGGTTCGGCGGCGGGCGACCTGCTGGCCAAGAGTGTCGGCAGCAAGCTGGGCATCGACGATGTGGGCGTGTCGAGCAATGAGGCGCTGGGCGGCACGTCGGCCTTCACCGTGGGCAAGTTCCTGTCGCCGCGCCTGTACCTGAGTTATGGCGTGGGGCTGTTCGAACCTGGACAGGTGATCACGCTGCGCTACCGGCTCAGCCACCGCTGGAACTTCGAGGCGCAGAGCGCGACGGATTTCAATCGTGCGAGCCTCAATTACCGCATCGAGAAGTGAGCTTGTTCTCGCTCCGTACGTAAGGCGTAGGTCGGGGTGAGCGTAAGCGAACCCCAACGCACCGCCACATGGATACGCATGTTGGGGTTCGCATTCGCTCACCCCAACCTACATCGCACCACGTCGCGCCGCGCGGCGAATCGCGCAGTTCAGTGCGTCGACATGGCCGCCTCCGATGCCGCGACATCGCGCGGCCGCAGCAGCGTGGCGCCCAGCACCGCGCCCAGCGCGGCGAAACAGGCACCAGCCAGGAACGCGGCGCGATAACCGACCAGCAGCGCGGCGCCACGCCCGGCACCATCCGCCAGGGCCATGCCCGTCTGCGCTGCTGCCAGGCTGGCCAGCACCGCCAAGCCCAGCGCGCCGCCCATCATGAAAGCGGTATTCACCAGGCCCGAGGCCAGGCCCGACTCCGACGGCTCCACATCGTTCATCGCCGCCAGCAGCACCGGGTTCAGCGCGATGCCAGCGCCAAGGCCCAGCAGGATCATCCCGGGCATGATGTCGATGACGTAGTGCCCATCCAGCGGTGCGCGCGCGAACAGCAACAGTCCCAGCGCGGCCAGGGCCAGCCCGGCCGCCAATGGCTTGCGGATGCCGAAGCGCATGACCAGCCTGGCCGAGATGCCCAGCGAGAACAGCGCCATGATCAGGTTGGCCGGCAGGAAGGCCAGGCCCACTTCCAGTGGCCCATAGCCGAGCACCAGCTGCATGTACAGCGCGGACAGGAAGAACCAGGCGAACATCGCCGCCGCCCACAGCACACCTACCGTGTTCGACACGGCGATGTTGCGCCGTACGAACAGGCGCAACGGCATCAGCGGCTTGCGCACGCGCGCTTCGATCACGAAGAACAAGGCCAGCAGCACCGCCGCCACCGCCAGTTCGCCCAGCGTGCGCGCGGACGTCCAACCCAGCTCGTTGCCGTTGACGATGGCGTACACCGCCAGCATCAGCGCCGCGGTCACCGTCACCGCGCCGCTCACGTCGAGATGGCGCGTATCGCTGGCGCCCCTGGTCGCCGGCAGCAGCTTCGGCGCGAACACGATCACCGCGATGCCGATCGGCAGGTTCACCAGGAACACCCAGTGCCAGGTCAGCGTGCTGGTCAGCACGCCGCCGAGCATCGCGCCCAGGCTGCCGCCGCCGGCGCAGACAAAGCCGTAGATGCCCATCGCCTTGGCGCGATCGGCCGCTTCGGTGAACAGGTCCATGATCAGCGACAAGGCCACCGCGGTGACCACTGCACCGCCGAGCCCCTGCACCGCACGCGAGGCCACCAGGAAGCCCTGCGTCTGCGACAAGCCGCAGGCCAGCGAGGCCAGCGTGAACAGCGCGATGCCAAGCAGGAAGAAGCGCCGGTGCCCGTAGAGATCGCCCAGCCGCCCGCCCAGCAGCAGGAAGCCGCCGTAGGTGAGCATGTAGGCGTTCACCACCCAGGCCAGCGCGGTGTCGGTGAACTTCAGGTCGGTTTTGATCGAGGGCAGCGCCACATTCACGATGGTGGTGTCCAGCACGATCATCAGCACGCCCATGCACAGCACCAGCAGCGCGATCCAGCGGCGGCGCTCGTGGTGGTGGTCGTGCGATCCGGGGGAAACGTCGTTGGTCATGTTCGGCTCGCTTGAGAGGGAGTTGACCGGGGCATCTTGCGCCGGGTGCTTGAGGATGACGAATGTGGGCGGGTGGAATCGACATCTCCATTGCGAATCCTTCTCCCGCCGGGAGAAGGTGGCGGCAGCCGATGAGGGTGCGAGCGGAGCGGCGCGCATCACTTCCGCGCTCCGCCCGTACCCTCACCCCAACCCCTCTCCCGGAGGGAGAGGGGCTCTGCGTCGAGCTACGCACAGACGCTACGGTATTCCTCAACCTTCAAAGTGGAACCCTTCTCCCTCCGGGAGAAGGTGGCGGCAGCCGGATGAGGGTACGGGCGAAGCGGAGCGCATTACTTCCGCGCTCCGCCCGTACCCTCACCCCCACCCCTCTCCCGGAGGGAGAGGGGCTCTACGTCGAGCTACGCACGGACGCTACGGTTATTCCTCAACCTTCAAAGTGGAACCCTTCTCCCTACCGGGAGAAGGTGGCGGCAGCCGGATGAGGGTACGGGCGGAGCGGAGCTCATCACCCTTGCGCTGCTGCCCCTCGCAGAGGGGCAGCAGCGCAGCAGGCATGCTGCGCTGCCGTTTGACACACCCCATTTAGAACGATTCAAATCCGGACTTCCGCGCCCGGTCCCCCACGCACCGCGCGCCCCAGAGGGGAAGACCTACGCATGCGCCATCGGCTCCGCATCTCCGCTCCGCGTCTCCTGACCTGCGCTCTCCTGCTCGCCCTGCCGCTGGCCCATGCCAGCCAGGACGGCGGCTTCTTTAGCTCCTTCGAACAAGGCGATCCCACGCCGCAGACGTCCAAATCATCTCTCGCGATCGACCTCGCCGGCGGCCCGGATAAAACCGTCGTACTCACCGCCAAGCCCGGCGTCGGCTTCACCGGCCTGCATTCGCTGCATTACCGCGGCCAGGGTGGCAAGCCGCAGGAGGCGGCGCTGTTCGACGTCAACCTCCCGGTTGGCGCGCACACGCAACTCTCGTACCTGCTGTTCCCCGTCACCGTCGGCGACAACCTCGCCAACCCGTCCACCTACACCGCGGTGGATTTGATCCTCGACGACGGCACGCGCCTCTCCGCGCACGCTGCGCGCGACCAGCACCGTGTCGGCGCCAGCGCACGCGCGCAGGGCGAAGGCCGCACGCTCTATCCCAACCAGTGGAACCGCCTGGTGGTCGACGTCGCCGCGGTGGCGCAAGGCCGCACCATCAAGCGCATCGTGCTCGCGCAGGACGGTCCCGCCGGCGCGGTGGAGGGCTATCTGGACGACCTGCGCATCGGCGACGCGCCGGCGGATACCGCCACGCGCCCCAGCGACTACGTCAGCACCCTGCGCGGCACCAACTCCAACGCGGACTTCTCGCGCGGCAACAACGTCGTCGCCACCGCCCTGCCGCATGGCTTCAACTTCTGGGCGCCAGTGACCGACGCCGGCTCGGACTGGATGTACCAGTACCAGCAGCGCAACGGCGAGGACAACCGCCCGCGCCTGGAAGCCTTCGTGCTGTCGCACGAACCCAGCCCGTGGATGGGCGACCGCCAGACCTTCCAGCTGATGCCGGCCAGCGTCGCCAGCGGCGCGCCCACCGCCAACCGCAAGGCGCGTGCGCTCAGCTTCGGCCACGCCAACGAAGTGGCGCGCGCCGACTACTACAAGGTGGGATTCGACAATGGCATCGTCGGCGAGATCGCGCCCGCCGACCACGCGGCGATGTTCCGTTTCACCTTCCGCGACGCTCGCAGCCAGCTGGTGTTCGATAACCGCACCGACCAGGGCGGCATCACGCTCGACCCTTCCGGGCGCAGCTTCAGCGGCTACTCGGACGTGAAGAGCCGCTTGTCCACCGGCGCCACGCGCCTGTTCTTCTATGCCGAAGTCGACCAGCCGGTCAGCGAGAGCGGCAAGCTCACCGGCGAAGGCCGCGATCACGTCGCCGCCTGGTTCGGTTTCGATACCGCGAAGCACAAGACGGTGAACCTGCGCATCGCCACCTCGCTGATCAGCGTCGAGCAGGCGAAGCACAACCTCGCGCTGGAGATCGCCCCGAACGACAACTTCGACAGCGTGCGCGAACGTGCCCGCCAGCGCTGGGACGAACAGCTCGGCATCGTCGCCGTGAAAGGCGCCAGCCACGACGAGCTGGTCACCCTGTATTCCAACCTGTACCGCCTGTTCCTCTATCCCAACTCCGCCTACGAGAACGTCGGCGACCAGGCCAAGCCGATGTACCGCTACGCCAGCCCGTTCTCCGCCGGCAGCGGCGAGAACACGCCCAGCCACACCGGCGCACGCGTGCTCGACGGCAAGGTCTACGTCAACAACGGCTTCTGGGACACTTATCGCACCGCCTGGCCGGCCTACACCCTGCTGGTGCCGAAGCAGGCCGGCGAGCTGATCGACGGCTTCGTGCAGGAGTATCGCGACGGCGGCTGGATCGCGCGCTGGTCCTCGCCCGGCTATGCGGACCTGATGGTCGGCACCAGCGCGGACGTGGCCTTTGCCGATGCCTGGCTTAAGGGCATCCACAACTTCGACGTGCGCAGCTTCTACCAGGCGGCACTGAAGGACGCGACCGTGCTCAGCCCGATTGCCGGTGCCGGCCGCAAGGGGCTGGAGCGCTCCAACTTCAACGGCTACGTCGACACCGGCACCAAGGAAGGCCTGTCCTGGTCGATGGACGGCTATATCAACGACTTCGCCATCGGCAACCTCGCCGCCGCGCTGGCTGCAAGCAAGGACGCCAAGGATCCCTACGCCGCCAACTACGCCACCGACGCGGCGTACTTCCACTCGCGCGCGCAGGACTACGTCAACCTGTTCAATCCGGAGATCGGCTTCTTCGTCGGCCGCGACGCCAAGGGTAAGTGGCGCTACACCAAGGCGCAGTTCGACCCGCTGCGCTGGGGCGACGACTACACCGAGACCAACGCCTGGAACATGGCCTTCCACGCCCCGCATGACGGCGCCGGCCTGGCCGCGCTGTACGGCGGACGCGACAGGCTCGCGGCCAAGCTGGACCAGTTCTTCGCCACGCCCGGCGAGTTCCATGTCGGCGGCTACGGCGAGCCGATCCACGAGATGCTCGAAGCGCGCGACATCCGCATGGGCCAATACGGCCACAGCAACCAGCCCTCGCACCACATCCTCTACATGTATGCCTACGCCGGGCAGCCGTGGAAGACGCAGGACAAGGTGCGCGACCTGCTGTCGCGCGTGTATGCCGGCAGCGATATCGGCCAGGGCTATCCCGGCGACGAAGACAACGGCGAGATGTCGGCCTGGTATGTGTTCAGCGCCGCGGGCTTCTATCCGTTGCGCATGGGCGCACCGGAGTACGTGATCGGCGCGCCGTTCTTCCCGCATATGGACATCAAGCTGGACAGCGGCAGGCACATCGTGATCGATGCGCCGCAGGTCAGCGACCGCAACCGCTATGTGCAGGGCCTGCGGGTGAATGGACAACCGTGGCATCGCCTGACCCTGCCGCACGAGTTGCTGTCCAAGGGGGCGACGCTGAGTTTCGAGATGGGGCCGGAGCCTTCGCACCGGGCCAGCGACGAAGCGGCGCTGCCGGCATCGTTGAGCGGCCCGGCCGGGCCGAAGCCGCTGCGCGATCTCACCGATGGCGGCAAGGGCGAGCGCGAGGCGACCGGCATCGCCAAGATCGATGCCTTGTTCGACAACGATGGACGCACCGACAGCGCGCTCGATGCACATGCCGTCGTGCGCTGGCATGCGCCGGCGGCGGCGAAGCTGGCGATGTATACGCTCACTTCGTCCATCAACGGCAATGCGCCTGGCGACTGGAAGTTGGAAGGATCGAACGATGGCAAGCAATGGACCGTGCTCGACAGCCGTCACGGCGAACGCTTCCCATGGCCGGGGCAGACGCGCGCATTCACCATCGGCAAGCCCGGCAGCTATGCGTGGTACCGGGTGAGCTTCGGCAACGAGGCCAAGGCGGCGCTGGCCGAGATCGAGCTGCTCGGCGCGGAGTAGAAAACCGGCACAGGTTGGGGTGGGCCGCAGGCGACTGCGAAGGCAGGATGCCGTAGCGAACATCCGCGCAGCGGATGGCCCAGAGGGTGGGCTGCTGATGCAGCCCATAACCCCAACATCGTTGACTCCAGGCGCATCGCATTGTTGGGGTTCGCCTGCGGCTCACCCCAACCTACCGTGCTGCTACAGTCCCCGGCTACTACCCACGCATGCAGGGGCGTCATGAACTACTTCCGCACTGCCGGCCTGCTCGCCCTGCTGTCCTGCCTCGCCTCTCCGGCGCCGGCCACCGAAGATCTCGCCATGCGCGCGCAGGCCATGCTCGCCACCGATATCGCCCATGGCAACCCAGGTGCCGTGGCGCTGGTGGCGCGGGGTGACCAAGTGCTTTTCCGCGGCGCGGCCGGCGTGGCCAATCTCGAACTGGACGTGCCGCTGTCGGCCGAACAGCGCTTCCATATCGGCTCGATCACCAAGACGCTCACCGCCGCCACCGTGCTGGAGCTCGCGGCCGCGCACAAGCTGTCGCTGGACGATCCGCTGTCGCGCTACCTGCCGGATTTCCCCAATGGCTCGCACATCACCCTGGCACAGCTGCTGGACCACACCGCCGGCATCGGCGACGACTGGGAGGCCAACCCGGCCGAAGCGCTCGACACCCGGACGCTGGTCAAGCGCATCGCAGACAAGGCGCCCGATTTCGCGCCGGGCACGGCGTGGCGCTACAGCAACTCCGGCTACATGTTGCTGGGTGCGGTGATCGAGCGCGTGACCGGGCAGCCCTGGGATCGCGCCATGCACGATCTCGTGCTGGTGCCGGCGGGCATGGAGCACACGCTCTATGCCGGCGACGAACAGATCGTGCCGGGGCAGGTCGAGGGCTACAGCGTCGATGAAAGGGGCAACGCAACGCACGCGGCTTTCGCCAGCATGACCGGCCCCGGCGCCGCCGGCGCGTTGACGTCCACGGCGGACGATCTGTTCAAGTTCCTGCGCGCACTGCACGGCGATCTGTTGCCGCCCGAGTGGCGCCGCGCGATGACCAGTCCGAAGACCACCTCCGATGGACAGCAGGTGCCCTACGGCTATGGTGTCGCCACCGGCACGGTGCGCGGCAAGCCCGTGTGGGAGCACAACGGCGGCATTCCCGGTTTCGCCACGCAGTACACCTACTTTCCCGAACAGGATGTCACGGTGGTGGTGCTTGCCAATACCGATGGCGGCCGTCCCAATCCTCGCGCGCTTGCGCACCGGCTGGGTGCGCTTGCGGTTGGCGATCCGTATACGGTCTGGACACCTCGCGCGCTATCCGTGCGCGAGATGCAGCCGCTGGCCGGAAGCTATCGCATATCCGGCGACAGCGTGCATACGCTGGGTGTGCGCGATGCGAAGCTGACGATCCGGCGCGACGGCGGTCCGGAGCGCGAATTGGCAATCGCGGCGGGCGACGTACTGTATTACGCCGGGGATGGCACCGACTACATCCACGTCGTGCGCGGTGCGAAGGGCCAGCCGGTGGCGTTGGAGTTCCATGCGGATGGCATGCCGGCTTCGCGCCGCGAGCCGCGGTTGCCATGACCATGGCGTATCCGCTCATGAAACGGCAACGACAACCGGCGTGAACAACCGGCGTAGGTTGGGGTAAGCCGCAGGCGCACCCCAACGTTGCAGTGCACATCGATGTGTCGACGTTGGGGTTCGCTGTGCTCACCCCAACCTACGCCAGCTCTTTTGCTCGCCATTCCTGCGCAGGAAGGTAGGTTGGGGTAAGCCGCAGGCGCCCCCAACGTTGCGGTGCACATCGATGTGTCGACGTTGGGGTTCGCTGCGCTCACCCCAACCTGCGCCGGCTCTTTTGACAAGCAAGAGCAGGTTTTCGCCGGTCAGTCGGCGACCTTCACCACCAGCTTCCCGAAGTTCTTCCCCTCAAGCAGCCCGATAAACGCCTGCGGCGCATTCTCCAACCCCTCCACCACATCCTCGCGCACCTTCACCTTCCCGGTGGCTATCCACTCCCCCATCTCCCGGGAGAACCGCCGGAACCGCTCGCCATAGTGGTCAAGGATGATGAAACCCTCCATCCGCACGCGCTTCTGCAACACGGTAGACATCGCCAACGGCAGCCGATTCGGTCCGTCAGGCAGCGACTTGTCGTTGTAGTGCGCAATGATCCCGCACACCGGCACGCGTGCATGGTTGTTGAGCAGCGGCAGCACCGCATCGAACACATCGCCGCCGACATTCTCGAAATACACGTCGATACCGTCCGGACAAGCCTCGGCCAGCTTCTTCGCCAACTCCGGATCGCGCCGATCCAGGCACACGTCGAAGCCCAGCTCTTCCACCGCGTACTTGCACTTGTCCGCACCACCGGCAATGCCAACCACACGCGCACCCTTCAACTTCGCAATCTGCCCCACCACCGAACCGACCGCACCGGTCGCCGCAGCCACCGCTACCGTCTCGCCCGGCTGGGGCTGGCCGATATCCAGCAAGCCGTAGTGCGCGGTGAACGCCGGCATGCCCAGGCCGCCGAGCGCCAGCGACGGACGCGCCATGTCGCCGAGCGGCATCAGATCCTTGCCATCCGACAACGCATAGTCCTGCCACCCCGCATTGCCCAACACCAGGTCGCCAACCCTGAAGTGCGGATGCTTCGACGCCGCCACCCGGCTTACCGCACCGCCCGCCATCGGCGCGCCCAGCTTCACCGCCTCGGCATAGCTCGGGCCGACTACGTTCATCAGGCCGCGCATGTACGGATCCAGCGACAGATACAGCGTGCGCAGCAGCACCTGGCCTTCGGCGGGTTGCGGCACGGGCACTTCTTCCAGGCGCAGATCCTGCGGCGTCGGCGCACCCTTCGGATGCGCGGCGAGGACGAGGCGGCGGTTGACGGTGTCGTTCTGGGGCATGGGGATCACTCCTGTGGGGAATTAGACCGATCGTCTAGTCGTAAGGTGCGAAAAAGGCGGGCCGCTTGCGCAGATCCCGCCTCAAACCTTGTCGTGCAAACCGAGCAGTTGCCGGGTGCCGATCACCGCCGTGTCGAGCGGCGCGCGGTTGCGCGATATCTTTGCCAGCAGGCTCGCGCCCAGCCAGCTCTGGTAGAGCATCGCCGCGACCGCATGTGCTTCCCATGCGGGCACCACCGAACCATCCGCGCGCCCATCCTCGATGCAGCGCGCCAGCCGCTCGATCACACCACCGGTGCCGCGTTCCAGCGCCGTGCGCATGCTCTCCGAGAGATCGCACACTTCCGCGCCCAGCTTCACCGCGAGACACCGGCTCTGCGCTTCGTCGCCGGTCTGCGAATCCAACCAGTCGTCGAAGAACGCCAACAGGCGCTGCGCTGCCGTGCCTTCTCCGGCCAACAGCGTGTCGGTATGCGCCAGGTAGTTGCCGAAGTAGTCCTCCAGCACGGCCTCGCCGAAGGCCTCCTTGGAACCGAAGTAGTGATAGAACGACCCCTTCGGCACCCGCGCCGCGGCCAGCACCTCGGCCAGACCCACGGCGGTGAAACCCTTGCTCAGCAACAGCGGCCGAGCCACATCGAGGATGTGCTGGCGGACGTCGGTGGAGGGGGCCGTCGCGATCATGGCGGCGCACTCTAGCCACCATTAGACCGGTCGTCTAGTGCCTCGCCGGCCGCTAGCCCATTGGTCATGTCTCCGCGCCAGCGGCCCGGGGTCTATCGTGAGCCACCTTTTTTCCACCCTCGATGCCAAGGAGATTCACCATGAAGTCGAATCGCTGGATTCTCGCCGCCGCCATCGCGGCCGCCTGCGCCACCGCGCATGCCGCTCCCGCCCCCGCTTCCGCCTCCGGCGTGGACCTGGCCGGCATCGACCACAGCGTGAAGCCCGGCGACGACTTCAACGGCTACGCCAGCGGCAACTGGGCCAAGACCGCGCAGATCCCGGCCGACCGCTCCAGCACCGGCATCTTCCTGAAGGTGTTCGAGAAGGCGGAGCAGCGCAACGCCGAACTGATCCGCGACGCCGGCAAGAGCAACCCCAAGGCCGGCAGCAACGAGCGCAAGATCGCCGACTATTACGCCGCGTATATGAATGAGGCGGCGATCGAGAAGAATGGCCTGGCGCCGATCAAGGCGGAGCTGGCCGAGGTCGACGCGATCAAGAACAAGACCGACCTCTCGCGCGTGCTCGGCGGCACGCTGCGCTCCGACGTCGATCCGATCAATGCCACCAACTGGTGGACGGAAAACCTGTTCGGCCTGTTTGTCACGCAAGGCCTGGAAGATCCCTCGCACAACGTGCCGTACCTGCTGCAGGGCGGCCTCGGCATGCCCAACCGCGACTACTACCTCAACGACGACGCCCAGATGAAGGGCTATCGCGCCAAGTACCAGGCCTATATCGCCAGCCTGCTCAAGCAGAGCGGCGCGCAGGATGCCGACGCGAAGGCGGCCGCCATCCTCGCCCTGGAGACCAAGATCGCCAAGGCGCAGGCCAGCATCGTCGAGAGCGAGGACGTGCATAAGGCCAACAATCCGTGGGCAATGGCCGACTTCGCCAAGAAGGCGCCGGGCCTGGACTGGAACGCTTACTTCACCGCCGCCGGCCTGTCCGGCCAGAAGACCGTGATCGCGTGGCAGCCGGAAGCGATCAGCAAGCTCTCCGCCCTCACCGCCAGCGAACCGCTGCAGACCTGGAAGGACTGGCTGACTTTCCACACACTCAACCACAGCGCCGGCCTGCTGCCCAAGGCCTATGCCGACGCGCAGTTCGACTTCTATGGCCACACCTTGAACGGCACGCCGAAGCAGCGTGATCGCTGGAAGCGCGCGGTGGGCTCCACTGGCGATGCGCTGGGCGATGCCGTCGGCCAGATCTACGTGCAGCGTTATTTCCCCGCCTCGTCCAAGGCACGGGTGGCGCAGATGGTCGACAACATCAAGGCCGCGTTCAACGACCACGTCGACACGCTGGACTGGATGAGCCCCGTCACCAAGCAGAAGGCCAAGGCCAAGATCGCCACCCTCAAAGTGGGCGTGGGCTATCCGGAAACCTGGCGCGATTACTCGTCGCTGGACGTCAAGGCGGACGATGCGCTCGGCAACTCGCTGCGTGCGCAGGAGTTCGAGTACAAGCACCAGTTAGCCAAGCTCGGCCAGCCGGTGGACAAGGGCGAGTGGTGGATGACGCCGCAGACGGTGAACGCGGTGAACCTGCCGCTGCAGAACGCGCTGAACTTCCCGGCCGCGATCCTGGAAGCGCCGTTCTTCGACCCGAAGGCGGACGATGCCGCCAACTACGGTTCGATCGGCGCGGTGATCGGCCACGAGATCAGCCACAGCTTCGACAACACCGGCGCGGAGTTCGACGCCGAAGGCCGCCTCGCCAACTGGTGGACGCCGGAAGACCAGGCCCACTTCAAGGCCGCCGGCCAGAAGCTGGTCGAACAGTACAACGCCTACGAGCCGCTGCCGGGCCTGCATATCAACGGCCAGCAGACGCTGGGCGAGAACATCGCCGACGTGTCGGGCCTGGCGATTGCGCATGCCGCCTACGTCAAGTCGCTGGGCGGCAAGCCGGCGCCGGTGATCGACGGACTGAGCGGCGACCAGCGCTTCTTCCTGGCCTTTGCGCAGTCCTGGCGGACCAAGACGCGCGATGCGGCCTTGCGTGCGCAGGTGATCGGCGATGGGCATTCGCCGGGTTCGTTCCGCGCGCAGACGGTGCGCAACCTGGATGCGTGGTATGACGCGTTCAAGGTGCAGTCGGGGCAGAAGCTTTATCTGGATCCGAAGCAGCGGGTGAAGATCTGGTAAGTCCGACCTGGTCTGCTGGGAAAGCCGCGCCTGCAAGGGCGCGGCTTTCTTTTTGGCTATGGCGGATGGAGGGGAGAATGCCGCAACGCAGAGCCCCTCTCCCTCCGGGAGAGGGGTTGGGGTGAGGGTACGGGCGGAGTGATGCGCTCGACTGCGCCCGTACCCTCATCCGGCTGCCGCCACCTTCCTCGCTCCTCAGAGCCGCGCACATCCATGTGCGCTCCCCGCGTGCTCTCCCACGGGGACTACCTTCGGGTCGCCGGAGGGAGAAGGATTCCAACTTGAAGGAAATCAATACACCAAGCGCACCACTTGCAACCTCACCCCAATCAGCGGATACCGGAACCGTCACCCGCCCTCGCCGCGCCCCAACCGCACGGCAGGCGAGTCATAAGGGAGACGACCATGTACACGCACATCCTCATTCCCACCGACGGCACCGACGCCTCCGTCCACGCCATCGACAC
>NZ_FONH01000001.1 GCF_900112865.1 Dyella marensis | reverse complement strand
GGCAGGAAGCTGACGTTCTTCTACGACAGCTCCGCGCGCCTGAACTCCATCACGCTGCCGGACAATAAATCGCTCTACTACTACTACGTCTCCGCCAGCAGCAATATCGCCCAGGTGACGTATCCCGACGCTCGTTATCGTCTCTATGGCTTCAACGAGGCTGCCTACATCGGGCAAACCAGCCTGCCCAACGCGATGACCGGCATCCAGGACGAGAACGGCGCGCGCTACGAGAGCATCACCTACGACAACGCGGGCCGGGCGACCTCGTCCACCTTCGTCGGCGGCGTGGGCGCCACCAAGATTGCCTATAACGCCGACGGCTCCGCTTCCGTCACTTATCCGTTGGGCAATACGGTCAAGATCGGCATGTCGTCGGTTGCCGGGTTGGTGCGCGTCAGCTCCATGGACGCCCCGTGCGCTCCGGATTGCGGGCAGCATTGGAAGAGTCGCACCTACGACAGCCGTGGCTTCCCGGCGACGTATGTCGATTTCAAGGGCGTAACGACCCAGGTCACCTACGACGAGTATGGCCTGCTGCTGCAGACCATCGAGGCGGTGGGCACGACCGAACAGCGCACGACCACCACGGTGTGGGACAAGCAGATTCGCCGCCCGTTGAGCCGGACCGTGCTGGACAGCCAGGGCCACGCGGTCGCCTCTACCGGGTGGGCCTATAACGCCCTGGGTCAGGTGCTGGCCTATTGCGAGATCGACCCGCAGGCGCCATCCGCAGCCGGCTATACCTGCTCGAATACAGGGACGGCCCCGGAGGGCGTGCGCCGTACGACGTATACATATTGCACCGCTGTCGATACAACACAGTGCCCGCTGGTCGGGCTGATGCTCACTGCGACCAGCCCGCGTATTGACGTGGCCCAGACCACGACCTATCAGTACTACCTCACCGACGGCACGCAGTGGCAGCACGGCGACCTCAAGTCGGTGACGAATGCGCTTGGGCAGGTCATCACCTTTGCCGCCTACGACAAGAACGGGCTGCCCACGCGCACCATCGACCCGAATGGGGTCATCACCGATCTGTCGTATAACCCGCGCGGATGGTTGCTCAAGCGCACGGTGCGGGCCAATGCCGATGGCTCTGCCTCCTCGAACGATGCGGTCACCCAGTTCGGTTACAGCCGCGCCGGAAATCTCATCTCCGTGACCGATCCGGACAACGTCACCATCACATATGGCTATGATCCCTCGCATCGCCTGACGTCTATCCGTAACGGCAATGGCGAGAATGTGACTTTCACGCTGGACGCCGCTGGTAATCGCACCAAGGAAGAGGTGAAGGGGAGCAATAGCGTCGTTACGCGCAGCTTGACCCGGTCGTACAACGCCCTGGGGCAGCTCACCGGGGTGCAGGATGCGCTGAATCGCAGCGTCCTTAGCGCCACCTATGCGGACAGCTACGATGCCAACGGCAACCTGGTGCATGCAGCTGATGGCCTGAATGTCCAGCTCAAGCGCGACTATGACGCCTTGAACCGTGTGATAGCCACGACCGACGACTTCAATGGCAGCGATCAGGCGACGCGGAATACGCAGACGATCTATCAGTACGATGCACTCGGCCGCATGGCGGGCGCCGGCGATCCGGATGCGCTAAATACCTTGTATGACCACAATGCATTTGGTGATCAGGTTGGCTTGCATAGTCCCGACACGGGTAACTCCAGCGCCAATGTCGACAAAGCGGGCAACGCCACTTCGGTGACCGATGCGCGGGGCATCCAGGTCAATCAGACCTTCGATGCGCTGAATAGGCGCACTTCGGCCTCGTATCCGTCGACCAGCGACAACATCGCCTGGTTCTACGACGAGCCCAACAGCGTGACGGGTTGCACTGGTTCGTATCCCATTGGTCGTCTGACTCGGGTCGTAGAAGCGAACGTCACCACGATCTACTGCTACGACAAGCGCGGCAATGTGGTGCGCAAGAGTCAGACGCAGGGTACGCAGACGGATGTGGTGGCTTATACCTATACCCTTGCGGATCGCCTGGCGGCGCTGACGTATCCCAGCGGAACGATGGTGGCTTATAAGCGGGATATTGTCGGGCGGGTGCAGTCGCTGGCGGTGACGACATCAGGCACAACCTGGACGATCGTCGACTCGGTCAACTATATGCCGCTGGGTCCAATTGCCAGCTATATGCTAGGGAAGATTGGTTTCAGCCAGCTAATCACGCGCACATACGACGCGAACTATGCTTTGACTGATATCTCCAGCTCATCGCTCAACCTGCACTTTGCCCGGGATGTGATGGGCAATATCACGGCGCTGGGCAGTGCGGCGGGGGCCAATCCGGCTACGGAGACGTATCGCTACGACGCGTTGTATCGGTTGAACGCAATCAACGATGCCGCCGGCGTAGCGATCGAGGCCTACACCTATAACAAGACCGGAGACCGCCTGAGCAAGAGCGCCAGCGGCCTCGCCACCGGCACCTACGGGTACCAGAGCGGCACGCATTGGCTTACCAGCATCGGCAGCAGTGCCCGCACCTACGACGCCAACGGCAATATCACCGGAAATTCCACCGGCGGCGATGCGTTTGGCTATGGCTATAACGGGCGCAACCGGATGACGGTGGTGCAGCGGAATGGTCAGACTGTGGCTAACTACAGCTACAACGCGATGGGACAGCGGGTCGCGAAGGCAGTCATGGCGCCGCAGGCGGCGAACCAGCGCTTTGCCTATGACGAAGGCAGCCAGCTGCTGAGCGAGTATGGCACGACGAACCGCGACTACATCTGGATGGGTGGGCTACCGGTGGCAGTCGTCGATGGTGTTGGTGTAGCGGCCAAGTTGAGCTATGTGACCGCGGATGAGTTGGGCACGCCGCGAGTCATTAAGGACGATACCGGGGCAGTTCAATGGCAGTGGCCCTATCAGGGGAACGCGTTTGGCGAAATGCAACCCGTTTCTGCGACGGGATATGCGTTCAACTTGCGCCTCCCAGGCCAATACGTTGATTTCGAAAGGGGCCTCGCGTACAACACTAATCGCGACTACGAGCCTGCGACTGGTCGCTATGTACAGAGTGATCCGATAGGTTTGGCGGCGGGCTGGAACACCTATGCTTATGCAGCAGGAGATCCGCTGACCCAGTTCGATTTTTTTGGGCTTGCGCTCACACCCGTGGATCTTCCGGGGCTCGGCGCCACTTATCTTGATGATTCATTTTCGCCGAACGTCGAGCGGTTTATCGCGAATGCCTCGGCACATGGAGTTGAGCTTCACTTCAATAGTGCGTACAGAACCCCAGCTCATCAGGCTCAGCTTCACAATGACCCAAACGCCATAACTCCTGCGGATCAAAGTCTGCATTCCTGCGGCTTCGCTGTGGATGTCAACTACTCGACGCTGCCAGCGGCGCAACAACAGATCATTAGAGAGGCTGCTCAGTCTGCGGGACTTAGCTGGGGAGGGGCGTTCCGCACTCCAGATCCACCCCATTTTTTCATCGAGCCAAGCATTGATAGGGCAACGGCGATTGATAACGCGACGCGTGATTATCTGAGACTAACAGGCCAACAGCACTGAGGACAAAACTGTGAAACCGCATTCAATGGCGCTCCTTCTATTCGCCGCAATCTGTGCTTTAGGCATCACATCTAAGGGCGTTGCGCAGGAGCCCTCCAGTCAAAAAGTGACAGGCATCTATTCCGACATGCAATACAACCGGGAGGGAGGCGATGTCGTAGGCCAGGAAGTATTTATAGTTTTTTCCAAATCTGGCTACTTCGCCATACTTCAGTTAAGCGAAGGAGAACCATCTGCCCCGGTCGTCGTACCAGTTAAGGTTGCTGGATCGGCGGTAACCTTCACTGTACCCATGGAAATGGATACTCGCGGGACTTTTAAGGGAAATATTTCCGGTGGCCACTTAGTTGGGACCTTTAGCGGCAATGGGCAAAAGGTCGATCTGAAAAGAAAGAGTAGCTATTGGCAGTGAGTAGCATGCGAAGGTTGCGTCATCAAGTCAATCGACTATTTTCGGCCGTTGTTTGCGAGCCCAGTGCTGCATAGTCATTGAAAGACACCAGCTCTTCGCCAAGCCAGTCATTGACCTGGCGAAAGCGTGCCATCAGCGGCAATAGTTCATTGATGGCAAACACCTGCGCCGCCGGCACCACCGACCCGAATCCGGTGGTGCCGATGGGCGCCAGGCCAAGCAACTGCGGCGGGACGCGGTGCGCAGCCAGCACATCGTCACGTGTGACATTCTTGATACTGAAGAACTCGTCCTTGGCTGCCACTTCGCTGATCAGCATCAGCTATAGGCCATCCTTCTTGCCGTTCGGCGCATAGATGAAGAGGTTACGGAAATTGCCCGGCCCTTTGCTGTTCTTGAGCGCCTCTCGGATACCGTTCACCTGCTCTCGTCGGCCAGCGCATCGATGACGTAGAGGATGTATTCCCGCATGCGAGCCGTTGAGGTAATACTTCCGGCGGAATAGCGTGCCCCCCTCGTTCAGCCAAGCGCAAATTCCGTGCCGGAGCGAGATGTTGTGAGAAGTCTCGAGAACAATAGATGGTGGGCCCATCTGTGGATTGATGCGTCGAAATCGTCACAGAAAAGCTGCGCGGGTGCGGCAGGGGTGACTGCGCAGCTCAGGGGCATGCCGGCGCTCGCGTCAGGTCATCGCCTTCCGCCTTACTGACCAAGGCGACAGTGGATGCTGGCCGCTATATTCTAGAAAGGTTCGCTTTCGACTCGAAGCGGACATCTGAGATAGTTCGACGTGGTCAGACTCTTTGGGGGGGAAATGTCAGTCGACATCTTTGTATTCCTGGCGCTCAATCGAGCGCCAGACTTCGACGCCTGGCAAAAGGCCATGCGGGCGAGTCGCCCCGAAATGCACTTCGTCGCCCCGGTAAACCTCGCGAAACACAGCGGCTTTCTGCCCCTTGTTGTGGATGGTAAGACCACGGGCTTTTTCTTCTTCAGGAATGACGCGAAGGAGCTTGCCTCGGACTACCCGATGGTGGCGACGGCTGGCCTCAGCGGCGGCGTTGCCTATCAGCTTTCGTTCGGAGGTGATGCGCATGAATGCATCGCAGCCATGCGATCCGCCGAGGTGCTGGTGAAGAACTTCGGCGGTGTTGCGTTTGACCCTCAGAGTGGAAAGGTCATGACCACCAAAGACCTAGATGGCAATGCGGAGCTCTGTCGAACGTCATTGAGACCGTAGGAGACTCAAATGTCGATGTCGGTGCTATTCATGTCCATGTCACTCGACGGATACATCGCGGGCCCCAACGACGAACCAGGCAACCCCGGCGGCGACGGCTTCGACCGGCTGCACGAGTGGTATGGAGACTTCTCCCGGCCATCGGGGGCGGTCGGACAGTTGTGGGACGAATGGAACTCACCGGGCGCGATTCTGGCAGGGCGGCGTACTGTGGAGCAGATCGATCACTGGGGCGGTGACAATCACGGTGTCCGCATCATCGTGCCAAGCCACCACCCGCCCGGCCCCTCGGTGGCGAACTATCCATTGGTGAAGTACGTGCTCGACGGGATTGAGAGCGCTATGGCGCAGGCCAAGGCCGCCGCCGGGGACCGCAACGTACTGATGCTTGGGGCGTACACGGCGCAACGGGCGCTCGAGGCTGGTGTGCTGGACGAGTTGCAGATCCACCAGATCCCGGTGCTATTTGGCGGTGGCCTCCGACTGTTCGATGTATTGCCGTCGCGCGTCGAGTTGGAGATTGTTCGGGTGATCGATACGCCGGATGCCACACACATCCGCTATCGCGTCCGTCGCTGATCCGCTTTCGACCTCAAGTCCAGATGGCGAAAGAATTGGGTGAACCGACGCGCAAGAACTACAACGACACCAGCGGTGAGGTGACTACGTGCAGCCCTACAACCACAAACCAATGTTGATGTTCGCCGGTTGGCTGGTCGCTTCCTTGCTGGCAGGTGCGGCTCATGCCGAGTATCGAGCAGCCAAGGATGAAGCGGTGCAACTCGGTGCCATCGCTGGCAATGTCCAGTCTGTATCTTTTTATGTGGTCGCGAGTACAGGCAGATACTCGCTTCAAGGGGAGGCTTTCAAGAAAGCCTCGACGCTGCGGGTTTTCAGAAGCTGCGGGGGGAACTGCCGGATGTTCCTCAAGCCTTTGCTGGATCATCTGTCCGGTGCAACACCTGGCAAATGCCTCGTGGGGCAGAAAAATGTGCTGGTCGAGATCGGCGACAAGGCGTCGTTGGTCTACAGCTACTCGGGAAAGGTCATTCAGGTCGACGGTCGCTGCTATCTTAGCCAGCAGAGCGTCGGCGAGATATTGAGAAAAGCTGGATTCTTTCTTGATTGAGTTTTCGCGACAGAGTGGTGCTAGGTTCTTCTGCTTCAAAGATGCGTGAAAGAGAAAAGGCGGCCAACGGTCCGCCTTTCTTTCGTGCTCCGGTCGCTACTCAGGCCAGTAGGCTTCAATTCGCGTGTTGTGGCTGCGCCGACTTTGCTCGATCTGCGTTGTAGTCACGAAGGAGTGCCAACCCGCCCGTCGGCACAAGTAGGTCTGAAACGGAATTGGGCGCGCCGACAGGTACGCTTGCTTGCTCCTTCAACATGGCGCTCATTGCTTTCAGCTCTGCGGTGACTTCTTCGATCTTCCCAGAGTCGAGCTTGGTGACGAAGCGGTCGTATTCAGTCGCTTGAGAAGGCCAGTTACGCTGGTTTATGTGTAAGCTGATTTCGAGGCTCTTGCTGAAGCCGGCCCAGTAGGAGATCCAGCCGATCAGGAAGCTTCCAGCGACAATAAGGATGGCTTTAATCAATGGCTTGAATTCGCGTTGCATTTCGTTCCTCCGCATGATCGCAAATACAAGCCGGTTCCCTTGCCGCCATTCTTCGATACATGCACCGGTGGAGCAGCTCTCGGTGCACTTCTTTATCTTTTCGAGCATGCCATTGTGGCATGGATGCAGAGGACCAGGCGCACTCGAAGTGCTCCCATCCGGCTCGCGCTGAAGATGTCCGGTCGGAGCGGCATCAGTCGTCTCGGCAGGCAACCAACTCGCCGGGTTTGCCTTCGCTGAGTACCAGCGCATTCCAGTCGGCCCAGTCGCCCTTGCCCGCGAACCAGACCCATCCATCGCAGCAGGCGAGGGGGTGATAAGCGGCCAGGCCGCGCAGAGACAGCGGCGTCTCGGCGCCCGAGTCGAAATCGACCAGCGATGGCTTGCCCTTGCGCGGGCCGCTCTTGAAGAACGGAAGCAGCAGCATGTGCCGTCCATCGGACGAGAACAGGCCATGGCTGCTCTCGTCGATTTCGCGCAGGCAACGCGGGTTCGAGCCATCGGCGTCCGCTTCGAGCGCCGAAGGGTGCTGCATGCCCATGCGGCCGTAGTGCGTATTGCTGCCCATGGTGAACACGTGAAGGCGGTCACCCAACTGGACTGCATCGCCCAGCGAGGTGCCCGCATACTCGGAAACGCCGTTCAGGCCTTCGGGATCGACACGATAGAGCACCATGAACGGGCCATCCGCAAGCGCGCGAGCGTTTCAGCGAGCGGTACTCGCATCTAGGTCGAATTCGAGCATCGCGAGATAACCGGGGTAGTCAGGACGGGCGTCCGGGTGGCGCAGGATGATCGGCACCCGGCCATCGCGGCTGGCGCCGGCACGCACCGGGATATAGCTGCGTTTGCCGAGGATGCACGCAGCCGGGGGAGGGGGTCGATTTCTATCGCGACAGGCTCCGCTTCGCCACGGGGATCGAAGAGCCACGCCCACCGGTCGGTGACCAGCAGCCCCACCCTTTCGTCCACTTGGAACGACACGGGCGCGCCGTAGCTGGCGGACTCGGTCACCTCGTCCTCACGGCACCGCGAAATGCAGTCGCGGACCGCGGTGGGAACCGGCAGCCGCCGCCGGATACCGTTTCCGACATGGATGAGGGACGTTTCGAACTCGTCCTCTTGGTATGTCGAAAGATGGACGACGGCCGTGCCGTCGGCAAGCGGATGGATGCCTTTCAGGTAACCCCCGGTCGCGATCGGTGAGGCAGGCGGATTCGAACAATGGAAGGCGAAATTTAATTTGAAATGTCATGGCAAGATTCTACGGGACTGGCATGCGCGTCAGCTGCCGCCTCAATGACCGTGGCTGGCTTGCCAGGTCAGACGGCGACGAGTCGCCCCCATCCGGTAGCGGGAAGGTTATTGATCCGCGCGCGCTGTCGTCCCCCCTCCTCGCCTGCACACTTGTCCCCTTGCTTTCGATGCGGTTGATGCAGTGGCGGCAAGCATTGGCGCGCTTAGCGTTATGGACGGTTTTGAGGAGGTGGTGCGTGATGCAGATTGATGCACGGCTGGACTGAGCCGCTGACCTTCTCAGCCATCCCATGATGCAAGCCAAACTAGTGGCGATAGGGGCCGAGTTGGAGTTGCTCGGTTCACCTGAAACAGTGAAGACGGGCATTCTCGTGGCCGCACTGAGGTATGTCAGCGGTGAAGGTTTTCAACACCGAACGCACTTCCTTTTTTGGTGAGTGGTAGCCGTTCTTATCAAGCGGTGTCATTTGCGTAAGAGACTTGCGCAAAATTTTTCGATCTGTTAATTGTTTGGTAGTCACCCACTGTACGGGCTGGGCGGCGACGAGGTGTGGGATAGGGATAGGAAAGCCCTCTTTCCAAGACCTCATGCGTGCGGGGGCACGACCTTTCGATCGGGGGAAACATGGCATGTTGTTGGGGGCGCATTTCGCGCCATGGATGGGTTGCGGCCGCGCTTCTGCTTCTGTCGACGGGCCTTGCCGCCCAGCAGAGCATTTCTCCCGAGCTGGAATACAAGAAGCTGCTCAAGGTCGATGAGGAGGTCCAGCCGCTTGGCGAGAATCCCTTCGGCGAGAATGTCGGCCTGTACAACGGCAATCTATCGTTCTCACAGGCAGACATCAGCCTGTCTGGCACGGGTCCGCTGTTGCAGTTGACGCGATCGTTCCGCATCACTGGCAAGGATGATACCGATGGTTTTGCCAACGGGGCATTCGCCGACTGGGATCTCGATCTTCCCCGCATCACCACCATTGTCGCGACCCAGCAGAACGTGCAGGGCTGGATGGTCGACGGCCCGTCGCCCTTGGCGATCTGCACGCATATAGGTATCCCGCCCATCGTGCTGAAGCCCGGTGGCATCACCAGCCGCCAGAACTGGGGTTCGGAGGAGTGGTGGCATGGTTATCAGCTGGTCATGCCCGGCGGCGATTCACAGGACATTCTCGGCCGCGCCAACGGCAACTACGTCAACGCACCGCGGATACCCGGGCAGGTGTTTCCCGCGCTTACCAAAAAACACTGGATGATTGGCTGCCTGCCGCAGGCCGCCAACGATTCGACGCGCGAGGCGTTCTTCGCGCTTGCTCCGGATGGCACCAAGTACACATTCGATCATTTCGGCTATAGCCAGGCACCGACCATCTCCAAGCCGATACCGCTGTCAGAGGGAGAAACGGACGATCTCTATCGCGAATACGCCGCCTTGCTGGTCACGAAGGTCGAAGACCGCTTTGGCAACTGGCTGCACTACAACTACACCGGAGCGAACCTCACCAGTATCACCGCCAGCGATGGGCGCGAGATCTCGCTGCGGTACAACAGCAATGGCACGGTCGCCAGCGTCGTCGCGCAACCGGCTAGCGTCGCGCCACGGACCTGGACGTACAGCTACGGCACGTTTCCCGCCACCGGACAACCGACGCTGACCAGCGTGACCCCGCCGGACCAGAGTCATTGGGGGTTTGCCATGGAAAACCTCAAGTACCAGCCCGATCTGACGCCAGCCATACTCGGCGATTGCAACAGCCCTGGCGTGCTTGGGCCGGTCTCCTGGTCTGGCAGCATTACCCATCCTTCCGGACTCACGGGCTCGTTCACCGTTGCTGCGATCAGACATGGCCGCTCCCACACGCCGAAATCTTGCTGGGGTGGAGACAACGAGAGCGGCTACGCGCTTTTTCCGCGAGCCTGGTACTCGTACACGATCACCAATAAGACCTTCAGTGGTGCGGGCCTGCCCGTATCGCAAAGCTGGAGCTACAACTATTCGCCAGCCAATGACAGCTGGGACAACGACTGCGTTAACAACAGCTGCCCATCGACAGTCTGGACCGATGTGGTCAATCCGGATGGCAGAACCACGCGCTACACCTTCAGTAACTGGTTCAATGTCACCGAAGGAAGGATGCTGCGCACGGACATGTACGTCGGAAACACGAGCAGCGCCGTCGCGCGCGCGGAAATCGACCAGTACGCCAGCGAGTCAAATGGCCCATGGCCCAGCTGGTTCGGCGACAGCTTCCAGGGTCAGCGCCTCAATACGGCTGTGACCTCGCAGGTGGCGCCGCTCCTACAGAAGGATATCCAGCAGGACGGGGATACCTATACCTGGCTGGCCGAGGCGTTCAACGATTTTGCGCAGACTACCAAGGTCAAGCGCCAGTACAACAATGGTCAGGCCGTGGTGGAGGAGCAGACCGCCTACCTCAACGATCTGCCGCACTGGGTGCTGGGCCTACCCACCCAGGTGGACAACCTCACCCGGGGCGAGACCACCGACAAGTACAACTACGACTCGAACACCCTCACGCTGTCCCAGCGCTACCGCTTCGGCCAGCTGGTGATGAGCTACACGTTCAATGCCCAGGGCCAGTTGGCGAGCTTCACCGACGGCAACCAGCACACCACCACGCTGGGAAATTACAAGCGCGGCATTCCGCAGTCGATCAGCTACCCGGACAGCACCACCCAGAGCCTGGTGGTGGACGACTTCGGCCAGATCGCCTCGATCACCGACCAGGCCGGCAGCACCACCAGCTACAGCTACGACGCGATCGGCCGCATCGCGGGCATCAGCTACCCAGCCGGCGACGAAGTGGCGTGGCTGCCCAAGACCTTCGCCTACACCTACGTCGGCACCGCCGAGCAGGGCGTGCCGGCTAACCACTGGCGCCGTACCAGCACCAAGGGCAACGCGGTCACCACCACGTATTTCGACGCGATGCTGCGCCCGGTGCTGAGCACCGCTGCGATCGCCGGCACCGGTGCCGCGATCAGCGCGCGCACCGACTACGACTGGAAGGGCCAGAAGACCTTCGTATCCTATCCGGTCAACGGAACGCCGGATCTGAGCACGATCACCGCCGGCACCAGCAGCACCTACGATGCACTGGGCCGCCTGACCCAGACCCAGCAGAACTCAGAGCTGGGCACGCTGACGACGCTCACCACCTATCTGTCCGGCGCGCGCAGGCAGATCACCGATCCGAGAAACAACGTCACCACCACCACCTATCAGGTGTTCGACCAGCCCAGCTACGACGCGGTGACTCAGGTGACGGCGCCGGAAGGCGTCAACCAGACCATCACCCGCGACGTGTATGGCAACCCGCAGGTGATCCACCAGTGGGGCAGCGCCAACGGCTTCAGCGGCGATGTCACCAAGACCCTGGTCTACGACAGCTACCACCGTTTGTGCCGCACCACTGAACCGGAGAGCGGCAGCGAGGTGACGGCCTACGACGGCGCCAACAACGTAGCTTGGACGGCGTCGGGCCTGAGCATTGCCGGCGATGATTGCGGCGCCGAGCAGGTCGCGGCGGCGGCGCAGACCATGCGCAGCTACGACCCCATGAACCGCCTGTGGACACTGACGCCACCGAGCGGTACGCAGAACACCACCTACACCTACGACCTGCTGGGCAACTTGCAGACCGCCAACTCCGGCGTGACCTACTGGACCGGCTACCGCAACAAGCTGGGCCAGCTCACCGGCGAGTCGCTCCAGGTGAACGGCCAGGATCTATGGCGCATGGGTTATGCCCATGATGCGTACGGCGCCGTCAGCACCATCCAGTACCCCGATGGCGAGGCGATCAGCTATGCGCCCGATGCACTGGGCCGGGCGACCCAGGCGGGCAGCTACGCCTCCGGTATCGGCTACTACCCGGACGGGGACGTGGCCTCGTTTACCTTCGGCAACGGCGACGCGTACGCGGTGCAGAAGAACACCCGCCAGCTGCTCAGCAACTTCAGCTACGGCAGCGGCGGCACGCTGAAGCTGAGCGAGGACTTCAGCTACGACCCCAACGGCAATATCACCGCCATCAACGACCTGATCGACGGTACGCGGACCAAGAGCTTCGGCTACGACGCGCTGAACCGATTGACCCAGGCCCAGGCCACGCACCTGTGGGGCAGCGAGAGCTACGGCTACGACCCGGTCAACAATATCGCCAGCCGGATCAGCGGCGGCCAGACCTTTACCTACAACTACGACGGCAGCAAGCGCCTGGCCAGCATCACCCAAGGCGGCAGCAACGTGATCACTCTGGGGTACGACACCCGCGGCAATGTCACCCGCCGCAACGGGGTGACGCTGAACTTCGATCAGAAGAACCAGCTCACCGGCATCCCCGGGTACGACATGTATCAGTACGACGCAGCGGGCCGGCGCGTGGTGAAGGCGCCGACGAACGGGTCGGGGGCGACGTATTACTTCTACACGCAGGCCGGGCAGCTGATATACGCCTTCGATGCGAACAGCTCCAAGGCCACCAACTACGTGTACCTGGGCAAGAAGCTGATCGCGCGCAACGAATCGCTCAAGCTCAGCAACCCCACCAGCATCAGCTTCAGCGCCAATCCCAGCGCCGGCAGCTACACGGTGAGCTGGACGGCGGTGCCGGGCGCCACCGGCTACAACCTGCAGGTGAGCGCCGATGGCGGCACCAGCTGGAACATAGCGGGAAGCGGCACGCTGAGCACGCCGAGCCTGGCGGTGATCAACCAGGACGGCGGCGAATTTTTGTATCGGGTGCAGGCATGCGCGGCCAGTGGCTGTGTCGGCGGCTGGACCGTCTCCAACGTGTTGGGCGTGACGCCGGTGGCGCCGGTGATCACGGTGCCGGGCAGCATCGTCAACGGCAACTACACGGTGAGTTGGACGGCGCCGGTGTCAGCCACCGCCTATGACGTGCAGGAGGCGGTCAACGGCGGCGCGTGGACGGCGATCGCCACCGACACCACGGCAACCTCGATCAGCCGCCCGGGTACCAGCAGCGGTAGCTACACCTACCAGGTGCAAGCCAAGAACAGCCACGGCACGCGTGGCTGGGTGACATCCAGCGCGGTGACGGTGGACACTACCTACGGCGTGGTGCCTCCGGCCCCGGCCAGCCTGAGCGTGCCGGCGGCCAGCGCCGACGGCAACGTTGCGCTGAGCTGGGCTTCCGTCAGCCAGATCACCCACTACGTGGTGCAGCAGAGCAGCGACGGCGGCAGCAATTGGACGGGCCTGTATGACGGCACCGCCACCACCACCGCGCTGAGCGGTCTTGCCAATGGCACCTACCAGTACCGCGTGGAAGCCTGCAATGCTTACAACTGCAGCGCATGGAAAGCTGGCAGCAGTGCGCTGGTGGTGACGCATCCGCCGACCGGCGTGCCGACACTGACCGCACCGGCCAACAGCACCAACGGCAGCTACACCATCAGCTGGACCGCGGTGAGCACGGCCACTAGCTACACGTTGCAGGAGAGCGTCAGCGGCGGCGGCTGGACGCAGATGCAGGCCAACGGCAACACCAACTGGTCCACCAGCGGCCGCGGCAACGGCAACTACAGCTATCGCGTGCAGGCCTGCAACGTGGGCGGCTGTGCAAGCGGATGGAGCAGCACGGGCACCACCACCGTGCTGCTGCCGCCGCCCACGCCGACCGGCATCACGGTGCCGGCAACTAGCAACGGCCCGATTCCGGTCAGCTGGAACGCCAGTCCGACCGCCACGCGTTACGACCTGTACCAGAACATTAACGGCGCCGGCTGGACGCTCATCACCAGTACCGCCGCAACCAGCGTGACAGTCACGGCGACGACCTCCGGTGGCTACCAGTTCTTCGTTGCCGCCTTCAACGCGAGCGGCTGGAACGGCGCGGTCAATAACAGCTCCCTGGTCACCGTGACAATCCCGCCGGGCAGCGCGCCGAGTATCAGCGCGCCTGGCAGCAACAACTCTGGCAGCTATACAGTGAGTTGGTCGGCGGTCGGCGGCGCGACGTCGTACAACCTGCAGGAGCAGGTGAACGGCGGTGGCTGGACGCAAGTACAGGCCAACGGTTCGACCAGTTGGGGTGCGTCGGGCAAAGGTACCGCCACGTATGGGTATCACGCGCAAGCCTGCAACGCCGGCGGGTGCGGGCCTTGGAGCGGCACGGCAAATGTAGTGGTCACCCGCATTCCCGCCACGCCGGCTGCCCCCGACTATAGCCTCAGCGGTGGTGGGACCAAGCACAATGTGAATCTGAACTGGTCGTCTGTGCCTGGCGCCGCCAGGTACGACCTCGAAGAAACCAATCCCAACGATGGCACTTTTATCGCCTATACGGGGCCTAGTACTTCGTTCAGTGAACTCACCGACGTCAGTGGCGACATCCAGTACCGGCTGCGCGCCTGTAATAGCGCGGGATGTTCGGGGTGGAGTGACTACAGAACCGTGTCACTGTGATGTGCGCGGACCTGATTTCAACGCATATGGATAGAGCTATGCTGGCTGGATTGCGGAAAGGTTTGTACGTCCTACTGACGCTGCTTCCTTGTCTGGCCGCACAGGCAGGCAAGGTCACGTATGTTTATACCGACCCGCAGGGCACTCCGTTAGCTGAAGCTGATGCGAGCGGAAATATCACTGCGACTTTCGATTACAGGCCTTACGGGAGTCAGGCATTAGGCAACCCGTCGGCCGGCCTTGGATATACGGGGCATGTGAATGACCCCGATACGGCGCTCGTCTACATGCAGGCACGCTATTACGATCCCATGGCAGGGCGCTTTTTAAGCCGTGACCCCGTATCCCCAAAGTCAGGAGCTCTCTTTAACTTCGGCCGATACACTTATGCTAACAACAACCCTGCAAGATTCGTGGATCCTGACGGCCGGGTGTGCAGGACGACGGATGGAAAGGCCGAATGCACCTTCGATTCGTTCAAAGATAAGGATGGGAATACCATTTCGCGGGAGCAAGCCCTGTCGAGCGGAGGCATGTTTTCCAGGCTTTTCGGTACCAACATGGGAACTCGCGTACTTCGCGCGGAAGCCGCGATGACAGCCAAATATTCAGCGGCCAAGGATCTTTCAGCTAAAGGAGGGGAGGTCACAATCAAGGGGAGCGAGAAGCTGGAAATTCCGGATCAAAAAATATCCGGAGCCAGCATCGTCAGTCATATGGAGACTATCCAGACCATAGCGGCGGCTCAAGCAAGTTCCTTCGTGATTGCCTCCACGCCCCCCGGATCAGGAGGGGCGCCTTCTGAAGGTCCAGTTACATTCTTCAACGGTGGCGGCAAATCATCGCAGAATCTTGGCCAGATATTTGGGCACGAAATTCTCCATACACTCTATTCTGGTGCCGACCTACAAAATCACGGCTGGGCCAACCCGCAGTTCAATCTTGATCATCAGACACCCTTCAACGAGGCTTCCGATGCGATTCAATGAACGCTCTCGCTCCGGTGGGGCTTCCGTGGGCTGCGGATTCGTCGCTGCCATCACCATCGCTTTCGCGGTTGCCGGCTGCGCCTCTGCACCAACAGCGGTAGAGATGGAGCCAAAGTCGATAGCCAGGGAGCTAGGCTTTCCGAGTTGCCGGGTATCAGTTCCGCTCAGTCAGGCCGAAGTCATTGCAGATGCAAAGAGGATGGGTAATCCAAGGCCGGAAAGCTATCCGGAGTGGATTGAAATGACCGCAAGCATTCGGCCAGGAGATCAACTACGTTTGGTCGACTGTTTAAGGGCCGGTCGATCTACAAATGTTGGGGATCCGTACTATTACGCGCTGATTCGTGGCGGCAAAATTGTCTCTGAGTTCCACTTCATACTTATCAATTAGGGGTACTCTGTTCTAGCGCCCAACTGAGGCGTTGGTGTGCGGTACAACAGCGAAGCGATCAGCACTCATCCTGGCGTGGGGAACGAGTTGCGCCATCTCGAAGATATGCTCTTCGGTAAAAGGCGTCTTCGTCCAATCTCCTTCGACTGAGGGATTGGACTCCAAATCGATTCGCTACTCAAAACGGGGGGCGTCGAATCCCTACTGGTGAACCATGAAAGCTTGGATCAAGGCTGCGCTATTTTGGGCTATATTTTTCCTGCATCTCGCGCTGACATTCACGAGTGTTCTCAAGATAGCTAATTGTGGGATTTTGGAAGGCTGCGTTAAACATTCCGACTATGTGTGGAATCAAGCTATGGGCTTTCCAATTTTTTCGCTCATGAGCTTGTTTAGTTCATCTGGAAGCCACTACTCGGGCGAGATGCTCACGATTCTTCTTCCGCTGAATTCGCTTGTTTTTGTCGGCCTCATTTATCTGGCTGTTAAGCTGGTTGTGAGGGTGAGGAAGAGGGGCGCGATCCCAAAATGACCTACTTGCTCGGTGCCGTCTAGCCGCGTCTAGCCGGCTGCCTTCCAGCAAGGGGCGTCGGTCGTCAGCAAGAGGAAAGTGTTAAATCTTCTCCATTGCACCGGCGGCCTGTGCCAGGGCGTGCTGGGCCACGTCGTCTTTGCGCTCACTGCAACGGCTGACCAAGTAGTCACTGCGCTCGTGCACCCATTGAGTTGGTTGAGGGCGTGGTGGCTCGCCATCGAGGCCATAGCGGCTGGTCAAGATCTGAACAAATTAGGGCCCGATGCCCTCAGCGCGCGCGGTCGTCCCCCCTCCTCGCCTGCGCACTTCTTTCCTCACTTTTGATGCAACGGATGCGCTAGCGCCGAGCCTTGTCAGGTCTACGGTGGAGGGGGATCTCTATGAGGTGGTGCGTGATGCAAATTGATGCACGCCTGGAATGAGCTCCGGGTCAGCTCGATCGAAGACCAGACAGGAAATCTCGCGACCGTGGTGGGTGACGTACGTCCGCCCCCGGTATTGCGGGGCTCTGGATAATGCGAGGAGGCGGTTCGTTCTTGCCTTGCCGGGCAAGGGAAGGCCACGACGGAACGCGGCAAGCATCGCGTCGTTGAGGTTGATGGCCAGCATCTCCGTATCGCGGCCGTAGTCCCTCATTTCGCCGATGTCGATAAGTTGGTCAATCACATGCCACAGTTCGCGCACATCGGGGGCATTCCCATTGGGCGCTTGCTCGTACATGGCGTGGCGGATCTTCGGCGCCACTTCCAGAAAAAGCCAGCGGACCGGATCGTCGGTGACGTGATAACCAGCAAGGCTCGCGATCGACCATAGCCCGTCGTCGTCTATCCACTGGGTGCTACCGCCACCGGCCAGCTGGCGTAAGCGCTGGGGATGGCAGGCAGTCACGAAGGCGATCGCGTCATCGGGCGATGGTCGGCCCAGCAAGGCACATAGATCGGCTAAGTCATACCATGCGACCGTGTTGATCAGTCGAGCTCGCAGGGGGTGGTGCTTGTAGGCAAACGCCAAATCAGTGACGCCCATGCAAACCTCTCTATATAGGGGATGACCATCGACAAGATGATCGTCATGCATCACAACAAAGGCCGCCCCATCACGGCACTTAACTCCTTCAAGTGCCCTCGTAGTTGCGTAGCCATCATCATCATGAGTGTTTGGACGTGATCGTGAGTGACCACGCCGGCATGAAGGCCGGCCGCCAGGCTCGCGCCCAATGTATCGATAGCGTCCACGTGCTCCATCACCCGCTCTAGAGCGGCAGCAATATGAGTGTCTTTGTCTTTCACCGTGCTACTCCTGCCAATCGTCACCGCGCGCCTTGAAAGCAGCGGCTGTCGCGCGCTGACTCCGCTTCCGCCGGTGCTCGAGCAGCAGGTCTGTCGCTCATTCAGGACGCGAAGGTGCTGATTCCTGGGGCTTGTCGAATGAACGCCCGATTTTCGGCCTGATCGAACATGAAGGAAGCCACGTCGGCTCGGGATATCCCCAGCGAGTGCCTGGTATGGCCGTACAGCCCCACATTCAAACGGTGAGATGCCGGCAGATCCTTAAGCAGAGCCACCCGGACCATGGTCCACTCCAGCGGCGACGCCCGCACCGTCTTCGCCATACCAATGATGTCCCGGTAAGAACTCGGCATGAAGAGCCGGATCAGTTGCGCGGGCGCCTTGATCTTCCAATCAAAGCCGTCGCCCGGATCCGCCGCCGTACCGGTAGAGATCGCGATGAAGCGAGTGACATGTTCTTCCGTCATGGCGGTGAGGATAGTTTCAGTCGCCCGAGTGATGGGAAGGTTCCTGGGGTGGCTGGGCGACGTGGGGCCCAGGGCCGAAAGCACCGTATCCGCGCCACGAACAGCCTCCCGCACTAGCGCTCGATCCGTCAGGTCCCCGCGGATGATGCGGATATCGGCTTGCTGGAAGGAGCTGCCCGATCGCGCAAATACCGTCAGGTTGACGCCGCGACGCTGCCCTTCATCGATGAGGTACCTGCCGGTTTTTCCGGTGGCACCGAAAAGGGTGATGTTCATGTCTGCTAGCCAGGAACAAGACCGCCGGTGCGATGACCCGAGACCAGGTGTGTCGCTGCATCCGGTGCATAGGGGGAATGAATGTCGCGAGCGGCGTTCTGTGTCAGGAACGACACCGACAGAAGCATCAGGCCAATGAAAGCGGGCAAGGCGTCCTTAGGCTTATGGACGCCAAGGTGTGCCCCTGCCGCGAGAATGAGATGGAAAAACATGCCCGCATAGGCAAAGTCACTCAATGCCACGTGGAGACGGGACAGAATCACCGCCACCGCAAGCAGCTTGACGGCCGCAAGGGTCGATACGAGATAGCCGGGATAGCCAAGGTCGCCGAGGGCCTGGCGAACCCAATTCCGCTTCGTGATGTACATCATGGCGGATGTCAGATAAAGCAGGGTTAGCAGCGCCGTGCTGATCCAATAAACGTAGTTTTCCACTGCAACCTTCTCCTCGGATAGGTATATGGCTTCGACATGAACTAGGATCTGAGCCAATATGAAAATCCGCAAGAAGGATGAATTAATGACACCTAGTATGGAAAATCAGACTAATGGCGATAAACAAATAAACATGCACGACGAAATGCGTCGCGCCTTCGCGTTGCTCTCGGGCAAGTGGAAGTTGGAAATCATGTGGTTGCTCAACCAGCGGATGTATCGCTTTGGCGAGCTGCGGAAGGCCATTCCTGGGATTACTCAGCACATGCTGACGGCGCAGCTTCGCGAACTGGAATCAGATGGCCTGGTATCGCGCACGGTGTACGCCGAGGTGCCGCCGCGAGTTGAGTACGAAATTACTCAGAAAGCGCGCGGACTTGGACCCACCATGGAAGCGCTCACCGCTTGGTGGAATGAGTACGGAAGAACGGTGCCGACGAAGCCGGCGGGGCGTGGCCGCAAGGCGAGTCGCACACCTTAAGTACGAGGATACGAAAGAGTCTGTCAAAGCCCTATCAGAGCTTCGTAACTTTTCTACGTCTTGCTCGGCGTTTAGCCGGCTTGGCGACGGCTGTCGGGTTGTTGTCTCCCGTGGGCTGTCGCAGAAGCTCTTCCTCGACCTGTTTAATGCCCAATGGAGAGATAATCGCTGTCTCGCCGTCGCGGTCGTACTCAATAAGATTGGCGCTATCGAGTTGACCTAGAATCTTTGTTCGGTAAACACCGTAGTTGCTGTACTTGGTCCAAGAGAACAGATCCTCGGCAAGCACAGCGCTGTCTACTGACGAATACAGCAGCAACAAGGTCTTCTGCTTGAAGTCAAGGTCGCTCCGCAGAATCCGCTTCTTACCGCCAACTTCCCAGATGTCCGGGATATTCCGAGTTGAGAGTGAGGCAATCAGCGCATCCGCTTCCTCAAGTGACATGCTGTGATAGATGCGGATCAGCTCGCATAGCACCCAGTCAGCAACTCGACCAATGGTCGCGCCGTCAATCCCATTGGCATCCACATCTCCGCCAGCGTGTCCTATGCCTCTCTTGTTCCTCAGCGTATAGAGGAACGAAAGCGCCTTGGGGATGACGATGCGCAACGAATCGCTGCCTGAGTTCTTCGGCGTCTGACTGAAACTCTCGCACTCGGCGCTGAAGTTCGTTATCTGCTGGCCGAAGGGTGTGAAGGCCTTCTTAAGCTCATGCTGAAGCAGACGGGCGATGGACTCGCACAGCTTGCCCGCGCTTAGGCCTGCTGAGTCATGCCTGCCCTCGGCTTGTCTTGACTTGAGTTCCAAGTAGGCCTTGATGATCCTGGCTCTAAAATCACTCGGAACATTAGCGAGCGCATCCTGGAGCGGCGACTTAGGCTTGGGTGTACTCATACTGGCCGTCCTTGTTCTTTGCGCGTTTCAGTGTCCCGTTGCGGATCAGTCGGAGTAGTCCTGGTGAGATTTCATTCGCCTTGTAGTGGTGACCTTTGGAGGTGCTGCAATGGTTCGTGATGCTTCCAATGGTCTGTGCTTTACGGAAAAAGCCATCATCGAGTAGCTGAGACACCATGGCGAAGCCGCCGGGCGATCCCGAGCTACGCGCCTTCTTGGCTGTTTTGGCAGCCTTGCTTGCCGCCGGCGCATGGGACGACTCCTCCTGCGCGGCCTTGGAGCGCCTCTTGCCTCCGCCCTTGCGGCGACCTGTTCGACGCCCTTGGGCGCCCCCCGCTCCCGCCTCAACGCTAGCCAGGTCTAGGGCGGGCACTCCATCTAGCTGCCCCAGAAGGGCCTCAATGACACGAAGCTGTACCGCCTCGCTCTTGAAGGCATTTACGACATCAGCCATCGACTTAATGCGTTCTTGAATCTCATCCAGATTGGCCATAGCGCTATCTCTCCTTGTGGTTGAGGTATGAGGTCCGTTCCGTGATGCGAATTGATGCGGTTCGGGGGTGACCTACTCAAGCGCCGGCATGCGTGGCAGGAGGCGCGCGATCTAAGTAGCCGTGGGCTGGGTGCGGGAATAGGTGATGAAGGTAACCACGATCCTCGACTATGCCCTAACGGATTGGTGCGTAACGATAATGCGTACACCGGCGAGAATGATCATGAGGACCGATCTGTCGTGATCAATGGACTGATATAGATGACGAACGATTGCGCCACTGTCATTCATGATCACCGGCCCGGTACAGAAACCGATGATCGTGATCATCGGCCAGCCTAAACCGATAAGTATCGCCATGCCACTGATGATCACTAAACCATGGCGAAGGAAGCACTCACAGCGCAGCTCGTTGATCAACCGGGATCGGCGAATCTTCATGCAGTGATAGCGACGTGGGTTCAGCCCAGCCGGGTGTTAAAGAGTGCATTACATAAAAGCTGCATGATCCATCACGAGACAATCCCTCGGATCGAAAATATGACGCTAACTGCGGATTGTGCACTGACTCGTAATAGGTCGCGTTCCAAGGATTCATCGCCTCTACAATCTGCCTGAACTGTCGAAACCAGCCTCGCCCACGAAATCGCTCTGGAATGCTGATCGATGCAATATCCAGGGTAACGACCGGAATACCATCAAGCTTCCGATACGATCGGCGAACATAAGCTCTAAAGCCCGCGCGCTTCAGCGTCAAATTGCGACTCGCAAGGTTCCTATCTACCGCACAGACCCAGGCGGCGAACTGAGATTCCAGCGAAGGAAGACGTAGGATGTAGTCGTCTTTGTCTCGTTTTCTTCCTGAAGTCTGCACGTCGGACCCTCCTCATTGACTAGATGCACAAGTAGACGATCGCAAATCAAAGGTCATGAAAATGCCTCGGCGCCATCGCACGCCAAAATTCAAACACCTTGCAGGACCTCCCAAAAAAGGCTCGGTCAGGTGCGCGGGGTTCCCATCTTGAAGCCGCCCCTGTTGTAGGTGTTGCGTATCGCATCCGCGTTAGCTCGAAGCAAGCGAGATTTTCGTGAGGTAAACACCCGACGCTCGGCCTCCTTGGTGGAGCTGGCTTCCAGATCGACGACTTCAAATTTATCGCCATGCGAGTCGATCGAACGAATGACCACATCCCCGCGCTTCGTCGTGTAGAGCGGCCTGTCGTTATCAAAAAGTGCGCGTGTGCTTGGCGATGGATGCTCGTACTGATTGCCGTGATTGCTCGTGCAAATGCCGAGCAGAGGGTCAATGTGATTAAGAAACTTGCGCGTCGTGATACCGCCCTCTGCCCCGTGGTGGGCCAAAATCATGATGTCCGTTTCACGGCAAAGAATCTTGCATCGCCGAAGCCCTGCGCCGATGTTGGCGTGTTCGACATCACCCAGGCTAAGTACGTTGAACATGCCCGCCCGAAAGAACTTGATGGTCGAGTTGTCGTTGGATTTTTCAACCAGGCCCTTCGGGTGATAAACAATGTCGTTGTAGCCGAGACCCTCCGCCGGATTGAGGCTGAGTACATATGGTGGATCAACCTGCTGCAACCGAATGGGGCGCGAATTGCTGGAGTGTCGTTGTTTGTAGGCAAGTATCATCTTCTTGGCATCTTTTGCCGTGTCGGTATGAGGTTCATACCCCGGGTACTCGATGCGGGTGGGGCGGCAGTTTTCGAGGATCCACTCCAGCCCTGACACATTGCAGTGGTCGGTATCCCAGCTGGTAATGTGAAGCGTATCGATGGTCGTTCGGCGGCATAGATCAAGCTCATGCTTGATTGACTCCCGGCTCATCGTCGTGGCCATGGCCTCGATGAGCGTGAAGTGGTCGCCGGCCATATAAGAATACGAACTGCCTGGCTGATCTAGCTGATACGCCCGAAATCGCGTCGAAACCGTTCGGAGACTATGCGACATACCAATTTCCTCGTGAAGAAATAGCCGAATGAGCCTTAATTAGGAAGGTGTTCCATCTGCTAGGCGAAGACGTGCCACGTTGTATCCATGGCGTGTCAGCTGATCGAAGTCGTTCTTCGTCAATTTGCGCAACGTCGTTGGGAAGTTCACTGCGGTGGATCGCGCGTCGCCGTCCAGCGTCGACGACTTGTCGTCCATAGACAGCAGGGAGCCGCGTTCCGAATCACCCTGTACGTAGTGGATGAATGTGCGAACGCGGAGCGCATGCGATTGGTCGGACATGATGTCGAGCACTCGCGTGAACCGAAATGGATTCAGCTGTCCTGGAGCAAGACCATCCGACAGTGGCTTGCCCGCGTCAGAGACGACAATGAAATGATCTGGGTATTTTGACCGGCCGCGCCCAGCATCAAATACGGACTCCAAGCCAAGGTTGTCGTAAACGCCGCCGTCATACAGGTGCAGGATGCGGTGGTTAAGCGAAACGCGTTCTTCGCTACCCGCTGGCGCATCCCATGGTCGCTTCATCCATGCGAACTGTTCCGTCTTGAGGCTTAGTGGACCGAAGCCTCCCGGAAACGCGGCGGATACCGCCAATGCATTGGCTAGGGGAAAATCTCCAGACTGCACATAGCCATATTGATAGTCGCCAAATCCAGAATGCTTGAATCGGAAGCGCCGGCCATTTTCCGCAGTCGTGCCGTTGATTGACCACTCGGGTGACGCGGGGAGGTCAGAGAGGTTGGCGGCAATACCCCATTCACGCCGAAGCGCGCCGGCCAGCAGGTTGGCTCGTGACAAGAGGAACCGCCAATTCGTTGGGCGAAGCAGCTGGCGTGCGGCACCCCATTGCATACTTCGACGGCACAAATCGCTCTGAAGCCGCCCATACACCTCACCGAGATACTCCTTGGATGTGGGCCATCGGTAGTTGTTGCACTTGAGCACCAGGCCCATGATCAAGCTGCCGCCGGACACGCTCGAAATTCGGGTGACATGCTCCAGAGCCTCAAGCTCAGCGAGGTATCGGAGAACCCCCACATGGAAGGCCATCGCACGGATACCGCCGCCGGACAGCACGAGCGCAATGGGTTTATCGACGGGCATGATCATGCGGCCCGCCCTCCAGCGCTGATGACCAAGTCACTCTCGCCCACGATCAGCTGCACACCAGGTAGCCCTTCTTCGCCCATGGCAAGAGCGAGATGAATCAATTGGTAGAGGTCATCGCCACTGGGATCGGCTGATGCACCGGGGGGATGACTGTGCCATTCACCGACGTACTGGACGATACCTGCGGTACGTTTCGCCGCTTCTTCGACACGTTCTTTGAGGCCGGCGATTCCCCGCTCAAATGACGCTTTGGACGACTGGCTATCGACAGGTGCGGGGAGTGCACTCACCAGCACGAGCTCCCCGATATTCAGGTCGTAGTAGCCCAGCAAGATGCCTCCGGTTTCCAGGGGCAAGGCTTGGTTACGCATGGCGCGGAGCTGCCGCTGGAGACCCGCATCTATGTAGACTCGGAGTCCCCCTAGCTCGAATCGTCGCTCTACCTCCACGGGCACGTCATGCACCGTGATGCCCCCAGTTTGGGGATCACGTTGCCAGACACCAATGGAGGCGGCATCCGAAGCGAGGAGATCTGGCAAGCGATCCGCCAACGTGGCTGCCGCAACCACCACTTGGCTGTACGGCATCACTACCGAAATGTCGCGGCAACTGGCGCCGCTCCAGAAGGTGGGGGCCTCCGAGAGATGATTCGCGCCCCAGGGCTGATCCAGAAGCGCTCGATAATATTGAGCTTCAAGCGTGCGCAATCGCTGTAATCGGCTCCGGTCCTCGACCAGAGCAACCGCGGCATTGCCGCTTGGCGTAAGGTAAACTGAAGCATGTCGCGGCCACTCATCCATAACACTCGCTCGCCGCGGGTAATCCAGGCCAGCGGAAGCATCGATCACTGTGGTTGCTTCTTTGAGTGCCTCGTCAAAGGCCGGAGATTGATTGGCATCCCCGACGATAGGGGTCATGACTCCGGCGCCTTGCATGACCGCGTCATGCAAGAAGGCCACTACCTGCGCCTTAGGATGGCCAACATGTTGCGCGAAGGCGGTATGGCGCGACAGGTTGTGAGGCCGCAGATAATCGCTATCGATTACTGACCAGACTCCCCACCCAGATCGCCCCCACAGATTGAGCATGGCGCTGCCGAGTGCCCCTGCGCCAACCATCACGCCGCAAGGGCCAGGGTCGGTGACGCCGGACTGCTTGCGCGCCGCCTCCGGGGTAATTTCCGAAAGCACTTCCATCGAACAGACTCTCAGAGCTCGCCACGCATCACCAGGATCGGCCGGCCTAAGGTCAACCTCAGAGGTGTAGTAACGGCCATCGAGCTCGGTGAGGGCCCCGGTTGCCGCCCCTAAGCTCAGCGGGTCCGTCAGGAGAATGAAGGCGCGTCGTTGGATCCGCTCGGGAATACTTTCCAGCGAACGACATATAGGGAAATGCATCAGCATGACGGTGAAGGGCGATACCGACGGACGAGTCGCCCCGTTCGTATTCACCAAGCTCCGCAGCGGCGACTGCAACTCGGCCAATAGATCGATGCCGTGAGCCTTCAGGAGATCGGCGAGCGCACCAAGGGTGGCCGGGTCGTACTCGACGGCACCGCTCAGTACCGGCTGTGTCGTGATCGCGATGGGAATGCCGACTTTCTCTGACAACCCGCGGTCGCCCGCCACAAGGAAGTACGTCGCGCCACCGTTATCACGATCATCGCCTTTGGTGATCCGCCAGGTTGCCCCCTGCGCGCGCAGGGCCTCGTAGTTCCAAGGCAATACGAGCTGATGATTTGACGCAAAAAAGAGCGACTCCACTGCCTGATCGGCTGGATGGAGTTCGCCACGAGCACTTTTCTCAAGCCACCAACGAATGCGCTGCAAGAAGCGCTGAGGCGTCCACGCTCGAAGTACAGAGCGGGGCGGCTCGAAGTACAAGCATAAACTGGCAGGTGCCGACGGCGCGACTCGATTTTGATGTGGGAGTGCCGGAAAATCTTTGCGGAGAGCCAGCACGACAGGCAGCTCCCCCTCATCGGCGGACACGAGTAGAGCTAAGCGTTCCCGGTAGCGAATGCCAAAGGAATCTCTACTGGGAACGCCGTCGCAGGTGATGTCCAACACGATGCATTCGACGGCACCACTCCCTGTGTCATCGGCACGCGACAATGCAACCAGCTCTGCGTCGCGGTCACGAACAACCGCCTCTACCAGTGCCTGGGCCCGCGGAATACGGAGCTCCTGCGGGTCGGCAATAGGAGTCGCACCTGGAGTGCTGTAATAAGCATCACTCATTAGCCAGCCCTGGGCGGACGAGACGTAATGATTGCCGCTGCGCCCAGCGTTGCCTTGCTGAGCCAGCTGATTCCGCGGCGTTCAATAGCGAAAGTCAGTGGCTCGGGGTGATAGCCGTTCGGCTCCTCCATCGTCACCAGAAACTTGCGCCCACCAATCTCGCGGAGGATTCGCTCGTACGCCTTGCGAGCCTGGATATGCGGTGGCTGGATCTGTTCGTAGGACTCTTCAATATCCGTAATCGGCTTGCTGGAGCTCACGAGGTAGGAATCAGGCTTGCCCTGCCGCAACAGTTCATCGACCAATGGCGTCGGAACCGTTTCGCGATCTCCTTTTTCGCTGCTCAGCGCCTTATAGCTGCAGTGATGGGGGATGTTGAACAGGTCCCAGTCGAGGCGATCATCATTACCGTGGTAGCGGGTTGCCTCGACGATGTCCTCGAGATCGCCATGTTCGGCGTCACCGACTTCCAGGAAGTCGTACCGCTGACCGTCCGCGTCGAATCGAACGTTGAAGATCAGTGCCGCACGGTTTCGGATAATGTCGCCATCGCCATCACAGTGCTCAATGAAGGGCGAGTGGCAGAAGAACTCCGCACCGTCGCGATCCAGGGTGAATCCGGGAACAAGATTGCCCGCATCGATGAACAGGTGATCTCGCGCTGTGGCGGCCTCGCCACGCTCCTCAAGCTTGGGCCTCAGCCATTCCATCAGCGCCTCGGGTTGCGAGAACACCAAGATGCCTTTGCCCTCCAGCAACCGATGCCGCGCTTCCTGACGGAGCACCACGAATTCATCGGACAACTGATCGCGTTCGGCCTCCTCTAACAGCATGGCCGCCGGCACCCACAGCTCTCGGATCTTGATGCGATCACCGCCCTGGTAGCAGGCCGCATACTCCAGTTCGAAATACGCTGTGCTGCCCTGAATGTGATCGTTGTCGGCGTGCGTAAAAGCCACCACGTCGAAATAGTCGCGGCCGGCAGCCTTCAATTCGTCACGCAGTCGCTTCTTAAGATCGATCTCCGGTGTTTCCTCGTCTTCTCCTTTGTCTCGGTGACAAAAGTCGAAGAGAACACGGCGCCCCTGGTCCAAAATGATCTGGACCGAATCTCCATTTCCAACCGGGTAAAAAACAATCTCGTGCTTGGTGCTCATCGATGGATTCCCCACGCAACGTCTCGCTTCGGCCGCTCGGCCGCCCCAGAGACAGAGTGCTCCCATCGAATCTCATTACTTGCGACAACCACACCTTTTGGGGGTGACTCGTCTCTACAACCCCCACATATGGGTGATCAACACGAATTCAAGTCTTTTTTTACGCAAGCTTCACGTAAGCCACGCCTCGTGCTGGTGCCTGCATCGCGGCGCTAGTCTCAACGTAACGTCTGGTTTCCTTAGCCGCATGGATGAGGCTCAGGCGCTCTACGGAGATCATGTTCGCCTTGCCGGTCACGCCGCCGCCTCGGCCACCGTGTTAGGACCATTAGGCGGATTTTGGTATGAAGGCGGGCGTCCCCGTCGGGAGCAAGTGTCTGGTGCATGGATTTTCAGAGGCCTACACGTCTACAACAGACATGTTGCTCAGGATACGCTCTATGTCCATCCCCGGGCAGAGAGACCGATGCCGGAGAGCCTTATGGAACTCACGACGGCTAGTCTGGCCGGTGACACCATCCAGTGGACTGAACCTCGATGGCTTAGCAGTGTGTTTGAGCCGGACCCCATTGACCCTAAGGATCGTGATCGCGACTGATTAGCGATGATGAAACCGACGCGCAATGACTTCGATGTGCGCGATGCGCCGGTGGATTTCTTGCTCGTGAGCCGTCCAGTCCGCCACTCGCTTTCTGGAGAACAGGCGCTCCAGTTCTCGAGCATCCCCACCCATCTCCGTCCCTGCGCCTAAGTGCTGGATGCGTCGGGCAATCGCGACGTCGTGCCCCTGAGCACGCAGTTCACGACATGCCTCCAGTATTTGTTCACCTACACTTTGCTTGCGGTCGGCCAAACCAACCGTATCGGCGAGGAGGCGTTCGCGCTCGGCTTGGACGCGGTCCAGCCCAACGATTATGTCCGCCGCGATGGATCGCCAGTGCTTATGGCACCACGCTGGCGGCTTTTTCCAATGAAGATCCCCAATAAAGCAGTTGCCCATCGGAAAGAGGGTCCTTACAGGCGTCGGCAGCATTTTGACAATCGTAATCACATGCTCCAGAAACCTTTGCAGGGCTTCATGGTCGCCATATGGTTCGGCTTCAGACTGCCGCTCCAAGACCCAAAGGTTATGGCTCGTGGGATCATCGAATCCGTTGAATTCTCGCATTACCCTCTCCATCCTCAATTCGTTGTGGCTGTGGTGATACACCTATGCCTGACTTCGAGTCGACTGCATTTCGCGGCGCAGGGACATATGCGGATCAGCCGGCTAAGGCTCGAGTACTTACGTCTTCTGCGCTAAGCCATTGGCCCGTTTTGCGGTGAATGCGTAGCGCCCTGGGATGGCCGCCATGCGGTACCAGAACCAGATCTAGCGCAGGGTTGGCAGGCTCGCCGGGTTCGACACCAACGCGGTAGACCACGATGCGCGCAAAGGTGTCGGCCACGAGTTGGCGGGCTTTCAGTCGCGCATCGTAATCCTGGCTTTTCACCTGGACCACGAGCTCACGCCAGGCCTCTGCGGTCGTCGGCGCCTTGCGGGACACGGCTGCCCATTCCGTGTCGGCGTCAGTCACCTCTTGCCTTAGGTGCTCTAGCTCCTCTTCCAACTCACGGACCTTACGAAGGATGATCGCTGGAACCGCACCATCATCCTGCAGCAAGGCGTCGGTCAAGCGCTTGAGCTGCGCCTCCACGTCGGCGACGCGTGCCTTGGCGGCGGCGAGTTTCTGGCGAGCCGGCGGGTCAACGACGCCGCGTTCCAGTAGGGCGTCCAGATTGATCTGGTCCGAACAGAAGTCCAGGATCGCCCGTTCGATTGGGGCGATGCTCGTGCTGCCGCCCACCGGGCAACGACGATAGGCCTGCCCGGAGCCGCAGGACAGGCGACGATAGGTGTCATGGACCCGGCCGTCCTCGTCCTTTTTCCGGCTCATCAGGTTCTGGGCCACCATGGCCGATCCGCAGTACCCGCACTGGGTAAGGCGTAGGCCGGTGATGATGCCGGGCAGTTCGCCTTTACCCTTACGCCGACCCGACTGCGAGAACAGGCCCTGCAGTTCGTCGAAGTCCTCCGGACTTAGGATGGCCGGGTAGTAGTCGGACAGCGTGTAGTCGACCCCATCGACCGACAAGGTCTTGGCACCTCGGAGGGCGGGCAGGCGAAACACCTTATAGAGGTGCGTCGCCCGAGTCCCTTTGTCCGAGACGGAGAGTCCCGCGGCATTGAGACGATCGACAATGGCGACCGCCCCATGCCCGGCGCGGAACAAGTCGATGGCCATTCGGACGGCGTCGACCCGTTCCGGGATGAGTTGCCAGCCATCCGACCGCCAAGTGAGCCATTGGGGATCCTTGCCATTGCGGATACGACCGCGATAGGCGCCGTCCAGCCACTGCTGGCACTGACGACGAATGGCCGCTTTAACCCGCTTGCTCTTGGTATCGCTTTCCTCATGTGCCCGGATCATCACCAGCAGGCTATGGACCAGCTCCATGGGATTGGCCTTCAGTCCCTCCCGGTTGTATTCCCGGCCATCGCTGGCGGTCACCACGGTGATGCCGGCATTGATGATCTGGGCGAGCTGTGCCTGGGCCTGGAGCGGTTCGGCACGGCTCAGCCGATCCAGACCTTCCACGACCAGCACGGACCCGGCGCCAATTTGGCCCTCGTCCACGGCGCGGAGGAAGGTGCCCAAGGCGCCTTGCTTTACATGACGCTGGTGGTAGGCGCTCAATCCTTCGTCGCGGAGGGAGAGCGAGGCATCAAGCTGCAGCTGCCGGCCCTTGGCCCAGTTGGCCGCAAATTCGATCTGGCGATGGGCACTGCTGCCGGTGGACTGTCGGGCGTCACTGAAGCGTAAATAGCTATAAACCTTGATGTTTGCGTCCACGTGAAGCGTCGATCCCTGAGCAAGCTGCGAAGTCTATATGGAATCTCATGTGGCTGCCCAAGAGAAAGTAACCAAAGAGAAGGGCACCCTGCACGGCGCCCTCCGCAGCTTCGCTGCTGCGGGTACGTGAGGGCTGGCCGGGCTTTTTGACGGGACATCCATGTCCCGTCAAAAAGGCGAGGACTCCTGTCCTCGCCCCCTTCGGGGCCTGATCGTCCAGCCCTCACCGCCGCGCCAAGGGGGTTGAAGATCAAGAGCAAGATCAAAAGCGCACAAGCGGAACGCCGCGGGCTGTGCCGCGTGCTCTCGTTGGATCTTCGCGAGTGCCTGCGTCCCCCTCTCCCCGTCGGGGAGAGGGTTGGGGTGAGGGGCCGGGCGGAGCGAGGAGTTGAGGCTCGCCACTAGCGCTTAATACGCGCTACGCCTCGTTCTTCAACACCAACTCCCCATCCGCCAGCCTCGCCCGCACCCGCGCATCGGGCGCCACGGCAGCGGCCGTGCGGATCACGCGTCCCTGCTCGTCGAACAGAATCGCGTAGCCACGCTCCAGCGTGGCAAGCGGACTCACCGCATGCAGTGCGCGGGCGCTCTGGCCTAAGGCGGCGCGGTGGCGTTCGAGGATGCGCTGGATGGCCTGGCGCAGGCGGCGGTCCTGTTGTGCGAGTTGTTGTGCGTACAGCGGCAGGCGCTGGCGGGGATGGCGGGTGAGCAGGCGGGCGTGGTCGCGTTCCAGGCGGCGGCTGCTTTCGCGCAGGGTTTCGCGCATGGCGACGGCGAGGCGGTGGCGCAGGTGGGCGAGGCGTTCGCGGTCGCGCGACAGGCGGGTCTGCGGGCGCTGGGCCTGCAGGCGGGCGAGCAGGTGGTCGGTGCGTTGGATCAGCGCGTGCAGGCGGCGCTGCTGCAGGGTGGCCAGGCGCTGGCGCAGCTGGCGCAGGTGGCGCTCCAGCGAGGCGGCGTCGGGGACCAGCAGTTCCGCCGCGGCGGACGGCGTGGGCGCGCGCAGGTCGGCGACGAAGTCGGCGATGCTGAAATCCACCTCGTGGCCGACCGCCGACACCACCGGCACCGCGCTGGCGTGCACGGCACGCGCGACCTGCTCGTCGTTGAATGCCCACAGGTCTTCCAGCGAGCCGCCGCCGCGGGTCAGCAGGAGCACGTCGTAGCGGCCGCTGGCGGAGGCGCGGCGCAGCATCGAGACGATCGCCGGCGGCGCCTCGCGGCCCTGCACCGGCACCGGCAGCACCTCGACCTCGGCCAGCGGCCAGCGGCGCGACAGCACGCTCAGCACGTCGCGCACGGCGGCGCCGGTGGCCGAGGTGATCACGCCGATGCGGCGGGCGAAGGCGGGCAGGGGGCGCTTGCGCGCACGGTCGAACAGGCCTTCGGCGTCGAGCCTGGCCTTGAGCTGCTCGAACTCGCGCTGCAGCGCGCCTTCGCCGGCCGGCTCCATATGCTCGGCGACGAGCTGGAACTCGCCGCGCGGTTCGTACAGCCCCACGCGGGCGCGCACCAGCACATGGGTGCCATCGACGGGACGGAAGCGCAGGCCGACAGCCTTGGGGCGGAACATCGCGCAACGCACCTGGGCGTTGGCGTCCTTGAGGGTGAAATACAGATGCCCCGAGGCCGGCCGCGCCACGTTGGACAGCTCGCCCTCGATCCATACCAGCGGCAGCGCGTCCTCCAGCAGGTCGCGCACCAGCCGGTTGAGCGTGCTCGGCGTGAGGATGTGCCGCGAGGGCGGCGTGGGAGCGTCGGGGGCGTGCATGGAAAGCGGGAGACTAGCGCAGGAACTGCCGGGCTGTCATGGGCTTGGCGGAAAGACTTGAGGCGTAGGTTGGGGTGAGCCAGGGGCGAACCCCAACGATGCGATGCCCCGCCATGTTGGGGTTCGCCCTTGGCTCACCCCAACCTACGCCAGTTTCGACGCTCAGGCATCCGGCTCTTCGGTGGCCGAGATCCGCCGCTGGTGCTTCCTCCGCGCCCGCCACCCGCGGATGCCGAAGTTGAGCGCAAACCACAGCGCCAGCACCGCGATCGGCCAGCCGACCACCGCCGGCCACAGGATCGCCACCGCCGCCAGCACCAGCAGCGCGGCGGTGCCGGACAGCAGCGGGCCGGTCTCGGTATCGCCCAGCACGCGGCGGTCGGTCAGCGCGGCGCCCATGGTGTTGGCGATGCGCAGCGCGCCGGCGGCGGCGCGGCTGGAGCTGCCGCCCATGCGGCCGGTGCGGCTGGGCCGGGCGGAGGCGCTGACGCGATCGCGGTGCGGCCGGTTCGGGCGCGGGGTGAGCACGATCTCGGTGGCGTTGGCCAGGTCCTGCTCGTACTGCGCCGCCAGCTGTTGCGCAAAGGCGGCATCTTCCACCGCCACGTCAATCTCGCGGTTGCTCAGCCAGCTGGCGATATTGAGATTGGACGAGCCGACCCGCGCCCACTGGCTGTCGGCCACCGCGGTCTTGGCGTGCAGCATCGAGCCGTTCCATTCGAACACGCGGATGCCGGCCTTCAGCAGCGGCCGGTAGCCGGAGCGCGACATGCCGGCGACGACCGGGATATCGCTGCTGCCCGGCACCAGCAGGCGCACGTCGACGCCGTCGCGCGCCGCCGACGCCAGCGCCTGCACATAGGGTGCGACGCCGACGAAGTAGGCGTCGGTCAGCCACAGCGTGCGCCGCGCCATCGCGGCGATCAGCTGGTCCATCCGGTACATGCCGGCGGTGGAAGGCTGGGTGGCGATCACGCGCAGGGCGACCTCGCCGGCCGGTTGTATCGCTACCGGCGGAAACTCCGGCAGCGGCTCGCCGATGCTGGACCAGCTCTGCGCGAACGCCAGTTCCAGTTCCGCCACCGCCGGGCCGTGCAGGGCGACGCCGGTGTCGCGCCAGGGCGCGATGCCGCGCGCCGGATCGCCCAGCCATTTCTGGCTGATGCATACGCCGGAAAGAAAACCCACCTCGCCGTCGACCACCAGCAGCTTGCGGTGGTCGCGGCTGATCCAGCCGAACGGCTGGCCCAACTGCGGCGGATTGAACGTGCGCACCTGGCCGCCGGCAGCGCGCAGCGGCGCCCAGAAACTGGCGCGCGACTGGCCCAGGCAGCCGATCCAGTCATACACCACCGCCACGGTCACGCCGTCCTTCGCGCGCTCCACCAGCGCGTCGCGGAAGGCGCGGCCGATCTCGTCGTCGCGGATGATGTAGTTCTCCAGCAGCACGCGTTGCCGCGCGCCGCGGATCGCCGCCAGCCAGGTCTCGAAATGCACGGCCGCGTCGATCAGCAGGTCGATGCGGTTGCCCGGCAGCAACGGCGCGCCGGCGGCGCGGCTGAGCGCCTGTTCGGCCAGGCGCCGGGTGGGCGAAGTCGGGGACGCGGCGAAGTTCATGCCGGCAGTGTAGGGCATGGCTTGTGACCGTCGCCGTCGGTGCAGGCGGCGTGAATGAAGAGGGCATGAAGTGAGGCCATGCGGCGCCCATCCGGCCAATGACATGCTTCGCGGTGTTTCTGGCATGCTCCGCGCCCATGACGCCCGAGCAACGTCGCACCGACACGGAAGCCTGTGCCCGGCACATCGCCGAACGGCTTGGTCCCGATCTGCGCATCGCCGCGCCGCTCGGCCTGGGCAAGCCGCATGGCCTGCTCAATGCGCTGTACCGGCTGACCCAGGCCGACGGCTCGCGCTCGATGACGCTGTACACCGCGCTCTCGCTCACCCGCCCGCGGCCGCAGCCGGGCCTGGAAGAGCGCTTCGCCAAGCCGTTCCTGGATCGCCATTTCGGCCTCGACGCGGAAGACCCGCAGTACGCGCTGGACCAGGCGCGCAATGCCTTGCCGCCGAACGTGGCGGTGCACGAGTTCTACATGCAGTCCGGCGCCTTGCTGCAGTCGGGCAGCGCGCAGCGCAACTACATCAGCCAGAACTACACCCACGTCGCCCGCGACCTGGTGGTGCAGGACATCAACCTGCTGGTGCAGCTGGTGGCGCGCCGCGAAACCGCGGCGGGAGTGCGCTACAGCCTGTCGTGCAATCCGGACCTCACGCTGGACTTCCTCGACCAGGCCAAGGCCGCCGGCCGGGCGCGGCCGCTGTGCGTGGCGGTGGTGCATCCGGAGCTGCCGTACCTGAGCGGCCACGCCGAAGTGCCGGAGGATTTCTTCGACCTGGAACTGCAGCCCGAAACCAGCCCGCCGCTGTTCGCCCTGCCGCGCCAGCCGGTCGACCTGGCCGAATACGCGCTGGGCCTGCACGCCAGCGCGCTGGTCAAGGACGGCGGCTGCCTGCAGATCGGCATCGGCGCCCTGTCCGATGCGCTGGTGCATGCGCTGCTGCTGCGCCAGCGCGACAACGTGCACTGGCGCCGCGCGCTGGTGGCGCTGGACCCGCGCGGCGCCACCCACGCGCTGGCCGCGCGCATCGGCGGCCTGGCGCCGTTCGCCACCGGCCTGTACGGCGCCAGCGAAATGGTCATGGACGGCTTCATGCATCTGCAGCGCGGCGGCATCCTGCGGCGGCGCAGCTGGGACAACCTCGGCCTGGAGCGCGCCTCGGCGGCCGGGCGGCTGGCGGCGGAAACACCCGGCGGGCATTACCTGCGCGGCGCGTTCTTCCTCGGCACGCGCCAGCTGTACCGCTGGCTGGACGAGATCGAGGCGGCCGATCCCGATGCGATCGACATGTGCCGCGTGTCCAACGTCAACCAGCTGTACGGCAACCACCAGAACCTGGCCGCCCTGCAGCGGCGCGGCGCGCGCTTCTTCAACACGTGCATGATGGCCACGCTGCTGGGTTCGGCGGTGTCCGACGGACTGGAAGACGGCCGCGTGGTCAGCGGCGTCGGCGGGCAATACAACTTCGTGGCGATGGCGCACGAGTTGCCGGACGGCCGCTCGGCGCTGCTGCTGCGCGCCACGCGCAACGTGCGCGGCGCGGTGGAGACCAATATCCGTTTCAACTACGGCCATTGCACCATTGCGCGGCACCTGCGCGACCTGTTCGTCACCGAGTACGGCGTGGCCGACCTGCGCGGCAAGAGCGACGGCGAATGCGTGGAGGCGATGCTGGCGATCAGCGATGCGCGTTTCCTCGATGCGCTGTGCGCGGAGGCGAAGGCGGCGGGCAAGCTGTCGCCGGATTTCCAGATTCCCGAGAAATGGCGCCGGAACCGGCCCGAGCATCTGCGCGAGGTGCTTGGGCCGCTGGAGCAGAAGGGCCTGTTTCCGGCGTTTCCGTTCGGCAGCGATTTCACCGAGGTGGAGCAGCGGCTGCTGCCGGCGCTGGCGTGGTTGAAGTCCAAGAGCGGATCGTGGCGCGGGCGCTGGGATTTGCTGCGCGCGCTGTTCCATCCGGGGGAGCGTGTGGACGGCGAGGACGAGGCGCTGGTGCGGATGGAGCTGATCGGGCGCGGGAGTCTGCAGGATCGAGTGTTGCGGAGGTTGGTGGCGGCGGGGTTGAGAAGACGCAGGTTGGGGTGAGCGCAGCGAACCCCAACGAACCTCGCAAGACGAGGGCCACGTTGGGCTTCGCTGCGCTCACCCCAACCTACGCGTTACTCTGTTCCGACTGCATCCTTGTCCATGGTCGCTCGATGTCCCCCGCCGAAGCCCTCATCCGCCGCTACTACGCCGCCTTCAACGCCGCCGACTGGCCGGCCATGCTCGACTGCCTGACCGACGACATTGCCCACGACATCAACCAGGGCGGCCGCGATACCGGCATCGAGGCGTTCCGGGCCTTCCTCGGCCGCATGGAGCGCAGCTATCGCGAACAGCTGAAGGACATCGTGGTGATGGCGAGCGCCGACGGCACCCGCGCCGCCGCCGAATACGTGGTGCATGGCGAATACCTCGCCGACGACGAAGGCCTGCCGCCCGCGCGGGGCCAGCGCTACGTGCTGCCGGGCGGTGCGTTCTTCGAGATCCGCGACGGCCGGATCGCCCGCGTCAGCAACTACTACAACCTCAACGACTGGATCGCCCAGGTCGGCGGCTGAGCATGGCGATCGAGGTCGTGACCTGCAGCGGCGAGGCGGTCGCTCCCTACCTGGGCGACCTGGCGCGGCTGCGCATCGCGGTGTTTCGCGAGTATCCCTACTTATATGAAGGCGACGCGCAGTACGAGCAGCGCTATCTCGCCGCCTACGCGCGCTCGCCGCGCAGCGTGTTCGTACTTGCACTGGATGGCGGCCGCGTGGTCGGCGCTTCCACCGGCCTGCCGCTGGTGGACGACGGCGAGGCGTTTCATCGGCCCTTCCTGGAACGCGGGCTGCCGTTGAGCGAGGTGTTCTATTTCGGCGAGTCGGTGCTGTTGCCGGAGTATCGCGGACAAGGACTCGGCCATCGCTTCTTCGACGAGCGCGAAGCGCGTGCGCAGCGCCTGGGCGGGTTTCGCGTCACGGCATTCTGCGCGGTGGAGCGCGCCGATGGCGATCCGCGCCGCCCGGCCGGCTACCGTCCCAACGACGTCTTCTGGCGCAAGCGCGGCTACGTGCGCCAGGAAGACATGTTCTGCGCGCTGGACTGGAAGGAGGCGGGCGACGATGCGCCGACCACCCATCCGTTGCGCTTCTGGCTGCGTCCGCTGGACGCCTGATTCCTTCTCTTCTGGAAACCCTTGCATGTCGCGCACGCTGGCCGAGTGGCTGAGCTATCAGGAAGGCGTCAACCCGCGCAGCATCGAGCTGGGCCTGGACCGCGTGCGCGAAGTGTGGCGCCGCATGGGCGCGCCGGCGCCGGCGCGCTGGACCGTCACCGTCGGCGGCACCAACGGCAAGGGCTCCACCGTGGCGATGCTGGAAGCCATGCTGCGCGCCGCCGGCCGCCGCGTCGGCTGCTACACCTCGCCGCATCTGCTGCACTACAACGAGCGCATCCGCATCGACGGGCGCGACGCGGACGACCAGGCGCTGGTGGACAGCTTCGAGCGCATCGAGGCCGCACGCGGCGAGCTGGCGCTGACTTACTTCGAATTCGGCACGCTGGCGGCGCTGGACCTGTTCGCGCGCGCCGGCCTGGATGCCGCCGTACTGGAAGTGGGCCTGGGCGGGCGGCTGGACGCGATCAATATCGTCGATGCCGACGTGGCGGTGATCACCACGGTCGACCTGGATCACATGGACTGGCTGGGCAACGACCGCGACAGCATCGGCCGCGAAAAGGCCGGCATCGCCCGCAGCGGCCGTCCGGCGATCGTGGGCGAGACCGCACCGCCGGCCGGCTTGCTGGACGAGCTGGCCGCGCTGGGCGCACGGATTGAGCGTGCCGGCGTGGATTTCGCGGTGGAGCGCGCCGCGCATGGCTGGGTGTGGCGCCATCGCGACGGCACCGCGTTCGAGCTGCCCGATCCGTCGCTGGCCGCGCCGGTGCAGTACGCCAACGCCGCCGCCGCGATCGCCGCGCTGCATGCGTCGCGCGGGGCCAGCGCGACGATTCCCATCGCGCAGCTCGCCGGCGGCGCCGCCGAGGGTGTGCGGACCGCCCGCGTCGCCGCGCGCCTGCAGTCGCTGGGCGGCGATCCCGAGCTGATCGTCGACGTCGGGCACAACCCGCAGGCCGCGCGCGCGCTGGCCGAATGGCTGGATGCGCATCCGGGCGGACCCGTGCATGCGGTGTACGGCGCGCTGGCGGACAAAGACGTGGCCGGCGTGATCGCCGCGCTGGGCGGGCGCATCGGTCATTGGCACCTGGCGGGGCTGGAGCGCGATACGCCGCGCGGCCTGTCCGCCGAGGCGCTGCGCCAGCCATTGCAGCGCGAGCTGCCGGCGGCCGCGTTCGATCTTCACGCCGACGTGCAGGGCGCATTGGCTGCCGCACGCACGGCGGCGCGGCCCGGCGAGCGGATCCTGGCCTTCGGTTCCTTCTTCGTGGCCGCGGCGGTGCTGCAGAAATGAGCGCGCCGGGTGTCCTCTGAACCGTCATTGCAGCGTTCGCATGGGTGATCGCCGGCGTCGGGTATAATCCCGTCGTTTCGTGTTTGCGCTTACCGCCTTGGAGCCTGTCTTGAAAACACGTCTGCTGGGTGCCGCCGTCCTGATCGCGCTGGCGGTTCTGTTCGTGCCGATGTTCTTTTCCAGCACGCCGCCGAGCACGGGCGGCGACGAAACGGTCAGCCTGGCCATCCCGCCGGCCCCGGACCGCGACCTGCAGACGCGCACCATGAGCCTCACCCCGGGCGCTGCCCCGGCCGGCACCGCCGCGGCGCCGACGCCGGCTTCGTCCGCGGCCGGGCAGGCCGCCACGCCGGCCGGCTCGGACCGGCTGGCCACGGTGGACATCGGTTCCAACCGTCCGCGCGACGTGGAAACCGACCCGGCCGCCGGCCAGCAGCCCGCGCCGACCACGGTCACCCGCCCCGGCGCGCCGGGCCAGCCGGTGATCCCGAACCAGGCGCAGACGCAGCCGCCCAAGCCCACGACGCCGGCCATTGCGGACCAGAGCAAGCCCGCCCAGCCCAAGCCGGCGGCCACGACGCCGGCCCCGGTCGCCGACCTGCCGGCCGCGACCGCGGCGCACGGCCGCTTCACGCTCAACCTCAGCGCCTACGCTTCTACCGCCAGCGCGCAGAACCTGCTGCAGCGCGTGCGCTCGCTCGGCTACCCGGTAGCCAGCCGCCCGCTCAACCAGGGCGGCAAGCAGCTCACCCTGGTCACCGCCGGCCCGTTCGATACCCGCGCCGCCGCCGAGGCCGCGCGCCTGAAGATCACCCAGACCATCCCCGGCGTGCCGGCCCGCCTCGAAGGCAGCGCCGGCACACCCGCGCAGGACGACGCGCCGGCCCAGGCCGCCGCCGCACCCGCCGCCAAGCCGGCGGCCGCGCCTGCCACGCCTGCGCGTGCGGGCGGCTGGGCGGTGCAGGTCGCCGCCATGGGCAGCCAGGCCGACGCCAATGCGCTGCGCGACAAGCTGCGCGCCAGCGGCTTCGACGGCTATGTCGACACGGTCAATGCCAGCGGCAAGCAGCTGTGGCGCGTGCGCGCCGGTCCGCAGACCCAGCGCGACGATGCGCTACGGGTGCGCGACCAGATCAAGACCAAGCTCGGCCTCGCCGGCAACGTCGTTTCCGCGCCCTGAGCCTCGAGACCCGCGCCGCCATGAACTGGGCTGACTACATCATCTTGGCGGTACTGGGCATCTCGGTCTTGATCGGCTTGTGGCGCGGCCTCATCTCCGAGGTCCTGGGCCTGCTGATCTGGGTCACCGCGGCGTGGATCACCTGGACCTTCGGCCCGCACGTGGCCGAGCTCTACGCCAACAAGATCAGCCTGCCGTCGGCGCGCCTGGCGGCCGGCTACGCCACCACCTTCGTCGGCGTGCTGGTGCTCGGCATCCTGGCGCGATTCCTGTTGGCCAGGCTGGTGGAAGGTACCGGCCTGAGCGGCACGGATCGCCTGCTGGGCATGCTGTTCGGTCTGGCGCGCGGCGTGCTGGTGGTGACGGTCGGCGTGTTCCTGGTCAGTCTCACCGCGCTGACGCGCGATCCATGGTGGCAGCAGTCGGCGCTGTTGCCGCAGTTCACCGGCGTGGCCGGCTGGCTGAGCCAGCAGGTGCCGAGCAGCGCGAGGCGCTTCCTGCAGCAGCCGACGGCGGCGATGGACCAGCTGCCCTCGCTGCCGGACAAGCTGCCGGAGCTGCGCCTGCCCACGCAGTTGCCCAGCCAGCTGCCGCAACTGCCGAGCCAGCTGCAGGGCTTGCAGGGCTTGCCGGCGGCGCTGCAGGGCCTGGCGCCCGCACCGGCGCGCAGCGCAGCGCGCGCGCCGGGCGTGGATGCCGGCGTGCCGCGCGACCCCGCCGCGACCAGCGCCGCACGGGATCCGAAGGCAGTGGAAGCCGCCCCGCGCCAGACAACGAATCCTTAAAGCACTTACAGGCATCACAACCATGTGCGGAATCATCGGCATCGTCGGTACCACCGAGGTGGCATCGGCTCTCTATGACGGCTTGACCGTGCTGCAGCACCGCGGCCAGGACGCGGCGGGCATCGCCACCGTCGAGGGCGCGCGGCTGCGCCTGCACAAGGGCAACGGACTGGTGCGCGACGTGTTCAACCAGACCGCGATGAACGGCCTGCGCGGCCGCATCGGCCTGGGCCATTGCCGCTATCCGACGGCCGGCTCCGAGGGTTCCTCCGAGGCGCAGCCGTTCTACGTCAACTCGCCCTATGGCATCGCCTTCGCGCACAACGGCAACCTGGTCAACACCGAGACGCTGCGGCGCGAGATGTTCGAGGACGACCGTCGCCACATCAATACGGATTCGGATTCCGAAGTACTGCTCAACGTGCTCGCGCACGAGCTGCAGATCCAGGATCGCATGGCGCTGACCCCGGACCATATCTTCAAGGCCGTGGCCGGCGTGCACGCCCGCGCGCGCGGCGGCTACGCCTGCCTGGCGCTGATCCTGGGCTACGGCCTGCTGGCCTTCCGCGATCCCAACGGCATCCGCCCGCTGGTGCTGGGCGAGCGCGTCACCGCCGAAGGGCGCGAGTACGCGGTGGCCTCCGAGTCGGTGGCGCTGGACATCCTGGGCTTCAAGCGCCTGCGCGACCTGGCGCCGGGCGAGGCGGTGTTCATCAGCGTCGACGGCCAGCTGTTCAGCCGCATGTGCGCCGAGGGCGCGACGCATGCGCCGTGCATCTTCGAATACGTGTACCTGGCGCGCCCGGATTCGATGATCGAGAACGTCTCGGTCTACAAGGCACGCCTGCGCATGGGCCAGAAGCTGGCCGAGAAAATCCTGCGCGAGCGTCCGGACCACGGCATCGAGGCGGTGATCCCGATCCCCGACACCGCGCGCACCGCCGCCAGCGCGCTGGCCGAGGCGCTGGGCGTGCCGTTCCGCGAGGGCTTCGTCAAGAACCGCTACATCGGCCGCACCTTCATCATGCCGGGGCAGGGCGAGCGCGTGAAATCGGTGCGCCGCAAGCTCAATCCGGTGGAGCTGGAGTTCCGCAAGAAGAACGTGCTGCTGGTGGACGACTCCATCGTGCGCGGCACCACCTCGCGCCAGATCATCCAGATGGCGCGCGACGCCGGCGCCCGCAACGTATTCTTCGCCTCCGCGGCGCCGCCGGTGCGCTACCCGAACGTCTATGGCATCGACATGCCGGCCGCGTCGGAGCTGGTCGCCGCCGGCCATACCGAGAAGGAAGTCGAGCAGATGCTCGGCGCCGACTGGCTGATCTACCAGGACCTGAAGGACCTGTTCTGGGCGGTGCAGGACGGCAACGAATCGCTGACCCAGTTCGACGCGTCCTGCTTCAACGGCGAATACGTCACCGGCCTGGACAAGCAGTATCTGGAGCAGATCGAGATGCTGCGCTCGGACGACGCCAAGGCGGCGCGCCGCAGCGCGTAAGCGCCTGCCGTGCCGCGCAGGTTGGGGTGAGCCGCAGGCGAACCCCAACATGGCGAGGCGCATGATGGAAAACGATGTTGGGGTTCGCCTGCGGCTCACCCCAACCTACACTTGCCGCATGACCGATCTGCACCAAGCCGCCAGGCGCTGCCTCGACGCCACCGATCCGGCGCAGAAAGTGCGCCTGACGCGCGAAGCGTGGAATGCGCTGCTGGCCGGTGAATTGCAGCCCGACCCGGCCTCGCCCCCGCCCGAACCGATCGGCGCCCCAGGCCGTCCGGAACGTCCGCTGCTGGTGCACGCCAGCAAGGTGCCCAGCCGCGGCCTGGGCACCTCGGAAGGCCGCGCCGCGCTGGTGCACGCCGTCGCGCATATCGAATTCAACGCGATCAACCTGGCCTGGGACGCGGTGTACCGCTTCCGCGGCAAGCCGGAGGCGTACTACCGCGACTGGGCCAGCTGCGCGCACGACGAGGCGCGCCACTTCGACATGCTCAGCGGCCGCCTGGCGGAACTGGGCCATGCCTACGGCGATTTCGACGCGCACAACGGCCTGTGGGAAATGGCCGAGAAGACCGCGCACCACGACACCGCCCGCATGGCCCTGGTGCCGCGCGTGCTGGAGGCGCGTGGGCTGGACGTGACGCCCGGCATCATCGAGCGCCTGCGCGGCGCGGGCGACGAGCGCACCATCGCCATCCTGGAAGTGATCCTGCGCGAGGAAGTGGCCCACGTCGCCGCCGGCACCCGCTGGTTCCGCCATTGCTGCGAGCGCGACGGGCTGGAGCCGCGCCAGGCCTTCCTCGATCTGCTGCGCGACTACATGGGGCGCGTGCCGCGCGGGCCGTTCAATCGCGCCGCGCGGCTGGAGGCGGGTTTCGACGCGGAGGAAATGGACCGGCTGGCGGAGCTGGCGCTTACCGACTGAGCGGCGGGCCGCGGTGCGCGCAGCGGCCGAACCGGGCGCAATAAAAAAGCCGGCGCGGGGCCGGCTTTTTCATCGAATTTGGTCGGGGTGACATGATTCGAACATGCGACTTCTACGTCCCGAACGTAGCGCTCTACCAGGCTGAGCTACACCCCGTGGGAGCCGCGTATCTTAATGACCCTTGGCGGACTTCGCAACAGGTCCGGATCATTCGGATTGCGCGGCGTGGCCGGCCAAGGGCCGCGCGGGCCTTCTGCTAACCTATGCGGCTACCGCTGCGCGCGATCGGCGCCCAGCCGTTTTCTTCTTCTTGAAGCAGAGGATTTCATGGCGCTTACCCAGGCCCGCACCATGCCCGGTGTACTCGAGCTGCTGCCGCTCGACCAGATCGCTTTCCAGCGCGTGCTCGACACGATCCGCCGCAATTACGAGCGTTTTGGCTTCCTGCCGGTGGAGACGCCGGTGATGGAGTACTCCGATGTGCTGCTGACCAAGACCGGCGGCGAGACCGAGCGCCAGGTCTACTTCGTGCAGTCCACCGGTTCGCTCGAGCAGGGCGAGAAGCCCGAGCTGGCGCTGCGCTTCGACCTCACCGTGCCGCTGGCCCGCTACGTGGCCGAGCACGAGCACGACCTGAGCTTCCCGTTCCGCCGCTACCAGATGCAGCGCGTGTACCGCGGCGAGCGCGCCCAGCGCGGCCGCTTCCGCGAGTTCTATCAGTGCGACATCGACGTGATCGGCAAGGACGGCCTGTCGGTGCGCTACGACGCCGAGCTGCCGGCGGTGATCTACAGTGTGTTCCGCGAACTGAACATTGGCGCGTTCACCATCCAGCTCAACAACCGCAAGCTGATGCGCGGCTTCTTCGAGAGCCTGGGCGTGCTGGACGCGGAGCAGCAGACCCTGGTGCTGCGCGAAGTGGACAAGCTGGACAAGCGCGGCGCCGACTACGTGCGCGAGACGCTGACCGGCACGAACTTCGGCCTCGCCGCCGAGGTGGCGGACAAGATCCTCGCCTTCGTGCAGGTGCGTTCCAGCTCGCTGCAGCAGGCCCTTGAGCAGCTGGACGCGCTCGGTCCCGGCCCGGAATCGATGGAGCAGGGCCGCGCCGAGCTGAAGGAAGTGCTGGGCCTGATCCGCGACTTCGGCGTGCCGGAATCGCATTTCGCGCTGAACCTCTCCATCGCGCGCGGGCTGGACTACTACACCGGCACGGTCTACGAGACCACGCTCAACGACTATCCGCAGATCGGCTCGATCTGCTCCGGCGGCCGCTACGAGAACCTGGCCGGCCAGTACACCAAGTCGCGCCTGCCGGGCGTGGGCATCTCGATCGGCCTGACCCGCCTGTACTGGCAGCTGCGCGAGGCTGGCCTGATCAACACCGCGCGCAGCACCGTCGAGGTGCTGGTGACGCAGATGGACGAAGCGCGCATGCCGGCCTACCTGGCGCTCGCCAGCGAACTGCGCGGTGCCGGCATCGCCACCGAGGTGGTGCTCGAGGGCGGCAAGCTGGCCAGGCAGTTCAAGTACGCCGACCGCGCCGGCATCCGCTTCGTGCTGGTGCTGGGCGAGGACGAGCTGGCCAAGGGCGTGGTCACGGTCAAGGACATGCGCCGCCAGGACCAGTTCGAAGTCGCGCGCGCCGAATTGATCAAGACGCTGCGCGTGGAGCTGGCCCAGGCCGAGATCGCGCCGTGAGGCCAGCGCGGGCGCTGTTGCTGACGGCGGCGTTCGCGCTTTCCGGCTGCATCGCGGACACCGAGGTGCGGCGCCTGCAGCCGGGCGTCTACGAGATCGTCCGCACCGACTGCGGATTTTCCGTCGATACCGCCACCGCGCAGCGCCTGCGCGCCGAGATCGAACGCACCGCCGCCGCCCGCTGCACGCATGGCTACGAACTGGACGAGCCGCAGCTCGGCCGCGGCGGCATGCGCGGCTCGGCGGTCACCGGCGAGTGCCCGACCGCGGTGATGCGCGCCGTCGCGCGCTGCCGCGGCGCCGCTTCCCCCGATTCCCTTTCCCCATTCTGATCGGCGCCGTCAGGCGCGGAGTACCTCTATGAGCGTTGAGCAGATCCGACTCGATGGCAGCAGCCTCACCCGCGCGCAACTGGTCGCCGCCGCGCGCCAGCGCGTGCCGGTGGCGCTGGACGAGGCGCAGCTGGCGCGCGTGCAGCGCGCGGCGGATTTCCTCGCCGACAAGGTGAGCTGCGGCGAGCCGACCTATGGCGTCACCACCGGCTTCGGCAGCAACGCGGACAAGCTGCTCGGTGCGCATCGCCTGCGCGACGAACTGCCCGGGGGGCATCCTGAAAAGCCGGAAGGCACGCTGCTCGAAGAACTGCAGCACAACCTCATCACCACCCATGCCGTCTGCGTCGGCAAGCCGTTCGCCGAGGACGTGGTGCGCGCCATGCTGGTGATCCGCATCAATACCCTGATGCGCGGCCACTCGGGCATCCGCGTGGCAACCCTGCGCGCGCTCGCCGCGCTGCTCAACAGCGGCGTGGTGCCGGTGGTGCCGGAGAAGGGCTCGGTGGGCGCCAGCGGCGACCTCGCGCCGCTCTCGCACCTGGCCATCGTGCTGCTCGGCGGCGGCGAAGCCTTTTACCAGGGCGAGCGCCTGCCCGGCGCCGAGGCGCTGGAGCGCGTCGGTCTCGCGCCGATCCGCCTGTCCTTCAAGGAAGGCCTGGCGCTGAACAACGGCACCGCGCAGATGCTCGCCACCGCCGCGCTGGCGCTGGACACGCTGGAATACCTGCTGGACACCGCCGACCTCGCCGCGGCGATGACGCTCGACGCCTTTGCCGGCCGCAGCGGCGCGCTGCGCCCCGAAGTGCACGCGTTGCGCCCGCATCCCGGCCAGGTCGAGACGGCCGGGCACGTGCGCGACCTGCTGACCGAAAGCACCCTGGTCGACATCCCCTATCACCTGGTGCCGCGCTTCAAGCAGTGGGCGGCCGACGCATGGACGGCGCCGGAGGACCAGGCGCTCAGCTTCGACATCGGCTGGGACTGGGTGCCGGCCAACCAGCGCCACGGGCGCGAGGCTTTCTACAGCCGCTTCCTGCCGTTCAAGGGTGGCAAGAAGCACCAGCCGCAGGACGCCTACTGCCTGCGCTGCATGCCGCAGGTGCATGGCGCCGTGCGCGATGCCTGGGCGCAGGCTTGCCGCGTGATCGATATCGAGCTCAATGCGGTCACCGACAATCCGCTGATCTTCCCCGATGCGGAAGGCGCGCAGTTCATCGAGGAGCAGGTGATTTCCGCCGGCCACTTCCACGGCATGCCGCTGGCGCTGGCGATGAGCTACGTGAAGGCGGCGATCCCGGTGCTGGCGTCGATTTCCGAGCGCCGCCTCAACAAGCTGGTCGACCCGGCGACCAACGATGGCCTGCCGGCATTCCTGACCGGCAACGAGGACGGTACCGATTCGGGTTTCATGATCGTGCAGTACACCGCGGCCGCGCTGGTCAACGACCTGGCCACGCGTGCGCATCCGGCCAGCGTGTACTCGGTGCCGACCAGCGCGAACGCCGAGGATCATGTGTCCATGGGTGCGAACGAGGCGCGGCATGTGCTGGAGATGCTGGACGATCTCAGTCATGTGATCGCGCTGGAGCTGTACACCGCGGCGCAGGCGCTGGATTTCCGCCAGGCGATGCTCAATGCGGCGCGCCGTCTCGCTGCGCGCGGCGATTGGAAGGCGCTGGCGGCGAAGGTGTCGAACGCGCCGCGCGAGGATCATGCGCATTACGCGCAGTTTGCCGCTGAGGTGCAGCAGCTGACGCTGGCGCTGGCGGAGGTGGGCGATTTCCACGCGGGTGAGGCGGTGCGCAAGGCGCATGATGTGTTGCGTGGGCATATCGGGTTCATGTCGCGCGATCGCGCGATGGATGGGGATGTGCGCACGGTGTGCGAGTTGGTGCAGCGGCGCGCGGTGGGGTGATTGGCCGCTCGCGCGGCGGGCGTTCCGTGCGCTTTGCTCGTCATTCCTGCGCAGGCAGGAATCCAGTAGCGGTATCGCTCGATGGTCGCGATACCGCGACTTGGCCGCTTACGCAGCGGGCGTTCCGTGCGCCTGCTTTTGCTCGTCATTCCGGCGCAGGCCGGAATCCAGTTGCGGTATCGCCTGATTGTCGCGCTACCTCGACTTGGCCGCTTACGCAGCGGGCGTTCCGTGCGCCTGCCGGCGCCCGGGTCACTTTCTCTTTGCTGGCCCAAAGAGAAAGTAACCCAAGAGAAATGGCCTAAGAGCCGGACTGAGGCCAGCTTTAGCGCTGCGCTTCTTGCGACACCCTTTCACCCCTCTCCCCTCCGGGGAGAGGGCAGGGTGAGGGGCCGGGCGGAGCGAGACGTTCGACGCTTCTTCAATCGGTAGCTTGATGCAAAGCCGCGCGCCGCATATGCCGCGCAGCCCACGCCAGCCACACCAGAATCAAGGCGATCGTCAGTTTCTGCATCAGTCCATGCGGCAGGTCGCGCAGGAAGACCTGTAGCCAGAGCATGATCGTTGCGAGCCAGGCGATGATCCATCCCGGTGCCGTGCCGGCGCTCAAGCGAGGATCGCGTCGCCACCGCGCGCTCAACAGCAGCATCCCGAAACTCAGCCACAGAAACGTGGCCTGGGCCGCCAGGCCGTGGACCAGGCGGGCCTGGTTCTCGTGCGGAGTGCCGGCGAAGAGTTCGGTGATGGCGACGAGTGGCAAGGCGAGGCCGGCGCCTGCAAACAGCGTCGAAGCCAGGCGGCTGCGCAGCGCGGGCGCAGTGGCGCGATAACTGCCCAGGGCAAAACCCAGTAAACCCACTGAGATCAGGTAGTAGGCCAGCCGCACGTATGCGCCGCCGGGGCCGGTGAGATAGATGCTCAAGGGAACGGCGATGGGGTCGAGGTCGTGGCGCCAGAACTGGGCAGCGCCGCAGATCAGGGCGAAGGCGGTGACGGTGAAGAGCAGGAGGTGGGCGGTGGGGAGGATGATGGCTGGACGGGTGGGTGTCATGAAACAGGTGTCGGGCCAGGAGGTCGGGGGATTGTAGTGGCGTGGAGGCCGCGCTTCGCCCGGCCCCTCACCCCGGAGGGGAGAAGAGGGGCAAGGCAAGCGGCTTGCTGCAAGCGCACAACCCGGGTATAGTCTGCTCCACTGTATTAACGCGTTAGTACATTATGAAGCGTCGATCGCTGGATCCCGAACTGCCCGCCGAGTCCGCCGAACTCAGTCTCAGCGAGGCCTTGCTGTCGCTGAAGAACACTGAGGAGATGAGCGCCTTCCTGCGCGACCTGTGCACGCCGGCGGAGCTTGAAGTGCTGGTGGATCGCTGGCGGGTGGTGCCGTACCTGCTGGACGAGGTGCCGTATCGGGAGATCCACGAGCGCACCGCGGTGAGCATCACCACCATCGGGCGCGTGGCGCGCTTCCTCAACCAGGGCAATGGCGGCTATCTCGCGGCCGCGGCGCGCGCTTCGCGCCGCCGTGCGGCGAAGAAAGGCGCGGCAGGGAAGGGCAAGGCATGAAACCGCGCGACCGCCTGCGTATCGCCATGCAGAAATCCGGCCGGCTGACGGAGCCGGCGCTGGACCTGCTCAACCGCTGCGGCCTCACCTTCCGCCAGAGCCGCGACAAGCTGTTCCTGTTCGGCGAAGGCGAGCCGGTCGACCTGCTGCTGGTGCGCGACGACGACATCCCGGGCCTGATCGCCCAGGGCGTATGCGACCTGGGCATCGTCGGCCGCAATGTGCTGAGCGAATACTCGTTCACCGACGGGCGCGAAGCCGGGCCGCTGGCCGAATGGCGTTCGCTCGGCTTCGGCCGCTGCCGCCTGTCGATCGCGGTGCCGCAGGAGATGAACTACGAGCAGCCGCAGCAGCTCGCCGGCCTGCGCATCGCCACCTCTTATCCCGGCCTGCTGCGCGACTGGCTGCGCAACCAGGGCGTCGACGCCGGCGTGGTGACGCTGGCCGGCTCGGTGGAGATCGCCCCGCGCCTGGGCACGGCCGACCTGATCTGCGATCTGGTGCAGAGCGGCGGCACCCTGGTCGCCAACCAGCTGCGCGAAGCGGACGTGCTGCTGGAAAGCGAGGCGGTGCTGGCCGGCCCGCGCACGCTGCCCACCGACGAACGCGGCGACATGATCGAGCTGCTACTCAAGCGCCTCGACGGCGTGATGCAGGTGCGCGAATCGCGCCTGCTGCTGCTGCAGACCTCGCGCCAGCACCTGGACGCGGTGACCCGACTGCTGCCGGGCGGCCCGCAGCCGACCCTGTTGCCGGTCGCCGGGCAGCCGGACCAGCTGATGCTGCAGGCGCTGTGCGCGGGCGAGGTGAGCTGGCGGCAGCTCGAAGAGATCAAGAAGGCCGGCGCGCGCGAGATGTTCGTGCTGCCGGTGGAGAAGATGCTGGCATGAAACGACTCGACTGGAACGCGCTCGACCCCGCGGCGCAGCTGCAGGCGCTGGCCCGTCCCGCGCAATCGCGTGCGGAGGAACTGCGCCGCGGCGTGGAAGCGATCGTGGCCAAGGTGCGCGCCGAAGGCGATACCGCGCTGCGCGAGCTGAGCGCGAAATACGACCGCTGCGCGATCGACGCCATCGAAGTGACGGTCGAAGAATTCGCCGCGGCCGAAGCGGCCCTTGCCCCCGAACTGAAAGCCGCCATCGAAGAAGCCGCCGCACGCATCGCCGCCTTCCATCGCGAATCCGCGCCGCGCCCCGTGGCGGTGGAAACCGCGCCGGGCGTGCGTGTCGAGCGTGTGCTGCGCCCGATCGCCAAGGTCGGCCTGTACGTGCCGGCCGGCAGCGCGCCGCTGCCCTCGACCGCGCTGATGCTCGGCGTGCCGGCGGGCCTGGCCGGCTGCCGCGAAGTGGTGCTGTGCTCGCCCGCGCGCGCCGACGGCCGCTGCGACGAGGCGGTGCTGTACGCCGCGCGCGTCACTGGCGTGCATCGCGTGTTCAAGCTGGGCGGCGCGCAGGCGATCGCGGCGATGGCGTACGGCACCGGGAGTGTGCCCCGTTGCGACAAGCTGTTCGGCCCCGGCAATGCCTGGGTCACCGAGGCCAAGCTGCAGGTTTCCGGCGACCCGGACGGCGCGGCCATCGACATGCCGGCCGGCCCTTCGGAAGTGCTGGTGATCGCCGACGGCAAGGCCGATCCGGAATTCGTCGCCGCCGACCTGCTGTCGCAGGCCGAGCATGGCCCCGATTCGCAGGTGATCCTGCTCAGCCCCTCCGATGCGCTGCTCGACCGCGTCGCGGTGGAAGTGGAGCGCCAGTGCGCCGCGCTGCCGCGCGCCTCCATCGCCACGCAGGCGCTGGCGCAGAGCCGGCTGATCCTGGTCGACTCGCTGGCGCAGGCGGTGGCGGTGAGCAATCGCTACGCGCCGGAACACCTGATCCTGCAGGTGACCGAACCGCGCGCGCTGCTGGACGGCATCGACAGCGCCGGCTCGATCTTCCTCGGCGCATGGACGCCGGAATCGGTGGGCGACTACTGCAGCGGCAGCAATCATGTGCTGCCCACCTACGGTTATGCGCGCAGCTACAGCGGCGTGTCCGTGGCCAGTTTCCAGAAGCAGATCACCGTGCAGGAACTGAGCGCCGACGGCCTGCGCGCGATCGGCCCGTGCACCGCGACGCTGGCCGAAGCCGAGCAGCTCGAAGCGCACCGCCGTGCGGTGACGCTGCGCCTGGCCGCGCTGGAGGCAAGGGCATGAGCGTGCTCGACCTGGCCCGCCCGGAGCTCCGCGCCATGCAGCCGTATTCCTCGGCGCGCATGGAAGCCAGCGGCGGCGCGATCCTGCTCAATGCCAACGAATCGGCCTGGGCGCCGGCGGGCGAGGCGGGGCGCGGCTGCAACCGCTATCCCGATCCGCAGCCGGCAGCGCTGCTGCGCGCCCTGGCGGCGCTCTACGGCGTGCGCGAAGAGCAGCTGCTGGTCGGCCGCGGCAGCGACGAGGCGATCGACCTGCTGGTGCGCGCGTTCTGCCGCGCGGGCCGCGATGCCATCGCGATCCAGCCGCCGACCTTCGGCATGTACTCGGTCTGCGCGCGCATCCAGGACGCGGGCATCGTCGAGGTTCCGCTCGCGGCCGACTTCACGGTGGACGCCGATGCCTTGCTGGCCGCGCTGACGCCGGCGGTGAAGCTGGTCTTCGTCTGCACGCCGAACAATCCCACCGGACAGCCGGTGCCGCGCGCGACGATCGAACGTCTTGCGCGCGAACTGGCCGGGCGCGCGCTGCTGGTGGTGGACGAGGCCTATGTCGAGTTTGCGGACGGCGGCAGCGTCGCCGGGCTGATCGATACCTACGACAACCTCGCCGTGCTGCGCACACTGTCCAAGGCCTGGGCGCTGGCCGGCGCGCGCATCGGCACGCTGCTGGCGCATGCCGAGGTGATCGCCCTGCTGCGGAAGATCATCCCGCCGTATCCGCTGCCCTTGCCGTGCGTGACGGCGGCGCTGGAAGGCCTGTCGGCGCAGGGCCAGGCGGAGGCGGCGGAGCACATCCGCATCGTGCGTGCGGAGCGCGCGCGCATGACGCCCGCGCTGGCCGCCTTGCCGGGTGTGCGCGAGGTGCTGCCATCGCAGGCGAACTTTCTGGCGGTGCGCTTCGACGACGCTGGCGCCGCCTACCAGCGCCTGTTCGCCGCCGGCATCGTCGTGCGCGATGTGCGGCGTTATCCCAATCTGGGCGATGCACTGCGCATCACCATCGGTACGCCGGCAGAGAATGCGCGTGTGCTCGACGTATTGAATGGAGACCGCGCATGAGCCGCAAACTGCTTTTCGTCGATCGCGACGGCTGCCTGATCGAAGAACCGGCCGACGAACAGATCGACAGCTACGAGAAACTGGCCCTGCTGCCGGGCGTGATCGCCGCGCTGCAACGTTGCGTGGCGGCGGGCTACGAACTGGTGATGGTGACCAACCAGGACGGCCTGGGCACCGACAGCTTCCCCGAGGCGCATTTCACCGGCCCGCACGAACTGCTGATGCGCATCCTCGCCTCGCAGGGCGTGCGCTTCCGCGAAGTGCTGATCGACCGCAGCTTCCCCCGCGACGGCCTGGACACCCGCAAGCCGGGCATCGGCATGCTGCGCCATTACCTGGCCGACGACGGCTGGAGCCGCGCGGCCTCGGCGATGGTCGGCGACCGCCAGACCGACCTGCAGTTCGCCGCCAACATGGGCGTGCGCGGTTTCCTGGTCGGCCCCAAGGGCCTGGCCTGGGAGGAGATCGCGCACCAGCTGCTGGATGCGCCGCGCACCGCGACGGTTACGCGCAACACCAGGGAAACGCGCATCACCGTGCGCGTGGACCTGGATCGCGTCGCCGAGCCCAAGGCGCAGACCGGCCTGGGTTTCTTCGACCACATGCTGGAGCAGATCGGCAAGCACGGCGGCTTCGCGCTGGAACTGGAGTGCGACGGCGACACCCGGATCGACGAGCACCACACCATCGAAGACTGCGCGCTTGCGCTGGGCCAGGCACTGCGCCAGGCGCTGGGCGACAAGCGCGGCATCGCGCGCTACGGCTTCACCCTGCCGATGGACGAATCGCAGGCCAGCGCGGCGCTGGACCTGTCCGGCCGCCCGTACTTCGTGTTCGAGGGCAGCTTCCCGCGCGAGCGCGTCGGCGACGTGCCGACCGAACTGGTGCCGCATTTCTTCCGCTCGCTGTGCGAGACGCTGGGCGCCAACCTGCACCTGAGCGTGTACGGCGACAACGCGCACCACATGGTCGAGGCCTGCTTCAAGGTGGTGGCGCGGGCGCTGCGCCAGGCCCTGCGCCGCGAGGGCAGCGAGCTGCCCAGCACCAAGGGAGCGTTGTAATGGCCGTGGTCCTGGTCGATGCCGGCGGCACCAATATCGGTTCGGTGCGCTATGCGCTGCAGCGGCTGGGCGTCGATGCCGCGCTGACCTCCGATGCGAACGCCATCCGCCAGGCCGACAGGGTGATCCTGCCCGGCGTGGGCGCGGCCGGCCCCGGCATGGCGCGCCTGCGCGAGCTGGGCCTGGTCGAGCTGATACGTTCGCTGACGCAGCCGGTGCTGGGCGTGTGCTTAGGGATGCAGCTGCTGTTCGAGCGCTCTGAAGAAGGCGCCACCGAATGCCTCGCCGTGATCCCGGGCGCGGCGAGCCGTTTTGCCGAGGCGCCGGGCCTGCGCGTGCCGCACATGGGCTGGAACCGCCTGCGGGTCGAGCGCGCGCATCCGCTGGTGGCCGGACTGGGCACCGATGCCTGGGCCTATTTCGTGCACAGCTACGCCGTGCCGGCCAACGACAGCACGCTGGCCACCGCCGACTTCGGCGGCGCGTTCTCCGCCGTCGTGGCGCGCGGCAATTTCCACGGCATGCAATTCCATCCCGAGCGTTCCGCCGGTGTCGGCGCACGGCTCCTCAAGAATTTCCTGGAACTATGAGCTTCACCGTCATCCCCGCCATCGATCTGCGCACCGGCCGCGTGGTGCGCCTGCGTCAGGGCGACTACGGCCAGCAGACCACTTATGAGTTCGAGCCGCGCGAGCTGGCGCGGCGCTATGCAGAGGCAGGCGCTGCGTGGCTGCACGTGGTGGACCTCGACGGCGCGCGTTCCGGCAGCCTGGACAACCTGCAGGTGATCGAAGCGCTCGCGCGCGACGGCATGCAGGTGCAGGCCGGCGGCGGCGTACGCAGCGAAGCAGACCTGCAGCGCCTGTTCGATGCCGGCGTCGCGCGTGTGGTGGTCGGCAGCGTGGCGATCCGCGAACCGGCGCTGGTCGGCGCTTGGCTGGGCAAGTTCGGCACGGACAAGCTCACCGTCGCGCTGGACACGCGCCGCATCGACGGCCGCTGGGCACTGCCCAGCGCCGGCTGGACCGAGCTGGAAGCGCGTTCGCTGGACGAGCTGGCGCCCTGGTACGCCGCGCGCGGCGCGCGCCACCTGTTGTGCACCGACATCGATCGCGACGGCATGCTGGCCGGCTTCAACCTGGAGCTTTACCGCGATCTCGCCAGGACCGCGCCGACCCTGGCCGTGCAGGCCTCCGGCGGCGTGCGCTCGGTGGACGACATCGTCGCCGCGCGCGCGGCCGGCGCGCAGGGCGTGATCCTGGGCCGTGCGCTGCTGGAAGGCCGCTTCACCATCGAGGAGGCGCTGGCATGCTGAGCCGCCGCATCATTCCCTGCCTGGACGTGCGCGACGGCAAGGTGGTCAAGGGCGTGCGCTTCCGCGACCACGTGGTGATGGGCGAGATCGTCGAGCTGGCGCTGCGCTATCGCGACGAAGGCGCCGACGAGCTGGTGTTCTACGACATCACCGCCAGCCCCGAGGGTCGCAGCGTGGACCGCGGCTGGGTCGAGCGCGTGGCGCGCGCGATCGATATCCCGTTCTGCGTGGCCGGCGGCATCCGCAGCGTGGAAGATGCGCGCGAGGTGCTGCATGCCGGCGCCGACAAGATCTCGGTCAATTCGCCCGCGCTGGAGCGCCCGGCCCTGATCGGCGAACTGGCCGCGGCCTTCGGCGTGCAATGCGTGGTGGTGGGCGTGGACAGCCTGCGCGATGCCGACGGCGAATGGCGCGTGCGCCAGTACACCGGCGACCCCACCAAGACCCAGGCGCTGGCGCGGCGCACGCTGGACTGGATCGACGAGGCGCAGCGCCTGGGCGCCGGCGAGATCGTGCTCAACTGCATGGGCAGCGACGGCGTGCGCGAAGGCTACGACCTCGAACAGCTGCACGCGGCGCGCGCGCTGTGCCGCGTGCCGCTGGTGGCGTCGGGCGGTGCCGGTGCGCCGGAGCATTTCCGCGATGCCTTCGCCGTGGCCGACGTCGACGGCGCGCTTGCCGCGAGCGTGTTCCACAGCGGCGCCATCGCCATTCCCTCGTTGAAGCAGTACCTGCGCCGTGCGGGCATCGCCACGCGGCTTTGACCGGAACCGACCATGAGCGACCTCAACACCGATTTCTCGCGGCTCGACTGGAGCAAGGGCGATGGCCTGCTGCCCGCGATCGTGCAGCACTGGCTGACGGGTGAGGTGCTGATGCTCGGCTATATGAATGCCGAAGCGCTGGCGCACAGCTTGAGTTCCGCTCAGGTCACCTTCTTCAGCCGCAGCAAGCAGCGCCTGTGGACCAAGGGCGAAAGCTCCGGACATGTGCTGGCGCTGAAGTCCGCCCGCATCGATTGCGACGGCGACACACTGCTGCTGCAGGCCGAGCCGCAAGGGCCGACCTGCCACCTGGGCACCTCCAGCTGCTTCGGCGAGCGCGCAGACGTCGCACCGCCGCTGGGCTTTCTCGCCACGCTGGATCGCCTGGTGGAGCAGCGCGCCGCCGAACGTCCCGCCGGCAGCTACACCACGCGGCTGTTCGAAGACGGCATCCGCCGCATCGCACAGAAGGTCGGCGAGGAAGGCGTGGAAACCGCACTCGCCGCCGTGGTGCAGGATGACGAAGCACTGCTCGGCGAAGCCGCCGATCTGGTCTTCCATCTGATGGTCGCGCTGCGTGCGCGCGGCTTGAGTACGAGCGATGTGTGTCGCGTGCTGGAAGCGCGTCACCAGTCGAGTTGATACGACAGAAATCCTGCGCAATAACCCACCGCCGTCATTCCGGCGCAGGCCGTAATCCAGTGACAGTCACGTTGGATGTTCGCGACAGGATGCCTTCGCGTTATCGCGAAAACCTGACGCCGAGGTCACTGGATTCCGGCCTGCGCCGGAATGACGAGCCATGGCTCAGCGCTGGCCGGCCGGCTCCGCGTCCGCATGCGTCGGCTCGAACGCCACCGCCGGGCCCGGCTTCACATGCCCGCGCCAGCGCGCCAGCTGGTCCGCGATGCCGGCGCCGACATCGATCTGCGGTTCGGACGGCGTCAGATGGTCGCGCGTTTCCCACTGCGCGATCTCGCCCCTGGCCTGCTGGAACGCGGCGATGAAATCGGCGGTGCGGTTCAGTGCATCGACCAGCCAGGCGCGGCCGAAATAGGTGATGTCGGAATCGCTGCCGCAGCCGAACGAACTGCGGTCGGCGCGCGCGGCGGTGAGCACCAGGGTGCCGGGGCCTTTCAGCGGCGGCACGAAGCCGCCGGAATAGCAGGCGTTCACCACCACCACTTTCCACTTGAACGGATGCCTGGTCAGGATGCCGGCCAGGTCCGGCGCGCCGATCTGGTCCAGCGGCAGCGGGTCCATGTCGACCAGCAGGTTGTGGTCCGGATCGCCGTGCGAGGTGAGGTAGAGCACGAGGATGTCCTGGTCCTTGTCCATCGTGCCGGACAGCGCGTCCAGCGCGCTTTCCAGGTTGCTCCAGGTGGCCAGCGGCCGGGTGTCCAGCGTGTCGGGGCTGTTGGCCAGCAGCAACGGGTGCACCGTGGCGCCGAAGCGGTCGGCGAACAGCTTGCCGGCGTATTCGGCCTCGTTGTGGAATACGTCCTCGCCGCCGTCGCCGGCGAAGGCCACCAGGTAGAGATTGGGCGTGCCCTGTACGCGCGGCCCGAGCTTGGCGACCGCGTCGCGCAGCAGGCGGGGCTGGGCGTAGGCGACCTGTTCCGGCGTCGAGGCTTGCTCCGGCCAGCGGTCGGCTTCCTCTTCCGCGGCCGGGGCGGCGATCCCGGCCGAACTGGCGGCGACGGCGGGCGCATGGACCGTTGCCGCGACGGCAGGCACGGCCGGATGGCGTACATCCGCCAGCGCCGGTGCGGCGCGGTGCGCCAGCAGGGTCAGCAGCACGCCGGCGGCGAAGGCGAGCAGGGCGGTCAGGGCGATGCGCATGGCGAGGTACGCGGCCGAATCAGGGAGCGATGGCGTCGAAATCGGTATACGCCGGGTGGCGCGGCTCGGCCGGCATCGCCAACGGCGGGCGCAGCAGCCAGGCGGTGTGGAAGCCGGCAGCCTTGGCCGCGTCCAGCTCCTCCACGATGTCGGAGAGGAACAGCAGGTGCTCCGGCTGCTCGCCGATCGCCGCGGCGATCTTCTCGTACGAGGCCTGCTCGCGCTTGGGGCCCGTCTCGGTGTCGAAGTAGCCGCCGAACAGCGGGGTCAGGTCGCCGGCTTCGCTGTACTGGAAGAACAGCTTCTGCGCGGCCACGGAGCCGGAGGAATACACGTACAGATGCAGTCCGTCGCCGCGCCATGCGCGCAGGCGGGCGGCGACTTCCGGGTAGACGTGGGCGCGGTATTCGCCGCTGGCGTAGCCGTCCTTCCAGATCATGCCCTGCAGCGCCTTGAGCGCGGTGGACTTGCGGTCCTCGTCGATCCAGCGCAGCAGCAGGTCGATCACTTCCTGCCGGCTGGCTTCGACCAGGCCGGCTTCCTTCGCCGCCTCGTGCAGCCAGTGCTGCAGCTCGGGCGTGTCGACGTGGGTTTCCACGTAGGCCGGCAGGCGCTTGCGCGCATAGGGGAACAGCACGTCCTTGACGAAGCTGATCGAGCTGGTGGTGCCTTCGATGTCGGTGACGATGGCGCGGATGACGGTCATGCGGTTAGCCGTGGAAGCGATAGCGGAAACGCGGGCCCGTCGAACCGGGCCCGCCGATGCACAGCGGAAGCTCAGGCCGTGGCCTGGCCCGATGCTTGCGGCAGCATGCGCGGGAAGCGCTGGGCGATGTCCTCGCCGGTGAAGTTGGCGACCCAGCCGTCCTTGTTGGTGAACAGGCGGATCGCCACGAAGTAGGGCGCCTCGCTCATGTCGAACCAGTGGCGGGTGCCGTCCGGCACGCCGATCAGGTCGCCCTGTTCGCACAGCACGTCGTAGACCTTGCCGTCGATGTGCAGGGTGAACTGGCCGGCGCCGGCGACGAAGAAGCGCACCTCGTCCTCGCTGTGGGTGTGTTCGCTGAGGAACTTCTGGCGCAGCGCGGCGCGGTCCGGGTGGTCGGGCGTAAGGCTGATCACGTCGACCGCCTGGTAGCCCGCTTCGCCCATCAGGCGGTCGATGTCGGCGCGGTAGGCGGCGATCACCTCGTCCTGGCTGGCGCCGGGGGCGATCGGCTGGCTGGCTTCCCATTGCTCGAAGCGCACGCCGACCTGGCCCAGTTCGCGCGCGATGGCGGCGTGCTCGGCGTGGACGGCAAGCGGTGCGTCGGGGCGCTGCTCGTCGAAAATGCGCAGGCGGCTCATGCGGACAGTCTCCTCAAATCCAGTTCGCAGCCCAGCAGGAATTCCAGGGCTTCCAGGTGACGGCGGGTTTCGGCCATGTCACGTCCCCAGGTGTAGATGCCGTGGCCGTTGATCAAGTAGGCGTGCAGCGGCTTGCCGCTGTCCAGCCAGGCGTCGACCTGGGCGACCAGCTCGGGCATGTGCTGGGTGTTGGGGAAGACCGGGATGGCCAGCGCGGCCTCGTGGGTGGTTTCGCCGGCGATGGCCTTCTGCAGCTCCCAGCCCTCGAGCAGCACCACGCCTTCCTTCGCGAACAGGCGCGAGGCCACGCTCTGCGTGCGCGAGTGGGTGTGCAGCACTACGTTCATCTGCGGCAGGCGGCGATAGATCTGCGTGTGCAGTTCGGTTTCCGCACTGGGGCGCGCATCGGTGCCGACGGCCTTGCCCTGCATGTCGATCAGCATGATGTCGTCGCGGCCGAGCTTGCCCTTGTCGCGGCCGGAGATGGTGATGGCCGCATGCTCCGCGTCGATGCGCATGGAGAAATTGCTGCTGGTGGCGGGCGTCCAGCCGGCCAGCGCAAGGTCGCGCGCGGCATCGGCGATCGCGTCGGCGCGCCCGGCGAACAGCTCGGCGGCGATGGAGGAGGGAAGGACCTGGCTCATGCGATATGGACGTCCAAATGGCAGGGGACTATAGCACGCCGCTCCGCTGGCCCTTTTGACCGCGGCGGCGCCGAATGCGAGCCATTCTCATGGTGTTGTGCGGGCCGGGCGTACCATGGCCGCCGATTCGCCGCCCGGCGCGGCGCCATGTCCCCAAGACGGAGGTTGTCCCCAATGTCGAACGACAAAGAACTCGAGTCCCGCCGCCAGTTCCTGAAGATTGCCGGCGGCACGGTCGCGGCGGCCGCGATGATCGGCGCGCTGCCGCGCACGGCGCGCGCCGCCGACCTGCCGCATGTGAGCCCCGACGATCCGACCGCGAAGGCGCTGGGTTATGTCGAGGACGCGAATACGACCAAGGACGCCAAGCGCAAGGCCGGCGACGCCTGCGCCAACTGCCAGTTCTATTCGGGCGGCGCCTCGGGTTATGGCCCGTGCCAGCTGTTCCCGGGCAAGTCGGTGAATGCGAAGGGCTGGTGCGTGTCGCATTCGAAGAAGGCCTGAGCGTTACCGACATGCGTAAGAAGGCCGGCCTTGGTGCCGGCCTTTTTGTTTGCGTGGAACAGGCATGAAAAAACGCGCCGCAGCGCGTTCGAAAGAGAGAGTCTGGGAGCTTCCCCGGCGATCGAATGATCGAGCCGGAGGAAGATGCAGCCCAGACGCGTCAGGCCGAGGAGCTGACCCGCCTGACGCGCCGGGCGGCAATCCGGGGCCCACTGCCAAGTGATCAACCCACGGACGGCAGATGTTACTCCCCAAAGCGCCGTTTGGGGCGCCCGGGCGAAAAATTTTTCCCGAAAAAGTCTCGTTAAAACGAGAGAAAACAAATAGTTATGTAACTATTCGTGACTACACATCAAAAATGCCGGTGGATTGCGTATTTCCCGGCAGTTCTGTTCAGTTGGCCACCATACGCCGGCGTTTTGCGGCATTGCCCGCCATTGGCGGGCATTCGGCGGAGATCGCCTCAGGAGGCGCGGCGCAGGCGGCTGTGGCGCATGCCGTAGCCGAAGTAGATGGCCAGGCCGATCGCGGTCCAGATGATCATCAGCAGCCAGTTGAACCAGGCCATGAAGTACAGCAGGGCCAGGCAGCTGAACACGCCGGCGGTGCACACGAACCAGGCCGCCGGCACGCGGAACAGGCGCGGCAGCTCCGGCGCGGTGTAGCGCAGGATCAGCACGCCGGCGCAGACCGCGACGAAGGCGATCAGGGTGCCCATCGAGGTGAGGTCGGCCAGCAGGTCCAGCGGGAACACCGCGGCCAGGATGGCGATGCCGATGCCGGTGATCACCGTGTTGAGGTGCGGCGTGCGGTGCTTGGGGTGGATGCGGTTGAACACCGGCGGCAGCAGGCCGTCGCGCGACATGATCATGAAGATGCGCGGCTGCGCGATGATCATCACCAGGATCACCGAGGACAGGCCGATCATCGCGCCGATCTCCACCACCAGGCGCAGCCAGCCCAGTTCCGGATGATTGCGGATCGCGGTGACCACCGGCTCGCTGGTGCCCAGTTCCGTATAGGGAATCAGGCCGGTCAGCACCGCCGCCATCGCCAGGTACAGCACGGTGCAGATCACCAGCGAGACCAGGGTGCCGAAGGGCAGGTCCTTCTGCGGGTTCTTGCATTCCTGCGCCGCGGTCGAAGTCGCCTCGAAGCCGATGTAGGCGAAGAACACCATCGCCGCGCCGCGCATGATGCCGGACCAGCCGTACTTGCCCGGTTCCTGTTCGGCCGGGATGAAGGGATGCCAGTTGGCCGGATCCACGTAGCGGTAGCCGGCGACCACCACCACGATGATCAGGCCGACCTTGAGCGCCACCATCAGCACGTTCAGGCCCGAGGATTCGCGGATGCCGACGTAGCACAGCCAGGTCAGCGCCAGCACGATCGCCACCGCGGGCAGGTTGAGCAGGTGGCCGGTGGTGACCAGGTGCCCGTCCTTGAAGGCCAGCGGCGCCTCGGTCAGCGCGACGGGCAGGTGGATGCCGACGTGGTCGAGCAGGCTGGTGAAATAGCCGGTCCAGCTCGCCGCCACCGCGGAGGCGGAGATGCCGTATTCCAGCACCATGTTCCAGCCGATGAACCAGGCCACCAGCTCGCCCAGGGTGGCGTAGGCATAGGAATACGAGCTGCCGGAGATCGGGATCAGCGTCGCGAATTCCGCGTAGCACAGCGCGGTGAAGCCGCTGCAGATCGCCGCCAGCATGAACGAGATCAGCACTGCCGGGCCCGCATGCTCCGCCGCGGCCTGGCCGGTCACCACGAAGATGCCGGTACCGATCACCGCGCCGATGCCCAGTGCGGTGATGCCCCACTTGCCCAGGGTGCGGCGCAGCGAGGGGCCGCCGTGGCAGTCGTCGGCGTCAGAGAAATCGGTCTTGCGGGCGAAAAGCTGCTTGAGCATGCGTGGACCTGGGTGGTGCGGGCGCCGGATCGCGGCCGGCCAAAAAGGGAGGGCCGGCGCGAAGCCGGCCCTCGGAGGTGCGGATCAGGCGGCCGGCTTGCGCAGCTTGCTGTGCGAATAGCCGTAGAGGAAATAGATCGCCTGGCCGATCGCGATCCAGGCCAGCATCCAGCGCCAGTGCTCCAGGAACGATTGCAGGAACAGCGCCATGCAGGCCAGCGCGCCGAGCGGGCAGACGATCCACGGCACCGGCACGCGGAACGCGCGCGGCAGCTCGGGACGGGTATAGCGCAGCACCAGCACGCCGATGCACACGGTGGCGAAAGCCAGCAGGGTGCCCATCGCCACCATTTCGCCCAGCACGCCGATGTTGAACAGTCCGCCCAGCGCGGCGGCCAGCACGCCCACCACCACGGTGCCGACGTGCGGCGTGCGGAACTTCTGGTGGATGCGGCCGAACACCGCCGGGATCAGGCCGTCGCGCGCCATCGAATAGAAGATGCGCGGCTGGCCCATCAGCATCACCAGCATCACCGAGCTCAGGCCGGTGACCGCGCCGATCACCACGATGATCTGCAGCCAGTGCAGGCTGGGGTAGTTGTCCAGCGCGGTGGACACCGGCTCCGGCGTGCCGAGCAGGCGGAAATCGGCGATGCCGGTAAGGATGCCGGCGACGATGATGTACAGGATGGTGCACAGGATCAGCGAGCCGATGATGCCGATCGGCATGTCGCGCTGCGGGTTCTTCGCCTCGCCGGCCGCGGTGGAGACCGCGTCGAAGCCGATATAGGAGAAGAACACGATCGCCGCCGCGCGGCCCACGCCGGCCCAGCCGTACTTGGATGCGCCTTCGGAGGCCGGGATGAAGGGATGCCAGTTGTCCGGGTTGATGTACTTGGTGGCGAAGGCGATGAACAGCAGGATCACGGTAACCTTGATCGCCACGATGATCGAGTTGACGAAGGCCGACTGGGTGATGCCCACGTAGCACAGGCCGGTGATCGCGGCGATGATCGCCACCGCCGGCAGGTTGATGAACATGCCGGTGGCCTGGATATGGCCGTCGACCACGGTGAACGGCGCCGCCGCCAGGGTCTGCGGCAAGCTCACGTCATGCCCGATCCAGCCGCTGATCAGGGCCAGCAGCTTGTTGAAATAGCCCGACCAGCCCGCCGCCACCGTGGCCACGGTGAACAGGTATTCCAGCACCAGGCTCCAGCCGACGAACCAGGCGACGTATTCGCCCAGCGTGGCGTAGGAATAGGAGTAAGCGCTGCCGGACACCGGCAGCATCGCCGCGAACTCGGCGTAGCACAGCGCCGCCAGGGCGCAGGCGATGCCGGCGAATACGAAGCTCAGCACGATCGCGGGGCCGGCGTGCTCGGCCGCGGCCTGTCCGGTGATGACGAAGATACCCGCGCCGATGATCGCGCCGATGCCCAGCAGGACCAGATGCCGCGCGGTCAACGCGCGCTTGAGGGTGGCCTCGCCGTGCGCGCCGCCCCCCGGCAGATCGGCGGACGCAGGCGAAATCTGCGTCGTCGCAAACAGGTTTTTCAGCATGGGTTCCCCCCTCCGGGAATGGCCGCTTGTCATTATTGGGACGACTACCGAACGGCGGGCCCAGAAGGCTGGTCCGGCAAAGGATTTCGGCGCCACGAACAGGTTGTGCTCGGCGCGGAAGCACCGAACCTTAGCCGAGCGCTGGGAGGGGTACAAGACGCGCCGCAGCTATGATGTCCACTTCATCCCGATCCTATATGTCACAAGTCATGCACGATCATCGCCAGGCTTTTTCCGCGCATTTGACCGCCTACGCCGAGGCGCATCCGGACGAGGGCGAAGTCGCCGCCGGATTCGGCGAATTCCTACGCTCGGCGCCCACCGTGTTCGAGCGCGACCATGCGGCCGGGCATTTCACCGGCTCGGCCTGGCTGGTCAGCGCCGACGGCGCGCGCGTGCTGCTGACCCACCACCGCAAGCTCGGCCGCTGGCTGCAGCTGGGCGGCCATGCGGACGGCGACACCGACCTGGCCGGCGTGGCGCTGCGCGAGGCGGAGGAGGAATCCGGCTTGGCCGAGCTGGTAGCCGAGCCGGCGCCGTTCGACCTGGACTGCCACTGGATTCCCGCCCGCGCCGGCGAACCCGGGCACTGGCATTACGACGTGCGCTACGTGGTGCGCGCCACCGGCAGCGAGGATTTCGCGGTCAGCGAGGAATCGCTGGCGCTGGCTTGGAAGCCGGTGGCGGAGATTGCCGCCGATCCGGCCGCAGACGAATCGCTGCGGCGGATGGCTAGGAAATGGCTGCGCAGGTTGGGGTGACAATCCCAACATCGTCACGTTGACCGCGCCGTTGCGTTGGGGTTGTCACCCCAACCTACGCATATTTGGCCGGCGCCGGATGCACGGTGCCGCACTGCGTGCAGGTGCGCGCCTCGAGTGAGCGGTAGAAGCGCTCGAACACCGGCGGGAAATCGCGCTCGATGCTGTCGAGCGTGAAATATTCCTCGTACAGCTTGTGGTTGCACTGCTGGCAGAACCACATGAGGCCGTCCTGCTCGCCGGCCAGGCGGCGGCGCTCGATCACCAGGCCGATGGAATCGGGCATGCGCTGCGGCGAATGCGGCACGCGCGGCGGCAGGTAGAACATCTGGCCGGCGCGGATCGGGATATCGCGCGCCGCGCCGTCGTCCTGCACCTTCAGCACCATCTCGCCTTCGAGCTGGTAGAAGAATTCCGGGCCTTCGTCGTAGTGGTAATCGGTGCGCGCGTTCGGGCCGCCGACGATCATCACGATGAAGTCGCCGTCGACGATGCATTTGTTGCCCACCGGCGGCTTGAGCAGGTGGCGGTGTTCGTCGATCCAGCGTTGCAGGTCCAGCGGTGGCGGGAGGGCCATGGTGGAGGGGCTCGGATGAAGTCGGCGTACCTTAGCGCCGCAGCGGGCGCTCCGCCATTTCCTCAGTCTTCACCTTTGAATCCTTCTCCCTCCGGGAGAAGGTGGCGGCAGCCGGATGAGGGTACGGGCGGAGCGGTGCACATCACTCTTGCGCTTCGCCCGTACCCTCACCCCAACCCCTCTCCCGAGGGGAGAGGGGCTCACGTTGCGGTGCTTTAGACCTCGAGGGTAGCCAGATCGCCTTTCTCTTCCAGCCACGCCTTGCGATCGCCAGCCCGCTTCTTCGCCAGCAGCATGTCCATCAGCTTCGCCGTGCCTTCGCCGTCCTCGACCGTGAGCTGCACCAGGCGGCGCGTATCCGGATGGATGGTCGACTCGCGCAGCTGCCCGGGATTCATCTCGCCCAGGCCCTTGAAGCGGGTGGTGCTGACCTGGCCCTTCATTTTCTCGCGCTCGATGCGCGCCAGCAGCGCGGTCTTCTCGTTCTCGTCCAGGCAGTAGAACACCTGCTTGCCCACGTCCACGCGAAACAGCGGCGGCATTGCCACGAACACGTGGCCGTCGCGCACCAGGGCGGGGAAGTGGCGCAGGAACAGCGCGCTGAGCAGGGTCGCGATATGCAGGCCATCGGAGTCGGCATCGGCCAGGATGATCACCTTGCCGTAGCGCAGGCCGCTGAGGTCGTCCTTGCCCGGATCGCAACCGATCGCCACGGCGAGGTTGTGCACTTCCTCCGAGCCCAGCACCGAGCCGGATTCGACTTCCCAGGTATTGAGGATCTTGCCGCGCAGCGGAAGGATCGCCTGGAATTCCTTGTCGCGCGCCTGCTTGGCGCTGCCGCCGGCGGAGTCGCCCTCGACCAGGAACAGTTCCGTGCGGCTCAGATCCGTGGCGGTGCAGTCGGCCAGCTTGCCGGGCAGGGCGGGGCCCTGGGTGATCTTCTTGCGGATGACCTGCTTGGACGCCTTCAGGCGCGCGCTGGCGCGCTCGATCGCCAGCGTGGCGATGCGCTCGCCCAGTTCCACGTGCTGGTTCAGCCACAGGCTGAAGGCGTCGTGCACCACGCCTTCCACCAGGGCGGCGGCGTTGCGCGAGGAGAGGCGCTCCTTGGTCTGCCCGGCGAACTGCGGATCCAGCAGCTTGGCCGAGAGCACGAACGACAGCCGCTCCCACACGTCTTCCGGCGCCAGCTTCACGCCGCGCGGCAGCAGGTTGCGGATGTCGCAGAACTCGCGCACGGCGTTGGTCAGGCCGCTGCGCAGGCCGTTCACGTGGGTGCCGCCCTGCGCGGTGGGAATCAGGTTGACGTAGCTCTCCTGCACCAGCTCGCCTTCCGGCAGCCAGGCCAGGGCGACGTCCAGGCCTTCGGTGTCGCGCGCCACGTGATGCACGAACAGCTCGGCCGGCAGCGACTCGGCGCCCTCGAGTTCCCCGCGCAGGTAGTCGCGCAGGCCGTCCTCGTAATGCCACGACACGACTTCGCCGGTGGCTTCGTCGGTGAGCTTGACGTTGAGGCCGGCGCACAGCACGGCCTTGGCGCGCAGCAGGTGCTTGAGCTTGGACAGCAGGATCTTCGGCGAGTCGAAATACTTCGGATCGGGCCAGAAGTGCACGGTGGTGCCGGTCTTCTTCTTCGGCACGCTGCCGATCACTTCCAGCGCGCTGGCGCGATCGCCGTGCTCGAAGGCCATGCGGTATTCGCTGCCGTCGCGGCGGATGGTCACTTCCACCCGGCTGGACAGCGCATTGACCACCGACACGCCCACGCCGTGCAGGCCGCCGGAGAAGTTGTAGTTCTTGCCGGAGAACTTGCCGCCCGCATGCAGCCTGGTGAGGATCAGCTCCACGCCCGGGATGCCTTCCTCCGGATGGATGTCCACCGGCATGCCGCGGCCGTCGTCGCTGACCTGCACCGAGCCGTCGGTGTGCACGATCACCTCGATCGCGCTGGCGTGGCCGGCCAGGGCCTCGTCCACCGAGTTGTCGATGACTTCCTGCGCCAGGTGGTTCGGGCGGCTGGTGTCGGTGTACATGCCCGGCCGGCGCTTGACCGGGTCAAGGCCGGAGAGGACTTCGATGTCGGCGGCGTTGTAGCGACTGCTCATGCTCGGGGGTTCTGCCGGAAGTTAAGCGGGGAAATAGCCGCGGGAGGATGGGGTGGCCGGCCGGGGAGGTCAAGCCGGCCGCGATGTCACAGCGGCGCGCAATGCCGCTCCAGCCAGACCAGGTCGGCGCCTTCCAGCAGCGGGCTCAGCGCGGCGCGCACGCGGGCGTGGTAGTCGTCCAGCCAGGCGCGCTCCTCCGGGTTGAGCAGGCCCGGTTCCAGCGCGCGGCGGTCGAACGGGCACAGGGTCAGCGTCTCGAAGGCGTGGAATTCACCGAATTCGGTCTGGTCCGCCTCGGCCACCGCCGCCAGGTTCTCGTGGCGGATGCCGTGCCGGCCCGGCTTGTACAGGCCCGGCTCGATCGAGGTGATCATGCCCGGCTCCAGCGCCACCATCGCGCCGCTGGTCGGCGGGCGGATGTTCTGCGGCCCCTCGTGCACATTGAGGAAGTAGCCCACGCCGTGGCCGGTGCCGTGGCCGTAGTCCATGCCCGAGGCCCACAGCGGCGCGCGTGCCAGCGCGTCGAGCTGCGGACCGCTGGCGCCCTTGGGAAAGCGTGCGCGCGACAGCGCGATCAGGCCCTTCAGCACCAGGGTGGCGTCGCGGCGCTGCTCGGCCGTGGTCTCGCCCAGCGCCAGCACGCGGGTGACATCCGTGGTGCCGCCCAGGTACTGGCCGCCGGAATCGACCAGCAGGAGTCCCTGCGGCTTGAGCACGCTGTGGTGCGCGGGCGTGGCGCGGTAGTGCGGCAGGGCGCCGTTGGCCTGGTAGCCGGCGATGGTGGCGAAGCTTTCGCCGACGAAGTCGGGCTGGGCCGAGCGTTCCTCGCGCAGCAGGGTGTCGACGTCCAGTTCGGTCTGGCTCATGCCGGCGGTCAGGCGTTCCTCCAGCCGGCGGAAGGCGCGCGCCAGGGCGGCGCCGTCGCGGCGCATCACTTCGCGCACATGATCGAGCTCGCCGGCGCTCTTGCGCGCCTTGAAGGCGGTGGATGGGTTGGCCGCATCGATCAGCTGGACCGTCGGCGCCACCGCATCGGCCACGGCGCAGGCCACGCGATAGCCGTCCAGCAACAGGCGGTCGCCGGCGCCCAGCTCGCCGAGCGCGTCGGTGACAGTGGCGTAGTCGGCGATGCGCACGCCGTCGGCGGCGAGCGCGCCGACCAGCGCGTCGGTGAGCTTGCGGCGGTCGACGAACAGCGTGGCCGGGCCGTCGGTGGCGACCAGCAGATGGGCCAGGAACACCGGATTGCACTCGACGTCGCTGCCGCGCAGGTTGGTCAGCCAGGCCACGTCGTCCAGGCTGCAGACCAGGTGATGCGTGGCGCCGTGCTTGCGCATGGCGGTGCGCAGCCGGGCGAGCTTGTCGGCGCGGGCGATGCAGGCGTAGCGGATCGGATGTTCGGTGACCGGCGCGGCGGGCAGCGGTGGGCGGGCGGACCAGGCTTCGCCGGGCAGGTCCAGGTCGGTGCGCAGGCGCGCGCCGGTGTTTTCGAACTGGCGTTCGATCCGCGCGCGGGTGGCCAGCGGCAGGCTGTCGCCGGCCACCGCCAGCAGCTGGCCCGGCTCCAGCTGCTGGCGCAGCCATTCCAGGTGCTCGGGCACGCTGGTGGCGCGCTGGCGCATCAGTTCGATGCCGCTGCCGGCCAGCTCGCGCTCGGCCTGGGCGAAGTAGCGCGAATCGGTCCACAGCCCGGCCCATTCCAGGGCGACCACCAGGGTGCCGGCCGAACCGGTGAAGCCGGACAGCCAGCTCCGCGCCTGCCAATGCTCCGGCAGGTATTCGGACAGGTGCGGATCGGCGCTGGGCACGAGGCAGGCATCGACGCCGTGGCGGCGCATGGCCTGGCGCAGGAGGGCAAGACGGGACGGAATGGAATCGCTCATCCGTTCATGCTAGCAGCCGAGGTGAAGCCGGTCGGCGCGCGGCTCGATGAATCGCCACAGGAATTTTCGTCGTACCGCTCGCGGCACGGAGCGACCTCCGCTAAAATGCCGATTTCCAGCACGGCTGCATCCCATGACCCCCCTGATTTTCGTCACCGGCGGTGTGGTGTCCTCGCTTGGCAAGGGCATCGCCGCGGCGTCGCTGGCTTCCATTCTGGAAGCGCGTGGCCTCTCGGTCACCATGATGAAGCTCGACCCGTACATCAACGTGGACCCGGGCACCATGAGCCCCTTCCAGCACGGCGAGGTCTACGTCACCGACGACGGCGCCGAGACCGACCTGGACCTGGGCCACTACGAGCGTTTCGTCCACACCCGCCTAACCGGCAAGAACTCCATCACCACCGGCAAGATCTACGAGTCGGTGATCCGCAAGGAGCGCCGCGGCGATTATCTCGGCGCCACCGTGCAGGTCATCCCGCACATCACCGACGAGATCAAGCACTGCATCCACGAGGCCACCCGCGGCTTCGACGTGGCCCTGGTGGAGATCGGCGGCACCGTCGGCGACATCGAGTCGCTGCCGTTCCTGGAGGCGATCCGCCAGCTGCGCATCGAGCACGGCCCCGAGAAGTGCCTGTTCATGCACCTGACCCTGGTGCCGTACATCAAGGCCGCCGGCGAGATCAAGACCAAGCCCACCCAGCATTCGGTGAAGGAACTGCGCTCGATCGGCATCCAGCCGGACGTGCTGCTGTGCCGCTGCGAGCAGCCGCTGCCGGACGGCGAGCGCCGCAAGATCGCGCTGTTCACCAACGTGCCGGAGCAGGCGGTGATCAGCGCCACCGACGTGGACATCATCTACAAGCAGCCGCTGTGGCTGCACAAGCAGGGCCTGGACGAGATCGTGGTCAAGCGCCTCGGCCTCGACGCCGGTCCCGCGGATCTGTCGGCCTGGCAGCGCACCGTGGAAGCGGTGGAGCATCCCAAGGACGAGGTCAACGTCGCCATTGTCGGCAAGTACGTCGAGCACAAGGACGCCTACAAGTCGCTGGGCGAAGCCCTGCGCCACGGCGGCATCAAGCAGCAGACGCGGGTGAACCTGCAGTGGGTCGATTCCGAGCAGGTGGAAGCGGAGGGCGCAGCCAAGGTGCTGGGCGGCGTCGACGCCATCCTGGTGCCGGGCGGCTTCGGCAAGCGCGGCTTCGAGGGCAAGGTGCTGGCCGCCAGGTACGCCCGCGAGCATGGCGTGCCGTACTTCGGCATCTGCTACGGCATGCATGCGGCGGTGGTGGATTTCGCCCGCCACGTGGCCGGCCTCGGCGACGCCGATTCCAGCGAGAACGACCGCAACACGCCCAACCCGGTGATCGCGCTGATCACCGAGTGGACCACCTCCGCCGGCGAAGTGGAAACGCGCACCGAACGCTCGGACCTGGGCGGCACCATGCGCCTGGGCGCGCAGGAGTGCCGCCTCAAGGCCGGCACCCTGGCGCGCGAGCTGTACGGCCAGGAAGTGGTGCGCGAGCGCCATCGCCACCGCTACGAGTTCAACAACCGCTATCGCCAGTCCTTCGAGGATCTGGGCATGGTGATCTCCGGCAAGTCGATGGACGACCTGCTGGTGGAGATCGTCGAGCTGCCGCAGCAGCAGCATCCGTGGTTCCTCGGTTGCCAGGCGCATCCGGAATTCACCTCCACCCCGCGCGACGGCCACCCGCTGTTCATCGGCTTCGTGCGTTCGGCGCGCGAGTACAAGGCGGTGCGCGAAGGCGAGCGCCTGGCGTCGGCACCGAAGGAGAACGTCGCATGAAGTTATGCGGTTTCGCGGTCGGCCAGGACCAGCCACTGTTCCTGATCGCCGGCCCCTGCGTGGTCGAGTCGGAGCAGCTGCAGGTGGACACCGCCGGCAAGCTCAAGGAAATCACCGGCCGGCTCGGCATCAACTTCATCTTCAAGTCCAGCTTCGACAAGGCCAACCGTTCCTCCGGCTCGAGCTTCCGCGGCCTGGGCATGGAAGAAGGCCTGCGCATCCTCGGCGAAGTGAAGCGCCAGGTCGGCGTGCCGGTGCTGACCGACGTGCACGAATACACCCCGTTCGCCGAAGTGGCCTCGGTGGTCGACGTGCTGCAGACCCCGGCCTTCCTGTGCCGCCAGACCGATTTCATCCAGGCGGTGGCGCGCGCCGGCAAGCCGGTGAACATCAAGAAGGGCCAGTTCCTGGCGCCGTGGGACATGAAGAACGTCGTGGACAAGGCCAAGGCCGTCGGCAACGACGACATCCTGGTATGCGAGCGCGGCGCCAGCTTCGGCTACAACAACCTGGTCTCCGACATGCGTTCGCTGGCGGTGATGCGCGACACCGGCTGCCCGGTGGTGTTCGACGCCACCCATTCGGTGCAGCTGCCGGGCGGGCAGGGCACCAGTTCCGGCGGCCAGCGCGAATTCGTGCCGGTGCTGGCGCGCGCGGCCATCGCGGTCGGCGTGGCCGGCCTGTTCGCCGAGACCCATCCGGATCCTTCCAAGGCGCTCAGCGACGGCCCCAATGCCTGGCCGCTCGGCAAGATGGAAGCGCTGCTGGAAACGCTGATGGAACTGGACGCCGTCACCAAGCGCCACGGCTTCCTCGAACAGACGCTCTGATCTTCAAAAGTTTTATCCCCGCTTTAGTTCGTCCCCTTCGCCCTTTCTGGACAGGAACTGCATGAGCACCGACATCACCCGCATCCACGCCCGCGAAATCCTCGACTCCCGCGGCAATCCCACGCTCGAAGCGGAAGTGACCCTGGCCGGCGGCGGCTTCGGTCGCGCGGCGGTGCCCAGCGGTGCGTCCACCGGTACCCGCGAGGCGGTGGAACTGCGCGATGGCGACAAGTCGCGTTACCTGGGCAAGGGTGTGCAGAACGCGGTGGGCAACGTCAACGGCGCCATCGCCGGTGCGCTGAAGGGCTTCGACGCGGCCGACCAGAAGGGCCTGGACGCGAAGCTGATCGCGCTGGACGGCACGCCGAACAAGGGCAAGCTCGGCGCCAATGCTCTCCTCGGCGTGTCGATGGCCGCCGCCCACGCGGTGGCCGCGCAGCAGGGCCGTCCGCTGTGGCAGTACCTGGCCACCATCAACGGCACCACCGGCAAGCCCGGCGCGCTGCCGGTGCCGATGATGAACATCATCAACGGCGGCGCGCACGCCGATAACAACGTCGACGTGCAGGAATTCATGGTGCTGCCGGTCGGCCTGCCCAGCTTCGCCGAGGCGTTGCGCGCCGGCACCGAGATCTTCCACGCGCTCAAGAGCGTGCTGAAGGGCAAGGGCCTGAACACCGCGGTGGGCGACGAGGGCGGCTTCGCGCCGAACCTGCGCTCCAACATCGAGGCGCTGGACACCATCCTCGAAGCCGTCGGCAAGACCGGCTACAAGATCGGCAGCGACATCCTGCTGGGCCTGGACGTGGCCAGTTCCGAGTTCTTCAAGGACGGCAAGTACGACCTGGAAGGCGAGGGCAAGGTCTACACGCCGGCGCAGTTCGTCGACCTGCTCGCCAGCTGGGCGAAGCAGTACCCGATCGTCACCATCGAGGACGGCATGGCCGAAGGCGACTGGGACGGCTGGAAGCTGCTCACCGACACCATCGGCAAGCAGGTGCAGCTGGTCGGCGACGACCTGTTCGTGACCAATCCGGCGATCTTCAAGGAAGGCATCGACAAGCACATCGCCAACGCGATCCTGATCAAGGTGAACCAGATCGGCACGCTGTCGGAGACGCTGGAAGCGATCGCCATGGCCGACGCAGCCAAGTACGCCGCGATCGTGTCGCACCGCTCGGGCGAGACGGAAGACACCACGATTTCCGATATCGCCGTGGCCACCACCGCGACCCAGATCAAGACCGGTTCGCTGTGCCGCACCGACCGCGTGGCCAAGTACAACCAGTTGCTGCGCATCGAGGAACAGCTGGGCGCCGCCGCGCAGTACGCCGGCCGCAACGCGTTCCCGAGCCTGGCCAAGCTGCCGGGCTGACGGAGTCACGCCACCTCCATGCTGCGCTGGATCGCTCTCATCCTGCTGCTCGTGCTGATCGGTCTGCAGGTGAAGCTGTGGACCGGCAACGGCGGCGTGCACGAGGTGGAAACCCTGCGCGCCGCGGTGAAGAAGCAGAGCGACGACAACCAGCGCCTGCTCCAGCGCAACCAGGCGCTGGGCGCGGACGTGGACGACCTCAAGCACGGCGAGCAGGCAGTCGAGGCGCGCGCGCGCGGCGAGCTGGGCCTGATCAAGCCGGGCGAGACCTTCTACCAGGTGGTCGAGCAGCCGGGCGCCGCCGCGAGCGCGGCGACGCCCGCGCCCGCCGCCAGCAGCGGCGGACACTGAGATGAGTTCCCTGTGGTGCGTGGTGCCGGCCGCCGGGCGCGGCGCGCGGGTCGGTGGCGATACACCTAAGCAATACCTGCCGCTGGCCGGCCGGCCGCTGATCGAACACACGCTGGCGCGCCTGGCCACCCATCCGCGCATCGCCGGCGTGATGGTGGTGCTGGGCGCGGGCGACGAGCGCTGGCCGGGCGTGGAGCGCATCGGCGGCAAGCCGGTGCTGACCACCATCGGCGGTGCGGAGCGCTGCGATTCGGTGCTGGCCGGTCTGGATGCCTTGCCGAACGACGTGGCCGCGGACGATTTCGTGCTGGTGCACGACGCCGCGCGCCCCTGCGTGCGCGCCGCCGACATCGCCCGCCTGATCGAGCTGGCCGTGCCAGCCGGCGGCGGCCTGCTCGGCGCGCCGCTGCGCGACACGCTCAAGCGCGCCGATGCCGCCCATCGCAGCGCGGCGACCGAGCCGCGCGAGGAGCGCTGGCGCGCCTTCACCCCGCAGCTGTTCCGCCGCGGCGAACTGGCCGCGGCCCTGCGCGCGGCGGCGGCCAGCGGGCTCAAGCCCAGCGACGAGGCGATGGCGATGGAGCGTGCGGGCCATGCCCCGTTGCTCGTCGAGGGCGCCGAGGACAATATCAAGGTGACCACGGCCGCCGATTTCGCGCTGGCCGAATTTCTTCTGGACAGGACGGCATGAGGGCGCGCGCATGATGCGGATCGGCCAGGGCTTCGACGTGCATGCCTTCGGCGACGGCGACCACGTGATGCTGGGCGGCGTGCGCGTGCCGCACAGTCGCGGCGTGGTGGCGCACTCCGATGGCGACGTGGTGATCCATGCGCTGTGCGATGCGATCTTCGGCGCGCTGGCGCTGGGCGACATCGGCCGGCATTTCCCGCCCTCGCAGGAGCGCTGGCGCGGCGCCGAGAGCCGGCTGTTCCTGCGCCATGCCTACACGCTGATGCGCGAGCGCGGCTATGCCATCGGCAATGTCGACGTCACCGTGATCTGCGAGGCGCCCAAGGTCGGCCCGCACGCGCAGGCGATGCGCGAACGGCTGGCCGAGGACCTGCACTGCGAGGTCGACCGCGTCAGCGTCAAGGCGACCACCACCGAGAAACTCGGCTTCACCGGCCGCGGCGAAGGCATCGCCGCCCAGGCCTGCGCGCTGCTGGTTCTCGCGTGAGCGAGGCCGAGGTCCGCGGTTCCGCCAACCGGCTGCACGAGCAGCTGGAGCGCATCAACGAACTGCTGCGCCGGCACAAGCTGGTGGAACAGGTCGCGCATGCGCAGCACGGGCCGCACCAGGACCTGGTCGACAACCTGCTGCACCGCCAGCACCTGTCCGAACTGCAGCGCCAGCTCGACGGCCTGCATCCGGCCGACATCGCCTACATCCTCGAAGCGCTGCCGCTGGAGGACCGCCTCACCGTCTGGCAGATGGTCAAGGCCGACCGCGACGGCGAGATCCTGCTCGAGGTCTCCGACGCGGTCCGCGAATCGCTGATCGCCGACATGGACCAGCGCGAGATCCTCGCCGCGGTCGAGCCGCTGGAAGCGGACGAGCTGGCCGACCTGGTCGAGGACCTGCCGACCGAGGTGCTGCCCGAGCTGATGGCCAGCCTCGACGCGCAGCAGCGCGAACAGCTGCAGTCGGCGCTGTCCTGGCAGGAGGACCAGGTCGGCGCGCTGATGGACTTCGAGATGGTCACCATCCGCGAGGACGTCAGCCTGGAGGTGGTGCTGCGCTACCTGCGCCGCTTCGACGAGCTGCCCGCGCAGACCGACAAGCTGTTCGTGGTCAATCACGACAACATGCTCACCGGCGTGCTGCCGCTGCACTGGCTGCTGGTCAACTCGCCGGAAAAGATGGTCAGCGAGGTGATGGCGCCGGACGTCAACACCTTCCACCCGGCCGACGACGCCTACGAAACCGCGCAGGCCTTCGAGCGCTACGACCTGGTCACCGCGCCGGTGGTGGACGACAGCAGCCACCTGATCGGCCGCATCACCATCGACTCGATGGTCGACGTGATCCGCGAGGAAGGCGAAAGCGAGGCGCTGAGCCGCGGCGGCCTGCGCGAGGAAGAAGACATCTTCGCCTCGGTGTGGAAGTCGGTGCGCAACCGCTGGACCTGGCTGGCGATCAACCTGGTGACCGCTTTCATCGCCTCGCGCGTGATCGGCCTGTTCGAGGGCTCGATCCAGAAGCTGGTGGCGCTGGCCACCCTGATGCCGATCGTGGCCGGCATCGGCGGCAATTCCGGCAACCAGACCATCACCATGATCGTGCGCGCGCTGGCCCTGGACCAGATCACTCCGGCCAGCGCCAAGCGGCTATGGCGCAAGGAGATGGGCGTGGCGCTGGCCAATGGCCTGGTCTGGGGCGGGGTGATCGGGCTGGTGGCCTGGGCGCTGTACGGGCATCTGGCGCTGGGCCTGGTGATGACCGCGGCGATGACGCTTAATTTATTGCTCGCGGCGTTCTGCGGCGTGGGCATTCCGATGCTGATGGCGCGGCATGGGCGCGATCCGGCGCTGGGGTCGAGCGTGCTGATCACGGCGATGACGGACAGCGGCGGCTTTTTTATTTTCCTCGGGCTGGCGACGGTGTTCCTGGTCTGAGCGGTTTCATCCTTCCGGTTTTTATCGAATGAGCGATCTTCCTTACGCCAATGGCACCCCGCCGCTGAGCGCCCAGCTGCGCAGCTCCCCCGAGGACTTCCGCGTGGAAGAAATCCTCGGCTACGAAGCCGACGGCGAAGGCGAGCACGCGCTGCTGCTGGTGGAGAAGCGTGGCGCCACCACGGATTGGGTGGCACGCGAATTGGCCAACTATGCCGGCGTGCCGCAGGTGGCGGTCGGCTATGCGGGACTGAAGGATCGCCACGCGGTGACGCGGCAGACCTTCTCGGTGCAGCTTGCCGGCAAGCCGGATCCGGACTGGTCGGCGTTTCCGCACGCCGAAGTAAAGGTGCTGTCGGCTGCGCGCCACAAGCGCAAGCTCAAGCGCGGCGCTTTGCGCGGCAATCGCTTCGTGCTGGTGCTGCGCGGCGTGCAGGGCGATCGCGCGCGCGCCGGGGAAGTGCTGGAACGCATCGCCGCACGCGGCGTGCCTAATTATTTCGGCGAGCAGCGTTTCGGCCGCGGCGGCGGCAATGTGGAGCAGGCGCGGGCGATGTTCGCCGGGCGCCGGGTGGATCGCGACAAGCGCCAGTTCCTGCTGTCGGCGGCGCGCTCGCACCTGTTCAACGAAGTGCTGGCCGCGCGCGTCGAGCGCGATGCCTGGGACAAGCCGCTGGACGGCGAGCTGTGGTCGCTGGCCGGCAGCCGTTCGTGGTTCGGGCCGGAACCGTTCGACGCGGTGCTGGCGGAGCGGCTGGGACGTGGCGATATCCATCCGTCCGGCCCGCTGTGGGGGCAGGGCGAGTCGCCGGCGGGTGCCGAAGTGGCGCAGTTGGAAAATGAGCTTGCGGGTGCGAACGCCGATCTCGTCGCTGGCCTGGTGGCGGCACGCATGGAGCAGGAGCGCCGCCCGCTGCGCCTGATCCCGGACCAGCTGCGCTGGCAGTGGCTGGAGGACGATGCTTTGGAGCTTACGTTCGGCTTGCCTGCTGGCGCGTATGCCACGGTCGTAGTCCGCGAACTCGCCACCACCTGACCTTCGTAGGTTGGGGTGAGCCGCAGGCGAACCCCAACAGGCCTGCACCGCTGTCGCCACGTTGGGGTTCGCTTGCGCTCACCCCAACCTACGCCGATGCGCGAGCTCAGCCCTTCAGCAGTACCACCACGGCCCCGGTTCCCCCTTGCATCGGCCGTGCCGACGCAAACGCGATCACATCGTCACGCCGCCGCAGCAGCCGGTCGGTCAGCACCTTCAGCACCGGCCCGGCGCTTTTCGAGCGCAAACCCTTGCCATGCACGATGCGCACACAGTGAAAGCCGCGCTCGCGCGCCTCGGCGAGGAAGTCGGCGATGGTCGCCGTGGCCGCCGCCGCATTCATCTGGTGCAGGTCGATCTCGTCCTGCACGCTGAACTGCCCACGCTTGAGCTGTCTGAGCAGCTTCGGCGGGTAGCCGTCGCGCAGATAGCTGAGCTCCTCTCCCACTTCCATGAGACCGGGATCGAAGGCCATGTCGAGCAATTCGCCCGGCACCGCGGCCTCGTCCGCCTCCAGCATGTGGGCGCGCGGCTCGGGCCGGGGCGCGGCCGGCGCCGGCTCGGCGGGGTCGAGACGGCGGATCTCGCCGATTGCCTCGCGGAACAGGCGCGCGTCGTCGTCGTTCACGGTGGCGGGAAGGCGGCGTTTCATGGGCGCCATCCTAGACCACCAAGATTGCGAGCACTAAAGCCCCTCTCCCGCCGGGAGAGGGGTTGGGGTGAGGGTACGGGCGGAGTTGTGAGTTGCGCTCCGCCCGTACCCTCATCCGGCTGCCGCCACCTTCTCCCGGAGGGAGAAGGAATTCTTCGTTGCAGTCTCCGCGAGCGTGCATCTGGCGATGAAACCCCGGTCCCGCTCGGGTAGACTTCGGCGTATCGCTGGCGCGCCGGGGAACGCACCGGCCCCTGGGTTTTTCGAACGGATGACGATGCGAGTTCTCGTAAGCAACGACGACGGCGTGGATGCTCCCGGCATCCGCGTGCTCGCCGAACGCCTCGGTGCGGTCGGCCAGGTCACCGTGGTGGCTCCCGACCGGGACCGCTCCGGCGCCAGCAATTCACTGACCCTCGACGCGCCGATCCGCGTGCTGCCGATGGACAACGGCTACTACCGCGTGGCGGGCACGCCCACCGACTGCGTGCACCTGGCGCTGGCCGGCCTGCTCGAGCACGAGCCCGACATCGTGGTCTCCGGCATCAACAACTCGGCCAACCTGGGCGACGACGTGATCTATTCGGGCACGGTCTCCGCCGCGATGGAGGGCCGCTTCCTCGGCCTGCCGGCGATCGCCGTGTCCCTGGTCAGCCAGGACCACCACGGCGAGCACTACGATTCCGCCGCGCGCGCCGTGCTGATGCTGATGGAGCGCCTGCTGGTCGATCCGCTGCCGGCCGACACCATCCTCAACGTCAACGTGCCGGACCGGCCGTGGGAAGAGATCCGCGGCTTCGAGGTCACCCGCCTGGGCAAGCGGCACCGTTCCGCGCCGTGCATCCGGCAGACCGACCCGCGCGGCAAGCCGATCTGGTGGATCGGTCCGGCCGGCGACGTGGACGACGCCGGTCCCGGCACCGACTTCGACGCGGTGCGCCGCGGCTATGTCTCGGTCACGCCGATCCACGTCGACCTCACGCGCTTCCAGGCGCTGGAGAAGGTCAGCAGCTGGATGAACGCGCTCAGCGGCGACATGGCCGCGCGCAGCGGAGAGAAAGTCGCGTGAGCATGAACGTGCATCCGCTGCCGCCGTCCGCGCTGAAGGGCGAAGGCATGACCTCGCAGCGCGCCCGCGACCGGCTGGCCTCCAAGCTGAAGGAGGACGGCATCAAGGACGCGCGCGTGATCGAGGTGATCCGCAACCTGCCGCGCCATCACTTCATCGACCAGGCGCTGCATTCGCGCGCCTACGAGAACACCGCGCTGCCGATCGGCCACGGCCAGACCATTTCGCAGCCGTGGGTGGTGGCGCGCATGACCGAGGCGCTGCTGGAATTCGGCGTGCCGCAGAAGGTGCTGGAGATCGGCACCGGTTCCGGCTACCAGGCCGTGGTACTGGCCGCGCTGGTGCCGCAGCTCTACACCGTCGAGCGCATCGAGGAACTGCTGCGCCAGGCGCGCCGCCGCTTCCGCCAGCTGGGGCTGACCAACCTGCGCTCGCGCCACGACGACGGCAAGCTGGGCTGGCCGGACGAGGCGCCGTTCGACGCGATCATCCTCACCGCCGCCGGCGACACCATTCCCACCCAGCTGCTGGACCAGCTCAGCCCGACCGGCGTGCTGGTCGCTCCCGTCGGTTCGCCCAGCCACCAGACCCTGATCCGCATGCGCGGCGACGGGCAGGGCGACTTCCTGCAGGAAGAACTCGGACCGGTGAGCTTCGTGCCGCTGCTGGGCGGCATCGGCTGATGCCTTAAGGACGCTCGATGCGCTTGTTCGGAACGCTGTACGCCCGGGCCCTGACCTGGGCGCGCCACCCCAGGGCGGTCTATTACCTGTGCGGGCTCAGCTTCGTCGAGGCCTTCATCTTTCCGATCATGCCGGAAGTGATGCTGGCGCCGATGATGCTCGGCAAGCGGCACAAGGCGTTTTTCTACGCAAACTTAAGCCTGCTGTTCTCGCTGCTCGGTTCGCTGGTCGGCTATGCGCTCGGCCACTGGGCGTTCCAGGCCCTGCATCCGGTGCTGGAGGCGCTGCACCTGTTGGCGCCGATCGAGCAGGGCGTGGAAAGCCTGCGTGCGCAGATGAACACGCATTGGCTCGGCCTGCTGCTGGTGCTTGCGCTGGCCGCGCTGCAGCCGGTGGTGCCGATGAAGTTCGTCACCTGGGCCGCCGGCATCGTCGGCGTGCCGATCATTCCGTTCCTGGTCTGCATGGCGGTCGGCCGCGGCAAGCGCGTGTGGCTGCTGGCGCTGCTGATCCGCATCTTCGGCGAGCGCGCCGAGCGCGTCCTGCACAAGCACATCGAGCGCATCGGCTGGGCCGCCGTGGTGATCCTGGTCGGCCTGCTGGCATGGTGGCTGTTGCGTCATTGATGTTACGGCGAAGTCCCGAACAGGACTTCCGTATGAAAATCACGTTATGGCTCGGTATGCTCATCGCATGAAAGGACACTGCCGCTACTTCGCCCCCGCCGCGCTTTCCCTGTTGCTCGCCGCCTGCGTGTCGCCGCGCAGCTCGGTGGTGTTCGAGCCGGCCGCCGGCACGCAGGGACGCACGGTGGCGCCGGCCCCGGTGGCCCGCGCTGCGGCGCCGGGCGGCAGCTATCGCGTGGTGAAGGGCGACACGCTGTATTCGATCGCGTTCCGCAATGGCGTGGATTTCCGCGACCTGGCCTCGTGGAACGGCATCGCCGCGCCGTACACGATCTGGCCGGGGCAGACGCTGAAGCTCTCGGCGAGCGGAGCGGCGGCTCCCGCCGCGAGCCATGCCGTGGTCGCGACTTCCCCGAAACCGGCGGCGAACCCGCCAGCCAGGACTCCGGCCGGCGCCGGCTTCGAGACGGTGCCGGCCAATCCGGCGGCGACCGCCGAAACGCCCGCGCCTGCACCGGCGGCTCCCGTGAAGCCCGCGCCGGCCACGGCGACGGTATCGGCTCCCGCGCCGGCATCGACCGCCGTCACCGTGGTGCCGGTCGCCGGCGCTCCCGCCACCGCGCATACCGCCGCGGCCGCCGCGACACCCCCGCCGGCGCCGCCGCAGGCCGTGGCGCAGGGCGCCACGCGCGCCAGCGCCGGCATTAACTGGCGCTGGCCGGCGGACGGTTCGCTGGGCAAGCGCTTCCAGTCGGGCGACGCCATTCCCGGCATCGAGATCCTGGGCAAGTCCGGCGACCCGATCCGCGCCGCCGCCGATGGCGTGGTGGTGTACAGCGGCAACGGCCTGGTCGGCTACGGCGAGCTGGTCATCATCAAACACAACGACAGCTTCCTGTCGGCCTACGGCCACAACAGCAAGCGCCTGGTGAAGGAGGGGCAGCGCGTCAGCGCGGGCCAGCAGATCGCCGAGATGGGTTCCACCGGCGCGACCCGCGACGAACTGCAGTTCCAGATCCGCCGCGACGGCAATCCGGTCGATCCGATGGGTTACCTGCCGTCGCGCTGAGCGGCGGCAGGCCGGCTCAGGCTTCCGGCGGCAGGATGAAGGCCGCCACCACGCGGCGGCGCTCGCCGGCCAGCAGGTCGTAGGTGCGGGCCGCGGCTGCGTTGTCCATCACTTCCACGCCCACGCCCTTGCGCAGAAAGCCGGCTATGAAGGCGGCGGCGGGGAACACCTGGCGTTCGCCGGTGCCCAGCACCACCACTTCCGGTTCCAGCGCCAGGATCGCGTCGACGTGGCCGGCGTCCAGCTCGCCGGCATGGGTGACCGGCCAGTTCTCGATGGCTTTCTCTGGGGAAAGCACCAGGCTGCGGGTGAACTCGCGATCGACTACGGTGATGCTGCGCGCGCCGACGCGGCGGACAAACAGGTATTCGCCGGGGCGGTCGAGCGAGAGATCCATGCGCGGCGGCTCAGCGGGGCAGGGCGAGCTTGGGCTCGTCCTCGTTGCGGCGGAACAGCACCACGATATGGCCGATCTGCTGCACGTTCTCGGCGCGGGTGCCCTGGGCGAGGAAGTCGATCTGCTCCTGGCGCTCGTCCTTGTCGCCGCCGGACAGCTTCACCTTGACCAGCTCGTGGTGGGTCAGGGCCAGGTCCAGTTCCTTGACCACGGCCTCGGTCGCGCCCTTGGCGCCGAGCAGGATCACCGGCTTCAGGTCATGGGCCAGGCTGCGCAGATAGCGGCGCTGTGACGGGGAGAGCGACATGCGTTCAGTCTCGGATTCGCGGCGAATGGACCGTCAAGGGTATCATGCCGACCCATTCCCCCCTATCTGTGGCCGTTGCCGACCCATGTCCCGCAGCAAAAGCAGTTCCCGCTGGCTGCGGGAACATTTCGATGACGTCTATGTGAAGAAGGCGCAGGCCGAGGGCGTGCGCTCCCGTGCCGTCTATAAGCTGGAAGAACTGATCGAGCGCGACCGGCTGCTCAAGCCGGGCATGCGCGTGGTCGACCTGGGCGCCGCCCCGGGCGGGTGGTCGCAGCTGGTGCGCCAGCGCCTGGGCGATACCGGCAAGGTGGTGGCCCTGGACATCCTGCCGATGCAGGGCATCGCGGGGGTGGATTTCCTGCAGGGCGACTTCCGCGAGGAGTCCGTGCTGCGCGAGCTGGAGAGCCGCCTGGAGGGGCAGCAGCTCGATCTTGTCCTATCCGACATGGCCCCCAATATGAGTGGTGTCGCGCTGGCCGACCAGATCCGGGCAATGGATCTGGCCGAGCTGGCGCTGGACTTCAGTCGCCATTGGCTGAAACCGGGCGGTTCGTTCCTGATCAAGTTATTCCAGGGAGCTGGCTTCGACGATTACCTTCGTAGCTTGCGCGCGGAGTTTTCGCGCGTAACTATGCGTAAACCCAAAGCCTCACGCGCCCGTTCGCGTGAGGTCTATGCGCTGGCCACAGGAAGAAAGGTCAGTGGCGCTCAACCGGGCGAGAACCGTGCATGAACGAGATGGCTAAAAATCTGTTGCTCTGGCTGATCATCGCTGTGGTCCTGCTGATGGTGTTCCAGAGCTTCAATCCGCATGGCGCGTCGTCCTCCGACCTGCCTTACAGCAGCTTTGTGCAGAGCGTGGACAACGGCAACGTGTCCACCGCCGTGATCAGCGCCGACCAGCCGGCCACCATCAGTGGCAAGCTCAAGGACGGCAGCGCGTTCCGCACCGTCGCCCCCGTGCTCGGCTTCTCCACCAGCTCGGTGGTCAAGCAGATGCAGGACAAGGGCGTGGAAGTGCGGCAGGAGCCGGCCAACAACGGCTTCTCCCTGATCGGCCTGCTGCTCAACTGGCTGCCGATCATCCTGATCGTCGGCGTGTTCATCTGGTTCATGCGCCAGATGCAGGCCGGCGCCGGTGGGCGCGGCGCCATGAGCTTCGGCCGCTCGCGCGCCAAGCTGCAGGGCGAGGACCAGATCAAGGTCAATTTCAGCGACGTCGCCGGCTGCGACGAAGCGAAGGAGGAAGTCGGCGAGCTGGTCGAGTTCCTGCGCGACCCGGGCAAGTTCCAGAAGCTCGGCGGCAAGATCCCGCGCGGCGTGCTGATGGTCGGCCCGCCCGGTACCGGCAAGACCCTGCTGGCCAAGGCCATTGCGGGCGAGGCCAAGGTGCCGTTCTTCTCGATCTCCGGTTCGGACTTCGTCGAGATGTTCGTCGGCGTCGGCGCCAGCCGCGTGCGCGACATGTTCGACCAGGCCAAGAAGCACGCCCCCTGCATCATCTTCATCGACGAGATCGATGCGGTCGGCCGCCATCGCGGCGCCGGCCTGGGCGGCGGCCACGACGAGCGCGAGCAGACCCTCAACCAGCTGCTGGTGGAGATGGATGGCTTCGAGGGCACCGAGGGCGTGATCGTGATCGCCGCGACCAACCGCCCGGACGTGCTCGACCCCGCGCTGCTGCGCCCGGGCCGCTTCGACCGCCAGGTGGTGGTCGGCCTGCCGGACGTGAAGGGCCGCGAGCAGATCCTCAAAGTGCATCTGCGCAAGGTCCCGACCGGGCCGGACGTGGATGCCATGACCATCGCGCGCGGCACGCCGGGCTTCTCCGGCGCCGACCTCGCCAACCTGGTCAACGAGGCCGCGCTGTTCGCGGCGCGCGAGAACGCGCGCGACGTGCGCATGAGCCACCTCGACAAGGCGCGCGACAAGATCCTGATGGGCACGGAGCGCCGCTCCATGGCCATGAGCGAGGACGAGAAGAAGCTCACCGCCTATCACGAGGCCGGCCACGCCATCGTCGGCCGCCTGGTGCCGGAGCACGACCCGGTCTACAAGGTCACCATCATTCCGCGCGGTCGCGCGCTGGGCGTGACCATGTACCTGCCGGAAGGCGACAAGTACAGCATGAACCGCGTGGCGATCGAATCGCAGCTGTGCTCGCTGTACGGCGGCCGCGTCGCCGAGGCGCTGATCTTCGGCGAGGACAAGGTCACCACCGGCGCCTCCAACGACATCGAGCGCGCGACCAAGATGGCGCGCAACATGGCGACCAAGTGGGGCCTGTCCGACACGCTCGGCCCGGTGACCTACGGCGAGGAAGAGGACGAGGTGTTCCTCGGCCGCGCCGTCACGCAGCACAAGAACGTCTCCAACGAGACCGCGCGCAAGATCGACGAGGAAGTGCGCGCGATCCTCGACCGCAACTACGCGCGCACCAAGCAGCTGCTGACCAACAACATCGACAAGCTGCACGTGATGGCCGAGGCGCTGCTGCAGTACGAGACCATCGACGCGCACCAGATCGACGAGATCATGGCCGGCCGCGTGCCGGGCCCGCCGGCGGATTGGACCAAGTCGGCCACCGGCTCGACACCGCCGCCGCCTCCGCCGCCGCGCGGCGATGCGGGCGCCAAGGTCGGCGACCCGGCTACGCAGAGTCGTCATCCGCACGTCTGAGCGTGCACGTCTGAGCGTGGGACAGAAACGAGTTGAACGAGAAGGCGGCCGATGGCCGCCTTCTTCGTTTGGGGATGCATGTCATGCGAGGGCGAGCGTCGTATAGGAAGCGTCGGACAAGCGCCGCTGACCCTCTAGGCGATGCTGCTTTCGGCGGCTAGAATGCGCGCCTTCGATGCGTGGTCGCTCCACCGGGACATGAATGCTGTGGCAGCCGGTGAAAAAAAACTGAAAAAAGTATTGACGACCACCGCCCGAATCTGAATAATTCCGCTTCTCGCTTCGGCGCTTTCCACTCCGGTGGTTAAGCGATCAAGGCAAAGGTTTTACAACGCGCCCGTAGCTCAGTTGGATAGAGTACCAGGCTACGAACTTGGTGGTCGGGAGTTCGAATCTCTCCGGGCGCGCCATACAAAGCAGGCAGTGATGTTCGCATCACCGTTTGCATCCGAAGAACAGAACATCGTTTTTCGGAACCGGACGAAAGATGTGTTCGGTGTGCTTCGATACGGATTGACTGGGCGAAGCGTCACCCGTAGCATTTCAAAGCTTCGGCGTTGCGAAAGCGGCTGAAGGTTCGAAATCGGGGTATAGCTCAGCCTGGTAGAGCGCCAGCTTTGGGAGCTGGAAGTCGTGGGTTCGAATCCCTCTGCCCCGACCAGCAGTTGCTCTGCACCTGAGTGCATTGCGCCTGTAGCTCAACCGGATAGAGCATCGGCCTTCTAAGCCGACGGTTGCAGGTTCGATTCCTGTCGGGCGCGCCAGCACATCTTAAAGGTTATGGTGGGCGTAGCTCAGCTGGTTAGAGTACCGGATTGTGATTCCGGATGTCGTGGGTTCGAGTCCCATCGTCCACCCCAAATTTAAAGTTTCAGGGCCGTTAGCTCAGTTGGTAGAGCAGTTGACTCTTAATCAATTGGTCGTAGGTTCGAATCCTACACGGCCCACCAATAAAGAAAGCGCTCAGGGAAACCTGGGCGCTTTTTCTTTGGCTGCGATATCGCATGGCGATTATTCGGCCGTATCGCGCAACCACTCCAATCCCAACGCCCTGAACTCCTGCGGCGCCACGCCGTAGGCGCGACGGAAGGCGCGCGTGAAATCGGAAGGGCAGTTGAAGCCAAGCCCGTCGGCGATCTGCGTCACCGACATCGTCTTGATGCCGACGAGTCGATCCGCCGCCTCGCGCAGCCGGCAGTTGCGGATATAGGCGTGCAGTCCGCCTTCCGTTTCGAACATGCGATACAGCGTGGGACGGGCCAGCGGAAAGCCGCGCAGGATGTGCTCGGGCGCCAGTTCGCGCGCATGCAGGTTGGCACGGATATAGCGCTTGATGCGTCCGAGCATGGCGGCGCGCGCGGCGGCCCGCGCGGTATGGCTGAGGTGGTGCATCTTGCCGAACGCGGCCAGCACCAGCTGCGCGCCCGTGCTCACCGCGCTTTGCGCTTCCGCATCGCTCATGCTCGGCAGATCGCTGGCGATAGTGAGCAGCTGTTCGCGCAGCAGCAGCGTCAGCGGTGTGTTGTAGGTGACCACGTTGCCATGCAGCGATTCGGCATCAGGGATGGCGGCGTCCACCATCGCGCGCGGCAGGAAGAATGCCATCACCCGCGACTTGGTCGGCCGCTGCATCAGCATCGGCTGGCACATGTCCAGGGCGAGCACGCCCGGTATGAATTGCGTCGATTTGCGGCGCGGTCCTGCCTCGGTTTCCGCGATGCCGTCCAGCACGATATGGAAGACGTAGTCGCTTACGTTATCGGTCGAGATCCTCGCCGCGGTGCGCATCTGCGCCACGGGATCCGTGCGGCTGTCGAGGAATCTCAGGTCCTTGAACACATAGGTATCGAGCTCGCCATGAAAGCCGTTGGCGACCTGGGCGCGCGACACCGGCACGTCGAGGATGCGTCCCACGTAGTCGCTCCAGGCCAGCATCTGCAGGCGCGTGGCTTCGCCGCCCACGGTGAAATGCTGGCGCAGCACTGGAGTGGATGCCCCTGCGGGCGGCAGGTCGCGCAGATGCGGCTGGGCGAGCACCCGGCGGACGGCTTCGGTGTAGACAGGTCTGGCGCTTTCCGCGCGCACCGCGGCATTCATGGGTTCCGATCCCCGGTTGCTCACTGCCAGCGATCAGGCAAGTACCGTGCCCGTCGGTGGACCCGGGTGGGGTGCTGCCAGCCCGCCCCTAGGGAACGTCCTAGTGTGATCGTGGATGAGCGACTGACTAGGGTGGGGCTCCCCCCGATAGGAGTTGTTGCCATGGTAGGTTCCGTTTCCGGTTCCAGCGGTGCGAATTCGGCTTCCAATGCCGCCGATCACACCTCGAACGCCGCGCAAAATGCATGTACCAGTTCTGAGGGCAATCCCTGCACGGCGGCCGAGATCGACTCGCAGGATGCGGCGGAGGCGGCACTGTCCGCCGCTGTCGATGCCGCGAATGCGACGCGGAAGGCCATGGCCGCGCCAGACAGCTGCACCGCCGAGGCGCTGGCGCACCAGGCTCAGCAAGCCGCCGACGTGGCACAAGCTGCCGCGGACAGGGCAGTGGCTGCCGCGGCGAGGCAGCCCAGTCACGACACCGAGATGGCGGTGCGGGCCGCCAATGAGGCCGCCCGGGAGGCCTCAAGCTTCGCCGCCGAGGCGGCGGCCGCGGTCAAGGCGGGAAACGACCAGCGTGGCACCGCGGGATGTCTGTCGCAGGCACCGGCCAATCCCACTCCGACACTGTCGCTCGGCACGATCCACCAGCTCGATGCGATGTCAGTGAACCCCTATGCAGCCGGTCTTACACAACCGACGTGAGCGCATTTTCGTATTTAATCTAAAGACGCGGGCAGGGCTGGCGCCGAACACTGCGACCGGCTCTGGGCGCGCGGTATGTGCATCGCGTTGTCGACAGGGCTATCAGCGATCGGGGAGAGCCATGTCTGACGATCTGAGCAAGCGCGGTCCGCAGGATGCGGCCAAGGTGAACGTGCACGAGGAATGGGAGGTTCGCTACTGGTGCAAGGCATTCGGCTGCACGCCGGACGAACTGCGGGCGGCGGTGAAACTGGTCGGAGTGTCTTCGGCGTCCGTGCGCCAATACTTCGGTAAATAGTGGCGGCCGTTTTGTTCGGTTGAGAAGCCCGGCATGACGCCGGGCTTTTTTGTCGGCGTGCGGGGCTGGGATAGGTACTTCAGGCGCCTCCATCCCTTCCAGTAAGCTCGTTGAACATTCTGAGGGGGAGTGACCGATGATCATGCCAAGAACCGCTTCGATATCCCTGCTGCTTCTGCTGGCTACGTTGCCTGGTTTCGCAAAAGACTCGTCCGACGCTGGCCTGCACGCGGCGCTGAAGGCTCAGGCCGATGCCTGGGACGTGGCGATCGTGAAAAAGGATAAGCAGGCGATTGCAAAGAACATGTCCGACACGTTTTTTCAGATCGGCAGCGACGGCAGCACCGCGGACAAAGCACAGTTCCTGCAGAATCTCACCTCACCCGACCTGGTGATCGAGCCCTACACGGTCGAGGACTTCAAGATTCGCCTCTACGGCAATACCGCGCTGATCAACGGTCGCACCGACATGCACGGCACCTACCAGGGCAAGCCGTTCCGCAGCCACTATCGATATACGGACACGTATGTGAAGGAAGGCAGCGTGTGGCGCGTGGTCAACGTCCAGACGACGCGCATCGCGGAGTGAGCGCGGCGCTGCGTGCGTCTGAGGCCGCTACGCAGCGAGTCGATCACGCGGGATCGTGTTCCAGGGCAGCGGACTCGCTTGCGCCGGCGGCGCGCGTGCGTTCCTGCAGGCGCCGCACCAGTTTCAAGGCAGCCCGCCGTGCGCAACGCAGGGATTCAGCCGCCTCATGAGTTTCCGGCAGCAGGGATATTGCCGCATCCAGGTGCATCGCGATGCCGACGGCGAGCGCGGAATCGCTCAGGTCATCGTGAAACGTGAATGGTTTGTCTATGCTCGTATTCATCGCCGCTTCCTCCTCATCCGTTCGATTCTGGCGGCGGAAACTCAGTATGTCCTTAGGAAAAGTCTGTTTCTTTAAGCTTGCTTAAGGCTGTAGCGCCATCGCCGCCGCGTAACGCTTTTTGCCGTCATTCCGGCGCAGGCCGAAATCCAGTGCCGATATCGTCGGGTTGTCGCGACCACCGACCCACGTCGAAACTGGATTCCGGCCTGCGCCGGAATGACGAGCTGGCTATGGTCGATGCGCCCCCGTCTCGAAGAGAACCGGCACCGCGGTGGCCCAAGCTACTGGCATTCCGTGCAAGAGCCTCCTCACCAAGATGCAAGCTTCTTTCATGCGCGACCGACGTCGCGTGCAGGTCCCAGGCGCGAAAGTGGATCTCGCGGGCGCAGCGTTTGATGACCCGCATTCCGATACATCGACTTGAGGATCTCATCATGGCTAACACAGGCAATACCAGTAATCGCGGCGGCGACCGCGCTTCGCACGAGCAGCACGTCAAGGCAGGCGAGCAAAGCCATAAGAACCAAAGCCAGGATCAGAGCAAGCAGGCAGGTTCGAGCGAGCAGCGCGGCGGCAGCCACGAGCAGCACGTCAAGGCTGGCGAGCAGAGTCACAAGAATCGCTGATCTTCCAAGGGCGGCCTGAGGGCCGCCCTTGCCACCCCAGGGGAGCATGGAGCGGAGATGTCCGACCTCCGCTCCTCATCCAGAACTACGGAACGAGGCATCGACGCCGGGCGCTCGAACTACACCCCCGCCGCGGACCTCTCCGCCTCATCCCGCACCTGCTGCCACTGCATCCGCCCATGCGCCTGCTCCACGCAGCGCGTCCCCATCTCGATGAACGCCGCGATGCCATCCAGCATGATCGGCAACCGTTGTGCATCCGGGCTGCCGCGTTCGTGGACCAGCTCGGCGAGGAACTGGATCGAAGTATGGGCGTACTTCAACCACTCGGTGGCATCGTTCAACATCGCATCCGGCCCCGCGTCGGGATCGGAAAAGTAGTGCACGTGACGGGTCATCCAGGGCTCGCCGTGGATATTCATAAGCAACTCCTTGCTGAAAAGGCGCCGCGCCCTCGCTCCGAGAACGGCACGTCGCCAGACAGCACGGCGTGCCGCGACCACACGGACTCGAGGTTCACCAGTGGCCCAAGGCTGGGCCCGGGCGGCTTGATGGAGGAAGTGGTGTGCGGTGTCAGCGGCTTTCGCCGTCGCACAGTGCGACGTGCCGGGTAGATACGGCTCAGATGATTCTTACGAAAGCGCTTGAACCGCGGTTCTTCAATCGTGTCCGCTGGATCGTCGGACAGCCCGAATGTGCGGTGAGGAGGTCGCCGAGGGGATCGGCGAGCGCGTGCGTGCCGTATGATCTGGGGTAGCCATGATCGACTCTCGTACAGTTGGTGATGGTTAGCGGGTCAGGGGTGTTCGCTGCACCCTTGGCCCGCGCTCTCACAGCATTGCTGCCATGGTTGCCCGCAACGCGTCTTCGGCAACAGCGCGGGCAACGCGAAGAAAATTATCAAAGCAACCAGAGGTTGTCTGTAGGGGATTGCCTGCGTGGGGGTGGGTTGCGCGGCAAAACAGCGAGGTTGCGTCGATTGAGAGCAGCATTTCGGTGTAGTCCGAATGCCAACAGCTCAAGACGAACTGACTGAGGGCCACCTCTTGAACAACGAAGCACAGACGAGCAGCGCCTGGATGTACGGCGCAGCAATTCTCCTGGTTCTAGTGATTGGCGCAGGTGGGCTCTACCTTGCGCTCGCTGGTTACTTCAGCCGCGGAGAACTGGGCACCAAGGATTACTACGCCGTCCTGCAAGGTGTGGAATTCGACAACCGCGGCAGCAAGGAGCCAAATCCGATCTTGAAGGAGAACGTCAATGGATCGGGACTGGATGTCTTGGGCGTCACCGGGACCGATGCGGCGGCAACAAGGGTCTGGGTAATTCTCAATCGAACCTCTCCTGATGGACACCCTTTGGTGATTCCCCAAGGTATTCCGCTCAGAGCGCATTGCGAGGCCATTAGCGCCGTCATTTCTGCCAAGGACGTGATGGATGCGCCCAAGCAATATTTGCTGAGTGGTTGCGTGCATTCTTCGTAGACCGGCCGTTCTGAGCGATGGTCGCATGTAAGTTTTCATCGGTCCCGGAAGGTGTGCATCTGCGGCACTGAGTGGCAGTACCGGATAAGTGCTCTCGTCCCCTATGTGCGTATGCGGACCATGACCCGATATGTCTTCGCGATCGCTCGCTCCCCGATGACATGTGGACCAATGCTGCTGGCCAGCCCGCCGACAGCCCCTACTAGAAGCTGTAGCCAGCAAAGGTGAGAGCGCTTGATCCCTCGCTTAACAGGACGCGTCGACGCCTAAAGGTGGTGCTGATGCTGCGAGATGCGTGAGGATCTGGCGAATTGACCCGCCGCGCGTGTCGCAGTTGCCTCCACGAAACGATCACAACGATCTTCCCAGTGCCGGACGTGATCTGCCGATACCTTAGGCGGCGATCGCCCGATCGTCCTTAAACGCAAATGCACGTGGTGTCGCGATCGCCTCACCAGCGAAGCTCCGGGCAATTTCGATGGTAATTAGACTGTCGCCGGGGAACGCGGGACTAAGCTCAAGGGAGAGGTAGTCGAATAGGGAGCGCTCGTGTACAGCGATCACTACCTGCCGATTCATGCCTTTGGAAAGTGAGCGAAGCAACGCGGCAAACTGTGCAATATGTACATCGTCCATTGATTGGACGGGATCGTCCAAGATCAACCATGGGGTGCGTACTGGCACTGATAGATGGAGAGCAAGAAAGAGGGTTAACGCCGCTGTGTTGAGATTGCCTTGGCTCAGCATCGCGCCGGGGGATCCGGAAGCTACCCCGCTTCGATGGAGCGTCTCGAGAACCGCGTCGACCTTTCCGCCATTACCAAGTGGCAGACGAAATGCGGGAACGAACTGCTCCGATGGAGCCAAGCGTACGAACAGATCGCGCCAAACCTTGTTGAGCCCGGTGTTGAACACCTTCTTCACGATGTCAGAGCGTACGCCCTCGGCGGCCTCGGAGACGGTCTTTGCATACTTGCGCGTGACATCTGTTTGTTTGAATGCGTCGTTCACTGATTGGAGGCGAGTCCGCGCTTTTTCACATTCCGTTCGAAGGGCGTCAATATGTGCGAGGTCGCTAATGCGCAAATCGATCTCAGAGCCTGCTTTGATCCTGTCGGATGTGACGCGCTCGGCGGCGGTGATGCGCTCCTCAAGGACCTTAAGGGCATTGGTCAGTGCGAGGTCGATGCTCTCAAAACTGCTGGTGGGGCAGTGCAGGATGGACTGAACTAGGGTATCGATTTCGGGAAGTAGTGATTGAGATTGCTCGTCCCGTCGGCGAGCCGTTATGACGGCCTGCCGAGCGATCGCCAGATCAATCATCAGTCGGCTTCCTTCCGCGGCGTCGTCCTTCAGTCTCGATAGGCGATGTGCCATATCTGTCAATTGAGCCTGTCGAACTGTTAGCTCCGCAATAGCTTCCAAAGAAAGCAGGCCGTTAGCGGCGCTGAGGAGATCACGTTTCGCGGAGGCAAGTCGCGCAATTTCCTCAGCGCGTACCGCAGCCATCGCCTGGAGACGCCCGGCTTCGTTGCTGAGCGAGGCGATCTTGGTGGCAACATGGGCTGAGAGTGATCCAGCATCCATCTCTGCATAGTTCCGGGAGCAGACAGGACATGTTTCGCCTTTGATGTAGGGGGTCACGCCAGCGAGCGCGTTCGCGAGCGCTTTTGCGTCTTCAACCGCTCCGGATAAATCTTGGTTGAGTTCGTCGATTCGCGTGGATGCGCGCTGTACGATCACGTTCAAAGCCTCCATGCGTTCGCTGGCGGCAACGTGTGTTGCGAGCAGACGCTCGCAACGATCCGCCTCCGCCCGCGCGCGTCGCTCCGCATCGGATCTACTTTGTTCGGGACTGTCCTGAAGCGAGGGGATGTCGGTGAAATGGGAGAGGGCCGCATCGATTGCGCTTTGAAGCGCGTCGCCGCGATCGATCTGCCAGGCGACAAGCGCGTCGCTCGCAGTCCGATCAGCCCTCTCTCTGGTAGCCTGATCGTGGCTTGAGTCTTGCGGTGGCAGATCTCGCCATCTTTCGCTCAGTCCGCGTAATTCTGAGCGCGTTCGACTGAGTGCCACGAGTTGTCTATCCCCGTCACGGGCAGCTTCGAGCAAAGCCTTCAATTGACCTAGGTCGGCGCTCTCCGTGACGGTTATTGCCGATCCATCGTCGATCAGAGAGAGGATTTCATTGAGGCGGCCGAGTCGCTCGTTGGCTGCTTTACTTGCTCTATCAATCGACTGCTCTTTTCTAACGATCTCATCCTTCAAGAAGTTCTTGATTTCCTCAAGGCGACGGTACTCGGGCACCAGTTTGCGCACTCGTGTCACGTTGAAGGCGTGGTCGAGGCCATCGACCAGGGCGTCGATCGGATCGAGGCCGAGGAGCTCCTTGACAAACAGGGTCAATGGCGAGGTCTTGCCCGCCTTCTGGTCATCATAGATTTCGAGTAGCCGGCTCAGAGTCGCTTGCGGCAGATAGCATCGTTCCGCGAAGAACCGGGAATCGTCGACATTCAGTAGGGGCTTCGGGAGGAACGTGGTGTCGGAAAAAGTAAGTGTTCCGGTCGCGATGGCCTGTTCGCTGATAGAGGCGGTCGTGGTGATTGAGATCGAGCCGTTTTCAGCGCCGAGGGTCGTAAGGTAGGAACGATAGCTCGATCCTTCGGTCGCAAGGTGCGCGATCTTGCCCGTAAGTCCGAGTTCGATTGCCGACAGGATGCTCGTCTTACCCATGCCGTTGGTGCCATGGATCAGCACGACTTGGGCATCGAGAGGCACAACGATCTTGCCGCGAAGGCTGCGGAAGTTCTCAATGACGAGATTTTTAAGTCGAGCTCCGTTCATTTCCTCTCTCCCTCATCATTGAGTGCGGCGTCAATTGATAGAGTGATCGCATCGGCTAAGACCTTTTCGACACTGTCCTTGCCGCGTTGCGAAGCTTTGATCACTGTGTCAACGAACTCATTCTTGTTGTATGCCGCGATGGCGGTACCCAGATCAGCCTGCCAATCGAGAAGCGTTTCGACAGCAGGCGGTTGAGCGAGTGGTAGAAGAACGGAAAGCCAGTCCCGAACCGCACTCATAGCATCGGCACCCGTCGGTGCGCCAACCGGTAAAACACGGCAGACTTTGCCAATTGATCGGACGGTCTCGGCTAGCGGCTGTCCGGATGTGAGAACTGCCGTTACGGGCCGCTTTGATTGCATGACGTCGAGTGCGCGAGTAAGTGCCATAACCTTCCGGGTCACGCCATCATCGGTGGTATCGCCCTTAAGTTCGATGATGATGACAAGATCATTTGCCCGATTGCCGGCGACAAGGGCGTACGTGAAGTCGAATGGTATGGAGCCTACCTTTAGGGGCTTCGGGAGTATGCGATAGCCACCCTCGCGAACGAGAATATCGACTACGTTGTCGGTTGTGCTCATAAACCCGCCTCTCCACGAAATTGGGCGCGTAGCTCGTCCAGATCCGAGACGCCGCTGAGCATCGATCCAAAGGCAACGTATCTGGGTCCAAGAGCACCGCTGCGCATCGAGGCACTGGGGCTGCGTTGTTGTCGCTCTGAGACGCGGCCGGAGCAAATGACCACGGCATCGTCATCGGATTCATCGAAGGCACCCACGTCGAGCAGACTGGTAACCGTATCGTCATTGGCAGCAAAAATAACGCGCGCACTCGCGTTGGGTGAGGTGAGTCGCAAGGCGCCTGTTCGCGCATCGACCGGATCGTCGACGGAGCAAACCCAGTTTGCGTCCTGTTCCTCTAGTCCGATCAAACCTAGGGCAACGGCTGCCTCTCGTTGACCCGAGCTTTTCAGTGCCAACTTGTCCTTCATACGGTGTGTAGGATCACCGTCCAGCGGGAAATAGGATGGTATCCCCGGGTCGCTGACTCCGTTCTGCAACTGATGGCGAGCGCGCGCAAGTCCGGCGGCTATGGCACGTACGAGGCCCAGACGATCGGAGTTACCGGCATCGGCTATGCGGTCGCGAAGCGTCTTAATCCCTCCCTCAATCGCGTCCCGGGCTGTCTGGTCGAGATGACCGTCCATCGCATCACTAGCGAGGATCTTCAACTTGGCTGCGAGGACATGGAGAAGCAACCCGAGTAAAAGGGGTTTGGCGTATGCTCTGAGTCGCGCGGCTTCGCAGATTTCGACTCGATGGCCCTCATAGTCAGGTTCGCCATACGCTCCGATCAGAACGTTCTTTTGATCATCGCCAAGCTCGTCGGCAGAGAACACGATGGGCGTCGGCTGATCGGTCCATTTCCAACCCTTCTGAGCGTTTACCGACGCAAAGAGGTGTTTGATGTCCTCATCTTGCGCCGACATGCCGATCATGAGCGTTCGGCTGCGTTGAAGGAGGGCACTAAGCTGGTCACGCACGATCTTGAACGTTTCGTTGCTAGTCCAGCCGGTGATCTGAGCCGTACGCGCGATGAGTAGCGGACGATACTCAGCTTCGTTGGTGATCGCGCGCAGGGCACAGCCATGGAACTTGTAGAGAACGGTGGCCGAAGCCGGATTGCGAAGTTCCTCGCCGGTTACAGTGATCTGATAGAAGGTCTCGTTGTGGCCGAGTTCCTTCATGGCGGCTTCAAGAAGACCATCCCAATTGGCAGTAGCCAATTCCGTTACGACACCTTCAAGGGCCAGCATGCCGATCGCTAAGTGCTCGGCGTCGGCGGGCTGTGCGCTGAAGGTGTGTGGGAAGTCGAGGCCGACCCATAACAGATAGTCGAGATTTTCACCTGGGATATCTGTTGAGAGTACGGCCGAATACTGATTCCACAGACGTTTCAGGATTATGCTCAGGTCCGGCCAGGTCGCTACCGGCTGAGAGAAGTCAATCCTCGCTCGTTCGTCTGCGGAGGGAGCCGCCATGGCGATAATTTTCTCCAGCGCCACGCGATACTTACAATCAGCGGCTGCGGTGGTGTGGATGCGCAGGAACTCGAGGAGCTTCGCGAGGACGCCGTCGAGTCCGATCACCCGATCGCGGGATATTCCGGAGCCCAGCCAAAAAGCATACTGAGCTCGCCCAATGCCCTCGCTCAGTCCTTTGAATTCATTATCAAGGAGTGCAAGCGTCTCCTTAATTGAGATAGAAGCAGCACTAGGCATTTCCCTCCCCCCCGATCCTAGGTAATTCGATCGTACTAAGGTTTCCCTATTGGGTGCCAACACACCCAGTGCATCGGGCTTAACGACTCCTAGCTACGGATTTACTCCGCAGGAGGGGCGATCCTCCGGGGGCGGACGAATCTTCGTGTCCACGCAAACGAGTGCACCCAGGACTTCACACGTTTCCAGTTATGTCGAACCAGTAAAACACAGCGTCATCTCGTTTCGTGAGACCGCCGGAGCCGGAAAGACGCCCTTAGGGTCCCTGAGGGCTGTATGGCATTGCTGGAATGATTTGGTGAACGCCTCGTGGAAGGCACACGACGTTGTCTTGGGTGATTTGGTCGGGACCCTCACCGCCCATAGGCTGCGTCATGACAGTCGGCTGATTTCGCTGGCCGCAAAATGTCGCGATCCCGGAATGGTTCGTCGCCCATCGAGGCGACCAGGAAGACGCGATCTTCTCACTGGTGTCGAAGACGCAAAGAATGGCCGTCTGCTTGGATTAGGCGGGCGATAGACATAAAAAAGCCCGCATATCTGCGGGCTTTTTTTTAAGCGCTCTGGACTCTATGGAACGTCCCAAAACTACCTCTTGGTACCGGTGAGAGGACTCGAACCTCCACTCTGTCGCCAGAAGCGGATTTTGAGTCCGCCGCGTCTACCATTCCGCCACACCGGCATTGCAGCGGGGCATTATGCCGGGTTCAGTGGACGGGGTCGAGGCCCAGCTGGCGGTCGGTGCGTTCGTAGCACTGGGTGGCGCCGACGACGGGCTTGAAGATGGCGCAGTGGGTCATCGGGCCGGAGTAGATGTGCAGGCTGACCGCCACGGCGTCGTCGCTGGGGTTGCGGATGGTGTGGTACTCGTGCGGCGGGATCAGGCTGCCGGCGGAGCCGGGGCCGGCCTGGATCGAGCCGACCGGCTGGAAGCGCCACTGGCTGCCTTCGTCGGCCAGGCGCTCGTACTGGACTACTTCCAGCGCGCCGCTCCAGACGCCCTCGACGCACCACATGCCGCAATGGTCGTGGATGGGGGTGCCCTGGCCGGGGCCCCAGGTCATGGCGACCACGCAGTAGTCGTGGTCCTCGCTGCGGTACAGCTCGCGGCGCGCGTAGCGGCCTTCCACGGTCTCGAAGACGCAGTCGGGGAGCTTCACTTCCTGGCCGCGGATCAGCTGGCACAGGCTGTTGCGCAGGCTGTCGGTGATCTCATGGGTGCTGGGCTTGCTGACGGCAGTGTCGATGGCATCGATGAGCTTGCGACAGCCAGGGAATTCGACGGTAAGCATGCGATTCTCGGAAGAGCGATTGCGACAGAAGCCGATCTTACCAGCCCCCGGGCGGGGCGGCGGGCCCCGGATGGCTCAAAGGCGGCCCAGGAAGCCCCCGATGGCCCGGCTGTAATTCTCGATATCGACCAGGAAGGCGTCGTGCCCCTGGGGCGAATCCAGCGCCACGAATTCCACCGCGGCACCGGCCGCTTCCAGGCCCTCGGCGATCTGCTCCTGCTGCTCCAGCGGGAACAGGATGTCGGTGCTGACCCCGATCACCAGCGCCTGCTCGACGCGGATGCGCTTCAGGCCGGCCTGGATGCTGCCTTCGCCGTACTCGGAGATGTCGAACCAGTCGCTGGCGCGCGACAGGTAGAGGTAACTGTTGGGATCGAAGGTGCGCACGAAGCGCTGCGCATGGCCTTCCAGGTACGACTCCACCTGGAACTCGAAGCCGAAGGGAACGTCGTCGTCGCGCTGCTCGGCGTCCAGGCGGATACGCGCGAAGCGGCCGTTCCATTCCATCGCCGAGCGGTAGGTGATCACGCCGAGCTTGCGCGCGATGCTCATGCCGGTTTCCGGATAGTGCGCGTCGTCGTAGCGGCCATTGTTCCACTGCGGATCGAGCCGGATCGCCTCGCGCTGCAGCGAGCGGATCGCAATCGCGAACGGCTGCGCCTGCGGCGCCGTGTCCACGCTGATATGCGTGCGCACGCTGCCGGGGTGCAGCAGCATGTAGGCCAGCGCGCTCATGCCGCCCATCGAGCAGCCGACCAGGCAGGCCAGTTGCTCGATGCCGAGCGAACTCACCGCGGCATGCGCGGCGTTGGCCACGTCTTCAAGTGCCAATTCGGGAAAGCTGAGCCGGTACGGCTCGCCGGTGGCCGGATCGATCGAGGCCGGGCAGGTCGAACCCTTGTCGCTGCCCAGCGAATTCACGCAGATCACGAACCAGCGGTCCGTATCGATCGCCTTGCCCGGTCCGATCATCGCCTCCCACCAGCCCGGCGACGGATCCTGCTCGTTCGAGGCGGCATGTGCGCTCGGCGACAGGCCGGTGAGGATCAGCAGCGCGTTATCGCGCGCGTCGCTCAGCGCGCCCCAGGTTTCGAACGCCACGCGGGCGCCGTGCAGTTCGCCGCCACGCTTCATGGGGAACGGAGAGGGAAGGCTGAAATAGCGTCGCGCGTCGTGGCTCATCAGTGAACCTTATCGATTTCGATCTTGATCGGCGCCCTGGTGCTCACCTCGACCACGCCGGCATCGCCTTCCAGGTCGCCGGATTGCGCGATGGCCTGGCCGCTGCTGCTGATGCGCGCGCCGACGAACACGCGCGCCGCGGACGACAGCTTCAGCTGCGGCGTCATGCCCATCGCATCGGTGAGCGTCACCGTGGCGGGCAGGGTGGAGGCGTCCAGCCTGGCCACGGCCAGCGGCATCGGCGGGCCCTGTTCGGCACGGGCATAGACAAACAGCGTCTGGCCCACGTGCAACTGGTCTTTCAGCTTCGGCGCCAGCGAGACCTGCACCTGCAAGGCGGGGCCGTCGGGCGTGGCGGTTGCCTGCGCGACCGGCGGCTGGCCGGCGCGCGCATCGGCGACGGCGATCTGCTCGGCCACCGCCTTCGCCACGGTCGAGCCGGGGTCGAGCAGCGGCTGCAGCTTGCGCCAGGTGGTGGCGGCTTCGGCATAGCGGTCGTGCTGGAACTGGCTGATGCCCAGCAGCCACAGGCCGCGCTGGTTGTCCGGCTCCAGTTGCACGGCGCGCTGCAGCAGTTCGAGCGCGCGGCCGTCGATCCGGTGGTCGGTGCGGACGATCGAATCGGATTCGGCCCAGCCGACCATCGCGATGGTGCTGTCCGGCTGCAGGTTCAGCACATGCTCGTAGGCGTCGCGCGCCTCGGCCGACTTGCGCAGGGTGGCGTAGGTCTGCGCCAGCAGCAGCCAGCCCTGCGCGTCCTTCGGCTCGGCCTGCAGATGGCTCTGCAGCTCGGCCACGGCCTGGTCGATCGACAGCGGCTGCTCGGGCTGCTTCTCCACGCCGTTGAGCGCGACCGGCGTGCCGATCAGCAGGTACAGCCCCGCCGCGCCCAGCGGCAGGGCGAAGGCCACGATCAGGGCCAGCACGAAGATGCCGCGCGGACGGCCCTGGCGGCGCCCGTGGCGGACCAGCGGGACCAGCAGCAGGGCCAGCGCCACGGCGATCATCGCCGCGGCGGCCAGGTAGAAAACGGGCTTCACCAATCGTCCCCTTCGTCGTTCGGGCTGCTGTCGTTCGCGCTTTGGTTCGACGCGGGCGCCTGCGCGCGGCTGCGCCGGCGGACGGTCACCACCACCACGGCCGCGCCGGCAAGCAGGATCGCCAGCGGGCCGAACCACAGCAGCAGCGTGCTGCCCTGCACCGGCGGGTCGTACAGCACGAAGTCGGAATAGCGGTCGACCAGGTACTGCTTGATCTGCGCATCGCTCTTGCCCTGCCGCATCAGCTCGAACACCTGGTGGCGCAGGTCGCGCGCCAGATCGGCGTTGGAGTCGGCGAGGTTCTCGTTCTGGCAGACCAGGCAGCGCAGTTCGCGGGTGAGCTGCTGGAAGCGGGTTTCCTCGGCGTGGTCCTTGAACGGCAGCGGGTCGATCGCCTGCGCGTTCAGCGCGCCGCAGCACAGCGCCAACGCCAGCGCAAAGAGGGCACGACGGAACACGGCGTTCATGGCGCTTCCTTGCGCAGCGCGGCGATCGCGGGCTTGAGTTCCCGCTCGATCACCTCGGGCGTCAGCGGGCCGATGCGCTTGTAGCGGATCACGCCCTTGGCATCGACCAGGAAGGTTTCCGGCGCGCCGTACACGCCGAAGTCGATCGCGGTGCGGCCTTCGCGGTCGGCGATCACCAGCCCGTAGGGATTGCCGTGGCGCTCCAGCCAGGCCTTGGCCTCGTCCGGCTCGTCCTTGTAGTTGTAGCCGACCAGCGGCACGCCGACGCGCTGGCCTTCGCTCATCAGCACCGGGTGTTCCTCGCCGCAGGCGACGCACCAGCTGGCGAACACGTTGATGAGATACGGCTTGCCCAGCATCGCCTCGCGCGTGACCGTCTGCGCGGGATCGTCCAGCTTCGGCAGCGCATACGCCGGCGCGGGCTTGTCGATCAGCGGGGAGGGCACTTCGCGCTGGTCGTGGCGGGTGTTCCACCAGATGCCGAAACCGAACAGCGCCACCAGCAGCAGGAAAGCGAAGAACGGTACCAGCCGGCTCATGCGTGCGACTCCTGCGCGCTCGCCGGCAGCTTTTCCGTAGCTTCGCGGCGCAGGCGGAAACGCTTGTCCGCCGCGCTGAAGAAACCGCCCAGCATCATCAGCAGGCCGCCGGCCCAGATCCAGCGCACGAACGGCTTGTGATACAGGCGCAGCGCCCAGGCGCCTTCCGGATCGTTGCGGTCCATCGGCTCGCCCAGGGCGACATAGAGATCGCGCGTCACGCCCGCATCGATCGCCGATTCCGTCTGCACCTGGCCGCGCGTGTAGGTGCGCTTCTGCGGATGCATCACCGCGATCTCGCGGTCGTCGCGCATCACCGTGACCGTGCCCTGGTCGCCCTGCCAGTTGGGGCCGTCGGCAACGTGCACGCCGTCGAAGCGGAAGTCATAGCCGCCGATGGTCTGCACCTGGCCCGGCGCCATGCGCACGTCGCGCTCGACGCTCAGTGCCTCGGTCAGCAGCACGCCGGCGAGGAACACGCCCACGCCGAAATGCGCCAGCAGCATGCCGGCCATCTCGGCCGGATAGCGGCGGCCGGCGGGCATCTCGCGCCAGCGCTTGAGCACATACAGCAGCGTGCCGACGCAACACCACACCGCCGCGGCGGTACCGGCGATCGCCTTCAGCGCCCAGCCGGTGGTGAAGGCGGCGGCGATGGCGCAGGCCAGGGCGGCGATGCCGGCGCGTACGGCCACGTTCTTCAGCGGCGGCAGGCCGCCTTTCTCGCCCCAGCGCAGATAGGGGCCGAACGGCAGCAGCAGCACGATGGGAATCATCAGCAGAGTGAACAGGAAACCGAAGTAGGGCGGGCCCACCGAAATCTTGCCCAGGTTCAGCGCATCGCCCAGCAGCGGGAACAGCGTGCCGAGCAGCACCATGGCCGCAGCTACGGTGAGCATCAGGTTGCCGATCAGGATGGCGGTTTCACGCGACACCACACCGAACGGCTTGCCGCCGGCGACCTTGGGCGCGCGCAGCGCATACAGCAGCAGCGAGCCGCCGACCACCACAGCCAGGAAGCACAGGATGAACAGGCCGCGCTTCGGATCCGAGGCGAACGCATGCACCGAGGTGAGCACGCCCGAGCGCACCAGGAACGTACCCAGCAGCGACAGCGAGAAGGCGAAGATCGATAGCAGGATGGTCCAGGCGCGCAGCGCGCCGCGCTTTTCGGTCACCGCCTGCGCGTGGATCAGCGCCGCGCCGACCAGCCACGGCATGAAGCTGGCGTTCTCCACCGGATCCCAGAACCACCAGCCGCCCCAGCCCAGTTCCGCATAGGCCCACCAGCTGCCCGCCACGATGCCGGCGGAAAGAAAGCCCCAGGCGACATTGGTCCACGGCCGCGCCCAGCGCACCCAGGCCTGTTCCAGCTCGCCGCCGAGCAGGGCGGCGATGGAGAACGCGAACGCCACCGAGAAACCTACATAGCCCATGTACAGCACGGGCGGATGGAAGGTCATGCCCGGGTCCTGCAGCACCGGGTTGAGATCGCCGCCGTCCGGCGGCATCGGCAGCAGGCGCTCGAACGGATTGGAGGTGAACAGGATGAAGGCGATGAAGCCCACCGCGATCAGGCCGAGCACGCCGAGCACGCGCGCCACGAATACGTCCGGCAGCTTGTGGCTGAGCGCGGCCAGCGCCACCGTCCACAGGTTGAGGATGAAGATCCACAGCAGCAGCGAGCCTTCGTGCGCGCCCCACACCGCGGCCAGCCGGTAGTACCAGGGCAGGGCCAGGTTGGAGTTGTCGGCGACGTAGCGCACCGAGAAATCGAAATGCAGGAAGGCCCAGCTCAGCACGCCGAAGGCCAGCGCCACGAACACCGCCTGGCCGGCCGCGGCCGGCCGCGCCACCGCCATCAGCGCACCGTTGCCGCGCCAGGCGCCGAGCAGCGGCAGCACGCCCTGCGCCAGCGCCAGCAGCAGGGCCAGGATCAGCGCGAGTTGCCCCAGTTCCGGCGTCATCGCGGCTTGTCCTGCGCGGCGGCCTCGTTGATCGTCTTGCCCTGGTGCGCCTTGGCCATGGCGTCCTTCAGTTCTTTCGGCATGTAGGTCTCGTCGTGCTTGGCCAGCACTTCGGTGGCCATGAAGCGCGCGTTGTCCATACGGCCGGTGGCGATCACCGACTGGTTGTCGCGGAACAGGTCGGGAAGGATGCCGTTGTATTCGACCGGCATCGCGCCGCTGGCGTCGATCACGGTGAAAGTGACCTTGAGCGAATCGGCCGCGCGCTGGATCGAGCCGGCCTTGACCATGCCGCCGAGGCGGAAGGTCTTGTACTGGCCGGCCTCGCCGGACTGCACCTGGCTGGGCGTGAACAGGTAATTCATGTTCTGCTGCAGGGCGAATACGGTCAGGCCGATGGCCACGACGGCCGCCGCGAGAACCAGGAGTACGACGGTGAGCCGGCGTTTGCGGGTGGGATTCATAAGGTCACTCTGCGTCGCCCAATCAGCGTAAGTGTCAGGACGAGGGCGTCGGGTTGCGTTGCTGGCGCGCGCTCTGGCGCGCCAGGCGTGCGCGCAGTTCGCGCAGCTGGCGGCGCCGGCGGATGCCGGGCGCCAGGTAATCGGCGACCAGGACGATGAAGAACACCGCGTAGGCCGGCCATACGTAGGCGGCGTAGCCGCCCATGGCGAGGAAATGGCTCACCGGCGTTCCTCCGCTTCGGCGATCTGCCGCACCCAGTCCTTGCCGCTCTCCAGCGCCAGCAGGTCGGCGCGCACGCGGCCGAACAGGCTGGCGATGTAGTAGAGCTTGGTCGCCAGCATCATGGTCAGCAGCGGCCACAGCATGTCGCCGCTCATCTTGGAGGGACCCAGGATGCGCACGGTGGAACCCTGGTGCAGCGTGTTCCACCAGTTCACCGAGAAATGCACGATCGGCACGTTGACGATGCCGACGATGGCCAGGAAGGCCGCGGCGCGCGCGCCCTGCCGGCGATCCTCGAAGGCGTGGTACAGGCCGATCACGCCCAGGTACAGGAACAGCAGCACCAGCTCGGAGGTGAGGCGGGCGTCCCAGGTCCACCAGGTGCCCCACATCGGCTTGCCCCACAAGGAGCCCGTGACCAGGGTGACGAAGGTGAAGGCCGCGCCGATCGGCGCCGATTCCATCGCCACCACCTCGGCCAGCTTGATCCGCCAGACCAGGGCGATGAACGAGGCCAGCGCCATCACGCCATAGATGAACAGGCTCATCCAGGCGCTGGGCACGTGGATGAAGATGATGCGGTAGGCGTCGCCCTGCTGGTAATCGGCCGGCGCCAGCACCAGCCCGCCGTACAGCGCGGCCGCCCCGAGCAGCAGGGCCAGGCCCAGCGCCCATGGCCGCAGCGTCCCGGCGAAGCGGTAGAAGATCGGCGGCGAGCCGAGCTTGTGCAGCCAGAGGGGGATCCAGTTGGCCATGTGTCAGGCATCCAGGGCGATACGTAGGGCGGCGGCGCAGGCCAGCGGCGCGAGCACCAGGGCCAGGGCAAGCGCCGCGCCCAGCCAGGCGACGGGAGCCAGCCAGGGCAACCCCTGTTGGGCCGCGGAAACCGCACCGGCGGCGAAGATGACCACCGGCACGCAGAGCGGCAGCAGCATCAGCGCGAGGAGCATACCAGAGCGCCGCGTGCCGGCCGTCAGCGCCACCAGGATCGCGCCGAGCAGGCTGAGCAGCGGCGTCGCCAGCAGCAGCGCCAGCAGCAGCACCGGCATCGCCGCGCCCGGCAGGTGCAGCATGCCGGCGAGCAGGGGCGCGATCACGATCAGCGGCAGCGCGGTGGTGATCCAGTGCGCCAGGATCTTCATCGCCAGCATCAGCGCCAGCGGCTGCGGCGCCAGCACCAGCTGCTCCAGCGAACCGTCTTCGATGTCGCCGCGGAACATCGCATCCAGCGCCAGCAGCATGGCCAGCAGCACGGTGACCAGCACCACGCCGCCGGCGATGCGCTGCAGCAGGGCTTCTTCCGGGCCGAGCGCGAACGGGAACAGCGTGGCCACGATCAGCGCATACAGCACCGGCATGGCGATGTCGCCACGGCGGCGCCAGGCCAGCACCAGGTCGCGGCGCAGCAGGGCGGCGCAGGCGGCGGCCAGCGGCGGCCGGCTCATGCGTGCATCCGGATGCGGCGCGGCTCGCCGCCGAGGAAGCTCACCGCGCCATGGCTGGTGACCAGGGCCGCGCCGCCGCGCGCCGCATGCTGCGCGAGCAGGCCGTTGACCAGCTCGATGCCGGTGCGGTCGAGGTTGGCGTAGGGCTCGTCGAGCAGCCACAAGGTGGCCGGCAGCAACAGCAGGCGCACCAGCGCGGCGCGTTTCTTCTGGCCGGCGGAGAGGCGGCGCACGGGTTCGTCTTCGTAGCCGGCCAGGCCGATCCGGCGCAGCGCGTCGGCCGGGCCCGGCTCGTCGCGGCGGCCGTACAGGCCGGCGGCGACGGCGAGATTCTCGCGCGCGCTGAGGTCGCCCTTCAGGCCCAGGTGATGGCCGAGGAACAGCACGTCGCCCAGCTGCGCGTCGCGCTGCCAGGCCTCGCCGCGCCAGCGCAGCTCGCCTTCCTCGACATGCAGCAGGCCGGCCAGGATGCGCAGCAAGGTGGTCTTGCCGCTGCCGTTGTCGCCTTCGACCAGGGCGATCTCGCCTTCGGCCAGCTGGAAATCCAGCGGGCCGAACACGGGTTCGTCCTGGCGATAGAAGGCGAGCGCCCTCGCTTCCAGGAGCGCGGGCCGGGCGGGCGAGGCGGTCATCCGGGTGATTGTCCAGAAACGTCGATAAGGTTGTCCATGCGGCGCAACAGCGCTGGAGCGCTCGCGTCGCGGCCGTGCACGTAGGCGTTCTGGCCGAAGCGTCGCGCCAGCGCGTCCAGCGCCGGGACGGCCGGGCCTGTGACGAACAGGCTCGCTTCGCGCCAGCTCCCGTCGATGTCCGGGCCGACGCCGATACCGGCCCGGATCGCGACCGTGCCGGGCAGCTCGCGCAACGCGGCGAGCAGCGCGCGCTGCGCCTGGCGGTTGTGTTGACGGGGGCACGGCGACGAGCCGGGATTCCACGCCGTGAGAAATCCCCACGGCCGCGCGCCGGTCAGCGCGGCCAGCGCCGCCGGCAGCGGGGCGCCGATCCGGATCGACGCCCATCCGCCGCGCGCAAGCCGCACCCGGTAGTCGGTGGCGAGGTAGGCGGCGAGCAGCCGCTCATCCATGCCGCAGGCTGGGCAGCGGGGGCAGGGTGGCCTGCAGCGCGGTGGTCGCCGCATCGAGATCCACGCTGCGCGGATCGGTCGAGCCGCGCAGCAATTGCTGCAGCAGCTGGTCCTGCGCGCGGCCGCGGTCGTAGGCATACGCATACGGCAGGTGGGTGAAGGTCACCATGCGATAGCGCGCCATGAAATGCTGCGGCGCCCGCTCGGCTAGCAGCACGCCGAGTTCGCGCTTGGCGAGGTAGTGCGGGTCGGCCACCGAATCGCGCATCTCGATGTAGTTCTCCAGCGCCATCGCCGCGATCGCGTTGGCGTTGGGCTGGCGCACGCGCTGGAATTCGGCGAAGGCATCGGCGACATCCTGCGGCGCCTCGGCCAGCAGCGCGGCGAGCGCCACGGTGTCTTCGAAACCGCAGTTCATGCCTTGGCCGTGGAACGGCACGATGGCATGCGCGGCGTCGCCGATCAGCAAGGCGCGGCCGTCGATATGCCAGCGCTCCAGGTACAGCGTGGACAGCGTGCCGACCGGGTGGCTGCCATAGTCGTCGGCGAAATCGGGGATCAGCGGCAGCAGGTCGGGGAAGTCGTCGCGGAAGAACGTCTCGGCGGCGGCTGCATCCGGCAGGGTCGCGAAGCTCGGATGCGCACCCTGCGCCGGCAGGAACAGCGTGACGGTGAAGCTGCCTTCGGTATTGGGCAGGGCGATGCACATGTAGCCGCCGCGCGGCCAGATATGCAGCGCATGCGGCTCGATCGCGAACTGGTCGTGGCCGCCGCTGTCGCCCAGCAGGCCGGCCGGCAGCTGGCCGGCGGGCGGGATTTCCAGTTCCTTGTAGGCGTGGCCCAGCGGTTCGATGCGTTCGCCCAGCGGCCGGTACGCATGCATGGCCGCGCGCAGCGCGGAGCCGGCGCCGTCGGCGCCGATCAGCACGCCGGCATCGATGCTGCGCTCGACGCCCTGTTCGTCGGCCAGGCGCACGCGGCGCGCGTCGAAATCCGCGGCGACCAGCGACTGCCCGAAATGGAAGCGCACGCCGGCGGCTTCGGCCGCATCCAGCAGCAGCATGTTCAAGGCGCCGCGCGAGACCGACCAGATCACCTCGCTGTCGTCCACGCCGTAGCGCTGCAGGCCGGAGCGGCCGTCGCGCGTGTGCACCATGCGTCCGCGCATCATCACGGCGCGGGTCAGCACGTCGTCGGCGAGGCCGGCGGTGCGCAGGGCCTGCAGGCCGCGCTCGGCCAGCGCCAGGTTGATCGAGCGGCCGCCGGTGAAGCCTGCGCGGCGCGGATCGGCGCGTTTCTCGTAGACCTCGACCGGAAAGCCGCGGCGCGCCAGCTGCTGGGCGAGCAGGGCGCCGACCAGGCCGCCGCCGATAAGGGTGATGGAAGGCTGCTGCGTCGACGCCATGGGGTGTTCCGTCGGTCGGATCGCGAGACTTTATCAGGCGTGCGCCAGCCGGCGCGCACGCTGCGCCGGCTTCAGAAGCTCATGAAGTACCCGCCATTGACCGGCAGGTTCGCGCCCGTGATGTAGCCGGCGTCGTCCGCGGCCAGGAAGCACACGGCGCGGGCGATGTCGGCCGGCGAGCCGAGCCGGCCCACGGGGATGTCCTCGAGGATCTGCGCGCGGATCTCTGCCGGCACCCTGGCCACCAGCGGCGTATCGCAATAGCCCGGCGACACGGTGTTGACGGTGACGCCCTTGCGCGCGGTCTCGCGTGCCAGCGCCATGCCGAAGCCGTGCACGCCGGCCTTGGCGGCGGCGTAGTTGGTCTGGCCGAACTGGCCGGTCTGGCCGTTCACGGAACTGAGATTGACGATGCGGCCGAAGCCGCGCGCGCTCATGCCTTCGACCACGTGGCGGCACATGTTGAAGACGCCGTCGAGGTTCACCCGCATCAGCTCTTGCCAATGCTGCGGATCCATCTTGCGCAGGGTGGTGTCGCGGGTGATGCCGGCGGCGTTGACCAGCACGTCGACGCGGCCGTGGGCGGCTTCCACGCGCGCGATCAGCTCGCTGCAGCTGGCGAAGTCGCTGACATCGACCGGCTCGAAGCGGACGGCGCCGTCGAGGTCGGCAAGCTCGGCCTGGAATGCCGCCACGCGGTCGGCGCGGGCGGGCAGGTCGGCGGCGATCACCTGGCGGCCGGCCAGGGCGAGCTGGCGGCAGATTTCCGTGCCCAGGCCGCCGATGCCGCCTGTAACGATGGCGATACGAGTCATGGGGCGCTCACTCGATCATGCCGCACGGCAGCACATGTTGTGCCGCAGCGGCTGTTGCACAAGGAAACGCCGGCGCCAGCGGGGCGCCGGCGCGGAAGATCGGAAGGCTTACTTCTTGGCGCCGCCGGGCTTGGTCGCGCTGGAAGCCTGGGTGGCGGCGTCGATCAGGCCGCTCTGCATGGACTTCCACGCGTCCATGTTGCGCTGGGTCAGGTCGTTGAGCATCGACCACGGCGTCTGGCCGAGCAGGCTGTTCAGCTGGTTGCGGAACTGCTGCTGCTGGTCGAGGAAGACCTGCAGGCTGCGCTCCAGGTAGGGACCCATGAAGCCCTGCAGCGAATCGCCGTAGAACCGGATGATGTGGCTCAGCAACTGCGGCGACAGCATCGGCTGCCCCTTCTCCTCGTGCTCGGAAATGATCTGCAGCAGCACGGAGCGGGTCAGGTCATCGCCGGACTTGGCGTCGCGGACTTCGAAGGTTTCGCCGTCGATCACGAGCTGTCGGACCTCTTCCAGCGTGATGTAGCTGGAGATCTCCGTGTCGTACAAGCGACGGTTCGGATACTTCTTAATGATGCGGATCGTTTGTGCCATGCGGCGGAAACTAACAGAACGTATTGCGCCGCACCAGTCGCGATGGGCACAGTTTTGCTGCACCTTCGGGCGCAGCAAAAATTTGGATCGATCTTGCAGAAACCAGCCGGATCAATGGTCTGCTAGTGCTCAATCAATGGTCTGCTAGTGGCCTGCTGCACCGCCCGCGCTGCCGAACGGCGGTCTGGCGAACCAGATCATCGGGATCAGCGCCACGAACAGCACCGCGCACAGCCAGAACACGTCGTTCACCGCCAGGGTCAGCGCCTCGCGGGTGAGGACCTGGTCGACCACGCCCAGCCCGCGCGCGCCGGACAGGCCGCCCTGGGCCAGCCCCTGCAGGTAGTGGGTGGCGGCCGGATGGGCCGGCGACACGCTCTCGGTGAGGATGGCGTGGTGGAACTCGCCGCGGTGCTGCCAGATCGTCACCGTCACCGCGGTGGACACGCTCGAGCCCATGGTGCGGCAGAAATTGGCCAGGCCCGAGGCGCTGGCGATCTGGTCGCCCGGCAGCCCCGCCAGGTAGATCTGGTTCAGCGGGATGAAGAAGCAGGCGATACCAGCGCCCATCACGAAGCGCGGCAGCACCAGGGTGGCGAACGAGGCGGAGCTGTCGAAGCTGGAGAACCACAGCGAGGTGCCGGCGAAGACCAGGAACGCCGCCGTCACCACCATGCGCAGGTCCATGCGGTTGATGTTGGCGCCGATCACCGGCGACATCAGGAAGGCCAGGATGCCCACCGGCGCGGTGGCCAGGCCGGCCCAGGTCGCGGTGTAGCCCAGCGTGGTCTGCAGCCACAGCGGAAACACCACGTTGATGCCGAAGAACGCCATCATGCCCAGCGACAGGGCGGTGACGCCCACGGTGAAGTTGCGCCGCTTGAACAGGGACAGGTCCACCACCGGATGCTTGGCGTGCATCTCCCACACGATGAGAAACACGATGCACACCAGCGCGGTGATGCCCAGTACGGTGATCAGGGTGGAGGAGAACCAGTCGTTGTCGTTGCCGTTGTCCAGCATGAACTGCAGGCAGCCCACGCCGACCACCAGCAGGACCAGGCCGACGATGTCGATCGGCGTGTTGAAGGTCTTGGTCTCGCGCTTGTGCAGCAGCGCCCAGGTGATCACCGCCGCCAGCGCGCCCACCGGCACGTTGATGTAGAAGATCCACGGCCAGGAGAAGTTGTCGGTAAGCCAGCCGCCGAGAATGGGACCGAAGATCGGCGCCACCACCACCGTCATCGCCCACATCGCCAGCGCGATGCCTTGCTTGGCCTTCGGATAGCTCGACAGCAGCAGGGTCAGCGACAGCGCCACCATCGGGCCGGAGCCGGCGCCCTGCAGCAGGCGCGCGATCACCAGCATCGGCATGCTGGTGGCCAGGCCGCACAGCATCGAGAACACCACGAACAGGCCGACCGAGGCGATGAAGGTCTTCACTTCGCCGAAACGGCGCGCCAGCCAGCCGGTGAGCGGCTGCATGATCGCGCTGGCCAGGGCGTAGGAGCTGATCGTCCAGGTGCCTTCGCTGGAGCTCACGCCGAGGCTGCCGGCGATATGCGGCACCGCGACGTTGACGATGGTCATGTCCAGCACCTCCATGAAGGTGCTGAAGGCGACGGCGATGGTCAGCAGGACGAGCGCGCCGCCCTGCAGGGGTTTCAGCGGAGCGGCGTCATTGGGCGTGGCGGCCATGGGGCGTCAGGCTCAGCGGCTCTCGCCGCGGCTGAGGTTGGCGTCGATGATCTTCTCGGCTTCCGCGTCGGCCTTGGCGGCCATCTGGTCGTACACCTTGGTTTCCGCGGTAGGCGTCTGCGCCGGCGACGGCGCCAGCACCGGGCCGCGGTCGTCGGTGATGTCGACGGTCACGTCGGTGGACAGGCCGACGCGCAACGGATGCTTGTCCAGGTCCTGGTTGTCGATGGCGATGCGCACCGGCACGCGCTGCACCACCTTGATCCAGTTGCCGGTGGCGTTCTGCGCCGGCAGCAGGGAGAACACGCTGCCGGTACCGGCGCCCACGCCGACCACCTTGCCGTGATATTCGACGCCGCCGCCATAGACGTCGGCTTCGATCTTCGCCGGCTGGCCGATATGGATGTGGCGCAGCTGGCTTTCCTTGAAGTTGGCGTCGATCCACAGGTCGTGCAGCGGCACCACGGTCATCAGCTGCTGGCCCGGCTGCACGCTGTTGCCGACCTGCACGCTGCGCTGGGCGACATAGCCGGACACCGGCGCGAAAATCGCATTGCGCTGCGCGGCGACCCAGGCGGCGCGGAAGTTGGCGCGCGCCTGCTCGACCGCCGGGTTCTGCGCGATCTCGGTGCCTTCGATGGCGGCGTGCGAGGCGCTGGCTTGGGCGACGGCGGCGTCGAGCGCGGTCTGCGCCTGCTCGACGCCGTCGCGCAGGTGCTGCACCACTTCCGGCGCCTCGGCGTGTTCGGCCAGCAGCGGCAGGTGGCGCTGCAGGTCGGCCTGGGCCTTCTTCAGGTCGACCCGGCGGGCGGCCACGGCGGCGTCGGCGCTGCTGGCCGAATCGGTCTGCTGGCGCACCTGGCGCACGGCCTGAGCCAGCGCGCTGCTGGCCTGGCGCAGGCGCACGTCGGCGTCGGTGCTGTCCAGGCGCACCAGCACCTGGCCGGCGTCGACGCGCTGGGTGTCGTCGGCGAGGATCGCCACCACGGTGCCGGGCACCTGGGCGGAGATCGCCACCTGGTTGCCGCCCACATAGGCGTTGTCGGTGGTCTCGCGCTTGGAGAACACCAGCAGCCACAGCAGGAACCAGCCCAGTCCCAGCACCACGAAGACCAGCACCACGATCAGCAGCGCACGGCGCCGCTTGCCCGGGTTCTTCGCGGCCAGGCCGCTGTCGTTGTCGTCCTGCTGCGTGGCGGAATCAGTGGCGCTCATGAGCGGCGTCTCCGGAAATGGCGGTCGAGGTGGAGTTCGAAGAAGAAGAGGAGGCGGGCTGCGCATCGCCGGCGACGCGGTAACCGCCGCCCAGCGCCTTGATCAGCGACAGGTCGGTGGACAGCGCCTGCGCCTGCAGGCTCAGCGCATCGTCGTTCGCCTGCAGCAGCTGGCCCTGCGCGCCGAGCGACTCGCGGATGTCGCGCACGCCCTGGCGTGCACGTGCCTGCGCGCTGGCCAGCAGGCTCTGGTTGGCGGCGATCTGCGCGGCCTGTTCCTGGCGGCGGGCGGCGAGCTGCTGGGCGGTGAGGCTCTGCAGCGAGACATCGCGCGCGGCGGACAGCACGGTGCCGTTGTACTGCGCCACCGCGGCGTCGAGCTGCGCCTTGCTGGCGCGGAAGTTCGCCTGCAGCAGGCCGCTGTTGAAGATCGGCAGGTGCAGCGCAGGCGTCAGCGCGAACACGCGGCTGGAGGCGTTGAACATCTTGTCGAGATCGATGCTCGAGAGGCCCGCCATCGCCGACAGGCTGATGTCGGGGAAGAACTCGGCGCGCGCCGCATCGGTCTGCTTCAGCGCGGCTTCGACCTGCCAGCGGCTGGCGGCGATGTCGGGGCGGCGCGCGATCAGGTCCGTGCCGATGTTGGCGGGCAGGCCGCCGTCGATCGACGGCAGCGCGCGCGGCGTCAGCGTGGGCAGTTCGGCGGGCGCGACACCGAGCAGGCTGGCCAGCGCGCTCTGGCGGATCTTCGCCGAGCTTTCCAGCGCGACCAGCAGCTCGCGCGCGGAGGCCTGCTGGATGCGCGCCTTCTGCGCATCGTCGGGCAGGTCCACGCCCTGGCGTACGCGCAGGTCCTCGACGCGGACGTACTGGTTCTGCGTGTCGACCTGCTTGCGCGCGACGTCGATGCGCGCTTCATCGGCCAGCCAACCGAAGTAGGTATCCGCTACCGCATTCTGGATCGCCAGCGCGGCGGCGCTGCGCTGCGCCTCGGCCGCGCGGGCCTGGTCGACGGCGGAGTCGATCTGCGCGCGCCGCTTGCCCCACCAGTCGAAGTCGTACTGCGCCTGCACGCCGAGGTCGCCCTGGTTGTACCAGGTGAAGCCCAGGAACTTGGACGGGATCAGCCCGTTCTCGCTCATGCGCTGGCGCTGTACCTGCGCACTGCCGTTGATGCTGAGCCCCGCCTGGGCGGCGGCGATGCGGATCGACTGCTGCGCCGATTCCAGGCGCGACTGCGCCTGGGCCAGGTCGGGCGAGCCCTTCATGGCGCGCTCGATCAGGTCGTCCAGCTGCGGGTCCTGGTACTGGCGCCACCAGTCGGCGGCCGGCCAGCCGGCGCGGGCGGGGGCTTCGAGGCCGGCCAGCGGGACTTCGTCGCGCAGCGTCGGATGCTGCACCTTGGCGGGAATCGCGCAGCCGGCGAGGGCCACGGCGACGGCGACGACCAGCGCGGCGCGTCGGCCGAAGGGGCGCTTGAGAGGAGAAGCGATCATGGATGGGGGTCCGATCCGATGAGTTGATCGATATTGGCGGCCACCTTGCGCAGAAGGTGTTCGAGGGTCTTCTGTTCGGCGGCGCTGAGGCTCGCGAAAGCGCCGTGAATGCGGGGAAAAAGCGTGGGCAGCAGCTTGCGCACGAAGCGCCGGCCGACCGGGGTGATGCTCAGCTCGACGCGGCGGCGGTCCTCGTCGCTGGATGCGCGCGTGACGAAACCCTGCTTCACCAGCACATTGGTGATGCGCGTCATATTGGTCGGGCTCTGCTGCGCATAGCCGCACAGCTCGCTTGGCGAGGTGCGGCCGCCGGGAGCGGTGTAGACCATCATCAGGGTGCGGAAATCGCTGTCGCTGAGGCCATGCGGCTTGAGGATGCGCTCGATTTCCTCCACCACCGCATTGCCGGTCATCAGCAGCATGCGCAGCAGCACGGCCTCCTGCACCGGCAGGCCGGGCACGTTCTCGCTGGCATGGTGGATGCCGGCGTTCATGCGCTCGATGCGGTCGATCAGTCCGAACATTTCACCAGGAAATATTTCTTCAATGAACTATTAGGCTAGCAGCCGCCCGCGACGGGTTGCAAGTGAGCTCAGGCGTGCCGGAACAGGTGCGCGGCGTTGGCGGTGGTCGCCGCGGCGATATTGGCTTCGCTGTCGCCGCGCAGTCCGGCGACGACGCGCAGCACTTCGGCGATGTGCGCAGGCTCATTGCGCTGCCCGCGCTGGCCGGCGCCGGGCTGGTCCGGCGCATCGGTTTCCAGCAGCAGGTATTCGAGCGGCATGCCGGCGACGATGCGGCGCAGGCGCTGCGCACGCTCGTAGGTCACCGGGCCGCCGATGCCGAGATGGAAGCCCAGGCGCCACAGTTGCTCGGCCTGCTGTTCGCTGCCGGAGAAACTGTGCACGACGCCACGCAGCCCGCCGATGCGGCGTAGCGTGGCGGTCACTTCGTCCACCGCGCGGCGCGCGTGCACGATCACCGGCAGGTCGAATTCGCGCGCTACGTGCAGCTGCTGTTCGAAGTAGGCGCGCTGCTGTTCGCGGTCGAGGTCTTCGAGGAAATAATCCAGGCCGATCTCACCGACGGCTACGGCGGAGTGATCCTTCAGCCACTGCGTCAGCTCGGCGACATGTTCCGGCCGATGCTGTTCCAGAAAGATGGGGTGCAGGCCATAGGCAGGCAGGGCCTGCGGGTGCTCGGCACATAGCCGTTCGATGCCGGCCCAGGAGTTCCGATGGATGGCGGGCACGACGATGCGGCGCACACCGGCCTCGGCCGCCCGGCGCAGGACCTGCGCACGGTCCGGGTCGAAACTGCTGTCATCCAGGTGGGCGTGGCTATCGGTTAGATCGATCACAGGAATGGGCGGCTAACAGGGCTAGGATAGGGCGGCTCGGTCTAGCCAACATTCAGTTGACCGAGGGTTCAATGATTTCACTACGGATCGCCTTCGAATGGCGCGGGGTGCGCCAGTGATCCATCCAGGAGAGCATTATGAGCAGGTTCGTCATTTCCGCGCTTAACTTGGGGCTCGGCGCCGTGCTTGCGGTGGGCCTCACGGCCTGTAACCGCGACGCGAATGCCGATGGCGGCGTGGGTGGCATGGCCGCGCAGTCGCAGTCCGCGGCCGCAGGTCCCAAGTACGCCCGCGTGGTCAGCGTCACGCCGGTGCGCGACCAGGCCAGCGCGCCGCAGCAGGTCTGCCACGACGAAGTGGTCACGCAGCGCGCACCGGTGAAGGATCAGCATCAGATCGCCGGTACCGCCATCGGTGCGGTGGCGGGCGGTCTGCTCGGCAACCAGGTCGGTGGCGGCAAGGGCCGCACGCTGGCGACGGTGGCCGGCGCGATCGGTGGCGGTTACGCGGGTCACGAGATCCAGAAGAACCGCCAGGAGAACAACACCGTCTCGAGCACCCAGCGCCGCTGCACCACGGTGGCCGGCAAGGGCGGCGACAAGATCGTCGGCTACGACGTGGCCTACGAGTACAACGGCGTGACCCGCACGATCCGCATGGATCACGATCCGGGCGATCGCGTGCAGGTGCAGGAAGGTGTGGTTGCCGTCTCCGACGCCGCCCATTGACCTTTCTTCTTGAGGAGGACCGCACCATGAACACTACGCTCAGCAAACGTCTGGCCACGGCGGCCCTTGCCGGTTGCTTCGCCCTGCTGGCGGCCTGCGCCTCGCCGCCGCCGCGTTCGGGCGGTTACTACGGTGGCGGTGGCGGCTACAACGACGGGGGCTACCGCTCCAGCCGTTGTGTGCAGTGCGGCACCGTCGAGGACGTGCGCGTGGTGAACGTGGACAAGAGCGCTTCGCCGCTGGGCATGGTGATCGGCGCCGTCGCCGGTGGCCTGCTCGGCAACCAGGTCGGCAAGGGCAACGGCCGCACCGCGGCGACCGTGGTCGGTGCGGTGGCCGGCGGCGCCGTCGGCAACGAGGTGGGCAAGCGCAACGGTCAGCCGGACCAGGCCTTCCAGATCTCGGTCCGCCTCGACGACGGCCGCTATGCGACGGTGACCCAGGCGGACGATCCGCAGATCCGCCAGGGCGACTACGTGGAGATCCGCAACAACCGCGTGTATCGCCGTTGACGTATAGACGTCTGGACGTCCAAACGAAAAGGCCCTCGCTAGCGAGGGCCTTTTTTTATTGCCTGGTTCTGTCGGATCAGTTGACGGCGTAGAACGCATGCTCGCCGATGGTGCGCACGACACGGCTGGTGCTCCATGCCGGCGCCACGGAGGTGGTGGCGAAATGATCGGCGTGCGGCACATAGACCATGCGCTCGTTCATCGGCAGGCTCCAGTTGACGATGGAGTCGCCGGCAACCTTCCACGCCTTGCTCCAGGCGGCGAGGTCGGTTACTTCGAACGTGCTGGCGGTGGTGGTGGTGGCGAACTGCCGTGGCGCGGTGACCACTTCGCACACGTTCTTGCCCCAGGTGCCGCGATCGCGGCGGCGGAGCGCTACTTCGGCCACGGCGAACTGGCCGATGGTCGACTCGCTGCGGGCTTCGAGATACACCGTCGTCGCCAGGCAGGTCTGGTCGGCGAGGGGTTGGGGCAGCACGGACGCAAGCCACAACAGCATGGAAAGTTTCATTCTGCCTCCAACGTGCTGTACGCGCCGATCCGGTGCTGCTGGACAGGTACGCCGTTGCGATGGACGGGCGGGCAGGCCGTTCCACCTGGATTGAACACGCGTCGACCGAAACTTGTGGTCGTTGCGGTTTGCCACGGAATGTGGCGTTGAGCGGCTGTTCCGATGCCGCTCGATACTGCTGCGTGGCGCTTGTCCGAATCTCCCTGGGGACTCGGTGGCCTGCAACTTGTGCCGCCCGGTGGGCGGTTGTTCCTCCGGCGTTATCAGCCGGGTCGCGCCTGGATCCGGACCCCTCCGGTTCGTCGCGTATGGACATCCGTCAAGCGGACGTCCGTCGAATGTGACCGGCGGAGCCTAGTGGCAGGTCTGGTTCGTGGCAAGTGCCGCGCCTGTCGGGTTCACGTTGTGCTCACAATCGCAAGAACGTCGCTGATGCAGCAGCGATGTTGTCCGCATCATGCGGGCCAGCGTTCGCGCAATTCGATGTCGATGATGTCGTCGTTCCATCTCAGTGCGTGAGATTTTCCTTGTTCGGCGAGCGCATCGTTGACGATCGCCAGTCCGGTATGGACGTTGTTCGCCGACACGTTGTCGAGCACCAGCGCGACATCGCCTTGTTCGTCGCGCAATACGCTGCCCGGCGGCAGGGCTTGCGACAATACGACGCAATGCATATGCCGCTTGTGACCACCGCGGAAGTGCAGGCGCGCGGCGATTTCCTGGCCTGGATAACAGCCTTTGTCGAAGGCGACCGCCTGCAATCGTTCGAGCGACAGCGCCGGCGGCAGCAGCGCGTCGAGCGCATCGTCGGGCAGCCACGGCCAGCCGAGATGAATCTGTTCGGCACGCCATGTGTCGTCTTCGCGCGCACCGATCGACCAGCCGTGCGTGCCGCCGCCAAGCACGATCGCATCGTCGCGTTGTTCGACCGTATGCGACTCCATCGCTTCCACCGTGCCGAGCGCGCGCGCAGGCAATGCCTGCAGCTTCACCTTGGAGCGAAACACGAACCGGCGCAGCGCATCGGCGAACGGTTCGGCGCGTCCGCCACGCAGCACCAGCAGCAGGCTCTTCTCGCTCAACCTGGCCAGATGGAACAGCGCGCGCACGCGCCCCTGGGCATCCAGCCAGGCGCTGAACTGCCAGCGCCCGACGGCGAGCTCGGCGGCATTGCCGCTGAATTGGGCTTGCGCGAAAGCGATGGCGTCGTCGCCTTCGAGCAGCAGGGTTTCGGCTTGGAAGGTCGCAGGCATGGCGGAACGAATGGGGGCGGGCCGGAGCATCCGCAAGGAGGGCAGGGCGAGGTCCTGGGTCAGCAGGAGCGGCGGTCGTCAAGGTTGTGCCGTTTTAACGCAAGTATTAACCTTCGCCGGCTTACTGAAACCATGTCCGATACCTCGCCCCAGTCCGAATCCAAGCCTGCTTCCGCTCCGGCGGAGGACACGTCCATGCCTGCGGGCAAGGAACCAGGCAAGGTTCCGGCGGAGCCGCCGGCGCCCGACCCCACCCGCTACGGCGACTGGGAAAAGAACGGGCGCTGCATCGACTTCTGACCGCCGCGCCGGCGCGTGACGCGTCGGCATGGTGGCCATGGGACGGCGACGGACATAAGCGATTCCACACAGGATAGCCGCCATGGCAGACACGCGACGACCGCTCTCTCCCCACCTGCAGATATATAAGTGGCAAGTGCAGATGGTGACCTCCATCCTGCATCGCGCCACCGGCATCGCCCTGGCGGTCGGCACCTTGCTGATCATGTGGGGCCTGCTCGCCCTCGCCGGCGGCGAGAGCAGCTTTAACCAATTCAAGACCTGCATCGGCAGCCCGATCGGGCTGGTGCTGATGTTCGGCTGGAGCTGGGCGCTGTTCTTCCACCTGTGCAACGGCATCCGCCACCTGGTGCAGGACGCCGGCGCCGGCTATGCCATCGCCCAGTTCGTGCGTTCCAGCTGGCTGTCGGTGATCGGCAGCCTGCTGCTTACGGTGCTGGTCTGGGCCTACGTGCTGGTCGGAGGTGCCGCATGAGCGCCGACCCCAAGGATCTGCGCAATCCGCTCAAGCGCGCACGCGGCCTGGGCTCGGCCCAGTCGGGCGTGGGCCACTGGTGGACCCAGCGCCTCACCGCCGCCGGCCTGGTCTTCCTCGGCATCTGGTTCGTGGCCTTCGTGCTGTGCTCGCTGCACGCCGATTACGCCACCGCCAAGGCGGCCGTGGCCAGGCCGTGGAACGCCTTGCTGCTGATCGCCTTCACCGTCACCGCGTTCTGGCATGCCGTGCTCGGCCTGCAGGTGGTGATCGAGGACTACGTGCACACCCGCTGGCTCGAAGTGGTGTCGCTGGTGTTGATCAAGTTCGTCGCCGTGCTGGGCGCGCTGGCCTGCGTGCTGGCCGTGGTGCGCGTGGCTCTGGGAGTGTGAGTTCGATGGAAGCCTACAAGGTTCAACAGCATAAGTACGACGTGATCGTGGTCGGCGCCGGCGGCGCGGGCCTGCGTGCCACGTTCGGCCTGGCCGAGAAGGGGCTCAAGGCCGCCTGCATCACCAAGGTGTTCCCGACCCGCTCGCACACCGTGGCTGCCCAGGGCGGCATCTCGGCCGCGCTCGGCAACATGGGCGAGGACGACTGGCGCTTCCACTTCTACGACACCATCAAGGGTTCCGACTGGCTCGGCGACCAGGATGCGATCGAGTACATGTGCCGCGAGGCCATCCCCTCGATCATCGAGCTGGAACACTACGGCGTGCCGTTCTCGCGTACCGAGGAAGGCAAGATCTACCAGCGTCCGTTCGGCGGCATGACCACGCACTACGGCAAGGGCACCGCGCAGCGCACCTGCGCCGCGGCCGACCGTACCGGCCACGCCATCCTGCATACGCTGTACCAGCAGGCGTTGGCGCATGACGCCACGTTCTTCATCGAGTACTTCGCCACCGACCTGATCTTCGACGAAGAAGGCGTGTGCCGCGGCGTGCTCGCGCTGGACATGAACGAAGGCACCCTGCACGTGTTCCGCGGCCACGCGGTCGTGCTGGCCACCGGCGGCTACGGCCGCGCCTACTTCAGCGCCACCTCGGCGCATACCTGCACCGGCGACGGCGGCGGCATGGTGCTGCGCGCCGGCCTGGCCCTGCAGGACATGGAGTTCGTGCAGTTCCACCCGACCGGCATCTACGGCTCCGGCTGCCTGATCACCGAGGGCGTGCGTGGCGAGGGCGGCTATCTCACCAACTCCAACGGCGAGCGCTTCATGGAGCGCTATGCGCCCAACGCCAAGGACCTGGCCTCGCGCGACGTGGTCAGCCGCGCCATGACCATGGAAATCCGCGAAGGCCGCGGCGTCGGCGAGCACAAGGACCACATCCACATCAACCTGATGCACCTGGGTGCCGGCGTGATCCACGAGCGTCTGCCGGGGATCGCCGAGTCGGCGCGCATCTTCGCCGGCGTGGACGTGACCAAGGAACCGATCCCGGTCATCCCGACCGTGCACTACAACATGGGCGGCATCCCCACCAACTACCACGGCGAAGTGGTGCAGAAGCGCGGCGACAACGTCGACGCGGTGGTGCCGGGCCTGTTCGCCATCGGCGAGGCGGCCTGCGTGTCGGTGCACGGCGCCAACCGCCTGGGCTCCAACTCGCTGCTCGACCTGGTGGTGTTCGGCCGCGCGGTGGCGCATCGCTGCGCCGAGATCGTCAAGCCGGGCGCGCCGCACAAGGATCTGCCGGCCAGCGCGCTGGACCAGGCGCTGGGCCGCTTCGACAGCCTGCGCTACGCCAAGGGCAGCCTGCCGACCGCAAAGATCCGCGCCGAAATGCAGCGCACCATGCAGAGCGACGCGGCGGTGTTCCGCACCGGCGAATCGCTGAAGGAAGGCTGCGACAAGATCTCCAAGGTCTACGACTCGTTCAAGGATGTCGGCGTCAGCGACCGCTCGCTGGTGTGGAACTCCGACCTGATCGAAACCCTGGAACTGTCCAACCTGCTGGGCCAGGCGGTGGCCACCATGTACTCGGCCGAGCAGCGCCCCGAGAGCCGCGGCGCGCATGCCCGCGAGGACTTCCCGGAGCGCGACGACGCCAACTGGCAGAAGCACACGCTGGTGTCGGTGGACGACCACGGCAAGGCGAACTTCGATTTCCGTCCGGTGCACATGTACACCATGACCTCGGACGTCGAAGTGGTGCCGCCGAAGAAGCGCGTTTACTGATACCGGACTGGAGACAAGATCGTGGCAGAATTTTCGCTACCTAAAAATTCCAAGGTCCAGCCGGGCAAGCACTATCCGGCCAAGGACGCGAAGAAGTCCCGCACCTTCCGCATCTATCGCTGGACGCCGGAAGACGGGCAGAACCCGCGCATCGATACCTACGAGGTCGACCTGGCCGCGTGCGGCCCGATGGTTCTGGACGCCCTGCTGAAGATCAAGAACGAGATCGATCCGACGCTCACGCTGCGCCGTTCGTGCCGCGAAGGCATCTGCGGTTCCTGCGCGATGAACATCGACGGCACCAATACGCTGGCCTGCACCAAGGCGATCTCCGACTGCGCCTCCGGCGACGTCAAGATCTACCCGCTGCCGCACATGCCGGTGGTGAAGGACCTGGTGCCGGATCTCACGCACTTCTACGCGCAGTTCGCCTCGATCAAGCCCTGGCTGCGCACGCAGAGCCCGGCCCCGGCCGACAAGGAGCGCCTGCAGTCGCCGGAGGACCGCAAGAAGCTCGACGGCCTGTACGAGTGCATCCTGTGCGCCTGCTGCTCGACCAGCTGCCCGAGCTACTGGTGGAACGGCGACAAGTACCTGGGTCCGGCCATCCTGCTGCAGGCCTACCGCTGGATCGTCGACTCGCGCGACGAAGACACCGGCGCCCGCCTGGACGACCTGGAAGACCCGTTCAAGCTGTACCGCTGCCACACCATCATGAACTGCGCGCGCACCTGCCCGAAGGGTCTGAACCCGGCCAAGGCGATCGCGGAGATCAAGAAGCTGATCGTGGAGCGCCGCTCGCCCTGACGGCGAGTTCCGTCCCGTCCACATGGCCCGCGGCTCGCCGCGGGCCATGTCGTTTTCGACCCCTGCTGCGATGACCGCCATGGACGAAGCCCGCATCAAGCGCCTGCGCTGGCGCACCCGCCGCGGCACGCGCGAGCTCGACGCCCTGTTCGGCGGCTGGCTGGACGAGCGCTTCGCCCAGGCCGACGAAGCCACGCGCACCGCCTTCGACGAACTGCTCGACGTGCAGGACCCGGACCTGTGGGACTGGGTGATGGGCCATGCCACGGCCCCGCGCGAGGACTGGCAGGCGATCATCGATGACATCCGCGCCCGCCATCGGCTTTGAATACGCGCCATCGCGCGGCTGGGGCAGGGCCTGCGCCGGGATGACGCTGCTGGCCGCGGCGGCCGGCTGGCTGTCGGCCCTGCCGTGGTGGTGCGCGCTTGCGCTGACCGCCGCGCTGGCGGTGGCCCTGCCGCCGACATGGCGCGCTTGGCGGCAACCGCCGATCCGCTCGGCCGGATGGGCCGCGGATGGCGGCTGGACGCTGCGGGACGCCCATTGCGCCGACACGCCGGCCACGCTGCTGTCCTCCCGCGCGCTCGGCGACTGCCTGTGGCTGCGCCTGCAGCCCACATCGGGCGCTGCGGTGAACCTGCTGCTGGCGCCGGACAACAGCGACGCCGACCTGCGCCGCCGCCTGCGCATGCGCCTGGCCGCCGCGTGCTGAGTGCCAGCTTGCCGAACCGCAGGGCTTGGGGCACTCTGCCGCGGCGTCGCGGTCTGATCCAGCCGACTACGGCACTATCGATCGCGCCCTCCGCGATGCCTGGGCGGCCAGCCCAACGAATCCCACGAGCGACCCGTCCATGTTCCGACCGCTAGAGCTTTTCATCGGCCTGCGCTACACGCGCGCCAAGCGACGCAACCAGTTCATCTCGTTCATCTCGACCGTCTCCATCGTGTGCATCGCGATCAGCGTCACCGCGCTGATCACCGTGATGTCGGTGATGAACGGCTTCGACAACGAACTGCGCACGCGCATCCTCGGCGCCATCTCGCATGCCACGGTGTCGGGCCTGGCCGGCGAGAGCGTGCAGGACTGGCAGCGCGCGATCCAGATCGCCGAAGCCAACCCGCACGTGCGTGGCGCGGCGCCCTACGTCGAGGCGCAGGCCTTCCTGCAGGCGCGCCGTTCCAGCGGTGCGCTGGTGCGCGGCATCGATCCGGCGCAGGAGCCGAAAGTCTCCGACATCGACAAGCACATGATCGACGGCAAGCTCGACGCGCTGCAGCCGGGCAAGTGGAACATTGTGCTGGGCCGCGAGCTGGCCATGTCGCTGGGCGTGGCGATGGGCGACCACGTGACCATGGCGGTGCCCGAATTCCGCGCCACGCCGATGGGCAGCGTGCCGCGCCTGCGCAGCTTCACCGTGGCGGGCATCTTCGAGCTGGGCATGCAGGAGTTCGATTCGAACCTGGCCCTGGTCAGCATGCAGGACGCCGCGCGCCTCAACAGCATCGACGGCCCCACCGGCATCCGCCTGCGCCTGGACGACATGTTCAACGCGCGGCCCGTGGCGAAAGAGTTGGCCAATCACCTGGGCCAGGTCTACCGCATGGATACCTGGATGGACAGCCACGCGAATTTCTTCTCCGCCATCTCGATGGAGAAGAAGGTGATGTTCATCATCCTCTCGCTGATCATCCTGGTCGCGGTGATCAACCTGATCTCGATGCTGATGATGCTGGTCACCGACAAGCAGGCCGACATCGCCATCCTGCGCACGCTCGGCTCCACGCCGCGCAGCATCATGGGCATGTTCATGGTGCAGGGCGTGCTGGTGGGCTTCGTCGGCATCGGCTTCGGCGTGACGCTCGGTTCGCTGCTGTCGTGGCGGCTGCCGCAGATCGTCAAGTGGATCGAGCGCACTTTCCACACCACGTTCCTGTCGCCGGACGTCTATTACATCAGCGAGCTGCCCAGCAAGCTGCAGATGGACGACGTGGCCAAGGTCGCGCTGGTGACCTTCCTGTTCTCGCTGCTTGCCACGCTCTATCCGGCGTGGCGGGCCTCGCGCACGCAGCCTGCGCAGGCCTTGCGCTATGAGTAAATCCATGACTGACAACATCGTGCTGCGCGCCAGCCACATCGCCAAGACCTACGAGGAAGGCGGCCTGCACACCGACGTGCTCAGCGACGTGAGCTTCGCGCTGAAGCGCGGCGAGACGCTGGCCATCGTCGGCGCCTCCGGCTCCGGCAAGAGCACGCTGCTGCACATCCTGGGCGGGCTGGACACGCTGACCAAGGGCGAGGTGGAAGTGGAAGGGCAGCTGCTGTCCGCGCTGTCCGACGCCGAGCGCGGGCGTGTGCGCAACCGCTCGCTGGGTTTCATCTACCAGTTCCACCACCTGCTGCCCGAGTTCACCGCGCTGGAGAACGTGTGCATGCCGCTGCTGATCCGCGGCACGCCGATTCCGCAGGCGCAGAAGCAGGCCTCCGACCTGCTCGGCCGCGTGGGCCTGGGCCAGCGCCTGGCGCACAAGCCGGCGGAGCTGTCCGGCGGCGAACGCCAGCGCTGCGCGGTGGCGCGCGCGCTGGTGACGCGGCCGGCCTGCGTGCTGGGCGACGAGCCCACCGGCAATCTCGACGAAGGCAATGCGGATCACGTGTACGAGCTGATGCTGGAGCTCAATCGCGAGATCGGCACCAGCTTCGTGCTGGTCACCCACGACACCCGCCTGGCCGCGCGCATGGATCGCACGCTGGAGCTGCATAACGGCGTGCTGCGGGAACGTCCCGCGCATTGATCGGGGCTGTCTGATCCGGGCATCGGCCGACGCGCTGCATCGGTCGATGCCTACATCGTTTTCGGATTCGCTTCGTACTTCGCCCGGTTAACTTGAGCCATCCCCACGGATGGACGGCGACGGTGCGCGAACAAGCAGCGATCTGGCTGGCGCCCGCGTTTCTTGCCGGCGTACTGGCGGTGCAATGGATGCCGGTACTGCCGACGCAGGGATGGCTGCTGCCGGTGCTCGTCCTGTCGGCATGGCTTGCGTGGTCGTCGGCGCAAGCGCGCGGCGTGGCCTTCCTGCTGCTTGGCGCGGCCTGGGCCGCCTGGTGCGGCGTGCGGGCGATGGAATCGCGCCTGCCGCGCGAACTGGAAGGACGCGATCTGAGCGTGACGGGCACGGTGAGCGGCCTGCCGCAGGTGCGCGCCGAAGCGACGCGCTTCGTGCTCACCGTCGAGCGGGCCGCCGTGGGCGATGAACCCGTCGCGCTGGACGGCCGCCTGCGCCTGGCCTGGTACGCCGCCGGCGGCAAGGCCGTTCCCGCGATCGTTCCGTGCGCACGCTGGCATCTGACGCTGCGCCTCAAGCGGCCGCGCGGCCTGGTCAATCCCGGCGGCGGCGATGGCGAGCGCAGCGCGCTGGAGCGGGGCATCGTCGCCACGGGTTATGTGCGTGACGATGCGTCCAATCGCAGCACGGGCGTACGGATGTTCTGCGTCGACGGCTGGCGCGCGGCGATCGCCGACGGTATCGAGCGCCGCGTCGCCGATGTGCGTTCGGCCGCCTTGCTGCGCGCCTTCGCGATAGGCGATACGCGTGGCCTGACCCAGCGCGACTGGGAGCTGGCGCGCGCCAATGGCGCCTCGCATCTCATCGCCATCTCCGGCTTCCATGTCGGCGTGGCGGCGGTGGCGGGCGTCTGGCTGGCGCGGCTGGCGTATGCGTGCTGGCCCGGGTTCGGCCTGCGCGTGCCGCGGCGGCAGGTCCAGGCCCTGGCGGCGCTGCTGTGCGCCGCGCTGTACAGCGCGCTGGCCGGTTTCGGCCTGCCCACCGTGCGCACGCTGCTGATGATCGCGGTGGTCGCGCTCGCGCGCTGTTCGCGGCGCCATGTGTCGTCCGCACAGGCCTTGGCGCTGGCCTTGCTGGCCATGCTCGCCGCCGACCCGCTGGCCGTGCTGAGCGCCGGTTTCTGGCTGTCCTTCGCGGGCGTGGCCTTCCTGATCTACAGCCTGTCGCCACGCGCGCAGGGCTGGCGCGGCGCACTGCGCGAACTGACGCTGGCGCAGGCGGTGATGGCGGTGGCGCTGTTGCCGTTGAGCCTGTGGTTCTTCGGCGGGGCTTGCCTGGTCGGCGCCCTGTCCAACCTGCTCGCGGTACCCCTGGTGAGCTTCCTGGTGGTGCCGCTGACCCTGTTCGGCACGGCGCTGCTGCTGATGGCGCCACCGCTGGCCGGGCCGGTGCTGGTCGCGGCCGGCTGGTTGTGCGCGGGACTGTGGTGGCTGTTCGAACGGATGGCCGGGTGGCCCGGCGCGCAGGTCTACGTGCCGGCGGCAAGGCCGTGGGCACTGGGCCTGGCCCTGCTCGGCGCCGGCTGGATGCTGCTTCCGCGTGGCACGCCGATGCGCTGGCTGGGCGCGCTGCTGTTCCTGCCCCTGGCCTGGCCACCGGTGCAACGCCCGCAACCCGGCGCGTTCCGGCTGTGGATGCTGGACGTCGGGCAAGGCCTGGCGGTGGTGCTGCGCACACGCGAGCACGCTCTGGTGTTCGATGCCGGCGCGCGCTTTCCTTCCGATTTCGACCTCGGCGAGGCGGCGGTGCTGCCGTCGCTGCGCGCGCTGGGCATCGCGCGACTGGACCTGCTGGTGGTGAGCCACGCCGACAACGACCACGCCGGCGGCGCGCCCGCCGTCGCGCAAGCTCATCCGGCGGCGGCGCGGCTGGGCGGCGAACCGGAGCGCATGCCGATCGCCACGGTCCCCTGCGCGGCGGGGCAGTCCTGGAACTGGGACGGCGTGCGCTTCCGCATGCTCGGCCCGGCGGCGCGCGCAGCGGCGGCGCGCGGCAACGACCGTTCCTGTGTGTTGCTGGCGGAAGGCACGGGCGGACGCGTGCTGCTGACCGGCGACATCGGCCTGCCGGCGGAGCGTGGCCTGCCCGCCGCCGTGGGCACCGGGCCTCCGCTGGTGCTGCAGGTGCCGCACCACGGCAGCCGCACCTCGTCAGGCCCCGACCTGGTCCGCGGGCTCGCGCCGGTCCTCGCCCTGGTCTCGTCCGGCTGGCGCAACCGCTTCGGTCATCCGCATCCGCTGGTGGCACAGCGCTATGCGGCATTCCGGGTGCCGATGCTGAACACGGCGGAGCAGGGCGCGATCGAGGTGGATTTTCCGGCCGATGCGCCGCCGCACATGGTCCGTGCATGGCGCCGGCACCGGTTCCGCTACTGGCGTGAATAGGTCCGCCGCGGCGCCGTTCTCGCGCCATGTGCGACGCGTCGCGTAATTACCACGGGCGCCGCGGAACCGCGGAAAGGGACTGCTATGATGCGCGCCTGCAATTCGATCGCATGGGTGGGTTAATCGTGCTGGATATCCTGATGGCTGGCGGTTGGGCAATGCTGCCCATCCTGATCTGTTCGGCGATCGCGCTGGCGATCGTGCTGGAGCGCTGCTGGACCCTGCGCCGCAAGTCGGTCCTGCCGCCCGGCCTGGGCGACGAAGTGCGCAACTGGGCGCGCTCGGGCCAGCTCGATCCGGGTCATCTGGCCACCCTGGCCAACGGCTCGCCGCTGGGCGAACTGCTGGCCGCCGCGCTGGCCGTGCGCAACCGTCCGCGCGAGCTGATCAAGGAGCGCATCGAGGACACCGGTCGCCACGTGGTGCACAACATGGAGCGCTACCTCAACACGCTCGGCACCATCGCGCTGATCGGCCCGCTGCTCGGCCTGCTGGGCACCGTGGTCGGCCTGATCCGCATGTTCCTGGACGTGATGAAGGGCGGCGTGGGCGATCCGCTGAAAATGGCCGGCGGCATCGGCGAGGCACTGATCTGCACCGCCACCGGCCTGGTGGTGGCGATTCCCGCCTACGTGCTGCACCGCTATTTCCGTTCCAGGGTCGCCGGCTACTGCGTGGAAATGGAAAAGCAGGCCACCGCGCTGCTGGACGAGCTGACCGTCGCCGCACCGGCGCCGTCGCGTCCGCGCCGCGCCGCCGAGTCGACCGCGGGCTGATCCGGCATGCGTATCGGCAACGACCGCCGGCAGGACGACTTCGAGATCAACGTGATCTCCCTGATCGACGTCCTGCTCACCCTGCTGATGTTCTTCGTGCTCACCACCACCTTCGTCCAGCACACGCGGATGCAGGTGACCCTGCCCAAGGCAAGCGCCGATGAGCGCGATATGCAGGCCCCCGCGCTGACCATCGTGGTCGATCGCGACGGCCACTACTACGTCGGCACCGACGAGGTGCTGGGGCAGGGCATCGAGCCGCTGAAGCAGGCCATCGCCAACATCGCCGGCGACGACCGCGAGCGCCAGGTGACCATCCGCGCCGACGCCATGACCCCGCACCAGAACGTGGTCACCGCGATGGATGCACTGGGCCAGCTCGGTTTCACCAAGCTCTCCATCGCCACCACGCCGACCCAGGCGGGCCCAGGTAAGTGAGCGTAGGCAAGTGAGCGCCAAGAAAGCCTCCGTATGGGACGCCGCGACCTGGCGGACCTACAAGCGCCTGCTCGGCTATACCCGCCGCTACTGGGTGGTGGGCATGGTCTCGATCCTCGGCATGGCGCTGGAGAGCGGCTGCCTGGCGGCGTTCACCAAGCTGCTGCGGCCGATGATCGACGAGCTGTTCGCGCACAAGGACGCCTACCTGATCTTCTGGATGCCGATCTGGATCATCGGGCTGTTCGTGCTGCGCGGCATCGCCATCGTGCTCAACGACTACGGCATCGCCTATATCGGGCGCAACGTGGTGCAGAACATCCGCCGCGACGTATTCGACGCCTACTTGCGCCTGCCCGCGGCGTTCTTCGGCAGCGAGCATTCCGGCCAGCAGGTGTCGCGCATCACCTACACCAGCGAACAGGTCGCGCAGGCCTCCACCGACGCGCTGAAGGTGGCGGTCACCGAGGGCCTGATGATCGTGGGCATGATGTACGTGATGCTCTCGACCAGCGCCTACCTCACCATGGCCTTGCTGATCATGGTGCCGGCAGTGGTGCTGATCGTCACCGTGGTCAGCCGGCGCTACCGCACCATCAGCAAGCGCATCCAGGGCACCATGGGTTCGGTGACCGGCGCGGTCGAGGAATCGGTCGGTGCCAATCGCGAGGTGCGCATCTATGGCGGCCAGAAGCGCGAGGCGGAACGCTTCGAGCAGGTCACCGAGCATTCCAAGCGGCTGAACCTGAAAGTGTCGGTGACCAGCGCGTTCTCCAGCGCCACCATCCAGACCGCGGCCGCGTTCGCGCTGGCCCTGCTGGTGTACCTGGGCACGCGGCCGGACGTGATCGACAGCATCTCGCCCGGCGTGTTCATCACCGTGCTCACCTCGATGGGCGGCATGCTGCCTTCGCTCAAGCGCCTCACCGGCGTGCAGGCCAGCGTGCAGCGCGGCGTGGCCGCCTGCGAGGACCTGTTCGGCATCATCGACATGCCGCCGGAAGTCGACACCGGTACCCGCGTGCTCGAGCGCACCCGCGGCGACATCGTGTTCGAGGACGTGCGCCTGACCTATCCGCGCAACGATTTCGAGGCGCTGCGCGGGGTCGATCTGTATTGCCGCCCGGGCACGGTCACCGCCCTGGTGGGCCGCTCCGGCAGCGGCAAGAGCAGCCTGGTCAGCCTGCTGCCGCGCTTCTACGAACCCACCGCGGGCGCCATCGCGCTGGACGGCCTCGACTACGCCGGCTACACCCTGGCCTCGCTGCGCAGGCAGATCGCCTGGGTGGGGCAGAGCGTGGTGCTGTTCGACGGCACGGTGGCGGAAAACATCGCCTATGGCGAGCTGGAAGGCGCCAGCGAGAAGGACATCGTCGCGGCGGCCGAAGCGGCCAATGCGATGGAATTCATCCAGCGCCTGCCCAAGGGCATCCACAGCCAGATCGGCCAGGGCGGCAACATGCTGTCCGGCGGCCAGCGCCAGCGCATCGCGATCGCGCGCGCCATCCTCAAGAACGCGCCGATCCTGGTGCTGGACGAAGCGACCAGCGCGCTGGATACCGAATCCGAGCGCCTGATCCAGCAGGCGCTGCAGCGCCTGATGCGCGACCGCACCACCCTGGTGATCGCGCATCGCCTGTCCACCATCGAGCATGCCGACCAGATCGCGGTGATGGACCAGGGCCGCATCGTCGAGCGCGGCACGCACGCGGAACTGCTCGCCGAGGGCGGCCACTACGCCGCGCTGCACCGCATGCAGTTCCACGACGCGGCGAGCGACTGAAGCCGCCATGGCGCTGGCCGACACGCTGGCGGAGGCCTGGTACGGCAAGCGCGCGGCGCCCTGGTGGACCGCGCCGCTGGCGGCGCTGTACGGCGGGGTGACGCGGCTACGCCGCCGCCAGTACCGCATGGGTTGGTTGTCCAGCGTGCGCCTGCCGGTGCCCGTGGTGGTGGTCGGCAACGTCAGCGTGGGCGGCACCGGCAAGACGCCGCTGACCATCGCTCTGGTCGAGGCCCTGCGCGCGCGCGGCTTCCGGCCCGGCGTCGTGAGTCGCGGCTATGGCGGCACGGAAACGAGCCCCGCGCTGCTCGGCGAGCGCCCCGATCCCGCGCGTTTCGGCGACGAGCCCTGCCTGATCCATGCCGCCGGCACGCCGGTGGCGGTAGGGCGCGACCGTCCTGCGGCCGCGCGCCTGCTGATCGAGGCCGGCTGCGATGTGATCCTGGCCGACGATGGCCTGCAGCACTACCGCCTGCGCCGCGACGTGGAGATCTGCGTGATCGACGGCGCACGGCGTTTCGGCAACGGCCGGCTGCTCCCGGCTGGCCCATTGCGCGAGCCGCTGGCGCGCCTTGACGAAGTGGATTTCCGTGTCTGCAACGGCGGCGATGCAACAGCGGATGAAGTGCCGATGCGTCTCGAGGGCGGCATGGCGCGCGCACTGCACGGCGCCACCGTGCAGACGCTCGACGCGTTTCGCGGCCAGCCCGTGCACGCGCTGGCCGGCATCGGCCACCCGGAGCGCTTCTTCGACGACCTGCGCGCGCGCGGCATCGAAGTGCTGGCGCATCCATTTCCCGATCACCATGCCTATGCGCCCGGCGAACTGGATTTCGGCGACAGCCTGCCGGTGCTGATGACCGAGAAGGACGCCGTGAAATGCGCCGCCTTCGCGCCGCCACAGGCCTGGGCCGTGCCGGTGCGCGCGGTATTGCCGGAGGCTTTCTTCGACGCCGTGGCCGCGAAGCTGGTGCAGGCACGCCGCGCGTCCTGAGTGACGCGAACGAAACGACGGTTGCTGCGTCCTCGCACCCAGCGTCATCCCGGCGCAGGCCGGGATCCAGTAGCGTCATTGATCGGTTTTTGCGAAAAGGCTCAACAGCAACACCCTTTGAGTTCCACGCCAGAATCGCGGCCGTGTCGCTACTGAATCCCGGCCTGCGCCAGGATGACGGCCGGTGCGCAGGCGGGCCTTCGACACCATGGACACAAAAAAGCGCGGCCGGTGTCGCCACCGGCCGCGCCATTCAAACCATGCTTTCAGGCTTACTGAATGCGCACGACGTTACCGTCCGGATCCACCTGCACGATATCGCCCTCGCGGATCGCGCTGGCATCCGGCACGGTGACGTTGCTGTAGCTGCCGTCGCCCATGCGCAGGCGCAACAGGAAGCTTTCGTTGGTGCCGCCGCGGCCGATGCGGTTGCCGGCGAAGCCGCCGCCCACCGCGCCCAGCACGGTCGCCGCCTTGCGGCCGTTGCCCTTGCCGACCTGGTTGCCCAGCACGCCGCCGGCGACCGCGCCGATGATCGCGCCGGCGGTGCCGTGGTCGGCGCCCTGGGTCACGTTGCGCTCGATCGATTCCACCGTGCCGCACTGGGTGCAGCGCAGGAAGATGCCGTCGCGGCGGATCAGCACGTTGCCGTTGAGCGTGCCGCCGGCATCGACCGCCGGGCGGCGGGGGGCGGAGGACTGCGCGGTGGCGGCCATGGAGGCGAAGGCGAGCGCCGCTGCCAGGGGCAGGACGAGGAACTGCTTGGTGTTCATGGATTCTCCCGGTGTAGTGAGGCGTGCACAGTCTATTCGGATCAGCTGAACCATCGGCGCAATGTCTTTATCATGTGCGCCTGCCGGAGCCGCCCGTCCGCTCCACCCGTTTTCGAAGGGAGTTTCCATGAGCCTGATCCAAGTTCCGGTGTCCTACGGTGAGCTGATCGACAAGATCACCATCCTGGAGATCAAGTCCAAGCAGATGACCGACCCGGCCAAGCTGGCCAATGTGCGCAACGAGCTGGATCAGCTCAACGCTACCTGGGCCGCCCATCCGGCCGCCGCCACCGACATCGCCGACGAGCGCGCCCGCCTGCTGGGGGTGAACGAGACGCTGTGGGACATCGAGGACCGCATCCGCCTGAAGGAGAAGGCCCAGGCCTTCGACCAGGAGTTCATCGAGCTGGCGCGCGCGGTGTATTTCCGCAACGACGAGCGCGCGGCGGTGAAGCGCGAGATCAACCTCAAGCTGGGTTCGCAGCTGGTGGAAGAGAAGTCGTACCAGGACTACAAGGCTGTCTGAAACTGCATGGCATCGGCGTAGGTTGGGGTGAGCCGCAGGCGAACCCCAACGATGCGAGGCGCATGGTGCTGCCGATGTTGGGGTTCGCCTGCGGCTCACCCCAACCTACGTCATAGCGTCGCCGCAAAGGCCTCGAAGCGCTCGACCACATCGTCGACTCCGATCAGATCCATCACACCCTCGCGCTCGATCTTGCTGCCCCACGCAATCTCGCTGGCCGGCTTGCCGAGATACCTGCGCGCCGCCTCGTCGTACTTGTTCACGCACCAGCGGCGGTCGGAGTAGGGGCCCGAGCGGTCCGGATTGCTTGCCGCGTGCAGGCCCAGCACCTTGCAGCCCACCGCGTTGGCCATGTGCATCGGGCCGGAATCCGGCGTGAGCAGCAGCGAGGCGCGCGACAGCATCGCCAGCAGGCGCTTGAGCGTGTCCTTGCCGGTGAGGTCGGTGTGCGGCAGGCGGCAGGCCGCCAGCACCGCATCGGCCATGCTGCGCTCGCCCGGCGAAGGGCCGCCGACCAGCAGCACGCGCCAGCCACGCTGCGCGGCATGGTCCATCACCGCCGCATAGCGCTCCGGACGCCAGTTGCGCAGGCTGTGGCTTGAGGTAGGGCTGACCAGCAGCACCGGCGCACCCGGCGGCAGCTGTCCGGCGGCCCAGGCCTGCGCCTCATCGGGCAGCGGGATATCCCAGCGCACCTCGGTCTGCTTGAGGCCCAGCGGCTCGCAGAAGCTGCCGATCGCATCCAGCACGTGCTCGCCGGTGCGGGCGGGAATGCGCTCGCCGATCACCAGGCCATGCAAATCCTTGGAGCGCGCCTGGTCGTAGCCGATGCGCCGCCGTGCCTTGACGCCCAGGCTGAGCAGGTTGGAGCGCAGCGCCACCTGCATCTGCAGCAGCGCATCGAAGCGCCGCCCGCGCAGCGCATCGCGCACCGCGCGCATGCCGGCCCAGCCGGCGCCCTTGTCGAAGGTGACGAACTCGACGCCGGGCAGGTCGCCGACCAGCTTGCGTTCGAGCTTGCCGACGATCCAGGTCAGCTCGGCCTGCGGCCAGGCCGCGCGCAAGGTGTGCACCAGCGGCACCACGTGGGTGACGTCGCCGATGGCGGAGGTGCGCAGGAGGCAGATCGATGAGGGAGCGGGCATGAGGGCTTGGGGTCGGTAGTACGCGCTGGGCTAGAATCCAGTGGATCACTGGATGGGGTGCCGGGTCGGACATGATGGCGCAAGAGCAGGTCCGGACGAATGCGGGCGGGGCGATTCTGTTCGACTCCGCCGCTTCGTCACAAGTCGACGACGACTGGTTCATGCCCAGCCACTGGCGCGAACTGGGCGCCTTGCGCATGCAGACCGGCGGGCGCGGCGGCGTCGCGCTGGTCGGCACGCCGGCCGGCGAGGGCGTGCTGCGCCACTATCGCCGCGGCGGCATGGTGGCGCGCTTGATGGGCGACCGTTACCTGTGGACCGGCGCCGAGCGCACGCGCAGCTTCGCCGAATTCCGCCTGCTCGCCTCGATGGCGCGCGAAGGCCTGCCGGTGCCGGCGCCGATCGCCGCGCGTTATCGGCGGCAGGGGCCGTTCTATACCGCCGACCTGATCACCCGGCACGTCGCCTCGGCACGCACCCTGGCCGAATGCCTGGCCTGGGGCCGCCTGGACGCCGAACTGGCGCAGCGCACCGGCGAGCTGGTCGCGCGCTTCCACCGCGCCGGCGTGTGGCATGCCGATCTCAATGCGCACAACATCCTGGTGGCGGAGTCGCAGCTGTACCTGATCGATTTCGACCGCGGCGAACGCCGCCCGCCCGCCGAAGCCTGGCGCACCGCCAACCTGCAGCGCCTGCGCCGCTCGCTGGTGAAACTGGGCGCGATGGCCGAGAGCGAGGCGGTATTCGAGAAGACCTTGTGGCAACCGCTGGAACAGGGCTACACCGCGACCTTCGGCGTCGGCGGCGACGAGCCATGAGCAGGCAGCGCACACGTATGGGAGCGGCCGCATGACCTGGAGCCTGCATTTCCTCGGCGTCGGCGCCGCGCATGCGGTGGAGCTCGGCTCTTCGGCCGCGGTGCTGGAGCGCGACGGCAAGCCGCTGCTGCTGATCGACTGCGGGCCCGACACGCTGGACCGCTACGTCGCCGCCTACGGCGATGTGCCGCCCGCGCTGTTCATCACGCACACCCACATGGACCACGTCGGCGGCATGGAGCGGCTGTTCTTCCGGCTGTGGTTCGACGAGGCGCGGCGCGGGCGCACCAGGCTGTTCGTGCACGCGGCGCTGATGAGCTGGCTGCAGGCGCGGGTGGCGGATTATCCCGGCGTGCTGGCCGAAGGCGGGGTGAACTTCTGGGAGGCATTCCAACTGGTGCCCTGCCACCGCGGCTTCTGGCTGGACGGGCTGTGGTTCGACGTATTTCCCACCCGGCACCATCTGCCGCAGACCTCGTTCGGCCTGGCCCTGGGCGGCAGCTTCGCCTACACCGGCGACACCCGGCCGGTGCCGGAGATGCTGGCGCGCTACGCGGCCGGCACCGAGTTGATCGCGCACGATTGCGGCCTGGTGGGCAATCCCTCGCATACCGGCATCGACGATATCGAGCGCGAATATCCGCACCCGTTGCGCCAGCGCCTGCGCCTGTACCACTACGGCAGCGCGGACGACGGCGCGGCCCTGGCGGCTCGCGGCTACGTCATGGCCTCGACCGGCGAGCGGATCGCACTGCCGTCGCCCACGCCGCCGCGGCCGGATGCCGGCTGAGCCGGCTTGTTTGGGCTCCGGGCTGCCGCTATGATTCCCCCTCTTTGCCGGGCCCGATGGCCCGACAGGGCGATTTCACCATCGCGGAGAGGTGTCCGAGTGGTTGAAGGAGCACGCCTGGAAAGTGTGTATACGGCTTATACCCGTATCGCGGGTTCGAATCCCGCCCTCTCCGCCAGTGAAATCGCATGACGTTCCGCCCGGCGGAACGTCGCCAAGGGCTTGAAGCCCGACGTCTATGGTGACCCCGTCGGTCCCCCCGCGACGATAGTTCGTAAATTCCGCCAGGCCCGGAAGGGAGCAACGGTAGCGAACGATTCGGGTGCCGGGGTGTGGCTGGCGGGGTCGCCGCCTTTTCGGGCCTGCATTTTCAAGCCTCGCCACCGCGCGCTCGCGCCGCCGTTCGTACTGACTTGCCGCAGCCGACTTGGCACAATCGGGCGTCGCCCCAAGTTAGTATCCCGCCACTTCATTCCCGTCCTCGCCGCGTTGCCGGAACGGCATCGGCGGCTCCGGCGTCCAGCAGGCTTTCAACGCATGTCCTATCAGGTACTCGCGCGCAAATGGCGCCCCCGCAAGTTCGCCGAACTGGTCGGGCAGGAGCATGTGGTGCGCGCGCTCACCAATGCGCTCGACACCGGCCGCATGCACCATGCCTACCTGTTCACGGGCACGCGCGGCGTGGGCAAGACCACCATCGCGCGCATCTTCGCCAAGTCGCTCAACTGCGAGCGCGGCGAGTCGGCCGATCCCTGTGGCGAGTGCGCGGTCTGCACGGCGGTGGATGCCGGCCGCTTCGTCGACCTGCTGGAGATCGACGCGGCCAGCAACACCGGCGTGGACGACGTGCGCGAAGTGATCGAGAACGCGCAGTACGCGCCGGCGCGCGGCCGCTTCAAGGTGTACCTGGTCGACGAGGTGCACATGCTGTCCAAGCCGGCCTTCAATGCGCTGCTGAAGACGCTGGAAGAGCCGCCGCCGCACGTGAAATTCCTGCTCGCCACCACCGACCCGCAGAAGCTGCCGGTGACGGTGCTGTCGCGCTGCCTCAAGTTCAATCTCAAGCGCCTGCTGCCGGAGCAGATCTCCGGGCAGATGCGCCACATCCTGGGCGCCGAGAGCATCGCCTACGAGGACGGCGCCATCGTCGAGCTGGCGCGCGCCGCCGACGGCTCGCTGCGCGACGGCCTGTCGCTGCTGGACCAGGCGATCGCCTACGGCGGCGGCGCGCTCAAGGTCGACGACGTGCGCGCCATGCTGGGCAGCGTCGCGCGCGGCCAGGTGCTGGGCGTGCTCGATGCGCTGGCCGCCGGCGACGGCGACCAGCTGATGGCTGAGTGCGCGCGGATCGCCTCGTTCTCGCCGGACTTCGGCGGCGTGCTGGACGACCTGGCCGCCGTGCTGCATCGCCTGCAGCTGTTCCAGCTGGTGCCGGGCTATCGCCCCGAAGGCGACGGCGGCGACGAGGCAGCGCTCGCCGCGCTGGCCGAGCGGCTCGGCCCGGAAGACGTGCAGCTGTATTACCAGATCGCCATCGGTGGCCGCCGCGACCTCGCGCTGGCGCCCGATGCGCGCACCGGTTTCGAGATGGCGCTGCTGCGCATGCTGGCGTTCCGCCCGGCGGGCGAGGGCGAGCCGACGCGTGCCGAGCGCCCTGCTGCCGCGCCGCGCCCGGCGGCTGCGCCCGCGCCGGCACCGGCACGCAGCGCGCCGCCGATGCCGGCATCTGCTCCCGCTCCTGCGATGGAACGCCCGGCGCCGCGCCAGGCGGAAACGCTGCCGCCGCGCATGGAACCTGCCCCGGTGCCGGCGCCGCGCGCCGCGCCGGCGCTCGACTCGCGCGGCCTGCCGCACTGGGACAGCCTGATCGAACAGGCCAGCCTGCGCGGACCGATGGGCCAGCTGGCGCAGAACGCCGTGCTGCGCGAGCGCGAGGGTTCGACCCTGGTGCTGGCGTTGCAGCCGATGTACATGCACCTGGCGGTGGAACCGATGGTCGGGCAGATGGAAGAGCGCATCAGCCAGGCGCTGGGCGAGCGCATCCGCCTGCGTTTCGTGGACGACCGCTCCGGCGGCGGCGAGACGCCCGCCGCGCGCGCGGCCAATGCGCGTTCGGTCGCGCAGTCGGCCGCCGAGCAATCGATCGAGGAAGACCCGCTGGTGCAGTCGCTGCGTCGCGAATTCGGCGCGCGCGTGCTGCCGCAGTCGGTCAAGCCGTTTGAACCCTGAAAACCTCAAGCCTTCGGAGTACGCGTCATGAGAGGACAGATCGGCCAGCTGATGCAGCAGGCGCAGCGCATGCAGGAAGAAATGAAGCGCGCGCAGGAAGAGATCGCCAAGCTGGAAGTCACCGGCACGTCCGGCGGCGGCCTGGTCACGGTGGTGATGAGCGGCGCCCACGAAGTGCGCCGCGTGCAGATCGACCGCAAGCTGTTCGCGGACGATCCGGAGATGGCCGAGGACCTGGTCGCCGCGGCGATCAACGACGCGGTCAACAAGGTCGGCGAGGCCAGCAAGAACAAACTCGGCGGCGTGACCTCCGGCATGAACCTGCCGCCCGGCTTCAAGATGCCGTTCTAAGCGCGTGAGCAAGCTTCTCACCGACCTGATCGAAGCCCTGCGCTGCCTGCCCGGCGTGGGTGGCAAGAGCGCGCAGCGCATGGCCTTCCATCTGCTGGAGCGCGAACGCGAGCGCGGCCTGCGCCTGGCCCAAGTGCTGGAGCAGGCCATGCAGCGCATCGGCAACTGCACGCGCTGCCGCAATTTCAGCGAGGAACCGGTGTGCCCGATCTGCGCCAGCAGCAGCCGCGACCGGCAGGTGCTGTGCGTGGTGGAGTCGCCGACCGAGCTGGCGGCGATCGAGCAGGCCACCGGCTATCGCGGGCAGTACTTCGTGCTGCTGGGACGCCTGTCGCCGCTGGACGGACTGGGGCCGGAAGAGCTGGGCCTGGACCTGCTCACCGAGCGCCTGGCCGAGGGCGAGATCGAGGAAATGGTGATCGCCACTAATCCCACCGTGGAAGGCGAGGCCACCGCGCACTATCTCGCGCAGTTGGCGCGCGCGGCCAAGGTGAAGCCGACCCGGCTCGCGCATGGCGTGCCGCTGGGCGGCGAGCTGGAATACGTCGACCGCAGCACGCTGGCGCACGCCTTCGGCAGCCGCCAGCCGCTGGGTTGAGTCATAGACCGAAGGAAGCCGACGCATGGCCGACACCATTTTCGGAAAGATCATCCGCCGCGAGATTCCCGCCGACATCGTCTACGAGGACGACGACGTGCTGGCCTTCCGCGACCTCAACCCGCAGGCGCCGGTGCATGTGCTGTTCGTGCCCAAGCGCGCGATCGCCACGCTGGACGAAGCCGGGCCCGGGGATGCCGAGCTGCTGGGTAAGCTGCTGCTGGCCACGGCGGCGTATGCACGCGAGCAGGGTCTGGCGAAAGATGGTTATCGCACGGTGATCAATTGCAACGAGCACGGTGGCCAGACGGTGTTTCACCTGCATGTGCATCTGCTGGCCGGGCGTCGGATGCATTGGCCGCCGGGCTGAGCCTTGCCACGGCGTAGGTTGGGGTGAGCGCAGCGAACCCCAACGTGGCGGTGGCGCTGGGAGGTTCGTTGGGGTTCGCTGTGCTCACCCCAACCTACGTCAGGACAAAAAAACGCCGGCCTCAGGCCGGCGTTTTTTTGTCCGTGCAAGCGGCTTACTTATGCACCGGCCGCGGCACCACGATCACCCGCGGCTGGTACCAGAACGGGTCGCCCCACGGACCCCAGCCCGGGCCCCAGTACGGACCGAAGCCCGGACCCCAGAACGGGTCGTAGTAGCCCGGCGGGTAGCGCACGGCGACGCGCTTGGGCCACAGGTAGACCACGTCGGCCTCGACCCGCGGATAGGCGTAGTCGTATTCGCCGACCTTCTGCGACACGGTGCCGTGCAGGGTGCCGGTGACGGTCAGCTCGCGGCCGCGCGCGAACACTTCCGGATCGTAGAAGCCGGCGCGGCAGGCCACGAAGCGGCCCTGGCTGTCGTTGTCGGTGGCCATCTTCGGGCGCGCCTCGCTGTCCAGCGGGCGCGACAGCAGGAAGAAGCAGGTTTCCTGCGGACCGGGTTCGGTCTTGATGATCTCGCCGCCCCAGCGGACCTTGCTGCCGCCGGCGCCGCCTTGCTGCGCCTGGGCCGTGCTGATCTCGGTATAGGTGCCCTGCAACGGCTGGGGAACCGTGGCGCAGGCCGCCAGGGTGGCCGTCACGGCCGCGATGGCGAGGTGTTTGCGAATGGACATGACCGCTTTCTCCATGATCGGGCGGATATTCCTTTATCCGAAGAGTTCAATTCGTTCGGTTCATTTGACCACGTGTCGAGGTCTGAAATCCCGCACCGCCCGGCGGAACCGTCGCAGGGGTTCAGGCGGCGGGGTCTGGTGGGCGTAGCGCAGGTCCAGGTAGCTCCTCATCAGTTGGTCCAGCTGCTCGCGCTGCCCGGGCAGGGCCCTGGCCGCGCGCTGCAGGTAATGCTGCGGGCCCTCGCTGCTCCTGCGCGCCACGCCGGCCTTGGCCAGCCTGCGTTCCAGCGTGCGCAGCGCGGCCCGCAGGGGGTCTTCGTCGCGTCGCCGCCACAGGGCCCAGATCAGGCCGATGACCGCGAACGCCACGCTGCTGGCCGCCAGCAGCACGCTCAGGGTGGTCGTATCCGTGTTGCGGACGCCGAATGGCGTGAGGAGCCCGCGTTGCCTGAGTGCATCGAAGCCGATAACGCCTTCGTTCCACCAACGGTTGACCACGTCCCAGCGGTTGCGCATCTCGCGCAGCCAGGCGATGCCCTGCCATTCGGACTGGCCGGCCGCCGCGGCCGCCGCGGCGCCCAGGCTGACCCGTTCCGGGCGCACCGCGGCGGTGGGATCGACGCGGATCCAGCCGCGCCCGTCCAGCCATACCTCGCTCCAGGCGTGGGCATCGGACTGGCGCACCAGCAGGTACTGGCCGAGCTTGTTCCAGTAGCCGCCCTGGTAGCCGGTGACCACGCGGGCCGGCACGCCGGCGGCGCGCATCAGCACGGTGAAGGCCGAGGCGTAGTGTTCGCAGAAGCCTTCGTGGGTGGAGAACAGGAAATCGTCCACCGCGTCGCGGCCCAGCGGCGCGGGGGCCAGCGTGTAGCTGAAGCCGCCTTCGTGGAACAGCGCCAGCGCCGCCTTGACGATGAGGTCGTCGCGCCCGGCGAAGGTGCGCCGCCATTGCCCGGCCAGTTCCAGCGTGCGCGGATTGAACTCGGCCGGCAATTGCAGGGCGCGCCGGCGCGAACTTTCGTCGAGCTCCGGCTGCAGGCGGTAGCTCAGGGCCGAACGCAGCTCGTAGGTCAGCGGATCCTGCACGGGCTTGGTGCTGGTGATCGCGCGATCGGTGCCGAGGATCGCGTTGCCCGGTGCCGACAGCGGCACGTCGAGCGCCGGCAGGATGCGCTGGTTGGTCGGCTCCAGCGAGATCCGGTAGCCGATGCTGTCCCGGTATTCCACCGGCACCGGCTGGCGTCCGGTCGGCAGCGTGCTCCAGCGGCGGCCGTCGTAATGCCACATCACGTAGGCGCGGAAATAGCGCTGCGCCGGCGCCGGCGGTTCGCTGTCGAAGCTGGCGCGCAGGGCAGGGTGGTTGTCGGTGAGCAGGTCGACGAAATCGCCCGGGGACATTCCCTCGCTCAGTCCAGTGCGCGCCTGTCCCGACGGCGGTGCGCCCCACAGCGGCGAATCGAGCCGCGGCACCAGCACGAAGGCCAGCAGCGACAGCGGCAAGGCGGCAAGCAGCAGGCCGAACGCCGGCAGCAGTTCGCGCCGCAGGCTGGTGGGCAGCCGCGCCGGCTGCAGCGCGCGCATGCTGGCGACCGCCGGGAGCAGGCCGAGGCTCACCACGAAGGTGGCGACCATGCCCTGGTCCGAGAGCAGCGCGGCCATCAGGGTGAAGCAGGCGAACGCCACCGCGACCTTGGCATCGCGCGGCGTCTCGGTTTCCAGCAGCTTCAGCACCAGCAGGCCCACCGCCAGCGCGGAGCCGGGCTCGCGGCCGAAAATGTTGCCGTAGTGGAAGATCACCGTGGCGGCCAGCAGCACCACCAGCGGCAGCTTCAGATAGACCGGCGCGCGCCCCGGCTTGCGCCGGCGCTGCCACCAGCGCAGCGCGAGCACGACAGCCAGCGGCGCGTCCAGCCACGGCGGCAGCTGCATGGCGTGCAGCACCAGCACCACCGCGGCGGTGAGGCAGAGCAGGTCGAACGGGCGCGCCTCCAGCGGCGCCTCTTCGCGCTTGCGCCGCAGGCGGCTCACGATCGAGCTCACGGCAGTTTCGCCAGCGCGTTCATGCAGCGCGCGTAATGCGCGGGACCGGCGCCATGGGCGATCTCCTCGCCCGGCAGCCACAGGCTCGACGGCACGCCGCGGGCCTCGGCCTCGCCCAGCCAGCGGGCCAGGCGGGCGATGCGCGATTCGCTGTCCAGATGACGCAGGTCGCGCCAGTCCAGGCGCCATTCCAGGCGCGGGCGCGGCTGCTCGAAATCCTTCACCAGCAGGCCTTCATGCCGCGCGCTGGCCTTCCACGCGATGCGCCGCTGCGGATCGCCCGCGCGGTAATCGCGCAGCGCCGCCAGGTCGTCGCCGTGATGCAGGCGCTGGTGGATCGGATCGTCGGTGGGCGAGCGCGGCGGCGGCCCGGCGGCTTCCGGCCGTGGCCACACCAGCACCGACATCTCCGGATACAGCCAGCTCCAGGCGCGGAACAGCCCGAGCGGCCAGCTGGTCCACAGCTGGATGCGCGGCAGCGGCTGCCAGCCGCGGTGCTCGGTCGGCAGCGGCACTTCCACCGCCAGCGTTTCGTGCACGGGGATGGCGAAGGCATGGGTCTGGCCGTCCAGCTCGACGCGGATCGCCTGCCGCAGGCGCACGCCCGCTTCCACGTGCAGCTGCAGCGCGAGCGGTTCGCCGGCGATCGCATGGCCGGCCTGGATCGCGCTCAGGCGCAGTCCGTCCAGCGTGCGGAACGCCACCAGCATGCTCGACACACAAGCTGCCGCCAGCAGGCAGGTGAGCAGCAGCGCCGCGTTGTTGGCGTAGTTGAGCGCGCCGGCCAGCATGATCAGCAGCAGCACGCCGAACGCCGCGCCGAAGCCGCTGGGCACGATGTAAATGCGGCGCCGGTGCAGTTCGATCGGCAGGCTTTCCAGTCGCCGGTAGCGGGTGAGCGCGGGCAGGCGCCGCTCGGCCCATTGCTGCACGCGACGGTAGGTCTCGGCCACGGCCATGGCCATCAATCCACCGCCACCTCGGCGAGCAGCTGGCGCGCGAGCGCGTCCCCGTTGGCGCCGCGCGCCGGCACCAGGCGATGCCCGGCCAGCGGCACGAACAGCGCCTGGATATCTTCCGGCAGCACATGCCCGCGGCCGGACAGCATGGCCCAGGTGCGCGCGGCATTGAGCAGGGCCAGGCCGGCGCGCGGCGACAGGCCGACGCGGATGTCCGCATGGCGGCGGCTGCCGGCGAGCAGGGCCTGCAGGTAATCGAGCAGGGCCGGGCTGGCGGTGATCGCCTGCGCCTGCCGATGCAGCATCGACAACGCGGGGCCGTCCAGCTGCGGGCTCATCTGCGCGAGCAGGTCGCGGCGGTCGCTGCCGGTGAGCAGGGCGCGTTCCGCGGCGGCGTCCGGATAGTCCAGCGAAACGCGCAGCATGAAGCGGTCCAGCTGCGAATCCGGCAGCGGGAAGGTGCCGGCCAGGTCCAGCGGATTCTGCGTGGCGACCACGAAGAACGGCTGCGGCAGCGCATGCGTCTGCCCGTCCACGGTGACCTGGCCCTCGGCCATCGCCTCCAGCAGCGCGCTCTGCGTCTTCGGCGTGGCGCGGTTGATCTCGTCCGCCAGCAGCAGGCCGGTGAAGATCGGGCCGGGATGGAAGCGGAACTGCCCGGTCTCGCGCTCGTAGACGCTCACCCCGATAATGTCCGACGGCAACAGGTCGCTGGTGAACTGCACGCGCTGGAACTCCAGCGCAAAGCTCGCGGCGAGCGCATGCGCCAGCGTGGTCTTGCCCACGCCGGGCACGTCCTCCAGCAGCAGGTGCCCGCCGGCGATCAGGCAGGTGAAGGCGAGTTTCACCTGGCGCGGCTTGCCCAGCAGGACCTGGTTGACCTGCGCCATGGCGGCGTCGAGGCGGGAGTGCAGGGCGTCATCGTGGAGCGGAGTGATCGCGGACATGGGCTCGCGTGGGAGAAGGAAACGTGGAGTGAAGAAGGGCAAGGGCATGACCATGCGTGATCGCGGCAGTGTAGCCCCCGGCCTCGCACGCTGGCGAGGCGCGTTTCTCATTGCCTTTCTCGTGCTGCTGGCGGCGCGCGTGGCGGTCGCCGCGCAGCTGGCGCCGTTCGGCGACGAGGCCTTCTACTGGCAGGAGAGCCGGCATCCGGCCTGGGGCTACAGCGACCTGCCGCCGCTGACCGCGTGGATGATCCGCCTCGGCGAAGTGCTGGCCGGCCACGGCGTGCTCGGCATGCGCTGGCCGTTCCTGCTGCTCGGCAGCGCGCTGCCGTGGCTGGTGGTCGCGTTCGCCCGCCGCGCCTTCGATGCGCGCGCCGGCTGGCAGGCCGGGCTGCTGTGCCTGGCGCTGCCGCTGGCCGGCACGCTCGGCGTGATGGCGGTGCCGGATGTGCCGCTGACGGTGGCGAGCATGCTCGCGCTGTATGCGCTGCTGCGCGCGATGCAGGACGACCGCCTGCTCGACTGGCTGCTGCTCGGCGTCGCGCTGGCGGTGTGCTGGCTCACGCATTACCGCGCGGTGATGCCGATGCTGGCCGGCCTGCTGCTGTTCGTGCTGACGCCGCGCGGGCGCGTGCAATGGCGCCGGCCGGGATTCTGGATGGCGCTGGCTGTCTCGCTGGCGGGCCTGGTTCCGCTGCTGATTGCCAACTGGCAGCAGCGCGGTGCGGGCGTGGCGTTCCAGCTGGTCGAACGCAATCCGTGGAGCTTCCATGCGGATGCGCTGGTGCAGCCGCTGGAGCAGGCGGCGGCATGCACGCCGCTGTTGTACGGCCTGCTGCTGTGGGCCGCGTGGCGCAGCTGGCGGCGGCGCGGCGAAGGCGCGCCGTGGGATCTGATTGCGATCGCTTCGCTGTGCTTCGTCGTGTTGTATTTCGTGCTTGGGCTGTTCGCCGATGACGTGCGTTTCCGCGCGCACTGGCCGCTGCCGGGGTATCTGCCCTTGCTTGGCGCATTGCCGGTGCTGTTGCGTCCGTTGTGGGGACGGCGCTGGATCCGGCGGACCATCATCGCCGCCGTGGGCATGGCCTTCTTCGGGCATCTGTGCGGGCTGGCGTACCTGGGCCTGGCCGCGAGCCCCGCCGGCGCGGACGCGCTGGCGGGATGGAAGGCCTTTCCGGCGCGCTTCGTGGGCTGGCGCGAAAGCGGCGCCGCCGCGCGCGAGTTGCTGGCGGCCCATCCGGGCGCGCTGGTGGCCGACAATTTCATGCTCGCCGCGGAGATCGATTTCCAGCTCGATGGCGCCGTGCCCGTCTACGCGCTGGACAGTCCGCTCAACACCAAGCACGGCCGCGCGCCGCAGCTGGCCGTGTGGCAGCGCGACGAAGCCGCCTTGCGCCAGGCGCATGCCGGCGCGCCGATGCTGCTGGCGGTGGACGAGACATCGCTGCGCATCCGCGAGCGCTCCGACTGGCTGGGTTCGCTGTGCGACCGGATCGCCGCTGCGCAGGCGCTGCGCCGGCTGGATCTGTTCGACGGCCGCAAGCGCATCGCGTTCTACGAGGGGCGCGTGCCGATGGCCGGCCAGCCGGCGATCGCGCCGGCGCAGTGCGTAATCTGGCGCGAAGGCGCCGCGGCGTTCCGCTAGGGCAGCGCCACGCCCGCCGCGCGCAGCAGGCGGGCCAGCGCGATCAGCGGCAGGCCGATCAGCGCGGAAGGGTCTTCGTTGTCGATGCGTTCGAACAGGCTGATCCCCAGGCCTTCGCACTTGAAGCTGCCGGCGCAGTCCAGCGGCTGTTCGCGTTCCACGTAGCGGGCTATTTCCGCCGCGTCCAGCGCGCGGAACTGCACGCGGGTGTGATCCATATGCACCTGCCCCTGGCCGCTGCGCGTATCGAACAGGCACAGCGCGGTGTGGAAATGCACCACGCGGCCGGAGCTGGCGGCCAGCTGCTCGCGGGCGAGCCCGGGCGTGCCGGGCTTGTCCAGCATTCGCCCGTCGAGTTCGGCGACCTGGTCGGAGCCGATCACCAATGCATCGTCCAGTCCCTGCGCGGCCGCCTCGGCCTTGGCCACGGCCAGGCGCAGCGCCCGCGCGGCCGGAGCTTCGCCGGGCAGGGCGGTTTCGTCGGTGCCGGGGGCGCGCTGTTCGAACTCGGGACAGAGCCGGCGCAGCAGCTCGGCGCGGTAGCGGGAGGTGGAGCCCAGCACCAGGCGGGGCGGACTCATGCGTTGGAGTCGCGCTGGATGTGCTCGCGCATGGCGTCGTCCAGCGCGTGCTGGGCGTCGTTCAGCGCTTCCAGCAGGGGGGCCAGGCGGCTGCGCGTCTCGGCCATCGCGGTGACGGCCTGGTCGAGCTGGTCCTGGCTGGCGTGCGGTGCCTGGTCGCGGATCCAGATGCGCTGCTGCAGCAGGGAGCGCAGGCCGGCCTCGATCGCCTGGCGGGCTTCCTGTTCGCTGGCGGCGGGCTTGTCGGGATTGAGCGACATCACCGCATGGGCCTGCTGCAGGCCGGCGCGGCAAGTCTTGAGGTCCGCTTCCAGCCGGTCGGCCAGCTCCAGCAGCTGGTGCAGGCTGTTCGAGCGTTGATTGCCTTTGCGGCGCAGCCAGACGCCGCCGGCCGCGACGATGACCGCGAAAACGCAAAAGGTGGCCAGGCCGTACGTCAGGAGGTCGTTCACGTGAGACGGAGCGGCTCGGCAACGAGGAGGGCGCAGTCTGCCGCATGGGGGCCGTTCAGGCAAAAGGCCCGGATCGACGCGAGTCACGTTCCTGGACGGGGATAGATCGAGACGGCATGGATGAAGCCGGATAGCATATGTGGCTGCCGGATCCGGCCAGGTAAACAAGATGTTGACTTGGGCCCGGCGCAAACCTATGATTTCTCGATTATGTCCGTGACACTGCCAGAGTCCGTGGACGCTTGGCGCATGGTCTCGGCGCGGCGTTCGTTCCAGGGAGCCTTGCCCATCGCCGCCATGCGGCGCCTGAGCGAAGCCCTCGCCGGTACCGAAGGCGAGGTCCGGTTCGAGCTGGATTTCGGTCGTGACGGGTTCGACAACGCGTACCTCGACGTACGCGTCGAAGCGCCGCTCACGGTGATCTGTCAACGTTCGCTGGAGCCGTTCGTGCTCCCCGTGCACGTCGACACCCGGCTCGGCCTGATCCGTTTCGAGCGCGAAGAAGCAGCCTTGCCCCCGGGCAGCGAGCCGCTCCTGGTCGCCGAGGACGGCAAGCTGGCCCTCGCGGACGTGATCGAAGACGAATTGCTGTTGGCGCTGCCGCTGGTCCCGGTCAATCCGGACAGCACGCTGCCCGACGATGTAGTGCCCCCATCGCCCGAAGCGGATTCGGGCGAGGGACGTTCCGACAACCCGTTCGCGATCCTGCGCGAACTCAAGAAATAACGCTTAGCTGGAGACTCGCCATGGCCGTTGCCAAGAGCCGCAAAACCCCGTCCACCCGCGGCATGCGTCGTTCGCACGATGCGCTGAAGACCGTGCAGCTGGCCACCGATCCGACCAGTGGCGAAGTGCATCGCCGCCACCACGTCACCAAGGATGGCTACTACCGCGGCAAGAAGGTCATCGACACCAACACCTCGGTGGTCGAAGAGGACTGAGCGTTCGCGCGAGGGTTTGCCCCTCGCGAGGATTCGCTTCCACGAAGCGGCGCGGTGACGCGCCGCTTTGCGTTTAGGCGCTCACGAACGTAACTTTGCGGTCTCGGTGCGGACGTTCTCCCAGGCCTGGGTGACGTCGCGCGCCGTATCCGCCGACGGACAGTCCATGGCCCAGATCTATTCCCGCATCATCGCCACCGGCAGCGCGCTGCCGGAGCGCGTCGTCACCAATGCCGACCTGGAGAAGTTCGTCGATACCAGCGACGAATGGATCCGCGAGCGCACCGGCATCCGCCAGCGCCATATCGCCGCCGACGGCGAGACCACCGGCGACCTGGCCACCCAGGCGGCGCAGCGCGCGCTGGAAGCGGCCGGCGTGAAGGCCTCCGAGCTCGACCTGATCGTGATGGGCACCACCACGCCCGACATCATCTTCCCGTCCACCGCCTGCCTGGTGCAGCACCGCCTGGGCGCCAACGGCTGCGCGGCATTCGACGTCAACGCGGCCTGCTCGGGCTTCGTCTACGCGCTGGGCGTGGCCGACAAGTTCATCCGCAGCGGCCAGTCCAAGAAAGTGCTGGTGATCGGCGCGGAGACGCTGACTCGCATGCTGGACTGGGACGACCGCACCACCTGCGTGCTGTTCGGCGACGGCGCCGGCGCCGTGGTGCTGGAGGCTTCCTCGGAGCCCGGCATCTACGCCACCTGCCTGCATGCCGACGGCGGCCACAAGGAACTGCTGTACAACCCGGTCGGCGTGTCGGTCGGCTTCAAGGACAACGAGAAGAACCATGGCGTGCTCGTGCGCATGGCCGGCCGCGAAGTGTTCAAGGTCGCGGTGAAGACGCTGGACGCGCTGGTCGAGGAAACCCTCACTGCCGCCGGCATGCACGCCGACCAGCTGGACTGGCTGATCCCGCACCAGGCCAACCTGCGCATCATCGAAGCCACCGCCAAGCGCCTGTCCATGCCGATGGACAAGGTCATCGTCACGGTCGACAAGCACGCCAACACCTCGGCCGGCTCGGTGCCGCTGGCGCTGGACTACGCGGTGCGCTCGGGCAAGGTGCAGCGTGGCCAGAACCTGCTGCTGGAGGCGTTCGGCGGCGGCTTCACCTGGGCCTCGGCGCTGCTGCGCTACTGAGCCTCGCCTGACGTTTCAAACGCCATGCCGCCTTCGGGCGGCATGTTCGTTTGCGCAGGTGCCGTCGACGCGAATACGGCTGCGCATGGCCCGCGTTGCTGGCACCATTCCGCTTTTCCTCGATGGAATTCCCGCCTGCATGACTCAGCACGCCGCTTCGCTCGCATTCGTCTTTCCCGGCCAGGGCTCGCAATCCGTGGGCATGCTGGCGGAACTGGCCGCCGCCCATGCCGAGGTGCAGGCCGCTTTCGACGAGGCCTCGCAGGGTGCCGGCGTCGACCTGTGGGCGCTCAGCCAGCAGGGGCCGGAAGACGCGCTGAACCGCACCGAGAACACCCAGCCCGCGCTGCTGGCCGCCAGCGTGGCGACGTGGCGCGTGTGGCGGAAGCTGGGCGGCGCGCTGCCGGCGCAGCTGTCCGGCCATAGCCTGGGCGAGTACAGCGCGCTGGTCTGCGCCGACGCGCTGTCGCTGCACGATGCGGCCGCCCTGGTCGCCGAGCGCGGCCGCCTGATGCAGGCCGCGGTGCCCGCCGGCGTGGGCGCGATGGCCGCCATCCTGGGCGGCGACGACGCGCAGATCGCCGCCGTGTGCGCGGAAGTCGCGCAGGGCCAGGTGGTGTCGCCGGCCAACTTCAATTCGCCGGGCCAGCTGGTGATCGCCGGCCATGCCGAGGCAGTCGACCGCGCGCTGGCGCGGCTGGCGGAACTGGGCGTGAAGAAGGCGATCAAGCTCGCCGTATCGGTGCCTTCGCATTGCGCGCTGATGAGCGAGGCGGCGGACAGGCTCGGCGAGCGCATGGCCACGTTGAACTGGCAGCAGCCTTCCATTCCGGTGATCCAGAACGCCGAGGCGCGCGCCTACGCCAAGATCGAGGACATCCGCGGCGCGCTGCAGCGCCAGCTCTACCTGCCGGTGCGCTGGACCGAATGCGTGCAGGCGCTGGCCGCCGGCGGCGCCACCCGCGTGGCCGAATGCGGCCCGGGCAAGGTGCTGGCCGGCCTGATCAAGCGCATCGACAAGAGCCTAGACGCGCGTGCCATCGGTGCGCCGGCCGAGCTCGACGCGGTGCGCGCCGAGTGGGCCTGAGCGGCCGCGACACAGCGCATCACGACTCATCACATCGACCTCAGGAAGCACAACGATGAGCAAGACTCTGCAAGGTGAAATCGCCCTCGTCACCGGCGCCAGCCGCGGCATCGGCGCGGCGATCGCCGACGAACTGGCCGCCCAGGGCGCCACGGTGATCGGCACCGCCACCAGCGAAAGCGGCGCCGCCGCGATCGGCGAACGCCTGGCGCCGCACGGCGGCCAGGGCCGCGTGCTCAACGTCACCGAGCCCGGTGCGATCGAAGCGCTGGTCGATGCGATTGGCAAGGACGTCGGCGCGCTCTCCATCCTGGTCAACAACGCCGGCATCACCCGCGACCAACTGCTGATGCGCATGCGCGACGAGGACTGGCAGGCCATCCTCGACACCAATCTCACGTCGGTCTACCGCGCCTCCAAGGCGGTGATGCGCGGCATGATGAAGGCGCGCAAGGGCCGCATCGTGTCGATCGCCTCGGTCATCGGCCTGACCGGCAATCCGGGCCAGTCCAACTACGCGGCGGCGAAGGCCGGCATCATCGCGTTCTCCAAGTCGCTGGCGCGCGAGATCGGCAGCCGCGGCATCACGGTGAATGTGGTCGCGCCTGGTTTCATCGACACCGACATGACGCGCGCGCTGCCGGAGGAATCGAAGCAGGCGCTGCTGGGGCAGATCGCGCTCGGCCGTCTCGGCGAAGCGCAGGACATCGCCAAGGCGGTGGCCTTCCTGGCCTCGCCGGCGGCTGCGTACATCACCGGCGAGACGCTGCACGTCAACGGCGGCATGTACATGCCGTAAGGCGGTCGGTCGTCATCGGCGCTGCAACGGGAGCCGCCTCAGGGCGGCTCTCCTCGTTTCCGGCCGGCGCGCCCGGCAGCGCTGCGCGAAAGCTTGCGCCAGGCGTGCAGGAACATCCGCCGGGGTATGTGTTGCAGCGCACGTGGCCGCCGCCGCAAGCGCCCCGGTCCAGCCGGCCAGGCCGCCCCGTGGCGCGGTTTCGTCCGGGAGGGTCGGGGCGGCGACCCTGCCGGAAGGGGGCCATCGGGGTTGTCGCCATCGGATCGTTTTTAGGCGACAATTGGTCTTTCGCGCCGGTCGTCAGGGCCAGCGCCTTACCAACGTTGGTGGACCGTGGCGGGAGCAAGGCTTAGCCACTACAATCCGCCGGCATTTTTGTCCTTGGGAGGTATTGGCAACATGAGCACCATCGAAGAGCGCGTCAAAAAGATCGTTGTTGAGCAGCTGGGCGTGAAGGAAGATGAGGTTCAGCCGAGCTCGTCGTTCGTTGACGATCTGGGCGCGGATTCGCTGGACACCGTCGAACTGGTGATGGCGCTCGAGGAAGAGTTCGAGACCGAGATCCCGGACGAAGAGGCCGAGAAGATCACCACGGTGCAGCAGGCCGTCGACTACATCAAGGCCCACACCAAGGAGTGATCGTGCGCGGCGGCCGGCGCCACATGCGCTGCCCGCCTCACGACGCGACACCAGAAAGCTGCGCCACATTGGCGCAGTTTTCGTTTCTGCATTTTGCAACGTCCTAACCCGTATGGTTCGCGTCTCGCGCACCATAGGGCGAGGGACGGCATCCACGCGGCTTCCGCGGGATGGCTGCCCTTGCGGCAGGCACACGGAACCATGAAGGAAGATCAGCATGAGCAAACGACGTGTGGTGGTTACCGGCCTCGGCATCATTTCGCCGGTCGGCAACGATATCGCCACGGCCTGGGACAATGTCCTCAAGGGCGTGAGCGGCATCGGGGAGGTGACCCATTTCGACGCCACGAACTACGCCACGCGCATCGCCGGCCAAGTGCGTGACTTCGATCCGGCGCAGTGGATCGCACCGAAAGACATCAAGAAGATGGATCCCTTCATCCACTACGGCATCGCCGCGGGCACGCAGGCCCTGCGCGATTCCGGGCTGGAAGTGACGGAAGCCAACGCGCCGCGCATCGGCGTGGCGGTCGCCGCCGGCATCGGCGGCCTGCATACCATCGAGCACACCTCGATCGAGCTGCATGAGAAGGGCCCGCGCCGCGTGTCGCCGTTCTTCGTGCCCAGCTCGATCATCAACATGGTCTCCGGCCACCTGTCGATCATGTACGGCCTGAAGGGCCCGAACATCGCCTGCGTGACCGCGTGCACCACGGCCACCCACAACATCGGCCTGGCCGCGCGCATGATCCAGTACGGCGATGCCGACGCGATGATCGCCGGCGGCGCCGAGTTCGCCACCACCGGCACGGCGATGGCCGGCTTCTGCTCGGCCAAGGCCATGTCCACCCGCAACGACGAGCCGACCAAGGCCAGCCGTCCGTGGGACAAGGACCGCGACGGCTTCGTGCTGTCCGACGGTGCCGGCGTGCTGGTGCTGGAAGAGTACGAACATGCCAAGGCGCGCGGCGCGAAGATCTACGCCGAGCTGGTCGGCTTCGGCATGAGCGGCGACGCCTACCACATCACCGCGCCCAGCGAGGGCGGCGAGGGTGCGGCGCGCTGCATGGACAACACGCTGAAGGACGCCGGCCTCAACCCGGGCGACGTGCAGTACGTCAACGCGCACGGCACCTCGACGCCGCTGGGCGACCTGGGCGAAGTGCTGGCCGCGAAGAAGGTGTTCGGCGAGCACGCCTACAAGCTGGCGATGAGCTCGACCAAGTCGGTCACCGGTCATCTGCTGGGCGCCGCGGGCGGCGTGGAGGCGATCTTCTCGATCCTGGCGCTGCGCGACCAGGTGCTGCCGCCGACCGTCAACCTGGACGAGCCGGGCGAAGGCTGCGATCTCGACTTCGTGCCGAACATCGCGCGCGAGGCGAAGCTCGACGTGGTCCTGTCCAACTCCTTCGGCTTCGGCGGCACCAACGGCACGCTGGCGTTCCGCCGCCTCTGACCGGCGCGTGACGTCCATCCGCCGCACCCTGCACGGCCGGCGCGACCTGCTCGCGCCGGCCGCTGCATTTCCCGAGCGCTATCCCTGCCTGCTGCAGAGCGTGGTGCGCGGCACCCCGCAGGCGCGCTTCGACCTGTTGTTCGCGTTCCCGCGCGACCGCCTGACCCTGCACGCCGACGGCCGCGTGCTGGACGGGCAGGGTGCCGAGCACGCGGGTGGTTTCCTGCATGCGCTGGATGCCGCCTGGCAGGCCGAGCGCCTGCCGCGCGACGCGGACGACGGCCTGCCGTTCCACGGCGGCTGGGTGCTGTTCCTGGCCTATGAACTGGCCGGCGAGATCGAGCCGCGCCTGCGCCTGGCGCCGCACGAGGTGCTGCCGGTGGCGCTCGCACTGCGCTGCCCCGCGGCGGCGATCGTCGATCACGAACGCGAGCGCACCGTGTTGATCGCCGAACCGGGCTGCGAAGACCTGCTCGAGCAGATGGCGGCCGACCTCGAGGCGCAGCCGCCGATCGCGCCGCTGCCGGCGCCGCTCGAACGCGACGAAGACGATCCGCAACTTTTCCGCGATGGCGTGGCGCGCATCCACGAGCATCTGCATGCGGGCGATATCTTCCAGGTGAACCTGTCGCGCGCCTGGCGCGCGCGCTTCGCCGACGCGCCGACGCCGGCTTCGCTGTACGCCTCGTTGCGCATGGCCAATCCGGCGCCATTCGCCGGCCTGCTGCAGCAGCCGGACTGGGCGGTGGTGAGTTCCTCGCCCGAGCGCCTGGTCGAGGCGCGCGGCGGCGTGGCGCAGACGCGCCCGATCGCCGGCACGCGTCCACGCACGCCGGCGGACGACGAGCTGGCGCGCATCCGCGAATTGCGCACGCATCCGAAGGAGCGTGCCGAGCACGTGATGCTGATCGACCTGGAGCGCAATGATCTCGGCCGCGTCTGCGTGCCGGGCAGCGTGCAGGTCGACGAGCTGATGGTGGTGGAGAGCTATGCGCACGTGCACCACATCGTGTCCAACGTGCGCGGCAAGCTGCGGCCCGGCGTGACGCCGGGGCAGGTGATCGCCGCGACCTTCCCCGGCGGCACCATCACCGGCTGCCCCAAGGTGCGCTGCATGGAGATCATCCATGCACTGGAAGACGCCCCGCGCGGCGCCTACACCGGCGCGCTGGGTTACCTGGACCGCAACGGCGACCTGGACCTCAACATCCTGATCCGCACGCTCACCCTCGCCGGCACGCAGGTGAGCCTGCGCGCGGGCGCCGGCATCGTGGCCGACTCGGTGGCGGAGAAGGAGCTGGACGAGACGCGCGCCAAGGCACGCGGCCTGCTGCGCGCGCTGGGCGTGGCGGACTGATGCCGCCCCCGGCGCGCCTGCTGGTCGACGGCATGGCGGCGGGTGCGCTGTCGCCGCTGGACCGCGGGCTGGCCTATGGCGACGGCCTGTTTGAAACGATCCGCTTGGTCGGCGCCGCCGCGCCGCTGTGGCCGCGGCACATGCAGCGCCTGCGCGAGAGCTGCGTACGCCTGCGCCTGCCGATGCCGGACGAAGCGCTGCTCGCGCGCGAAGCCGCTGCCGTATCGAGCGGCCTGGCGGATGCCGTGGTGCGCATCACCCTGACCCGCGGCGTGGGCGAGCGCGGCTATGCCATGCCCGCGTCGCCGCAGCCCACGCGCATCGTCGCCGCTTTCCCGGCGCCCGCGCCGTACAGCGGCGAGGGCGTGCGCCTGCGCCTGTGCCGGCTGCGTCTCGCCGAGCAGCCGCTGCTGGCGGGCATGAAACATCTCAACCGGCTGGAGCAGGTGCTGGCGCGCGCGGAGTGGGACGATCCGTCCATCGCCGACGGCGTGCTGCTCGATGCCGCCGGCCGCGTCGTCTGCACCACCATGGCCAACCTGTTCGCGGTGATCGGCGGCCGCCTGGTGACGCCCTCGCTGGAGCGCTGCGGCGTCGCCGGCGTGGCGCGCGCGCAAGTGCTGGCCACGCGGGATGCCGAAGTGCGCGACCTGGCCCTGGGCGAACTGGCGCACGCCAGCGAGCTGTTCCTCAGTTCCAGCGTCCGCGGCATCGTGCCGGTGCGAAGCATGGCCGAGACCGTGTATGTTCCCGGACCGGTCACCCGCGACTTGCAGTCGCACTGGCGCGGGCTGGGCTTTCCGACGGAGCACATATGAGTCGACGCAAGACCAAGGGCCGCGCGCTGGCGCGCGGCCTGGTTCTCCTGCTGCTGCTGGCGCTCGCCGGCGCGCTCGCCTACGGCTGGCGCGAGTTCTCGAGCTTCAGCGAGGCGCCGCTGAACGTGCAGGCGCAAGGGCAGAGCATCGATGTCGGCCGCGGCAGCAGCCTGAAGGAAATCGTCGCCCAGCTGCGCGCGCAGGGCATCACCGCCGCGCATCCGCTGTACTGGCGCCTGCTGGCCGAGCAACTGCGCGTGGCCGGCCGCCTGCATGCCGGCGAATACGCGCTCAGCGCCGGCATGACGCCGCGCGACCTGCTGTCCAACATGGCCGCGGGCAAGGTCATGCAGCGCAACTTCACCATCGTCGACGGCTGGAGCTTCCGCGAATTGCGCCAGGCCCTGGGCAAGGCCGACAAGCTGCGCCAGGACAGCGCCGCGCTGGACGAGGCGCAGCTGATGGACAAGCTCGGCGCGGCCGGCGAAGCGCCGGAAGGCCGCTTCCTGCCCGAGACCTACGCCTACGTGAAGGGCGACAGCGACCTGGACATCCTCAAGCGCGCCCATGCCGCGATGAGCAAGACGCTCGACGCGCTGTGGGCACAGCGCGACAAGGACCTGCCGCTGGCCTCGCCGTACGAGGCGCTGATCCTCGCCTCCATCGTGGAGAAGGAAACCGGGCGCGCTGACGAGCGTCCGCGCATCGCCGGCGTGTTCGTGCGCCGCCTGCGTACGCATATGCTGCTGCAGACCGATCCCACCGTGATCTACGGCATGGGCGAGAGCTATGCCGGCAATATCCATCGCAGCGATCTCACCACCGACACGCCGTACAACACCTACACCCGCGCCGGCCTGCCGCCGACGCCGATCGCGCTGCCCGGCAAGCCCGCACTGGAAGCGGCGCTGCATCCGTCCGGCGGCAGCGAGCTGTACTTCGTGGCGCGCGGCGACGGCAGCCATGTGTTCTCCAGCACGCTGGAAGAACACAATCGCAACGTCGCCTGTTACCAGCTGAAGCGCTGCCAATGAGCCAGACACGCGGAAAATTCATCAGCCTCGAAGGCGGCGAAGGCGCGGGCAAGAGCACCTTGCTGGCCGGCCTGCGCGCCTGCATCGAGGCGCGCGGCGTCGATCTGCTGCTGACCCGCGAGCCGGGCGGCACGGCGCTGGGCGAGGCGGTGCGCGGCATCGTGCTGGATCCCGCCCTGCGCGGCATGGCGGCGGAAACCGAACTGCTGCTGATGTTCGCCTCGCGCGCGCAGCTGGTGCGCGAACTGATCGAGCCGGCGCTGGCCGCCGGCCGCTGGGTGCTGTGCGATCGCTTCACCGATGCCAGCTATGCCTACCAGGGCGGCGGGCGCGGGCAGCCGGTCGAGCGCATCCAGGCGCTGGAGCAGTGGGCCACCGGCGGCCTGGCGCCCGATATCACCTTGCTGCTGGATCTGCCGGTCGCCACCGGTCGCGCACGCGCCGCAGGCCGTGGCGAGGCCGACCGCATCGAAGTGGAGGCGGATGCGTTCTTCGAGCGCGTGCGCGCCGCGTATCGCGCGCGCGCCGCCGCGCAGCCGCAGCGCTTCCGCGTGATCGATGCGAGCCATTCGCCCGACGACGTGCTGCGCGCGGCCGAGCAGGCCATCGCAGCTTTGTTCGAGGCCGCGCCATGAGCGCGATGCCCTGGCATGCGGAACTGTGGGAGCGGCTGCAGGCGCGCCGCCGTCGCGATGCCATGCCGCACGCGCTGCTGCTGTGCGGGCCGGCCGGGCTGGGCAAGCGCGACTTCATGCGCCGCTTCGCGCGCGGACTGTTGTGCCAGCAGGCCGTCGACGGCGAGGCCTGCGGCCGCTGCCGCAGCTGCCTGCTGCTGGACGCCGGCACGCATCCGGACCTGGTCACGCTGAGCTTCGGCCTGCGCAAGGACGGCGTGCAGCGCAGCGACATCGTGGTCGACCAGATCCGCGAGCTGTCCTCGCGCCTGGCCATGGCCAGCCAGTTCGGCGGCTGGCAGATCGCCACCATCGACCCGGCCGATGCGATGAATACGGCGGCGGCGAACGCGCTGCTGAAGACACTGGAAGAACCTTCGCAGAACACCTTGCTGCTGCTGGTCGCCGACGCGCCGTGGCGCATGCCGCAGACCATCCGCAGCCGCTGCCAGCGCATCGAGTTCCAGGTGCCGGCGCGCGAAGAGGCGCTGGCCTGGCTGCAGGGCGAAGGGGTGAAGGATCCTGTCGCCGCGCTCGATGCAGCCGGCGGCAATCCCGGCCTGGCCAGGGCCTGGGCGGAAGAGGGCGCGCTGGCGCGCCGCCAGGAAGTGCGCAAGGACCTGGCCGCGCTGGCGGCCGGCCGCGGCGAGACCATGGAAGTGGTGCGTCGCTGGCTGGACAACGAACCCGCGCAGCGCCTGTGGTTCGCCGCCCAGGCCGCGGCCGACGAAGCGCGCGGGCGTGCGGGCGCGAATAACGGTCCGCTAGCCAGTCATCTCGATGCCGAGGCGCTCGACGACTGGTACCGCGCCGCCAACCATGCGCGCGATGCATTGCGCGGTCCGTTGCGCGGCGACCTGCTGTTGCTGGAATTGCTGTCGCGCTGGCGCTAAGCCGCGATCCTGCCCGGCATCGTAGGTTGGGGTGAGCTGAAGGCGAACCCCAACACCTTCGCAACGTTGGGGTTCGCTGCGCTCACCCCAACCTACGCGCGATGTGTGCCTGGAAAGCCCGCAGACAGCCCGCTTTCCTAAGCTGGGCGGATGAGTTTCGCCAAGGAAAAAACCTTCACGGTCAGGTGGCCATGGCTGGCGCTAGCCTTGCTGGCGGTGCTGCGGCTGGCGTGGTTGAACGCCTATCCGCTCAATTCCGACGAAGCGCAGCACGCGCACGTGGCCTGGGGCTGGACGCAGGGGCTGCGGCTCTACCGCGATGTGTTCGACAACCACGGTCCGCTGTTCAGCGGCTTGCACTCCCTGGTGCTGAACCTGATCGGCGAACGTGCCGATGCGCTGACCTGGCTGCGCCTGTCCATGCAGGCCTGGTTCGCGCTGGCGCTGTTTGCGGTGTGGCGGATGGGGCGCCGGCTGTATACGCCGAACCTCGCTTTCTACGCGATGCTGATCGTCGCCTTCGTGCCGCGCTTCTTCCTGGTCAGCGGCCAGTTCCGCACCGACGACATGTGGATGGCGCTGTGGCTGGCGGCGCTGGCGATGGTGGTCGGCGCGCCGCCGCGCGCGTGGCGCTGGTTCGTCGCCGGTCTGTTGACGGGCGCGGCCTTGTCGGTCTCGCAGAAGACCATGGTGCTGCTCGGCGTGGCCGCGTTCGCCGGTCTGGTGGTGTCGCTGGCGCGGCCGCCGGGCAAGCGCGCGCCGCGCGCTCGCTCGATCCTCTGCGGCATCGCCGGCCTGCTGCTGGTGCCCGCGCTGTTCGCCTTGTGGCTGGCCTGGCGCGGCGATCTCGGGCCGGCCTGGTACGGCTTGGTCGGCTATAACGTCGGCGGCGCGCGCAAGGCGTATGCGCTGCCGAAGCTGGCGGTGTTCCTGCTGCTGTCGGGCGTGTGCGTGCGACTGGCCTATGGGCATGTGCGGCGCGTCGCGCGGGAGGTATTCGACTGGCCGGTATTCCTCGCGCTGCAGGCGGGGCTGTTCCTGTTCCTGGTGTGGTTCGTGTGGCCATTGATCACCGCGCAGGATTTCCTGCCGGCGATCCCGCCGCTGGTGCTGGTGCTTGCCGGCGCCATCGCGCGGCTGCCGTGGCTGCGCGAGAGCGCGATGCGCCGCCGCGCGCTCGGCAAGGCGGTGATCGGCCTGGAGCTGGCCGCGCTGCTGCTGACCGCGCCACCATGGCTGGACCGCCTCGCGCCGCAACGCACCGAGCTGGCCGCGGTGCTGCATTACACCGATCCGGGCGAGACGGTGATGGATCCGAAGGGCGATGCGATCTTCCGGCCGCGGCCGTATTTCCCGGTGATCGAAAGCATGGCGATGATCCGCCTGCGCCGCGGCCACATGGCCGACACCATCGCCGAAGGCATGCAGCGCGAGCGCACCATGCTGGTGCTGCGGCGGCGCCTGCCGCCGGCCAGCGACGAGTTCGTGCAGCGCAACTACCTGCCCGTGTCGGACCAGCCAGGGCAGGCGGAAGTGTGGATGGCCGGCCAGTACCTGCCGCCCGGGCAGCGCACACGTTCCGTCGACCTCGCCTTGGCGGGCGAGTATGTATTGAGCGATGGCAGGAACCTGGTGCCGGCCTCGATCGACGGCGCGGCAAGCGATAGACAGTGGACACTTGGCGTGGGACGACACTCCATCGACGCAGCCACGGATCGCGCCCTCGTGCTGGTATGGCGACGCGCCTGGGAGCGCGGCTGGCGTCCGGCGGCGTTGCCGCCGCCGACCGAGGAAGAAGCGGGGGCCGACGCATGCCAGTGACGATCGATGCGCGCACCCGCCTGCTGGTCGTCGCGCCGCATCCCGATGACGAATCCATCGCCACCGGCGAACTGATCCAGCATGTGCGCGCCGCCGGCGGCACGGTCGAGATCCTGTTGCTGACCGCCGGCGACAACAATCCCTGGCCGCAGCGCTGGCTGGAGCGCCGCTGGCGCATCGGTGCGGAAGATCGCCGCCGCTGGGGCCAGCGCCGCCGGCAGGAAGTGGCCGCCGCGCTCGCCCGCCTGGGGCTGGCGCTGGAATCGCTGCATCCGCTCGGTATGCCGGACATGGGCCTGACCGCGTGTCTGCGCGAGGACTTGCGCGGCCGTGTGCGCGAGTGGGCCGGCTGGCTCGAACGGATCCGGCCGACCTTGATCGCCTTGCCGGCGCTGGGCGACGGTCATCCGGATCACAGCGCCGCGCATGTGCTGATGCGGCTGGCCGTGGCCGCGGGGCAGGGCGCGCCGCCACCGATGCTCAGTTACCTGGTGCATGGCCGGGCCGGCGAACGCGGCGAGTCCGTCGCGCTGCCGTCCCGCGCCGACATCCACGCCACCAAGCTGGCGGCGCTGGACGAACACCGCAGCCAGGTGGCGCTGAGCGGCGGACGCATGCGCGGGCTGGCCGACCGGCCCGAAGTGTTCCGCACGGTGGAGCCCATGGCCGGGGAAGGCTGGCTGCCCTGGCAGCCGTCCGCCGCCCAGCGGCCGTGGCTGAAGCTGACCCTGGCCGACCGCGAAGGCGCGCGCAGCTGGCCATGGTCGAAGGCGCCGCTGGAGCGCGACGCTTCGGGCCGCTGGCGCCTGCGGCTCGAACCGGCCGCCGGGCCGCGCTTCGTCAAGCTGCATGCGGAGCTGCCGTCGCCGTGGATCTTCGACCGCTGGGGCTGGTGCGAGCTGTAGCCTGCTGGTGTGAACCGCCTCCCATGGCGCAAGGCCTGCGCTTTACGCCCGGGCGTGCCGCTCGCTACGATGCGCGGCATCGGGCCGCCACCGTCCACGGCCCGCGGGGACGCAGCATGAATCCGGCCATCGCGGCCCGCCAGGGCATCATTTCACTGAAGATCAAGGACACGGCCGCGCTCTACAACGCGTACATGCCGTTCCTCAAGCATGGCGGCCTGTTCGCCCCCACCGCCCAGGGCTATTCGCTCGGCGACGAGGTGGTGCTGCTGGTCAACCTCGCCGACGAAGGCGAGCGCCTGTCGGTCGCCGGCAAGGTCGTGTGGGTCACCCCCGTCGGCGCCCAGGGCAACCGCACGGCCGGCATCGGCGTGCAGTTCAACGATTCCTCGGACGGCGAGGTCGCGCGTTCCCGCATCGAGGCCATCCTGGCCGGCATGAGCGGCTCCGAACGCCCCACCCACACCATGTAACGCCGCCATCACGGCGAGAAGGGCGACACTGCATCCTTTGGCTCCTGCGCCCAGGGGTCGGCGGCTCGTTGGCGGCCCTGCCAGCAGGCCGATGAAATAGCCGTCAAGGCTTGTTGTTGTTAAGCGCACTGATACAATGTCCCGATTTCCGAATTCGATCGTGGTAAGTCGGACGCTCGTGCTTGCAACGCGTGCGATCGTGGCCCCAGAAGCCCACGGCCAGACGGCCATGCCGATCCGCAGTAGACCGGACCTGTTTTACACCTGACCGTTTCCCCCAGGCGGTCACTGATGCGCCCCCGGCGGCGCGGAGGTACGCGACATCGTGCTTGCCGAATACTGGCCCATCCTGCTGTTCATCGGCGTCGCGACGGGCTTAGGGCTCGTCCTGCTGGCCATCGGCCTCCTGGCCGGTCCCCGCCGTCCCGAGTCCGAGAAGCTCTCGCCCTACGAGTGCGGCTTCGAGGCCTTCGAGGACGCCCGCATGCGCTTCGACGTGCGCTACTACCTGCTGGCGATCCTCTTCATCATCTTCGACCTGGAAATCGCCTTCCTGTTTCCGTGGGCGGTGGTGTTCGACAAGATCGGCATCACGGCGCTGATTGAAATGGCCTTGTTCCTGCTGCTCCTGGTCATCGGTTTCGCTTACGTGTGGAAGAAGGGAGCACTGGAATGGGAGTGATCTCCTCGCTCGACCGGGTGATGCACAACCCGCAGCCCTTGAACGTGGTCGACGACATCCTGCGTCCGGCCGGCGACAACCCGGTGATCCAGCGCGGCGCGGTGACCACCACCGTCGACGCCCTGATGAACTGGGCGCGCACCGGCTCGATGTGGCCGATGACCTTCGGCCTGGCCTGCTGCGCGGTCGAGATGATGCACGCCGGCGCCGCGCGCCTGGACCTGGACCGCTACGGCGTCATCTTCCGTCCCAGCCCGCGCCAGTCCGACGTGATGATCGTGGCCGGCACCCTGGTCAACAAGATGGCCCCGGCGCTGCGCAAGGTCTACGACCAGATGCCCGACCCCAAGTGGGTGATCTCGATGGGCAGCTGCGCCAACGGCGGCGGCTATTACCACTATTCGTACTCCGTGGTGCGCGGCTGCGATCGCATCGTGCCGGTGGACATCTACGTGCCGGGCTGCCCGCCGACGGCCGAAGCGCTGATCCACGGCATCCTGCAGTTGCAGAAGAAGATCCGCCGCACCAGCACGATCGCGCGGTCCTGAGGCCCAAGCCATGAGCGAAACGCAAACGAACTCGCTGGCCGAGCGCCTGTCCGCGCGGTTCGGCGACACGCTGAAGATCAGCGTCGCCCGCACCGAAGTCACCGCCGAAGTGGCCGCCGCCGACCTGATCGCGGTGGCCACCGCGCTGCGCGACGAGGCGGCCTTCCGCTTCGGCGAGCTGGTCGACCTGTGCGGCGTCGACTACCTCGGCTACGGCCAGACCGAATGGGACACCGAAACCGTGTCCGGCACCGGCTTCTCGCGCGGCGTGGAAGGCGAGGCGATGGGCCGCTTCAAGTGGGCCGACCGTCCGCGCGACGTCAGCCAGCCGCGTCGCTTCGCCGCGGTCATCCACCTGCTGTCGATCGAGAACAACCAGCGCCTGCGCCTGCGCGTGTTCGGCGAGGACGACAGCCTGCCGGTGGTGCCGTCGGTCACCGGCGTGTGGGCCGGGTCCAACTGGTTCGAGCGCGAGGCGTTCGACCTGTACGGCATCATCTTCGAAGGCCATCCGGACCTGCGCCGCATCCTCACCGACTACGGTTTCGTGGGGCATCCGTTCCGCAAGGACTTCCCGCTGATCGGCAACGTCGAGGTGCGCTACGACCCCGAGCAGAAGCGCGTGGTCTACGAACCCGTGTCGATCGAGCCGCGCGTGCTGGTGCCGCGCGTGATCCGTGACGACGCCGACCTGTTGCAGGCCAAGGCCGAAGCCGCCGACAACTGGCGGGAGAACTGAGCATGCAGGAAATCCGCAACTACACGATGAACTTCGGCCCGCAGCATCCGGCCGCGCACGGCGTGCTGCGCCTGGTGCTGGAGATGGACGGCGAGACCATCGTCCGCGCCGATCCGCACGTGGGCCTGCTCCATCGCGGCACCGAGAAGCTGGCCGAGGCCAAGCCGTTCAACCAGTCGATCGGCTACATGGATCGCCTGGACTACGTGTCGATGATGTGCAACGAGCACGCCTACGTGCGTGCGATCGAGACCCTGCTGGGCATCGAGGCGCCGGAACGCGCGCAGTACATCCGCACCATGTTCGACGAGATCACCCGCATCCTGAATCACCTGATGTGGATCGGCTCGAACGCGCTCGATCTCGGCGCGATGGCGGTGTTCCTGTACGCCTTCCGCGAACGCGAAGAACTGATGGACGTGTACGAGGCCGTCTCCGGCGCCCGCATGCACGCCACCTATTACCGTCCGGGCGGCGTGTATCGCGACCTGCCGGGCAAGATGTCGCAGTACCGCGAGTCGCCCTGGCACAAGGGCAACGACCTCAAGCGCCTGAACGCCTGGCGCGAAGGTTCCATGCTCGACTTCCTCGAGGCCTTCACCGCCGACTTCCCGTCGAAGGTGGACGAGTACGAGGAGCTGCTGACCAACAACCGCATCTGGAAGCAGCGCACTGTCGGCATCGGCGTGATCTCGCCGGAGCTGGCCCAGCAGTGGGGCATGACCGGCGCGATGATCCGCGGCTCGGGCGTGGCCTGGGACCTGCGCAAGAAGCAGCCCTACGCCAAGTACGCCGAGATGGATTTCGACATCCCGGTCGGCGTCAACGGCGACTGCTACGACCGTTACCTGGTGCGCGTGGAAGAGATGCGCCAGTCCAACCGCATCATCCAGCAGTGCATCGCCTGGCTGCGCGCCAACCCCGGCCCGGTGATGGTGGAGAACTTCAAGGTCGCGCCGCCCAGGCGCGAGGCCATGAAGGAGGACATGGAAGCCCTCATCCATCACTTCAAACTGTTCACCGAAGGCTATGGCGTGCCGGCGGGCGAGACCTACTGCGCGGTCGAGGCGCCGAAGGGCGAGTTCGGCTGCTACCTGGTCTCCGACGGCGCCAACAAGCCGTTCCGCGTGCATCTGCGCGCGCCGGGTTTTGCCCATCTGTCGTCGATCGATCCCATCGTGCGCGGCCACATGCTGGCCGACGTGGTGGCGATGATCGGCACCTATGACCTCGTGTTCGGCGAAGTCGATCGCTGAGCCGACGGGAGCATACGCATGAAAGCCACCGGAAATTACGAGCAGGTCAAGCACGTCGACCCGCTTGCCGTGTTGAACGACCACACCCGCCATCACATCGACGAGTGGGTCGCCAAGTTCCCGCCGGACCGCAAGCGCTCGGCGCTGATCCAGGCGCTGTTCGCCGCGCAGGAGCAGAACCAGGGCTTCCTCACCGACGAGCTGATCACCGCCGTCGCCAGGTACCTGGAGCTGCCCGCGGTATGGGCTTACGAAGTGGCCAGCTTCTATTCGATGCTGGAGACCAGGCCGGTCGGCCGCAACAACGTCGCCATCTGCACCAACATCTCGTGCTGGCTCAACGGCGCCGAGGAGCTGGTCGCGCATTGCGAGAAGAAGCTGGGCATCAAGCTGGGCGAAAGCACCGCCGATGGCCGCGTCTACCTCAAGCGCGAAGAAGAATGCATCGCTGCCTGCGCCTGCGCGCCGGCGATGACCGTCAACGGGCATTACCACGAGCGTCTCACGGCCGACAAGGTCGACGAGATCCTCGACGGTCTCAAGTAAGGGTCACGGCGTCATGGCATACGGTCCCGCACCCCAGGAACACCAGGTCGTCTACACCACGCTGCATTTCGACAAGCCGTGGGCGATGGACAGCTACACCCAGGTCGGCGGCTACGAGGCGTGGAAGAAGATCCTCGCCGAGAAGCCCGACCCGAACGCGCTGATCGAAGAAATCAAGAAGAGCAACCTGCGCGGCCGTGGCGGCGCAGGCTTCCCGACCGGCCTGAAGTGGTCCTTCATGCCCAAGGGCAACATGCAGAAGTACATCCTCTGCAACTCCGACGAGTCGGAGCCGGGCACCTGCAAGGACCGCGACATCCTGCGCTTCAACCCGCATGCGGTGATCGAGGGCATGGCGATCGCCTGCTACTGCACCGGTTCCACCGCGGCGTACAACTACCTGCGCGGCGAGTTCCACCACGAGCCCTACGAGCACTTCGAGGAAGCGCTGAAAGAGGCTTATGCCGCCGGCCTGCTGGGCAAGAACATCCAGGGCACCGGCATCGACGTGGACATTTACGGCGCGCTCGGCGCCGGCGCCTACATCTGCGGCGAAGAGACCGCGCTGATGGAATCGCTGGAAGGCAAGAAGGGCCAGCCGCGCTTCAAGCCGCCGTTCCCGGCCAACTTCGGCCTGTACGGCAAGCCGTCGACCATCAACAACACCGAAACCTACGCCTCGGTGCCGGCGATCCTGCGCAAGGGCGCGGACTGGTTCCTGGCGCAGAGCAAGACCAAGAACGGCGGCCCGAAGATCTTCTCGGTCTCCGGCTGCGTGCAGAAGGGCGGCAACTTCGAGGTGCCGCTGGGCACCACCTTCGACGAGCTGCTGGAAATGGCCGGCGGCCTGCGTCCGGGCCGCAAGCTCAAGGGTGCGATCCCGGGCGGCGTGTCGATGCCGGTGCTGAAGGCCGAGCAGCTGAAGGGCCTGCCGTTCGACTACGACACCCTGCGCGACCTGAAGACCGGCCTGGGTTCCGGCGCCATCGTGGTGCTGGACGACACCGTCTGCACGGTGCGCTTCACCCGTCGCATTTCCCAGTTCTTCCACAAGGAATCCTGCGGCCAGTGCACGCCGTGCCGCGAAGGCACCGGCTGGATGCACCGCGTGCTGGACCGCATCGTGGAAGGCAAGGGCACCATGGAAGACCTGCATCGCCTGAAGGCGATCGCCGGCCAGATCGAAGGCCACACCATCTGCGCGTTCGGCGAAGCGGCGGCGTGGCCGGTGCAGGGTTTCCTGCGCCAGTTCTGGGATGAGTTCGAGTACTACATCGTCAATGGCCGTTCGATCGTCGACGACCAGATCGGAGTCGCCGCATGAGCGCGCAGCCCGTGAACAACACGCCGCCCGACCTGCTCAACATCGAGGTCGACGGCAAGCCCACGCAGATCCGCAAGGGCGCCATGATCATCGAGGCGGCCGACGCCATCGGCGTGTCGATCCCGCGCTTCTGCTACCACCGCAAGCTGCCGATCGCCGCCAACTGCCGCATGTGCCTGGTGGAAGTGGAAATGGGCGGCAAGCCCATGCCCAAGCCGCAGCCGGCCTGCGCCACCCCGGTGGCCGAGGGCATGAAGGTGACCACCCGTTCCGCCGGCGCGCTGAAGTTCCAGCGCGACGTGATGGAATTCCTGCTGATCAACCATCCGCTGGATTGCCCGATCTGCGACCAGGGTGGCGAGTGCGAGCTGCAGGACGTGGCCCTGGGCTACGGCCGCAGTGTGTCGCGCTACACCGAGCGCAAGCGCACCATCGCCGACGAAAACCTCGGGCCGCTGGTCGCCACCGAGATGACCCGCTGCATCCAGTGCACGCGCTGCGTGCGCTTCACCAGCGAGATCGCCGGCACCTACGAGCTGGGCGGCATGAGCCGCGGCGACAACCTGCAGATCGGCACCTATATCGGCAAGGCGCTGGAGACCGAGCTGTCCGGCAACGTCATCGACGTGTGCCCGGTCGGCGCACTCACCAACAAGCCGTTCCAGTTCAAGGCGCGCGCCTGGGAACTGATCGCCAAGCCGTCCGTCGGCTACCACGACGCGCTGGGCTCCAACCTGTGGCTGCACACGCGCCGCGGCGAGGTGCTGCGTGCGGTGCCGCGCGACAACGAGACCATCAACGAGTGCTGGCTGTCCGACCGCGACCGCTACAGCCACCAGGGCATGTACGCCGCGGACCGCATCACCGCGCCGCAGGTCAAGCGCAACGGTCAGTGGCAGTCGACCACCTGGGAAGATGCGCTGATCCTCGCCGGCGAAGCGCTGGCCAAGGCGCGCGGCGACATCGGCTTCCTGGTGGCTCCGGCTACCACCAATGAGGAAGGCGACCTGCTGGTGCGCCTGGCCCATGGCCTGGGCAGCGCGCATGTCGACCACCGCCTGCGCCAGATCGACTTCGCCGACGGTGCCCGCGCCCAGGCCTTCGGCCTGCCGGTGGCCGAGGTCGACAAGGTCAAGGCCGCGCTGCTGGTCGGCTCGGACCTGCGTTACGAAATGCCGCTGCTGAACCACCGCGTGCACCAGGCGGTGAAGAAGGGCGCCAAGGTCTACGCCGTGAACCCGGCGCGCTTCAGCTTCAACTACGCGCTGGCCGGCGAAGCGATCGTCGCGCCGCAGGCCATGGTCGATGCGCTGCTGGCGCTGGCCAAGGCGGCGGTGCAGGGCGGCGCGACCGCTCCGGCGGCGCTGGCCCCGGCCATCGACGCCGTGCAGGCGGACGAGGGCGACCGCGGCGCGATCGACGCGCTGAAGGCCGGCAAGGCCGTGGTGATCCTCGGCGAAGCCGCCGCGACGCATCCGCAGGCTTCGTGGCTGCGCGCGATCGCCCGCTTCATCGCCCAGGCCACCGGCGCCGGCTACAACGAGATCCCGGTCGGCGCGAACGCGCTCGGCCTGACCCGCGTCGGCGTGCTGCCGGGCAACGGCGGCCTCGACGCGCAGGCGATGCTGGCGCAGCCGCGCAAGGCCTACGTGCTGTACGGCGTGGAGCTGCCGCACGACGTCGCCGACGGCGCCGCGGCGCTGCAGGCGCTGACCGGCGCGGAGAGCGTGGTGGCCTGCTCGGCCTACGCCACGCCCGCGCTGCGCGACCTGGCCGATGTGATCCTGCCGATCGCGCTGCTGCCGGAAATCGACGGCACCCTGGTGAATGTCGATGGCCTCGCACAGAGCGTGGTGCAGGGCGCCCGCGCCCCCGGCGACGCCCGCCCGGGCTGGAAGGTGCTGCGCGCGCTCGGCGGCGGCCTGAAGCTGGCCGGCTTCGAGTTCGACGACCTGGCCGGCCTGCGTGACGGCATCGTCGACCGCGCCGCGACCGCACGCGAGGGCCTTGCGCCGCGCACGGCGGTCGAGGGCCTGAGCCGTCTCGCCACCTGGCCGATGTACCGCTCCGACGCCGTGCTGCGCCGTGCGACCGCGCTGAACGCGCATCCGCTGAACCGTGCGCCGGCCGTGCGCCTGAGCGCCGCCGAGGCGCAGCGCCTGGGCCTGGCCGACGGCGCGCCGGTGCGCGTCGGCAAGGTCGTGCTGCCCGCCGCCGTCGACGCGTCGGTGCCGGACGGCACGGTGTGGATCGAGGCCGCACACGAACTCACCGCCACGCTGCCGCCCTACGGCGCAGCCATCACCTTGAGCAAGGCGTAAGCCATGGGCGAACAGATCCTCAACCAGCTCGTCTGGCCGGTCATCTACATCCTGTGCATCGCCGTCCCGGTGATCCTGGCGGTGGCGATGTTCGTGTACTGGGAGCGCAAGGTCATCGGCTGGATGCACGTGCGCATGGGGCCGAACAAGGTCGGTCCGCTCGGCCTGCTGCAGGCCTTCGCCGACGTGGTCAAGCTGCTGATCAAGGAAGTGATCCTGCCGACCAGCGCGAACAAGTTCCTGTACTACCTGGCGCCGCTGCTGGCGCTGGTGCCGGCGATGGCCGCGTGGGCGGTGATCCCGTTCAACGACAAAATGGTGCTGGCCAACGTCAACGCCGGCGTGCTGTACCTGCTGGCGATGACCTCGCTGGGCGTGTACGGCATCATCCTCGCCGGCTGGGCCTCCAACTCGCGCTACGCGCTGCTCGGCGCGATGCGCTCGGCCGCGCAGGTGATCTCCTACGAGCTGGCCATGGGCCTGTGCCTGGTCTGCGTGCTGGTGCTGGCCGGCAGCCTGAACCTCACCGACATCGTGCATGCGCAGGCGGGCAGCAAGGGCATCTTCGAGTGGTTCATGTGGCCGCTGCTGCCGGTGTTCGTCATCTACTTCATTTCCGGCGTGGCCGAGACCAACCGCGCGCCGTTCGACGTGGCCGAGGGCGAATCGGAAATCGTCGCCGGCTTCCACGTGGAGTACTCCGGCTCGGCGTTCGCGATCTTCTTCCTGGCCGAATACGCCAACATGATCCTGGTCAGCTTCCTGGCCGCGATCCTGTTCATGGGCGGCTGGCTGTCGCCGTTCCCCGCATCGGTGCCGTTCCTGGGGCAGGGCAGCTTCTTCTGGCTGTTCGCGAAAGCCTTCGCCTTCGCCTTCCTGTTCCTCTGGTTCCGCGCCAGCTTCCCGCGCTACCGCTATGACCAGATCATGCGGCTGGGCTGGAAGGTGTTCATTCCCATCACCATCGTCTGGGTTCTCGTGGCCGGCTGCATGAAGTATTTCGGCTGGGTCAGCATCGGCACGGGAGGCTGAAGAAAACCATGTCCGGCATTACCAACTACTTCAAGAGCCTGCTGCTCATCGAGCTGTTCAAGGGCATGGGCCTGACCATGCGCTACATGTTCAGCCCCAAGTACACGATGCGCTACCCGATGGAGCACATCCCCAAGTCGAACCGCTTCCGCGGCCTGCATGCGCTGCGCCGCTACGCCAACGGCGAGGAACGCTGCATCGCGTGCAAGCTGTGCGAGGCGGTGTGCCCCGCGCTGGCGATCACCATCGACTCCGCCCCGCGCGAGAGCGACGGCCAGCGCCGCACCACGCGCTACGACATCGACCTGTTCAAGTGCATCTTCTGCGGCTTCTGCGAAGAGAGCTGCCCGGTCGACTCGATCGTCGAGACGCACGTGCACGAATACCACTTCGAAAAGCGTGGCGAGAACGTCGTGACCAAGTCGCAGCTGCTCGCCATCGGCGATCGCTTCGAGCATGAAGTCGCCACCGCTCGCGCCCAAGACGCCGCGTACCGCTAAAGGACACAACCGTGATCGATCCGTCTGTGTTCCAACTCGTCTGTTTCTACGCCTTCGCGGCGGTCACCGTGGTGGCGGCGCTGGGCGTCATCACCCTGCGCAACTCGGTGCATGCCGTGCTGTCGCTGGTGCTGACCTTCTTCAGCACCGCCTGCATCTGGCTGCTGGCCGAGGCGGAGTTCCTCGCCATCGCGCTGATCGTGGTCTACGTCGGCGCGGTGATGGTGCTGTTCCTGTTCGTGGTGATGATGCTGGACATCAAGCAGGAGCACCTGCGCGAAGGCTTCATCCGCTACCTGCCGGTGGGCATCGTGGTGGCTCTGGTGATGCTGGTGGAAATGCTCGCCCTGATCGGCGTGCGCACCATGCACGAGGCGGTGATGGGCGCCAACCCGGCCACCGCCGCCGGTCTGTCCAATACGCAGTGGCTGGGCCAGGCGCTGTATACCCAGTTCCTGCTGCCGTTCGAGATCGCGGCGCTGATCCTGACCGTGGGCGTGGTCGCCGCCGTGGCGCTGACCCTGCGCCACCGCGGCGGCACGCGCCACCAGACGGCTGCGCAGCAGGTCGCGGTCAAGGCCAGCGACCGCGTGCGCATCGTCAAGATGGCCGCTGAGCGCCCCGCGACGGAAACGCCCGCCGCGCCTGCCCAGAATCCGGAGACCAAGCCATGATCACGCTGTCGCACTTCATCGTGCTTGGCGCGGTGCTGTTCTGCATCGCGGTGGCCAGCCTGTTCATCAATCGCAAGAACGTCATCGTGCTGCTGATGTCGATCGAGCTGATGCTGCTGGCGGTGAACATCAACTTCGTGGCCTTCTCGCGCTTCCTCGGCGACGTGGCCGGCCAGGTGTTCGTGTTCTTCATCCTTACCGTGGCCGCGGCGGAAACCGCCATCGGCCTGGCGATCCTGGTCCTGCTGTTCCGCAATCGCAGCACGATCAACATCGCCGAAATCGACAGCATGAAGGGCTGAGCCGATGGCAATCTCCACCTCCATTCTGCTGGTCATCGCGCTCGCGCCGCTGCTCGGCTGCCTGCTCGCCGGCTTCCTCGGCAAGTTCATCGGACGCGCCGGCGCGCACAGCGCCACCATCCTCGGCGTGGCGATCTCCTGCGCCCTGTCGATGTACGTGCTGTACCAGCTGTGCACCGGCGCGGTGCCGGTCTACAACCAGAACATCTACACCTGGTTCGAGATCGGCAAGTACACCGCCACGGTCGGTTTCCTGATCGACAAGCTGTCCGCCATGATGATGGTGGTGGTCACCTTCGTGTCGCTGCTGGTGCACATCTACACCATCGGCTACATGGCCGAAGACGACGGCTACCAGCGCTTCTTCAGCTATATCTCGCTGTTCACCTTCTCGATGTTGATGCTCGTGATGAGCAACAACTTCATGCAGCTGTTCTTCGGCTGGGAGGCGGTGGGCCTGGTCTCGTACCTGCTGATCGGCTTCTGGTTCAAGCGCCCGACCGCGATCTTCGCCAACCTCAAGGCGTTCCTGGTCAACCGTGTGGGCGACTTCGGCTTCCTGCTGGGCATCGCCGCGATCCTGTACTTCCTGGGCACGCTGGACTACTCCACCGCGTTCGCCAACGCGCCGAGCCTGGTCGGCAAGACCCTGCAGATCACTCAGAACCATGCCTGGGACGCCGCCACCGTGATCGGCGTGCTGCTGTTCATCGGCGCGATGGGCAAGTCCGCCCAGGTGCCGCTGCACGTGTGGCTGCCGGACTCGATGGAAGGCCCGACCCCGATCTCGGCGCTGATCCATGCGGCCACCATGGTGACCGCGGGCATCTTCATGGTCGCGCGCATGTCGCCGATCTTCGAGCTGTCCGAAGGTGCGCTGAGCTTCATCATGGTGATCGGTGCCACCGGCGCGCTGTTCACCGGCCTGATCGGCATCGTCCAGAACGACATCAAGCGCGTGGTGGCGTACTCCACGCTGTCGCAGCTGGGCTACATGACCGTGGCGCTGGGCGTCTCGGCCTATGCCGGCGCGGTGTTCCACCTGATGACCCATGCCTTCTTCAAGGCGCTGCTGTTCCTGGGCGCGGGCTCGGTGATCATCGCCATGCACCACGAGCAGGACATGCGCTACATGGGCGGCCTGCGCAAGTACATGCCGGTCACCTGGATCACCATGTGGATCGGTTCGCTGGCGCTGTGCGGCGTGCCGTTCTTCGCGGGCTTCTATTCCAAGGACGCGATCATCGAGGCGGTGGGCGAGTCGCATCGCTGGGGCGCGGGCTATGCCTATGCCTGCGTGCTGATCGGTGCCTTCGTCACCGCGCTGTATACGTTCCGCCAGATGTACCTGACCTTCCACGGCAAGGAGCGCTTCACCGTGGTGGCCGACCATGGCCATGGCCACGGCGAGCATGCCGCGCATCACGACGCGCATCATGGCGATGCGCATCATGGCGAGCATCACGATGACGCGCACCACGACGACCATGGCCACCACGAGCCTGGCGTGCTGCACCATGCGCCGAAGGAATCGCCGTGGGTGGTGACCTTGCCGCTGGTGCTGCTGGCGATCCCGTCCATCGTGATCGGCGCGATCGGCGCCAAGTCGATGCTGTACAGCGGCTGGTTCGGCGAGGCGATCCACGTCAACGAAGCCAACAACGTGCTGGCCGAGCTGAGCCACGAGTTCCATGACTGGTTCTCCGCGGCGCTGCATGGCTTCGCGCAGTGGCCGTTCGTGCTGGTGGCGCTGGCCTTCGCGATCCAGACCTACATCTACCTGTTCAACCCGGCCGTCGCCGACAAGATCAAGAGCGCGCTCAAGCCGCTGTGGACCGTCCTCGACCGCAAGTACTGGATCGACGACGTCTACTTCGCGGTGTTCGCCAAGGGCGGCGTGAAGCTCGGCCGCGCGCTGTGGAAGGGCGGCGATGCGGCGGTGATCGACGGTGTGCTGGTGGATGGCTCGGCCTCGCTGGTGCAGCGCGTCGCCCGCGGGGTCCGCGCGCTGCAGTCCGGCTACCTCTATCACTATGCCTTCGCGATGATCCTCGGCCTGATCCTGCTGCTCGGCGGGTATTGGCTGGTCGGGCAATAAGGGAACCCAGCTCCATGTTCAATCACTTGCTCAGCCTGCTGATCTGGCTCCCGATCGTCGGCGCCATCCCCGTGCTGCTGGCCGGCTCCGGCCGTCCCAACACCGCACGCTGGATCTCGCTGCTGGTGGCCGTGCTCACCTTCGTGCTCAGCCTGTTCCTGTTGACGCAGTACAACGCGGCGGACAGCAGCAAGCAGCTCGGCGAAAGCTATCTGTGGATCGCCTCGCTCGGCGTGCACTACGGCCTGGCGGTCGACGGCATCTCGGTGGCGCTGATCCTGCTGACCACCTTCGTCGGCATCCTGGTCATCGTCGGCGCCTGGGAGGTCATCCAGAACAAGCCGCACCAGTACATGGCCGCCATGCTGGTGCTCGAAGGCCTGATGATCGGCGTGTTCTGCGCCACCGACGCGCTGCTGTTCTACGTGTTCTTCGAGGCCATGCTGATCCCGATGTTCATCCTCATCGGCATCTGGGGCGGTCCGCGCCGCGTCTACGCGACCTTGAAGTTCTTCATCTACACCTTCCTCGGCTCCATCTTCATGCTGGTGGGCCTGATCTACCTGTACCTGAAGGCGGGCTCGTTCGACCTGGCCACGCTGGCGGCGCTGCCGCTGAGCATGCAGGAGCAGACCTGGCTGTTCTTCGCCTTCCTGGCCGCCTTCGCGGTGAAGGTGCCGATGGTGCCGGTGCACACCTGGCTGCCGGATGCCCACGTGGAGGCGCCGACCGGCGGCTCGGTGGTGCTGGCCGCGGTGATGCTGAAGATCGGCGGCTACGGTTTCCTGCGCTTCTCGCTGCCGATCGTGCCGGACGCGGCCGACGCCTACGCCTGGCTGGTGATCGGCCTGAGCCTGATCGCGGTGGTCTACATCGGCTATGTCGCCCTGGTGCAGGACGACATGAAGAAGCTGGTGGCGTATTCGTCCGTGGCGCACATGGGCTTCGTCACCTTAGGCATCTTCATCGCCTTCATGCTGGTGCGCGGCACCGGCAATGCCGACGCGGCCAAGCTGGGCATGCAGGGCGCGATGGTGCAGATGATCTCGCACGGCTTCGTGTCGGGCGCGATGTTCTCCTGCATCGGCGTGCTGTACGACCGCCTGCACAGCCGCCAGATCAAGGACTACGGCGGCGTCATCAACGTGATGCCGTGGTTCGGCTTCTTCTACGTGCTGTTCGCCATGGCCAACAGCGGCCTGCCGGGCACCAGCGGCTTCGTCGGCGAATTCCAGGTGATCCTGGCCAGCTTCCAGGCCAATCCGTGGATCGCGCTGTTCGCCGCCTTCACCCTGATCATCGGCGCCGCCTACACCCTGTGGATGGTCAAGCGCGTGCTGTGGGGCGAGGTGACCAACCCGCACGTGGCCGAGATGAAGGACATCAACGGGCGCGAAGCCTTCGTGCTGATCGCCTTCGCCGCCGCGGTGGTGGCGCTGGGCGTGTGGCCGCAGCCGCTGATCCACCTGATGGACAGCTCCGTATCGCAGCTGGTGCAGCAGCTTGGCAACCACAAGATCTGAGAATGACCATGCCGAATCTCAATGACATTCTGATCATGCTGCCGGAGCTGTACCTGGTGGCGGCGGCGTGCCTGCTGTTGCTGGTGGACGCTTTCATGAAGGCGGAACAGCCGGTCCTGCTGGGACTGAACGGGCGCGAGGTCCTGCACTGGACGTCGATCCTGGTGGTGCTGGTCGCCATCTACCTGGTGATCTCCGGCCAGCCGGAGCAGCCGGTACGGGCCTTCGGCGGCATGTTCGTGCGCGACGGCGTGGCCGAGATCCTCAAGGTGTTCGCGCTGCTCTGCGTGGCGCTGATCTTCATCTACGCGCGCTCGTACCTGGCCGACCGCAAGCTGTTCGTCGGCGAGTTCTACACGCTGATGATCTTCGCGGTGATCGGCGTGATGCTGCTGGTCTCGGCCGGCAACCTGATCACGGTGTACCTGGGCCTGGAGCTGCTGACCCTGTCCTCGTACGCGCTGGTCGCGCTCAACCGCGATTCGAAGCTGTCGTCCGAGGCGGCGGTGAAGTACTTCGTGCTGGGCGCGCTGGCCTCGGGCATGCTGCTGTACGGCATGTCGATGGTCTATGGCGCCACTGCCACGCTGGACCTGGCCACGCTGCACAATGCCGCCGCGCATACCGGCGTGCCCAACCTGCTGTTGTTCGGCCTGATCTTCATGATCATCGGCATCGGCTTCAAGCTGGGCGCCGCGCCGTTCCACATGTGGATCCCGGACGTCTACCAGGGTTCGCCGACCGCGGTGACCATCTTCATCGGTTCGGCGCCGAAGCTGGCCGCGTTCGGCATGGCCTACCGTCTGCTGGAATCGGGCCTGGGCGACCTCTCGGCGCACTGGCAGCAGATGCTGGCCGCGCTGGCGGTGCTGTCGCTGGCGATCGGCAACCTGGTCGCCATCGTGCAGACCAACCTCAAGCGCCTGCTGGCCTATTCGACCATCTCGCACATGGGCTACCTGCTGCTGGGCCTGGTCAATGCCGGTCCGGAAGGTTATGCCTCGGCGCTGTTCTACGCGATCAGCTACGCGCTGATGGGCACCGCGGCCTTCGGCGTGATCCTGGCGCTGGCCCGCGCGGGCTTCGAGTGCGAGGAGATCGACGATCTCAAGGGCCTCAACCAGCGCTCGCCGTGGATGGCCTTCCTGATGATGCTGGTGATGTTCTCGCTGGCCGGCGTGCCGCCGCTGTTCGGCTTCTTCGCCAAGTTCCTGGTGCTGCAGTCGGCCATCCATGCCGGCATGCTGTGGCTGGCGATCGTCGGCGCGGTGTTCGCCATCATCGGCCTGTACTACTACCTGCGCGTGGTCAAGGTGATGTATTTCGACGCGCCGGTGGAAGGCACCGAACTGAAGCCGCAGCGCGATCCGGCCATGCGCCTGGTGCTGTCGCTCAATGCGCTGACCTTGCTGGTGCTCGGCCTGTACTGGGGGCCGCTGCTGGGCTGGTGCAAGAGCGTGTTTCCGGGTTGAGGATGTGGCGGCCTTTGGTCGCCGCATTATCTGCAGTGCGCTGCGGTGGAAGAGCACAGCGCAGGGCGGTCGGTAAGAATTTCGCAAAAAAAGCTCTACATACTTGATTAGAGCTCTTGCAAGAATTCGGCCATCCCGCTATAGTTTCATTTCTCTGGTGCGGGGTGGAGCAGTCTGGCAGCTCGTCGGGCTCATAACCCGAAGGTCGTAGGTTCGAATCCTACCCCCGCTACCAATTCTTCGATTCGGCGCTGTCCTCTGGATGGCGCCGAATTTTTTTATGCGCGCGAAAGATGCGAGTGCAGCTTGGCTCTGAAGCATCTCTTGGTTTTTTTCCTGCTCGCCTGTGCAGCGAGCCAGACCGCCGAAGCCAATGGCCTGTCGGGCGACGAATGTACCCGGCTGGGCGAGCTGGCGGAGCAGATGGCGGACATGCATGCGCGCGGATTCCCGGTCGATCCGGTCTATGCGGCGGTGGCGAGCGATACCCAGGCCAGCCTGGACATGAAACTCCTGCGCCTGGAGATGACGCGCTGGGTCTTCGCCAACGCGACGATGTCCTCGCGCAAGCTGCGCGAAAAGGTCGAGGAGAAGTGCGGGAGCGGTACTTTTCCCTGGAACTGACCGGCCGGGCAGGGAAGCGCCAGGGCGATGAATGGCGGTGATCCGGCGGCTGTCCCACCCCACGCGCCAGGCCCGACTCAACTGGCGTAAATGTTGCAAAATCACGTTGATCCGACTATGCTTCGTGAACTCTGCAGCGGCCAAAGCGGAATGGCGACGCGCCTCACCGGCGCATCCAGGTTCCCCCGCTATCGGATCTTTCTTTGAACAAGAAAGCCTCCTCGTGAGGCTTTTTTGTTGGGCGCAAGGATGCGTCGCGTCTTCGTCACGCCAGGCTTGGTATTGCTATCGGTTTGCGCGCGCAGACGCCCGGAAAGAGCCCCGGAAGAGTCGGGACATCGGCGAGATAAGGGAATGGGCCGTTGGAGCCCATTTTTTGTTTCTGGCGACAGTAAAAAGACGGTTTTTATGGACACGCAGGCAATCGCACAACGCTTCGACGAGGTACTGGCCGACCTGGGCCTGGCATGCCTTGGCGTCGAGTTCTCCCCGTCGCAGGGGCAGAGTACCCTGCGCGTTTACCTGGACGTGGAAGGACGCGAAATCACCCTCGACGATTGCGAGGCGGCCAGCCGCGAGCTGTCGGCCATGCTCGACGTGGAAGACCCGATCCCGGGCCATTACCTGCTGGAAGTGTCCTCGCCCGGCATCGACCGCCCGCTGTTCACCGCGGCGCAGTTCGCCAAGGTCGGCGGACAGGAAGTGAAAGTGCTGCTGAAGGCGCCGCTCGAAGGGCGCCGCCGCCTCCGCGGCAAGGTTTCGTCGGTGGAAGGCGAGCGCATCGCGCTGGAAGCCGAGGGGAAAGTGTTCGAGTTCGATCACGACGCGGTGGAAAGCGCGCGCGTGGTGCCGGATTGGGCAGCGCTCGGCTATGTGCCGCAGCCCAAGCCCGGCAAGAAGCCGGTCAAGAAGACCAAGTAATCCATCAGAGCGAGCGGGCGACGGAAAGGCGTCCACGGAGTTGCTGCAATGAGCAAAGAACTATTGCTGGTCGTCGACGCGGTTGCCAATGAGAAGGGCGTGCCGCGCGAGGTGATCTTCCAGGCGATGGAGGCCGCGCTGGCCTCGGCTGCCAAGAAGCGTTACCCCGACGAGGATCCGAACATCCGCGTGAGCATCGACCGCCAGAACGGCGAGTACGAGACGTTCCGCCGCTGGGAAATCATCGCCGACGACGGCGAGATGGAATCCCCGTACCACCAGCTGCGCCTGATGGACGCGGTCGACGAGCGCGAGGACGCGCAGATCGGCGAGTACATCGAGACGCAGATCGAGAACGCCGAGTTCGGCCGCATCGCCGCCCAGGCCGCCAAGCAGGTGATCGTGCAGCGCGTGCGCGAGGCCGAGCGCCAGCAGGTGGTCGATGCCTACAAGGACCGCGTGGGCGAGCTGATCACCGGCATCGTCAAGCGCGTCGAGCGCGGCAACGTCTACCTGGACCTGGGCGGCAACGCCGAGGCCTTCATCCCGCGCGACAAGACCATCCCGCGCGAATCGCACCGCGTCGGTGACCGCGTGCGCGGCTACCTGGCCGAGGTGAAGTCGGAAATCCGCGGCCCGCAGCTGTTCGTTTCGCGCGCGGCGCCGGAATTCATGATCGAGCTGTTCAAGCTCGAAGTGCCGGAAGTCGGCCAGGGCCTGGTCGAGATCAAGGGCTGCGCGCGCGATCCGGGCGACCGCGCCAAGATCGCCGTGGTGGCCCACGACAGCCGCACCGATCCCATCGGCGCCTGCATCGGCATGCGCGGTTCGCGCGTGCAGGCGGTGTCCAACGAGCTCAACGGCGAGCGCGTGGACATCATCACCTGGCACGAGAACCAGGCCCAGTACGTCATCAATGCGATGGCGCCGGCCGAAGTCCAGTCCATCATCATGGACGAGGAGAAGCACTCCATGGACATCGCGGTGGCCGAGGACAAGCTGTCCCAGGCCATCGGCCGCGGCGGCCAGAACGTGCGCCTGGCCAGCAAGCTCACCGGCTGGCAGCTCAACGTGATGACGCAGGACCAGGTCGCCGCCAAGAGCGAGGCCGAACAGGAGGCCGCGCGCCAGCTGTTCATGGAAAAGCTCGAGGTGGACCAGGAGATCGCCAACATCCTGGTGCAGGAAGGCTTCTCCAGCATCGAGGAAATCGCCTACGTGCCCAGCGCCGAGCTGCTGGCGGTGGAGGGCTTCGACGAGGACATCGTCGAGGAACTGCGCGCCCGCGCCCGCGACGCCCTGCTGACCGAGGCACTGGCGGTGGAAGAAGGCGTGAACGAGCCGTCGGAAGAATTGCTGGCGCTGCCGGGCATGAGCGAGTCGATCGCCTATGCGCTGGCCGAGCGCGAGGTGGCGACGCTGGACGATCTGGCCGACCTCGCCGTCGACGATCTCATCGATATTGAAGGCGTGGACGAAGACCTCGCCGCCAAGCTGATCATGGAAGCGCGCAAGCCCATGATCGAGCGGCTGGAGAGGGGCGGCTAACCGCGGACGGCCGCGCCCGGGACGGGCGCGCCGAGGGAAGCCTTCAAGGCTTCCACCACGGATGGCGGTACCCGGGCGGCCTTCGGTCGCACGGGGTATGCGCGGGAACGGCGGAGAAAGAACACGATGTCGGACGTAACGATCAAACAACTCGCCAAGGTACTTGGCTTGCCGGTGGACAGGCTGCTTGGGCAGCTGGCCGAAGCCGGCATGAAATTCTCCGATCCGGAGCAGGTGATCAGCAGCACCGAAAAGGTGAAGCTGCTGGGCTTCCTGCGCCGCACGCACGGCAAGAGCGAGGAGACCGCGGAAGCGGAGGACAGCTCGCCGCGCCAGATCACGCTCAAGCGCCGCAAGGTCAGCGAGCTGAAGGTGTCCACCCCCGGCGGCCGCGGTGCCGGCGGCGCCAAGACGGTGAACGTGGAAGTGCGCGCCAAGCGCACCTACGTCAAGCGCAGCGTCATCGCCGAGGAAGCCGGCGCCGACCATGAGCGCGAGGACGCCCTGCGCAAGTTGCAGGAATCCGCGCAGCAGCGCGAGCACGAGGAAACCGAGCGCGTCGATGCCGAGCGCCGCCGCCAGGACGAGGCGCGCCAGCGCGAGGAAGCCGAGCAGCGCCGCCAGGAAGAAGCCGAGCAGCGCCGCCAGCAGGCCGCAGCCGAGGCTGAGGCGGCAGCTGCCCGCGCCGCCGAGGAAGCGGCCGCGGCCGAGCGCGAGGAAGCCCGGGTCGAGGAGCCGGCGCAGGCCGCTGCCGAAGCCCAGGCGCCGGCGCAGCACAAGCCCGCCGCCGCGCCGCCGGCCCCGTCCGTGCAGAAGATCGATCCGAAGGCGCTGGGCATGATCCTGCCGCGCATCCACGAGCCGCGCCGCCGCGAGAAGCCGGTGGCCGCTCCGGCTGCCGCGCCCGCTCCGGCCCCCGCGCCGGCACCGGCGCCTGCCGCGGCGGGCGCGACCGATGCGCGCAACAAGGCGCGCCCCGGTGGCCGCGACCGCGACGAAGGTCCGGGCGGCAAGCGTTTCGCCGCCGGCGAGCTGCATCTGTCCGAAGCCGACCGTGCGCGCCGCAGCAAGCGCGGCAAGCCGGGCAAGCCCGGCCGCAACGAGCCCGTGCGCGGCGGCGGTTCGGTCGCCGGCACCGGCGCCCATGGCTTCTCCCGTCCCACCGCGCCGGTCGTGCGCGAAGTGGTGGTGGGCGACGCCAACGTGGTCGCCGACCTGGCCCAGAAGATGGCCGTGAAGGGTTCGGAAGTGGTCAAGGCGCTCTTCAAGATGGGCGTGATGGCCACCATCAACCAGACCATCGACCACGACACCGCCGTGCTGGTGATCGAGGAACTCGGCCACAAGGCCGTGGCGGTGAGCGAGAACAACGCCGAGGCCGCGCTGGCTGCCCATACGCAGAACGCGGAGCTGGAAGGCGAGAAGAAGCCGCGTCCGCCGGTGGTCACCATCATGGGCCACGTCGACCACGGCAAGACCTCGACGCTGGACTACATCCGCCGCACCAAGGTCGCCTCGGGCGAGGCGGGCGGCATCACCCAGCACATCGGCGCGTACCACGTGGAAACGCCCAAGGGCGTGATCACCTTCCTGGATACCCCGGGCCACGCCGCGTTCACCTCGATGCGCGCCCGCGGCGCGCAGTCGACGGACATCGTGGTGCTGGTGGTGGCGGCCGACGACGGCGTCATGCCGCAGACGGCCGAAGCCGTGCAGCATGCGCGCGCCGCCAAGGTGCCGCTGATCGTGGCGCTCAACAAGATGGACAAGTCGGACGCCAACCCCGACCACGTCAAGCAGGGCCTCGGCAACCTGGAAGTGATTCCGGAAGAGTGGGGCGGCGACACCCCGTTCGTGCCGATCTCGGCCAAGACCGGCATGGGCATCGACGACCTGCTCGACGCGATCCTGGTCCAGGCCGAAGTGATGGAGCTGACCGCGGTCGAAGACGGTCCGGCCTCCGGCGTGGTGATCGAATCGAGCCTGGACCGCGGCCGCGGCCCGGTAGCGACGGTGCTGGTGCAGCAAGGCACGCTCAAGCGCGGCGACTTCGTCGTCTGCGGCATCGAGTACGGCCGCATGCGCGCGCTGATCGACGAGAACGGCAAGACCGTGCAGGAAGCCGGCCCGTCGATCCCGGTGCAGGTGCTGGGCTTGTCCGGCGTGCCGGAATCCGGCGACGACTTCGTGGTGGTGGCCGACGAGCGCCTGGCCCGCGAAGTGGCCGCCGAGCGCCAGCTCAAGCGCCGCGAAACGCGCATGGTCAGCAAGGCCAACCGCCTCGAGGACATCATGGCCCAGATGGGCCAGGGTGCCGAGCAGCAGACGCTCAACATCCTGGTCAAGGCCGATGTGCAGGGTTCGGTGCAGGCGCTGCGCGAGTCGCTCAGCGCGATCGGCAACGAGAACGTGAAGGTCAACGTGATCGCGGCCGGCGTCGGCGGCATCACCGAGTCCGACGCCACCCTGGCGGCCGCCTCCAAGGCCCTGGTGATCGGCTTCAACGTGCGTGCCGACGCCTCGGCCCGCAAGGTGATCGACACGGCCGGCCTGGACGTGCGCTATTTCTCGATCATCTACGACGTGATCGACCAGGTGAAACAGGCCGCTTCGGGCCTGCTGGGCAAGGAAGTGCGCGAGGAGATCATCGGCATCGCCCAGGTGCGCGAAGTCTTCCGCAGCTCCAAGTTCGGCGCCGTGGCCGGTTGCATGGTCATCGAAGGCACGGTCAAGCGCAGCAAGCCGATCCGCGTGCTGCGCGACAACACCGTGGTGTTCCAGGGCGAGCTCGAATCGTTGCGCCGCTTCAAGGAACTGGTCGACGAAGTGCGCAACGGCATGGAATGCGGTATCGCCGTGAAGCAGTACAACGACGTGAAGGTCGGCGACCAGATCGAGTGCTTCGAGCGCATCGAGGTGGCCCGTACGCTGTAAGCCGGACAGGGGGGCTTGCGCTCCCCGTTCCGTAAGAATCGGAGCCCGGACAGCCTTGTCCGGGCTTCGGCGTTTTTCGTATCGGCGCCGTCCCGCGCAGGGGCGGCGCAGCATCGACCGCGCATGGCGGTCGTCAAGGAGGCTTTATGCCCTCGCGCGATTTCAAGCGTACCGACCGCGTCGGCGCCGAGCTGCGCCGCGAACTGGGCCTGCTGGTCCACGCCGCCGTGCGCGACCACGGCCTGCCCTCGGTCAGCGTCTCGGACGTGGAAGTGACCCGCGACCTGGACTGGGCCTCGGTGTGGGTGACCGCGCTGCTGCCGGAACAATCGAAGGAGGCCGTGAAGGCGCTGAACGAGCTGGCCGGCGAATTCCGCCGCTCGCTCTCGCGCAGCATGCGCCTGCGCCGGGTGCCAGAGCTGCGCTTCAAGTACGACGACTCGGTCGACAAGGGCGAGCGCATCGAAAGCCTGCTGCGCCAGCAGGCCAGGGACCTGGGCGTGGACCAGGCCGATGGCGCCGCCAAGGACGACGGCGAGGACTGATGCGCCGCAGCCGCTTCCGCGACCTGCACGGCCTGCTGCTGCTGGACAAGCCGCTGGGCCTCAGTTCCAACCAGGCCCTGCAGAAGGCGCGGCACCTGCTGCGTGCGGAGAAGGGCGGCCATACCGGCGCGCTGGATCCGCTGGCCACCGGCCTGCTGCCGCTGTGCTTCGGCGAGGCCACCAAGATCGCCGGCAGCCTGCTGGGTTCGCGCAAGGCCTACCGCGCCGAGCTGCGCCTGGGCGCCACCACCACCACCGCCGACCTGGAAGGCGAGGTGGTGCTCGAGCGCCCGGTGCTGCCGCTGGACGAGGCCGTGCTGGAGGCCGCGCTGGCCGGCCTGCGCGGGCGCATCGTTCAGGTTCCGCCGGTGTATTCCGCGCTCAAGCAGGGCGGCGAGCCGCTCTATGTGAAGGCGCGCCGCGGCGAGGACGTGCAGGCGCCGCCGCGCGAAGTCGAGGTGTTCAGGCTGGAGCTGCTGTCGCGCACGGCCGATACCTTGCGGCTGGAGGTGGAATGCGGCTCCGGCACCTACATCCGCAGTCTCGCCGTGGACCTGGGCGAAGCCCTGGGCTGCGGTGCGCACCTGACCGCGCTGCACCGCCTGTGGGTGGAGCCGTTCCGGATCCCCGCCATGATCACCCTGGCCGAGCTGGAAGCCGCCGCGGCGCAGGGCGAGGCCGCCATGGATGCGCTGGTGCTGCCGGTGGCCGCCGGCCTGGCCGGCTGGCCGGCGCTGGCGCTGGACGAGGAGCAGAGCGTGGCGGTCACCAAGGGGCAGCGGATCCAGCTCGCCGGGCTGGCGCCGGGCGCCTATGCCGCGTTTGCGCCCGACGGGCGCCCGGTGGCGCTGTGCGAACTGGACCGGGACGGCCTGCTGCGCATCCAGCGCGGCTTCAATCTGCCGCCGTTGGCGGCGCAAAAGGCATGACAGCGCCATCGGCGCGCTTGTCATGCTCTTGTTGTAATGCGCATCGGGCGGCTAGAATATCCCGCTTGTTCCAGAGTTTTATCCATCCGTCCGAAGCTTGCGCAACGTCATCGACGGTGACGTTGCGCAAGCTTCGCACCCGCTTTTGAGGAAGAGAGACCCATGTCCCTTACTGCAGAACAGACCGGCAAGATCATTGCTGAATACGGCCGCGTGCCGAACGACACCGGTTCGCCGGAAGTCCAGGTGGCCCTGCTGTCGGCCCGCATCAATCACCTGACCGACCACTTCAAGGCCCACAAGCAGGATCACCACTCGCGCCGCGGCCTGCTCAAGCTGGTCAACCAGCGCAAGCGCCTGCTGAGCTACCTCCAGGCTCGCGACGTGACCCGCTACCAGAGCCTCATCGAACGCCTCGGCCTGCGCCGTTAATCGGACAAGGACATCAACGTGGCGAAAGTAACCAAGTCATTCCAGTACGGTAATCACACGGTCACACTGGAGACGGGCGAAATCGCCCGCCAGGCGTCCGGTGCCGTCATGGTCAGCATGGACGGCACCGTGGTGCTGGTCACCGCGGTGGCCGCCGCCAAGGCGAAGGACGGGCAGGACTTCTTCCCGCTCACCGTCGACTACGTCGAGAAGTTCTACTCCGCGGGCCGCATCCCGGGTGGCTTCTTCAAGCGCGAAGGCCGGCCGACCGAGAAGGAGACGCTGACCTCGCGTCTGATCGATCGCCCGGTGCGCCCGCTGTTCCCGGAAGAGTTCAAGAACGAAGTGCAGGTCATCGCGCAGGTCGTCTCGCTCAACCCGGAAGTCGACGGCGACATCCCGGCCATGCTGGGCGCCTCCGCCGCGCTGAGCCTCGCCGGCATCCCGTTCAAGGGTCCGATCGGCGCCGCCCGCGTCGGCTACGTCGGCGGCAAGTACGTGCTCAACCCGACCGCCACCGAGCTGAAGGGCTCGGACCTGGACCTGGTCGTGGCCGGCACCACCAATGCCGTGCTGATGGTGGAATCCGAAGCCAAGCTGCTCAGCGAGGAAGTCATGCTGGGCGCCGTGGTGTACGGCCACCAGCAGATGCAGGTCGCCATCCGCGCGATCGCCGAGCTGGCCACCGAGGCCGCCCGCCCGTCGATGGGCTGGCAGCCGCCGGTCCGTAACGAGGCCCTGGCCGCCGCCGTGCAGGGCGCCGTCGGCAACAAGCTCGAAGAAGCCTTCCAGGTGCGCGACAAGCTGCAGCGCCGCGACGCCATCGCCGCGATCAAGGCCGACGTGCTGGCCTCGCTCAAGGCCCAGGCCGAAGAACACGCCTGGCCGTCCGCCGAGCTGGCGAAGGAATTCGGCGAGCTCGAATACCGCACCATGCGCGACAGCGTGCTGAAGACCAAGGTGCGCATCGACGGCCGCCAGCTGGACGACGTCCGCCCGATCACCGTGCGCGTCGGCGTGCTGCCGCGCACCCACGGCTCGGCGCTGTTCACCCGCGGCGAGACGCAGGCCCTGGTCGTGGCCACGCTGGGCACCACCCGCGACGCGCAGATCATCGATGCGCCGGAAGGCGAGTCGAAGGATCCGTTCCTGTTCCACTACAACTTCCCGCCGTTCTCGGTGGGCGAGGCCGGTCGCTTCGGCGCGCCGAAGCGTCGCGAGATCGGCCACGGCCGCCTCGCCAAGCGCGGCGTGCAGGCGGTCAAGCCCTCGATCGAGGAATTCCCGTACGTGCTGCGCGTGGTCTCCGAGATCACCGAGTCGAACGGCTCCTCCTCGATGGCCTCGGTGTGCGGTTCCTCGCTGGCCATGATGGACGCCGGCGTGCCGCTCAAGGCGCCGGTGGCGGGCATCGCCATGGGCCTGGTGAAGGAAGGCGGCGACTACGTCGTGCTGTCCGACATCCTGGGCGACGAAGACCACCTCGGCGACATGGACTTCAAGGTGGCCGGTAGCGCCACCGGCGTGTCCGCGCTGCAGATGGACATCAAGATCGACGGCATCACCGAAGAGATCATGAAGGTGGCGCTGGAGCAGGCCAAGCGTGGCCGCCTGCACATCCTCGGCGAAATGGCCAAGGTGATCAGCGAGCCGCGTTCGGAGATGAGCGAGTACGCCCCGCGCCTGCTCACCATCAAGATCCACCCGGACAAGATCCGCGAAGTCATCGGCAAGGGCGGCGCCACCATCCGCTCGATCACCGAAGAGACCGGCACCACCATCGACATCAGCGACGACGGCACGGTCATCATCGCCTCGGTCAACCGCCTCGCGGCGGACGACGCGAAGAAGCGCATCGAGCAGATCGTCTCCGACGTCGAGCCGGGCCGCATCTACGAGGGCAAGGTCGCCAAGCTGATGGACTTCGGCGCATTCGTCACGATCCTGCCGGGCAAGGACGGCCTCGTCCATGTCTCGCAGATCTCCAACGAGCGCGTGGAGAAGGTCTCCGACAAGCTGAAGGAAGGCGACATCGTCAAGGTCAAGGTGCTGGAAGTGGACAAGCAGGGCCGCATCCGCCTGTCCATGAAGGCCGTGACCGAGGAAGAGGGCGCCTAAGCCTTCGCTCGCCAGCGTGTCCGAAAGAAGGCCCGGCTCTCGCCGGGCCTTCTTTTTTTCCGCGGCGCCGCGCTGCAACGCAGCCGTACGAAGGCTTTTGCTACGATGCCCGGAGCGCAAACGAGGATGCGGGCATGAGCGATCACGCCAACGATGTCATGAAGCAATACCAGGCCTGGGCGCAGCAATCGTGGGATGCATGGATGCAATCGCTGCAACGGCCGGCGTCGCCGTTCGCGCCGGCGGCGCCCGCGTCCTCCGACGATGTGCTGTCGCGCGCCATGGGCGGCCTGAAAAGCTATGCCGACTGGCTGCAGGCGGCCGCGACCAGCGGCATCGCCGGGCAGGGGCAGGGCGACTGGCAGCAGGCGCTGCAGCAGCTGTTCCTGGGGATGGGCCAACCGGCGGCGGCCTCGCCGTTCATGGGCGCGCCCTTCGCCGGCACGCCGTTCGCAGGCATGAACCAGCCATTCGCCCAGGCCTTCGCCGGCATCGACAACGCCGCTGCCCACGGTTTCGCCCAGCAATGGCAGAGCTGGCTGCAGGCGATGCAGCCGCGCACCGGCGAGTGGAACGCGGGCTTCGGCGGCGACAGCCCCGCCTTCGGCTATACGCGCGAACGCCAGATGCAGCAGCAGGCCCTGCTTGAGGCGATGCGCGAATACACCGATGCCTCCAACCGCTACAACACGTTGATCCTGCGCGCCAACGCCGACGGCTTCGAGCGCCTGCGCGAAAAGCTGGCCGAGCGCACCGATCCCGGCCGCCAGATCGATTCGCTCAAGGCGCTGTACGACCTGTGGGTCGACGCCGCCGAGGAAGCCTACGCGCAGATCGCGCTGTCCGACGAATTCCGCGACGCCTACGGCGCGATGGTCAACCGGCAGATGCACGTGCGCCAGCTGCAGCAGCGGCAGACCGAGGCCTGGTGCCGCGAACTGGGCATGCCGACGCGCAGCGAAGTCGATTCGCTCGGCAAGCGCGTGCAGGAGCTGCGCCGCGAACTGCGCGCGGCAGCGGGCGGCGCGCCGTCGCGCGCGTCCGCGCCGGATGCCGAACTGGATGCGCTGCGCAGCGAAGTCGCCGCGCTGAAGCGCAAGCTCTCCGGCCGCGCCGAAGCCGCGCACGCGCCGAAGAAAGTAGTGTCCGAGTCGCTGGGCGCGGAAGCGGAGAACAAGCGCAAGCCCGCCGCCCGCCGCACCGCCAAGGCCGCGCCGACCCGCGGCACGCAACGCACGCGCAAGTGAAGGACTGACGCATGTTCACCCCTCTACGCATCGATCCGGCCAAGCTCCTGGGCGAAGTCTCAGCCTTCCAGCGCAAGCTCGCCGCAGGCATGGAAAGCCTGCGCGGCATGCACGAGCCCGAATACGCCAATACGCCGCGCGAAGCCGTCTATCGCGAGGACAAGCTCACCGTCTGGCACATCAAGGGCAACGGCAAGCCGACCTCGAAGACGCCGCTGCTGATCGTCTACGCCCTGGTCAACACGGTGTGGATGACCGACCTGCAGGCCGACCGCTCGCTGGTGCGCAACCTGCTCGAGCAGGGCGAAGATGTCTATCTCATCGACTGGGGTTACCCGGACGGCGCCGACCGCTGGCTGACCCTGGACGATTACCTCAACGGCTATCTCGACCGCTGCGTCGATGCGGTGCGCCAGCGCCACGGCCTGGACGCGATCAACCTGCTCGGCATCTGCCAGGGCGGCGCGTTCTCGCTGTGCTACACGGCGATGCATCCGGACAAGGTCAAGAACCTGGTCACCATGGTCACGCCGGTGGACTACCACACGCCGGACAACATGCTGTCGCACTGGGTGCAGAACCTCGACGTGGACCTGTTCGTCGACACGCTGGGCAATATCCCGGCCGAGCTGATGAACTACGTCTACCTCACGCTCAAGCCCGTGCGCCTCAACCAGCAGAAATACGTGTCGATGGTCGACCTGCTGGACAACCGCAAGGAGATGGAGAATTTCCTGCGCATGGAGCGCTGGATCTTCGACTCGCCCGACCAGGCCGGCGAAGCCTTCCGCGCATTCATCAAGGACTTCTACCAGGGCAACAAGCTGGTGAAGGGCACGCTCACCATCGGCGACAAGCCGGTGGACTTAGGCATGGTCACGCAGCCGGTGCTGAACATCTTCGCCGAGCAGGATCACCTGGTGCCGCCGGACGCCTCGCGCGCGCTGGGCAAGCATGTGGGCACCACCGACTATACCCAGCTCGCCTTCAAGGGCGGGCATATCGGCATCTACGTATCCGGGCGCGCGCAGCGCGAGGTGCCGCCGGCCATCCACCAGTGGCTGCGTTCCAGGGATTGAGTTCCAGCACAAGGAGAACACCATGAATACCGACAAACGTCTCGTCCGTTCCAGCAGCCAGAAGATGATCGCCGGCGTGTGCGGCGGCGTCGCGCAATACCTGGGCTGGGACGTCACCATCGTGCGCCTGCTGTGGATCGTGCTGACCCTGGCCGGCGGCTCCGGTATCCTTATCTATCTGATCCTGTGGCTGGTGATGCCGCAGGACGTCTAGACGGCCGAACGACCCGGCCGCCGGCATGCGCGCTGCGCGCGTGCCGCCTTGTTCGAGCGAATCCATGAGCATCGACTACGACCGTTACGACCGCATCCGTGCCGTGCAATGGCGCGGCGACCATCTGCGCCTGCTCGACCAGCGCCTGCTGCCGCGCGAAGAACAATGGATCGACTGCCGCGACGCCGCGCAGGTGACCCAGGCGATCCGCGACCTGGCCGTGCGCGGCGCGCCAGCCATCGGCATCGCCGCGGCCTGGGGCGTGGTGCTGGCCGCGCAGCAGGGGGTGCCCCTGGACGCCGCACTCGCCATGCTGCGCGCCGCGCGTCCCACCGCGGTGAACCTGATGTGGGCGCTGGACCGCATGAAGTCGCGCATCGCCGCGGGCGCCGATGCCGCCGCGCTGGAGCGCGAGGCGCAGGCGATCCAGGACGAGGACCTGGCCGCCAACCGCCATATGGGCGAGCTCGGCGCCGGACTGATCGCCGCCGGCTCCGGCGTGCTCACCCACTGCAATACCGGCTCGCTGGCCACCGCCGGCTTCGGCACGGCGCTGGGCGTGATCCGCGCCGGGGTCAGCGCCGGCCGCATCGCGCAGGTCTATGCCGGCGAGACGCGGCCCTGGCAGCAGGGCGCGCGCCTGACCATGTGGGAGCTGGTGCGCGACGGCATTCCCGCGCAGCTGATCGCCGATTCCGCCGCCGCGCACCTGATGCGTTCGGGCGCGGTGCAGTGGGTGATCGTCGGCGCCGACCGCATCGCCGCCAACGGCGACACCGCCAACAAGATCGGCACCTACCAGCTGGCCATCGCCGCGCGCCACCACGGCGTGAAGTTCATGGTGGCGGCGCCGTCCTCCACCGTCGACATGGCCACGCCCTCGGGCGAGGCGATCGAGATCGAGCTGCGCGACCCGGCCGAGCTGCTGGCGGTGGCGGGGCAACGCACCGTGGTCGAGGGCGCGCAGGCGTGGAACCCGGTGTTCGACGTGACGCCGGCGGAATTGATCGACGCCATCGTTACCGAGCGCGGCGTGATCGAGCATCCGAACGAACTGGCCATGCAGGCGATGTTCGGTTCATGAAGGAAGTTTCGTGAGGCTGCGCCGCGAAGCCGGCCTGTTCTTCGTCGGCGGCGTGATCGGCTTCATCGCCGACGCCGGCGGCGTGCAGGCCCTGGTGACGCTGGCCGGCTGGAATGCGTATATCGCCCGCGTGCCGTCCTTCCTGCTCGCCGCCACCGCTACCTGGTGGTGGAACCGCCGCTACACCTTCGCTCACCGCGCCAGCGGCCAGCCGCTGCACCTGGAATGGCTGCGCTGGATGGGGCTGATGACCGCCGGCGCGCTGATCAACTATGCCGTCTATGCGGTCATGCTGATGAGTTTTCCGGCCTTGCACCGCTGGCCGGCGGCCGCCGTGCTGGCCGGTTCGCTGGTGGCTGCGCTGGTTAATTTCTCGACAGCGCGCGGGGTGCTTTTCAAGGGCTCCAAAAGCTCCGCGTAAGCTATTGATTCCATTCATCAAAATACTGTCGTTTCGATAGTATTTCTGCTACACTTCGACAGCTATTTCCGGGACCGTGGCACGCGCGGCTGAAGCTCGCGCGGTGCGGCCCTTTTTCTTCATCCAGGGAAGCCGATTGATGGCAGAACTCGCCAAAGAAATCATCCGCGTCAACATCGAAGACGAGATGCGCCAGAGCTACCTCGACTACGCCATGAGCGTGATCGTGGGCCGCGCGCTCCCGGACGTGCGCGATGGCCTCAAGCCGGTGCATCGCCGCGTGCTGTACGCGATGAACGAATTGAGCAACGTCTGGAACAAGCCCTACAAGAAGTCCGCCCGCGTGGTCGGCGACGTGATCGGTAAATACCATCCGCACGGCGACGCCTCGGTCTACGACGCGATCGTGCGCATGGCCCAGCCGTTCTCGCTGCGCTACATGCTGGTGGACGGCCAGGGCAACTTCGGCTCGGTCGACGGCGACAACGCCGCGGCCATGCGTTACACCGAGGTGCGCATGGCGCGCCTCACCCACGAGCTGCTGGCCGACATCGACAAGGAAACCGTCGACTTCGGCCCCAACTACGACGAGAGCGAGAGCGAGCCGCTGGTGCTGCCCACCCGCGTGCCGAACCTGCTCGTCAACGGCTCCGCCGGCATCGCGGTGGGCATGGCCACCAACGTGCCGCCGCATAACCTCAACGAGGTGATCGCGGCGACCATCGGCCTGATCGACGAGCCCTCGCTGTCGGTCGACGATCTGATGCAATACATCCCCGGCCCGGATTTCCCGACCGCCGGCATCATCAACGGCTCCTCCGGCATCGTCGAGGCCTACCGCACCGGCCGCGGCCGCATCCTGGTGCGCGCCCGCGCCGAGATCGAGACCGAATCCAACGGCCGCGAGACGATCATCGTCACCGAGCTGCCGTACCAGGTGAACAAGGCGCGCCTGATCGAGAAGATCGCCGAGCTGGTCAAGGAAAAGAAGCTCGAGGGCATCAGCGAGCTGCGCGACGAGTCCGACAAGGACGGCATGCGCGTGGTGATCGAGATCCGCCGTGACTCGATGGCCGACGTGGTGCTCAACAACCTGTTCCAGCAGACCCAGCTGCAGGTCACCTTCGGCATCAACATGGTCGCCCTGCTGGACGGCCAGCCGCGGCTGCTGAACCTCAAGGACATCCTCGAGGCCTTCATCCGCCATCGCCGCGAGGTGGTCACCCGCCGCACCATCTTCGAACTGCGCAAGGCGCGCGCCCGCGCGCACATCCTGGAAGGCCTCACCGTCGCGCTGGCCAACATCGACGAGATGATCGAGCTGATCCGCAACTCCGCCTCGCCGCAGGAAGCACGCGAGCGCATGCTGGCGCGCAAGTGGCAGCCGGGCATGGTGTCGGCGCTGCTGGCCGCCGCCGGCGCCGATGCCTCGCGTCCGGAAGACCTCGACCCGCGCGACGGCCTGAAGGCCGACGGCTACCAGCTCTCGGACGTGCAGGCCCAGGAAATCCTGGCCATGCGCCTGCATCGCCTGACCGGCCTGGAGCAGGAAAAGCTCTCCGACGAATACCGCGAGATCCTGGAAACCATCCGCGGCCTGATCGAGATCCTGGAAGACCCGGCCCGCCTGCTGGCGGTGATCCGCGCCGAGCTCGAGGTGATCAAGGAAGAATTCGGCGACAAGCGCCGCACCGAGATCCAGCATTCGCAGGAAGACCTCAACGTGCTCGACCTGATCGCGCCGGAAGACGTGGTCGTCACGCTGTCGCACACCGGCTACGTCAAGCGCCAGCCGGCCAGCACCTATCGCGCGCAGCGCCGCGGCGGCAAGGGCCGTTCGGCGTCGGCGCTGAAGGACGAGGATTTCGTCGAGCAGCTGTGGGTGGTCAATACGCATGACACGCTGCTGACCTTCACCAGCACCGGCCGCGTGTACTGGCTCAACGTGTACCAGATGCCGGAATCCGGCCCGAACGCGCGCGGCAAGCCGATGGTGAACCTGCTGCCGCTCGCCGCCGGCGAGAAGGTGCAGGCGGTGCTGCCGGTGCGCGAGTACAGCGACGACCGCTACGTGTTCTTCGCCACCCGCCAGGGCACGGTGAAGAAGACGCCGCTGAACGAATTCGCCTTCCAGCTGCAGAAGGGCAAGATCGCCATCAACCTCGACGAGGGCGATGCGCTGGTCAACGTCGAGCTCACCGACGGCAACAGCGACGTGCTGCTGTTCGCCTCCAACGGCAAGACGGTGCGCTTCGATGAGGGCGAGGTCCGCTCGATGGGCCGCACCGCCACCGGCGTGCGCGGCATGAAGCTGGCCGATGGCGCCGAGGTGGTCTCGCTGATCGTGGTCGCACCGGAAGGCGGCGACATCCTCACCGCCACCGCACGCGGCTACGGCAAGCGCACCCTGCTGGAAGAGTTCCCCAAGAAGGGACGCGGCACCCAGGGCGTGATCGGCATCCAGTGCTCGGAGCGCAATGGCGGCCTGGTCTCCGCGGTGCAGGTCACCGAGGCGCACGAGCTGATGCTGATCTCCAACCAGGGCACGCTGGTGCGTACCCGCGTGGCGGAGGTCTCGCAGCTGAGCCGCAACACCCAGGGCGTGACCCTGATCAAGCTGCCGGCCGACGAGGCGTTGGTCAGCGTGGTGCGGCTGGATGCGGAGGAAGAGTCCGAGGGCAGCGGCGCGGAAGCGCTCGACACCGATGGCGGCAGCGTGGAGGCGGGCGAGGTTGTGCCTGGCTCGAACGATGCGGTTGAAGACGGTGCCGGCGAGAGCGGTACCGACGATTCCGAGCCGGAGGCGTGATCGGCGAATCGTCCTAGCGATCGCCAGCCATGAAATCCCTCGCCGCGCTGCGGCGGGGGATTTTTATTTGCGGATGGGCCGAAGCCCGGCGTAGGTTGGGGTGAGCCAAAGGCGAACCCCAACAGACCTTGCACCACGACCGCCACGTTGGGGTTCGCTGCGCTCACCCCAACCTACGCCGGACCCTTGGGTTTCAGTGGAGTGGATCGAGTAACTTCACTCGTACGTGGTGATAGTCAGCCGGGCATCGGGTCCGGCGTAACCAGCGAAGTACGCCAGCAGCTCCGGCGTGTCTCCCATCGCAAGAGCGGCACTCAATGCTTCCTCACGCTTGCGCGCCGCGTTGCCATCCGGCAGCACGTGCGCACCTGCGGTGAAAGCCGCCAGCGGAGCCGCCGGCGTGACCAGCCGCCCCATGAAGTGAATCCCCCCTTGCTGTGCGCCGGCATCGCACGACAACAGCAGCGCGAAGGCGGCGACGCCGAACACTGCACGATGAATAGCCATGACAAATCTCCCCGAATGATCGTGGTGACCTGACATGTACGCCGTTGTTTAGGAGTGTTCCTTGAGGTGTTTCGCAGTCAGGGCTGCTTTGGCGCCGGAGCTACCTGCTTGAAGCCGGCAGGGTGTGGCGCAAAGGTCAGCACCGACAGCGGCGCCGGCAGTTCTGCCTGGCGCTCGACCACGCGCGCCGAAGGCTGCCATGCTTTCTCGCCGCCGAAATCCTCGATCGAGCGATAGCTGCCTGCCCAGCCGAACCGGTCCAGCGCATACGGCATGCCTTCCGCATCCAGCGGCAGGTTGGCGTCGGCCACATGCATATGCAGGTGCGGACCGGTGGTTTCGCCGGTATAGCCGAGCCGGCCGATCACCTCGCCGCGATGCACGGCCTGGCCCGGCTTCACCGTGATGCTGCCGGTCTTGAGGTGTTCGTAGAACACGTAGCGGCCGCCGCCTAGATCCAGGCTGACGTAGTTGCCGGTGGCGTCCTGCAGGGGCACGCGGGTGGGCTTGCCGGGATCGACCCTGGCCGGTTCCGCCATGCCGTCCATTGCCGCCGCCACCTTGCCGTCGGCGACCGCGAGCACTTCCTCGCCGTAGCCCAGCCAGTGCTTCGGATCGGTCGGGTCGCCCTTGGTATAGCGCCCCTGCGCGTCGACCTTGATCCAGTCGATGGCGAAGCGGCCCGGTACATGCACCGCGCCATTCACCGCGTACAGCGAGCGGCGATGGCCGCGCGCCCACGAACCGTCGTACACGGCGACCCAGTAGCCGCCGCGCAAGGGCGGCGAGAACACGACCGGCGCCGGCCATCCATGCAGCATCAGCGTGCCGCCCTGAGCTTGCACGGGTGCGCCGCCGTCGGGGCGTTCGGCGCTGAGTTCATGCGTGAGGTGCAGATCGGTGGGAGCTGCGTCGAAGCCGAGGTTGAGGTAGATGACAGCGTGGGCGCCGGGGGCGATGGCCGTATCGCCTTTCTTGCCGGAGAGGCCTGGGCCGCCGAGCATGGCGCGCACGGCGGCTGCGTCGTAGTCGCGTAGGATGTGGCCGTTGTCCGCGTCGATCACGCGCAGTTGTTCCGGTTGCAGCGGTTCGGCGGAGTAGTTGTCCAGGTGCAGTTCGTAGAGCAGATCCCATTGGCCGTTGACCTTGATCGGTGCGGGTTGCCAGGGCACGCGGAGGTCGAAGGCCTGCACGACAGGGGCGCGTTGGGCGATGGCGGGGGAGAGCCAGGTGCTGGTGAGTACGACTGCGATGGAGATGATCTTGCCGATCGTGCGAGCGGTTTTCATGCAGCCCCCATGGTGATTCGTATCACTTTGGGAAAGCGCATGACCGTCCGCCAGTGCCGATATGCCATGACCTGTGGGGCAGAATCCGAGCTTGCGACTCTTCTCTCCTCCGGGGAGCACGCGGGTTTGAGGAGCGAGGAAGATGCCGGTCCCACGGGGACTCCCTTCGGTCGCAACAGATGAGGGGCCGGGGCCGCTTCTACGCTCAGCCCGACCCCTCACGCCAGCCCTCTCCCCGGATGGGAGAGGGAGTTGCGTTGAGGGTTCAGCCGTCCAATGCGGCCAGCATTGCCTCAGCACTCGACACGCGAAACTCCCCCGGCGCTTCCACATGCAGCTGGCGCACCACGCCATCCTCCGCATACAACGCGAAACGGCGCGAACGCAGGCCCATCCCGTAAGCGGCGCCGTCGAGCTCCAGCCCCAGCGCGCGCGTAAAGCTGCCATTGCCATCGGCAAGCATGATCATCCCTGGCGGCACTTGCTGGTCGCGCGCCCACGCCTGCATCACATATGCATCGTTGACTGCCGCGCACACCACGTCGACACCGCGCTGCCGGAAGTCGGCGAAGTGCTTTACATAGCCGGGCAGATGCTTGTTGGAGCAGGTCGGCGTGAACGCGCCGGGCACGGCGAACAACACCGTCTTGCGCTGCGCGAACAGTGTCGCGCTCTGCCGGGATTCGATCTGGCCGTCGACGATAAGCTTGATCTCGAGGTCGGGAAGGGTCTGGCCGAGCTGGATCGTCGTCATGGGCGGGACTCGATGGGAGATAAGCGCGGGGATGCTAGCGCTTCCGCGCAGGCCTGTCGTCTTGAATCGCACCGTCTTGAATCGCGGCGCCGCGCACCTATCTATCCAGGCAGGCGGTGACGGCACCGCACACCTATTCGAGAGGATTCACCATGTATCTGGGACGCAATCTTTCCTGGCCCCGGCACGCCCTGGGCGACCGTCTGTTTCAGCTGGACCAGGCCGCTCAGGCCGGCGAGGCGCCGTGGGCGCCGCGCGTCGACATCAAGGAAGACGACAAGCGCTTCGTGATCCTGGCCGACATCCCGGGCATCGATCCGGCCGGCATCGAAGTGAGCATGGACAAGGGCGTGCTCACCATCAAGGGCGAGCGCAAGCAGGAGAACCTGGAAGAGGGCCATCGCTTTACGCGTGTCGAGCGCGCGCATGGCGCCTTCCTGCGCCGCTTCGCGCTGCCGGACAGCGCCGATGCCGAAGGCATTACCGCGCATGGCCGCAACGGCGTGCTCGAGGTGTCGATCCCGAAGCGAGCGGAAAGCGCTCCGCGCCGCATCGAAATCACCCACTAAGGCGCCTGTTCGAGGCCTGCGTGTTGCGGCCACGGCCCGCCACGGACAATGATCCGCGGCGGGCCGTCCGCGTTGTTTGGACTTGCAGCAGCCATTGGCGGGAGTGGCAGTGGAATTCAAAGACTATTACGACATCCTGGGCGTGAAACCGGACGCCAGCGAGGCCGACATCAAGGCGGCCTATCGCAAGCTCGCCCGCAAATACCATCCGGACAAGAACAAGGAAGCGGGCGCCGAAGAGAAGTTCAAGGCCGTCAACGAGGCCAACGAAGTCCTGCGCGATGCGGAAAAGCGCCGCGCCTACGACAACCTGCGCGCCGGCGGCTATCGCGGCGGCGAGCAGTTCCGACCGCCGCCGGGCTGGGGGCAGGGGCAGGGCTTCGATGTCGGCGACATGGGCGGCAGCGGGGACTTCAGCGATTTCTTCGAAAGCCTGTTCGGCCGCTCGGCCGGCGGCGCGCGCGGTTCGGCACGCGCGATGCGCGGCAATGACATCCAGGCGCAGGTGCAGATCGAACTGCAGGTCGCCTTCGACGGCGGCCGCACGCGCGTGGCCCTGCACGATGGCAGCGGCAACGAGCGCGTGCTGGAAGTGAAGATCCCGGCCGGCATCCAGCCCGGCCAGGTGATCCGCCTGTCCGGCCAGGGCCATCCCGGCCGCAACGGCGGTCCCAGCGGCGACCTGCTGCTGGAAGTGCAGTTCCGCGACGACCCGCGCTTCCGCCTGGACGGCCGCAACGTGATTCACGTGCTGCCGATCGCTCCGTGGGAAGCGGCCCTGGGCGCCACGGTCCCGGTGCCGACCCTGGCCGGCACGGTGGACCTGCGCATTCCGGCGGGCTCGCAGTCGGGCCGCAAGCTGCGGCTGAAGGGGCGTGGCTTGCCCGGGGCGCATCCGGGCGACCAGCTGGTCGAGTTGTCGATCCGCGCGCCGGCGGCGGAGTCGGAGGAGCAGCGCAAGGCTTATGAGGCGTTGCGTGACGAGTTCGAAGGATTCGATCCGCGGCGTTGAGGCCTCACCGTCATCCCGGCCTGCGCCGGGATGACGAACGAAAAACGGCGCCCCAGGGCGCCGTTTTTCTGTACTGCTTCGCCCGAATCGTTCAGGCCGGCAGCAAACCCTTCAGCGTCTCGACCAGCTCTTCTTCCTTGATCGGCTTGGTCACGTACGCCTTCGCGCCCTGGCGCAGGCCCCACACCTTGTCGGTTTCCTGGTCCTTGGTGGTCACCAGGATCACCGGGATGTGCTGGGTTTCCGGGTCCTTGCTGATGGTGCGGGTCGCCTGGAAGCCGTTGAGGTTGGGCATGACCACGTCCATCAGGATCAGGTCGGGCTTCTCGCGCTTGGCGACTTCCACGCCGGCGGCACCGTCTTCCGCAGTCAGGGTCTCGTGCCCCAGCTTTTCGACGATGCGCTTGATACCAAGCAACTGCGACGGCGAATCGTCGACGATCAGAATACGTGCCATAAGGTGGGAGTCCCCTTGTTGTTTCGTGTTTCGAAGGATTCTAAGCCGCGCCAGCGGCATCTTCCAAGTCAGTTCAGCTTGAGCTTTACACTTCATGCCGCACAACGGTGCGGCCGAACGATTCTCCAGCCAGCATGCGCTCGAATACGTCCGGTAGCTGGTCCAGGCTGACCTCGCGCGTGGCGATCCGATCCAGGTGCCGCGGCTTCCAGTCGCCGGCCAGGCGTTCCCAGACGCGCTCGCGCTGGTCCCGCGCGGTGCCGGCCGAGGCCACGCCCAGCAGGCTCACGCTGCGGATGATGAAGGGCATCACCGTGCTGTCGAAGCCGATGCCGCCGGCGTTGCCGCAGATCGCGACGTTGCCGTAGGGCGCGACCAGCGGCAGCAGGCCGGCCAGCATGGCGCCGCCGACATTGTCCAGCGCGCCGCCGAAGCGAGCCGAATCCATCGGCTTGCCGCTGAACACCAGTTCGCGGCGGTCGATGCATGCGCTCGCGCCCAGGCTGCGCAGAAAATCGAAATGATCGGCCTTGCCGCTGATCGCATGCACCTGGTAGCCGGCGCGGCTGAAGATATCGATCGCCAGCATGCCTACGCCGCCGGAGGCGCCGGTCACGGCGATCGGCCCCAGCGCCGGCGTCTGGCGGTTGTCTTCCATCTGCAGCAGGGCCAGCGCGGCGGTGAAGCCGGCGGTGCCCAGCACCATGCTCTCGCGCAAGCTGAGGCCGGCGGGCAGGGGAATCGTCCAGTGCGCATCGAAGCGGGCGTATTCGCCATAGCCGCCGTCGCGTGTCTCGGACAAGCCGCTGCCGGTGCACAGCACCGCATCGCCTTCCTTGAACTTCGGATCGGTGGAAGCCACCACCACGCCGGCCGCATCGATGCCGCCGTTGAGCGGGTACTGGCGCAGGATCTTGCCCTTGCCGGTGCCGGCCAGCGCATCCTTGTAGTTGACCGAGGAATACGCCGTCTTCACCAGCACCTGGCCCGCGCTGAGCGCGCCGGTGCTCATCGTCTCGATGCCGCCGCGATAGCCGGAGCCGTCGTTGTGGATGCGGAAGGCGCGGAAATCGAGGTCGGTCATGGCGGTGCGTTCCGGATGGCTGGGGACGGCATTCAGGCTTCGACGCTGCTGCGGTCGATCCACTTGGGGCTGTACTGGCCCTGGTAGTGCTCCATCCAGTGGAACAGCTTTTCCATGCTGTCGCCGAACCACACGCTGTCGCGCTGCTCGGTGCGCACGAAGCGCTCGTCCACCATGTGGTCGAGCATGCCGCGCAGCTGCCGATAGTAGCCGCGCACGTCGAGGAAGGCGCAAGGGAAGCTGTGCAGGCCCAGCTGCGCCCAGGTCAGCATCTCGAACATCTCGTCCATGGTGCCGAAGCCGCCGGGCAGGGCGACGAAGGCGTCGCTGCGCTCGAACATGCGGGTCTTGCGCTGGTGCATGGTCTCGACCACTTCCAGCTCGGTCAGGCCGACGTGCGCCACTTCGCGCTCGACCAGCTGGCGCGGGATCACGCCGATCACCTTGCCGCCGCCGGCCAGCACCGCATCGGCCACCGTGCCCATCAGCCCGACCTTGCCGCCGCCGTAGACCAGTGCGATGCCGCGCCGGGCCATCTCGGCGCCGAAGGCGCGCGCCTGCTCGGTGTATTCCGGCGAGCCACCCGGGCTCGAGCCGCAATAGACGCAGATGGCGGTGGGCTGGGGCATGGGCGTCTCCGGGAAAAGAAGATTAGGTAATGGGGGCAGGTCGCGAAGGCGTGAAGGCCGAGTGGGGCCAGTCTTCGAAAACTGACGGGCCCGCTCATGTCGCCACGAGCGGGCCGCGTGGATCAGCATGGATCCCGGATCGACGCGCATCCAAGCGCCGTCCGGGATGAGGTCATCCTGACCTCAATTGCCCTTGTGGATGGCGCGCTTGTCCACCGACAGGGCAGCCTCGTGCACGGCTTCCGACAGGGTCGGATGAGCGTGGACGATGCGGGCCAGGTCTTCGGCGGAGCCCTTGAACTCCATCGTCACCACGGCCTCGGCGATCAGCTCGGACACGCCCGGGCCGACCATGTGCACGCCGAGCAGGCGATCGGTCTCGGCATGGGCGAGCATCTTCACCTGGCCGACGGCTTCGTTCATCGCCACGGCGCGGCCGATGGCGGCGAACGGGAAGGTACCGACCTTGTACGGAATGCCGGCGTCCTTCAGTTCCTTCTCGGTCTTGCCGGCCCAGGCGATTTCCGGCTCGGTGTAGATCACCCACGGAATGGTGTCGAAGTTGACGTGGCCGGCCTTGCCGGCGATCCACTCGGCCACCGCCACGCCTTCCTCGGAACCCTTGTGCGCCAGCATCGGGCCGCGCACGGCGTCGCCGATGGCCCACACGCCGTCCACGCCGGTGTGGTTGTGCTCGTCGACCACGATGCGGCCGCGCTCGTCCAGCTTCACGCCGGTGTCGTCGGCCAGCAGGCCGGCGGTGTAGGCGCGGCGGCCCACGGCGACCAGCAGCTTGTCGACGGTCAGCTCGTGTGCGCCGTCCTTGTCTTCATAGGTGAGCGCGACTTCGTTGCCCTTGATCTCGGCCTTGGTCAGCTTGGCGCCGAGCTTGATCTTCAGGCCCTGCTTGGCGAATTCCTTGGCGGCGATCTTGGCTACGTCGGCGTCGGCTACCGAGAGGAAATCCGGCAGCGCTTCCAGGATGGTGACGTCCGCGCCCAGGCGGCCCCACACGCTGCCCAGTTCCAGGCCGATCACGCCAGCGCCGATCACGCCCAGGCGCTTGGGGACTTCCGGGAAATCCAGCGCGCCGGCGTTGTCGACGATGAACTTGTTGTCGAACTTGGCGAACGGCAGCTCGATCGGCACGGAGCCGGAAGCCAGGATCACGTTGGTGGCGCTGATGGTCTGCTTGCTGCCATCGTTCGCGGTGATCTCGACGCTGTTGCCTTTGAGCAGCTTGCCGGTGCCGTAGAACGCCGTGACCTTGTTCGCCTTGAACAGCTGGCCGATGCCGCCGGTGAACTGCTTGACGATCTTGTCCTTGCGGCCGATGAAGGTGGCCACGTCGATCTTCGCGTTGTCGGCGGTGATGCCGTGCACGGCGAAGTTGTGCGTCAGGTTGTGGAACTGCTTGGAGGAATCCAGCAGCGCCTTGGACGGGATGCAGCCCACGTTGAGGCAGGTGCCGCCGAGCGCCTGCTTGCCGTCCTTGCCGGTGAAGGCGTCGATGCAGGCGGTCTTCAGGCCCAGCTGCGCGGCGCGGATCGCGGCCACGTAGCCGGCCGGGCCGGCGCCGATGACGATGACGTCGAATTTGTCGCTCATATCGTTTCTCGCTTTATCCCTCTCCCACCGGGAGAGGGTGCCCAAAGGGCGGGTGAGGGTACGGGCGGAGTGAGGCGTTGCGGTTTCACCGAACCCTCACCCCAACCCCTCTCCCGGAGGGAGAGGGGCTCAGGCGAGACTTACAGGCCCAGCAACATGCGCTGCGGGTTTTCCAGCTGGTTCTTGATATCGACCAGGAACAGCACCGCGTCCTTGCCGTCGATGATGCGGTGGTCGTAGCTCAGCGCCAGGTACATCATCGGCGCGGCAATGACCTGGCCGTTCTCGACGATCGCGCGGTCCTTGATGGTGTGCATGCCCAGGATCGCGCTCTGCGGCGGGTTCACGATCGGGGTCGACAGCAGCGAGCCGAAGGTGCCGCCGTTGGTGATGGTGAAGGTGCCGCCCTGCAGGTCGTCCAGGCCCAGCTTGCCGTCGCGCGCCTTCTTGGCGTAATCGAGGATGCCCTTCTCGATGTCGGCGAAGCTCTTGTCCTGCACGTCGCGCAGCACCGGCGTCACCAGGCCCTTGTCGGTCGACACGGCGATCGAGATGTCCTGGTAGCCGTGATAGACGATGTCGTTGCCGTCGACCGAGGCGTTGACCACCGGGTGGCGCTTCAGCGCCTCGGCGGCGGCCTTGACGAAGAAGCTCATGAAGCCGAGCTTCACGCCGTTCGACTTCTCGAACTGCTCGCCCAGCGTCTTGCGCATCTTCACCACCTCGGCCAGGTTCACTTCGTTGAACGAGGTGAGCATGGCGATCGAGTTCTTCGACTGCATCAGGCGCTCGGCGATGCGCGCGCGGATGCGCGTCATCGGCACGCGCTCTTCCGGACGCGCGCCCGGGGTCGGCTTCGCGGCCGGCGCGGCAGCGGCCGGCGCAGCGGCGCCGCCCTTGCCGTAGTTGACCAGGTCTTCCTTGGTCACGCGGCCGTCGCGGCCGGTGCCGGCGACCTTGGACGGGTCGATGTTCTGTTCGGTGGCGACGCGCAGGCCGGCCGGGGACAGGTCGGCGGTGCCCTTGGCCGGAGCGGCGGGAGCCGCGGCGGCCGGGGCGGGGGCGGCAGCCGGAGCGGCGGCGGGCGCCGGCGCGGCGGCCACGGCGCCTTCCTCAATCACCGCGATCACCTGCTGGCTGGTCACGGTGTCGCCGGACTGGAACTTCAGTTCCTTGATCACGCCATCGACCGGGGCCGGCACTTCCAGCACCACCTTGTCGGTTTCGAGGTCGACCAGGTTCTCGTCGCGCTTGATGGCCTCGCCGACCTTCTTGTGCCAGGTGGCGATGGTGGCGTCGGAGACAGACTCGGGCAGAACAGGGACCTTAACTTCAATAGACATCGTGTCTTACTCCGCAGCGTGGTCGGTGCCGATCGGCGCGACCAGCGCCTGCTCGACGAGTGCCGCCTGTTCGGCGACGTGGGTATTGAGATGGCCGGCGGCCGGCGCCGGCGAGCGGGCGCGGCCGGCGTAGGAGAGGCTTTGCTTGGCGTTGACGCAGGCCTGCAGGTGATGGCGGATCTGGAACCAGGCGCCCTGGTTCATCGGCTCTTCCTGGCACCAGATCACTTCCTTGGCGGAAGGATACTTTTCCAGTTCGGCGATGACCTGCGGACGCGGGAACGGATACAGCTGCTCGACGCGCACGACGGCGACGTCGGTCAGGCCGCGCTTCTCGGCGTCTTCCAGCAGGTCGTAGTAGACCTTGCCCGAGCACAGCACCACGCGCCTGACCTTCTTGGCCGGCAGCTCGCGGTGCTCGCCGATCACCAGCTGGAACTGGCCGGTGGCCAGTTCGTCCAGGCTGGAGATGGCCAGCTTGTGGCGCAGCAGCGACTTGGGCGTCATCACGATCAGCGGCTTGCGCGTCGGACGCACCATCTGGCGGCGGATCATGTGGAAGGCCTGGGCCGGCGTGGTCGGCACGCAGACCTGCATGTTGTCCAGCGCGCACAGCTGCAGGAAGCGCTCCAGGCGCGCGGAGGAATGCTCCGGACCCTGGCCTTCGTAGCCGTGCGGCAGGAACAGCGCCAGGCCGCACAGGCGGTTCCACTTGGACTCGCCCGAGCTGATGAACTGGTCGATCACCACCTGGGCGCCGTTGGCGAAGTCGCCGAACTGGCCTTCCCAGATGTGCAGGGTGTAGGGATCGGTGGTGGCGTGGCCGTATTCGAAGGCCATCACCGCCTCTTCGCTGAGCAGCGAGTCGATCACCTCGACGCTGGCGTTGGCGCGCAGCGTGGCCAGCGGCATGAAGGTGTGGCCGTCCTTCTGGTCGTGCAGCACCGCATGGCGGTGGAAGAACGTACCGCGGCCGACGTCCTGGCCGACCAGGCGCAGGTTGTAGTTCTGCTCGACCAGGGTGGCGTAGGCCAGGTTCTCGGCGAAGCCCCAGTCGCCCGGCAGCTCGCCCGCGGCCATCTTGCGGCGGTCGTCGTAGATCTTGGCCACGCGCGACTGCAGGGTGGTGTCCGCCGGCACTTCGAGGATCTTGTTAGCCAGCTCGACCAGCCTGGTCTTCGGCACGCCGGTGTCGGTCTGGGTCGACAGCTTGCCGCCGATGAACTGGTTCCAGTCCACCTCGATGTCCTTGACCAGCGCGCTGGTCAGCTCGGTCATCGGGTTGCCGGCTTCCAGGCGCGAGCGGTAGTCGTCCACCAGCTTCTGCGCGTCGCCCTCGGCGATCACGCCTTCCTTGACCAGGCTCTGCGCGTACAGGTCGCGGGTGGTCGGGCGGGCACGGATGATCTGGTACATCACCGGCTGGGTCGCGGCCGGCTCGTCGGCCTCGTTGTGGCCGTGGCGGCGGTAGCAGACCAGGTCGATCACCACGTCCTTGCGGAACTGCTTGCGGAAGTCGTAGACCACGCGGGTGGCCTGGATCACCGCTTCCGGATCATCACCGTTCACGTGCAGCACCGGCGCGTTGACCATCTTGGCCAGGTCGGTGCAGTACAGCGTGGAGCGCGCGTCCTGCGGATTGGAGGTGGTGAAGCCCACCTGGTTGTTGACCACGATGTGCAGCGTGCCGCCGATGCGGAAGCCCCGCGCCTGCGACATGTTGAACAGCTCCATGTTCACGCCCTGGCCGGCCAGCGCGGCGTCGCCGTGGATCAGCACGGCCATCGACTGCTGGCGCTCGCTGTCGCGGCGGCGGATCTGGCGCGAATGCACGGAGCCGGCGACCACCGGATTGACGATCTCCAGGTGCGACGGGTTGAACGCCAGTGCCACGTGCACGCCGCCGTTCGGCGTCTTGACGTCGGCGGAGAAACCCATGTGGTACTTCACGTCGCCCGAGTGCGCCGGGTCGTCCGGGTGCTCGAACTTGCCTTCGAATTCGTTGAACAGCGTCTTCGGCGGCTTGCCCAGGATGTTGACCAGCATGTTGAGGCGGCCGCGGTGGGCCATGCCGACCACGACTTCCTTGATGCCGTTGTCGCCGGCGGTGCGCACCACGTCGTCGACCATCGGGATCAGGCTGTCGCCGCCTTCCAGCGAGAAGCGCTTCTGGCCCACGTACTTGGTGTGCAGGTAGCGCTCCAGGCCTTCGGCCGCGGTCAGCCCTTCCAGTACGCGCCGCTTGCCGGCCTGGTCCAGCCCGGCGCTGCCGCCGGCCTGCTCCAGGCGGGTGTACAGCCAGTTGCGCTGCTCATGGTTGCTGATGTGCATGAACTCGGCGCCGATGGTGCCGGCATACACCTTCTTCAGGCGCGCCAGCAGGTCGCGCAGCTTCAGGCGCTGGCCGCCGCCGGCGAAGTTGCCGCAGTCGAATTCGGTGTCGAGGTCGGCCTCGCTCAGGCCGTGGAAGGCCAGGCCCAGGTCCGGCGCCGGCAGCTTCTCGGCCAGGCCCAGCGGATCGAGGTCGGCGGCCAGGTGGCCGCGCGAGCGGTAGGCGGTGAGGATGCGCAGCACCGCGGCCTGCTTGCGCGCGTGCTCGTCGTCCATCGGGGCGGCGGCAGCGACGACGCGCTGCTTCTGCGCGGCCTCGATGCGGGCAATGGCTGCGGAGTGGGGCACGTCCCCGGACTCGCGGCCTTTGAAGGTCCCGAAATACTGGTTCCATTCGGCGGGGACCGACGCGGCGTCGGCCAACCAGGACTCATACAACTGCTCGACATAATCGGCGTTGCCGCCGGCGAGCTGGGACGAATCGAAGAACTCGCGAATCAGATTTGTGCTCACGTCACCACCGGTGAGGAAGGGAGGCCTGCGGCCATCCGTCGACCTGGCGGATGGCGGGGGAAAAATCCTGTTAATTATGGCCCCGGGTGCTGCACAGCGGCAACCCGGGAAACACGTTCCAGGTGGGGTCGGAGGGCGTTATTTCGAGGAGAGGCGCTACCGACCATCGTCGTAGGCGCGGATTTTTCCAGGTTTCCCGCGCGGCGCCGGCCCGCACCTGCGAGCCGGTTGGCGTTCAGCCGGGCGCTACAGATCCAGCGGCTGCAGCACGGTGGCGCGGGCCGCCCGCTCCCAGACTTCCTGGAAGTACTGCTGCAGCGGCGCCTGGCTGGCGCGATCCTCCAGCGATGCCCGCCCCCGGGAGCGCCCGGCTTCCGGCAGGAACAGATAGCCGCCGGCATCGGTGAGCAGGCAGGCCGAGCCGTAGGCGCGGTCAGTCTCTTCGACCGGTTCGCGCACCAGCACGCTGCTGGGCAGCCGTTGCGCCAGCGCCACCAGCCGGTGGCTGTCGCGCAGGGCCGCGGCGGCGTCGTGCAGCAGGATGCGGATCTCGGCGCCGCGGCCGGAGGTGGCGATGCGGCGCAGCTCCTCCAGCTCGGCGGCGTTGTTATAAGCGTCGGCCGGCAGCGCCGGCTGGTAGATCGCCACGCGGCGGCGCGCGCCGCGCAGCAGCTGCAGGCGGGCCTCGGCCAGGGCCTCGCCGCTGTCGATGGCCAGCGTTTCCGGCGCCGGGCGGTCCGGCGGATTCACCGACGGCGCGCCTTGCGCGGGACCAGGTGGCCGTCGTTGACCAGGGCCAGCAGCAGGGTGCGTTCGGCGGCGGCCGGCGCGCGGGCGAACTCCAGCGTGCGCTCGGCGCACAGGCGTTCGGCCAGCTCGGCGGACGCCGGATAGGCCTGGCCGTTGGCGAACAGGACGGCGCCGCCCTTGACCCGGGCCCAGGCCATGCGCGACCAGGGATGGCGCAGCAGCTGCGCGCCGTCGCCCAGCTGCTTGGTCAGCGCGGCGTCGGTGCTGGGCTTGTCCGGAGCGGCCGGTGCCCGCGCCACGCGATAGCGGGTGATATAGCGGCCGAACCAGTCGATCAGCGTGGCGTCGTCCAGCGCGGCGAACGGCAGCGCCTCGCGCACGCGGGCCAGCGCGGCGCGGTCGATCTCGCCGGAGGCCTTGGCCGGGGCCAGGTCCGGGTCGCGATAGCGCTGCTCGTCCGGCAGGCGCTCGACCAGGTAGTCGGCCAGGTCGCTGGCCAGTTCGGCGCGGGACGGCGCGCGCATGCCCACCGAGAGGGTCATGCAGGGGCCGCCGAAGGCCACGCCGTCGTGCGGCACGCCGGGCGGCAGGTAGAGCATGTCGCCCGGTTCCAGCAGCCATTCGTGGGTGGGCTCGAAATGCTTCAGCTGCTTGAGCTCCACGTCGTCGCGGAAGCCGGTCGGTGCGGCCGGATCGTCGCTGATCGCCCAGTGGCGCTGGCCCAGGCCCTGCAGCAGGAATACGTCGTACTGGTCGACATGGGCGCCGACGCCGCCGCCCGGCTCGGCATAGGAAATCATGATGTCGTCCACGCGCCAGCTGGGCAGGAAGCGGAACGACTCCAGCAGGGCGGCTACGTCGGCGTCCCATTTGTCGACGTCCTGCACCAGCAGGGTCCAGTTCGCGCTCGGGGTGCTGGCGAAATCGTCTTCGCCGAGCGGGCCGGTCTTGACCGACCAGCGGTCGCGGCGCTCGTCGTGGACGATCAGGCGGGACAGGGCTTCCTCTTCCAGGGCCAGGCCGGCCAGGTCGTCCGGCTGCAGCGGGGGCGTGAAGCCGGGGAAGGCGTTGCGGATCAGCAGGGGGCGCTTCTGCCAGTAGTCGCGCAGGAACTGGGCGGGGCTCATGCCTAGGGGCTGGCGGGCGCTGCCGCGGACTTCGAGGGGGAGGGTGGGTTTGGTCATCGGGGGATTGTACGGGTGAGTAAAGCCCTCTCCCACCTTAGCCACCTGAGCCCCTCTCCCTTCGGGAGAGTGGTTGGGGTGAGGGTGCGGGCGGAGTGGGGAGTCGCACTCCGCCCGTACCCTCATCCGGCTGCCGCCACCTTCTCCCAGAGGGAGAAGGGCTCCACGACGGGGTGCTTGGTTTAACGCGGAAATAATGGATTTGGCATGTGCATATGGCGACACATCCTTTCCGTCATGAGCGCCGCGGGAGCTACCTTCGACGAATAGACGTATAGACGTCCAAAGAAGGTCAAGCCTTGAACGCCGTCGTTTCCCAGGAATCCCTCGCTTCGCCGCTGGCCGCCGACAAGGCCGCGCAACTTCACCGCCTGCTGGAGGGCCTGGCTCCCCACGAGCTGTACTGGGTGGCGGCACGCAGCGCCGCCCTCGCGGCACGCGGGCCGCAGCCGGCCCAGGTGCAGGCTGCGGCCACCACGGAACGCGTCACCGTGCTCTACGGCAGCCAGACCGGCAACGCCAGGCGCGTCGCCGAGCAGCTGGCGAAGAAGCTGGAGGCATCGGGCCTGCCGGCGCGCCTCGTACGCGCCGATGCCTATCCGCAGCGCGAACTGACGCAGGAGCGCCAGCTGTTCGTGGTGATCAGCACCCAGGGCGAGGGCGAGCCGCCGGACGACGCCCGCGGCCTGGTCGACTTCATTGCCGGCCGCCGCGCGCCGCGCCTGCCGGCGCTGCGCTATGCCGTGCTGGGGCTGGGCGATTCCAGCTATCCGCAGTTCTGCCTGATCGGGCGCCAGCTGGACGCGCGGCTGGCCGAGCTCGGCGCCACCCGGCTGGATCCGCTGGCCGAGGCCGACGTGGACCTGGACGAAGTGGCCGCGCCGTGGACCGCCAAGGCGCTGGAGCGCGCCCACGAAGTGCTGAAGGCCCCCGCTGCCGCCGTGCGCGCGCCGCTGCTGCAGGCGGTGCCCAGCCACGCCGCGCACGATCGCGAGAACCCCTTCGCCGCCGCCGTGCTGGCCAACCAGCGCATCGTCTCGCGCGACAGCGCGCGCGAAGTGCTGCACCTGGAACTGTCGTTGGAAAGCTCGGGCCTCAGCTACCGCCCCGGCGACGCGCTCGGCGTATGGCCGCGCAATCCACCTGCGCTGGTGCAGCAATGGCTGGAGCTGCTGCGCCTGGACGGCGAGGCGGAGGTGACGCACAGCGGCCGCACGCTGCCGCTGGTGCGCTGGCTGGCCGAGGAGCGCGAGCTGACCCGTCTCGCCCGCGGCTTCGCGCTGGCCCACGCGCGCACCGGCGGCGACGCCGCGCTGGTGCGCCTGCTGGACGATCCGGCCACTTTGTCCACGCTGCTGGACACGCACCAGCCGATCGACCTGCTGCGCCGCCACCCGGGACGCTGGGACGCCGCCGCGCTGGTCGCGGCGCTGCGTCCGCTCACGCCGCGGCTGTACTCGATCGCTTCCAGCGCCGCCGCGGTCGGCGACGAAGTGCATCTCACCGTCGCGACGGTCGACTACCAGGCCTTCGGCGAACGCCACTGGGGCGCGGCCTCCGCCTTCCTCGCCGCAAGCGCGGAGGACGCCCGCGTGCCGGTCTTCGTCGAAGCGAACGAACGCTTCCACCTGCCGGCCGACGACGCGCGCGACGTGATCATGATCGGCCCCGGTACCGGCGTGGCGCCGTTCCGCGGCTTCGTGCAGGAGCGCCGCGAAAGCGGCGCGCGCGGCCGCAACTGGCTGTTCTTCGGCAACCGCCATTTCAGCGACGACTTCCTCTACCAGGTGGAATGGCAGGAGGCGCTGAAGCAGGGCGCGCTGCATCGCCTGGACCTGGCCTTCTCGCGCGACGGCGCCGACAAGGTCTACGTGCAGCACCGCCTGCGCGAGCGCGGCAAGGAGCTGTACGCCTGGCTGTCGGAAGGCGCGCATCTGTATGTCTGCGGCGACGCCACCCACATGGCCAGGGACGTGCACGCGGCCCTGGTCGACATCGCCGCCGAGCATGGCGGCCTGTCGCGGGAAGACGCGGGCGCCTGGCTGGCCGACCTCCTGCAACAAGGGCGCTATGCCCGCGACGTGTACTGACATGAGCGCACCTCTTTCCGATTTCGAACGCATCAAGGCCGCCAGCCGCTACCTGCGCGGCACCCTGGTCGAAGGCCTGAACGATCCCGTCACCGGCGCGATCAGCGACGACGACGGCAAGCTGCTCAAGTTCCACGGCAGCTACCAACAGGACGACCGCGACCTGCGCGAGGAGCGCCGCCGCCAGAAACTGGAGCCCGCCTACAGCTTCATGCTGCGCGCGCGCCTGCCGGGCGGCGTGGTCACGCCGGCGCAATGGCTGGAATTCGACCGGCTGGCACGCGAATACGCCAACGGCACGCTGCGCATCACCACGCGGCAGACCTTCCAGTGGCACGGCATCCTCAAGCGCCGGCTCAAGCCCACCATCGCCGCCATCCACGCCAGCCTGGCCAGCACCATCGCGGCCTGCGGCGACGTGGTGCGCAACGTGGTCAGCACCGCCAATCCGGTGCAGACCAAGGCGCACGGCGAGGCCTATGCCTGGGCCGCGAAGCTGTCCGACGGACTGGCGCCGCGCACACGGGCGTATCACGAGATCTGGCTGGACGGCCAAGCCGTGGTCGGCGAGCCGGAAGAGGAGCCGCTGTACGGCACCACTTATCTGCCGCGCAAGTTCAAGATCGGGCTGGCCATTCCGCCCTTGAACGATGTGGACGTGTTCTCGCAGGACCTCGGCCTGATCGCGATCGCCGAGGACGGCGAGCTCAAGGGCTTCAACGTCGCGGTCGGCGGCGGCATGGGCGCCACGCATGGCGATCCGTCGACCTATCCGCGCCTGGCCAGCGTGATCGGCTTTGTTACGCCGGAGCAGTTGTTCGCCACGGCCGAGGCGGTGGTGGCGGTGCAGCGCGACTGGGGCAACCGCGTCGAGCGCAAGCACGCGCGGCTGAAGTACACGCTCGATCACCGCGGCCTCGACGCCTTCAAGGTCGAACTCGAACGTCGCCTGGGCTTCGCGCTGGAACCCGCGCGTCCCTTTCGCTTCGACCATAACGGCGACCGCTACGGCTGGATCGAAGGCCACGACGGCCGCTGGCATCTCACCCTGCATATCGAGTCGGGCCGCCTCGCCGATCGCGGCGAGCGCCGTTGGCTCACCGGCTTGCGCGAGCTGGCGAACGTGCACGAAGGCGATTTCCGCCTGACCTGCAACCAGAACCTGATCGTGGCGAACGTGCCGGCGCCGCAGCGCGCGCGCATCGACGCCATCGTCGCCGCGCATGGCCTGGACGATTATCGCCGCGCCGGGCCGATCCGCCGCCACGCGGTGTCCTGCGTGGCGCTGCCGACCTGCGGGCTGGCCATGGCGGAGGCGGAGCGCTATCTGCCCGAGCTGCTGGACAAGGTCGAGACGCTGCTGTCCAGGCACGGTATTGCCGACGCGCCGATCGTCCTGCGCATCTCCGGCTGCCCGAACGGCTGCTCGCGGCCTTACCTCGGCGAGATCGCGCTGGTCGGCCGTGGACCCGGGCGCTACGACCTGCGCCTGGGCGCGGATTTCAGCGGGCAGCGGCTCAATCGCGCGTATCGGGAGAACGTCGATGAAGCGGCCATCCTCGAAGCGCTCGATCCGCTGTTCGAACGCTATGCGCGCGAGCGCCAGCCGGAGGAAGGCTTCGGCGATTTCCTGCTGCGCGCCGGCGCCATCGACACCGCGCCGGACCGGCGCATCCCGCTCGAGGTGACCGCATGAACGGTGCGACGCTGGAAGCCGCGCGGCACGATCCGCGCGCGCTGGCCGAACTCGACACCTGGCTGGGCGCCCTCGATGCCGAGGAGCGCGTGGCCTGGGCGCTGGAACACGCGCCGGGTGCGCACGCGCTGTCGTCCAGCTTCGGCGCGCAGGCGGCCGTGTCGCTGCACCTGCTGACGCGTCAGCGGCCACAGTTGCCGGTGATCCTGGTCGATACCGGCTATCTGTTTCCCGAGACCTACCGCTTCGTCGACGAACTGCGCGAACGCCTCGCGCTGAACCTGCACGTCTACCGCTCGCCGATCGGCACCGCCTGGATGGAGTCGCGCCATGGCCGCCTGTGGGAGCAGGGCGTGGAAGGCCTGGGGCGCTACAACGAGCTGCGCAAGGTCGAGCCGATGCGGCGCGCGCTGGAGGAACTCGGCATCGGCAGCTGGTTCGCCGGCCTGCGCCGCGGCCAGTCGCGCAGCCGCGAACGCATTCCCTTCCTGCGGCTCAGCCAGGGCCGCTGGAAATTCCATCCGATCGCCGACTGGACCGACCGCGATGTCGGCCGCTATCTGCAACGCCACGATCTGCCGTATCACCCGCTGTGGGAACAGGGCTACGTATCGATCGGCGACGTGCATACCACCCGGCCGCTGGAGCCGGGCATGGACCCCGAAGAAACCCGTTTCTTCGGCCTCAAGCGCGAGTGCGGCATCCACGACCTCGCCTGACCCTTCCGCCCCGATCAATAAAGAAAACGCCACCATGAGCCAGAGCGCACTCGCTTCACTCCCCATCGAACCCGAACTGGAACCGCTGATCGCGCCGCATGGCGGCACGCTCAAGGATCTGTATCTGCCGTATCCGGAAGCGCAGGCGCTGAAGCAGCGCAGCGCGGGCCTGCCGGCGCTGGACTTGAACACGCGGCAGCTGTGCGACCTGGAACTGTTGCTCAACGGCGCGTTCTCGCCGCTGGAAGGTTTCCTGACCGAAGCCGACTACCGCCGCGTGGTCGACGAACTGCGCCTGGCCGACGGCACGCTGTGGCCGATCCCGATTACGCTGGATGTGAGCGAAGACTTCGCCGCCACGCTCGCCTCCGGCGCGGAACTGGTGCTGCGCGACGCGCAGGGCGTGCCGCTGGCGGTGCTGGAAGTGCAGGACATCTATCGCCCGGACCGCGAGCATGAGGCGCGCCAGGTATTCGGCACGCTCGATCATGCGCATCCGGGCGTGGCCGAGCTGCTGGAGCGCACGCGGCCGGTCTATCTCGGCGGCCGCCTGCGCGGCATCCAGGCACCGGTGCACTACGACTTCGGCGAGCTGCGCGATACGCCGCGCAGCTTGCGCGCCTGGTTCGAGGCCAATGGCTGGAACCGCATCGTGGCGTTCCAGACGCGCAATCCGATGCACCGCGCGCACCGCGAGCTGACCCTGCGCGCGGCGCAGAAGGTCGGCGCCAAGCTGTTGATCCAGCCCTCGGTGGGCCGCACCAAGCCGGGCGACGTCGACCATTACACCCGCGTGCGTTGCTACCGCGCACTGCTGCCGCAGTATCCGGCCGACAGCGCCAGGCTCTCGCTGCTGCCGCTGGCCATGCGCATGGGCGGGCCGCGCGAGGCGATCTGGCACGCGATCATCCGCAAGAATTACGGCGCCACGCATTTCATCGTCGGACGCGACCATGCCGGCCCGGGCAAGGATTCGAGCGGGCAGCCGTTCTACGGGCCGTTCGACGCGCAGCATCTGCTGGAGCGCTACCAGGAGGAACTGGGCATCCAGGTCGTCGCGTTCCCGGCGATGGTCTATGCGGCCAATCGCGATGCCTATGTGCCGGCCACCGAAGTCGCCGCGGACGACGAAGTGCGCGATATCTCGGGTACGCAACTGCGCCGGCACCTGCACGAAGGCACGGACATCCCCGCCTGGTTCACCTTCCCCGAGGTGGTCGACATCCTGCGCGAACGCCATCCGGCCCGCGCGCCGCGCGGCTTCGCGCTGTTCTTCACCGGCTTGTCCGGCGCCGGCAAGTCGACCATCGCGCAGGCGGTGGTGGCGCAGCTGCTGGAGCACACCAGCCGCGCGGTGACCGTGCTGGACGGCGACGAGGTGCGCAAGCATCTGTCGCGCGGCCTGGGTTTCTCACGCGAGGACCGCGCGGCGAACGTCACGCGCATCGGCTATGTGGCCAGCGAGATCGTGCGCCATGGTGGCGTCGCGGTGTGCGCGCCGATCGCGCCATATGCGGATGCGCGCGCCGAGGCGCGCGGGCTGGTCGAGGCGCATGGCGACTTCATCGAGATCCATGTGTCGACGCCGCTGGAGGTGTGCGAGGAGCGCGACCGCAAGGGGCTGTATGCGCAGGCGCGCGCGGGGAAGATCGCGCAGTTCACCGGCATCAGCGATCCGTATGAGGTGCCGGAGCAGCCGGAGATCCGCGTGGATGGGAGCGGTGCCGCGCCGGCGGTGCTGGCGGGGCATGTGCTGGGGTTGTTGAAGGATCGCGGGTTGTTGGCTGGCTGATGCCTCAGCCTTCACCTCCCTCTCCCTCCGGGGAGAGGGTTGGGGTGAGGGACCGGGCGGAGCGTATGTTCCCTATCTCCGCGACCATCAACGATGGCGGGTACTCCCAAGGCCGTCATCCCGGCGTAGGCCGGGATCCAGTAACGACGCGCCGCATCGAGCGCAAGCTTCCAGCTTTGCTTTAAAGCGTTGGCCGGATAACGCGACAAGCAGATGTTGTCGTCACTGGATCCCGGCCTACGCCGGGATGACGATGCAGGTGCGGCTATGCTTCGACCCGCTCCCGCCAATGCGGCACCGCCGGCCAATGCGTCGGCCCGGCGCCACCGGCAAGCGCACGGCTTACCGCCCGCCGCTCCAGATGCGGCGCAAACAGCCCGACAAATTCCAGCGCAAACTCCCGCAATACGCTTTCCTTGCGCAGCACGATCCACGTCGTGCAAGGCGCGAACAGGTGATCCGCCGGCAATGCGCGCAGATCGTCGTCAGTCGGCTGCACCGCCATCTCGGCCAGGATGCCGATACCCAGTCCGGCGCGCACATAGGTCTTGATCAGATCCGCATCGCTCGCCGTCATGGCGATCTGCGGATGCAGGTTGGCCACGTGGAACGCACGCGCCAGCGACGAAGTGGGCTTCAGCGAGGAGTCGTAGCTGATCAGCGGGTGCACGGCCAGCTCGTCCAGGGTCGGTGGCCGTTCCAGCCGCGCCAGTGCATGCCCGTGCGGCACCATCGCCACGCGGTTCCAGCGATAGGCGGGCAGGGCGATACCGCTGCCGGCAGGCGCCGCGCCCGAGGTGCTGACGATGGCCAGGTCGACGTGACCGCCCTCGAGCAGGCCGATCACGTCGGCGTCGGTGGACGGGATCAGGTGCAGGCTGACCTGCGGGTACTGCCGGGTCAGCGCCGCCACCGCGCCCGGCAGGGCGAAGCGGGCCTGGGTATGAGTGGTGGCCACGCGCAGCGTGCCGCGCGATTCGTTGCGCAGGTTGGCGGCGATCGAACGGATATTGGTGGCCTCCGCCAGGATCGTGCGCGCACGTTCCAGCACATGGCTGCCGGCGTGGGTGATCGAATCGAGGCTGCGGCCCTTGCGGTGGAACAGCTGGAAGCCCAGCTCGTCCTCAAGCTGCTTGAGCAGCTTGCTCAGTCCCGGCTGGGTGGCGTGCACGCGTTCGGCGGCCAGCGTGATATTGAGGCCGGCGTCGGCAATGGCGACGAGATAACGCAGTTGCGTGAGGGTCATGCGAGGGCATCCTGGAGCGGGCAGGTCGGGTGGACTGGCTTGCGGGCGCTACGGGCATACATCGCGTGACGGAACGGCGACACATCCAGGCGACGGCCACCGGGGGAGCGGAGGGCAGGGTGTCGGCGGGGCGGTCGGCGGTTTGCATTTAGACGTCTATACATCCGTTTAATGGTGGCGTCAATCCGCGGAGGGGTGCTCATGCCGGATTTGCGGGTGGCCACATAACCTCGCGGCATGAGCCGCCGCGGACAAATCATTTGTGCCGCCCATCGGCCGCACCTAGCGTCGTAGTTCCCCCTGATGACGGTGCCTGGCTCATGAAGCTCTACCCGCTGTTCGCCGATCTCGCCGGCCGCCGCGTGCTGGTGGTGGGCGGCGGCGCGGTGGCCGAGCGCAAGGCGGCGGCGCTGCTGGAGGCGGGCGCGGCGGTGACCGTGGGCGCCTTGTCCGCGACCGGAACATTGCAGGCGTGGGCCGATGCGGGCCGCCTCGAACTACGCCTGGGCGGATTCCAGCAGGCTTGGCTCGATGAGTGCTGGCTGGTCGTCGCCGCCACCGGCGAGCCCTTGCTCAACCGCCGCATCGCCACGCTGGCGGAGCGGCGCCGGCTGTTCGTCAACGTGGTGGACGATGCCCAGCTGTGCAGCTTCCACGTGCCGGCGGTGATCGATCGCGATCCGGTGACCATCGCCATTTCCAGCGGCGGCACCGCGCCGGTGCTGGCGCGCCTGCTGCGCGAGGGCCTGGAAAGCCTGCTCGATCCGGCGCTGGGGCCGCTCGCCGCGCTGGCCGCGCGCCTGCGCGAAAGCATCCGCGCCCGTCTGCCGGATCTCGGTGCGCGCCGCCGCTTCTACGAGCAGCTGTTCGCCGGCCCGGTGCTGCAGCTGCTGCGCCGGGCGCAGCCGGCGGAGGCGGAAGCGGAGGCCGAGCGCGCGCTCGCCGGCGCCGCGACGCGCAGCAGCGGCAGCGTGGTGCTGGTCGGTGCCGGTCCCGGCGATCCAGGCCTGCTGACCTTGCGCGGCCTGCGCGCGCTGCAGGAAGCGGACGTGATCCTCTACGACCGCCTGGCCGGCGCCGAAGTGCTCGCACTGGCGCGACGCGATGCGGAGCGCATCGAGGTGGGCAAGGAAGCCGGCAACCACCACGTCACGCAGGAGCGCATCCACGCGCTGCTGCTCGAACATGCGCAAGCCGGTCGCCGCGTGGTGCGCCTGAAGGGCGGCGATCCGTTCGTGTTCGGCCGCGGCGGCGAGGAACTGGAACACCTGCGCGCGCACGGCATTCCCTATGAGGTGGTGCCCGGCATCACCGCCGCGGTGGCCTGCGCCGCCTATGCGGGCGTGCCGCTGACCCATCGCGACCACGCCCAGTCGGTACGCCTGCTCACCGCGCATTGCCGCGGCTCGAACGACAGCTTGGACTGGCCTGCGCTGGCGCGCGAGCGGCAGACGCTGGCGGTGTACATGGGCGTGAGCGAGCTGGGCACGGTGCAGGCGCAACTGCTCGCGCACGGCCGCGCGCCGTCCACGCCGTTCGCCCTGGTGGAGAACGGCTCGCGTCCGCAGCAGCGCGTGGTCACCGGCACGCTGGCGCGCCTGCACGAACTGGCCGTCGCCCACGCGGTGCGCGCGCCGGCCCTGCTGATCCTGGGCGAGGTGGCGGCGCTGGCTTCGTCGCTGGCCTGGTTCGGGGCGCAGCCGATCGGCGAGTGTTCCGAAATTGATGCACCATCCATGGCCGACCCGGCCCTGGCCCGGCGCGCCTGACGCAAAATTTCACCGGCGTGGGCGCACTATGCGCCGACCCGCCCACCTCCTTCCCATCCCGTCTGGAGCTCTTTCATGATCTACGACAGCATCCTCGACACCATCGGCAAGACCCCGGTGGTGAAACTGCACCGGCTGGCGCCGAAGCACGTCGAGCTTTACGTGAAGGTGGAAGCGTTCAATCCGGCCGGCTCGGTGAAGGACCGGCTCGCCCTGGCGATCATCCTGGATGCCGAGGCGCGCGGCACCATCAAGCCCGGCCAGACCGTGGTCGAGGCCACCTCCGGCAATACCGGCGTGGCGCTGGCCGCGGTGTGCGCGGCGCGCGGCTATCCGTTCGTGGCGGTGATGACCGAGACCTTCTCGATCGAGCGGCGCAAGCTGATCCGCGCCTACGGCGGCAAGGTGCTGCTGACTCCCGCGGCCGAGCGCGGCAGCGGCATGGTGCGCAAGGCCAAGGAGCTGGCGGACAAGCACGGCTGGTTCCTGGCGCGCCAGTTCGAGAATCCGGCCAATCCGGCCTATCACCGCAGCACCACCGCCGCGGAAATCCTGCGCGATTTCGCCGGCCGCCGCCTGGATTACTTCGTCACCGGCTGGGGCACCGGCGGCACGCTCACCGGCGTGGGCGAAGTGCTGAAGGTGGCACGCCCGGAAGTGAAGGTGATCGCCAGCGAACCGGCGGGCGCCTCGCTGCTGGCCGGCAAGGAATGGCAGCCGCACAAGATCCAGGGTTGGACCCCGGACTTCGTCCCGGCGGTGCTCAATCGCGAGGTGGCGCAGCAGATTCTTCCGGTCGATGACGTGGTGGCCCGCGATACCTCGCGCGCGCTGGCGCAGAAGGAGGGCATCTTCGTCGGCATTTCTTCTGGTGCGACGTTGGCGGCCGCGCTGCAGGTCGCCAAGGATGCGCCGGAAGGATCGGTGTTGCTGGCGATGCTGCCGGATACGGGCGAGCGGTATCTGTCGACGTTCCTGTTCGAGGGTGTCAACGAGGGTTCGGACGAAGTCGAGTAACTAAGCCGGCGCCGGTTGGGGTGAGCCGCAGGCTCACCCCAACCGGCGCGGTTCCCCGCGGCGTGGTGCACCGCCCCATTCGGCGATCAACTTCGTCCCCACCCCCACCAGCGCCTCGATCGCCGGCAACAACTCCCGCCCCAGCGGCGTCAGCGCATATTCGGCGGATGGCGGCGAGGTGTGCAGCACCTTCCGCATCACCAGCCCGCGCGATTCCAGTTCCCGCAACCGCGCACTCAACACCCGCGCCGAAATCCGCGGTATGTCATGCCGCAATTCGCCAAACCGTCGCGGCTCGCCGCTCAACAGCCACACCACGTTGGGCGCCCACGCTCCGCGCAGCAACCCCAGCACCTCGCTGAGCGGACACGACGGCGGCGGCAGCACTTTGTTCTTGCGGACGGGCAGGCCCATGGGCGGCAACCGGTAACTGGGGAGTTACCTGATTTTAGGGGTTACCCCCGGTTAGGTGGTATCCATCGGTAACCATGGCTGGCTAGGATGCGCGCCTCACCCCACCGTCCCATCCCAGGAGGATCGCCATGAAGCTCTACTACGCCGCCGGTGCCTGTTCCCTCTCGCCGCATATCGTCGCGCTCGAAGCGGGCATTCCGGTCGAGCTGGAGAAGGTCGACACCAAGGCCAAGCGCACCGCCAGCGACCAGGACTACTGGCTGATCAATCCCAAGGGCTACGTGCCGGCGCTGGCACTGGACGACGGCGAGCTGCTCACCGAAGGCCCGGCGATCGTGCAGTACCTGGCCGACCTCAAGCCGGAAAGCGGCCTGGCCCCGGCCAACGGCACCACCGCGCGCTATCGCCTGCAGGAAATGCTCGGCTACATCAATTCCGAGCTGCACAAGAGCTATTCGCCGCTGTTCAAGCCGGAGACGCCGGACACGGTGCGCGAAGAGCGCAAGGAATACCTGCGCAAGCGCTACCGCCTGCTGGAAGAACGGCTGGCCCAGCACCCGTGGCTGGTGGGCGACCGCTTCACCGTGGCCGACGCTTACCTGTTCACCGTCACCAATTGGGCCAGGCATGTGGCGTTGGACCTGTCGGAGTTCCCGGCGCTGCTGGATTTCCAGAAGCGCGTGGCGGAGCGCCCGGCGGTGCAGACGGCGCTCGAAGCCGAAGGCCTGAAGAAGGCGGCCTGAGCCAACGGAAAAGGGGCGCGGATCACGCGCCCCTTTTCTTATCGCAGCAAACCGCGGCGTCAGATCTCGCGCGCCAGCGGCTCCGCCAGGCCGACATAGCCGCCCGGCGTCAGTTCGAGCAGGCGCTGCTTCGCGTCCGCCGGCAGCTCCAGCCCGGCGATGAACTGCCGCATCGAATCCCTGGTGATGCCCTGGCCGCGGGTCAGCGCCTTCAGTTGTTCGTACGGTTCCGGCAGGCCGTAGCGGCGCATCACCGTCTGCACGGCTTCGGCCAGCACTTCCCAGCTGGCGTCGAGGTCGGCGGCGAGGCGGTCGGCGTTGACGTTGAGCTTGCCCAGGCCCTTCTGCAGCGATTCCAGGGCCACCAGGGTGTGGCCGAAGGCGGTGCCCAGCGCGCGCAGCACGGTGGAGTCGGTGAGGTCGCGCTGCCAGCGGCTGATCGGCAGCTTCTCGGCGAAGTGGCCGAGCAAGGCATTGGCCAGACCGAAATTGCCTTCGGCGTTCTCGAAGTCGATCGGATTGACCTTGTGCGGCATGGTCGAGGAGCCCACCTCGCCGGCCTTCAGTGCCTGCTTGAAATAGCCCAGCGAGACATAGCCCCACACGTCGCGCGCCAGGTCGATCAGGATGATGTTGGCGCGGCGCACCGCGTCGCAGTATTCGGCCACGCCGTCGTGCGGCTCGATCTGGGTGGTGTAGGGGTTGTAGTCCAGGCCCAGGCTTTCCACGAAGCGCTGCGAGAAAGCGCGCCAGTCCAGTTCCGGATAGGTGATGGCATGCGCGTTGTAGTTGCCCACCGCGCCGTTGATCTTGCCGGGAATCTCCACCGCGGCCAGCTGCTTGCGCTGGCGTTCCAGGCGGGCCACCACGTTGGCCAGCTCCTTGCCGAGCGTGCTCGGCGAGGCGGTCTGGCCGTGGGTGCGCGAGAGCATCGGCAGCGCGGCGTTGGCGTGGGCCAGCTCGCGCAGCTTGGCGATCACCGCGTCGAAGGCCGGCAGCAGCACCTGCCGTTGCGCATCGCGCAGCATCAGCGCGTAGGAGAGGTTGTTGATGTCCTCGCTGGTGCAGGCGAAGTGCACGAATTCCTTGGCCTGGGCCAGGGCGGCATCGTTGCCGATGCGCTCCTTGATGAAGTACTCGATCGCCTTCACGTCGTGGTTGGTGGTGGCTTCGATGGCCTTGACCCGCTCGCCGTCTTCCACGCTGAAGCTGGCCGCGATGTCCCTGAGCCGGGCGATCTGCGCGGGCGAGAACGCCGGCAGTTCGGCGATGCCCGGATCGGCGGCCAGCGCCAGCAGCCATTCGATCTCGACGTGGACGCGCCGGTGCATCAGGCCGTACTCGCTGAAGATCGGGCGCAGGGCTTGCGCCTTGCTGGCGTAGCGGCCGTCCAGCGGCGACAGGGCGGTCAGGGCATGGGCAGACATCGAGGCGATCCGGCAGAGGAAAAACGGCATTTTACAACGGGCCGGGCCTGTCCCGCCCCGGGCACCGCTTGGCACCGTCCTAACGGCGGGCGGCCTATAGTGCTCCGATCACTCCAGCGTCAAGGAACCGAAGGCATGAGCCAGTACCGCATCGAACACGACAGCATGGGGGAGCTGAAGGTCCCCGCCGATGCGCTGTACGGCGCGCAGACCCAGCGCGCCGTGGACAATTTCCCGATTTCCGGCCTGCGCCTGCCGCGCGCCTTCATCCGCGCGCTGGGGCTGATCAAGGCCGCCGCGGCCGAGGCCAACCTGGGCCTGGGCCACCTGCGCAAGAACCAGGCGGCGGCGATCCGCAAGGCCGCGCTGGCGGTGGCGGACGGGCAGTTCGACGACCAGTTCCCGATCGACGTGTTCCAGACCGGCTCCGGCACCAGCACCAATATGAACGCCAACGAGGTGATTGCGCACGTGGCGGGCAAGGGCGGCGCCAAGGTGCACCCGAACGACCACGTCAACTACGGGCAGAGCTCCAACGACGTGATCCCCACGGCGATCCACGTCAGCGCCACGCTCACCGCCAGCGAGCAGCTGCTGCCGGCGCTCAAGCACCTGAAGAAGACCATCGAGCGCCGCGCGCGCGAGCTGCGCAACGTGCCCAAGACCGGCCGCACCCACCTGATGGACGCCATGCCGGTGACCTTCGGCCAGGAGCTGTCCGGCTGGGCGGCGCAGATCGCCACGGCGATCGAGCGCATCGAGGACAGCATCAAGCGCATGCGCCGCCTGCCGCAGGGCGGCACGGCGGTGGGCACCGGCATCAATGCGGATCCGAAGTTCGGCCCCGCGGTGGCGCGCGAGCTGAAGAAGCTCACCGGCGTGCGTTTCGATGCGGCGGAGAATTACTTCGAGGGCATGGCGGGGCAGGACGCCGCGGTGGAGCTCTCGGGCCAGCTCAAGGCGCTGGCCGTGGCGCTGATGAAGATCGCCAACGACCTGCGCTGGATGAATTCCGGTCCGCTGGCGGGCCTGGGCGAGATCGAGCTGCCGGCGCTGCAGCCGGGGTCGTCGATCATGCCGGGCAAGGTCAATCCGGTGATTCCCGAGGCCACTGCGATGGTGGCGGCGCAGGTGATCGGCAACGACGCGGCGATCACCATCGGCGGCCAGTCCGGCAATTTCCAGCTCAACGTGATGCTGCCGCTGATCGCGCACAACCTGCTGCAGTCGATCGGCCTGCTGGCCAATGTCAGCGTGCTGCTGGCGGACAAGGCCATCGCCGGCTTCAAGGTCAATGCGGCGCGGGTGAAGGAGGCGCTGGACAAGAATCCCATCCTGGTCACCGCGCTCAATCCGGTGATCGGCTACGAGAAGGGCGCGGCCACGGCCAAGCAGGCGTACAAGCAGAAGCGGCCGATCATGGAGGTGGCGCTGGAGACCACGGGGTTGTCGAAGGACGAGTTGAACAAGCTGCTGGATCCGATGGCGTTGACCAAGGGCGGCATCCATGGCGGCGGCGGTGGCGGCGGCTGAGCAGGCTCGTCATTCCGGCGCAGGCCGGCATCCGGTGGCGTCATGGCTTGATGGTCGCGGAGGGCGAAAAAAGCACAGCCTTCAACGTCCTCACTCTGACCCAGCGCCCCGCTGCTGGATTCCGGCCTGCGCCGGAATGACGGAGAGGAGGGCATGTCGATTTCCGGCAAGTCCATTCGTCGTATCAGCAACAGGCCGGATCGTCCGGCCTGACCAGGAGCTCCGACCATGCGCCGACTCGTTCTCAAGATGTCCATCTCGCTCGACGGTTACGTCGCCGGCCCCAACGGCGAGGCCGACTGGATGTTCCGCCACCGCGACGAGGCCGGCCATCGCTGGGTGGAGGACACGCTGTGGCAGGCGGGCCTGCACGTGATGGGGAGCCGTTCGTACTTCGCCATGGCGGGCTACTGGCCGACTTCGAGCGATTCCCTCGCCGTGCCCATGAACGAGATTCCGAAGGCGATCTTCACCCGGCAGGCCTCGCTGAATCGCGATGCGCTTGCGAAGGATTCGCCCAGCGCCAGAAGCTGGGCCGAGGCCGCAGTGATCAACGGCGACCTGGCGACCGAACTGGCGCGGCTCAAGCAGCAGCCGGGCAAGGACATCCTGGCGCAGGGCGGCGCGGGTTTCGCGCAGAGCCTGGTGGCGTCCGGGCTGATCGACGAGTACCGGCTGGTGGTGCACCCGGTGGTGCTGGGGCAAGGCATGCCGCTGTTCCCGCCGCTGCCCAAGCCGCTGGATCTGCAGTTGCGCTCGACCACGCTGTTTCGCTCCGGGTCGATGGCGCAGGTGTTCTGGCCGGCATAAGCCGGCGTAGGTTGGGGTGAGCCGCAGGCGAACCCCAACATCGCCACGTTCAAGCGCATCGCATTGTTGGGGTTCGCCTGCGGCTCACCCCAACCTACGCCGATGCATCAGTCCTTGCGGTCGCGCTTGCTGTCATCCCGGCAATCGGTAATCGACTTCTCGTCGACGATCCCGCCATACGGCTTGAACGCCGGCAGGCTGGCGGCCAGTTCGTCCTGTGCGGCTTTGACGCCGGCCAGGTCGTCGCAGATCTTCATCACCTGGTCGGTGATCTTCTGCGTCTGCGCCTCGACGCGCTTGTCCACGCCGTTCTCGTCGCCCTTGACGGTTTCCGCCACGCCCTTGAGTGCTTCGCCGGCCATCGCGGCGCCGGCCTTGCCGGTCTCGATGCCGTGCTGGCGGATCGCGGTGGCGTTGCTGTAGTAGCGGCGCAGCAGTTCGCGCTGGCGGTCGTCGACGGTGACCGCCTTGCCGTCGATGCTCAGGGCGCCGGCCTGGTCGATGGTGGCCTCGGTCCCATGGTCCGGGCGCAGCGTGACCAGGCCGTCGCGCGTGCTGATGCGGCCGTGGTCGGTCGAGGTATAGCTGCCGCTGTCGCAGCCGGCGGCGAGGACGCACAGGGCGAACAGCGGGATCAGGCGTTGCTTGAACATGTAGTTCCTTCTCTCGAGCATGAGTGCAGTGTTTACGAAGCGTGGCGCACTGGCGTGCACGGCGGATGCGGCTGCCTGCGCGCGTCGGGCGAGCGCCACTGCGGGTGATCGTAGGGAATATCGCTTTCCCAGAACCATGGGTAACAAGTCGGGCCCAGCGTGGCGTCGAGCAGATACAGGTACAGCCCTTCGGCGTTCGAGCTGTTGCTCATGATCAGCACGCAGTCGCGCGATGCCTGCAGGCACAGCGCCAGGTTGTTGGTGCCGTCGTCGTGGCCGGTCTTGAACCAGGCGGGGCCCTGCGACGATCGGAAGACCGTCACGCCCAGCGCGGTGGACAGGCGGATGCCGTCGTTGTCGCGGGTGGTGTCGGTGTCCAGCGTCGGGAACTGCTGCACCGACTGGATGCGCTGCACCGGCTTCAGCCATTCGGCGCGCGCCTTCGCACCCAGGCCGTCGCCGCGCACCATCCCGGCCAGCAGCTGCGCGTAGTCGCGCGGCGTGGTGTCCAGCGAACCGGCGGCACGCACGCCGCCGCGCTGCTTGTGGCCCAGCGGCTTGCCGTTCTCGTCGTAGCCGATGGCCAGGTTGTCGGCGAAGTCGGCGCGCCAGGTCATCGAGCTGCGGCGCATGCCGAAGCGGTCGAACAGCTGCTGCTGCATGAGCGTGGCGACGTCGATGTCCTGCCCGTGCTCCAGCACGAACTGCATCAGGTTGATGCCTTCGCCGGAATAGGCGTAGCGGCTGCCGGGCTCGGCGTAGATCTTCAGCTTGCCGTTCGGGTCGTAGCTGGTGGCGCCCGGCGGGAAATAGCGGAAATTGGGAAAGCCGGCGCGATGGGTCAGCAGCATGCGTGGCGTGATCGCGCGCCAGCGCGGGTCGTCGGCCAGGTCCGCGTACTTGTCGTAGTCGGGCAGGGGCTTGGGCAGCAGCCTGGCGATCGAGGCATCCAGATCGAGCTTGCCCTGGTCGAGCAGGCTGAGCGTGGCATAGGTGAAGGCGGCCTTGGTGATCGAGGCGGCGTACATCACGGTGTCGACGGTGAGCGGCAGCTTCTGCTCGACATCGCGCTGGCCGTAGGCCTTGAGGTGCACGATCTTGCCGTTCTCGATCACCGCCAGCGCCAGGCCGGGCACGTGGGCGGCCTGCATCAGGCGGGTGACTTCCTTATCCAGCGCTTCACCGCGCAGGCGGGCGTCGGCGGCATGGGCTGCGGTGGCGAGCAGGCAACAGCCCAGCAGCAGTTTGGAAGCGAGCGAAAGACTCCTCGACAGACCCATGCAATCTCCCCTTGCCGTAGCGGTTCGTTTTTACCCCAGCCTCCAAGAGCGAATCCTTCTCCCATCGGGAGAAGGTGCCGGCAGGCGGATGAGGGTACGGCCGGAGCGATGCACGTCACCCTTGCGCTCCGCCCGTACCCTCACCCCAACCCCTCTCTCCCACGGGGACTACCTTCGGGTCGCCAGCGGGAGAGGGGCTCCAGGCTGTCGCTCAATCCTTATCCGTGTCCTTGCCGCAATCCTCGACATCCTTCTGCGTCATGGTGGCGTAGGGCCGGAACTCCGGCATCGCCGCGGCGAGCTTCTGCTGCGAGGAGAGCAGGTCGGGCATGCGTCCGCACAGCTTGATGGCGGCGGCCTTGATCTGCTCGGTCTGCGGCTTGATGCGGTTCTCGATGTCCTTGTCGCTCTTGCCGCTGAGCGCACCCCAGATCGCTTCCTTGGCGGCGGTGGTGCCCAGGCTGGCGCCGCTCGCGCCGATATCCATGCCGGCCTCGGCGATGCCGATGATGTGCTGGCGGTAATCCGTCAGCAGGGTGTGCTGCTCGGGCGTCGCGGTCACCGTCTTGCCGGCGATCATCAGCTCGCCCTGGGGCGTGATCACGGCCTTGGGCAGACCGCTGGTGTCCTCATGGTGGCCGCTGCCGATGTGCACGCTGCTGACGCTGATGTCCTTGGTGGCCAGCTCGCGCTTGGCCTGGTCAATGCCCTTCTGCACCTGCGCGGCAATGAACGAGGGCGAGGTCTGCTGGTCGACTTCCTTCATCGCGTCGGCCGCGCCCTTGGTGGCGCCGGTGTCGGCGCCGGCATCGGCATGTTCAGGCCCGCCGCAGGCTGCCAGCGACAGGCTGAGCGTGGTGGCGAACAGGGCGGAAGCGATCGAGCGGTACTTCATGGCGGGACTCCTGTCGGTGCTGGATGGGGATCGGCGAGAAAGCAGCGGCGGCCTTGCGGCCGCCGCCATCGAGCTTGCTCAGCTGTCGTCGCCGGTGCGGCGGAACCAGATGGCCGCGGCGATCAGGGCGGCGCCGGCCGCGACACCGATCCACAGGTTGGGCGAAGCCAGCACCGCGTAGGTCTGCGTCGGCGAGATCAGCGCCAGCGGGTTGTGCGCTTCGCCCAGGCCCTCGGAAATGCCGCGGAAGGCGTGCTTGTCCATGGCGAAGTGCGAACCGGGGAACACGCTCAGCAGCGCCCGCCCCACGATGTTGGACCAGAACCACTGCGTGGGCAGGTTGAACACACCCATGATGCCGAACCAGGTCACCATCAGGCCGGCGACCACCGGTGCCGCCACCGCCCACAGGAACGGCTTGCTGCGCGCCCAGGCCGAGCAGAGCATCAACCAGCCCACCGCCGGCGCCGCCCACAGCGCATACACCGGAACCGAGCTGAGCAGCGAGATCACCGCACGCACCGGGTGGGCCAGGGTCAGCAGCTCCCACATGTTGATGCCATGGAAGGACAGCACCAGGGAGAAGATCACCAGCTGCACCAGGCCCACCGCGATACCGACCACCACGGCGATCGCCGGCGCCAGGATCACGGCACTGAACACCTTGGACAGCACGGTGCCGGTGTTGGACAGCGGCAGCGACTTCCAGAACAGCACGCTGCGGTCGCGGCGGTCGTCGTACAGCGAACCCAGGCAGTAGAAGAACACCACGAAGGCCAGCACGAAGGTGATCAGCGCCATCGAGGACAGCATGGTCATGTCCAGCGCCGCCCCGACCTGGGCCAGGTCGCCGGAGCTGGCCTTCTCGATCAGCACGCGGAAGTTGTTGCCGCCGATCTCGATGCCGTTGCGCGCCCGCATTACCTCGGCGGCGACGATGGCCATCACGTTGAGCACCAGGAAGACCACTCCGGTGACCACCGGCGCCCACAGGAAGCCGCCGCGGTTCTCCCAGAATTCGCGCTTCACCATCCAGTAGAAGGTTTTCATGCGTAGGTCCCTTTCATCGTGGCGACGAACAGGTCGCTGACCGACGGGCGGCGTACCTCGCCCATGGCTTCCAGCGTGGCGCGGTCGGCGCCGTCGAACAGGAAGATGCTCTTGCCGAAGACCTGGCGTTCGTCCAGCGGCTTCATGCTGCGCGCGGTCGCGGCCTTGTCGGCACCGACCATCACTTCGGCGAAGCGCTCGCCGACCGTGTCCATGTCGGCATCCAGCACGATCTTGCCGTCGCGGATGAACATCAGGTCGGTGAGGATGTGCTCGATCTCCTCGACCTGATGCGTGGTGACGATGATCGTCTTGTTCTCGTCGAAGTAGTCTTCCAGCAGGCTCTGGTAGAACTGTTTGCGGTAGAGGATGTCCAGGCCCAGGGTGGGCTCGTCCAGCACCAGCAGGCGGGCGTCGATCGCCATCACCAGGGCCAGGTGCAGCTGCACGATCATGCCCTTGGACATCTGCTTGACGCGCTGATTCGGGGTGAGCTTGGTGCGCGCCAGGAAACCCTCGCACTTGGCCCGGTCGAAGCGCGGATGCACGTTGGCGACGAAATCGATCGCCTCATGTACGCGGATCCAGCGGGGCAGCACCGCCACGTCGGCGATGAAGCAGACCTGTTCCATCAGGCGGTCGCGCTGGGTGCGCGGGTCGAAGCCCAGGACGTCGAGCTTTCCTTCGAAATCGGTCAAGCCCAGGATCGCTTTCAGGGCGGTGGTCTTGCCGGCGCCGTTGGGGCCGATCAGGCCGACGATGCGTCCGGACTCGATGCGGAAATCCACGTTGTCCAGGGCGGTGGTGTTTTTGTAGCGCTTGCGCAGTCCGCTGGCGGAGACGATGGCGTTCATGACTGCTTGGCCTCCGCCGCGCTGAGCAGCGTCTTGAGATCCAGACCCAGGCGCTGCAGCCGTTCGAACAGCGTGGGCCACTCTTCGCGCAGGAACCGCTCGCGCTCGGACTTCAGCAATGCCTCGCGGGCTCCATCGATCACGAACATTCCCAGTCCCCTCCTTTTTTCCACTAGTTGATCGTCGACCAGTTCCTGGTACGCCTTGGAGACCGTAAGCGGATTGATCTGAAAATCCGCGGCCACCTGGCGCACTGACGGCAGCGGGTCGCCCTCGTTCAAGGCGCCGTCCAGGATCATCGCCACGACGCGTTCGCGCAGCTGGCGGTAGATCGGGACGCTGTCGTTCCAGGTGATGGTCATGGATTAATCCTTCGTGATGCGGCCGAACGTGGTGCCAAACGAATAGTAGGGCATGGCCAGCTGGGCCCCGAGCAGGGCGACCCCGCTCTCGGCGGCGTGGGCGGCGACCGGGGTCATGGCGACGGTGGCGGTGGCCAGGCCGGCATCGGCCAGCAGGGCGGCGGCGCGCATGTCCTCGGCGGTCGGGCGGACTTCGATCGGAGCCAGGTTGATGACCTTGACCCCGTTGATTTCAGTGACGGGCACGACCTTGACGTTGTTGTTCACGGCGGCCAGGCCAGCGGTGGTCAGCAGGACGGCGGCGGTCAGGGCGAGCAGGTTCGGCGCTTTCATGGCGGGTCTCCTTTAGTGAACTCGTGGACCGGTGTTGTAGTGAACTATAACACCATATTTGAACCCGTCAATAGGCGATCGCTGAAATCGCAACATGACTGATGGCCTATGGGGGCGGGCCGGGGTTGGCGGACCGGGAACGGAGTGCGCGCCGCGCCCGGTCCTGCCTTCGATGCATAGGGTCGCGCGGAGGTTTAGCCGGCGGCAGCGGCGGGCATCAGGTATCGCGGGTGACAAGCATCAGGCCGCCCGGAGGCGGGTCGCCGTGGCCGGGATCGTCACGGCTAATGGGCGCTGGCTTCTGTTTCAATAAGCGGACCCCAGCACAGGAGCTCGCGCATGGACCTTGGCCTTTCCGGGCGTGTCGTCGTCGTCACCGGTGCCAGCAAGGGCATCGGCCTCGCCTGCGCCAGGGCGTTCCTGCGCGAAGGGGCTACGGTGATCGGGGTCTCGCGCTCGGTCGAGCACCTGCAGACGGCGCGCCATCAGCTGCAGGGCGAGGGGTTGGTGCTGCACGTGGAGCCGGCGGATCTCACCGACAGCGTCGCCGCGCAGGTGGTGATGGAGCGGATCGAAGACGACCACGGCCCGATCGACGTGCTGGTCAATTGCGCCGGCGCCGCCCGGCGCACCCCGCCGGCCGAACTGGATGCGCATGCGCTGCATGCGTCGATGCAGGCGAAGTACTTCACCTATATGCATGCGATCGATCCGGTGATCCGGCGCATGGCGGCGCGTGGGCGCGGCGCCATCGTCAACGTCGTCGGGCAGGGCGGACGGCAGGCCAATCCGGTGCATATCGGCGGTGGAGCGGCGAATGCGGCCCTGATGCTGGCGTCCGTCGGCTATGCCACGGCGTATGCGGGAAAGGGCGTGCGGGTGAATGTGATCAACCCCGGCACGACGCGCACCGGCCGGATGCAGGAAGGTTTGGAAGCATCGTCGCGCGCCACCGGCAAGTCGAAAGACGAGTTGCTGGCGGCGCAGGTGGCGGAGATTCCGATGGGGCGGATTGCCGAGCCCGAGGAAATCGCCAACGTTGCGTTGTTCCTGGCCTCGTCGCTGGCCAGTTATGTCACCGGGGCAGTCATTCCGATGGATGGCGGAAAGGCCAGTGCGATCTGATTCGATGCAGCCGCTGACGAAGGCCAAAGGAGGCGGAGGTAATTAAGGAGCTACCCTTTAACTGCCTCCGGCCCTTTTATCCCTTCGGCCGCATGCTCGCGTTACCCACCGACGCAGACCACTAGCCCCCCGGTGGCGGAAGCGCCGCACCGCCAGTCAAGGCGCGGGCGTCATCGGGGCGGGTCAGCACGCCCGTGGACCGATTGAAAATGCCGAAGGCATTGTTGCCCGTGCCGTTGTCGCTGTCGTCCCAGTACACCGGCCGAATGCCGAGGCTGTTGGCCTGGCTGACCACGTACTTGTCGAAATACGTCCGCGATGCGAGATGCCGGTTGAGTTCGGTGCCCGTCAGGCCTGTCGTGCCGGTGCGGCGGATGGCGCCGAATTCACCCAGCAGCACGGGGATGCCCTTGCTGGTGAATTGGGACTGCATCTTCTGCAGTTCCGACGTCACGTACGACTCCTCGGTGGAAGAGGTGGCGTTGCGGGTCGTCAGCGACGAGGAGTGGTAATTCTTGCCCCAGAAGTACCACATCGATCCCCACGAGGCGTCGGCGTTCATCAGTGCAAATTGATAGGGCGCGTAGTAATGCACTTCGAAGGCCAGATGCTTGGCCGGGTCGGAGGGGAGCGTCGTCACCCAGCTGTTGGTGTTGTCGATGTTTCCGCCACCCGGCCCCTGGAGTACCAGCCAACGCGTGCTGTTGTTGCCGCCGGTGGCGCGGACCGCATTGATGAAGTTCTGGTAATACTGCAGCAGCACCGTGGTCTGCGCCTGCGAGGTCACGTTCGGCTCGTTGGCGACGGCGAAAAGCAGCTTCGAGTTGTAACCCTTGAAGTTGTTCGCGATCTGCGTCCAGTAGGAAACCAGCTTTGCATTGACGTTGGTATCGAGGCTGTTGAAGTTCGAGTTCTCGAACCAGCCGCCATCCCAATGATCGTTGATGATCACCGTGAGATTGGCCGCCTGGGCCCATTTCACGACCTGCGTGACCGTCGCCATGTAGGACGCGTTGATCACATGCGTATTGGGATCGGCATTGTGGTCCCACGCGCAGGGAATGCGAATGGTGTTGAAGCCGGCGGCCGCGACGTTATTGATCAGCTGCTGCGTGGGCATCACCGCGCCCGACCAGGTGGCCTCCAGGGTGTTGCCGAGGTTCCAGCCATAGGTGGGATTGGCCAACTGCGCGCGCCCGCTTAGCGGGATCAGCGACAAGCTGGCGGCCAGGAGCAGGGCGGGGAGCATCCGGAACTTTGGCTGGCCTCCAGCGGATCGGCGGCGGACAGTCATAAGGGCTCGATTTCGGGTAACGGACCCATTGCGTAAATGCATACTGGGAAACCCTCTCGGTTGATGGAACTGCAGAGTTCATCCGGAACACGGCGAGCGTCGTGCTCGCCGGCCATGCATGCTGAGAAGGCTGCCGGCGGCGCGCAATTACGAAATCGATGGGGCCGCTTGATGTTTATTCATTTGCAATCGCCGCATTTGACCCATGGGTATCCTGCGGCTTTCCGGCAACTGACGTCTTTGGGGAGCGGGCACGTGGCACTGAAACGGATGGACAACGTGGGCATCGTCATCGAAGACCTCGATACGACGATCGCATTTTTTCGCGAACTCGGTCTCAATCTCGAAGGCCGCGCCATGATCAAAGGTGCATGGGCCGGACGTGTCACCGGACTGGGCGATCAGCAGGTCGAGATCGCCATGATGTCCACGCCGGACGGCCACAGCCGGCTCGAACTCTCGCGGTTTCTCCGGCCGTCCGTCGCCGCGGATCATCGCAACGCGCCGGTGAATGCCCTGGGCTACTTGCGCGTCATGTTCACTGTAGACGACCTCGACGAGACGCTCGCGCGGCTCCGCAGGCACGGTGCGCAGCTCGTGGGCGAAGTGGTCGATTATCAGGACGTCTACAGGCTCTGCTATATCCGCGGCCCGGAAGGGCTGCTCATCGGGCTGGCGCAAGAACTTGGTTGAGGCAATCTGTTTCCCGATAGCCGTCAATCCGCCACATCTTCGCTGTCCACCGGCATGACACAGAGCGCATCCCCACGCGCATCCAGCAGCAGTGTCACCGGCGCGGGCAGCGGCGTCGGCGTGGACGTCTGATCGTCGAGCAGGTGGCTGACATCGTGGTGCAGCGTGACCAGGCACAGGCGCGGATCGTCCTCGCTCGTATCGGGCGCCTGGCGTGGTGCGCTCATCACGTGGTGGCAGGCCAGTTCGAAGGTGAGCAGGTCGCGCAGGGCATCCAGCGGCCAATCGATCGCCGGTGGACGGGCCAGCAGCCAGTGCGCAAAGCGATGGGCTTCGAGCAGGTATTGCAGCGTGCTGTCCGGCTCGTCGGCGAAATAGGCGTCGAGCACGCCGCCCAGCGCCTCGCCCAGCCTCCGGCAGGTGCACGGCAACACGGAATGGATGGGGATGATGCGATTGATGCGGTACAGCGTGCAGTTCATGTGCATGCGCGCATCGCTGGCCATCACCCACAGGCGGCGCCGTTCGCGCTGCGTCAGCGCGTAGTCGTGGAGCGCCTGTTGCGGGTGCGCGGCGACCTCGGCGCTGTGCCGCGGCGAGGCGATCAGGTCGCCAAGCGCGCGCTGGAACTCGGCAAGGGACATGGCACGTTGCTCATGGAGGGTTGCAATGCCTGGCGCGCCGCGGCGATCTGCGCGAGCACGCCCTGGTCGCCCATCATGGGGAAATACGATTCGAGGAATTCGAAGGTCACCCCGCGCAGTTGCGGGCAGCGTGGCGCCACCAGGGACAGCAGCTCGAACACTTCCGGCGGACACGGTCCCGAATGGGAGTCCAGGTAGATGCCGTGCATGCTCGAGCCGCCGGCGATGTGGATCTCCTGCACGGCGTCGAGATTCAGCGCGTCGATGAAGTCGACCGGCGAGTGGCCCAGGTTCTTCGCGTTCACATGCAGGTTGTGCAGATCCAGCAGTACGCCGCAGCCGGTGCGCTCGACCAGTGCATTGAGAAACGCCGGTTCGCTCATCTCGGAAAACGGCACCGGCGTGTATTCCACACCGTTCTCGAACAGCATGGCCTGGCCCAGCACATCCTGGGCCTGCCGGATGCGCTCGCACAGCAGATCGAGCAGTTCCTCGTCCCACGGCAGGGGCAGGGCCAGCCCCGCGTGGTGATCGCTGCCCGCCGCCTGGGCGATGCGCACCGCGGCCAGGTGCTCGCTGATCCAGGCGAAGCCGTAGCGCGCCTGCCAGGCCTTGAGCTGGTGGACGTAGTCGAGATCGAACAGCGAGGCGCTGGCGATGGACAGACCGACGCCATGCGCCACCACGGACTTTTTCGCCGCAATGCGATCCAGCAGCTCGATCTCGTTGGGCAGCGGCACGAAGCGCTGGCTGGCGCCGCGGCCATGGTCGTTCCAGAAGCGCTCGGGAATCACCGAATAGAAATCGACGGCGTCGGAGCAGTGCTCGACGAAATCCGCGAGGGACGGATTGAACAACACCCCGACGCCGATCGAGTGACGCGTGAACATGTGGCGGTAACCCGTCAGGCGGCAGCGGTCCGGCTGCCGATCTGGGCGTTGACGCGTTCGACGACGTGCGCGGCCTCGGCAGCCACCAGGATCACCGGATCGTCCGAGATCTGGAACGGGACACCCGAGGTGCAGGCCGGGCATCCGGTCAGGCCGCGGATGATTTCCTGGCGCAGCTTCTCGTACTTGGACGCTTCGGCAAACGAAGCGCCGCGCGGCAGGTAGAGCTTGAGCACCGGCTGGCCGCCGGCGTGTTCGAGCCGGAATTCGGCGGCGTGTTTGTTGGACATGGCGTTCTCCCGATTCATCAGTCGTGGCTTCGCGGTTGCGGAGCGGCGGCTACTGTGCGCCTGGTGAATGCGGGTCTACATCCATCAGTGGTGCTATGCATCGGTCGTGCATGCGTCGTAGGGGAGCGCTGACAAATGCTGTCGATGCTGGCTGATCACATATCTGCCGTGCATGGCTGGTTTGATGCATGGCGCTCAAGCGAGTCCATCGGCAGCATCACCAGAATATTCGCGCTGAGATTATTCCTGTAGTCCCCCTCACAGGGTGCCCTCTTGGAAATTTCTGGTTTATCCATGACCTGATCATTCCTACTTTAGCGTGGCTCTGAACCCGGTCGGCGGAGCTTGGTTTTATCCTCGGCGATTCGACCGCTCCTGTAGGAACTTCATCATGAAACACATCGCTCGTGCCGCTCTGGCCGGCGCACTGGTGCTCGTCGGCTCAGCGTATGCGTCGGACGGCACCGTCACTATCACCGGCAAGATTGTCGGTAATACCTGCACCATCACTAACGGCAATCCCAGCGTCACGCTGCCGACCGTTGCGGCGAACATCCTAAGTGCATCAGGCAATGTGGCTGGTGCCACGTCGTTCTCGATCGATCTTGTATGCAAAGACGGCGCCAGTCCAACCCCCGGCAATGCCACCGGTTCAGTGAAGGCATTTTTCGAGGTAGGGCCGAATGTCGATACGGCCACAGGGCGGCTCAAACTCACGAGCGCCAGTACTGCGACGAAGCTCCAGCTTCAGCTCCTGGACAACGACGCGGGCGTCATCAAGATCGGCGATGCAAGCAGCATCGACACAGTGGCCTTTGACACAACAGGCAAGGCCACCCTGAACTACAGCGTGCAGTACTACGCCACGGACAAAGTAACCGCCGGCACGGCCAACAGCTCGGTGACCTATAGCCTCGTGTATCAGTGAGCCTTGGTGCGGAGGGTGCGGCACCCGGTGCACCCTCCGATCAGTTTGGGAGTCAATCGCGCATGAAAAAGATCATTCGTTTACTTGCCGCCGGCATGCTGTTTGCCACCGCCGCATCGAGCCTGGCCTCGGTGGTGATCGACGGCACGCGCGTGGTGTATCCCGCGCAGCGGAAAGATGTCGATGTGCGCCTGCATAACAACGGGCAGCTGCCGGTGGTGGTGCAGTCGTGGATGGATACCGGCGATTCGCACCAGTCGCCGGAGTCGATCAAGACGCCGTTCGTATTGATGCCGCCGATCGTGCGCCTGGATAACGGGCGCAGCCAGGTACTGCGCCTGGTCTATACCGGCGAGCCGCTGCCGGACGACAAGGAATCGGTGTTCTGGCTCAATGTGCTGGAGATTCCGCCCAAGGCGAAGCCGGACGCGGATACCAATGCACTGCAGTTCGCCTTCCGCACGCGGATCAAGGTGTTCTTCCGTCCGGAGAAACTGCCGGGCAAGGCGGACGACGCGATGCAGCAGTTGGCGTGGAAGCTCGTGCCCGCTGGATCGGGCTATGCGCTGCAGGCCAGCAATCCCAGCGCCTTCCACGTCTCGCTCGTCGGCGTGAAGCTGCAGGCCGATGGTCAGTCGCTCGATGCCGGTGACGGCATGGTCGGGCCGGGCGCGAGCCTGAGCCTGCCGGTGAGCGAGCTGCGGCACGTGCCGGCGCAGCTGTCCGTGCATTACGTGGCCATCGATGACTACGGTGCGCAGCGCGAATTCGACCGGCGCCTCTGAGCGAACCGGTCTCGCCACCGCTTCCGTTCTGTAGAGGCCAACCACCATGTCCGCGACGATGTTCCGCCCCGCCGAGGGCGGGCGGGGTCGGCTTCGTCCTCGCAAACTCCCGATGTGCCTGCTGTGCCTGCTGTGCGCGCTGGCGGGCGCCGGTCCGTGGGCGGCGCAGGCGGCGGCTACGGGCGGCGCCCCGGCGGGCGGCGCGCCGGTGGAAGGCCTGGAATTCGATCCGATCTTCCTCTCGGGCGGCGCGGGCTCGGCCGACCTCGAGCGCTTCCGCTCGGGCCCCCGCGTCGCGCCCGGCACGTACCGGGTGGATCTCTACCTCAATAATGAGTTGCATGGCAGCGAAACGCTGCGCTTCGAGGCACCCGCGCCCGGCGCGGATGTAGCGGCCTGCCTGAGCGGCGAGCTGCTGACGCGGCTAGGCGTCGATCTGCCGCAAGCGGCGCAGTCCGCTGCCTGCATCGACTTGGCGGGACTCATCCCCGCCGCGGCCGTGCGTTTCGATTCCGGCGAACAACGCCTGGATATCAGCGTGCCGCAGGCCTCCTTGCGCAAGCAGGCGCGCGGCTACGTCGATCCCAAGCGCTGGGACGATGGCATCACCGCCGCCACCTTGAGCTACAACTTCAACACCTCCCAGCGCTGGAGCCGTGGCCGCCGCGCGCGCGACGGCTACGTCGGCCTGGTCGGCGGCCTCAATCTCGGCGGCTGGCAGCTGCGGCACCAATCCTCGCTGCAGTGGAGCAGCGACGGGCGCGGCATCCATTGGCAGAACCTGCGCAACTATGCGCAGCACGATCTGTCCTCGCTGCGCTCCCGCATGACCGTGGGCGATTTCGTCACTGGCGGCGATCTGTTCGACAGCGTGGCGCTGCGCGGCGTCCAGGTCGCCAGCGATGACCAGATGCTGCCCGACTCCCAGCGGGGCTATGCCCCGGTGGTGCAGGGCATCGCCGCCAGCAATGCCACGGTCACCATCCGGCAGAACGGCTATGTGGTCTACGAGACCACGGTCGCGGCCGGTCCGTTTCGCATCGACGACCTGTATCCGACCGGCTACGGCGGCGATCTCGAGGTGACCGTGCGCGAAGCCAGCGGCCAGGAGCAGCGCTTCAGCGTGCCCTATGCCGCCGTCAACCGTCTGTTGCGTCCGGGCAACTCGCGTTACAGCGTGTCGCTTGGCCAGTACCGCAGCGCGGAAGGCGATGTGCATCCGATGGTGTGGCAGGGCACCCTGCAGCGCGGTCTGTCCAACCGCGTCACCGCCTACGGCGGCGCCACGCTCACCAAGGATTACCAGGCGCTGCAGCTGGGCGCTGCACTTAACACGCGGCTGGGCGCGTTCGGCCTGGACGCCACGCATGCGCGCGCCCGCCTGCCGGCAGTCGCGCTGGAGGCACAGCCCAAGACCGGCGACAGTGCTGCCAAGCCACAGCGCAGGCGTACCAGGCAGGGCAACAGTTTCCGCGTGACCTACAGCAAGGCCATCAACGCCACGGGCACCAATGTGTCGGTGGCGGCCTATCGTTATTCGACCGGCGGCTATCTGAGCCTGAGCGACGCTGTGCGCGCACAGGGCATCGGCATGACCGGCGTGTGGCGCCAGCGCAGTTCGGCGCAGGTGACGATCAGCCAGCCGGTCGGCAAGGGCTCGCTGTATCTCACCGGTTCCGCGCAGAACTACTGGGGCCGCGGCGGCATGGACTCGCAGTTCCAGCTCGGCTACAGCGGCTCGTCGCGCTGGTTCAACTACTCGGTGGCGGCCTCGCGTGCGCGCAACGGCGACGGCCGCATGGACAACCGCGTGTTCGTGTCGCTGTCCATTCCGTTCGGCGGCGGCAGCATGGACGTCGGTGCCGGCACCGGGCGTGACGGCACGGACGGACGGATCTCCTTCAACCGCACAGTGGGCGATCGGGCTGCTTACGGCGCCTCGCTGGGGCGTGACGCGCAGGGCGCGGTATCGTGGAATGCCAACGGCACCTACCGCAGCCCGCTGGCTGTGCTCACCGGCTCGGCCGCCGGCGGAGCGGGTTATCGGCAGGCGTCGTTCGGCGCGACCGGTGCGGCCGTGATCCATGCCGGCGGCATCACGCTGGGCCAGAGCATGGGCGACACCATCGGCCTGATCAAGGCGCCGGATGCAGCGGGTGCCGCCGTCAGCATGTCGCCGGGCAGCAAGGTGAATCGCGCCGGCTTTGCCATCGTGCCTTACCTGACGCCGTACCGGCGCAACAGCATCGAACTCAGTCCGCAGGGCCTGTCGTCGGACGTGGAACTGCTGGACGGAAGCCAGGAGGTAGTGCCGCGCAACGGCGCCGTGGTGATGGCCTCGTTCGCGACCCGCAAGGGCCGCGTGGCGGTGATCGATCTCAAGCCTGTGCAGGGGCTGACGATTCCTTTCGGCTCGGACATCGTCGACAGCGAAGGGCGCGTGGTGGGCGTGGTTTCGCAGGGCGCACGCGCGCTGGTTCGTGGCATTGCCGAAGAGGGCAGGTTGACCGTGCGCATGGATGAAGGGCGCAGCTGCAGCTTCCATTACCGGCTGCCTCCGTCCGACCCCAAGCACAGCGGCGCGAGGGATTACACCTATCTGGAAGCCGGCTGCGATATCACAGCCAAGTGGGTCGAGGCGGATGTGCTGAAGACGCGGTTTCCGCTGGTGACGGCGGTCGGCTCGAAGAAGTAGCGCACGGCCAGACCATCGGAGACGTCCGTAAATGCGTTCCACGCGCATGACCTCGGCGCGCTTCCTGCAGATAACCCCAATCCGTTGAATGATGTCGATGGCGTTGCCCGCGAGATGTTTCGTGCGCGCGTCGCGGGCAACCACGGCGGCAATGCCGTTTTCCGAGCAGGCCTGGCGGACGCGTAGCCGTGCGCGGTGCTGCCATCGATATGGGTACGCGGTGCGCGACGCAGGCGTACATGGCTATGCGGTGGCAGCAGGTGCGAGAGACGGGGAGCCTCAGTGCCTTAAGAAGATGCAATTCGATTCCGGTGCCGTTTCGTCCGATAACGAAAGCAGGGCGAAAAACGAGGGGCCGCCGCTGATTAGGATGCCGACGACTAATCAGCCGCCTGGTTCTTCGTATGGGAAATTCACCGCATTTCTCGTCAGAAGCTTTTGCAGAGAGCTGCTGGCCGGTCATTCCTGCTTTGGACTGCGCCGACACGGTCGATGGCGCATCGCCTGAGCATGCGCCTTGATGAAGGGCAGCGCTGCGGTTTTCATTGCCGATGGCTGTCGCGGAATCCGCCGCGCCGCGGTGCCCAGTGCGACGGGCATTGCCGGGCGTCGGCGATGGCCTGTACGGGGCAGGTTCTTGCTGGCCTTGTTCCTGCTGACGCACTGGATTGCGCCCAGGCTGGTCCAGGCCGCGCATTACGATTGCGCGGCCTCCGGCTCGCCGAGGCTTCCTGCCACGGTGTCATTGGTCAATCTCGATGTCCCGCGGGATCTCCCCGTAGGAGCAGTCATTCCTGGCTCGACAATCTCGATGACGTGGACCTTCACCTGCAACAGCACTGGCGTGACCGGAGGCAAACCCTGGGCCCTGCATTTCCAGACGCCGGCTGTATCGATTACCGCCGTGAGTGGCCTGGATGGCGTGTACAAGCAAGCGCAAAGCGAGGTGGCTGGCGTCGGCTTCCGCTTTCGCGATGCCTCAGGAGCCCCAATGGCTATCGGCGCGTTCGGTGGCTACTCTGCTGCCACCTCACTGGGGCCGGCTCCCGCCGGTCAGACCAGTTTCAGATGGAGCGGATCGTTCGAATTGGTGAAAACGGCGGAGACGGTTTCCAGCGGTGCCCAGAAGCTGCAGCCGCAGATCAGTGTGGAGAATCAGGTCTGGGGAAATGGATCGGCTGCAGGCAGCTATTTCGTGGTGGACTACGCGATTCGCAAGCCTGCGCTGACGACGTGTTCGGTGACCAGTTCGGCGCAGACGGTCGCTTTGCCCACCGTATCGCTGAATGCCCTGGGGACGGGTTCGAGCTCTACGGATGATGCAACCGCGACGGCTGGCAGTACGGCTTTCAATATTTCGCTGAAATGCCAGAAAGGCGCCCGCCTGTACATGCTGATGACGGATGCCAACTTTCCGGGCGCGCGTTCGAATCTTTTGTTTCCGAAAAACGGGCAGTGGGGAGCGCTGGGCATCAGGATCCAACGGGAGGACGGCACCAACGTGACGTTTTCGCCGGACTCGGCCACTGCCGGAGCCGACGGTCAATGGTTCGTCGGCGACACGCCGGATGGCGTGCTGAATATTCCGTTGCGGGCGTCCTACTATCACTACCGATGCGGCACCTGCAGTGCCGCCTCTGTTCCCGTCGGGACATTCAGCGTGCAGGCGACCTATACGTTTTCGTATCAGTAGACGTGGCATTCGACAGACGCTGCTCGAAGCGACGCGCAGGGTGCGGACTATCGGAGAAGTCTGCAAATGCGTTCTGCACGCGTAGCGTCGGCGTGCCCCTACAGACAACCCAAATTCCATTTGCTAGTGTCGATGGCGTTGCCCGCGGAGTGTCTTGTACGCGCGTCGCGGGCAACCATGGCAGCAATGCTGTGAGAAGCGCGGGCCAAGGGTGCTACCAACACCCCTGACCCGCTGACCATCACCAACTATCTAGGAGTTGATCATGGCTAAGCCAGATCATACGGCATGTATGGACGCCTCCCATTTGGCAAGGCTCTTCGAGATGCGATGAAGCCACAGGGCACGGTTGCAGTTATGTATTCGGCCTGTCGTGCAGGCCCATGCCTGCTGGCCCTGATGGAATGAGCTGATCCACGCCTCATTACTTGTAAGGACTCGAAAGTCCTGTACCGTATTCAGGTTTGGCGGATCACGGTCCGACCTGTTGACCATCACGTCGCTACGAACCTTGCGCAAACTTTAAAAGAACGTCCCACGGTGAAAGAGGAAGATGACGTGGCGACGCTCTAGGTTGGCTGACTCACGTATCCGGATTGATAGAGGCGATGATGGGCAATGAGCGCCCATAACGTGCGTGCGATTTTGTTGGCCAATGCCACCGACGCCACGTTGAGTGATCGACGCTGAAGGATGGCCGATATCCACGGTGATGGTTTTTGGCTATGCACCAGCACCGAGCGTGCCCCGTGGATCAGCAAGGTTCGTAAGTAGGTGTCACCCCGTTTGCTGATGCCCAGGAGTCTTACCTGTCCCCCCGTACCTACCTGCCTAGGCACCAGGCCGAGCCAGGCAGCGAATTCCCGGCCGGAACGGAAAGCATGCGGGTCGCCCATGGTGGCGACCGCGGCTGTGGCGGTAAGCAATCCCACACCAGGGATGGCGGCGATCCTCTGACAGTCTTCATCGCTGCGATGCCATAGATGTAGCCTGCGCTCGATATCGGTGATCTGGCTTCCCATCTGACCGATGCGTGCGTACTGCTCGCGCAATGTTTCGATCAGCACGGCAGGCAACCGATCGATGAGTCGTTCAAGCACCAGGGGAATCGCTTTGGCCAGTGCGAAGCGACCTCTCGGCATCACCTCGCCGTACTCGGCCAACAGACCACGTAGCCCATTCATTTGCGCGGTGCGGAACTTCACCAGCTGCTGACGCATCCGATGCAGCGCCAGTACCGCCTGCTGAGTCTCGGTCTTCACGACCACCGCCCGGATACCAGGTTGCTGCACCGCCATCCAAATCGCACGCGCGTCGGCGACGTCGTTCTTGTTGCCTACCGCAAAGGGCCGTACCTGCTGCGCAGGCAGCAGTCTGACGTTGTGTCCCAAGGCTATCAGCCGGCGCGCCCAGTGCTGGGCACCGCCGCAAGCCTCCATGCCAATCAGGCAGCTTGACCGATTGGCGAAATATTCCAAGAACTTCGCACGCTTGAGCTTCACGCTCGTGATCTCGCCTGTTGTGGTGTTCACTTCGTGAACCTGGAACACCTGTTTGGCGATATCCACGCCGATAACGGGCTGAGTGATGAATTTCATGGCGTACCCTCCAGCGGTTCCGGTTGAGAGGGATGTATTACACCCGGAAAGGATCCATGTCCTTGAGCCAGGCGAATCGCCCGCGTCCCGTAGCAAGCGTTTGGGTAGGACGGGAGGCGTCCATTCCATTACTTGTTCGCTCGCTGATCCCCTCAGCGACACACCCACCGACCATCCGGGCCGTCCGACGACGTTGCGGACACGGTTGAAGAACCGTCGGCTAAGAGTTTTCGCTGTCAGTTTTCCGAGCCGTCCTACCCGGCACGTTGCCGTATGCGATAGCGAAAACCCCTGACGCCGCCTTCCACTTCCTCAATCAACGCCGCCCGGCGCCCAAGGCATTGGGCTGTCGGTGAACCTTCGAGTCCGTGTGGTCGCGGCACGTCGTGCTGTCTGGCGGCGTGCCGTTTACGGGCAGGGGTGCGGCAGCTGGCAAGGAGTTGCTTATGAATAACCATGTTTTTGGCGAGCCGTGGATCATTCGCCACACCAACTATTTCTCCGACCCCTCTGCGGGTCCGGACGAACTGCTCAACGATGCCACCGAGTGGCTGCATTACGCCTACAACGCCGTAAAACTGCTGGCTGAGCTGGTCGACGAACGCGGCAGTGTTGACGCGCATCGGTTGCCGATCATGCTGGAAGGTATTGCTGCCTTCATCGACATGGGGACGCGGTGCGCGACGCAGGCGCATATGCGGATGCAGTGGGATCAGGTGCGAGGGGAGGCGCAGCGTACGCCGGCAGCGTCGTAGCGAGAGGGGTTCAATCCTTGGGGATTTTTCACCAAACAAGGGAAGTAGGCTGAAAAATAAAGGGGCGAGGTTGGTTAAGAGCGCCGGCCTGACTAATTAACCACCTCCCTCCTTTGATGCATGGCTGGGTGTTACCCATGTCTCCGAACGCTTGTGACCCCTGTGGCTGCGGCAAGTCGCCAAAGCCATTCCGCGTTTTTCTCGCCATGATGGTGCTGCTCGGAGCCGGAACAGTTACCGCAGCAGGCGCCCGTGCGAGCGACATCGCCTACACCTACAACGCGAAGGGCGAACGCATCGCGAAGACGGTTGACGGCGTGTCCACTCGGTTCGTCTACGACGAGCGTGGCCACCTGATCAGCGAAATCAGCCCCAAAGGTTCGCGTACCTACATCTATCTGGGCGACACCCTGGTCTCCACCGTGGATACGCCGGCTTCGGTGGGTGCTAGATCGACGGTGAGCTACGCCGCGGCCGATCACACAGGTAATCCGCGTGTGGTCAGCGACAGCAAGGGCAGGGTGATCTGGCGGAACCCGTACAAGGCGAATGCGTGGGGCGAGCAGCCGACGTTGTCCAACGGCTACTCGCTCAATGTGCGCTCCGTCGGGTCGTACTACGACCGGGAGACTGGACTGATCTACAACATGCATCGCTACGTCGATCCGAGTGTCGGGCGATTCATGAGGGCGGACCCGCTAGGGATTGCGGGAGGGGTCAATCCGTATGCGGTGGTGAGCAACAATCCGCTGAATCGGATCGATCCGGATGGTCTTCGGGACATTTTCGTGGGCGGGGCTGCCGACGGAACATTCCGGAACGTTATGGACTACTACAACGACCATCGCGCACAGCGTCCTAACTCCGCGTACTACTCATGGAAAGATCTGGACGGCATCGTCAAGGACATCAATAACACCGCTAAACATGCTCCGGGCGATCCAATCAATCTCATTGGTCACAGTTGGGGAGGCGATACGGCGGCTGCCGCCGCGCTGGAAGCATGCGGCAAGGTTGACCTCCTCATCACCATTGACCCCGTGAGCAGATTCAATTCCCGTGCCTTGCAAGCACTCAGCAGCAGCGTTGGAACGTGGATTGATGTAAATGCGCGTGGCGGTAGTCGCTTTCAGAGGGACAATTTCATTGCGGGTTTGGGAGGAGGGTGGAATGAGCGGCCGAATGGGCTGGCGCATTCTTACATCGAGGATCACACCTCGTCGCATGGAGAGTTCGGGGACATGATGAATGCTTCTGGCCCGGGAATTAACAGCCCTGAACAGGTTCTGCTGGGTGCTCCGCTGGTCACGCCGCCCTTTATCAATAGGTAAGTTTCGATGCCCATGCAGCCACAATTCTTCGCAGTACTAGCAGCTACCGCATGCGCAATGACTGTTGCCGGTTGCGCCAGAGGGCCTAAAGACATCAAGGTTGTTTCCGTGACGGAAGTGGACTTTAAGGACGAGGCGCAGCTCAAATGGTCTTATCTCAAGCCTCGTCCATCGATCCTCATTTCACGTATTGATTTTTCTACCAACAAGGACCTTCTTCGTCTTGCCATGAAATACCGATACAACGTCAGTTTCATGGTCGGCTCGTGCACTAGGGACGGAGTGAAGGAGGCCGTTAGACCTTACAGTGGCGTCTATTGGGGCAAGCTGCGCATCAGATATCGAGTGGAAGACAAAGAGTTACTCGGCTACGCCGAAGCCATCGCCAAAGGTCCCCCATTCACGTATCAGGTTTACGTAGACAGGCTGCCTCCAAACCCTCCCGGTCCAATGTGCTTCACGCTCGCGGGAGGAACGATGTTTGGCGGATCGCTCCAGTCGAATGATGCGGTGATACCGATTGGGTCTTCAACGCCGTAAATGTTGCCATCCCTATGGCGTACGGAATAAGCCCTTTCGCCTGACAGGTGAGAATGGTGTCGATACATCAGAGATTTGTTTTAGTCACTGCCGTTGTTGGCTGTTGCTCCATACTACTCGGATGCGCTTGGCCGTTCGGCGCAAATGGTCCTAAGGATGTCCGGGTGACTTCGGTATCCGAAGTGGACTTCAAAGATCAGCCGGAAATCGAATACGTAAGCCAGAAGCCACGACCATCGATCATCCTTTCGCGGATCGATTTCAGCACTCATATGGACTTGCTCGCGCTGGCGAAGAAGTATGAGTACAACGTCGGCTTCGCTATCGGTCCATGCAGCAAAGACGGCGTGGTCGACAACGGTAAGGGGCTCGGCTACGTCTATTGGGATAAGGGGATCATCTACGCGTACACCAGGGATAAGGACGTTCCCGGTTATGCGGAGATGGCCGCCAAACGTCAGCCATTTACGTACCATGTCTATGCTGGGAAATTGCCCCAAGACCCCTCGGTCTCGCTTTGCCTAACGCTAAGAGGTGGCAACATGGTTGGCGGGAGGCTGCGGTCGAACGATGCGGAGATACCTGTTCGGCCGTAGGGACTGCTGCGGAAGTCCGCTCCACGTATGTTGTTATCTGCATGGATGCCTTTTATAGGGGGCGGAGGTAGTTAAAGGGTAATGCCTTTAACTACCTCCGCTCCTTTTGTTGGCACGGGAGGCGGGCGCGATGTTTGACGGGACGCTGCGTTCGAATGATGCGATGGTGCCTTTCGGTCGATAGGGTCAAGGGGGGCCGAAGGAAAATAAGGGGGGTGCCCATTAACTACCTTCGGCCCCTTTTGCGTTTATTCAATAGGTGACAGTTCGATGTTCATACACCGTAAGCTCGTCGCCGTAGCCGCTCTCATGTCGGGCGCGATGTCTTTGGTTGCTTGCACTCGAGGCCCGAGGGATATCCGCGTCCTATCCGTTACAGACGTTGACTTTGAAGCCGAGCCTCAGCTTGAGTGGAATGACGTCAAGCCGCGTCCCTCGATCATCCTGTCGCGCATAGATTTTTCGACCAGCACGGACTTGCTTGCCCTGGCTAGAAGGCATGCGTACAACGTGGATTTCGTGGTCGGAATGTGTGCTAAGGCCAGAGTAAAAAAGAGCGTAGGGCCTTACGGTGGCGTTTATTGGGGTAGAGGCGAAATCTATTTTGGGACCAAGGACAAAAACATCCTTGGCTATGCGGATGCAATAACCAAGGGACCGCCGTTCATCTATCAGGTGTATGTCCAAAAGCTGCCGGCGAATTCCGTTGATCCGATGTGCTTCACCCTCTCCGGGGGCAACATGATGGGCGGAAAGCTTCGCTCCAACGACGCAGTCATACCTATCGGCCGGTAGTGGCCGTAGCGGGGCATCCGGTCTGCTAGGGATTAATTGGACAGATAGGTTCAGCGAGTTTGTGCAGCCGGACGAAGTGTCCAGCTCAATAGCGCCTCTGCGCGGAGCGGGCTTGCCAAAGGTGGGGAGAAACGAACCATGCCCGTGTGGGTCGGGACGGAAATTCAAAAAGTGCCAGGGCGGCGCTGGGGCCGCATAAGAGCTCCTGGAAACCTCAGGGTCAGGTTCAGTTCTGAGCTGGCAGCAAGTGAACCTGAGTCATCCCTGATTATCGATACCTAGTCTACCGCTTATCGGATTTCGATCCGTTCGCGAAGCATTCCAACGACGGTGCCATCTGGTAGGTGGTCTAACTCTAACTTGACCACGAACGATGTTCGTGTTTCAGCGATCTCGCGTGGGTGTGCTTTGGGGTTCTTGGCAACGATGAAATAGCCGTGTGGCTCATACCCCGAGGCGAACACCAAGTGCAACTTGCTGTCCTGATCGTTGCGCGCTGGCGATCTTGTGCCGCGATCATCGGTGCCCCAGTCCGGCTCCTGGATAACGTATGCCTTCTCCCCTCGATGAGTCAGGCTGTTATCTGTCCAAATGCTGAAATAGACCTTTTTTTCGGTGTCATTGACACCACACCAAGCCCATACTGTATTGGCCTGCACGGCGCCAAGTCGATCCATCAATTGTGATCGGTTATGTGGTCGCGACATAGGTCCCCCGGCTCGCAAATTTCTTGGAATAATTCTAACGCGATATCTTCCTGCTTTCGCTACTCATACTCGTGGTCTATCACTGGCCGAAGCTCTCCATCCAGCGCTTCCTGCGTTTGATGTCTTCTTTTGCGGCGAGCAGAAAGTAGAAGAAGTCCTCGTAGTGCGGTATGACCATCGCTTGAATGCTATGGTTAAGCTCATAGCTTGATGCCCTTTCCGACATTGCTTCCAGCAGACTATGAATTGGACGAAGCATCTCGATGACCCGCCAAATCGCTAGTGGCGCGCTCTTTCGGATGACCAGCTGGCGATACCTGCAGTCGCCAACCATCATCAAGTTGCCCCCTCGTCCTTATGACGTGTAAATCCGTTATGGATGCCCGCCTTATCCATCTGATAGAAGATGTTGAGATTGGCGCGCTCTCGAAGGCCAGAGGGCGTGTGGCGACGATAGATTTCTTGTGCTAGCTCGAACCATTGGTTGATAGGGCTCTTTTTCATCTTGGCTTCGCATACCTCATTGAGGTTGAAGTAGCGAGAACCGATGGCGTACTCCGAGAAGAAGTCGATGATTGAAGCATCTTCTTGGCTTAGTTCTGGAGCGTTTTTCGAGACGCCTGGACGGGAGTAGTGTGGAATGAGCCCCGTTGCTTTGTTGTATAAGGCTTCAATCTTGTGCCCATATTCGTTCTTTAATTCGGAAATTTTCGGTGTCCTATAGTCATTTATGAGCATGTGGTGCGTGACCATGGCCAGCTTCAAGAGTCGTTCCATGCCTATCGAGATATTGAAGAAAGCCGAGTAGAAAAGGCCGTCTTTTTCTTCATATAGATTTGCTTTCAACAGTTGGTCGAACCCCGACAAAAGCGTGGCTCTGGTGAGATGGCACTCTTGGGCGAGGAGGGTAAACCGGCGATCAAAACCGAGTAGTTCCATTGAGCACCTTGCCATTCATGACGATCCGTTTATCTCGGCACATGGTCTCTGCGTGATGGGCATCACGCAAGCGAGAACCGCCAGAGACTTGCGTACCTGACCGTTTCGACTACAAAAAGTGTAGGCCCCAGATGGAACGAATACCGGGCTTTTGGGAGAGCCAGTCGGTCGGAAACAAAAAAGCCCGACGATCTCTCGCCGGGCTTTTTCTTGCTTCATTGGTGGAGGTGGCGGGAGTCGAACCCGCGTCCGAAGGCGTTTGACGCCCGGTACTACATGCTTAGCTCACCGTTAGATCTCATCCCGCGACAGCACGATGTGCGAAGCGCATCGAAGGACCAGCCTGCTTGATTTAACCCTGACCGACAGGCGGCAGCTTCGGGCGATCTCGTGATAGTGACCCTACATCCACGAGCACGAGCACAAGTGGGTTCGGGGCTAGGCCTTAAGCGGCCAGAGCGTAGTTGTCGTCGTTGGCAACTATAAGTTTGCAACTGGATTTACGAGGAAAGTCGCCCCCTCGGCATGCACCAAGCCATCTCACTACCCCCGTCGAAGCCAGGACACCCCCGGGGAAAAGATTGCTGGAACGCGACAGTATATGGAGCTGCGGCAGGCTACTTCAAGCTTGCGGATGAACCGCGTTCTGCCGCTATCGTTGGCGCACGCAGACGACAGGGGAAGACCGATGACCAGGGTCCGGCAGGCGGTACAGGGCGACGCGGGCACGCTGACGGAGCTGCGCTGCGCCTTCCTCGAGGAAATGGGGCAGCAGCTGCCGGATGGCTTCGCCGACCATCTGCGCGACTGGATCGAAACCGCGCTGCTGGCCGGCCGGTTGCATGCCTGGCTGGCGGAGCACGAGGGCAGGGTGGTCGGCAGTGCGGCGGTCAATCCCTATCCGCACATGCCCTCGGCGAATTATCCGACGGGGCAGGGCTGGTACCTGCTCAACGTCTACGTGAAGCCGGCGCAGCGGCAGGGCGGCGTGGGCACGGCGCTGCTGGCGGCGGTGGGTTCGGCGGCGCGGGAGCGCGGCATCGACGCGCTCACCCTGCACGCCAATACCCGCGCCCGCGCGCTGTACGAGCGCCACGGCTTCAAGCTGTCGACCGACGCGATGCGGCTGGGCCTGGCCTGAAGGGAATCTCAGGTGCGGTTGTGGGCGCGCATGGTGCGCTGCTTCTCGCGCTGCCAGTCGCGTTCCTTCTCGGCCTCGCGCTTGTCGTGCGCCTGCTTGCCGCGGGCCACGCCGACCTCGACCTTCACCTTGTTGCCCTTCCAGTACATGGCCATCGGCACCAGGGTGTAGCCCTTGCGCTCCACCGCGCCGACCAGCTGGTCGATTTCTTCCCGGTGCAGCAGCAGCTTGCGGGTGCGGCGGTCCTCGGCGATCACGTGGGTGGAGGCGCTGATCAGCGGCGGGATCGAGGTGCCCACCAGGAAGATCTCGTTCCTGAGCACCACCGCGTAGCTGTCGCCGAAATTGATGCGGCCGGCGCGCAGCGCCTTCAGCTCCCAGCCCTGCAGGGCGATGCCCGCCTCGTAGCGCTGGTCGATGTGGTACTCGTGGCGGGCGCGCTTGTTGAGCGCAATGGTGCCGCCGCCTTTGTTGTCTTTGTCCTTAGCCTTGGCCATGTCCGCTAAACTTCGGGGCCGACGACCCCGCTGGCGATGTGGCCGGATGGCCGCACCGTGTGATTCCGAAAGAGGCTGATGTGATCGAGATCCGCCGCAGCGCGCTGGTGAAGTACTCCCCGGCGCAGATGTTCGACCTGGTCAACGAAGTCGAAGCATACCCAAAGCGTTTCCCCTGGTGTGCCGGCGCCGAGGTGCTGGAGCGCGCGGAGAAGATGCTGGTGGCGCGGCTGGATCTCAAGTTCGCCGGCCTGCGCCAGAGCTTCACCACCCGCAACACCACCGACCGCCCGCACCGCCTGCACATGAGCCTGGTGGATGGTCCGTTTCGCAGCCTGGATGGCGTGTGGGACTTCATCGCCCTGGGCGAGTCCGGCTGCAAGATCAATTTCGCCCTCGACTTCGACTACGCCGGTGGATTGGCCGGTAGCGCGCTGAAGATAGGTTTCCAGGCGCTGGCCAGCCGCATGGTGGAGGATTTCTGCCGCGAGGCCGAGCGCACCTATGGCTGAGCGGATCGCGGTGGAAGTGGCCTATGCCGAAGCCGGCCGCCAGTGGGTGCTGCCGGTGCAGCTGCCGGCCGGCGCCACGGTGATGCAGGCGATCGAGGCGTCCGGGCTGCTGGAGCAGGTGCCGGGCCTGGCCATCGACCCGGCGCGGCTGGGGGTGTTTTCCCGCAAGGCGGCGCCGGACCAGGTGCTGGAGGACGGCGACCGGGTGGAAATCTACCGGCCGCTCAGCCTCGATCCGAAGGAGGCGCGCCGGCGGCGCGCCCAGGGCACTTAATTGCCGCCGTTGTTGCCGGTCGGGAAGGTGTTGCCGTCCTTCTTCTGCTCTTCCGGCGTCTTGGTCTTGTCGCCGGCGCTCTCGTCCACCGGGTAGCCGGCGCGGAACTTCTTCTGGTCCTCGACCAGCTTCTTGGCGTCCTCGGCGAAGAAATCGCCCTCGGTGCGCACCAGGCTGTCATTGTTGAAGCTCAGGCTCAGCGTGCGCACCTTGATCGGGCCGCCGCGGTGCTGCTGGGTGGAGACGTAGTCCCAGCGGTTCTGGTCGAACGGCGTGGCGACCGAGGGCGAACCCATCAGCACCAGCACCTGGCGCTTGGTCATGCCGGGCTTGAGCTGCTCCACGTTCTTCTTGTCGAGCAGGTTGCCCTGCTGCACGTCGGGGGTATAGACGAGTCGGCAGCTGGCCAGGGACAGTCCCAGCAAGGCGAAACCCAGCGTGCGGATCAGCTTGTGCATGCGTGTTGCGTCCGGATCGTGAAGGTGGCGGATGATACACTATCGAGTTGATGGCACTCGTGTGCCTGGGAGTCGAGCGATGGAACAGGAAACCAAGGAACTGCGCAAAGCCGGGCTGAAAGTGACCCATCCCCGCATGCGCATCCTGCAGATCCTTGAGGAGGAAGAGGCTCACCACCTCACCGCCGAGGACATCTACAAGAAGCTGCTCGCCCACCAGGAAGACATCGGCCTGGCCACCGTGTACCGGGTGCTGACCCAGTTCGAGGCCGCCGGCATCGTGGTGAAGCACAACTTCGAGGGCGGCCAGGCCGTCTACGAGTTGGACCGTGGCAAGCATCACGATCACATGATCGACGTGGACAGCGGAAAAGTGATCGAGTTCGTCAGCGAGGAGATCGAGCGCCTCCAGCACGAAATTGCGGCGCGGCACGGGTATGTGATCGAGGATCACAGCCTGGTGCTGTATGTGAGGCCGAAGCCGCCGCGCGGGCGGTGAGTTCTGGGTGGTATCCGAAGGCCGGTGGCGCAGCTGCCGGCCTTTTGTTTTAGCCCCTCTCCCTCCGGGAGAGGGGTTGGGGTGAGGGTACGGGCGGAGCGTGGAAGTGATGCGCACCGCTCCGCCCGGACCCTCATCCGGCTGCCGCCACCTTCTCCCGAAGGGAGAAGGGCTTGCTTTGGAAGGATGAGGGTGGAAAAACACCCGCCCATAAAAAAAGCCGCGGGAGGACTCCTGTCCACCCGGCGGCTGATCCGCTTCCGATGGGCTTCCTGACGGGGCGAATTGCTCGCCAGTTGCCAGGCTGTGCCCTTCGAAAGCGGCGGAACGGCATCCTGCCGCTCTTCATGCCCACCGTCCCCACGGTTGGCATGGCTCACCATCTTGCGATGGTGGCTCCCCCACATCGATGGGAAGGATGCTAACGAGCTGTTCACGAGCCCGGTATTGGAAAATTTCCTATAGGTGGGAACTTTCTGGAACGGTTTACAGACGCTGTGTGAAGCCGTTCGCATTGCTGCTGCGCAGCAGTATGCGCAGGTGCACGCCCTGCGACTCCGGGCGCAGCCGGAACAGGCCGCCCAGCGAGGTCACGCGGTCGCGCATGCCCTGCAGGCCGCGGCCACCGCGCGGCATGCGGGTGGGCAGGCCGACGCCATCGTCGCGGATATCCAAGAGCGCCAGCGCGCCGCCCTGGCGCTCGCCGATGCGCAGGCGCAGCTGGAACGTCGACGCCTGCGCGTGCTTCACCGCATTGGTCGCGCTCTCCTGCACCAGGCGATAGATCGCGGTGCGGGTGTCTTCGTCGAGCAGGCGCGGATCGCCGTGCAGGTCGGTGCGGTAGATGACGCCGGCGGTGGCGAGCAGGTCGCGGATCGGCCCTTCGTCCAGCGCGCGCAGCAGGCCGAATTCGTCGAGTACCGCGGGGCGCAGGTCGTCGAGCAGGCGGTGCAGCGCGCGGCGCATGTGGCCGAGGATGCTGTTGATCGACGCGCCGATATCGTCCATGCCGGCCTGCGCCAGGCGCGCCTGCGCCAGCTTCAGGTGCGTGGAAATCGCGGTGAGGTTCTGGCCCAGCTCGTCGTGCAGTTCGGCGGCCATGTGGCGGCGCTGGTTTTCCTCTGCCTGCAGGTTGCCGCGCGCGGCATCGCGCAACTGGCGCGCGAGTTGATCCAGGCGGCGATTGACCGCGGCGAGATAGACATTCTGCTCGGCCACGCGCTCGCTGCTGCGCCGTAGCGCGTCGGTGGCCGCGCCCAGCATCAGTGCGCCGGTGCCGGCGACGGAGAGGAACAACTGCGCCGGCGCTTCCGGCGCGGGGCGGCCGGCGAAATGATCCACCAGGGTCATGCCCAGGCTGGTGATCAGCATGGCCAGGCTGGCGCCGCGCCAGCCGTGGCGGAAGGCGAAGAACAGCACCGGCGCCAGCGACAGAATCCGCGCGAACTGCGGCTGCGGCGCCGGATGCGAGGAGAGCAGCAGCAAAATCGCCAGCGCCGGCAGCATCACCAGCAGGCCGTCCATGGTCAGGTTGGCCAGCGCGCGGTGCTCCAGGTGCGCGCGGAACAGCATGATCAGCAGCGGCACCACCAGCAGGGTGCCGACGTAGTTGCCCAGCAGGTCCTGGCCCAGCGCGCGCATCAGCAGCTCGGACGAGGGCACGGCATGCACGGCGGTGAGGATCGCCGCATCCACCACCGTGGTCGCGGCCACGGTGAACGCGGCGGACAGCAGCAGGCGCGAGACGTCCTCCGGATCGCGCATGCTCACGTGCAGCTGCGCGCGGCGCATCAGCCACAGGCAGATGGTTACCACGATGGGTTCAGGCAATTCGCCGAGGATCAGGCCCTGCCAGCCCAGCGGCATGCCTTGGGTGAGCGCCAGCAGCGTGGTCGCGCCGAACTCGGCGAACAGCAGCCACGGCCACATCCGCGTCGGCGACAGCAGCAGCGCGCCGAAGCGCAGGCCGTAGGGCAGCATCCAATAAGGCTGCTCGGTCGGCCACAGCAGCAGCCACAGCAGGAAATAGCCGGCACAGGCGAGGATGCCGGCCCAGGGCAGGAACAGGGGTCTCGAAAGCATGGCGGCGATGGTACATGCGGGCAATGTTGGCGGGGCGGAGGGGAGTGCGAGTGTGGCGCGCGTCGCTCCGGCCGGACCCTCATCCGGCTGCCGCCACCTTCTCCCGGAGGGAGAAGGATTCGAGTTCGTGGACTGAGGGTGGCCCCGTGGGCAAACGACTGGGGGCTGCTATAGAGTGATGACCCATGTACAGCATCGTCCTGGTCGATGACCACGCCATAGTCCGCGAAGGCTTCAAGCGGCTGATCGAATTGGAGCCCGACCTCGAGGTGGTGGCCGAGTGCCGCAGCGCCGACGACGCGGTGGAGGCAGTCAGCCAGCGCCGGCCGGACCTGGTCGCCCTGGACCTCTCGCTGCCCGACGGCAGCGGCCTGCCGCTGATCGAGCATCTGCGCAGCGTGGCCGACCAGACCCGCATCGTGGTACTGAGCATGCACGACGGCGAACCCTACGTGTCCGAAGCGCTGCGCCGCGGCGCCAGCGGCTACGTCACCAAGGGCGTGGCGCCGGAGGAACTGGTGGCCGGCCTGCGCGCGGTGATGCAGGGCGAATGTTTCCTCAGCTCCGACCTGCGCCAGCGCCGCGCCGAGCGGCCGAGCGAGGCGCTGGATCCGATCAACCGCCTGACCAGCCGCGAGCGCGAGGTGTTCCTGCTGCTGGCGGAGGGGCGCGCGCCGAAGCAGGTGGCGGGGGAACTGGGGATCGGGCAGAAGACCGTCTACATTCACCGCGCCAGCCTGATGGGCAAGCTGGGGGCGGGGTCGGAACTGGATCTTTACCGTATGGCCAGCGAGCGCGGGTTGTTGCCGCGGCGCGAGGGGAAGGGCTGAGCTTTTGAGCCCCTCTCCCATCGGGAGAGGGGTTGGGGTGAGGGTACGGGCGGAGCGCAAAAGTGATGCTCATCGCTCCGGCCGGCCCCTCATCCGGCTGCCGCCACCTTCTCCCGACGGGAGAAGGGATTCATCCTTGAACGTTTTCGCGGGAATCAGGCCGTCTGCGCCCGATCCAGCATCTGCTTGGCGTGCGCCCGCGTTTCCTTGGTGATCTCCACGCCGCCCAGCATGCGCGCCAGCTCGTCGCGGCGGCCGCCTGCGTCCAGCTTCTCGATCCGGGTCTGGGTCGAACTGCCATCGCTGTGCTTGCTCACGCGCAGATGCGCATGGCCCTGCGCGGCCACCTGCGGCAGGTGGGTGACGCACAGCACCTGGCGCTGGCCGCCCAGGGCGCGCAGCTTCTGGCCGACCACCTCGGCGACGGCGCCGCCGATGCCGGTGTCCACTTCGTCGAAGACCATGCTGCCGACGGTGTCCTTGCCCAGCGTGGCCACTTCGATCGCCAGGCTGATGCGCGCCAGTTCGCCGCCGGAGGCCACCTTGCGCAGCGGGCGCGGCGGCTGGCCGGGGTTGGCGCTGACCAGCAGCTCGCAGCGCTCGCGGCCCTGCGGATCGGGTTCGTCGTTGCCGGCTGCTTCCAGTTCGATCACCAACTGGCCGCCGGCCATGCCCAGTTCGGACATCAGCGCGCCGACTTCCTTGCCCAGCTTGGCGGCAGAACTCGCGCGTGCCTTGCTCAACTTGGCCGCGGCGGCGTCGTAGTCGCGGCGCAGCTGGTCGCGCTGGGCGGCCAGCTGTTCCAGCGCGTCGCCGGCGCCTTCCAGTTCGGTCAGTTCGGTGCGCACGGCAGCGGCTTTTTCGTGCAGGTCGGAAACCGGCGTGCGGTGCTTGCGCGAGAGCTCGTGCAGGCGGGTGAGGTGAGTGTCGACCTCGGTGTAGCGCTCGGGGTCCAGGTCTACGTCCTGGGCGTAGCGATTGAGGCCGTCGGCGGCTTCGCCGAGCTGGATGGAAGCGTCGCCGAGCAGCTGCAGCAGCGGGGCGAGGCGGTCGTCCAGCGTGCCGAGCTTGTCCAGCTCGGCGTGGGCGCGGGCCAGGGCGCGGCTCAGCGCCAGCTCGCTGTCGCCATCGATCAGCTCCGCTACGCCGGCGGCGCCTTCGGCCAGGCGGCCGGCATTGGCCAGGCGCCTGTGGCTGGCTTCCAGCTCGCTCAGGTCGGCCGGGGCGAGTACCCATTGCTCCAGTTCCGCGGCCTCGTGGCGCAGCAGCTCCAGGCGCTGCTCGCGGTCTTCGCCGCCGCTGAGCTTGCGAATGCGCGCACCGACCTCGCGCCACTGCAGGGCGCTGTCGCGGGCCTGGGCCAGCAGTGTGTCGTGGCCGGCGTAGGCGTCGAGCAGGGCCATCTGGTGGGCACGCGAGAGCAGGGCCTGGTGTTCGTGCTGGCCGTGGATCTCCACCAGCAGGGTGGCCAGCTCGCCGAGCTGGCTGGCGCTGGCCGGGCGGCCGTTGATCCAGGCGCGCGAGCTGCCCTCGGCGCGGATCACGCGGCGCAGGCGGCAGCTGCCGTCTTCCTCGTCCAGTTCCTCGGTGCGCAGCCAGGCGCGGGCCTCGGGCAGGGCGGCCAGGTCGAATTCGGCGGCCAGTTCCGCGCGGTCGCTGCCGGCGCGGACCATGCCGCTGTCGGCGCGGCCGCCGGCCAGCAGCATCAAGGCGTCGACCAGCAGGGACTTGCCGGCGCCGGTCTCGCCGCTGACCACGGTGAGACCCGGGCCGAAGGCGATCTCGGCTTCTTCTACAACTGCGAAATGGCGGACGTAGAGCGAGGTGAGCATGGGGTGTCGCGTGGTTAAGTCGGGGGATTGTAAGGGCAGACCCCGGCGGGGAGGAGCGGGCCCGATCACCCCGCGACCAGCCCCCGCCCGGTCGGATTTCTTGCAAACTGGCGGAGCTAACCTTATTTCTTAGCAGTCTCACGGATTGCCACAGCGCGCATGTCTCGACCTCTCTCCCACGACCTGGATATCCGCGCCCGGCGGCTGCTGCGCACCTTGATTGCGCAGTACCTGGCCGACGGCGAGCCGGTGGGGTCGCGCACGCTGTCGCGTTCCTCCGGCCTGGACGTCAGCCCCGCCACCATCCGCAACATCATGGCGGACCTGGAAGACGCCGGCCTGGTCGCCTCGCCGCATACCTCGGCCGGCCGTGTGCCCACGCCGCGCGGGCTGCGCCTGTTCGTGGACAGCCTGATCGAGCTGCAGCCGCTGCCGGTGGAAGAAATGGCCCGCCTGCAGCGCGAGCTGCCCGCGGGGCCGACCAATACCCGTGACCTGCTGGGCAATGTGTCCAGCCTGCTGTCGGCGATGACCCACTTCGCCGGCGTGGTCACCGTGCCGCGCCAGGTCGACTTCCCGCTGCGGCATATCGATTTCGTGGCCCTGCCGGACGCCCGCGTGCTGGTGATCCTGGTGTTCTCGGACAACCAGGTGCAGAACCGCGTGATCCAGCTGGCCAAGCCGCTGGAGCCGGCCGAGCTGGAGCAGGCCGCCAATTATCTCAACGCGCATTTCGCCGGGCTGCGGCTGGACGACATCCGCGCCCACCTGCTGCGCGAACTGCGCGAGGCCAGCAGCGAACTGAACCGCATGATGTCCAGCGCGGTGGAGCTGGCGGCCGCCTCGTTCGCGCCGCAGAGCGACAGCGACGACGTGCTGGTCAGCGGCCAGACCAACCTGATGGGCTACGCCGAGCTGGCGAACCTGGAGCGCCTGCGCGAGCTGTTCGAGGCGTTCCAGAAGAAGAACGAGCTGCTGCAGCTGATGGAAGTCTGCGCCCGCGCCCCGGGCGTGCGGCTGTTCATCGGCGAGGAATCGGGGTTCGCGGCACTGGACGGCTGCAGCGTGGTCACCGCCACCTACGGCACCCAGGGCCGCGTGCTGGGGGCGGTCGGGGTGATCGGCCCGACCCGCATGGCCTACGAGCGGGTGATCCCGGTCGTGCAGGCCACGGCCGGCGTGTTGAGCGACGCCTTGAATCGCGCCGCCACGGCCTTATAACCGCCACGGGAGGCGGGGTTACCCGCGCAATGTTGGGGGTCGGCACGCCGTGCCGGCCAATTTGGGTTTTGGAGTCTTTCATGCAGAACAACGACCAGCAGGTGCCCAGCGGGGCGCCGGATGCCGCCGCGCCGGATGCGCAGGCCCATGCCGAGCTCGAGGCCTTGAAGGCCCGGGTCGCCGAACTCGAAGCTGTCAACACGGAGCTGCGCGACACCGTGCTGCGCGAGAAGGCCGAGATCGAGAACCAGCGCCGCCGCCTGCATCGCGACGTCGAGCAGGCCCGCCGCTTCGCCAACGAGAAGCTGCTCAACGAACTGCTGCCGGTGTACGACGGCCTGGAAATGGGCCTGAGCGTGGAAGGCGGCGACGTCGCCAGCGTGCGCGAGGGCATCGCGCTGACGCTCAAATCGCTGCTGAAGATCGCCGAGAACAACGGTCTGGTGCAGGTCGATCCGCTGGGCCAGCCGCTGGATCCGGAGCGCCATCACGCGGTGAGCATGGTGGAGGCGCCGGGCAAGGCGCCGAACACGGTGGTCAGCGTGCTGCAGAAGGGCTATGTGTTGAACGATCGCCTGCTGCGCCCGGCCCTGGTCGCGGTCGCCAAAGACTGAGGGCGCGGCCGCCTGAACGCGGCCACGCCGAAGGCTTCAGAACACAGGATGAGGGTCCGCCGGCGCGTTGAATCGCCAGAGCCGGGCCCCATTTGACAACACAGCGCGGCCGCGGGGCCGCATCGAGATTTCGGAGCATACAAACATGGGCAAGATCATCGGCATCGACCTGGGTACGACCAACTCCTGCGTCGCCATCATGGACGGCAGCACGGCCAAGGTCATCGAGAATTCGGAAGGCGATCGCACCACCCCGTCGATCGTCGCTTTCACCAAGGACGGCGAAGTGCTGGTGGGCGCTCCCGCCAAGCGCCAGAGCGTGACTAACCCGAAGAACACCTTCTACGCGGTGAAGCGCCTGATCGGCCGCAAGTTCACCGACGCCGAAGTGCAGAAAGACCTGCACATCGTGCCCTACGGCATCGTCGCGCACGACAACGGCGACGCCTGGGTCGCCACCGCCGACGGCAAGAAGATGGCGCCGCAGGAGATCTCGGCGAAGGTGCTGATGAAGATGAAGAAGACCGCCGAGGATTATCTCGGCGAGCCGGTCACCGAGGCGGTGATCACCGTGCCGGCCTACTTCAACGACAGCCAGCGCCAGGCCACCAAGGACGCCGGCAAGATCGCGGGCCTGGAGGTCAAGCGCATCATCAACGAGCCCACTGCAGCTGCTCTGGCCTATGGCCTGGACAAGAAGGGCGGCGACCGCAAGATCGCGGTGTACGACCTGGGCGGCGGCACCTTCGACGTGTCGATCATCGAGATCGCCGACGTCGACGGCGAGAAGCAGTTCGAGGTGCTGGCCACCAACGGCGACACCTTCCTGGGTGGCGAAGACTTCGACCTGCGCGTCATCGACTACCTCGTCGAGGAGTTCAAGAAGGACCAGGGCATGGACCTGCGCAAGGATCCGCTGGCCCTGCAGCGCCTGAAGGACGCCGCCGAGCGCGCCAAGATCGAGCTGTCCTCCAGCCACCAGACCGAGGTGAACCTGCCGTACGTCACGGCCGATGCCTCCGGTCCGAAGCACCTCAACATCAAGCTGACCCGCGCCAAGCTCGAGGCGCTGGTGGAAGACCTGGTCAAGCGCACCATCGAACCCTGCCGCACCGCGCTGAACGATGCCGGCCTGCGCGTCTCCGACATCGACGAGGTGATCCTGGTCGGCGGCCAGACCCGCATGCCCAAGGTGCAGGAGTCGGTGAAGGACTTCTTCGGCAAGGAGCCGCGCAAGGACGTCAATCCGGATGAAGCCGTCGCCGTGGGCGCCGCGATCCAGGGCGGCGTGCTGGGCGGTTCGGTCAAGGACGTGCTGCTGCTGGACGTGACCCCGCTGTCGCTGGGCATCGAGACCATGGGCGGCGTGATGACCAAGCTGATCGAGAAGAACACCACGGTGCCGACCAAGGCCTCGCAGGTGTTCTCCACCGCCGACGACAACCAGACCGCGGTGACCGTGCACGTGCTGCAGGGCGAGCGCGAGCGCGCCAGCGCGAACAAGTCGCTGGGCAAGTTCGATCTGCAGGGTATCGACGCCGCGCCGCGCGGCATGCCGCAGATCGAAGTGACCTTCGACATCGACGCCAACGGCATCCTGCACGTGTCGGCCAAGGACAAGAAGACCGGCAAGGAACAGAAGATCGAGATCAAGGCCGGCTCTGGCCTGTCCGAGGAAGAGATCGCCCGCATGGTCGCGGACGCCGAGGCCAACAAGGAAGAAGACCGCAAGTTCCAGGAACTGGTCAGCACCCGCAACAAGGCCGACCAGCTGGTGCACGCCACGCGCAGCGCGCTCAAGGAGCACGGCGGCAAGGTGCCGGGCGAGCAGCTGAGCACGATCGAAGGCGCACTGGCCGAGCTCGAAAAGGCCAAGGACGGCGACGACAAGGCCGCGATCGAGTCGAAGATCGAGAAGCTCGAGCAGGCCGCGCAGTCGCTGAATGCGGTGGCCCAGGGCGCCGGCGCCGGCGGTCCGCAGGCCGGCCCGCAGGGCGGCGCTTCGGGTCCGGCCGACGATGTGGTCGATGCCGAGTTCACCGAAGTGAAGGGCGACGACAAGAAATGACGCGGCGGCCGTCAAGGCCGGTCTGACGCAGCCCGCGCCCGGGGGAACCCAGGCGCGGGCTGTTTCTTGAGGAGAGTCATGGATCGCTGCCGATTCATGGAAATCAGCGATCCAAGTCGGAAACCAGCATGAGCAAGCGCGATTACTACGAAATCCTCGACGTCGAACGAACGGTGACCGAGGTCGAGCTCAAGAAGTCCTTCCGCCGCCTGGCGATGAAGTACCACCCGGACCGCTGTCCGGACGATCCGCATGCGCAGGAGAAGTTCAAGGAGGCCAAGGAGGCCTACGAAGTGCTGTCCGATCCGCAGAAGCGCTCGATGTACGACCAGCACGGCCACGCTGCCTTCGAAGGCGGCATGGGCGGGCGCGGCGCCGGCGGCTTCGGCGACATGGGCGATATCTTCGGCGACATCTTCGGCGATATTTTCGGCATGGGCGGCGGACGCGGGCGTTCGCGCCGCGGCGCCGACCTGCGCTACATGATGGAGCTGGATCTCGAGGAAGCCGTGTTCGGCGTCGAGAAGAATTTCCAGGTGCCGACCCAGGTGAGCTGCCATCACTGCAACGGCTCCGGTTCCGAGGACGGCAAGACCGTGCAGTGCCGCACCTGCAACGGCCACGGCCGCGTGCGCATGCAGAACGGCATCTTCTCGATCCAGCAGAGCTGCCCGCATTGCGGCGGCGCCGGCCAGACCATCGAGAAGCCCTGCAAGCCATGCCGCGGCGAAGGGCGCCTGGAAGAAACCCGCACGCTGTCGGTGCGCATCCCGGCCGGCGTGGACACCGGCGACCGCATCCGCCTGACCGGGCAGGGCGAGGCCGGCGGCGCGGGCGCCGAGGCCGGCGACCTGTACGTCGAAGTGCACGTGCGCGAGCACGCCATCTTCCAGCGCCAGGGCAACGATCTTTACTGCGAGCTGCCGATCCGCTTCGGCCAGGCCGCGCTGGGCGACGAGCTGATGGTGCCGACGCTGGAAGGCGAGGTGTCGATCCAGGTGCCGCCGGAGACGCAGACCGGGCAGCAGTTCCGCCTGCGCGGCCGCGGCGTGAAGTCGGTGCGCAGCGGCCGCACCGGCGACCTGATCTGCCACGTGGTGGTGGAGACGCCGGTGCGCCTGACCCGGCAGCAGCGCGAGCTGATGGAACAGCTGGAAGCCACCTTCAAGCACGAGGATGCCGACCAGCACACGCCGCGCGCCAAGACCTGGGTCGACGGCGTGAAGCAGTTCTGGTCGCGCGTCACTTCCTGACCGATGGGTTTCGCGCCGGCGTGCGCCGGCGCTAGCATCGCCGTTCCATCGCCAGCAGGAGTTCCCGCATGAGCCGTCCCCTCCGCCTCGCCGTCATCGGCGCCACGGGTCGCATGGGGCGCGCCTTGCTGGATCTGCTGAAGGACGATGCGCGGTTCGAGCTGGCGGTGGCGCTGGCTGCGTCGTCGCGGCTGGGCGAGCCGGTGTACGCCGGCGAGGACGGCCTGCGCTTCACGCGCGAATGGCCGGCGGCCGCGCCCGAGGTCGCGATCGATTTCAGCGGCCCCGCCGGGCTGGGCGCCGCGCTCGCGCATTGCCGCGCGCACAGGATCGCCCTGGTGACCGGCACCACGGGCCTGGATCAGGCCTTGCAGCAGCAACTCGACGAAGCGGCGCGCGACATCCCGCTGCTGCGTGCCGCCAATTTCAGCCTCGGTGTCGCCGTGCTGCGCCGCCTGGTGCGCCAGGCCGCGGCCGCGCTGCCGGATTGGGACCTGGATATCCTCGAAGCCCACCACAACCGCAAGGTCGACGCGCCCTCCGGCACCGCGCTGGCGCTGGGCGAGGCGGCCGCGGCGGGACGCGGCGTGAGCCTGGCCGACGGCGCCGTCTACGCCCGCGAAGGCACCACGGGGCCGCGCCAGCACGGCAGCATCGGCTTCGCCGTAGTGCGCGGCGGCGACATCGTGGGCGAACACGAGGTGTGGGTGATCGGGCCGGGCGAGCGGGTGGAGCTCAATCACCGCGCCACCGACCGCTCGATCTTCGCCCGCGGCGCGATCGAGGCCGCGCACTGGCTGGCCGGCCGCGCGCCGGGCGCCTACGACCTGGACGCGATGCTGGCCGACCGCCTGGGCTCGCCGACTTAAGTTGCCTCGACCCGGCGGCGCCGCTACCATGCCGCCCGTTGTCATTGGGGAGTAGCCATCCTCGCTCCCGGAAGCCTCGCTTCCACTACCAGAGGAATTCGCGTCAACAGACTTGAGGCCACGGCCTCATGGCGCGAATGGCAGCCGCTACCGGTCACGGTGGCCGCATGCCCGGCGAGACCTTTGGCGCGATGCGCTTGCCCGGCCGGGCGAGGTGCGTCGTTGCCATCGGTTATCCGCTCGCCCGGCCCAGGACTTCATCCATGCTGACCGCCTTCCTGTTCCTGCTTTCCGCCGGCGCGATCTATGTCGCCTGCGAGTACTTCGTCAACGGCGTCGAATGGTTCGGGCGCAAGCTCAGTCTCGGCGCCACCGCCACCGGCACGGTGCTGGCGGCGTTCGGCACCGCGCTGCCGGAAAGCGCGGTCACCTTCGTCGCCGTGGTGCTGGGGCGCACGCCCGAGCAGAAGGACATCGGCGTCGGCGCCGCGCTGGGCGGCCCGCTGGTACTGGCCACCATCGCCTATGCGGTGGTCGGCCTGGCGCTGTGGTCCAACCGCCGCCGGCTGCGCCGCGCCGACAACCTGGTGCGCGTCGAGCACGGGCGGCTGGCGCGCGACCAGGCCTGGTTCCTGGGGATCTTCGTGGTCAAGTGCGGCCTGGGCCTGATCGCCTTCACCTGGAAGCCCTGGCTGGGCGTGCTGTTCCTGGCGGCTTATGGCCTCTACGTGTGGCGCGAGTTGCAGGACGACGACACCGCGCCCGAGGAAGAAGAACTCGAACCGCTGAAGTTCCAACCGAAGGCGCTCGATCCCGCGCTGTCGCGCGTACTGCTGCAGACCACGCTGGCGTTGCTGGTGATCGCCATCGCCTCGCACACCTTCGTCAAGCAGATCGAGGCGATCGGCCTGGCGCTGCAGCTGTCGCCGCACCTAGTGGCGCTGGTGCTGAGCCCGGTGGCGACCGAGCTGCCGGAGACGGTGAACGCGCTGATCTGGGTGCGCCAGGGCAAGGAGCGGCTGGCGCTGGCCAATATCTCCGGCGCGATGATGATCCAGGCCACCATCCCCAGCGCGCTGGCGATCTTCGCCACGCCGTGGCTGTTCGATGCGCCGCTGATGGTGGCCGGCGCGCTGACCGGCGTGGCGGTGATCGCGCTGTGGTGGCTGTTCCGCCGCGGCCGCGTGGATGCGCGCTGGATCGTGCCGGTCGGTGCGCTGTACGGCGTGTTCGCGCTGTACGTCGCCTGGCATTTCGCCGCCTGAGCGCGCGCGGCGGCGCCTTCTTAAGGATGGAAGCCGCCGCCGCTGAACAGCAGTCCGAAACAGGCCGCCACCAGCAGCACCAATACCGCGACGATCGAGGCCAGGCCCAGCAGCAGGCCCTTGCCGGTGCGCGTGCGGCGGCCCTGCACCAGCAGCACCACGGCCCAGACCAGGATCGCCAGCGGCGGCAATGGCCACAGCACGAAGCTCTTCGGGCCCAGGATCAGTTCGCCGCCGATCATCACCAGCCAGGCCAGGCCGATGCCGCCCCATAGCGAGCCCTGGTTGTCGGATGCCGGCGGCTTCGGGCTCGGAACGGGCGGGGCGCCAGTCGGGCCGGCGCCAGGTGTCTGCTCGCTCATGCGTTGCTCCTTTCGATGGCGCGCGTCTGTTCGATCTCTTGCCGCAGAGTCGCGAGTTTCGCCGCCTTGTCGTCGCGATAGAACAGATTGAAGGTATCGAACGGCACGATGCGCCCGTCCGGCTGCGCGATATGCACGCAGGATTTCTTCACCGCGCGCAGGTCGAAGCCGTGCGCGTCGATGAACTGCATGATCAGCACGCGGAACACGTTGCGGTACGACAGCTCCGCCGGCGCCTGCACCTGCGGCAGGCAGCACAGCAGGTCGGACAGCGAGCAGGCCTGCGATTCCGGCGAGTGGTTGGTGGCGAACAGCTCGAACACGTGCGCGCGCAGTTCCTCGTCGCGCTCCACCACGATGGTGTTGCGGCCCTTGCTGACCAGCGTCTCCGGCGAGACGAAGCGGGTCAGCGGCAGCACCTGGTCGCCCAGCTTCAGCGCATAGGCCATGGCCAGGCAGTCCGGATTGCACGGCACCGGGATCAGGTCGTCGGGCTGGAACAGCGGGCTCTGTTCGAGGATGCGCCGGCGCACTTCGCTCAAGGTGAGGCGGTCGCGTTCCGGCTCGTAGCCTTCCAGGCGGCCGGCCGCCTGGATCGGCTGGAAGGTCACCCCGCGCACGCACGGCTGGCTCATGGCGAAGTCGATGATCTCGCCGAGCTCGCCGTCGTTGAGCCCCTTCTTCACTGTCACCACCAGGGTGGTGGAGATGTCGTGGCGGTTGAGGTGTTCCAGCGCCTTCAGCCGCACCTCGCGCAGGCGCGCGCCGCGCAGCTCCTTGTGCACCTCATCGCGCAGCGAGTCGAACTGCAGGTACAGCTCGAAGCCGGGCTGGTACCCGGCCAGGCGCGCGGCGAAGTCCGGTTCCCTGGCGATGCGCAGGCCGTTGGTGTTGACCATCAGATGGCGGATCGGGCGTTGCCGCGCGGCATCCAGGATGGCGAAGAAATCCGGATGCAGCGTCGGCTCGCCGCCGGAGATCTGCACCACGTCCGGCTCGCCTTCGTTCGCCACCACCGCATCGAGCATGCGCTCGACCGTGGCCAGGTCGCGGAAGCCGGGCCGGTGCGGGCCGCTTTCGGCATAGCAGACCGGGCAGCGCAGGTTGCAGTGGTCGGTGATCTCGACCAGGGTCAGGCAGGAGTGCTGCATGTGCTCGGGACACAGGCCGCAGTCGTAGGGGCAGCCGTAGTGCTGCGGCGTGTTGAATCGTTGCGGCAGTTCCGGCGGCTTGATGTAGAGCTCGCGACATTGCCGGTAATAGGCGGCGTCGTCGGCCAGCAGCACGCGCTCGCGGCCGTGCTGCGGACACCATTTCTCCAGGTAGACGCGCTCGTCCTTGATCAGGATCTTCGCCTCCACCCGCCGCAGGCAGGTGGTGCAGATCGAGATCGCGCTGTCGTAGAACAGATACGGCCTTACCTTGGCTCCCATGCGCCTCTCCTGGCGAACAGCGCCCGCAGGATGCGGGGCAGGTCGCGGTGGTAGTAAAGCAGTCCCGCCAGGCACAACAGCTGCAGGCCGGACAGCGCGTGCAGGTAGGCATAGGGCAGGGGTTTGATGCATTCCACCAGCAGGCGGAACGCCAGGTAGCCGAGCATGAAGGCGCGGAAGCGGTCGCCCGGCTCGGCGAGCGCAACGCGGCGCGCATGGATCAGCGCGTACTGCGCGAGCAGGAAGGCGATCTCGTAGAGCTGGGTGGGATGCCGCGGCACGCCGTCGCCGAAGTCGACGCCCCAGGGCAGCGCGGTCGGGTTGCCGTAGGTGTGGTCGTTCAATCCCGCCAGGAAGCAGCCGACACGGCCGATGCACATGCCCACGGTCAGCGGCAGCACGAAGGCGTCGCCGGTGGAGTTGCGCACGCCGGCGATCTTCTTGGCCAGCTCCACCCCGGCCAGGCCGCCGAGCAGGGCGCCGACGATCGACTTGCCTTCCAGCAGGTGCCACAGGTCGGGGAAATCGCGGAACGCCGCCAGCGGATCGTCGATCCAGAACGCCAGCTTGGCCCCAAGCGCGGCGCCGACGATGGCGCCGACGCCGACCCAGGCCACGTGGTCGTCATGCGCGAACGCCTGCGGCGCCAGCTTGCGGCGCGTCCACAGGAAGGTGCGCAAGCCGACCGCGTAGGCCAGCGCCTCGAACAGGGTGTGCAACGCGACGGGACTCATGCCGGCCCGCGCAGCGCGCTCAGGCCTCGCCCGCGCCCAGGCGCGACAGCTCCAGCTTGGAAGCTTTCAGCCAGGCCTGTTCCTTGCGCCGGTAATAGCCCGGCATCAGCTTGGCGCGGCGCAGCTGGGCCTCGAACACGTCGCGGGCTTCGGCCAGGCGCTGGTGGCGGCCGAGCAGGCGGCCGTAGCGGTAGCGGCCTTCCTCGCCGGGGTAGCTGTCGGCCAGCACGCGGTATTCCTCCAGCGCGGCGTCGATGTCGCCCAGCTCCTCCAGGCAGCGGGCGTACAGCAGGTGGCCGTCGCTGGACTTGAAGTTCGGATTGGCCGCGATCAGCGCCTCCAGCGTGTGGCGGGCCGCCGCGTATTCGCCGCCGCCGGCCTGCGCATGGGCCAGGCCGAGCATGAAGCCGGGCTCGGTGGCGTACATGCCGGTGAGCAGGCTCTGGAACAGCTCCTGGGCGTTGGCGTAGTCGCCCAGCTGCAGGCATTCCTCGGCCAGGTGGCGGCGGTTGTCGATGGTGTTGCTCAGCTCCAGCCGGCGCTGCAGCTCGCGGCGGCGGCGCTGCGGATCGATCACCTGCAGCGCCTTGCTGGCGGCCTTGCGGCCGCGCGGGTCGTGGCGCAGGTCGGGCAGCACGGCCGCCAGTATGTAGACCGCCACGGCCAGGTAGGAGCCGATCAGGATCAGCCAGATCCAGTACATCGGCCGCCCGCTGCGCACCACGTGCACGGCGCAGCCAATCTGCAGGGCCAGGGACAAGATGACGACGACGGGCATGCCCGCTCCTTGAGGATGCGATCGGTCGAAGCGCCGGATGCTACGCCAAGCCGGGCGTCACTTGGAATCGCGCGTTGCCTGAAGGGCTCAGTCGCGATGCGCGGCGCTGCGGTCGCGGTCGGCGCCGAGCCTGCGGTCCAGCGAGCCGAACAGCTTCTTGAAGGCGCGGGCGAACTTGCCGCGCTTGGTCTTGCGCAGTTTCTCTTCCTCGCTGGTGAGCCAGGCCACCTGGATCACCCGGCGCTCGCCCTCGTAGGGCAGGTGGCCATGGAAGGAGTTGTCGCAGCGCTTGAACACCGCGAACTCGCCGTACAGCGGCTTGAGCTCCGGCGCGACGATGTCGTCGATGTTGTCGATGCTGCCCAGGAAGCGCAGGCAGCCGTCGCTGGTGTCCGGCCACTGCGTGTTGAGATAGAGCAGGGCGGTCGCGACCTTGGACTTGCTGTCGGTATGGATGGTGCCGTGGCGCTTGTTGAGCGAGCGGCACAGCGTGACCAGGGTGGGGTACTGGCCGAGGTTCTCGATCCCCAGCCGCTTGCCGACCGCGCTGGCGAATTCCGGCGTGGTCAGCCGCTCGACCAGGGCATTGACCGTGGGGCCGCAGTCGCTGGCGTCGTAGGGAAAGAAACCGGCGCTGGCGTAGCGCGGGAAATCGCGTTCCAGGTCGGTGCGCGATTCGTCGGGCAGCTGCCCGTGGGCGATCAGGAACGGGAACGGTTCCCGCCTGATATCCGTATCCGGTCGGTCGAGACGGGCAGGATCGAGCAGAACGGCGGCGCTCATGGGCGTGTGCATCTCCTTTGGAACGGGCGCTAGTGTAGCGCCTGTCCGGACGCCGGGCGGGCATAAACACGCTTCGTTCACGCTGGTTTTCTATGGAGAGATCGGTGGACAGAACAGGCCTTCGCACCTATCATTGCGACCCGCCCTGAGACTTTCCTCGACCAAGGTCCACAAGCCAGCTAGCAGCGGCTTGCGGACTTTGCTGCACCTAAAAGGCGGCCCCGTCCCATGCCTATTCCCGCTCTGCTCGCCCTCGAAGACGGCAGCGTATTCCACGGCCAGGCCGTGGGCGCCACCGGCGAAACCGTCGGCGAGGTGGTGTTCAACACCGCCATGACCGGCTACCAGGAGATCCTCACCGATCCCTCGTACTCGCGTCAGATCGTTACCCTGACCTATCCCCACATCGGCAACACCGGCGTCAACGCCGAGGACGCCGAGTCCCTGGCCGTGCATGCCGCCGGCCTGATCGTGCGCGACGTGCCGCGCCGCGCGAGCAACTGGCGCAGCAGCGAAAGCCTGCCCGATTACTTGAAGCGCCTGGGGATCGTCGCCATCGCCGGCATCGATACCCGCCGCCTGACCCGCATCCTGCGCGACAAGGGCGCGCTGGCCGGCTGCATCGTCGCCGGCGAGCACGTCGACGCCGAGGCCGCGCTGGCCAAGGCGCGCGCCTTCCCTGGCCTCAACGGCATGGACCTAGCCAAGGTGGTCAGCGTGACCAAGCCCTACGCCTGGAAGGAAGGCAGCTACGACCTCGATCGCCAGGCCTTCGAGCAGCCGGCGCTGCGCTTCAAGGTCGTCGCCTACGACTACGGCGTGAAGTTCAACATCCTGCGCCTGCTCGCCGCGCAGGGCTGCGACATCACCGTGGTGCCGGCGCAGACGCCCGCCGCCGAGGTGCTGGCGATGAAGCCGGACGGCGTGTTCCTCTCCAACGGCCCCGGCGATCCGGCCGCCTGCGACTACGCCGTGGCCGCCACGCGCGAATTCCTGGACGCGAAGATCCCGCTGTTCGGCATCTGCCTGGGCCACCAGATCATGGGCCTGGCGCTGGGCGCCAAGACGCTGAAGATGAAGTTCGGCCACCACGGCGCCAATCATCCGGTGAAGGACCACGACGACGGCCGCGTGCTGATCACCTCGCAGAACCATGGCTTCGCGGTCGACCCGGCCACCTTGCCGGCCAACGTGCGCGTCACCCACAGCTCGCTGTTCGACGGCTCGCTGCAGGGCTTCGCGCTCACCGACCGCCCGGCGTTCTGCTTCCAGGGCCACCCGGAAGCGAGCCCCGGCCCGCACGACATCGGTTACCTCTTCGAACGTTTCGCCCAGCTGATGCAGGAGTCCCGCTGAGATGCCCAAGCGCACAGACATCAAGAGCGTCCTGATCATCGGCGCCGGCCCGATCGTGATCGGCCAGGCCTGCGAGTTCGACTACTCCGGCGCGCAGGCCTGCAAGGCGTTGAAGGAAGAGGGCTACCGGGTGATCCTGGTGAACTCCAACCCCGCCACGATCATGACCGACCCGGAGACCGCCGACGCGGTCTACATCGAGCCGATCAACTGGCAGACGGTGGAGCGCATCATCGCCAAGGAGCGCCCGGACGCGGTGCTGCCTACCATGGGCGGCCAGACCGGCCTCAATTGCGCGCTGGACCTGGCCGACAACGGCGTGCTGGAGAAGTACGGCGTCGAACTGATCGGCGCCTCGCGCGAAGCCATCCGCATGGCCGAGGACCGCGAGCTGTTCCGCATCGCCATGAAGGATATCGGCCTGGAATGCCCCAAGGCCGAAGTCGCCAAGACCTTCGAACAGGCGCTGGAAATCCAGACCAAGGTGGGCTTCCCGACCATCATCCGACCCAGCTTCACCCTGGGCGGCTCGGGCGGCGGCATCGCCTACAACAAGGAAGAATTCGAGGAGATCGCCAAGCGCGGCCTCGATCTCTCGCCGGTGCACGAAATCCTCGTCGAGGAATCGGTGCTGGGCTGGAAGGAATTCGAGATGGAAGTGGTCCGCGACAAGGCGGACAACTGCATCATCGTGTGCTCGATCGAAAACCTCGATCCGATGGGCGTGCACACCGGCGACTCGATCACCGTGGCGCCGGCGCAGACCCTCACCGACAAGGAATACCAGCGCCTGCGCGACGCCTCGATCGCCGTGCTGCGCAAGATCGGCGTGGACACCGGCGGCTCCAACGTGCAGTTCGGCATCAATGCCGAGGACGGCCGCGTGGTGGTGATCGAGATGAACCCGCGCGTGTCGCGCTCCTCGGCGCTGGCCTCCAAGGCCACCGGCTTCCCGATCGCCAAGATCGCGGCGAAGCTGGCCGTGGGCTACACGCTGGATGAGCTCAAGAACGACATCACCGGCGGCCTGACCCCGGCCTCGTTCGAGCCGACCATCGACTACGTGGTCACCAAGATTCCGCGCTTCGCCTTCGAGAAATTCCCCTCCGCCGATGCGCGCCTGACCACGCAGATGAAGTCGGTGGGCGAGGTGATGGCGATGGGCCGCACCTTCCACGAATCGCTGCAGAAGGCGCTGCGCGGCCTGGAGATCGGCAAGACCGGCCTCAACCCGACCGGCGTGGACTTCAGCACCGACGAAGGCCTGGCCGCGCTCAAGCGCGAGCTGCGCGAGCCGCGCCCGGACCGCGTGTTCCACCTGGGCGACGCGTTCCGTGCCGGCCTGTCGCTGGAAGAGGTGTATGGCCTCAGCCGCGTCGATCCCTGGTTCCTCGCCGCGTTCGAGGACATCGTGCTGACCGAGAACGAAGTGCAGGCGCAGGGCATCAGCGCGCTGGACGCACTGCGCATGCGCGAGCTCAAGCGCATGGGCTTCTCCGACGCGCGCATCGCCGAGCTCACCGACACCGACGAAGCGGCCGTGCGCCACCTGCGCCGCACCCTGGGCGTGCGCCCGGTGTACAAGCGCGTGGATTCCTGCGCCGCCGAGTTCGCCACCACCACGGCCTACATGTACTCGACCTACGAGGAAGAGTGCGAAGCCAATCCGACCAACCGCGACAAGATCATGGTGCTGGGCGGCGGCCCGAACCGCATCGGCCAGGGCATCGAGTTCGACTACTGCTGCGTGCATGCGGCGCTGGCGCTGCGCGAGGACGGGTTCGAGACCATCATGGTCAACTGCAACCCGGAAACCGTGTCCACCGATTACGACACCTCCGACCGCCTGTACTTCGAGCCGCTGACGCTGGAAGACGTGCTGGAGATCGTGGACCTTGAGAAGCCAAAGGGCGTGATCGTGCAGTACGGCGGCCAGACCCCGCTGAAGCTGGCGCGCGCGCTGGAGGCGGCCGGCGCGCCGGTGATCGGCACCTCGCCGGACTCGATCGACCTGGCCGAGGACCGCGAGCGCTTCCAGCAGATGATCGAGAAGATCGGCCTGAAGCAGCCGCCGAACCGCACCGCGCGCAACGCCGACGAGGCGCTGGCGCTGGCGCGCGAGATCGGCTACCCGCTGGTGGTGCGCCCGAGCTATGTGCTCGGCGGCCGCGCGATGGAAATCGTCTATGGCGACGCGGATCTCTCGCGCTACATCCGCGAGGCGGTGCAGGTCTCCAACGATTCGCCGGTGCTGCTGGACCGCTTCCTCGACCACGCGGTCGAGGTGGACGTGGACATCATCGCCGACGCCGAGGGCAACGTGCTGGTGGGCGGCATCATGGAGCACATCGAGGAAGCCGGCGTGCATTCCGGCGACTCGTCCTGCTCGCTGCCGCCGTATTCGCTCTCGAAGGACGTGCAGGACGAGCTGCGCCGCCAGGTCGCGCTGATGGCGAAGGAGCTGAAGGTGATCGGCCTGATGAATACGCAGTTCGCCATCCAGGGCGATACGGTGTTCATCCTGGAAGTGAACCCGCGCGCCTCGCGTACCGTGCCGTTCGTGTCCAAGGCCACCGGCGTGCCGCTGGCCAAGATCGCTGCGCGCGCGATGGCCGGGCGCACGCTGATCGCGCAGAACGCCACCAGGGAAGTGATCCCGTCGTACTACTCGGTGAAGGAAGCGATCTTCCCGTTCCTGAAGTTCCAGAACGTGGATCCGATCCTCGGCCCCGAGATGCGTTCCACCGGCGAAGTGATGGGCGTGGGCCGCAGCTTCGGCGCCGCCTTTGCGCGCGGCCACGACGCGGCCGGCATCAAGACGCCGCCGAAGGGCAAGGTGTTCGTGTCGGTGCGCGATGCCGACAAGGACCGCCTGCTGCCGGTGGCCAAGGATGCGGTGTCGCGCGGCTTCAGCCTGGTCGCCACCGAAGGCACGGCCGCCTATCTGGCCGGGCACGGCGTGGCCTGCGAGCGCATCAACAAGGTGGCCGAGGGCCGCCCGCATATCGTCGACCTGATCAAGAACGGCGAGATCGTCTATATCGTCAACACCACCGAGGGCAAGCAGGCCATCGCCGACTCGTTCTCGATCCGCCGCGAAGCCCTGCAGCATCGCGTCACCTACTCAACCACCGTCGCCGGTGCGCGTGCGCTGGTGCACTCGCTGGATTACCACGGCGCCGGTGAAGTGCACAGCCTGCAGGAGCTGCACAAGGAGCTGAAAGCATGAGTCGCGCCCCCATCACCAAAGCCGGTTCCGAGCGTCTGCGCAGTGAGCTGGAGCGCCTGAAGTCCGTGGACCGGCCGCGCATCATCGCGGCCATCGCCGAGGCGCGGGCGCACGGCGACCTGAAGGAAAACGCCGAGTACCACGCGGCGCGCGAGCAGCAGAGCTTCACCGAGGGCCGCATCGCTGAACTCGAAGCGGCGCTGTCGACCGCCGAAGTGATCGACGTGACGCGCCTGAATCCCGGTTCGCGCGTGGTGTTCGGCGCCATCGTGGACCTCGAGGACGAGGACAGCGGCGAGGCGGTGACCTACCAGATCGTCGGCGACCTGGAGGCGGACATCAAACAGCGCCTGCTCGCGGTGTCCTCGCCGATCGCCCGCGCGCTGATCGGCAAGAGCGCCGAGGACAGCTTCGAGTTCCAGGCGCCGAATGGCACGAAGCGGTATGTGATCACCGGGGTGCGTTACAACTGACGGTTGGCGGGGCGTGCGACCCTCGTCGCGCCTCCCCAGCTCGTCATCCCGGCGCAGGCCGGGATCCAGCAGCGACACCGCCCGGTGTCGCTGTCGAGTGCAAGAGCCGAGCTTGTGACGTTCGTGCTTTATCCAGCGCCTCGCTACTGGATCCCGGCCTGCGCCGGGATGACGATGAATGAAATGTCGATGTGGCTTGGATGCGCCTACAAAACGCAGGCAATAAAAAAGGGCCGCTGATGCGGCCCTTCTTATGACTCGTCGCGGCTGAAGCTCAGCGCTGACGGGCCTTGAAACGCGGGTTGCTCTTGCAGATCACGAACACCTTGCCGCGACGGCGCACAACCTTGCAGTCACGGTGCCGCTGCTTGGCGGACTTCAAAGAGGAAAGCACCTTCACGGCCAGCTCCTGACACTAACGGGAAAAGACAAGCACGCAAGTGTAGCTGCTTGATTGCCTTGGAACAAGTATGTGTTCACAACAAATTCGGTACGGCCCGTGCCTCGGCCACAACCGATAGGAACTGGGCCAGCACCGGCGATGTGTCTTCCCGCCGGCTCGCCACGGCCAGCAGCATGTAGGCGTCCGGATCCTCCAGCTGCACGTAGCTGACCCCGGCCAGGCTGACCGTGCACATCGAGGCCGGGATCAGTGCCAGGCCCATGCCGGCCGCCACCAGCATCAACAAGCCATTGATCTGCTGGGCGTGCTGGCGGATCAGCGGGTGGAAGTCGGCCTTGGCGGCGATCAGGGTCAGGCGGTCGTACAGGGTCGCGGCCAGTTCGCGCGGCTGCACCACGAAGGGGGCGTCGGCCACCTCGCGCAGCCAGATCTTGCGGCGCGCGGCCAGCGGATGCTCGGAGGGCAGGGCCAGCAGCAGCGGTTCGCGGTCGATCTCGTCGATGCGCAGGGTGTGGGTATCTGCCTCGTGCCTGGGCAGGTCGCGCACGAAGCCCACGTCCAGCTCGCCGGCCAGCAGGGCGGCGAACTGGGGCTCGGTGTACATCTCGCTGAGCAGCACCCGCACGTGCGGCGCATGGCGCCCGAAGCGCAGCAGGGTCTGCGGCAGGGAAGGGTGGAAGGTCACCGAGACCGTATAGGCCAGCCGCAGCTGCCCGCTGAAACCCGCCGCAGCCTGCGAGACCTGGCTGCGCGCCTCGTCGGCCTTGGCCAGGATCTGCCGGGCCTGCTCCAGGAATACGCGGCCGGGCTCGGTCAGGGCGACGTTGCGCTTGTCGCGATCCAGCAGGCGCACGCCCAGATCGGCTTCCAGCGCCTGGATCTGCTGCGACAGCGGCGGCTGGGAGATATGCAGGCGCTGCGAGGCGCGCGTGAAGCTGAGCTCCTCGGCGACGGCGACGAAGTAACGCAGCTGGCGGAAATCGAACATATAGGGTTTACATATAAGTTACGTCGAAAATATATATTGGTTAATGCGGTCTGTCGAACCTATGCTTCCGTTCGTCCCGCCACCGTCCCCTCCCCCCAGGTGGCGGCGACCCTCGCCCCGCAGCGACGCTACCCCCGCGATACCCGGCCCCCTCCCCCTGGCCCGCTATCGACGCGTCGTCTTGCGGGGCGCTTTCATTTCCGCGCCCCGAAAAACTTCTGGCCGGTCCCTCAGAGGGTGCTGGCCAGGCGCGTGCCTTGGGCGATCGCCCGCTTCGCATCCAGTTCGGCCGCCACGTCGGCGCCGCCGATCACGTGCGGCGTGATGCCGGCGGCGAGCAGGGCGTCGGCCAGTTCGCGCAGCGGTTCCTGGCCGGCGCAGATCACCACGTTATCGACCGGCAGCACCTGCGACTGGCTGTCGACGGTGATGTGCAGGCCGGTGTCGTCGAAGCGGTCGTAGCTCACCCCGCCCAGCATGGCGACCTGCTTGTTCTTCAGCGTGGCGCGGTGCACCCAGCCGGTGGTCTTGTTGAGGCGTGCGCCGGGGCGGCCTTCGGAACGTTGCAGCAGCCAGATCTGCCGCGCCGGCTGCTCGGGTGCCGCCGCGAGCAGTCCGCCGCGCGCCTGCAGCTGCATGTCCACGCCCCATTCGCGCGTCCAGCGGGTCACGTCGGTGGTGGGCGAGGGCGCGTGTTCGACCAGGAATTCGGCCACGTCGAAGCCGATGCCGCCGGCGCCGATGATGGCCACGCGCCGGCCGACCGGCCGGTCATGCGCGAGCACGTCGAGATAGCTCAGCACGCGCGCATCGTCGCTGCCGGGGAAGGCCACCCTGCGCGGCACGATGCCGGTAGCGATCACCACCTCGTCATAGCCGCGCAGCGCTTCGACATCGGCCTTGGTGTGCAGGCGCAGCGTCACGCCCAGATCGGCGAGGCGATGGCGGAAATAGCGCAGCGTCTCGTGGAATTCCTCCTTGCCCGGAATCCGTTTCGCATAGTTGAACTGCCCGCCGATGTCCTGCGCCCGGTCGATCAGCGTCACCTCGTGCCCGCGCTCCGCCAAGGTGCTGGCGCAGGCCATGCCGGCGGGGCCGGCGCCGACCACCGCGATGCGCTTGCGCTGCGCGGCGGGTGCGATGACCAGCTCGGTCTCGTGGCAGGCGCGCGGGTTCACCAGGCAGCTGGCACGCTTGTTCTGGAATACATGATCCAGGCAGGCCTGGTTGCAGGCGATGCAGGTGTTGATGCGCTCGGCGCGGTCGGTGCGGGCCTTGTTCGCCCAATCCGCATCGGCCAGCAGCGGGCGCGCCATCGAGACCATGTCGGCGTCGCCGTCGGCCAGGATCCGCTCCGCCACGTCGGGCATGTTGATGCGGTTGGTGGTGATCAGCGGGATGCCCACCTCGCCCTTGAGCTTGCGCGTCACCCAGGCGAAGCCGGCGCGCGGCACGCTGGTGACGATGGTCGGGATGCGCGCCTCGTGCCAGCCGATGCCGGTGTTGATGATGCTGGCGCCGGCGGCTTCGACCGCCTTGGCCAGCGCCAGGATGTCCTGCCAGTCCTGGCCGTGCTCGACCAGGTCCAGCATCGATAGCCGGTAGATGATGATGAAGTCGCGGCCCACCGCTTCGCGCATGCGGCGCACGATTTCCACCGGAAAACGCATCCGGTTGGCCGCGCTGCCGCCCCAGGCGTCGCCGCGGCGATTGGTGCGCTCGACCAGGAACTGGTTGATCAGGTAGCCCTCCGAGCCCATCACCTCGACGCCGTCGTAGCCGGCGTCGCGGGCCAGCTTCGCGCAGCGCACGAAGTCGCCGATGGTGCGCTCAACGCCACGCGAGGAGAGGCCGCGCGGCGTGAATGGCGTGATCGGCGACTTCAGCTTCGACGGCGCCACCGACAGCGGGTGATAGCCGTAGCGCCCCGCGTGCAGGATCTGCATGCACAGCTTGCCGCCTTCCGCCTGCACGGCCCGGGTCAGCTTGCGGTGCCGCGCCACGTGCCAGGGCATCGACAGGCGGCCGCCGAACGGTTTCAGCCAGCCCTCGATGCTGGGCGCGATGCCGCCGGTGACCATCAGGCCGACGCCGCCGCGCGCGCGCTCGGCGAAGTAGGCGGCGAGCTTGTCGTAGTCGGCGGCCTTGTCCTCCAGGCCGGTATGCATCGAGCCCATCAGGATGCGGTTGGGCAGGGTCGTATGACCCAGGTCGAGCGGCGCGAACAGGTGGGGGTAGTCCATACGATCCCGGCTGGGTTCAAACGATCGTATGAATGTGCCCGCTCAGCGGGCTCCAGCGCAAGGCTTTCAGGCCAGCAGCTGCCTCACCAGGGCGATGTAGCGGCGCATGGCGTCTTCCCGCGAGCTGCCGCGCAGCTTGGCCCAGGCCTCGTACTTGGCGGTGCCGACGAAGTCGAAGAAACCCGGCTGGGGACCATGGACATCGCCCTCCGAGCCCTGCTTGTAGAGAGCGTAGAGCTTGAGCAGGGTGTCGTTGTCCGGGCGCTCGCCCAGGCCCTGGACGTCCTCGGCGGCTTGCTGGAACTCGCTTTGAAGGTCGTCGCTCATGGATGACGGGCAGGCACGCGGCAGGACGGAGGCGGCGGGCTAGATAGCATGCGCTCCGGGTGGGGTCAACGCGTTAACATAACGGTTTGCCTGCCGCCGGAGCCCCCATGAGTCCCTCGTCCCCCGTTCCCGTACTGACCATCGACGGGCCCTCGGGATCCGGGAAGGGCACCATCAGCCGGCTGGTCGCCGAGCACCTGGGCTGGCGCCTGCTGGATTCGGGCGCGCTGTACCGGGCGGTCGGCTACGCGGCCGGCATGGAAGGCCTGGACCTGTCCGACGCCGAAGCGGTCACCCGCTGCGCCCAGCACGTGAAGATCCGCTTCCAGGCCGCGCCGGACGGCGGCGACACCCACGTGCTGGTCAACGGCCACGACGCCACCGACGAGCTGCGCACCGAGACCGCCGGCGCGGCGGCTTCGGCTATCGCCTCGATTCCCTCGGTGCGGGCCGCCCTGGTCGACCTGCAGCTGGGTTTCCGCAAGGCGCCGGGCCTGGTCGCCGACGGGCGCGACATGGGCACCGTGATCTTCCCGGACGCCCCGTACAAGGTGTTCCTGACCGCAAGCGCCGCCGAAAGGGCGAAAAGGCGCTATAAACAGTTGAAAGCAAAGGGTCTCAGCGTTACACTCTCCGGCCTTCAACGCGAGATCGAAGCGCGCGATACCAGGGATGCGTCCCGGGCGGTCGCGCCGCTCAAGCCGGCCGACGATGCGGTTCTGGTGGATACCACCGGCATGGGCATCGACGATGTCGTCGCGAAAGTGCTTGCCGTCCTGCAGCCTCGTCCGGCTGCCTGACGGCATAAGGTGCCCGCGCCTGGCGCGGGATTTTGGTCAACGGTGCCGAAGGGGATCTTCCTCCTAAGACACCCACAACCGGTGGGCCGATCCGCATTGCGCAAACTTTCCCATGCGCACGGTGGAGCAGGCCTTTTCTCATTTCTGGAATCAACATGACTGAAAGTTTTGCCGAGCTGTTTGAACAGAGCCAACAGGCCATCTCCAAGCTGAAGCCGGGCGCGATCGTCAGCGGCATCGTTGTGGAAATCCGCAACGACGTCGTCGTCATCAACGCCGGCCTCAAGAGCGAAGGCATCGTCCCGATCGAGCAGTTCAAGGACGAGAGCGGCACGCTCGAGGTGCAGGTGGGCGACGAAGTGAAGGTCGCTCTCGACGCGCTGGAAGACGGCTTCGGCGAGACCAAGCTCTCCCGCGAGAAGGCCAAGCGTTCCATGGTGTGGGACGACCTGGAAGCCGCCTTCGAGAAGGAAGAGACCATCACCGGCAAGATCTCCGGCAAGGTCAAGGGCGGTTTCACCGTCGACATCAAGGACGTCCGCGCGTTCCTGCCGGGTTCCCTGGTCGACGTGCGCCCGGTGCGCGACCCGGTGTACCTCGAGGGCAAGGACCTCGAGTTCAAGATCATCAAGCTGGACCGCAAGCGCAACAACGTGGTCGTCAGCCGCCGCGCCGTCGTCGAGACCGAGTTCTCCGAGGAGCGCGAGAAGCTGCTTGAGCGCCTGACCGAAGGCGCGGTGGTCAAGGGCACGGTCAAGAACCTCACCGACTACGGCGCGTTCGTGGACCTGGGCGGTATCGACGGCCTGCTGCACATCACCGACATGGCGTGGAAGCGCGTGCGCCATCCGTCCGAAGTCGTCAACGTCGGCGACGAGCTGGACGTGCGCGTGCTGAAGTACGACCGCGAGCGCAACCGCGTGTCGCTGGGCCTGAAGCAGCTGGGCGACGACCCGTGGGTCGCCATCGCCCGCCGCTACCCGGTCGGCAGCCGCCTGTTCGGCAAGGTCTCCAACGTCACCGATTACGGCTGCTTCGTCGAGATCGAGCCGGGCGTGGAAGGCCTGGTCCACGTGTCCGAGATGGACTGGACCAACAAGAACGTCAATCCGGCCAAGGTGGTGCAGGTCGGCGACGAGACCGAAGTGATGGTGCTGGACGTGGATGAAGAGCGTCGCCGCATCTCGCTGGGTATCAAGCAGACCCGCTCGAACCCGTGGGAAGCCTTCGCCGCCATGCACAAGAAGGGCGACAAGGTGTCCGGCCAGATCAAGTCGATCACCGACTTCGGCATCTTCATCGGCCTGGACGGCGGCATCGACGGCCTGGTCCACCTGTCCGACATCTCCTGGCAGGGCACCGGCGAAGACCTCGTGCGCAACTTCAAGAAGGGCGACGAGATCGAGGCCGTGGTGCTGGCGGTGGATCCGGAGCGCGAGCGCATCTCCCTCGGCATCAAGCAGATGGAGCAGGATCCGTTCGGCCAGTTCATGGCCACCAACCCGCGCGGCACGATCGTCAACGGCACGGTGAAGGAAGTGGACGCGAAGGGCGCGGTGATCGACCTGGGCGAGGGCGTGGAGGGTTACATCCGCGCCAACGACATCGCCAAGGAGCGCATCGACGACGCCACCCAGCACCTGAAGGTCGGCGACAAGGTCGAAGCCAAGTTCACCGGCATGGACCGCAAGGGTCGCCAGCTGCAGCTCTCCATCCGCGCCAAGGATGAAGAGGATCTGCACGACGCCATGCAGGAGTACTCGTCGGCTTCCGGCGGTACCACCAAGCTCGGCGCTCTGCTGAAAGAGCAGCTGAACAAGGCCGACTAAGCAATACCCGCAAGACACGGGGCGGCGTTCGCCGCCCCGTGGTTCCATCGTCACGGACATTGGGGACCCATGACCAAATCCGAATTGATCGAAGCGCTGGCACGGCGCCAGACCCATCTGGCCTTCAGCGACGTCGAACTGGCCGTCAAGAGCGTCATCGAACAGATGAGCAACGCGCTTTCCCACGGCGAACGCATCGAGGTGCGCGGTTTCGGCAGCTTCGCGCTGCATTACCGTCCGCCGCGCATGGGCCGCAATCCCAAGACCGGCGAAGCGGTGGCCCTGCCGGGCAAGCACGTGCCGCATTTCAAGCCGGGCAAGGAATTGCGCGAACGCGTGAACCAGGCGCTGGCCGAGGCCGAGGCGGCTTCCGCCGCTTAAAGCCGGGCACCAGCGAGTAGATGAAGGCAGGCGGCTTCGGCCGGTCCTGCCTTCTTTTTTGTCCGCTCTTCTGTCTTTGCGTCGTGAATAAACAGGCCCGCATGCGCAGGGCTCGCCGCGCATGAACATGGCCCCGCGGACGCCTGTGCCGGTCGGCATCAATCGGTTAAAGTCCCGCTCATGCGATTGATCGTCACGCTCGTTCTCCTGCTCTTCATCGCCGCCGGCGTGGCGCTGGGCGCGCTCAATGCGGACCTGGTCGGCTATGACCTGGGCTTCGCGCGCTTCCAGCTGCCCAAGGGCGCGGCCCTGCTCGCCGCGATGGCGCTGGGCTGGCTGCTGGGCGGATTGACGGCGTGGCTGGGCACCAGCGCGCGGCATCGCCGCCAGCGCAGGCACGCGGCCCGCGCGACGGATTCCAAGCTGCCCGCCGACGCATGATCGCCCTCTATGTGCTGGCACTGCTGATCCCGGTCGCTTTCGTCAGTGGCTGGTGGACCGCCCGGAGCGCCGGCGCGAAACGCTCGGGCGCGCAGGTGAGCGAGCTTTCGTCCGACTACTTCCGTGGCCTGAACTACCTGCTCAACGAGGAGCAGGACAAGGCGATCGAAGTCTTCCTGCGCCTGGCTGAATACAACCGCGATACGGTGGAAACCCATCTCGCCCTGGGCAACCTGTTCCGCCGTCGCGGCGAAGTCGATCGCGCGATCCGCCTGCACCAGCACCTGGTCTCGCGTCCGGGCCTGTCCGATGCGATGAAGACCGTCGCTCTGCTGGAACTGGGCGAGGACTACATGCGCGCCGGCCTGCTCGACCGTGCCGAAACGCTGTTCTCCGATCTGGTGGCGATGGATGCGCACGCGCCGTCCGCGTTGCGCCACCTGATTGCGATCTACCAGCACGAGCGCGACTGGCACAAGGCGATCGAACACGCGCGCCGCCTCGAAGCGATGACCGGCGAGGACGAAGCCGGCATGATCGCGCAGTTCTACTGCGAACTGGCCGAGCAGGCCCGCCAGCACGGCGCGCACCAGGACGCCCGCGAATACCTGCGCCAGGCCTTCGCCTGCCAGCCCGACAGCGTGCGCGCCTTCATGCTCACCGGCCGCCTGTACGCGGAGGACGGCGAGCACGGCCAGGCCATCGACGCCTACGAGGCCGCGGTGGAAGCGGACATCGCCTTCGTGCCGGAAATCCTGCCGCCGCTGCTCAACAGCTACGCGCGCTCGCAGCAGATGGAGCGCGCCGAGCGCTTCCTGCGCGACATCCTGGAGCGCTACCACGGTATCTCGCCGGTGCTGGCGCTCACCCGCCTGTACCAGCAGCGCGACGGCGAGCGCACGGCGATCGATTTCCTCACTTCGCAGCTGCGCCAGCGTCCGTCCGTGCGCGGCCTGATGGCACTGATCGATGCGACCATGGACAAGGTCGAGGGCGAGGCGCGCGAGAACTTCCTGATCCTGCGCGACCTCACCAGGAAGCTGCTGGAAGGCCAGGCCATGTATCGCTGCAGCCGCTGCGGCTTCGGCGCCAAAGCGCACCACTGGCAATGCCCCAGTTGCAAGAGCTGGAGCACGATCCGCCCGATCCACGGCGTCGCCAACGAGTGAGGCCGCGATGATGATGCCTCCCGTGCTGGCCTCCGCAATGGTGCTGGCTGCGCTCGTACTTGCCCTGGCGATCGTGCTTGCCGCGATCGCTTATGCCCGTTCGCGTGGCATGCTCGATCAACCCGGCCAGCGCCGTTCGCATTCCATTCCCACCCCGCGCGGCGGCGGCATCGGTGTGGTGATCGCGGTGCTGGCGACCTCGCCGTGGGCGCTGCTGCTGTTCGCGCCGGCGTGGCCCTGGCAGCTGGCGGTGGCGTTTGCGCTGGCGACGGTGCTGGTGGCGGCGATCGGCTGGTGGGACGACCATCATTCACTGCCCGTGCTGCCGCGCCTGGGCGTACAGCTGGGGGCGTGCCTGCTGTTCGGCAGCACGCTGGCCTTCGAGGGCACGTCCTGGCTGTGGCTGCCCCTGCTGGTGCTCGGCGGCGCCTGGAGCATCAACCTGCATAATTTCATGGATGGCATCGACGGCCTGCTGGCCCAGCAGGGCCTGTTCGTGGCCGTGGGGCTGGCCGTGCTGGCCGGCGGGGCGGGGCAGGTGGCCCTGGCCGTGTCCGCCGCCTGCCTGGCCGCCGCTGCGCTGGGCTTCTGGTGCTACAACCGGCCGCGCGCGGCGATCTTCATGGGCGATGTGGGCAGCGGCACCCTGGGGTTCCTGCTGTTCGCCTTCACCGTGCTGCTGTGGCGGGTCGACCCCGGCCTGCTGTGGCCCGCCGCGATCCTGAGTTCATCCTTCGTAACGGACGCCACCCTTACCCTGCTCAGTCGTTTCCTGAAGGGACGGCGCTGGTACGCTCCGCACCGCGAACACCTGTACCAATGGCTGGTTCGCAGTGGGATGTCGCACGCTGGGGGAGATACGTGCTATCTGGCCTGGAACCTGCTGATCGCGGCGCCGCTGGCGTGGCTGTCATGGTTCTGTCCAGGCTGGGGATGGACGATCTGCGCCGTCGCATATTTGATCGCTGGCGCAGCCTGGATGCTCGCCAGGCGCTACTGTCTGTGGCGTATCCAGCACAAGGCCCGTCATGTCCGTACGTAAACTGATCGCTGTCATCCACCCGCGTGCGGCCGTCGTGCTGCACGACCTGCTGATGGCGGCGCTGGCCTGGTGGGTGGCCAAGTCGCTGCGCTACGCGCTGGTGGGCGACGTCAGCGTGCATTTCCACCTGCTCGAGTTCCCGCTGGTGCTGGCGGTGCAGGGCCTGGTGCTGAACTGGACCGGCCTGTACCGCGGCCTGTGGCGCTTCGCCAGCCTGCCGGACCTGTGGAACATCCTGCGCGCCGCGGTGATCGGCTCGCTGGCGATCGGCCTGATCCTGTTCCTGTACAACCGCCTGGAAGACGTGCCGCGCTCGGTGCTGCTGGTCTATCCGGTGGTGCTGTCGATGCTGCTGGGCGGCCCGCGCCTGGCCTACCGCTTCTGGAAGGACAGCCGCATCGACATGTTCCAGTCGCAGCCGGTGCAGCGCGTGCTGATCGTCGGCGCCGACCGCGCCGGCGAGGCGCTGGCGCGCGACCTGCACCGCGACAGCCGCTACGCCGTGGTCGGCTTCGTCGACGACCACGACAGCCTGCGCGGCGCCAGCATCAACGGCCGTCCGGTGCTGGGCCGGATCGAGCTGCTGCCGGAACTGGCGCGCGAAGTGGCCGCGCAGATGCTGCTGATCGCCATGCCCGGTGCTTCCACCGAGGAAATGCGCCGCATCGTCGAACTCTGCGACCAGACCGGCCTGCCGTACCGCACCGTGCCCAAGCTGGAGGACGTGGTCGCCGGCCGCGCCCAGTTCAACGAGATCAAGGAAGTCGCGATCGAGGACCTGCTCGGCCGCGACGCGGTGGAACTGGACTGGACCGCGATCCGCGAGACTCTTACCGGCAAGCGCGTGCTGGTCACCGGCGGCGGCGGCTCGATCGGCTCGGAACTGTGCCGGCAGGTGGCGCGCCTGGGCGCACAGTCGCTGTGCGTGGTCGACAACGGCGAGTTCAACCTGTACCAGATCGCGCAGGAACTGCGCCAGGAATTCCCCGAGCTGCTGTTCGAGCCGATCCTGGCCGACTGCGGCGATCCGGCCGCGATGACGCGCCTGTTCGTGGAATTCAAGCCGCAGGTGGTGTTCCACGCGGCCGCCTACAAGCACGTGCCGCTGCTGCAGGGCCAGCTGCGCTCCGCCTTCCGCAACAACGTGCTGGCCTCGCGCAACATGGCGGACCTGGCCGACCGCCACCACGCCGAATGCTTCGTGCTGATCTCCACCGACAAGGCGGTCAATCCCACCAGCGTGATGGGCGCCTGCAAGCGCATCGCCGAGATCTGGTGCCAGAACTTCGATGCGCGCTCGACCACCCGCTACATCACGGTGCGCTTCGGCAACGTGCTGGATTCGGCCGGCTCCGTGGTGCCGCTGTTCCGCAAGCAGATTCGCGCGGGCGGTCCGGTCACCATCACCCACCCGGAAATCTCGCGCTACTTCATGACCATCCCGGAGGCCTGCCAGCTGATCCTGCAGGCGGCCAGCCTGGGCAAGGGCGGCGAGATCTTCGCGCTGGACATGGGCGAGCCGGTGAAGATCCGCGACCTCGCCGAGCAGATGATCCGCCTGGCCGGCAAGAAGCCGGGCACCGAGATCCCCATCGTGTTCACCGGTTTGCGTTCCGGCGAGAAATTGTTCGAAGAGCTGTTCCATCCGCTGGAGAACTACACGGCGACCGCGCACGCCAAGATCTTCCTGGCGCAGTACCGCCAGGTCGGCTGGGACCTGCTGCAGGCCCAGCTGGTGAAGGCGTCCGAAGCCACGGTCGCCTACGATGAGGAAACCCTCAGGCGCTGCGTGTCGAGTCTGCTGCCGTCGTTCCGCTGGAGCGACGTGGCGCAGCCGGACAACGTGGTGTCGATCCGTCGCAATGAATCAGGAGAGAAGTGAGTGAGCAAGCCTCTGCGCAAGGTGGTCTTTCCCGTGGCGGGCCTGGGCACGCGTTTTCTGCCGGCCACCAAGGTGGTCGCCAAGGAAATGCTGCCGGTGCTGGACAAGCCGCTGATCCAGTACGCCGTCGATGAAGCCGTTGATGCCGGCGCCGATACGCTGGTATTCGTCACCAACCGCTACAAGCACGCCATCGCCGACTACTTCGACAAGGCCTACGAACTCGAAGCCAAGCTGCAGGAAAAGGGCAAGGACGAACTGCTCGCCCTGGTGCAGGGCACGCTGCCGCGCAACGTGCGCGCCATCTTCGTCACCCAGCCCGAAGCGCTGGGCCTGGGCCATGCGGTGCTGTGCGCCAAGCCTGTGGTCGGCGACGAGCCGTTCGGCGTGATCCTTCCGGACGACCTGATCTGGAACCAGGGCAAGGGCGCGCTGGGCCAGATGGCCGAGCTGGCGCAGGGCCAGGGCGCCGGTGGCGTGATCGCGGTGGAGGAAGTGCCGCAGACCGATACCGACAAGTACGGCATCGTCGACGCCACCCCGATCGATCCGCGCAGCGCGCAGATCCGCCACATGGTGGAAAAGCCCAAGCCGTCCGAGGCGCCGTCGAATCTCGCGGTGGTCGGCCGCTACGTGCTGCCCGGCCGCATCTTCGAGCTGCTGGAAAAGACCACGCCGGGCGCCGGCGGCGAGATCCAGCTGACCGACGCGATCGACGCCCTGCTCAAGGAGCAGGGCAAGGTGCTCGCCTACCGCTTCGAAGGCACCCGCTTCGACTGCGGCAACAAGGCCGGCCTGGTGCGCGCCACCATGCACATGGCATTGCAGGATCCCAAGCTCGCCCCGGTGGTGCGCGAGCTGCTCGCGGGGCTCTGAGGCAGCAGCGGCGTAGGTTGGGGTGAGCCGAAGGCGAACCCCAACATGGCGACCAGGGGAAGGTTCGTTGGGGTTCGCCTTCGGCTCACCCCAACCTACGCCGGCGAAACAGCAGGCATCCGGCCGCCCAAATCCCACCGGCGCCATGCCACAATCCCTCCCGCATTCCGCCAGGAATCGCAGGCAGGATGCAGCAAGGGGAAAACCTCTCGATCGCGCTGTTCCACATCCGTGGGGCGGCGTCGTCGCATGCGGGATTTGGCCCGAGTCCGGCCTAGCGCCGTCTTGTGTCTTCATCGGATGAATTGCCAGGAAGCATTATGGATTTGCTGCGGTTTCTGCTCTCGTTGCCCCTGCGTCTGGTACGCGGCCTGCTCTATGTCATCGCGCTGCTGCTGCGGCCGCTGATCGGCAACGTGTCCTGGTCCGCGCCGGGCTGGGTGCCCGCCACGGGCTCCTTCGTGAAGCGCAAGCCGCTGCACTCGGCGGGCATCGTGCTGGCCGCCGTGGCGATCGCCGCGGGCGGCTGGTTCGGCTGGCAGTGGTACAAGAACCGGCCCAGGCCGGTCGAGCCGACCCGGATCACCTTCGAGGTGAGCAAGCCGGGCATCACCGACTACACCGCGCAGACCATCAGCTACCACCCGCTGGTGGTGCAGTTCTCGCGCTCCGCCGCGCCGCTGGAGCTGGTCGGCAAGCCGGTCACCACGGGTGTGGTGATGGACCCGGTGGTGAAGGGGCAGTGGACCTGGCAGGACGACCGCACGCTGCACTTCGCGCCGTCCGAGGACTGGCCGGTCGGCAAGCACTTCGAGGTGCGCTTCGACGTGCCCAAGTCGTTCGCGCCGCACGTGCTGATGGCCGACGACCATTTCAGCTTCGACACCGAGCCGTTCACCGTGAAGTTCGGCCGCGGCGAGTTCTACCAGGACCCGCAGGACGCCACCGCCAAGAAGACCATCCAACCGGTGGACTTCAACTATCCGGTGGACCCCGCGCAGTTCGAGAAGCGCATCGCGCTCACCCTCACCCAGAAGGGCAGCTCCGACAGCGCGCTGAAGTACACTGTCACCTACGACCCGTACAAGCTGCACGCCTGGATCCATTCGCAGCCGCTGGCGCTGCCGCGCGACGACGGCGCGGTGAAGTACGCGCTCGACAAGGGCGTGCGCAGCCTGCGCGGCGGCGACGCCTACAAGGACAAGCTCGACACCGAGGTAAAGGTGCCGGGCCTGTACAGCCTCACCATCGATGACATCTCGCCGACCCTGGTCGACAACGACAAGTACGAGCCCGAGCAGGTGCTGGTGCTGGGCGTCAGCGGCACGGTGCGCGACAGCGAACTGGGCGGCCTGACCAAGGCCTGGATCCTGCCCAAGCGCAATCCGCAGGTGGAGCAGGGCGATGACGAATCGCCGTATCCGTGGGATGTCTCGCAGGTGGGCGAGGACGTGCTGCGCAAGGCGCAGCCGCTCAAGCTCGAACTGGTACCGACCGAGAACGAGTACGAAGCCGGCCAGAGCTTCAAGTTCCACGCCGAGCCCGGCCAGCGCGTCTATGTGCGCGTGGAGAAGGGCCTGAAGTCGTTCGGCGGCTACATCCTCGGCAAGCCGGCGGTGCAGGCCTTCACCGTGCCGGATTATCCCAAGCTGCTGCGCTTCATGGCCGACGGCTCGCTGCTGTCGCTGAGCGGCAGCAAGCGCATCTCGGTGGTGTCGCGCAACCTGCCGGGCATGAAGGTGGAAGTCGGCCGCGTGCTGCCGGACCAGCTGCAGCACCTGGTCAGCCTCAACGAAGGCAACTACGCGCATCCGTCGCTGAACTATTCCTTCAGCGAAGACCATATCGTCGACCGCTTCGAGCAGAAGCGCAGCTTCCCCAAGGGCGATCCGGGCAAGGCGCACTATGAAGGCGTCGATCTGGCGCAGTACCTGAAGGACGGCAAGCGCGGCGTGTTCCTGCTGCATCTGGCGGCCTACGACGCGGCTGCCGAAAAGAAGCAGGCGGATGCCGCCAAGGCGGCGGAGCAGGGGCTGCAGGCCGCGCCGCGCAGCACCGACGCATCGAACGAAGGCGCCGAATCCGAAGGCGCCGCATCCGAAGGTGAATCCGAAGGCGAAGGCTACGAAGGCGACGCCAGCAACACGCCCGATCCGGTCGACACCCGCCTGGTCGTGGTCACCGATCTCGGCCTGCTGGTCAAGCGCGCCGTCGACGGCAGCCAGGACGTGTTCGTGCAGTCCATCCACGACGGCCAGCCGGTCGGCGGCGCCACCGTCTCCGTGCTCGCGGTGAACGGGCAGACTCTCTTCAGCGAGAGCACCGGCGCCGACGGCGTGGTGCATTTCCCCACGCTCAAGGGCCTGGAGCGCGAGAAGCGCCCGGTGATGTACCTGGTCAGGAAGGGTGAGGACCTCTCCTTCCTGCCGATCGGCAGCTACGACCGCCAGCTGGACTACTCGCGCTTCGACATCGGCGGCGAGCGCAACGCCACCAACCAGGGCCAGCTGTCCGGTTATCTGTTCTCCGATCGCGGCATCTACCGCCCGGGCGACACCTTCCACATCGGCCTGATCGTGCGCGCGGCCAGCTGGACGCGCAGCGTGGCCGGCGTGCCGCTGCAGGCGGAGATCGTCGATCCGCGCGGCGTCTCGGTGAAGCAGCTGCCGCTGAGCATGGACGCCAGCGGCTTCGGCGAGCTCTCCTACGCGCCGGCGGAAACCGCGCCCACCGGCACCTGGACCGTCAACCTGTACATCGTCAAGGACGGCAAGGCCGGCGCGCAGATCGGCAGCACCACCGTGCAGGTGAAGGAATTCCTGCCCGACCGCATGAAGGTCGAGGCCAAGCTGTCGCAGCAGGTGCCGGAAGGCTGGGTCAAGCCGGACCAGCTCAAGGGCCTGGTCGACGTGCAGAACCTGTTCGGCACGCCGGCGGAGAACCGCCGCGTCGAAGCCTCGCTCACCCTGCGTCCGGCCTGGCCGGAGTTCCGCAGCTGGCCGGGCTATCACTTCTACGACGTGCGCCGCGCCAAGGAGGGCTACGAGGAAGCCCTGCAGGACGGCGAGACCGACGACAAGGGCCATGCCGAATTCGACCTGGACCTGAAGAAGTACGCCGACGCCACCTACCAGCTGTATTTCCTGGCCAAGGCCTACGAGGCCGAAGGCGGCCGCAACGTCGCCGCCGCGGCGCAGACCCTGGTCTCCAGCAACGACTGGCTGGTCGGCTACCGCGCCGCGGACAGCCTGGACTACGTCAGCCGCAACACCACACGCAGCGTGCGCCTGGTGGCGATCGACAGCCACGCCAAGGCGACGGAGCTTAAGGATCTGCGCGCCGAGCTGATCGAGCGCCGCTACATCTCGGTGCTGACCAAGCAGGATTCGGGCGTCTACAAGTACCAGTCCAAGCTCAAGGAAATCGCGGTCAACGAGAAGCCGCTGACCATCCCGGCGGCGGGCATGGACTACGCGCTGCCGACCGACAAGCCGGGCAACTTCGCCCTGGTGATCCGGCGCGGCAGCGACCGCGTCGAGGTCAACCGCGTGGACTTCTCGGTGGCCGGCGATGCCAACGTGTCGCGCTCGCTGGACCGCAATGCCGAACTGCAGCTGAGCCTGAGCAAGCAGGACTACGCCCCGGGCGAGGCGGTGGAGATCGCCGTGCGCGCGCCGTACGCGGGCAGCGGCCTGATCACCATCGAGCGCGACAAGGTCTATGCGCACGCCTGGTTCCATGCCGATACCACCAGCTCGGTGCAGCACATCACCGTGCCGGCGGACTTCGAGGGCAACGGCTACATCAACGTGCAGTACATCCGCGATCCGTCCTCGGACGAGATCTTCATGAGCCCGCTGAGCTACGGCGTGGTGCCGTTCTCGGTGAACCTCGACGCGCGCCGCAACGCCCTCAAGGTCGACGCGCCGGCGCTGGTGAAGCCGGGCGAGACGGTCACCTTCAAGCTCAGCTCGCCGCAGCCGACCAAGGCGGTGGTGTTCGCGGTCGACGAAGGCATCCTGCAGGTGGCCCGCTACAAGCTGGGCGATCCGCTGAAGTTCTTCTTCCGCAAGCGCATGCTGGAAGTGGGCACCTCGCAGATCCTCGACCTGATCCTGCCGGACTTCGAGAAACTGATGACCATGGCCGCCCCCGGCGGCGACGCGGACGGCGCGATCGGCCGCCAGCTCAACCCGTTCAAGCGCAAGCGCGACAAGCCGGTGGCGTACTGGTCCGGCATCGTCGACGTGGACGGCGAGAAGGAACTGACCTACCAGGTGCCGGATTACTTCAACGGCAAGCTGCGCGTGATGGCGGTGAGCGTGTCGCCGGATCGCGTCGGCACTTTCGAGGGCGCCACCACCGTGCGCGGCGACTTCGTGCTGTCGCCGAACGTGCCCACCACGCTGGCCCCGGGCGACGAAGCCGAAGTGAGCGTGGGCGTGGCGAATAACCTCACCGGCCTTGGCGGCAAGCCGGTGCCCGTGGCGGTGACGCTGAAGACCGGCCCGCAGTTGCAGGTGCTCGGCGAGGCGACGCAGAACCTGAGCCTGGGCGAGATGCGCGAAGGCGTGGCGCTGTTCCGCGTCAAGGCCACCGACAAGCTCGGCTCCGGCAACCTCACTTTCAGTGCCGGCTACAGCGGCAAGTCGGCCAGGCAAAGCGTGGACCTGTCGGTGCGCCCGGCCTCGGCCTACCGCACTCAGGTCGACGTCGGCCGCGTCGAGGCCGGCGCCAAGGCGGACCTGCCGGACCTGCGCAAGCTCTACGACGAATACGCCGCGCGCGACACCGCCATCTCGTCGCTGCCGGTGGTGCTGGCGCAGGGCCTGAGCAGTTACCTGATCAACTACCAGAACTACTGCAGCGAGCAGATCATCAGCTCGGCGATGCCGCGCCTGGTGCTGCCGAAGTGGCCGGTGGTGCCGGTGTTCGCCCACGTGCTGCAGCCGACCCTGCAGGAGAAGAAGATCAGCAACGAGGAAGCGCTGTCCAACTTCCTCGACGTGCTGCACTCGCGCCAGAACGGGCAGGGCGGCTTCGGCCTGTGGTCGGCCACGCCCGATGCCGAGCCGTTCGTGTCGGCCTACGCGATGAACTTCCTGATCGAGGCGCGCGACCGCGGCGTGAGCGTGCCGAAGGACATGTTCGACGCGGGCAACCATTACCTGCGCCAGCTCGCCGGCGACAACGGCATGGATTCGCTGGACAAGCTGCGCCAGCGCGCCTACGCCGTGTACCTGCTGACCCGCCAGGGCAACGTCACCACCAACGACCTGGCGGCGGTGCAGAAGCGCCTGCAGGACGCGCATCCGGACGAGTGGAAGAACGACCTGGCCGCGGCCTGGCTGGCCGCCTCCTACCAGCTGCTGAAGCAGGACAAGCAGGCCGCGCAGCTGATCGCTGGCCCGCAGAAGTTGCTTGAGCGCAACGACCGCGACAAGAACTACGTGTATGGCTACTACTACGACGCGCTGATCCGCGATTCCAGCGTGCTCTACGTGCTGGGCAAGCACTTCCCCGAGCGGGCCAGGAACCTGTCGCCGCGCGTGTGGGAGAACATCGGCTACGCGCTGTCGCACCGCTGGTACAACACGCTGTCCTCGTCGATGACCATCCTGGCGCTGGACGCCTATGCCAATGACACGGCCGGCGACACGGCCAAGCTCGGCATCGACGAAGTGCATGCCGACGGCGCGGTGAAGGCCATCGCCACTCTGCAGGGCAACCTGATGCAGGCCGGCAGCTGGACCTCCGCGGCGACGCGCCTGCGCTACATCAACGGCGGTTCCGTATCGGCCTGGTACGTGGCCAGCCAGGGCGGCTACGACCGCGACGCGCCGGGCAAGGCGGTGAAGGACGGCCTGGAGATCATCCGCGAGTACACCGACACCAGCGGCAAGTCGCTGGGCGAGGTGAAGGTGGGCGAGGAGATCGACGTGCACGTGAAGATTCGCGCCACCCGCGATCGCGACGTGTCCAATATCGCCATCGTCGACCTGCTGCCCGGCGGCTTCGAGGCGGTGATCCAGCCGCCGCCGGAAGTGACCGACCACCAGGAGGACGGCAGCGAGCAGAACGACCAGGGCGGCGACAGCAAGGTGTCCGCCAGCGCATGGCGCTCGCCGGTCGGCCTGTCCAGCTCGACCTGGACGCCGGAGTACGCCGACATCCGCGAGGACCGCGTGGTGATCTACGGCATCGCCACCACCGACGTGCGCGAGTTCGTGTATCGCATCAAGGCCACCAACGCGGGCAAGTTCATCGTGCCGCCGGCGTATGGCGAGTCGATGTACGACCGCGAGATCCAGGCGCGTTCGCCGGGCGGTGCGACGTTGACCGTGCGCAAGCCGTAAGCGTGAGAAAAAAGCCCCTCTCCCATCGGGAGAGGGGTTGGGGTGAGGGTACGGGCGGAGCGGTACGTTGCGCTCCGCCCGTACCCTCATCCGCCTGCCGGCACCTTCTCCCGGAGGGAGAAGGGTTCCAGCTTGGAGACCGAGGAAATAGCGAAGCTCCGTAGAGCTTCGATCGCAATGAAAGCTCTATTAGCCCATCCCGCCGTCAAAGCCCTCACCCGCTGGATCCTCCGCTGGCAGAACTGGCTCGTCGCCGCCGCGCTGGTCGCCGCGGTGCTGGCCGGCTGCCGCCTGTGGCCGCATCCGCGCCTGCGCGAATGGCTGCCTTCGTCGACGGCGGTGTACGACGACAAGGGCCGCCTGCTGCGCCTCACCCTGGCCAGCGACGACCGCTACCGCCTGTGGGTGCCGCTCGCGGACATCTCGCCCCAGCTGGTGCAGGGCGTGCTGCTGCACGAGGACCGCTGGTTCCGCCTGCACGCCGGCTTCAATCCCTACGGCCTGGCGCGCGGCGCCTGGGTCACCTACGTGCGCCATGGCAATCCGCAGGGCGGCTCCACCGTCACCATGCAGCTGGCGCGCCTGCTGTGGCGGCTCAACACACGCTCGCCGCTGGGCAAGCTGCGCCAGCTGGGCCGCGCCGTGCAGCTGGAGCTGTTCTATTCGAAGGACGAGATCCTCGAGGCCTATCTCAACTACGCACCGTATGGGCGCAACGTCGAAGGCGTCGGCGCGGCCAGCCTGGCCTACTTCGACAAGCCGCCCGCGGCACTGACCCTGCCGGAGTCGCTGACCCTCGCCGTGGTGCCGCAGGATCCGACCCGCCGCCTGCGCGCCGCCGGCGAGACGGAACAGCCGGCGCTCGATGTGATCAACCGCCAGCTGGCCGATTCGCGCAACCGCCTGTATGCACGCTGGGTAGGCAGGCACCCGGCCGATGCGGCGCTGAAGCCGCTGTTCGCCCTGCCGCTCAACCTGCGCTCGCTGTCGCGCCTGCCGTTCGAGGCGCCGCATGCGGTGGAACAGCTGCTCGCCGCGCGGCAGCTGGATGCCGGCGCCACCGACAGTCGGGTCGCCACCACGCTGGACCTGGATCTGCAACACAACCTGGAACGCCAGGTCGGCCGTTACATCGAGCGCAACCAGTCGCGCGGCGTGCGCAACGCGGCGGCGATCCTGGTCGATACGCGCGACATGGCGATCAAGGCGATGATCGGCTCGGCCGGCTACGGCGACGCGTCCATCCACGGCCAGGTCAACGGCACGCTGGCCAGGCGCTCGCCCGGCTCGACGCTCAAGCCTTTTATCTATGCGCTTGGCTTCGACCAGGGCGTGCTGCATCCACAGACCGTGCTGCGCGACGTGCCCACTTCGTTCGGCCCGTACACGCCGGAGAACTTCGACGGGCATTTCCTCGGTCCCGTGACGGCGACCGAGGCGCTGGTGCGCAGCCGCAACATCCCGGCGGTGTGGGTGGCCTCGCAACTGCGCAGCCCGAGCTTCTACCAGTTCCTGCGCGACGCCGGCATCGGCCGCCTGGCCAGCGAAAAACACTACGGCCTGGCCCTGGTGCTGGGCGGCGGCGAAGTGACCATGCAGGAGCTGGCCGGCCTGTACGCGATGCTGGCCAATCGCGGCGAACTGAAACCGCTGCGGCTGGCGGCGGGCGATCCCTTGGCCAAGCAGGGCACGCGCCTGCTCAGCGAGGAAGCCAGCTTCATGGTGATGGACATGCTGCGCCAGAACCCGCGTCCCGACGAAACCACCGGCGCGCAGCCGAACCGCCTGCCGGTGTATTGGAAGACCGGCACCTCGTGGGGCTTCCGCGACGCCTGGACCGCCGGCAGCTTCGGCCCTTACGTGCTGGTGGTGTGGGTGGGCAATTTCGACGGCAGCAGCAATCCGGCCTTCGTCGGCGTGGAGGCGGCCGCGCCCTTGTTCTTCCAGATACTCGACGCGCTGCGCGCCGAGCAGCCGGGCCTGGCCGAGCCGATCCGGCACATGCCGGCCAACCTCAAGCGCGTATCGATCTGCCTGGCCAGCGGCGAGCTGCCCAACCAGTGGTGTCCGCAGAAGGGCAGCACCTGGTTCATCCCGGGCAAGTCGCCGATCCGGGTCAGCCAGGTGCACCGTCCGGTGGTGATCGACGACGCCACCGGCCAGCCGGCCTGTCCGCCCTACGACGGCAAGCGCACGCACCTGGAGGTGTACGAGTTCTGGCCGTCCGAACTGCAGCAGGTGTTCATCCAGGCCGGCATTCCGCGCCGCACGCCGCCGCGCAACGAGGCCTGCATCAACGGCGGCGAGGCAGTCGGCGAGCCGCCGGGCATCACCTCGCCGCTGCGCGGCAGCATCTATGCGCTGCGGCTGAAGCGGCGCGACGAGGATCGCATCGCCTTCAGCGCCAACGGCGACGCCGCCACGCGCACGCTGTACTGGTTCGTCAACGACGCCTATGTCGGCAGCAGCGCGCCGGGGCAGTCGCTGTTCTGGCAGCCGCCGACCGCGGGCAACTACGAGGTGCGCGTGGTCGACGACCGCGGCATGAGCGATACGCGGCCGCTCGGTGTCAGCCTGGTGGAATAAGGTGTGCCCCTGCCAAGGGTCACGCCGGGCCTGCCGCAACGCTGCGCTATGCTGCCAGGCCTGTACCGCGCAGCCTGCCTCCGATGGGAACGATGAAGCAGCCACCGGCCCCTTCCTATTACCGCGCCACCGCCAGCGCCTACGAACCCTATGCCGCGCTGCGCGGCCGGGCCGAGGCCAAGGTGGTCATCGTCGGCGGCGGTTTCGCCGGCCTGCATACGGCGCTGGGACTGGCCGAGCGCGGCGTGCGCGACGTGGTGCTGCTGGAGCGCGAGCAGGTCGGCTTCGGCGCGTCCGGCCGCAACGGCGGCTTCGTGTTCGCCGGCTACTCGCTGGGCGAGCAGAGCCTGCTGGATCAGCTCGGCGAGGAGCGCGCCCGCGCGCTGTTCGGGCTCACCACCGCGGCGGTCGAACGCATCCGCGCGCAGGTGCTGCGCTATGGCATCGCCTGCGATCTGGTCGACGAAGGCGTGCTGTGGGCCAACTGGTTCCGCGATCCGGCGGTGCTGCGCCGGCGCCAGGCGCTGCTGGAAAAACACTACGGCGTGCAGTGGGAGTGGGTGGCGCAGGACGCGCTGCGCGAACGCGTGCATACCAGGCGCTATTTCGACGGCTTGTACGAGCGCAACGCGTTCCACCTGCATCCGCTGAACTTCGCCATCGGCCTGGCCGCCGCGGCCGCGGGGCAGGGCGTGCGCATCCACGAACACACCGACGCCTGGCAGCTGCGCCGCGACGGCCTGCGCTGGCGCGTGGAGACCGACCAGGGCACGGTGCTGGCCGAGCACGTGGTGCTGGCCTGCGGCGGCTACCTGGCCGGCCTGCGGCGCGCGATCGACCGCGCCATCCTGCCGATCGCCACCTATGTGATGACCACCGAGCCGCTGGGCGACCGGCTGCGCGCATGCCTGGACACGCGCGCCGCGATCTACGACACGCGCTTCGCCTTCGACTATTACCGCCCGCTGCCGGATACGCGCCTGCTGTGGGGCGGCCGCATCTCCATCCGCAACCGCTCGCCGCAGGCGGTGCGCCGCCTGCTGACGCGCGACCTGCTGCGCGTATTCCCGGCGCTGCAGGGCGTGCGCATCGACCATGCCTGGTCCGGCCTGATGAGTTATGCGCGCCACCAGATGCCGCAGATCGGCGGCGGCGACGAAGGACTGTGGTGGGCGCAGGCCTTCGGCGGCCACGGCCTGGCGCCGACCTGCGCGGCGGGCGAGCTGCTCGCCGCGGCGATCGCCGAACGCGACCAGCGCTGGAAGCAGTTCGCCGACTACGGCCTGGCCAGCGCGCACCGTCCCGCCGGCTACCTGGCCGCGCAGGCGAGCTACTGGTGGCACCAGGGCAGGGACTGGTTCAAGACGAGACTGGAAGCATGACGACACAGAACACGCCGGACACGCCGCAGATCGGCTGGAGCGACTTCGAGAAAGTGCTGCTGGTGGCCGGCACGGTCACGCGGGTGGAGGCTTTTCCCGAGGCGCGCAAGCCTGCCTGGAAAGTATGGGTCGACTTCGGTCCCTACGGCGAGAAGAAGACCAGCGCGCAGATCGCCGCGCTGTATGCGCCGGAGGATCTGCTCGGCCGGCAGATCGTCGGCGTGATCAATTTCCCGGAGAAGCAGATCGGGCCATTTCGCTCGCAGTTTCTGCTGACCGGCTTTCCGACCGACGAGGGCGTGGTGCTTACCGCGATCGAGCGCCCGGTGCCGAATGGCACGCGGATGGCATGAGCCATTCATTGCCCGGAGCAGGCCATCTCCAGTCCATGCGAGGCAGGCATCGTAGGTTGGAGTGAGCGCAGCGAACCCCAACCCGGTCCGCATGACCGCCGCCATGTCGGGGTTCGCTGCGCTCACCCCAACCTACGCCGGGGACGAATCATGAAGCATCCGCTACACCTTTTTTTCGCTGGTGCCGCTGCATTGGCTTGCGCCTCGATTCACGCCGCCGCAGCCGACGACCGCGGCTGGACCAGGCCCGAACAGCCGTTCCGCATCTATGGCGATACCTGGTACGTCGGCACGCATGGGCTCAGTGCGATCCTGATCACCTCGCCGCAAGGCCACGTGCTGATCGACGGCACCATGCCGGAGAACGCCAGGCTGGTGGAACAGAACATCCGCTCGCTCGGTTTCCGCATCGGCGACGTCAAGGCGATTCTCAACTCGCATGCGCATTTCGATCATGCCGGCGCCATAGCCGCCCTGGCGGCGGCCAGCGGCGCTCCTGTCTACGCCAGCCGCTACGGCGCGGAAGAGCTGATGGCCGGTGGCGACTACGCGGAAGACCCGCAGAACGGCGAGGCGCCGCATTTCCCCAAGGTGGCCAAGGTCAGCGTGGTGGCCGACGGCGGCACGGTGAAGGTGGGCGACATCGTGGTGACCGCGCACTACACGCCGGGCCATACGCCGGGCGCCACCACCTGGACCTGGCGCTCCTGCGAGAAGGACCGCTGCCTCGACGTGGTCTACGCCGACAGCATCACCGCCTTCACCAATGGCGTGTACCGCTACAGCGACCCTGCGCATCCCGAGCGTGTCAGCGGCTTCCGCAAGACCTTCGACATCGTGGCGGCGCTGCCCTGCGATGTGCTGATCACCACGCATCCGGACATGAGCGATTTCCTCGACCGCGCCGCGGCACACCGCGCGGGCAAGCAGCCGGATCCGATGATCGACCGCCAGGCCTGCAAGGCGTTGGCGCAGTCATCGGTGGTGAAGTTCGAGGCGAAGCTGAAGGAAGAACGGGCGGCTAAACCGTAACGCTTCAAACCTCGTCATTCCGGCGCAGGCCGGAATCCAGTAGCGGGGCGCTGCATTCAGTGCGTGTCGCCTCAAGGTGCCGCTCTTGAATGTCCTCGCGACATTCGAACGTTACCGCCACTGGATTCCGGCCTGCGCCGGAATGACGAGCTTGGGACGGTGACGAGCTTCGGGCGGTGACGAGCTCAGGGCGGTGACGCGCCTGGGGCGGTGGCGAATCAGCCGCCGCGATCCAGCCAAACCTCCAGCCCCTGCGCATTGAGCTCGATATCCATGCCCAGGATCTCCAGCAGCTCGTCGCGTGTCCCCTTCCACCCATGCGCCGCCACCCGCTCGGCATACAGGTCGGTCAGCGCCCACTTCAGCCACTCGTGGCGCTTTTCCTTCGGCTCGCCGCGCACCGCATGCCCCAGGCTGACCATGGCGTCGATCTGCGCGTGCAGGCCCTTGGCCAGCCGCTCGATATCGCCGACGGGGCCGAAGTGGGTGACGTACATGGCCTCCGGCTGCAGCGCGACCAGGCGGCGGATCGACTCGTGCAGCGCCTCCGGTTCGAACTGCACCGGCGTGCTGGTCGGCAGCGCGAAGGGACCGCGCTCGGTATCGAATTCGCGATAGGACAGCCCGAAGGTGTCGCCGGTGAAGCAGGCCCGGCCCTGCTCGTCGTACACGCACAGGTGATGCCGCGCATGCCCCGGCGTATCCAGGCAGCGCAGCGGCCGGCCCTGCAGCTCGACGATGTGGCCTTCCGGCGCCTCCACCACGCGCTCGGCGGGAATCGGCCGCAGCCGCCCGTAGGTCTTCTCCATCACCTCATCGCCGTAGACCGCGCTGGCGCCGGCCCACAGCTGGGTCGGATCGATCAGGTGGCGCGCGCCGCGCGGATGCACCACGGCCCTGGCGTTGGGCAGCTGCGCGATCAGCTCGCCGGCGCCGCCGGCATGGTCCAGGTGCACGTGGGTGAGGATCAGCCAGTCCACCTGTTCCGGCGCCAGGCCGGCCTGGTCCAGCGCCTCGAGCATGCGCGGCACGGCGGCATTGGTGCCGCAGTCGACGAAGGCGCCGCGGCCCTGTTCGACGATCAGGTAGGCGGCGTCGAAGCGCGGACGCACGAAGCCGGTATCGATGACGTGGATGCCGTGTGAGGGAGCCATATCCGCCTTCGCCGTGGATTGAGGTAGGTTGGGGTGAGCCGAAGGCGAACCCCAACGGGCGATGGTGAGTGCGGGGCCTGTTGGGGTTCGCCGCCGGCTCACCCCAACCTACCATTATTTATGGCCATGACCCACTTCCTGCTACTGGTGCTCGACCTGCTCGGCACCTTCGTGTTCGCCCTCAGCGGCGCGCTCACCGGCGTGCGGCGCCAGCTCGACCTGTTCGGCGTGCTGGTGCTGTCCTTTGCCGCGGGCAATGCCGGCGGGATCACCCGCGACCTGCTGATCGGCGCCACGCCGCCGGCGGCGATCGCCGACTGGCGCTACCTGGCGGTATCCATGCTGGCCGGCATCGTCACCTTCTACCGCTACGCCCTGATCGAGCGGCTGAAAAACCCGGTGCAGCTGTCCGACGCCGCCGGCCTGGCGCTGTTCGCCGTGGCCGGCGCGCAGAAGGCGCTGGCGCATGGGCTCAATCCGGCGATGGCGGCACTGCTGGGCATGCTCACCGGCGTGGGCGGCGGCATCCTGCGCGACGTGCTGGTCACGCAGATTCCGACCGTGCTGCGCGCGGACCTCTACGCGGTGGCCGCCCTGGCCGGCGCCGCCATCGTGGTGGCGGGCGACCTGCTGCAGGTGCCGCCCGCCGTGTCCACCCTGGCTGGCGCGGCGGTGTGCTTCGGCCTGCGCTTCATGGCGATCCGCTACGGCTGGCACCTGCCGCGCGCGGCGACGGGCGGGCAGGAGCCGCCGGCCTGAGGCTCATGTCGCGTCGTGGAAGATGAGGCCCAGCGTGTGGCGCCGTCCCGAGCGCAGCTCGCTCACGCCATGGCGCAGGTTCACCCGGTAGCTGCCGCGGCTGCCGCGCACGGGACGATGGTGCACGGCGAAGATCACCGCATCGCCCTGGCATAGCGGCACCACGTGCGGGCGCGACTGCATGCGCGGCCGCTGCTCGGTGAGCACGAATTCGCCGCCGCTGAAATCGCGCCACGGCTCGGACAGCAGCACGGCGACCTGCAGCGGAAACACCTGCTCGCCGTAGAGATCCTGGTGCAGGCAGTTGTAGTCGCCGGCGCCGTAGCGCAGCAGCAGCGGCGTGGGGCGCAGCTGGCCGGCGCGATGGCAGCGTTCCAGGAAGTCGGCATGCCGCTCCGGATAGCGCACTTCGATGCCCATGCTCTCGTTCCAGCGGTTGGCCAGCGGCGCCAGCCGCGGGTACAGCGCCTCGCGCAGTTCGCCGACCGGTGCGGGCAGGGGATAGGCGAAGTACTGGTACTCGCCACGGCCGAAGCCGTGGCGAGCCATCGTCACCTTGCTGCGGAACAGTGCCGGGCGGTCGTACAGCGAGGCGACGCGATCGCAGGCGTCCGGTGTCAGCAGGCCGGGCAGCATGGCGTGGCCCTGGGCATCCAGCTGCTGCAGCACGCGCGGCCAGTCGAAGTGCTCGAGCGTCGCCGCGGCGTCCGCGTCCGGCACCAGGTTCAGCGCCGCCTTCATGCCCGCGCCTCCCGCGCCAGCAGCGCGCGCTTGCGCTCGACGCCCCAGCGATAGCCGGACAGCGCGCCGTCGCCGCGGATCACCCGATGGCAGGGCACTGCCACCGCCAGCGCATTGGCGCCGCAGGCCTGGGCCACCGCGCGCGAGGCCTCGGGCATGCCGATGCGCAAGGCGACTTCCTTGTAGCTGGCCGTGCCGCCGGCGGGGATCGCGCGCAGCGCTGCCCAGACCTTGCGCTGGAACGGTGTGCCGCGCAGGTCGAGCGTGGCGTGGAACGCCGTGTCCGGATGTTCGATCAGCGCGCGGGCCTGGGCGAGCGTCGCCGCCAGCGCAGCGTCGTCGCGCGACAGCTCCGTGTGCGGGAAGCGGCGATGCAGATCGGCTTCGAGCGTTTTCGCGTTCTCGCCGAACAGGATCGCGCATACGCCGTGCTCGCTCTGCGCCACCAGCAGCAGGCCCAGCGGCGACGTGCCGATGCCATAGCGCAAGGTTTCGCGCGCGCGCTCCGGATGGCAGCGCGCGCAAGGGCGGAAGCCGGCGCGCTCGGCCTCTTCGCGGCTGTGGTGGAACGCGACGTTCTCCGGTCGCGCCGGCCGCGCCGCGCATGAGGGTTTGCAGTACACGCCAGTCGTGCGCACCGAATACCAGAACGATCCGTCCGCGCTCTTGTCGCGGTTGCGCATCTGCGTCCAGCGCGGATCGCGCAGCGTGGCGTCGATGTGTTCTTTCATCTTGATTGCGCAGTTCATGGCGTGGCTCCTGGTTCGAGGGTGAAGCCAGCTTAGGTTGCGCGATGCGTGGCGACACTCCGGTTCTTGCGTTCGCCGCGCGGGTTCTTGCGCAGCCCTGTCGAAGGTCAGGGTGCCTTGGCGCCTATTGTCCCGCGCTCGCGTGTTTGGCTTGATGGATGAGCACATAGCGCGACATGGAGGACGTGGCATGCTGGCGATACAGACACGAGGACTGACGCGCCGTTTCGACGGACGTCACGGCGTCACCGACCTGGCGCTGGAAGTACCGGCGGGCAGTGTCTATGGCTTCCTGGGGCCGAACGGCGCAGGCAAGACCACCACCATCCGCTTGTTGCTCGCGCTGTTGCGCGAGGAGGCGGGGGAGATTCGCCTCTTCGGCGAGCCGCTGTCCTGGACGCGCCGCGCGCCGCTGAGCGAGGTGGGTTCGATGGTGGAGACACCGTCGCTCTATCCGCATCTGTCCGGTCGCGACAACCTGGAAGTCACCCGGCTGCTGCTCGATGGCGAGACGGCAAGCATCGACGAGGCGCTGGCACTGGTCGGATTGACGGCCGATGCGGAGCGCCGCGTTCGCGAATATTCGTTGGGCATGCGCCAGCGCCTGGGTATCGCGCTGGCCCTGATGCGCCGGCCGCGCCTGCTGGTGCTGGACGAACCGACCAACGGGCTGGATCCGGCCGGCATCGTGGAGCTGCGCGCGCTGCTCTTGCGCCTGGCCGGCGAGCGGGGCATCACGATATTCCTCAGCAGTCACCTGCTGTCCGAAGTGGAGCAGATCGCCAGCCATGTCGGCGTGCTGCACCAGGGACAACTGCTGTTCCAGGGCACGCAGGAGAGCCTGCGTCGCCGCCATGGCGATCCGCTCGCGATCCGTTGCGGCGATGCGCGCGCGGTGTGCGACAGCCTGGCCCATCTGGGCGAACAGCCGCAGCTGCTGGACGAAGGCACCGTCAGCGTCCCGGCGCCGCGTCGCGCCGATCACGAAATCAACCGCTGCCTGATCGAGCGCGGCCATGCGATCCATGCGTTTGGGCGCCGCCCACATTCGCTGGAAACGCTGTTTTTCGAACTGACCGGACAGGAGGCGCGGACATGAGCGCTTTGGTACGGGCGCTGCGCGCCGAACGGATCAAGCTGCGGCACACGCTGGCGGCCTGGATGGTGCCATTGGCGCCGGGAGTGATCCTGCTGCTGTCGCTGGTGCAATTGGGTTTTGCTCACGTGCCGCCGCCGGGGCCGACCGATCCGATGGAGGCCTGGAAGCATTTCTGCCAGGGCATGTTCACGCTGTGGTTGTTCCTGATGCTGCCGCTGTTCATCACTCTGCAGGCGGCATTGCTTGCCGGGCTGGAGCATGGCCATCACCAATGGAAGCATCTGCTGGCGTTGCCGGTGCCTCGGCGCACGCACTTCATGGCCAAGCTCTGCATGCTGATGGCGATGGTGGCGGCGTCCACGCTGCTGCTTGCCGTGGCCACGCCGCTGGTTGGCTGGGTGATCATGCAGTTGAATCCCGCCCAGGGCCTGACCGGTTCTCCGCCTTGGGCATGGCTCGTCAGCCGCGCGCTGGCCAGCATCGTTGCTGCGGGGGCGTTGATGGCCTTGCAGGGCTGGGTGGCGCTGCGCTGGCAGAGCTTCACCGTGGCGGTGTCGGTCGGTACCGCCGGCATGGTGTCCGGTTTCCTGATCGGGCAGTCCGATCGTCTGGGCCACTGGTTTCCCTGGTCGATGCCCGTGCAGGTGTTCCTTCGAGACGGCGTGCATCTGTGGTTCGTGCTCGTGGCCGGTCTGGTCGCCGGTGTGGCTATCGCCGGTTTTGCCTTATGGGACTGCTCACGGCGCGAGTACGACTGAGCGCCACAAAAAAAAGCGCCGCTCAAGGGCGGCGCTTTTTCTGTCGAACGGCGCTTGCAGCTCAGAGCGACTCGAAGATTCCCGCCGCGCCCATGCCGGTGCCGATGCACATGGTCACCATGCCGTACTTCTGCTTGCGGCGACGCATGCCGTGCACCAGGGTGGCGGCGCGGATCGCGCCGGTGGCGCCGAGCGGATGGCCGAGCGCGATGGCGCCGCCCAGCGGATTGATCTTCGACGGATCCAGGCCCAGGTCCTTGATCACCGCCAGCGACTGCGCGGCGAAGGCTTCGTTGAGCTCGATCCAGTCCAGCTGGTCCTGGGTCATGCCGGCCTGCTTGAGCGCCTTCGGGATCGCTTCCTTCGGGCCGATGCCCATGATGTCCGGGCGCACGCCGGCCACCGAGTAGCTGACGAAGCGGGCGATCGGCGTCAGGCCGTATTCCTTGATCGCCGCCTCGCTGGCCAGCAGCACCGCGCCGGCGCCGTCGGAGGTCTGCGAGGAATTGCCCGCGGTCACCGAGCCGCCGAACTGGCCGTTGCGGAACACCGGCTTCAGCTTGCCCAGCACTTCGACCGTGCTGCCCGGGCGCGGGCCTTCGTCGGTGTCGATCAGACGGCTATCCGTCTTGATCGAGCGCGTGGCCAGGTCCGGATAATGGTCGTCGAGCTTGAACGGGGTGATCTCGTCCTTGAACTCGCCGGCCTTGATCGCGGCCAGCGCACGCTCGTGGCTGGCGGCGGCGAAAGTATCCTGTTCTTCGCGGCTGATCTTCCACTGCTTGGCCACGTTCTCGGCGGTGATGCCCATGCCGTAGGCGATGCCGATGTGCTCGTTATCGAAGATGCCGGGATTCATCGCCACCTTGTGGCCCATCATCGGCACCATGCTCATGCTCTCGGTGCCGGCGGCGATCATCAGGTCGGCCTCGCCCAGGCGGATGCGGTCGGCGGCCTGCGCGATGGCCTGCACGCCCGACGAGCAGAAGCGGTTGACGGTGACGCCCGGCACGGTGTCCGGCAGGCCGGCCAGCAGCAGGCCGATGCGCGCCACGTTCATGCCTTGCTCGGCCTCGGGCATGGCGCAGCCGACGATCACGTCGCCGATGCGGTGCGCGTCGATGCCCGGCGCCTGCGCCATCACGGCGCGGATCACGTGGGCCAGCATGTCGTCGGGACGCGTGTTGCGGAACACGCCGCGCGGCGCCTTGCCGACCGGGGTACGGGTGGCGGCGACGATGTAGGCGTCTTGCACTTGCTTGCTCATGGTCTTTTGCTCCGTGGCGTCGCGCGATGCGCGGCGACGCCGTATGGGTTTGGATGAGTCGTTGGCGGAAGCGGCGGCGTCAATTGCGCAGCGGCTTGCCGGTGGTCATCGTGTGGGCGATGCGCGCCTGCGTCTTTTCCGTCTGCGCCAGTTCCACGAAGTGCTTGCGCTCCAGTTGCAGCAGCCATTCCTCGTCGACCTGCGAGCCGCGCTCGATCGCGCCGCCGCACAGCGTGTCGGCGATGCGCGTGGCGATCGCCACGTCGTGCTCGGAGACGAAGTAGCCGGCCTGCATATTGGCCAGCGAGGCGCGGAAGGTGGCGGTGCCGACGTCGCCGGCGACCGGGATGCTGCGCGCCGGCAGCGGCGGGCGGTAGCCGCTCTCGGCCAGCGCGCCGGCCACCTGCTTGGCCACATGGAGCAGCTCGTAGGCGTTGAACACCACCACGTCGCTGTCGCGCAGCAGGCCCAGCTGCTTCGCTTCCAGCGCGCTGCCGGAAACCTTGGCCATCGCCACCGTCTCGAACACCTTCTTCAGCGCCTCGAACGGATCGGCCGGATTGGCCTGCGCCGCGCGGATCGCCAGCTCGTGCAGGCCGCCGCCGGCCGGCAGCAGGCCGACGCCCGCCTCGACCAGGCCGATATAGCTTTCCAGCGCCGCGACGGTGCGCGCCGAATGCATCTGGAATTCGCAGCCGCCGCCCAGGGCCAGGCCGCGCACGGCCGACACCACCGGCACCAGCGAGTGCTTGATGCGCATGCTGGTGCGCTGGAAGTTGGCCACCATCGCCTCGAAGTCGCCCAGCTTGCCGGCCTGCAGCAGGCCCAGCGCGCCCTTCAGATCCGCACCGGCGGAGAACGGTTCGCCCGTCTGCCAGATGACCACGGCCTTGAGCTGCTGCTCGGCCACGTCGATCGCCTGCTGGATGCCGTCGAGCACCTGGTCGTTGACCGTATTCATCTTGGTCTTGAACGAGATGATGCCCACGCCGTCGTCGCCCAGCGTCCACAGGCGCACGCCGTCGTTCTCCCACACGGTGCTGCCCTGGTCGAACTTCTCGCCCAGGATCGGATCGGGGAACAGCTGGCGCCGGTAGACCGGATGCTGCGAACGCGGCTTGTCGGCGTTGGCGCTGGCCGAGTACGAACCGCTCTTGCCATGCACGCCGCTGCGGCCGTCGGTGACCCACTTCGGCAGCGGCGCCGAACTCATGGCCTTGCCGGCGGCGATGTCTTCCCCGATCCACGTCGCCACCTGCTGCCAGCCGGCGGCCTGCCAGGTCTCGAACGGACCGAGCTTCCAGCCGTAGCCCCAGCGGATGGCGAAGTCGACGTCGCGCGCGGTATCGGCGATATCGGCCAGGTGATACGCCGTGTAGTGGAACAGATCGCGGAAGGTGGCCCACAGGAACTGCGCCTGCGGATCGCTCGACGCGCGCAGCTTGGCGAACTTCTCGGCCGGGTCCTTGATGGCGAGGATCGCGGCCACTTCGTCGGAAGCCTGCTGCTCCGAGGCGCGGTAGTCGCGCTTGGCCACGTCGAGTACGACGATGTCCTTGCCGGCCTTGCGATAGAAGCCGGCGCCGGTCTTCTGGCCCAGCGCGCCCTGTTCGATCAGGCCCTGCAGCCATGCCGGCGCCTTGAAGTACTGGTGCCACGGATCGTCGGCCAGCGTATCGGCCATGGTCTTGATCACGTGCGCCATGGTGTCCAGGCCGACCACGTCGGCGGTGCGGTAGGTGGCGCTCTTGGGACGGCCCACGGCCGGGCCGGTGAGTGCGTCGACCACGTCGAAGCCGAGCTTGAACTGCTCGGTGTGGTGCATGGTGGCGAGCATCGAGAACACGCCGATGCGGTTGCCGATGAAGTTCGGCGTGTCCTTGGCGTACACCACGCCCTTGCCGACCACGGTGGTGAGGAAGGCTTCGAGGCCTTCGAGCACCTTGGCTTCGGTGAGGCGGGTCGGGATCAGCTCGACCAGGTGCATGTAGCGCGGCGGATTGAAGAAATGCACGCCGGTGAAGCGGTGGCGCATTTCCTCAGGCAGCGCTTCGGCCAGGCCGTTGATCGACAGGCCCGAGGTATTGCTGGCCAGCACCGCGTGCGGCGCGACGTAGGGCGCGATCTTCTTGTAGAGATCCAGTTTCCAGTCCATCCGCTCGGCGATCGCCTCGATCACCAGGTCGACGTCCTTGAGGTGCTCCAGATCGTCGTCGTAGTTGGCCGGAATGATCGCGGCGGCGCGGCTGCCGTCGGCCAGCGGAGCGGGGGAGAGCTTCTTGAGGTTCTCGATCGCCTTCAGGGCGATGCCGCTCTTGGGGCCTTCCTTCGCGGGCAGGTCGAACAGCACGGTCTCGACGTTGGCATTGGTCAGGTGCGCGGCGATCTGCGCGCCCATGACGCCGGCGCCGAGCACCGCGGCCTTGCGGATGCGCAGTTTCGATGCGACCGGTGTCGATGCAATTTGAGCGGTCATTGGCTTCTCCGTGGTACGGACACTGAGGGGTGTTGAAACGCGAAAGAGGCCGTCGCCGGCCTCTGAAGAAAAATCTAAGGAGCGTTGAGGCCGGCGGCCGCGAAGCGGATCAGGTGTTCCGCCGTCTGCTCACGATGCATGCGCTCGGTGACATCGCTTTTGCGCTGGATCATGCCGAAGCCGGACATCGCATGGGTCAGCGCGCCGGTGACCAGGTCGACCCGCCAGTACAGCTCTTCCTTGCTGAGGTCGGGCAGCAGGCGGGCGAACTCGACCGTGAACTGGCGCATGACGTGGCCGTAGTTCTCCGACAGGAAGCGGCGCAGGGTGTCGTCGTGTTCGGCGAAGGCCCGCGCCAGCACGCGCATGAACAGCGAGCCGCTGCCCTCGTGGGACAGCTCCAGCGCCGGCTTGATGAAGGCCGCCAGGACGTCCTCCAGGGTGGTCTGCGGCTGCCCGGCGATGCGCGACAGCGCCGTCATGCGGTGGCCGTTGAGCTGGTCCAGGCGGCGGCGGAAGACCTCTTCGATCAGGCGGTCCTTGCTGCCGAAGTGGTAGTTGACGGCAGCCAGGTTGACCCCCGCGGCGGCAGTCAGCTGGCGCAGGGAGGCGCCATCGAAGCCGTGCCGGGCGAACAGCTCCTCGGCGGCGGTCAGGATGCGTTCCTTGGTCGTGTGCGGCGAGGTCTGCAAGCGGGCGGTCCCTTGGTGGGTACGGGCACGAATCAAACGATCGTTTGAGCATACGGGGGACGAATCCCCGGAGTCAAACGATCGTTTACAACGCCCGACGCCCGGCTTGCGTATCAGTTAGAATCTGTCAGACTTTCGTGAGCTAAATCCGCTAATCCTCGTAGGATTTGGCCTACTTTGCTGGCTAGTTGCCAGGCCGCCCACTCAGATACCAGTTTTTCCGGAGCAGACTACTCATGGCGCTGGAGCGCACCCTTTCGATCATCAAGCCCGACGCCGTCGCCAAGAACGTCATCGGCGAAATCTATGCCCGTTTCGAGAAGGCTGGCCTCAAGGTCGTCGCCGCGAAGCAGAAGCAGCTGTCGCGCCAGGAAGCCGAAGGCTTCTACGCCGTCCACAAGGAGCGTCCGTTCTTCAAGGCGCTGGTCGAGTTCATGATCTCCGGCCCGGTGATGATCCAGGTGCTGGAAGGCGACAACGCGGTCCTCAAGCACCGCGAGCTGATGGGCGCCACCAATCCGAAGGAAGCCGCGCCCGGTACCATCCGCGCCGATTTCGCGGACTCGATTGATGCGAATGCGGTGCACGGCTCGGATGCGGCAGAGACTGCGAAGGTCGAGATCGCGTATTTCTTCGCCGAGACCGAAGTGCATTCCAGGTAATCCACCGCGGCGCCCGCAGGGGCGCCGCCTGTCACGCGGCCACCGCGGCCGCGCTTTCCCGAAGACGATGAACCAGGCCGTTTCCATTCCATCCGCCGAGAAGGTCAACCTGCTCGATTTCGATCGCCAGGGGCTGCGCGATTTCTTCGCCCGGCTCGGCGAGAAGCCTTATCGCGCCGAGCAGGTGATGAAGTGGATCTACCACCGCCTGGAAGACAACTTCGAGAACATGACCGACGTCGGCAAGGCGCTGCGCACCAAGCTCGAAGCGTCCTGCTATATCGGCCCGCCCAAGACCATGTTCGACAAGGGCGCCGCCGACGGCACGCACAAGTGGCTGCTGGGCATGGACGGCGGCAATGCGGTCGAGGCGGTGTACATCCCCGAGCCCACCCGCGGCACGCTGTGCGTGTCCTCGCAGGTGGGCTGCGGCCTCAACTGCCAGTTCTGCTCCACCGCCACGCAGGGCTTCAACCGCAACCTGGCCACGTCCGAGATCATCGGGCAGATGTGGGTGGCGGCTAAGTACCTGGGCAATGTCACGCACCAGAACCGCCGCATCACCAACGTGGTGATGATGGGCATGGGCGAGCCGCTGCTGAACTTCGACAACGTGGTCAAGGCGATGAGCCTGATGCGCGACGACCTGGGCTTCGGCCTGGCCTCCAAGCGCGTGACGCTGTCGACCGCCGGCATGGTGCCGATGATCGACAAGCTGTCCGAGGCCATCGACGTGTCGCTGGCCGTGTCGCTGCACGCCGCCAACGACGAGCTGCGCACCGAACTGGTGCCGCTCAACAAGCGCTATCCGATCGAGGAACTGCTCGGTGCCTGCAAGCGCTGGCTGGAGCGCAAGCCGCGCACCTCGATCACCTTCGAATACACCTTGATGAAGGGCGTCAACGACCAGCCCGAGCACGCCCGCCAGCTGATCAAGCTGATGCGCAGGCTGCCCAACTGCAAGGTCAACCTGATTCCCTTCAATCCTTTCCCCGGCACGCGCTTCGAGCGCTCCGACGCCGACACGATCCGCGCCTTCCAGACCCAGCTGCTCAACGCCAACATCCTCACGATGCTGCGCCGCACCCGCGGCGACGACATCGATGCGGCCTGCGGCCAGCTGAAGGGACAGGTGCTGGACCGCACGCGCCGCCAGGCCGAATTTCGCAAACGACTGGACGAGGGCGCGAGTCATGCGGCTTGATCGGATCCTGCTGGCCGCCTGCCTGGCTGCCGCGCTGACAGCCTGCACGACCACCGGCACCGATCCGGGGCCGAACCCGCGCGTGGCCAAGAGCGACAACGCCCAGGAAGGCGCCCGCGTGCATACCGAGCTGGCGCAGTCGTACATGCAGAACGGCGACCTGCAGGGCGCCCTGACCAAGCTCAACAAGGCGCTGAGCTTCGATCCGAACTTCGTGCCGGCGCACACCGTGATGGCGGTGCTGGACGAACGCATCGGCAACCAGGCCGAAGCGGAAAAGCATTACCGCAAGGCGGTTGCGCTGGCGCCGGACAAGGGTGACACCAACAACAACCTCGGCGCCTTCCTGTGCAAGACGGGACGCGGAACCGAGGCGGCGCAGTACTTCCAGAAGGCGGTCACCGATCCCTTCTACCAGACCCCGGCGCTGGCCTGGACCAATGCCGGGCGTTGCGTGGAATCCGGCGGCGGCGACGTGGCCGCGGCCGAAGAGGACTATCGCAAGGCGATCGCGCTCGATCCGCAGAACGCCGAAGCGCTGCTGCGGATCTCTTCGCTGCTGTTCCAGCAGAACGACGCGTTCCGCGCGCGGGCTTTCCTGCAGCGCTACGACGCGCTGGAACAGCCTTCGCCGGCCGGGCTCAAGCTCGGCCACGACATCGAACTCCGACTGGGCAACAAGGACGCTGCCCGCAATTACAGCAGGCGATTGCAGAGCCAGTTCCCGGATTCGGAGCAGGCACGCGCCATCGACTCAACCGCAAGCCAATGACATCCATGCAGTCACAGCCGACCGGTCCGGAGGCCGGGGATCAGGGTCTGTTCGACGCGAGCGCGCAGGGGGCGACCGCCATGATGGACAATTTCGGCGCGCGCCTGCGCGCCGCACGCGAGGCCCGGGGATGGGACGTCGAGAGCTGCGGCCAGGCCCTGCGCCTGCCGCTGCGCGTACTGCGCCAGCTCGAAAGCGGCGACTACGCCGGCATCGACTACCAGGTCTACCTGGCCGGTTACCTGACCAAGTACGGCCGCCACGTCGGCGTGGAAGAGGCGGCCCTGCAGGCCGAACTCGCGCGCCTGACGCCGGTGCAGCCGGCGCTGGTGGCCACCGGCGGCATCTCCCACTCGCGCTATCTGCTCGAGCGCTACGCGCGCGCGGCCACCTACGTGGTGCTCACCGCGGCCATCGTGGTGCCGACCATCTGGCTGGGCGTGCGCGGCACGCTCGATCGCGACGTCAGTCATCTCGCGCCGCTGGACGCCAAGCCGGTGGCGCAGGGCGACCTGCCCGCAGCCGCAGGCAGCGTGGCCGGCGCGAACGCACCGGCCGGCAATGCGCCGCTGCCGGTCGTGCCCAGGCCGGCGGAGCCGTCGGCCGAGCAGCAGGAACAGCCGCTGCTCGCCTCGATGACGCCGTTCCCGAATCTCGGCAGCGGCGACAACGCCCAGCCCAAGGAAGCGGCCAAGCCTGCGCCGGTGGGCGAGGGCGCGCACAGCCTCACCCTCGAGCTGGCCAACGCCAGCTGGGTCGAAGTCGTCGCGCAGGACGGTTCGCGCCTGGAATACGGCTTGCTGCCGGCGGGCACCAACAAGACCTACCGCAGCGACAAGCCGGTGACCGTGCGCATCGGCAACGCCACCGGCGCGCAGGTCATGGTCGACGGCCAGCCGGTCGCGCTGGACAGCTACCGCCGCGCCAACGTGGCGCATTTCAAGGTAGACCTGCGCGACGGCAAGGCGACGCCGGCCGGCGTCTGATCCGGCGTTCCGCGGATCGCGCCTGAACGCGCGACGCCGCGTCCGCGGGCGGAGCGATCCACGCGGCAGGGTGCGATCGGTTATGCTTGTCCTTTGCCCGCTCGACGGCAGCGTCGGGCCGGGTTCGTTCCAATTTTTCTCGCGCCAGGAAGGTCGCCGCGCCCTCCGGCGGCATCCGTTCCCTTCAAGGGTGATTGCATGGCATTTGAAGTCTACGACGACTACGAGCAGGGCGAACGCGTACAGAAGTGGTTGCGCCAGAACGGTCTTTCGATCGTGGTCGGCGTCGCGATCGGCCTGGTCGGCATCTTCGGCTGGCAGCAGTGGAACAACCACAAGGCCGGCCGCGAGAGTCAGGCGTCGCAGCTCTACCAGCAGGTGCAGAACGCGATCGCCGCCGGCAAGAACGACCAGGCCGACACGCTCACCGAGCAGCTGTTCAAGGATTACGCCGAATCGCCGTACGCGGTGTTCGCCGCCGGCGACCGCGCGGTGCGCCAGGTCGGTGCCAAGCAGCTGGACAAGGCGCTGGTCTCGCTCAACTGGGCCGAGAGCCACGCCGCCGATCCGAACCTGAAGGCACTGATGCAGCTGCGCATCGCGCAGGTGCAGCTGGCGCAGGACAAGGCCGCCGACGCGGTGGCCACGCTCGACCGCATGGGCGCGAAGAACTACGAAGGCCTGAGCCAGGAACTACGCGGCGATGCCCTGGTCAAGCTTGGTCGCCCGGATGACGCGCGCAAGGCCTACGAGGCCGCCAAGGCCGCGCTGGGCGAGGGTGCGCCGCAGAGCGGCGCCTTGCAGTTGAAACTCGACAATCTGGCCGTGGCCGGGAAGCAGGGTGCATGAAAGCTGGTGTGATGAAACGAGCTTTGCTGGTCGGTCTGGTGTCGATGGCGACCCTGGCCGGCTGCCATTCCTTCAAGAAGGAAAACGTCCAGCCGCCCACGCCGCTCGACAAGGACTTCAAGCCGACCGCGCAGGTCAGCCGCCTGTGGACCAGCAGCGTCGGCAAGGGCGCCGGTGAATCCGGCCTGCGCCTGCGTCCGGCCTTCGCCGACGGCGTGCTCTACGTAGCCAGCACCGACGGCAAGATCGAAGCGCTGGACGCCAGCAGCGGCAAGACCCTGTGGTCCAAGAGCTCCAGCACCAAGGGCTGGTTCGGCTGGGGCGACAAGAAGCGCAAGGACGCTTTCTATGCCGGCGGTCCGGGCGTGTCCGGCGACCTGCTGGCGATCGGTACGCTCGACGGCCACGTCTACGGCATCAACGCCAAGGACGGTTCGCCGCGCTGGGAATCCACGCTCAGTTCCGAAGTGCTGGCCGCGCCCGCCGTGGTCGGCGGCCTGGTGATCGTGCGCACCGGCGACGGCCGCCTCTACGGCCTGGACAGCAGTTCCGGCGAACGCCGCTGGGCCTACGACCAGGGCAATGTCCCGCTGCTCAGCCTGCGCGGCAACGGTCCGCTGCTGGCCGCCAACGGCGTGATCTTCTTCGGCAGCGACAACGGCAAGCTGGTCGCCCTGCGCCTGGACAACGGCGAGAAGCTGTGGGAGCAGAACATGGCCAGCGGCGAAGGCCGCACCGAGATCGACCGCCTGAACGACGCCGACGGCGTGATCGTGCTCGACGGCAGCACGCTGTACGGCGCCGCCTATCACGGCAACCTCGTCGCCGTGGACGGCCCCAGCGGCCGCCCGCTGTGGTCGCGCCCGTTCTCCACCTTCACCTCGGTCGATGTCGCCGGCAACGCGCTGTACGGCGTGAACGAAGACTCCCAGGTGTGGGCGTTCGACAAGAGCGGCGGCGCCGACATGTGGAAGAACGACAAGCTCAAGTACCGCTGGCTCACCGCGCCTTCGGTGCAGGGCAACTACGTGGTCGCCGCCGACAGCGAGGGCTACGTGCACTGGCTGCAGACCAGCGACGGCGCGCTGGCCGCGCGCGAGCGCCTGTCGAAGAAGCCGATCCGCGCCCAGCCGCTGGTGGTGGGCGATACCGTGTACGTCGAGGACGTGAAGGGCCGCATCGGCGCCTACCGCCTCGGCGGCCACTGATCCGGCAAGAAGGTTGTTCCCCTGATGCTGCCCGTCGTCGCCCTGGTCGGCCGTCCCAACGTCGGTAAGTCGACCCTGTTCAATGCTATGACGCGCAGCCGTGACGCCCTGGTGGCCGACATGCCGGGCGTCACCCGCGACCGCCATTACGGCGTCTGCCGCACCGGCGAGCGTCCATTCGTGGTGGTCGACACCGGCGGTCTTTCCGGCGTCGAGGAGGGCCTGGATGCGCTTACCGCGCAGCAGGTCCGCCTCGCCATCGAGGAAGCCCAGGTGCTGGTGTTCGTGCTCGATGCGCGCGACGGCGTACTGCCGCAGGATCGCGCGATCCTCGACGACCTGCGCCGCAGCGGCAAGCCGATCATCGCCGCGGTCAACAAGACCGACGGCCTCGACCTGCAGAACGCGCTGGCCGAGTTCGCCACCTTCGGTCTTTCTTCCACGCTGCCGCTGTCGGCTGCGCACAACCGCGGCACCGACGACCTGGTGCGCCACGTGCTGCCGCTGCTGGCGGAAGACGCGCACGAGGAACTGGCGCCCGAGGATGCCGGCGCCATCCGCGTGGCCATCGTCGGCCGCCCCAATGCCGGCAAGTCGACCCTGATCAACCGCCTGCTCGGCGAAGAGCGCCTGATCGTCTCCAGCGTCGCCGGCACCACGCGCGATCCGATCCGCGTACCGCTGGAACGCGACGGCCGCCGCTACGTGCTGATCGACACCGCCGGCGTGCGCCGCAAGGCGCGCGTCGAAGAAGCGGTGGAGAAATTCAGCGTCATCAAGACGCTGCAGTCGATCGCCGCCGCCCAGGTGGTGGTGGTGATGATCGACGCGCGCGAGAACCTGGCCGACCAAGATCTCCACCTGATCGGCCATGCCGTGGACGAGGGCAGGGCGCTGGTGATCGCCGTCAACAAATGGGACGGCATGGACCAGTACCAGCGCGAGCAGTGCGAGCGCGCCCTGGAGCGCCGCCTGCAGTTCGTGGACTGGGCCAAGAACGTATTCATCTCCGCGCTGCACGGCTCCGGCCTGCGCGAGCTGATGCGCGCGATCGTGCGCGCGCACGACGCCGCCAACCGCGAGATCGGTTCCTCCGAACTCACCCGCACGCTGGAGCGCGCCTACGAGGGCTACCAGCCGCCGCTGGTGCGTGGCCACGCGCCGAAGCTGCGCTTCGCCCATCCGGGCGGCAGCAATCCGCCGACCATCGTGATCCACGGCAGCCGCACCAAGCACATCGCGCCGGCTTATCGCCGTTATCTCGAGAACTTCTTCCGCAAGCGCTTCAAGCTGGAAGGCACGCCGGTGCGCATCGAATTCCGCGACGGCGAGAACCCGTACGCCGGCAAGAAGAACGTGCTGACCGAAGGTCAGCAGCGCAAGCGCCAGCGCATGATCCGCGAGATGAAGAAGCGCAAGCGCTGAGTCGCTCGGACTGGCGCAGACGCGACCAAGAGCCGTCATTCCGGCGCAGGCCGGAATCCAGTAACGAGAGTGTTGGATAGGGCGACGGCCCCCGTGGCTTTTTGCCCGGAAGCGCAGGCCGCCCGCCGGTGAAAAGCCTGCAGGAGACGTTGTCGCCATTGGATTCCGGCCTGCGCCGGAATGACGAGGAAGTGGAAGGTGTCGCTTATCGCGCACCCCTCGCCGGATCGTCTTAAACTCCCCGCATGACCGAGTCATTCAATCGCGAGAGCTGGCTCGCGCAGCTGCGCCAGCAGGTGCCGGAGATCGCCCCGGCGGAAGCGCTCACCCGGCAGGCAGGCGGTGCGCTGCTGATCGACGTACGCGAAGACCACGAACGCGCCGACGGCACGCCTGCCGGTGCGCTGGGTCTTTCGCGCGGCTTCCTGGAACTGCGTATCGAGCAGACGGAAGCGAACCGCGACCGTCCCATCCTCGCCCTCTGCGGCAGCGGCCAGCGCTCGCTGCTGGCGGCCGAGGCACTGCAGCGCATGGGTTATCGGCAGGTGTCCTCGGTGGCTGGCGGCTTCAACCGCTGGAAGGCCGAAGGCCTGCCCATCGTCACCGGCGCGCTCGACGCCGACGCCGCCGAACGCTATTCGCGCCAGCTGCGCCTGCCGCAGGTGGGCGAAGCGGGGCAGGCGAAGCTGGGGGCGGCGAGAATCGTGCTGCTCGGCGCGGGCGGACTGGGCGCGCCGGCCGCGCTGTATCTGGCCGCGGCTGGCGTGGGGCAGATCACCCTGATCGACGACGATCGCGTGGAGCGCTCCAACCTGCATCGCCAGGTGATCCACGCCGACGCCCGCGTGGGCATGGCCAAGACCGAATCGGCGCGGCTCGCGCTGAACGCGCTCAACCCGCGCGTGCGCATCGAGACCCGCGAGGAACGCCTGCGCGCGGACAACGTGGAACGCCTGCTGGCGGATCACGACCTGGTCATCGACGGCGCCGACAATTTCCCCGCGCGCTATCTCGTCGCCGCAGCGTCGCGCCGGCTGGGCCTGCCGATGGTCTACGGCGCGGTGGAACGCTTCACCGGCCAGGTCAGCGTGTTCGATCCGCGCCGCGACGACGCGCCGTGCTACCGCTGCCTGTTCCCCGAGCCGCCCTCCGCGGCGGAGGCGCCCAACTGCAGCGAAGCCGGCGTGCTCGGCGTGCTGCCCGGCCTGATCGGCCTGCTGCAGGCCACTGAGGCGCTGAAGCTGATCCTGGAGCTGGGCGAGACCCTTTCGGGCCGCCTGTTGCACGTCGACGCCTTGACCATGCGTTTCCGCGAGACGCGGCTGCGGCGCGATCCGTCCTGCCCGGGTTGCGGGCAGGGAGCGGTATTCCACGGTTACGAGGACATCGCCGAGCTTTGCGCCTCGGCCTGAGCGGGCGGGGCGCTAGGTCAGGTCGGCGGGAATCAGCGAGTACACCGCGGCATCGATGGCGCTCTCGCCGATCAGCAGCCGCTGACGCCCGATGCCTTCGAAGCGCGCGCCGGCTTTTTCGGCGCAGCGCCGGCTCGGCAGGTTGTCGACCGCCGCGACGATCTCCACCCGCACCAGTTTCAGCGACTCGAAGCCGAAGCGCGCCACCGCCGGCACCGCGCGCGGCGCGATCCCAAAGCCCTGCCGCGACTGCCGCACCCAGTAGCCCAGGTTGGCGCTGCGATGCTGCCGGTTGAACTGGTTCAGCCCCACGCCGCCGGCCACGCTGCCGTCGCTCTCGTCGACGATGGCGAAGGCGAACAGCTCTTCCAGCTGCCAGCAGGCCTGGGCGTGCGCGATCCAGGCCACGCTGTCCTGGCGCGCATAACCCTCGCGGCACCACGGCAGCCAGCGGCCCACGCTCTCGATCGATTCGCCGGCGGCGACGTACAGCGCGTCGGCATCCTCCGGTTGCCATGGGCGCACGCGCAGCGAGCCGGCGGGCAGCGCGAAGGAAGGCCAGGGAGCGTCGTCCTGAGACATGGGCGGTTTGTGCGGTTACGGGCGAGCCCGGATAATAGGCATCTTTGCAGGCGGGCAGACACCATGAGCGCACGGATCATCGACGGCAAACGCATCGCCAAGGAGCTGCTCGACCGCATCGGCCGCCGCGTGGCCGAACGCAAGGCGCAGGGGCTGGCCGAGCCGGGCCTGGCGGTGGTGCTGGTCGGCGACGACGCCGCGTCCGCCGTCTACGTGCGCAACAAGCGCGCCGCCTGCAAGCAGGTCGGCTTCCAGTCCTTCGGCTACGACCTGCCGGCCAGTACCACGCAGGAAGAACTGTTCGCGCTGATCGACCGGCTCAACGCGGATCCTGCCGTGCACGGCATCCTGGTGCAGTCGCCGTTGCCGGAGCACATCGATGAGGACGCGCTGGTCGACCGCATCGATCCGGCCAAGGACGTCGACGGCTTCCAGGCCATCAACATCGGCCGCCTGGCGCTGCGCCGCTTCGGCCTGCGCCCGTGCACGCCGCGCGGCGTGCTGACCCTGCTCGGCCACACCGACCGCCCCGTGCGCGGCCAGCACGCGGTGGTGGTGGGCGTGTCCAACCATGTCGGCCGCCCGCTGCTGCTGGAACTGCTGATCGCCGGCTGCACCACCACCGCCTGCCACAAGTTCACCCGCGACCTGGAAAGCCATATCCGCCTGGCCGACATCGTGATCGTCGCGGTGGGCCGCCCGGGCCTGATCAAGGGCGACTGGATCAAGCCGGGCGCGGTGGTGATCGACGTCGGCATCAACCGCCTGGACGACGGCCGCCTGGTCGGCGACGTGGAATTCGAGCCCGCCGCCGCACGCGCCAGCTGGATCACGCCGGTGCCCGGCGGGGTCGGCCCGATGACCGTGGCCACGCTGCTGGAGAACACGCTCGAAGCGGCCGAAACGCGCGGCGCCACGCACAAGGTGCATTGAGGAAGGAGCGGCGGCGGCCGCCGCTGCGACGTTCCGTACACCCGTGGCGCTCTGGCGGCGTCCTGGGCGGATGCGTATAATTCCCTCTTTGCAGCGGGACAAAATCGCATGCGCATCCTCGCCGAGGCTCTCACCTACGACGACGTCTATCTCGTTCCGGCCCACTCGGCCGTTCTCCCACGCGACGTCGATACCTCCACGCGGCTGACCCGCAACCTCCGGCTGAATATCCCCATCGTGTCCGCCGCCATGGACACGGTCACCGAAGCCCGCCTCGCCATCACCATGGCCCAGCAGGGCGGCATCGGCATCATCCACAAGAACATGACCGCCGAGCAGCAGGCCGCCGAAGTGCGCCTGGTGAAGAAGTTCGAGGCCGGCGTCATCCGCAGCCCGATTACCGTCGGCCCGCACACCTCCATCCGCGAAGTGCTGCAGCTCACCCGCGCGCACAACATCTCCGGCGTGCCGGTGGTGGAGGGCGAGAAGCTGGTCGGCATCGTCACCAGCCGCGACCTGCGCTTCGAGCGCAAGCACGACGATCCGGTGCGCAACATCATGACGCGCCAGGAGAAGCTGGTGACCGTGCGCGAAGGCGCCAGCCAGGACGACGTGCTGCAGCTGCTGCACCAGAACCGCATCGAGAAGGTGCTGGTGGTCAACGACGACTTCCAGCTGCGCGGTCTGATCACCGTCAAGGACATCCAGAAGGCCCGCGACAACCCGAACGCCGCCAAGGACCGCCACGAGCGCCTGCTGGTCGGCGCGGCGGTGGGCGTGGGCGGCGACACCGAGCAGCGCGTGGCCGCGCTGGTCGATGCCGGCGTGGACGTGCTGGTGGTCGACACCGCGCACGGCCATTCGCAGGGCGTGATCGAGCGCGCCGCGTGGGTGAAGAAGCACTACCCGCAGGTGCAGGTGATCGCCGGCAACATCGTCACCGGCGAAGCGGCGCGTGCGCTGCTGGATGCCGGCGTCGACGCGGTGAAGGTCGGCGTGGGCCCGGGTTCGATCTGCACCACCCGCGTGGTGGCCGGCGTGGGCGTGCCGCAGATCACCGCGATCGACCTGGTCGCCACCGCGCTGAAGGACGAAATCCCGCTGATCGCCGACGGCGGCATCCGCTATTCCGGCGACATCCCCAAGGCGCTCGCCGCCGGTGCGTCCAGCGTGATGCTCGGCTCGATGTTCGCCGGCACCGAGGAATCCCCCGGCGAGGTGGAGCTGTTCCAGGGCCGCTCGTACAAGAGCTACCGCGGCATGGGTTCGCTCGGCGCGATGGCGCTGGGCTCCAAGGACCGTTACTTCCAGGACGAGGCCGACGCCGACAAGCTGGTGCCGGAAGGCATCGAAGGCCGCGTGCCGTACCGCGGCCCGCTGCGCAACATCATCCACCAGCTGATCGGCGGTTTGCGTGCGTCCATGGGTTATCTCGGCGCGGCCACCATCGAGGACGTGCGCCAGAAGGCGCAGTTCGTGAAGGTGACCTCGGCCGGCGTGACCGAAGCGCATCCGCACGACATCCAGATCACCAAGGAAGCGCCGAACTACCGGCTGAATTCTTGAGGGAACAGGGATCGGGAGTAGGGAATAGTGAAAGCAGCTCCTGAATTTCCCGTGCCCCTCGCCAAAGCCAATCGGGGCAGGGCGCGCCAAGGCGCCTTGCCCTTTTCTATTCCCGATTCTCTATTTCCCATTCCCTTGCTCTCATGACCGACATCCACAGCGACAAGATCCTCATCCTCGATTTCGGCGCGCAGTACACCCAGCTGATCGCCCGCCGCGTGCGCGAGATCGGCGTGTACTGCGAGATCTGGGCCTGGGACCACGATCCGGCGGAGATCGCCGCGTTCGGCGCGAAGGGCATCATCCTGTCCGGCGGCCCCGAATCCACCACCTTGCCGGGCGCGCCCAAGGCGCCGCAGGAAGTGTTCGACGCCGGCCTGCCGATCCTGGGCATCTGCTACGGCATGCAGACCCTGGCCGCCCAGCTGGGCGGCGCCACCGAGGCGGCCGATGCGCGCGAGTTCGGCCATGCCGAGGTCGACATCGCCGCGTCGAGCCGGCTGTTCGCCGGGCTCAGCGATCATGCCGACGCGCATCGCCTGGACGTATGGATGAGCCATGGCGACCACGTCGCCCAGGCCCCGCCGGGCTTCGTCGTCACCGGCACCACCGAGCGCATCCCGGTCGCGGTGATGGAGGACGAGGCCAGGCGCTGGTACGGCGTGCAGTTCCATCCGGAAGTGACCCATACCAGGCAGGGCACCGCGCTGCTCAAGCGCTTCGTCACCGAGATCTGCGGCTGCCGCACGCTGTGGACCGCCGCCCACATCATCGAGGACCAGATCGCGCGCGTGCGCGCCCAGGTCGGCGACGACCACGTGCTGCTGGGCCTGTCCGGCGGCGTGGATTCCTCCGTGGTCGCCGCGCTGCTGCATCGGGCGATCGGCGACCGCCTCACCTGCGTGTTCGTCGACACCGGCCTGCTGCGCTGGAAGGAAGGCGACCAGGTGATGGCGACCATGGCCGAGCACATGGGCGTGAAGGTGATCCGCGTCGACGCCGCCGAGCGCTACTTCAAGGCGCTGGAAGGGGAGGCCGATCCGGAGGCCAAGCGCAAGATCATCGGCCGCCTGTTCGTGGAGATCTTCGACGAGGAATCGGCCAAGGTCACCGCCGCCGGCAGCGGTCATGTGAAATGGCTGGCACAGGGCACCATCTACCCCGACGTGATCGAGTCGGCCGGCAGCAAGACCGGCAAGGCCCACGTCATCAAGAGCCACCACAACGTGGGCGGCCTGCCGGAGCACATGAAGCTCAAGCTGGTCGAGCCGTTGCGCGAGCTGTTCAAGGACGAGGTGCGCCGCATCGGCGTCGAGCTCGGCCTGCCGCGCGAGATGGTCTACCGCCACCCGTTCCCCGGCCCCGGCCTGGGCGTGCGCATCCTGGGCGAGGTCAAGCCCGAATACGCCGAGCTGCTGGCGCGCGCCGACGCCATCTTCATCGAGGAGCTGCGCCGCTGGGACCTGTACGACAAGACCAGCCAGGCCTTTGCCGTCTTCCTGCCGGTGAAGTCCGTCGGCGTCGTAGGGGATGCCCGAGCCTACGAGTGGGTGATCGCCCTGCGTGCGGTGGAGACCATCGACTTCATGACGGCGCATTGGGCGCATCTGCCGTATGACTTCCTTGGCAAGGTTTCAAATCGGATTATCAATGAGTTGCGCGGTGTTTCTCGCGTGGTCTATGACATCAGCGGCAAGCCGCCGGCAACCATCGAGTGGGAGTGAGGGGGAGGGATTTCCCACTCAAAATCAACAACTTGGAAAGTCGCTTGAAGATAGTTAATTCGAGCGTGAGTATTCTAACTTGTTGATTTTAAAGGCCTCAATGGGTGGGCTTTCACTCTTTCAGCGCCATCGGGCGGAGAATTTGACGGTAAAGCAGACGGGGACGTGTGAGCTCCTCTGGCTAGGCTCGACACTTGCCGATATGGCAATACCATCCGCGACGGTAGTGGTTGATCCCAGAAGCGTAGGCTTCGTGTGGCTTTGCTGAGATATGAATTGGTTTGAAGCTATCGAAATAAGATCACCTTAGGTCATCATTTTTCTCCGTTATCAAACCGCGAGGGCTTTGCAATGGTTTATTAGACGTGTATTTTGAGCACCATGAGTGTTCAAAATACAGGAAAGCTGAACCTTCTGCTGGCCGAACTGGGCGACACGAGACTGGTGTCGAGTCGATGGCTGCGGGTTCACGGCTATTCCAACAGCCTTGTTGCCCGCTACGTGAGCAGCGGCTGGCTCGTGTCACCCGCCCGCGGCGTCTACATACGCAAGGGGGGGCGCCTGCAATGGGAGGGTGTGGTTCGCAGCCTGCAGGTCGGGGAGGGGCTACCGCTGCACGTCGGTGGCCGCTTCGCACTCAGTCTGCAAGGACACGAGCATTACCTACGGCTGGGTGATGCCGGCACGATCACCCTGTATGGGGCAGAGCGGCCGCCGGGTTGGCTCGACAAGCTATCGCTGGCGCAGCGCTTTGAGTATCTGGGCAAGGGGCCGTTCGATTTGCCGTCCGCTTCGCTCTCGGTGGATGTGTCCGAGACAGCGCTGTCCGAACAGGGACTGACGTGGCACCAGGCTACCCCCGGTGCCGAGGCTTTGGTTTGTTCCACGTCGGAGCGGGCCATGCTGGAACTGTGTGATGGCGTTTCGGACGCCACCGTGGTTTACGAGGTTGACGCGCTGATGCAGGCCATGACCACGCTACGGCCACAGCGGGTCAGCTTGATGCTGCGGCAGTGTCGCAGCATCAAGGCCAAGCGGCTATTCCTGGCACTGGCCGAGCGTCATGGGCATGCATGGCTGTCACACGTGTCATTGGAAGGCGTCGATCTGGGACGAGGAAAGCGCGCGCTGGTGCCTGGCGGTCGCCTGCATCCAACCTACCAGATCACCTTGCCAGGAGACCTCGATGAACACCTGGCTTGACCAATGGGACCGGCGCTACACCGACCGGGTGCGGTTGCTAGTCGAGATTCTGCCTGTGCTGGCACAGGAGCCCAGCTTCGCACTCAAGGGCGGCACCGCCATCAATTTGTTTGAACATGACCTGCCGCGGTTGTCGGTGGACATTGATCTGGCCTGGTTGCCGGTGCATGACTATGCCGAAGACGCAACGCTGATCACCGAAGCGCTTGGACGGTTGGTCGATGTGCTGCGCACCCGGCCTCTGCAACTGCAGGTGCAGTTGTCGGCAGGCGAGGGGGCAGGCGCCACGCGGCTGGTGGCCAGTCGCGGTCGTGCACGTGTACAGATCGAGACAACACCTGTTATGCGCGGCACGGTGCATCCGGTGCGGAATATGGTGGTGCGCCCGAAGGTGGAAGAGGCGTTCGGCTTCGCAGAGGCGCAGGTATTGGATTTCGCCGACCTCTATGCAGGCAAGTTGGCCGCGGCGCTGTCTAGGCAGCATCCGCGCGACATCTTCGATGTCGGCTTGTTACTGGAGGACGTCCGGGCGGACCAGGTGCTCTGGCGGACTTTTCTCGTCTACCTGACCTGTAGCCCCAAGCCTGCTTGGGAGATGCTGGGACCGCGCGTGCCCGCGAACTTCGCAGCGATCTTCGAAGCGCACTTCAAAGGTATGACGGCTGAGCCTATCGAAGCCGAAGTCTTACTGGACATTCATGAGCGCCTGTTGGCGTGCGTGGCTGGATGGCTGGATGAGCCGTCGTGCGCGTTCCTAAGATCCATAGAGGATGAGCGGCCAGACTTCGATCTGATCGGACTTCCACATGCCGCGGATTTGCCGGCCGTGCGACGCAAACTGCACAACCTGGCCCAGCGCACTGACGACAAGCGTGCAGCGGATCGGAGGCTGCTGGAAGAAGCGCTGATGCGGGTGACGGTGTCCAGATGAAACAAGGCGTGGCTGTGATAAGGCGCTTACATTTCTGTAGTGGAAAAAAATAATGGCTCTCAAGAAATCCGAACTCTACTCCTCGCTATGGCAGAGCTGCGACGCGCTGCGCGGGGGGATGGACGCCAGCCAGTACAAGGACTATGTGCTTGTGCTGCTGTTCATCAAGTACGTCAGCGACAAATACGCCGGTAAGCCTTACCAGCCGCTCACTATTCCACCCGGTGCCAGCTTCGCCGACATGGTGGCGCTAAAGGGCAAGAGCGACATCGGCGATCAGATCAACAAGAAGATCATCGCGCCGCTGGTAGCGGCCAACGCGCAGCTGTCGCTGTCCGACTTCCCGGACTTCAATGATGCCGCCAAGCTCGGCACCGGCAAGGAGATGGTGGAGCGGCTCACCGACCTGGTGGCCATTTTCGAAAACAAGGCGCTCGACTTCTCCAGGAATCGCGCCGATGGCGACGACATCCTGGGCGATGCCTACGAGTACCTGATGCAGCACTTCGCCACCGAAAGTGGCAAGAGCAAGGGCCAGTTCTACACGCCGGCCGAGGTGAGCCGCGTCATCGCGGCGGTGCTGGGCATTGCCACCGCGTCGACCACGCACCAGACCACCGTGTACGACCCGACCTGCGGCTCGGGCTCGCTGTTGCTGAAAGTGGCTGATGCGGCGCTGACCAAGGTGGCGCTGTACGGGCAGGAGAAGGACGCCGCCACCAGCGGCCTGGCGCGCATGAACATGATCCTCCACGACCAACCCACGGCCGAGATCAAACAGGGCAACACGCTGGCCGATCCGAAGTTCCGCGACGGCAAGGCGGGCAATGAAAGCCTCAAGGTCTTTGATTACGTGGTGGCCAATCCGCCGTTCTCCGACAAGCGCTGGAGCACCGGCATCGACCCGCTGCACGACCCCTGGCAGCGCTTCGAAGGCTTCGGCGTGCCGCCGGCCAAGCAAGGCGACTACGCCTACCTGCTGCACATCGTGCGCTCGCTCAAGAGCACCGGCCGCGCGGCCTGCATCCTGCCGCACGGCGTGCTGTTCCGCGGCAATGCCGAAGTCGACATACGCCGCGCGCTGATCCGCAAGGGCTACATCGAGGCCATCATCGGCCTGCCGGCCAACCTGTTCTACGGCACGGGCATCCCGGCCTGCATTGTCGTCATCGACAAGTCGCGCGCGGCCGAGCGCGTGGCCGCCGACACCGGCATCTTCATGATCGATGCCAGCCAAGCCTTCATGAAGGACGGCCCGAAGAATCGCCTGCGCGAGCGCGACATTCACCGCATCGTCGACGCCTTCCAGCGCAGGCAGGACGTGCCGCGCTATGCCCGGCAGGTGAGCTTGCGCGATATCGAGAAGAACGAGCACAACCTCAACCTGCCGCGCTACATCGATAGCCAGTTGCCCGAAGACAGGCAGGACATCGAAGGCCACCTGCGGGGTGGCATCCCCGAAGCCGACGTCACAGCGGCCGACAGCCTCGTCAGCCGCTACTGGGCCGTGTGCCCGCAGCTCGAGAGCGCCCTGTTCCGGCCCAATCGCCCCGGTTACGTCGATCTGGCTGTCGACAAAGCGGCGATCAAGCCCACCATCCACGGCCATCCCGAGTTCGCCGGCTTCATCGCGCGCATGAACGCACACTTCGCCACATGGCGCGACGCGCAGGCCCGGGCGCTGAAGGCGCTGCGCGCCAACACGCCCGAAGCCCAGCCCCGGCGCGTGATCGCCGAACTCTCCGAAGGCCTGCTCGCCCATTACCTCGGCCAGCCACTGATCGACGCCTATGCCGTCTACCAGCACCTGATGGACTACTGGGCGCAGACCATGCAGGACGATTGCTACGCCATCGCCGCCGACGGCTGGAAGGCGCAGACCTACCGCGTGATCGAGACCGATAAGAAAGGCAAGCAGAAGGACAAGGGCTGGGCCTGCGACCTGGTGCCCAAGGCGCTGGTCGTGGCGCGCTACTTCGCCAAGGAGCAGGCCGCGCTACAGGCGCTGCAGGCCGAGCTGGAAGGCGTGAGCGCTAGGCTCGCCGAGCTCGAGGAGGAGCACGGCGGCGAAGATGCAGCCTTCGCCGGTTTCGACAAGATCAATGTCGCGGCGGTGAAGGACCGGCTTCGCGAGATCGAAGGCGAAGTCAAGGCCGAGATCAAGGCGGCCAAGCGAGGCAAGTCAGGCAAGGCGCTGGCGGCCGCCGGCGGCGATGCCGAAGAACCGGTCGCCGAAGAGCTGCGTGTTCTGCTGGACTGGTTGAAGCTTGCGGCAGAAGAATCGGCGCTGAAGAGGCGCGTGAAGGAGGCCGACGCGGCACTGGGTGCAGCGGCGTATGCGAAGTACCCGAAACTCGCCGATGCCGAAGTGCAGGCGTTGGTGGTGGACGACAAATGGCTCGCCACGCTGGATACGGCGGTGCACGGCGAGATGGACCGGCTGAGCCAGCAACTGACGGCGCGGGTGAAGGAGCTGGCGGAGCGTTACGAGACACCCTTGCCGCAGTTGAACGAACGCGTGGCGGAGCTGGAAGCGCAGGTGAATCGGCATCTGGAGAGGATGGGGTTCGCATGGAGGTGAGGGCGCCGACTGTTCGACCCATGACATCCGGCGCTTTCAAGCAGACGGATGTTGGAATGATTCCGATGGATTGGATAGTGAAATCTGCCAAACAGATTGCCGAGCCTGTCCGCGGTGGGTCTCCCCGCCCCGCTGGAGACCCACGCTTCTTCAACGGTCAGTTCATGCCATGGTTGACTGTCGCGTCTCTCACGAATGTGCCCCAATCGCAGCTGGTTGTTTCGGAGACGGCATCCTCACTTACAGAGGAGGGAACAAACTACAGCCGCACATTGCAGCCTGGCACGCTCATCATCGCGAACAGTGGAGCCACTCTTGGCGTCGCCAAAATCTTGGGCATCAAGTGCTGCGCAAACGACGGCATCGCCGCCTTGTTGCGCCTCGATCAAGATGTGTGCCCGAAGTACCTTGCGTACTTCATCAACACTCAGACCAAGATGCTGCGGGAGGTCGTCGCAACTGGGAATGGGCAGCCGAATCTTAATACTGCGCTAATCGGCGATCTCAAGTTCCCATTGCCTCCTTCGCGCAAAGAGCAGGAGGCAATCGCCGAAACACTCTCCGATGCGGATGCCCTGATCGAATCCCTGTCGCAGCTGCTGACCAAGAAGCGCCAGATCAAACAGGGAGCCATGCAGGAACTGCTCACTGGTAAGAAGCGGCTGCCGGGGTTCGTCGATTCTTGGGGCAGTGTGACGATCGGCAGCTTCACAGATTGCACGGCTGGAGGCACACCCAGCACCAACATCGAAACATACTGGGGCGGCGACATTCCGTGGATGAGTTCGGGTGATCTTCACCTGAAACACGTGAAGGATATAGAGGGCAGAATCACCGACGAAGGTCTAAGAAGTTCGAGCACGAAGTGGATTCCGGTGGGATGCGTGTTGATCGGCCTTGCAGGTCAGGGCAAGACCCGTGGCACGGTCGCCATGAATCACGTTCCCCTGTGCACGAATCAGTCGATTGCTGCGATCTTTCCGGTTGATTCGTATGACTCACTTTTCCTGTATTTCAACCTCGAGAGCAGGTACGAGGAATTGCGCGAACTTTCTGCTGGCGATGGCGGACGCGGAGGCCTCAACCTGAGTCTCATTCGGAATCTTGCAGTACCCATGCCTTGCCTGATTGAGCAACGCGAGATAGCAAGAGTTCTGGCTGACATCGACTCAGACGTTGCTTCAGTTGAAGAGAAACTGGCTAAGGCGCGCGACATTAAGCAGGGCATGATGCAAGCGCTGCTCACCGGCCGCATTCGTCTGGTGCAACCTGCCTCCAGTGTCATCCAGTTGCTCACGAAACCCGCGCCAATCCGGCCGTCCTCCGCCCAGGCCACCCACAACTGGCAAATCAACGAAGCCGTCGTCATCGGCGTGCTCGCCCAGCGCTTCGGCAGCGAGAAGATGCCATTGGGCCGCAAGCGCCGTGTGAAGCTCACATACCTGCTGCACCGCCATGCCGAGGGCCGGGCCGAGGGTTACCTGAAGAACGCCGCCGGCCCATACAACCCGAACACGAAATACAAGGGGCCGGAGCAGATCGCGCTGAAGAACGGCTACGTGCGGGCGCTGCGCAATGAGAAATACGAAGGCTTCGTCGCCGGCGAGAAGATCGAGCAGGCGCAGCGCTACTTCGAGCAGTGGTACGGGGAGGCTGCGCTGGCGTGGCTGGAGCGCTTCCACTATCGCAAGACCGAGGAACTGGAACTGCTGGCGACCGTGGACATGGCGATGGTGGATCTGGCCGCCAGCGGTGAGCTGACCGACGTGGCCAGCGTCAAACGCATCATCGCCGCGCATCCGGAATGGTTGCCCAAGCTGTCGCGCGAGTTGTTCTCGGATGAGCGTATCGCCGCCACCATCGCCGAGTGCCGGACAATACTCGGCGGCTGACCGCCCCATATCCCTAAGAGGAGCTGTCCCATGCCCCCGATCGGACAACCAGAACGCGCCACGCAGGACCGCGTAGTCGCACTGTTCCGCGACGAGCTGGGTTGGCGCTACGCGGGTGACTGGTCGGACCGCGAGGGTAACGCCAATATCGAAGAGAGCTTACTCACGCCTTGGCTCGCGAAGCGAGGCTCCACACCCGCGCAGATCAGCTCCGCATTACTGCGCCTGCGCAGCGAGGCCGGTAACCACCATCGCACGCTCTATGCGAACAACAAGGCCGTGTACGGCCTGCTGCGCTACGGCGTACAGGTGCAGACGGCCGCAGGCGCCAAGACGCAAACCGTCGAGCTGATCGACTGGCACCATCCGGAGGCCAACGACTTCGCCATCGCGGAGGAGGTGACGCTCAAGGGCGACCGCACGCGGCGGCCTGACCTGGTGTTGTACGTCAACGGCATCGCCATCGGTGTGATCGAACTGAAAAACAGCCGGGTGTCGGTGGGCGATGGCATCCGTCAGTGCCTGTCGAACCAGCTTCCGATGTTCCACGAGGCGTTCTTCAGCACGATGCAGTTTGTCTTCGCGGGCAACGACTCTGAGGGGCTGCGCTACGGCACAATCGGCACGCCCGAGAAGATGTTCCTGAAGTGGAAGGAAGACGAGGCCGACGACACGCGCTTCAAGCTCCACAAGTACTTGTTGAAGATGTGTACCAAGGCGCGGCTGATCGAGCTGATGCACGACTTCGTGCTGTTCGACGGTGGCTTCAAGAAGCTGCCGCGTGTGCACCAGTACTTCGGCATCCAGGCGGCGCAGGAGCATGTGGTACAGCGCAAGGGCGGCATCCTGTGGCACACGCAGGGCAGCGGCAAGAGCATCGTGATGGTGCTACTGGCGCGCTGGATTCTGGAGAACCGGCCGCAGGCACGCGTGGTGATCGTGACCGACCGTGACGAGCTGGACAAGCAGATCCAACGCGTGTTCACCGACGCGGGCGAGAAGCTGCACCGCAGTCGCAGCGGGCGTGACCTGATGACACAGCTGGCGCAGCCTGCGCCGAGGCTGCTGTGCTCGCTGGTGCACAAGTTCGGCGTGGAGGCGCGTGGGCGTGACAAGAAGGCGTTCGAGGCCTATCTGGAAGAACTCCAGGCGCAGCCGGCGATGGCCGTGGGCGAGCTGTTCGTCTTCGTCGACGAATGCCACCGCACGCAGAGCGGTCGGCTGCATCGGGTGATGAAGGCGCTGCTGCCCGAGGCTGTGTTCATCGGCTTCACCGGCACGCCGCTGCTCAAGGCCGACAAGCAGTCCAGCCTGGAGCTGTTCGGGGGCTACATCCACACCTACAAGTTCGGTGAAGCGGTTGAAGACGAGGTGGTGCTGGACCTCGTATACGAGGCCCGCGACATCGACCAGCGGCTTGGCTCACCGGCGAAGATCGATGCCTGGTTCGAGGCCAAGACGCGTGGCCTGAATGCCTGGCAGAAGCAGGAGCTGAAGGCCAAGTGGGGCACCATGCAGCAGGTGCTGAGCTCGCGCTCGCGCATGGAGCGCGTGGTGGCCGACATCGTGTTCGACTTCAGCGTGAAGCCGCGGCTGTCGACCGAGCGGGGCAACGGTATCCTCGTCGCGTCCAGCATCTTCGAGGCCTGCAAGTACTTTGCGCTGCTGCAGAAGACACCGTTCAAGGGCCGGTGCGCCATCGTCACCTCGTACAACCCTCAGGCCAAAGACGTGACGACCGAGGAGGTCGGCGCCAATACTGAGAGCGACAAGCAGTTCATCTTCAATACCTACACCGAACTGCTCAAGGGCGTGCAGGCCAAGCCAGGCATGGGCCCTACCGAGAGCTACGAGGAATGGGCGAAAGCGCTATTTGCCAGTGAGCCGGCGAGCATGAAGCTGCTGGTGGTGGTGGACAAGCTGCTGACCGGCTTCGACGCGCCGCCATGCACCTACCTGTACATCGACAAATCCATGCAGGACCATAGCCTGTTCCAGGCCATCTGCCGCACCAACCGCCTCGACGGCGATGACAAGGACTTCGGCTATATCGTTGACTACAAAGACCTGTTCAAGAAGGTGGAGAAGGCGATTGCCGTCTACACCTCGGAGCTGGACCACAGCGCGGGCGGTGCCGACCCCGAAGTGCTGATGCAGAACCGGCTGGACATCGGCCGCAAGCGCCTGGACGATGCAGTGGAAGCGCTGGCGCTGTTGTGCGAGCCGGTGGCGCCACCGCGTGGTGAGCTGGAGCACATCCGCTACTTCTGTGGCAACACCGAGATCGCCAGCGATCTGGCCGCCCACGAACCGCAGCGCGTGATGCTCTACAAGGGCGTGGTCGCACTATTGCGCGCCTGGGCCAACGTGGCCGACGAATTGGCGGCGGCCGGCTACGCCGAGGCCGACGGTGCGCGCCTGCGAGGGCTGCTCGACCACTACGTCAAGCTGCGCGAGATCGTTCGCAAGGCTAGCGGCGAGACGCTGGACCTGAAACCCTACGAGGCCGACATGCGGCACCTGATCGACACCTATATCGAGGCCGACGAGCCACGGCAGATCTCGCCGTTCGAAGGTGTCGGCCTGCTGGACCTGATCGTCAAGACAGGCATCGCCGATGCCATCGCCGCGAAGCTCGGCGAGCTCAAGAGCAACCGCGATGCGATCGCCGAGACGATCGAGAACAACGTGCGCTGCAAGATCGTCAGGGAACACTTGAACGATCCGGCGTTCTACGAGCGCATGTCGGCGCTGCTGGATGGCATCATCAAGCAGCGCAAGGAAAGGGCAGAGGAGTACGAGCAGTACCTGCAGCGCATCGCCCAACTCGTGCGGCAAGTGGAAGCGGGCAGGGCAGAGGATGCGCCCATCGAACTTACGACGCCAGGACGGCGGGCGCTGTACAACAACCTGCAGCCCGGGCTGGTGGCAGCGTCTGGACATCGAGTGGCTGAGCAAAGGCCGCCTTACGGTGCCGAGATCTCGAATCCTGCATTGGCACTGGCTTTGCGCATCGATCAGGCTGTTAAAGCGGTGCGGCCTGACGGATGGCGGGGCAATCCCGCCAAGGAAAACACGATCAAAGCAGCTCTGTTTGCACTGCTGCAGGATGCCGAGCAGGTCGAGCGAATCTTCCTGATTGTAAAAACCCATGGTGAGTACTGATGCCATCCCGAATCACCCTGGGGGCGATTGAGGCGGATGTGGTGTTCAAGGACATCCGCAATGTGCATCTCACAGTATTGCCGCCCAAAGGGCGGGTGCGCATTTCGGCGCCACGACACATGGCACTCGATACAGTCCGTGTCTTCGCTCTGTCCAAACTCGCCTGGATCAAGGCACAGCGCGAGAACATGGTGGCTCAGGAGCGAGAGGCGCCGCGCGAGTATCTGGAGCGCGAGAGCCACTACGTGTGGGGACGGCGCTATTTGCTGAAGTTGACCGAGGTGAATACTGCCCCATCTGTCGAGCTTCGCCATCGAGCGCTGGTGCTTGCGATACGACCGAACGCTGACGCCGTAATCAAGGATGCTGTACTTGCGCGATGGTACAGGGATCAGGTCAGACAGCGCGCTGCAACACTGGTAGCCGAGTGGAGCCGTACGCTTGGGTTGGATGCACCCCGCGTCCATGTTCAACACATGAAGACGAAATGGGGCAGTTGTTCGCCAGGCCGCAGATCGATACGCCTGAACACGGAGCTTGCCAAGAAGCCGCCCGGATGTTTGGAGTACATCGTGTTACACGAGCTTGTGCATCTGCTAGAGCCGACCCATAACGAACGTTTCAAGGCTCTCATACGGGCCTTCCTGCCAGAATGGGAAGCTCGACGGCGCGAATTGAATCGGCTACCGGTTAGGCATGAGGATTGGGACTACTGAAGGAACTGGGCAGTGGCGGTAATACTGATGAAAACTCCCAGAGTGGGAATGCCAGAGTCTTCCGGTTCCAGTGCCTCAAAAAAGCACCGAGAGCATGGTGCGCTGCTCGCGCCATGCGCGCCCGCAGTAACGCCAGGCTTGCTACTCGATACCGACTAAGGGTTGGGCAAGTGACCGCGTAGGGCCGTTCGCCGCAGGCCTTGTTTCAAACTTCTGAACGGGTCGTGTGCCGTTCTGATGTTGATACGTGTTCGGTCACTACATTGGCCAGCGAATGCCCTGGAGGCTGAAGTCGGTCCAGGTGCCCGGCATGATTGATTTCGGTTGATGATGGCGCTGCCAGAATTGTGTCCTTACGCTCGCGTTATCTTCTGGGTAACAAGAAGCGCTGCTTCGATGGACGGTAGAAGCGACGGTAATGGACCGTGTCAATCACAATAAATCCCTTTAATCACACGGGCTTGCGCGATCTATTGATGATCGAGTGGGAATGAGCATGGCGCGAACCGCGTAGCTTTCGTTTCCTGAGGAATGTGGGGCAAGTCCCGGAAAAACCGGGATTTGTTCCATGTGCATGCAGCGCATGCCCGGCCGCGGCAACCGCGCCTGCTTTCACGTCCCCGTTGCCGCGGTGGCGCGACATTCCCCGACGGCTTGCGCTCGCAGCCATGCCCGGCGGGAAACCAAGGCCATGACGATCCGCCACGCCAGCGCGCCGGTCGCCGAAGGCGTCCGGCTCCATTACCTGGAAGACGGTGCGGGACCGCGCACCGTGGTGCTCCTGCACGGTTTTCCGCAGACCTGTCATGCGTGGCGGAAAGTCGCGCCGCGGCTGGTCGCCCAGGGACTGCGGGTGATCGCGCCCGATTATCGCGGCGCCGGTCATTCGTCGAAGCCGCCGGCCGGCTACGACAAATGGACCATCGCGGCGGATATCCATGCGCTCCTCGAGCAGGCCGCCGCCGAGGAACGGATCGCGCTGGTCGGCCACGACATCGGCGCCATGGTGGCGCTGGCCTACGCGTTCCGTTTCCGCGACCAGGTCTCCCATCTGGTCCTCATCGACGCGCCCCTGCAGGGAACGCAGGCGATGGAAGCCATGCGCGGCGATCCGCGCGGCTGGCACGTGGCGTTCCATGGCGCGCGCGACATCGCCGAGCGGCTGGTGGAGGGACGCGAGCGTGTGTACCTGCGCTACATGATCGACGTGCGCGCATTCGATCCGTCGGCGATCGCGCCGGCGGATTTCGAATGCTATGTCGAGGCCTATGCGGCGGCCGGCGCCATGCGCGCGGCCTTCGAGCTTTATCGGGCGTTCGATGAGGATGCTGCCCGGATCAAGGCCGAACTGGCGCGGGCCGGCAAGCTGCGGATGCCGGTCCTGGCGATCGGCGGCGCAGCGGGCGGGCTGGGCGAGGCGATGCGTCCGATGGTCCAGCAGCTCGCCGGACACGCCCGGTACCTGGCGGCGCCGGGCTGCGCGCATTGGGTGCCGGAGGAGAATCCGACGTTTCTATGCGATGCGATCCTGTCGGCCATGGGCATGGGCGAGGAAGCCATCGCCGGCTGAGGCTTTGTTGCGACAAGGCTGAATATGCGGGGGAAAACCGTCGCTCGCCGACGAAACGCGCTCAGCATGGGACCGCTGGGTTGAGCGATGAGCCGTTCGCGTTGAACGTTGAAGGTTAATCAAGTTGTCAATTGACAACCTCTCCAGTCTTCCCTCAAACTGGAGACCATGGATGGCCCGTTCCCCTCATCCGAAGAAAGAAGTCGAGCAGGCGCTGCGGCACGCCGAAGGGCAAGGCTGGCGCGTCGAAGTCGGCGGCAGTCACGCGTGGGGACGGGTGTATTGCCCGTACAACGACCAGGACTGCCGTTGCGGCGAGTTCTGCATCGCCAGCGTATGGAGCACGCCTAAGAATCCCGGCCATCACGCGCGAGCCTTGCGGCGCGTGGTGGACAACTGCACGGCGAATCGCCGGCAAGGCTGACGGCGAAGCCAGGAGTAGCGCCATGGAATACACCTTCACCCTGAAGTACCAGCTGGACGACGACGACCGCGACCCGGATGCGCTGGTCGAGCGCCTGGGCGCGGCCGGTTGCGACGACGCGCTGGTCGGCATCGGCGTGCCGGGCCGGCTGGCACTGGAATTCACCCGCGAAGCCGCCGACGCGGATGCCGCGGTGCGCAGCGCACTGGCGGACGTGCGCCGCGCGGTGCCGTCGGCGCGGCTGATCGAGGCGGCCCCCGACCTGGTCGGGCTGACCGACGTGGCCCAGATCGTGGGCGTGTCCCGGCAGAACATGCGCAAGCTGATGCTGGCCAATCCGGGCAGCTTCCCGGCGCCCGTGCATGAAGGCAGCGCGTCGATCTGGCATCTGGCCGATGTGCTGGCGTGGCTCAAGGCCAGGGGCAGCTATTCGATGGCGCAGACGCTGGTCGAGGTCGCGCAGGTGGCCTTGCAGGTCAATGCGGCCAAGGAGGGGCGGCGCTTGCCGCTCTCTGCTTTCAGCGAGCTTGATGCGCTGGTCCGTTGAGTTCTGTCGCTCCCGGCATGGCGCAAGCCGGTCGTTGGAGTGCGGCCTGCACTTTTGGGGAAGGGCGGCGCGCCAGCTGATCGCCGTTCGTATCGGAAGCGGCGCCCGGACCCTACAATTCGTCCTATTTGCAGGCCATTCCCGTCCGAATGATCACCGATTCCCCCGATTCCCCCGCCCCTTCCTTCAACGAAGCCGACGTGAGCTTCATGCGCCGCGCGCTGCAGCTGGCCGGGCATGCCCGCGATGCGGAGAACGAAGTGCCGGTCGGCGCCTTGCTCGTGCTCAACGACGAGATCATCGGGCTGGGCTGGAACCGCAACATCACGCTCAACGATCCGACGGCGCATGCGGAGATCCAGGCACTGCGTGCGGCTGGCGAGAAGATCGGCAATTACCGCCTGGTCGGCGCCACGCTGTACGTCACGCTGGAACCCTGCGCGATGTGTTCGATGGCGCTGGTGCATGCGCGGGTGGGGCGCGTGGTCTATGGCGCGACGGATCCGAAGACCGGGGCCGCCGGCAGCGTGTTCGACACGCTGATCTCCGAGCGGCATAACCACCGCATCCAGGTCGATGGCGGGTTGCTGGCCGAGGAGTCCTCGGCAATGCTCAGGGAGTTCTTTCGATCCAGGCGCTAACTAGCTGGCAAGCAAGGCTTTAGTGCTTCCAGTAGTGGCCCAGCCTGTGCAGCCGTTCCAGCGAATCTTCGGCCTTGCCCGTCGCCTCCGCGGCCGTGCGCTTCGCCCATCGCCGCAACGCCTTGAGCTGGGCGTGGCCCTTCGCTTCCGGCAGCAATTCCCGGCATAGCGCACGGGCGGTCAGGCGATCGTGCGCCTCGCCCAGATGGCCCTGCACATCGGCCAGCCGCTCCAGCCATTCCTGGGCCACCTCGCGCGGAAACAGCGGCTGGAACAGTTCGACGGTGTAGCGCAGCTTCTTGGTCGCGGTGCGGGCGCGATGGAGCCGGATGCGGCCTTCGTGCATCCGCGCCGCCCGCTTGCGCAGCTGGCGGAAGCGAGTGTCGATCACGCCGGCGGCCGCGGCGCGCAGCTCGTCGTCGGAGACGTTGCGGTGCGTCTCGGCCCAGGCGTGGAAGTGGTGGATCGCCGTGGTCAGGCGGGCCTTCTTCAGCCCCTCCACCGCTTCGCGGTGGCCATGCACCCGCCGCGCATTCAGCACATGGAGCAGCTCGCCGTCGAGCCGGTCGCCGTGTTCCCCGTGAGCGAGGAAGGCGGGCAGGGTCTCGTCGAGCAGGATGTCCAGGTCGCGCGCGCCGCCGGTGGTATTGCGGAAGTCCTTCAGCTGCGCGAGCACGCCATTGGACGGTTCGCCGGGCAGGGCGGCCGCCACCTTGTCCAGCGTGGCCGTGATGCGCCGCAGGCTCACCCGCCAGGCATGCAGGGCCTTCGGCTCGTACTGGCGCAGCAGCTTCGCACGGGCCTTGACGGCCTTGGCCAGGTAGCCGTCATAGGCCGCACAGAGCTCGGCGATCGCCGAGGGCGGCCGTGGGGCTTTCGGCGGGCGAGGACGCGGGATGGACTGGCCTTGCTGGTGGTGCATCGCACTCATGGCTCGACTCGACCGCTGCGGAGGGAGCGGGTATCCACCCGCTGTTTCTAGCGGAAGCGCAGACCGCGCTTCCTGATGCAGGTCAACATGAACGAGCCGGTCGCGACCTGGGGCCGTGCCGGGATTGAATACTCTGCTACAAAAATCGGCAGCTGGCGAGACAGCCTCAAGCGATAGCCGCCAGGGTCTCGGCCACCGGGCGCTCGATCTTCAGGCTGAACAGGCCGTCGGCGCGGGTCCGTCCCATATTCACCGCCGCGATCGGCTTGCCGGCCTTGGCCGCGGCATTCACGAAGCGGAAGCCGGAAAACACCATCAGCGAGGAACCGGCGACCAGCACCGCGTCCGCCTGTTCCAGGCCATGCACGGCGGCCAGCACCCGCTCGCGCGGCACGCCTTCGCCGAAGAACACCACGTCCGGCTTGAGCAGGCCGCCGCACAGCGGGCAGTCGGGTACCTGGAAGCGCGAGAAATCGTGGCCTTCCAGATCCGCATCGCCGTCAGGGGCATCTACGGCATCGAGCTCTGCCCATGCCGGATTGCGCTGCTCCAGCACCTCCTGGAACGCCGAACGCTGCACCAGATGCCCATGCGCCATGCAGCGCACGCGGTCGAGCCGGCCATGCAGATCGATCACGTGGTGGCTGCCCGCCGCCTGGTGCAGCCCGTCCACGTTCTGGGTCAGCAGCACTTCTACGCGCCCGGCCGCCTCCAGCCGGGCCAGCGCCAGGTGCGCCGCGTTCGGATGCGCGCGCGAGAAGCGCCGCCAACCGACCAGGCTGCGCGCCCAGTAGCGCCGACGCGTGCGCTCGTCGCCCATGAAGGCCTGGTAGGTCACCGGCTGCGGCCGTTTCCAGTCGCCCTGGTTGTCGCGATAGTCGGGGATGCCCGAATCCGTGCTGACGCCCGCGCCGGTCAGTACGAACAGCCGCGGATGCGCCGCGACGAAATCGCGCAGCCGCGCGAGGTCGTCTTCCAGCGAGCGATCCGGCCGCGCGTCCGCATTCATGCCGCAGTACGCAGATCCAGTTCGGCCAGCGCCGCGGGAATGCCGCTGGCGTCCTGCACTTGCGCCACGTGCGCAGACGCGGCGGCGAAGTCCGTATCCGCCTCGTGCGCCCAGGTCACGTGGTAAGGCATGTACACGCCCCAGCCGCCCAGCTGCACCACCGGTGCGATATCCGAGCGCAGCGAATTGCCGACCATGGCGAAGCGTTCGGCGTCCACGCCGAACTCGTCGAACAGGCGGCGATAGGAGCGCTCGTCCTTCTCGGACACGATCTCGATGCGATGGAACAGGTCGGCCAGCCCGCAGGCCGCCACCTTCTGCTCCTGGTGGAACAGGTCGCCCTTGGTGATCAGCACCACGCGATGCGTCGCCGCCACGGCTTCCACGGCGGCGCGGATGCCGGGCAGCAGCTGCACCGGATGCGCCAGCACCCGCTTGCCGATGCCGATGATGCGATGCAGGTCCGCCGCGCTGATGCGCGAGCCGGTGACTTCGATCGCCGCCTCCAGCAGCGACAGGGTCATGCCCTTGGCGCCGTAGCCGAACAGCTTGATGTTGCGCCGCTCCACCGCCAGCAGGCGGTCATGCAGGCCGAGCTTGGCCAGGTCGACGTAACGGGACACGATCTGTTCGAACTCGGCCTGTGCTTCCTGGTAATAGCCTTCGCTATGCCAGAGGGTATCGTCGCCGTCGAAACCGACCCATTCGATCACGGTGCTGCTCGCGCTGCTGTGGAAGCAGCAGACGATAGCGCGTCGCCACGGGCGCGGCGAGTCCGCGTGGCCGCAAGCACGGCAGGCCAGTCGGGTTGGGGCGAGCGCCCGGCACGCCGGCGTCGAACGCTCCACGGTGCGCCTGGCCGGATGTGCGCCCGGCTCGCCCCAACCCGACTGGCCCGCCGGTGCGCCTCAGGCGCGCTCGCGCAGGGTCAGTTCAAGCAGTTCTTCCTTGTCCTTGAGCAGCTCCTGCTTGCGCTGGAACATCTGCTCGCCCAGCGCCTTGAGCTTGGCCTGGTCGAACAGTTTCTTCGCCGCGGGGAACATCTCTTTTTCCTCTTCCTGCGCGTGGTGCAGGATCAGCTCCTTCAGCACCTTGGCGCGGCCGGAGAACTGCTCGCCGGACGGATCGGTCTGCAACAGATCCGGCAGCACCAGTTCGCCCGCGGCGCGGTGTTCCTCGATCGCCTCGAAGTACATCTTCGCTTCTTCCTTGTCGCCGGCTTGCTTGAAGGCCGGATAGAAAATCTCTTCCTCGATCATGGTGTGGGCTTTCAGCAGTGCGCCGATCTTCTCCACCAGCGTCTGGCGCGTCTTGACGCCGCGCGAGGTGGTTTCCGTCAGCTCTTCCAGCAGTTTCTCGACAGTGCGGTGGTCGCTGACGAGCAGATCGATCGCGTTCATGGGCCTGGCTCCGTGCTGGGTGGAGGGGAGTGGCCATTGATGACGCGGCGGCGATGAACGCGGCGTCGGATCGCGGTGAACGAGGCGGATGCGTGCCAGTGCGGGTTCATGGATATCCACGCGCCGTGTGGCGTCTCTTGCATGCGCACGGAAGATTTTCATCGCGGCCTTGTGGACGAGTCCGTTGATCTGCCGCAGCCACCGCTTTCAGCCACGCGCGCCGACCATGAGGCCGGCTTTCCGGACGCCCGTCCGCCAGACCGCCACGACTGCGGATGACCTATCTCTCGCGCTATTCGCGCATCGCCGTGTTCGTCATGCGCTATCGCCGCGCCGGCGTGCTGCGCGGCGTACCCGGCCATCGGCGCGGCGGGGAACTTGCCGACGAGCGCCTGCCGCAACGCCTGGTCGCAGACCTTGAACGCCTGGGGCCCGCCTTCATCAAGCTGGGCCAGGCGCTGTCGTGCCGGCCCGACCTGGTGCGCGCGCCGTTCCTGGCGGCGCTGACGCGCATCCAGGACCGCGTCGAGCCGATCGGCGTCGAGGAAGTGCGCGCGGTGATCGCGCGGGAACTGGGCGCGCCGCCGGAACAGCTGTTCCGCTTCTTCGATCCGGTGCCGCTGGCGGCCGGTTCGCTGGCGCAGGTGCATGCGGTAGTGCTGCCGGACGGCATGGAGGCGGTGGTGAAGGTGCAGCGCCCCGGCATCGCGCAACGCATCCGCTCCGACCTGGACGCACTGGAACGCCTCGCGCTCACCGCGCAACGGCATACCGAAGTGGGCCGGCGCTACGGCTTCGTGCCGTGGATCGCCGAGCTGCGCCGCAGCCTGCTCAATGAGCTGGACTTCATGGCCGAGGCCAATCACCTGGAAACCTTTCGCCGCCACCTGGAAGGCTATCGCGGTCTGTACATCCCCACGCCGTTTTTCGAGTTCACCACCTCGCGCGTGCTCGCCATGGCCCGCGTGCGCGGGCACAAGCTCGGTGCGCCGCCGGCGGGCGAAGCGCAACCGCCGCGTGCGGAACTGGCTGGCGAGCTGCTGTCGGCCTACGTCGACCAGGTGTTCGTGCATGGCCTGATCCATGCCGATCCGCATCCGGGCAATCTGGTCCTGATGGAGGACGGGCGCCTGGGCCTGCTCGACTTCGGCATGGTCACCAGCCTCTCGCCGGCCATGCGCAACGACCTGTTGCGCCTGATGCTGGCCGCCGCCGATGGCGACGGCGACGGCGTGGCGGAGATCGGCGAGCGCCTGTGCGTGGTGCTGCCTGAGATGGATCGCGCCGCCTACCGTCGCGCGGTGTGCCATGTGGTATTGCGCTATGCCAGCGCCAGCGACCAGAGCCGGCTGGAAGAAGGGCGGTTGCTGCTGTCGCTCACCCGCATCGGCGCCGACAACGGCCTGCGCCCGCCGGCCGAACTGAGCCTGCTCGGCCGCGCGCTGCTCAACCTGGAACCGGCGCTGGCGCGCCTGGCCGACAACCTGCCCACGCGCGAAATGATGCGCACGCGCCTGCTCGAGGTGGTGGCCGCGCAACTGCTGCGGCCGGTGTCGCAGGCGCGCGGTGGCGCCCTGCTGCTGGAAGCGCAGCGCTTTTCCATCAACGCGCCCGGCCAGCTCGGCCGTTTCGCCGAGATCCTCGCCGACAACCGCCTGCGCGTGCGCATCGACGGCCTCGAGGAATCGCACCTGATCGAGAACCTGCAGAAGATCGCCAATCGCATTGCCGCCGGCGTGATCACCGCCGCGCTGCTGATCGCCGGCGCGCTGATCGCGCGGCTGGCGCCGGCGGGTTCCGGTTACGGCTACCTGGCGGGCGCGATGTTCGCGCTGGCCGGCATCGTGGGTTTCGGGCTCGTGGTCAATGCGCTGCGGCGGGACCGCTCGCCGCCGGACGACACCGACGCTGGCCGCTAGCGCTTGGCCTGGATGCCGGGCAGCTCCAGCCGCACCAGGTACTGGCGCACGATGTCCGGCAGGTGCTCGCGCAGCCACTGGGCCATGGCTTCCTCCTGCTGCAGGATTTCCTCGCACATGCCGGCTACTTCCGGCTGCGCGGCCACTTCCGCCGCGGTGGCCAGCGTGCGGTAGACCACCACTTCCATCGATTCGAACGAATAGGTGAGCACCAGGCTCTTCACCACTTCGTCGGTGGAGGCCACCTGCAACAGCCCATGGCCGAGCGCGAGGAAGCGTGCGCTGAACTGGCGCAGGCCGGAAGGCTCCGCGCCGAGCTCGCGCAGGCAGTTCTCCAGCCGGGCCTGCTGCTCGCAGGTCTCGGCCAGATGGTCGACGATGCGATCGCGCAGGCGCGGGTAGTGCTGCAGCCGGCGGATGTGCGTCTTGAGCATTTCCTCGGACTGCACTTCCATGGCGTGCGCGTTGCGCAACCAGTCGAGCAGTTGGTCGCGGGCGGTATTCATCGGTGAGCCTCGCAGGTCAGATCTTCAACCGTCCGACTGTTCCTCGGGCCGCGCCTGCGGGCTGGTGCCGCACGCAGGATGTCCGCAGCCGCACAGGGTCTCCTGCAGCTGGCTGCCCGCCGCCTTGCGGCAGTGTTCGCTGCAGAACTCGCCCTGCGCCGACACCGTGCATTTGCATGGCTGGTGGCCGCATTTGAAGCCTTGCTGTGCCATGGTGGATGCTCCTTCGCGACGGGGCAGTCACTCTCGCGCCGCGGCCGTCCAGCGGCCGTGACCCGCATGTGAGCGATACGGCAAGGCGCGCCGCGCAGCGGTGGTAAACCGGCCTGCATGCGCCATCGCGCGGCATTAACGCCAGCCGACCCAACATGTTCTGGATGAGCCCCGTTGCGGAGGACTCACTGTGAAGGGCGAACACGCATGATGCTTCCTCGCCAGGGTTATTTCGACGATCGCGAGCACGCCGCCGAGCGCCTTGCCGAAGCGCTGCTGGCGTACCGCGGCAGGCATCCGCTGGTGCTGGCCATTCCGCGCGGCGGCGTGCCGATCGGCCGCGTACTGGCCGACCGGCTCGACGGCGATCTCGACGTGGTGCTGGTGCGCAAGCTCGGCGCACCCGGGCAGGAGGAATTCGCGGTGGGCGCGGTGAGCGAGGACGGCCAGCTGCTGGTCGCCGAACATGCGGCCCGCGCGGGCGCCGACGATGCTTACCTGCGCGGGGAGCTGGCGCGCCAGCTCGAAGTGATCGCTCGCCGCCGCGAACTCTACAGCGCGCATCGCGAGGCGCTCGATCCCACCGGCCGCACCGTCATCGTGGTCGACGACGGCCTCGCCACCGGCGCCACCATGCGCGCCGCACTCGCCGCGGTGCGCGCGGCGGGACCGCAGTCCCTGGTCTGCGCCGTGCCGGTCGCTTCGCCGCGCAGCCTGGCCGAGGTGCGGCCGCTGTGCGACGACGTGGTGTGTCCGGCCGCGCCGCGCGAATTCCAGGCGGTGAGCCAGTATTACCGTGCGTTCTCCGCGGTGACGGACGACGAAGTCGTGCGCCTGCTCGCGCGGCAGCCCGCGCCCGCCGGTGCGATGCAGGCCGTGCGCATACCCGCCGACGGCGTGCGCCTCGAAGGCGACCTGCATGTGCCCGATGCAGCCAGCGGGCTGGTGGTGTTCGCGCATGGCAGCGGCAGCAGCCGCTTCAGCCCGCGCAATCGGCAGGTGGCCGAGGCACTGGCGCAGCACGGCCTGGCCACCTTGCTGTTCGATCTGCTCGGTGCCGAGGAGGACGTCGCGCTCGCCGCGCGTTTCGATATCGAGCGCCTGGCCGGCCGTCTCGAAGCGGCGGTGGAGTGGGCGGTGCGCCTGCCGTCACTGGCACGGCTGCCGCTGGGCCTGTTCGGCGCCAGCACCGGCGCGGCCGCCGCGCTGGCGGTGGCCGCGCGCCTGCCGCGCGCGGTCAAGGCGGTGGTCTCGCGCGGCGGACGTCCGGACCTGGCCGGCCATGCGGTACTCGGCGATGTGCAGGCGCCCACCTTGCTGATCGTCGGCAGTGCGGATACTGACGTGATCACGCTCAACAAGTCCGCGCTCGCCTCCATGACGCATACGGTCGAACTGGTGCTGGTGCCCGGCGCCACGCATCTGTTCGACGAACCCGGCGCACTGGAGCACGTCGCCGCGCTGGCGGGGGCGTGGTTCCGGCAATGGCTGCAATAGCGATCAGGGCTTGCTGTACGCCAGGTGCAGGGTGATCTGGTCACCGGCCTTCAGCGACGCCATGGCTGCCGGCGGGAAGTGCACTTTCAGCGCCATGCCGCCGGCATTCACATCGACCGTGCCGGTCTTCGGATCGGTCGATGTGACCGTGGCGGGCATGGCGTGGCGGCCCATTTCGCCGGCGTTGGTCATGCCGGACTGGCTCATGTCGGTATGCGCCGACGATGCCTTGTTCGACGGCGCGTTCTGCGCCACCGCCGGGCCGGCGGCGAACAGGAGCAGCAGGAGGAGGAACGGAATGCGGCGCGGAGCGGGCGTGCGTTTCATGGCTCGCCTCCATCGATGCGGAGAGTCCCGAAGCATGCGCCGGCGCGCGTCAAGGAAGGCTGAAAAACCACTTACTTTCCTGGAGGACGCGACATGCCTTATCGCCATAACGAAGACCTGCCCGACAGCGTGCGCGCACACCTTCCCGCGCACGCGCAGGACATCTACCGCGAAGCGTTCAACCATGCGTACGAGGAACACGCGCAGGACCCGCGCCAGGAAGAAGCCTCGCACCGCATCGCCTGGGCGGCGGTGAAACACAGCTACGAGAAACGTGGCGACCGCTGGGTGCCGATCGGCTAAGGACAGTAGATTGGGGTGAGCCGCAGGCGAACCCCAACGTCGTGAGTTTCACACGCGTCGCCACGTTGGGGTTTGCCCTTCGGCTCACCCCAACCTACTCGAACAGCATCAGCACCGCCGGGGACCAGCTGTAGTCATACAGCGCCTCGGTCCGCACGGTGGCGAAGCCGGCCTCGCGCAGTTCCTCCAGCCAGGCCTGCACCGGCTGTTCCCAGTTGGACGGCCGCGAGGCCTGGCGCAACTGGCCCAGCAGCATCGGTGCGAGGAAACCGCCGGCGACCAGCTCTGCATCACGTGCATAGGCGGCCAGCGCGCGCTCGTAGCGCTGCGCGAGCGAGGCGAAGTACCTGGCGCTGCCAGGCTCCAGCACAGGTACGTCGAATTCCACCAGGGCCAACTGGCGCACGTGCGGACGCAGGCGACGCAGCGTCTGCCTGCGTTCCGCCGGCGGCAGCGACTGCAGCGCGAACGTGGACTGCGCCAGATCCCATTGCTGCTCCGCGCGCAGCGAGGCTGCGAAGTCCTGCGCGCTGATCGGCCAGGCCAGCAGATGCTCGAGCGGCAGGTGGATCGAGCGCAGCGCCTCGGACGCATGGCCGAGCAGCGCCGGCGAAGGTTCGACCAGATCCAGATGGCGCGGTGCGCGGCGCGCGCCCTGCAGCGCGGGAATCAGCGCCATGCCGTCGCCGCAGCCCAGGTCCAGCAGCGAAGCCGCCGGCAGCGTGTCGTACAGCCGCGCCAGCGCCGCGCTGGTTGCCCGGTACAGCGGCAGGTTGTCGCCGCCGCGGATAAAGGCTTCGAACGCCGCTGGCCGGTCGTAGGCCGTGCGCGCGCCGTCCTCGTCAAGCAGGTCGAGCAGCGCCTGCGCGAGCAGGGCGCCATCGTCGCCGGCCGCGCGCAGCGCATCGCGCGCCCGTGCCTGCTCGTCGCCGGCGATCGCGGCCAACGCTTCGGCCAGGCGGCGGGTGGAAGGGCTGTTCTGCATGGACACGTCCTTGGGGCGAAGGGTGGAAAGCGGGTCGCGCCGGGGAAGGTGGATCATGCCATGACCCGTACTCGCCTCTTATTTCTTTCCATTTCTTCCCATTTCTTGCGATTGACCCCTCGCGTAAGTCTTTGTTGCGCCGCGGCTTGCCACGATCCAAATTACATATGAAATTCTGTTTCGCCAGTAAACATGGCTGCCTGAGGGGCGGCCGGGAGGGTGGGGCGATGACACAGCCAGCGAGCCTGCGGAACACCGAAGCGGACGGGGCGGTCCTGCATCTGCGCTCGTCCGCGGCCCATGACACGGACGCGCAGCGCCCCTTCCTGGCTGCCGATATCGGTGGCACCCATGCCCGGCTCGGCCTGGTCGCTGCGCAGCCGGAAGGCGCCCCCCGCGTGCTGGCCTACCGCAGCTTCCGCTGCGCCGACCACCCGCACCTGGACGACATCGTGCGCATGTTCTGCGCCGAGCTCGACGCGCGCCCGCGCGAACTGGTGCTGGCCAGTGCCGGCTACCTGCACGCCGGCGTGGTGGTGAACCGCAATCTCGCCTGGCCGCTGGTGCCGGCCACCCTGGCGCACGAGCTGCGCCTGGAGCGCGTGCGCTTCCTCAACGATTTCGAGGCGCTGGCGCACGCCATCGCCTATGTCGACGAACACAGCTCGGTCTCGCTCAAGACCGCCTTCGCACCGGATGCCGGCAAGGGCCCGATCGCGGTGATCGGCCCCGGCACCGGGCTCGGCGCCGCGGTGTGGTTCCCCGGCGAGCCGCCGCGCGTGATCGCCACCGAGGCGGGGCAGATCCAGCTCGCCGCGCGCGGCGGCCTGGAGCGCGAAGTGCTCGACCGCATCGCCCCTTCCGATTGCCACACGCCTTACGAGGCGGTGCTGTCCGGCCCCGGCCTGCATCGCCTCTATGCCGCACTGTGCGCGGTGTACGACCGCTACCCCTCCTGCGCGGAACCGGCCGACGTGGTCGCCGCCGCGGAAGCCGGCGACGAAGTGGCCTACGAGGCCGTGCAGATGTTCGGCGGCTGGATGGGCTCCTTCGCGGGCGACCTGGCCATGCTCTACGGCGCCACTGGCGGCGTGTACCTGGCCGGCGGTTTTCTCTCGCGCATCGTCGACCTGCTGCGCTGCGGCCCGCTGGTCGAGCGCTTCCTCGACAAGGGCGTGATGCGCCCGTTCCTGCACAAGGTCCCCATTCGCGTGGTGGACCACGGCCAGCTCGGCGTCGTCGGTGCCGCCAGCTGGCATCTGCATACCCGCACCGCGACACAGGCGCCGGGATAAGGGCCGACACCGTCCGAGCGGGCGGGATATCTACACACAGCACAGCCTCGCTGCGGACGTCCTGGGAGGGGCCTCCGCGGTAAAACCAACGAAAGGGGTGGGACCTGATGATCAAGCACGGCAAAAAACTCCTCTGCGCGAGCATCCTGTGCGGCCTTGGCCTCGCCGGCGCCGCGCATGCACAGAACGACACCGCCGCCGCGGCGCCGCAGGACAGCAAGACCCCTGCGAGCAGCGACAAGAGCAACAAGACGCCGCAGCAGCGCGCCCAGGACAAGCAGGCGCAGAACCTCCAGCAGGTGACGGTGACCGGCTACCGCGAGAGCCTGGCCAAGGCGATCGAGATCAAGCGCAACGCCAACGCCATCGTCGATGCGATCAATGCCGAGGACATCGGCAAGTTCCCCGACACCAACGCCGCCGAATCGCTCTCGCACCTGCCGGGCATCTCGGTGGACCGCCAGTTCGGCGAAGGCGAGAAGGTCAGCATCAACGGCACCGACCCCGCGCTCAACCGCGTGCTGATCAACGGCCAGACCATCGCCTCCGGCGACTGGGGCGGCAACCCCACCGACACCAGCGGCCGCACCTTCAACTACACCCTGCTGTCGCCGGAAATCATCGGCAACATGCAGGTATACAAGTCGCCCGAGGCGCATATCGACGAAGGCAGCATCGGCGGTACGGTGATCGTCAATACGCGTAAGCCGCTGGACCTGCCGGCCAATACGCTGCGCGGTTCGCTCGGCTACAGCTACAACGACCGCTCGGAAGAAGGCAATCCGCGTGGCTCGGTGCTGTGGAGCTGGAAGAACAGCGACAGCACCTTCGGCTTCCTGACCGCGGTGACGCACGACAAGGAGAACCTGTCGCGCGCCGGCATCGAGTTCTTCGGCTACTCCACGCCCGGCACCAGCATTCCGTCGACGGCGACCGTGCACGGCAGCGGCGACGTGGCCACCGCCAAGTACCCGGTCGGCATCAACAGCTCCTACTTCCAGCAGGTGCGCAAGCGTGACGGCATCCAGTCCGCGCTGCAGTGGCGCCCGGACGAAAAGAACGAGTTCAACCTGACCGGCATCTACGTCCGCGGCTCGTACAACAACTTCAGTGAATCGCGCTACGTCTGCCCGGGCTGCGGCGACACCAACAAGATCACCGACCTGACCGTCAACAACGGCTACATCACCAACGCGACGGTGTCGGCCAATACCGGCAACGGCCAGCCGTATGCCGAGCTCGACGCCAACTACCGCATGTCGAAGGTGACCACCAAGAGCCTCAACCTGCGCCACGACTACAACGGCGACAAGTGGATCCTGACCAGCCAGGTCGGTTACACCGCCGCCCGCGGCGGCAAGGACCCCGAGTACCTGATGAAGTACCTGCTGAACTCGGGCGGCTACAACTTCAGCTACGACGGCCGCAACACCTCGGTGAACTACGACAACGGCTCGGCTTCCAACTGGGGCCTGCCGGCGTCGCCGGCCGGTTCGCCCCCGGGCGATTCGACCCTCAACGGCAAGTACCAGGCCGGCGGCATCTACTACGAGACCACCAAGGACCGCGAGCGCTACGCCCAGTTCGACGCCAGCCGCGACCTGGAGTGGGGCCCGATCTACCAGGTGCAGATGGGCTTCAAGTACATCAACCACGTCAACTCGCAGTTCTCGCAGGGCAACCGCATCAACACCACCGATGCGATCTCGCTCACGGACTTCGAGCCGGGCACCACGCCGGGAAACCTGTATGACGGCCTGCACGCCGGCGGCGACCTGACCGACTGGCCGACCGCCAACCTCGGTGCGGTGAAGTCCTACCTCAACGGCCAGCCGCAGGGTCCGTACAACCTCAACTATCCGTCGATCTACAACGTGCGCGAGATGACGCGCGACCTGTACACGCAGTTCAACTACAACGCCGGCGGCTTCCGCGGTAACTTCGGCGTGCGCTATGTGGACACCACGGACAAGTCCACCTATTACCAGTCGAACAACGGCGGCGCCTATTATCTGACGCAGGGCAAGACGCACTATTACAAGCCGCTGCCGAGCTTCAACATCGCCTACGACATCGACGACAGCAAGGTGGCGCGCTTCGGTGTGTCCAAGGTGATCGCGCGCCCGCGCTATTCGGACCTGGCCGGCTCGGTGTCGTTGAACTGCACCGGCGGCAGCACCGGCAATTGCACCGGCAGTGCGGGCAATCCGAACCTCAAGCCGTATTCGTCCACCAACTACGACCTGGCCGGCGAGTGGTATTTCGCGCCTTCCAGCATGCTTGGCGCCGAAGTGTTCTACCGCAAGATCGGCAACTACATCGTCAGCACCACCGACGAGCGCACTTTCCTCGATCCGACCACCGGCCAGACCAATCTCTACACCATCACCTCGCCGGTGAACGTCTCCAACGCCAAGGTGCGCGGCATCTCCCTGCTGTACCAACAGGATCTCGGCCATGGCTTCGGCGTGCAGACCAACTACACCTACGCGCATGCCGACACCAGCACCGGCCTGAACCTGCCGTACCTGTCGAAGAACACCTTCAACATCATCCCGTACTTCGAGAAGGGGCCGTGGTCGGCACGCGTGAACTACAGCTGGCGTTCGCCGTACTTCACCCAGATCGGCCGCCTCGACTCGCATGTGTTCGCGGACCAGTACAAGGAACTGGACTTCAGTGCCTCGTACCAGGTCAACCAGTGGATGTCCGTCACCTTCAGCGCCACCAACCTGCTGGATTCCACCTACTACTGGTACAACGACGTGAAGTACGCCCCGATCGGCGAATACAAGAACGGCCGCACCTTCGCCGTCGGCGTCAACTTCAAGCTGTAAAGCAAAGCCTTTAGGCGCCGGGCCGGCCACGGCGGGATCGATCTCCCCTCCGCCGTGGCCGGCCCTTTTTTCTTCCCGGCGATCCGCATCGCGTCTGGGCGGAAATGTGCGCGCAACAGCATTTCCGGCGAACGGGCCCGGCTGACCGTCGGGCTCGCATGGCCTGGCCGGCGGCCAGCCGCTATGATCTTGCGATGCCTCGGCCCAGGGCGGCCATCGAGGCAAGGGCGCTTTCCTCCGTTCGATGAGGGAAGGCGGACCACCGGCAAGCCATGGAGGGCGGATGCAAGCGAAGGCGAGCGGAATGCGTTTGATGCTGGCCTGCCTCGCGGCATGGGCCTGCCAGGCCGCGATGGCGACGGCCTCGATGCCCGCTTCCGCATCGGTTTCCTCCGCCGCCGCTCCCGTGGCGGGTCAGGCATGGACCGGCTACAGCGACCGGCCGGTGCCGGCGCGGCTCGGACCGAACACTTTCCGCTTTCCCATGAACCTCTACGAGAGCCAGGTCGGCCCGGATCGCGACGGCGCGCGCCTCAACCTGGCCTGGCCGGCGCTGGAAGCGCTGCCGGCGGGAGCGCGCGCCGCGGCCGGCTACAGCGAGACCTGGGGCAGCCGCAGCATCGACATCGACCTGCGCTACATGGAGCGCCCGCTGCTCGATGCACTGCTGCCCGCGCTGATCAACGAAGGCCCGCCCGGGCGCTCGTTCGCCGCGCCGGACGATCCCGCGCAACACCGCAGCCTGCGTATCGAGGGCGAGCCGGTGCACGGGCTTACGCCGTACTACGCCGATCCCGGCAAGCTTGCCGCCTACTTTCGCGCCCACGGCATCGACGCCAGCGGCGACAACCTCGCGCGCAACGGCGACGACTGGTACCTGGCGCGCGACGAGGCGGGGCGCCTGCGCACGGTCATCGTCTGCACTTCGCGCACCATCGCGGGCGCGCGCCTGATCGGCGGCAAGCTGCAGAACACGCCGCCCGGCGTGGAGCGCGGCGGCTGCCGCCAGACCTTCACCGTCCCCGCCTACGGCTTGCGCATCAGCGTGTTCTACCTGCGCGCCTACCTGGTGGACTGGAAACGCATCGAAGAGCGCATATCGGGCCTGCTGGAACGGTATCGCGCCACGCCCCCCTGAACCGGCGCACGCAAGCGCAAGGAGATTCGATCTATGGATGGACTGAACGCACAGGACATGGAAGTGCTCGGCTATTACGCCCGTCAGGGCAATCGCGAGCGCTACTGGAACTACCTGGCGCAGCACGAAGGCGCCGACGGCTACGGCCTGCTCGCCCTGGGCGTGGTGCGCAACGACAACATGCCCGGCGCCGTCGCCAATCTGTACGCGCAGAACTACGCCTACAGCCGCAACCACACCATCCTGAGCGAACGCGGCTGGGAGGAGTTCGGCCAGGACCTGGTGCGGGTGGACTTCGCGCGCCGCGCCGCGCATTTCAACGGCGGCTCGCCGGAGCTGGCGCTCAACCTGCCGGTGAGGGACGTGCAGGAAGCCCACGCCGAAGCGTTCGCGCGCAAGCGCATCGACGCGGATGCCTGGACCCCCAACCGCCTGCTCGACGCCGCGCGCCGCCACGGCGGTGAGGCCGCGATGGAAGGGGCCTGGCACACCATGCTGGACAACGGTCGGCTCGGTGTCTGGCGCGGCTACGACACGCTCGCCGCGGTGGTGGCGAAGTATGGCGACGACGAGATGCGCCGCGCCGAATACGTCAAGGACATGGGCGTGGCCTATGCCGGCGCGACGACGACGTCGCCGCAGGTCGATCCGAACGTGATCCATCGCGGCAACGACCGCTACGAATTCATTCCGCGCACCCAGCAATGGCTGCACGACGCGCGCAGCGACATCGCCGAATTCGGCTTCCGCACGCCCGCCACCACCGTCACCGATCCCAAGGAACGCGCCGAACTGGACGATGCCCGGCAGGTGCGGCTGGAGCGCGAACACAAGGCACAAGAAATCCATCCGGCCGATCCGTTCCGTGCCATCGCCAGGAGTCCGTTCGTGCTTGCCGAGAACGGGCAGCCGGCGCAGCCGGCGCCCGAGCCCGGCGCCGCCAGGCTTGCCGCGCGCGACGTGGCGCCTGCGCTGTACGACGAATTGAAGCAGCGCTTGCCTGCCGGCATGTCGGAAGACCGCGTCGCGCAGATCACGCTCGCCGCGAAGGAGGGCGGCGTCAAAGCGGGTCACGTCCGCGCCGTGCTCGTCGAGAACGACACCGTCTACGTCGCCGGCCGCATCCCGGGCATGCTCGGCCAGGTGGACCTGCATACGCCAGCGCCACCGCTGCAGGAGACTCTGCAACGCTCGGCCGCGCTCGAGCAGCGGCCGCAGGAGGTGCAGGTGGCGCAGCAGCAGGGGCCCAGGCCGGGCTAGCCGGGGCCGCGCGCGGTTGCGCTAAAGTCCCGCCTTTGCGGCTCCGCGCGACGCGGGCCGACCGAATGGGATGCCGATGCGCGCGAAGCGATTCACCCTGGTCGATGTGTTTTCCGCCGAGGCGTTTCGCGGCAATCCCGTCGCCATCGTGCACGACGCCGATGGCCTGACGGACGACGACATGCTGGCGCTGGCGCGCTGGACCCAGCTGAGCGAAACCTGTTTCCTGCTGCCGCCGGACGATCCGCGCGCCGACTATCGCGTGCGCATCTTCTCCAGCCTGCGCGAAATGCCTTTCGCCGGCCACCCGACGCTGGGCGCCTGCCATGCCTGGCTGGCGGCCGGCGGCCAGGCGCGGGACGGGGAGGTGCTGCAGTCCTGCGCCGTGGGGCTGGTCCGCGTGCGCGTCGAGGGGCGACAGCGGGCTTTTGCCGCACCGCCCATGCTGCGCACCGACGCGGTCGACGAGTCATTGGTGGCGGCCATCCTTCCTGCCTTCGGGCTGCGCCGCGATGAAGTGCTGCATGCCCGCTGGGTCGACAATGGCGCGGGCTGGCTCGCGCTGATGCTCGGCGATCGTGCGCGCCTGCTCGGATTGACGCCGGATCTAGCGGGTCTGCAGGGCATCCCGATCGGTCTATGTGCGCCCTGGCCCGGCGGCGATGCCTTGTTCGAAGTGCGCGCTTTCATCGGCGGCGATGCGGTGCCCGAGGATCCGGCCACCGGCAGCCTCAACGCCGGCCTCGCACGCTGGCTGCTGGACCAGGGTATGGCGCCGCCGTCCTTCGTGATTGCCCAGGGCACCGCGCTCGGACGCGCTGGCCGCATCCATGTGCGCAGCGATGGCACGGACCTGTGGATCGGCGGCGTCTGCTCGACGCGCGTGGAGGGGCAGCTCTTTCCTTAGCATTGCTCGGCGATACCGCTTCGCCCATGCAGCTTGCTTCCCATGTCCGGGCCAGGGGTTCATGCTGCCGGCTTGGTCATCCGTGCCACACCGAAGAGGGCCCGATGGAATTCCGCGACGAAGATTTAAGTCACTACGCCGCGCACGGCACGCCGCCGTTGCCGACGCCGGTGCGGGAACTGCGCGTGTCCCATGCGGGCGCTTCGATCTGGTGCGGCGTATACGGCGAAGGAGCACCGGTGCTCCTCCTGCACGGGGCGTTCAACCAGGCCGCCGATTGGAGCCGCCAGATCGCAGCGCTCACTGCGGCAGGCTACGGCGCGATCGCCATCGACAACCGCGGCCGCGGGCGCAGTACGCTGGGTGCGGAGCCGCTGAGCTACGCGCTGGAAGCCGAAGAAGTGCTGGCGGTGATGGATGCGCTGGAACTGCCGGCAGCCGCGATCGTGGGCTGGAGCGACGGCGCCATCATCGGTCTGACCCTGGCCATGCGGCATCCGCAGCGAGTCGGCCGCGTGTTCGCATTCGGTACCGTGATGCATCTGGACGGATTGAAGCCGCTGGATATGGACGATCCGGTGCTGGGGCGCATGTTCAATCGGGTGAAGCTCGATCACGCGCGCTTTTCGCCGGAGGCGGAGCGCTTCGACGAGATCGCGCAGGCGGTCGATCGGATGACGCAGGCGCAGCCTACCTACGACGATGCCGCGCTGGCGGCGATCCGCGTGCCGGTGGCGATCGTCACGGGCGAGAGCGACGAATTCATTACGCGAGAGCATACGGAGCATCTGGTCAGGGTCATCCCTGGGGCCAGGTCGATCGTCCTGTCTGGAGGAACCCACTTCGCGCTGCTGCAGCGGCCGGAGGAGTTCAATGAAGCCATGTTGGCGTATTTGCGCGAGGCGGTTTGAGTCGCCCGGTCAATCCGCCACGAACCCGATCGTCGCGTGCGTCCCATCGCAGAACGGCTTGTTCTTGCTGCCGCCACAGCGGCACAGGAACGCGCTCGTCACCCTTGCCACCATCCTGCCGGTGCCGCTGACGATTTCGAGATTTCCGCGCACCTTCAATGGTCCGTTCGGCTGCGGCTCGAGATGCAAGGGGCCGTTGCGCATGGCGAGCATGTCAGTGGCCTTGCCGGTCGGCGGTTCGCCGCTGGCCGTAAAGCCCGCATCGTGATGCGAGCCGTCGCAGAACGGCTTGTTCTTCGAGGCGCCGCAGCGGCATAGGGTGGCGCGATAGCCGGCAGGTACGCCGTTGAGATACAGCTCGCCGCGGAAGGCGTAGGGGCCGGCCTCGCGCGTGCCGGCAAGGTTCACCGGCGGCGTCGTTTCGTCGGGCCGGCCATCGCGGCGGCGATATTGGATGGCGCCGGACGGGCAGGCGTGGGCAATCTCGGCCAGGCGTTCCACGTCCACGGTGTCGGGATGGATCCACGGGCCTTGCACATTGGCGAGGAACACGGTCGGCGCGCCGGTGACGCAGAAGCGCGCGTGGATGCAGCGCTTGCTTTCGAACAGCAGGGTGAGCTTCTCGCCTTCGACGCGTTCGATACCGTCTTCCACGCTGGCCGGCGGCGCGGGAGGCGGTGGCGTTGCGGCGATCGCCGGGGCAGGCGCCTGCACAAGGCCGGCCGGGCGGTCCGGATCGAAGCCTTGCGCCGCACTCTGCGCCAACCGCGCCAGCCAGGTCGCGGCCCCCGCAGTGCGCGCATCGCCTGGCTCGTTCAAGCGCACCGCTGCATCCGCCAACTGCTGCAGCCGCTCGATGAAATAGCGCCGCGCACCGGGCCCCGGCGGCAACGCCGACGCATCGCGCAAGGCAATGAACGACAGGCCCGCATGGCATTGCGGATTGGACGGACCGGCCGGCAGCCGTGCGGCGCGTTCGGCCAGCGGCGCGATCGCGCGCATCAGGCCCACCGCCAGGTCCACCGCCAGTGCCTTGTCCGGATCCGGCGACGGCACCGCGTAGGCATAGCCGAGCAGGCGCAGCATCAGGCCGTACGCGGCATTGGCCAGGTCGACGGTGGCGATGGCGCGCGCGTCCTCGATCCACACGCGGCCTTCCGGACGCGGTGGACGCCGCATCACCGGATTGGTCGCCGCGGGGAAGGCCGGCACGAAGTTCGGATCCTCCGCCAGCAAGGCCTGGTATTCCGCACGGATTGCGGCGAATTTCCGGTAGTGCGAGTCCTCGACGTTTTCCTGCGCACCTTCGCCCTGGGTGACGATGGCATCGAAGGCGGCCAGCGCGGTCTTCAGGCAGATCACGCGCTTGCAGCCGGGCAGGTTGGCGTCGGCATCGGTCAACTGCAACTCCGGCGTGCCGCACAGCGCGCCGGACTCGCCATAGGTGTCGACCATGCGGCGCAGGCCTTCTGCGAGCTTCTCGTAGAACTGGCCGACGGTGTCGTAGTCCACGCCCATCGGCGTGAGGCGAGGGCCGTCGGCGCCGCGCACGAAGCTGCGGTCCGCGCTGAAGCCTTCGCCGTCCGGCTCGGCCGAGCCGGCGGGGCGTTCCAGGTAGATGAAGTGTTGCAGCGTGGCCACGTTGAACGGAGCCAGCTTCACAACTACGCCGGCCGGCAGGATGCCGGGGTCCAGCGGGAAGTTGAAGCGGCCGATGCGTGGCGCGCCGCCCAGCGCCACCGTGATGTTCCATACCGCCACCAGGTGGCCCATTTCTTCGGTGGCCACCTGCAGGATGGCGCGCCGCCAGCGCGACACGGCGTCCAGCTGCGCCGGCGTGAGGCCCTCGTCGACCGAGCTCTTCAGCGAGAACGCGGCATACAGGTAAGTGCACATCAGGCAGTGTTCGAGCTCGGCCGCCTCGTACAGCGCGTGCAGCGCCTGCTCGCGGCTGGGCGCGGAAAGGTACGGGTGGTTGCTGGCCATGGGCTGGCTTCCCGGTGAGCTTGAGGGAGGGATCGACGATGCTCCGCCGCGCAAGATAGCGCGGCGCGGCCGTCGCCTGGAAGCCGGCGGTGGTCACGCCCGCCCGGTCGGCAAACGCAAGGGAGATGGTTGGTGAGTGCAAATGACGCTCCCCGTCAAGGCAGCGCGAGCGGCCCTCACTCTCTACAATGCGCCCCTTTTGCCATTCCGGAAGCGCGCGATGACGGACATAGTCGTCAACGAGGAACTCAAGGCCTATATCGACCCCATGACGCCGGACGAGTACGAGGCGCTGGAGCGCAGCATCCTCGCCGAAGGTTGCCGCGACGCCCTGGTGCTGTGGGGCGATACCCTGGTCGACGGCCATCATCGCTATAGCGTATGCCGCAAGCACGACCTGCCGTTCCAGACCATCCAGAACACGCGCTTCCAGTCCATGGAGGACGTGCACCTGTGGATGATCGAACAGCATCTGGGAAGGCGCAGCGTATCGCCGTTCCAGCGCGGGGTGCTGGCGCTGCGCAAGCGCGAAATCCTGGCGGCGCGTCGGGGGAAAGCAAAGGCCAGCGAAGACGAGGCGCCAGCCATGGGCGCGGAAGCCGTGGCGGAAGCGCAGGTCATGCCTGTCGAAGCTCCGGCCGTGGTTTCGGCTGCCGATCCCGTGCCCAGCCGCGACGATCTCGCCCGCGAGGCGCGCCTGAGCCAGAGCCAGGTCGGCCTGATCGAGAAGATCCAGAAGCAGGCCACCGAGGAAGTAGTCGCCGCCGTGAAGTCCGGCATGCTATCGATCAATGCCGCCGCCGCCGTGGCCAGCCTGCCGGTGGAGGAGCAGCGCGCCGCCGCGGAGGCCGGCGGGAAGGAACTGAAGGAAGCCGCCAAGCGCGTGCGCGAGTCGCGGCGCAAGCCGCGCCAGAAAGACGAGGACGAAGGCAAGGCTGCCGCGGAGCCGGTGCTGGCCGAGCGCGAGGAACTGCTCGCGTTGCGCCAGCGCGTGGCCGAGCTGACGGCGGAGAACGCGGAACTGCGCCGGCAACTGGCCGAACTGCAGGGCTGAGGCGGGATGCCATCCGGCATGCTGTGCGCGGGCGGCTGAAGGCTTAGGCTTGCCGGGCCGATGCGCAGGACGGTTGCCGACCGTCAGTGGATCCCGCCGACCAGGAGCCTTCCATGCATGCCTCTCGCCGTTCGCGCCTTGCCCTGTTGCTTGTCCCGCTGTTCGCGTGCCCGGTCGCGCAGGCCGCCACGCCTGCCGCGATCCCGGAAGGCGATGCGCTGGTGCGCACCGTCAATGAGCTGGACCGGAAAGTCTTCGACGCCTACAACAACTGCGACCTGAAGACCTTCGGCGATTACTTCAGTGCGGACGTCGAGTTCTTCCACGACAAGGCCGGACTGATGACCGGCCGCGATGCGGTGGTCGACGCCACCCGCCGCAACATCTGCCACAAGGTGCGCCGCGAGCTGGTCGGCACGCTCGAGGTGTATCCGATCAAGGATTACGGCGCGATCGAGACGGGCACGCATCGCTTCTGCCAGATCGGTTCGAACGCCTGCCAGGGCGAAGGCAAGTTCCTGCACATCTGGCGCTACCAGGACGGCCGGTGGCAACTGGTGCGTGTGGTCAGCTACGACCACCACAGCATCGAGGGCGGCGGCAAGTAAGCGTTGTCGGCGTTGGCTGAACGGCAACCCCCGTCGACGCCCATCAGATCCCGGCGCGCCGGCCCGGAACCTAGGCCCGTCGGCGCCTTCACACTATGCTGTGCGAGCATCGTCGATCGACCAGGGGGACCGGACTGGTGACCGAAGGGTGATCCCATGAGAGTGTCTGGCGTAGGTGGAGGGCTGCTTGCAGTGCTCGCACTGCTGTTCGTAGCCTTGCTGTTCGCCGTCGCGTATTTCACCGACGCGATCGCGCCGAAGGACCTGGCGACCTGGACGTTCCCCTTCGTGGGTACGCTGCTGGGCGCCGTGCTCGCCTTCAAATACCAGGGCATCAACGAGTCCGTGCGGCGCGAGGAGCTGCGTGCCGGCGCGATCAACCGCGCGATCCTGGTGCTGGTGTCGCAGGCGCATTACCTGTCCACCGTGCAGGCCGAGCTCTCCAAGGGCAAGGACAGCTGGCATCAGATCTCCAACCTGCGCGCCTTTCCCAATCCGCCCAGCAGCCATGCGCGCCAGCGCGTGGAAGACCTGACCTTCCTGGTGGAGCGCGGCGACGCCAGCCTGATCGTGGAAGTCGAAGCCTCGCAGCGGCGCTATGACGACTGCATCCTGCATCTGAACATCCGCAACGACCTGCTGTTCGAGATCGTGCATCCGATGGCTGCGCGCGCGGGCATCATGGGCAAGCCGATCACCATGGAGCAGTTCAAGCAGGCGCTGGGCGACATGCATTTCGCGCGGTGGGAAACGGCGGCCACCAGTGTGTACCAGGCGGTTCCCGCGACGCTGGAAGCCATGCCCAAGGTGGCGGCGAAGTTGCGCGATGCGGGGCGGCGATGGTTCCCGCGGCGGAAGTTCATCGAGCGGATCGATATTCCGGTGAGCTAGGCACGAAGGCACCCGCCGGCATGTGTTCATCCGTTCCGGCAAGGCACAGATCCTTCGGTTGCCACGCCGGACGACGGATCACCACCGGCTGCGCGGCGTCATGAAGCACGAGGACCAGCGCCCGCCGCGTCACGCTGCCGGCGCCATACAGCTTCATCGGTACGCCGCCGGCCACGGCGCGGCCTTCACCTGCCTTCAAGGACTGCATGCCGTCGGGCGTCTCCAGGCATTGCTCGCCGTCGATGACATAGAAGACTTCCGGGCCGGCGTGGGTGTGCGGCGGCGAATCCATGTTGGCATCCGTGGTCGCGACCATGTAGGTCGCGGTCTGCATGCCCTTGGTCAACGGCGTGAACGGGCCGATGGTGGCGACATGGCGGCCTCCTTCCGGATTCCAGTTTTCCTCGGCGACCGTCAGCAGCCAGACCTGCCCGTAGGCCTCGATCACGCTGCCGTTGGTACTGCGGGCGACGCGCGCCGCCTTGACGTCGGCGAATGTATCCAGGTGCCAATAAAGCGGTCCACCGGGCGGATTGACCATCGACTCCTGCGCGACGATGTAGCAACCGATGTCGCCCACCTTGTGCGTGCCCAGCGGTTGGCAACCATTGGGCACGCTGGAGCGGTGGTCATGTTGCGCCATGCCTGGCGTGGCGAAGAGGACTGCGAGGGCGAGAGCGGCAAGCTGGAGATTCCGTAGCATCGAGCGCATTCCTTGGCATGTACGAAACAGATCGATGCTAGCGCGGGGGCAGGTGAACGCGGTATCCGCCGAACGGCCAGTACAGCCAGGCGCGATGCTGCCAGCTCGTCATCCCGGCGCAGGCCGGGATCCAGTGACAGTCACGTTGGATTGTCACGTAAAAGTTGCACGGCCTTTATTCCTTTACTTGTCTGCGTGACGCGACAACCTGCTGTTGTCGTCACAGGATCCCGGCCTGCGCCGGGATGACGTCGAGGTGACTGGTATTCGATGCTTCAATCGCCCGCTCCAGGAACGCAATCACCGCATCGCCCTCGCCATCCTGTCCAAGTTCATAAGCCGTCCTGCCATAGGGCGAAATGGGCGTGCGAAAGAACCATTCCCAGATCGCCTCGCGGTCGGGTTCGATCCGTTCGGCCAGGGCAAGGATACGGAGCAAGAGGCTGTTGCTCATGATGGTCCTCCTACGGCCTTGCACATGGCCGACCGGATTTCCGTCAGCCGAGCCGCATCGACAGCTCGACGTCCTCGGCGAAGGGCACCGACAGATAGCCGCTGGCCGGTGCGCGCACGCGCTCCAGATACTCCGGGCTGTAGTCCGCGTTGTCCGCGACGATCAGCGCGCCAGGGCGCAGGCGACTTTCCAGCAGATTCAGCACCTCCGGATAAAGGGCTTTCGCTCCGTCCAGCAGCACCAGGTCGATCGACTCGGGAAGATTCGCACTCAACGTCTTCAACGCATCGCCTTCGCGAATCTCCACCAGGTCGAGCACGCCGCCGGCTTGCAGATGCTCGCGTGCCTGCGCAACCTTGCCTGGCTCGAATTCAGTGGTGATCAGACGGCCGCCGCCGTTGTCGCGCAGGGCCGCCGCCAGGTGCAAGGTGGAAATGCCGAACGAGGTGCCGAACTCCACGATGGCTTTCGCACGGCAGCCGCGCGCCAGCATGTAGAGCAGCTGGGCCGTGTTGCGCGAGACGGGCAGCCACAAGTCCTTCAGGCGGCCGTAGAAATCGAGATACTCGGTCTTGCTGTGCATCAGCCGCGACAGCTCCTCGCGCGGGAAGTCGGACCAGGCGGGGCTGGTCGCCGCCTTGGCCTGGGCAAACAGGCGCTCCAGCAAGGGGGCGAGCGGCGTAGTGGTAAGGGTGGTCATGCGGTTTTCTCCGGTACTTGTGCAGTAGTTGCGGTGCCGGATTAGAATGCGACGAATTAGTCAGGTTTCCTATTCGCATTGCCGGTGCCGCCATGACCGAACGCAAGAACCTCAAGATTTCCTCGCGAAAACAGCCTAAACAGACGCGCTCGACCGAGCTCGTCGCCGCCATCCTGCAAGCGGCTGCTCAGGTTTTGGCGAAGGAGGGTGCGCACCGCTTCACCACCGCGCGCGTGGCCGAGAAGGCCGGCGTCAGCATCGGTTCGCTTTACCAGTACTTCCCGAACAAGGCGGCCATCCTGTTCCGCCTGCAGAGCGACGAATGGCAGCAGACCACGGGCCTGCTGCACGAGATCCTGCAGGACAAGCGCAGGGCACCGCTGGATCGCCTGCGCGCCCTGATCCACACCTTCATCCGCTCCGAATGCGAAGAGGCTGCGATGCGCGTGGCGCTCAGCGATGCCGCCCCGCTTTATCGCGATGCACCGGAGGCGAAGGAGGTAAAGGCCTCGGGTGAGCGCGCGATGCAGGCGTTCATGCGAGAGGCATTGCCCAAGGCGACGAAGGCCAGGCGGGAGATGGCGGGGGAGCTGGTGAAGGCGACGATGAGTGCGGTGGGGAAGGAGTTTTCGGAGACGGCGCGGACGGAGAAAGAGATCAAGGCTTATGCGGATGCCATGGCGGATATGTTCTGTGCTTATCTGAGGGAGCTTGGGGCGATATGAGGATTTATGGATATATCGACGAAGAGGCGTCAGCCGAAAAGAGTGGGCCGATGGTGCTGTCGGAAGTCACGCTGGTCGCCAGTCCTGAGGAGTTGAGGAACATCGCCTCGTTTCTGGTTTCTTCGGCGCAGCGCATGGAACGCATGGGGGCTTCCTACGATCATGAACATCTGGCCGATAAACAGCCTGGCTTCGATGACTCACCGCATCTGATCGTATTTAATCCAGTCCACTTCCATGGCACGGGCGACCGGTAACTCATGCTCAAATATCCCGTTGTCCAGCTTGGTGATCTCCGTCGCGTCGTCAATGATCTTCTCGAACACGCCGAGCGCGTGCATGGACCGGAATTCACCCTGGACCATGACTATTTCTGGGACATCAGCAGCGATGCGGCTTTGGACGTCCTGACTCCCATCACTGAAGTGAATGAGGTAGGCAGTCTTGGCGACAGCTGGGAATTCCTGCTCGGTATGATCGATACGGACATAAAAGAGGACGGACCGTCCTCGATGCTCATCCATGCCGCGCCGTTGCTACGCTACATTGGCGAGAAGATCGGTCGTTAGCGCGTCTGATTGCTTGCCGAGTTAGGGATATCCGATGACCGCCATCCTCCGCGCCCTGCGCGCCGACATCACCACCCTCGACCTCGACGCCATCGTCAACGCCGCCAACTCCTCCCTGCTCGGCGGCGGCGGCGTGGACGGCGCCATCCATCGGGCCGCGGGGCCCGAGCTGGTTCATGAGTGCCGCCTGCTCGGCGGCTGCAAGACCGGCGATGCGAAGATCACCAAGGGTTACCGGCTGCCGGCCAGGCACGTCATCCACACGGTGGGGCCGGTCTGGCGCGGTGGTGGGGAGGGGGAGAAGGCCTTGCTGACGTCCTGCTATCGGCGTTCGATCGAGGTGGCGGTAGCGCATGGCGTCAGCACGCTGGCGTTTCCCAGCATCAGCACCGGCATTTACGGCTACCCGATCGAGCAGGCCGCGGGTGTTGCGGTTGCGACCGTGCGCGCGGCCCTGGAGGAGGCGCAAGCGATACGGGAAGTGATCTTTTGCTGCTTCTCGCCTGGTGACCTGACGGTGTACGAGGGGGTACTCGAGCTCCCAAGCAAACCGGCAGCTCGATGACATCAGATATACCCAATAGTGGATGGCGGCTCCAGGTATATCGCTTCATAGTGGGCGGGCAAGCTTTCCGTCTGCCGGGACACAAGGTCGAGTGGCCACGCATGCGGAGTCGCGGTTTGCCGCAAAGCATCCTATCGGCCCTGGTTCAGGTGAAAAAACGCAAGGGAGCACGCGCATGAACACTCCGCTCGGCTGGTTCACAGCTTTCCATACGCTGCTCAGCATGATTGCGATCGTCGCCGGCGTGCCGGCCATTCGCGAGCTGACAGTAGGGCGGCTGCGTTCGGCGGCGATCACGACGTTTCTCGTCACCGCCATCCTCACCAGCGTGACCGGGTTTATGTTTCCCTATCACGGTTTCACGCCTGCCATCGGAGTGGGCATCGTCGCGCTGATCGTGCTCGGTTGGGCGCTTGCCGCGCGACAGGCCGTTGGTCGCTCAGCGTTCTGGACGACGCAGTTCCCGCTCGGCGTGGTGGTCAGCGAGTACTTCCTCGTGTTCGTGCTGGTGGCGCAGATTTTCGCCAAGGTTCCCGCGCTGGTCGCTCTTGCGGCAGACACGCAGAAGGCGCTGTTCGGAGGCACTCAGCTGGTGGTGCTGGTGGCCTTCGTGCTTATCGCCATTCGTACGGCGAGGGCATTTCGGATTCGCGCGACGGCGTAGCGGCTCAAGCAGCTGCAGGAGGAAACGGCACGATCTTGGGCCGCTTTTTCTGCCGCGCTTCCCACAGGTCGAACTGCGCCTGCATCGTCGTCCACATCTCCGCGCTGGTGCCCAGGGCCGCTTCGAGACGCAGCGCCATGTCCGCAGAAATCCCGTTCCTGCCATTAAGGATACGGGACAGGGATACCCGCGTGATGCCAAGGCGTCCCGCCGCTTCCGTGACGGAAAGATCGCCAAGATATTCGCGTAGTACTTCGCCGGGATGGGCGGGGTTATGCATGCGAGCCATGACTATTCCTCAGTGATAGTCCTGGTAGTCCACCAGGATGGCGTCTTTGCCCTGGAAGGCGAAGGTCGGGCGCCAATTGCCGTTGACCTTGACCGACCAGAGTCCGGCGAGCTCGCCCTTCAAAGGGTGAAGTTCCCAGCCGGGCGCTCCCATGTCGGATGGTGCGACAGCTGCATCCAGGACCGTAAGCAGGATGCGCAAGCGAGCCCGATGGTGGATCTGGATGCCTGCCGTTGAGCCGGTCTCATAAAATTTCCTCACACCCTTGTGGCGAAAACTCCTGATCATCTTTGCTCGTCCCAGATTCTGGTTGAAGCCATGCACGGGCATTTCTTGGCCACAGGACGTCATGCCAGAAAGTCGTTGGGCACGGGGATGATCGATGCCTACTGTATAGCATCGATATACAGCGATCAATGTCGCTTCATCCGCAAGTCTTGCAAATCCGTCGAGCATCTTTGGCTTGGCCTACACAAAAAAGGCGTTTCCCTACACATGGAGGAGGCGCAGTGGAATAGCTAGGCCGCACCGCCGCCCCGAGGTGCCTGATGAGTCCGAGAAGCACGCGGCATGCGCAGGAGTAGGAAAACGGCCATCCACCGCCGCCGTTCATGCGATCATGCGCCATGACCGCCTTCACCACGCTCCCCCTCAAGCCCGCCTTGCTCGCCAGCGTCCAGTCGCTGGGCTACGACGAGATGACCCCCATCCAGGCGCAGAGCCTGCCGGCCATGCTGGAGGGGCGCGACGTGATCGCACAGGCGCAGACGGGCAGCGGCAAGACCGCGGCGTTCGGCCTGAGCCTGCTGCAATCGCTGAATGTGGAAACGATCCGCCTGCAGGCCTTGGTGCTGTGCCCGACGCGCGAACTGGCCGACCAGGTCAGCAAGGCCATTCGCAAGCTCGCCGCGAATATCCCCAACGTCAAGCTGCTGACCTTGTGCGGCGGCATGCCGCTGGGGCCGCAGCTGGCTTCGCTCACGCACGACCCGCACATCGTGGTCGGCACGCCGGGCCGCGTGCAGGAGCATCTGAAGCGCGGCAGCCTGCATGGCGGCGGCATCCAGGTGCTGGTGCTGGACGAGGCCGACCGCATGCTGGACATGGGCTTCAGCGAGGCCATCGACGATATCGTCGGGCGCATCGCCAAGCATCATCAGACTCTGTTGTTTTCCGCCACTTATCCCGATGACATCCGCGAGGTAAGCAGGCGGCTGCAGCGCGATCCGGTCGAGATCACCGTGGAGGCGCCGGCCGACACCCGTCCGGCCATCGAGCAACGCTTCGTCGAGGTCGACCCGGCACGCAAGCTCGATGCGCTCGCGCAGCTGCTCACCGGCGAGCGCGGCCAGCACGCGCTGGTGTTCTGCAATATGCGCCGCGACGTGGACGCCGTCGCGCAGGAGCTGGACAGCCGGGGCTTCTCCGCGCTGGCCCTGCATGGCGACATGGAGCAGCGCGACCGCGACGAAGTGCTGGTGCAGTTCGCCAACCGCAGCTGCGCCGTGCTGGTGGCTACCGACGTGGCGGCCCGCGGGCTCGACATCACCGCCTTGCCGCTGGTGGTGAGTTACGACATCGCTCACGATCCGGACACCCATACCCATCGCATCGGCCGCACCGGTCGCGCCGGTCAGACGGGGCTGGCGATCACCCTTTGCACGCCGCGCGAGAAGCCCAAGGCCGACAATATCGAGCAGGTCCTCGGCCAACCGCTGGCTTGGCATCCGCTCAAGCTGTCGCCACCGCGCGGCAAGACGCTGAACCTGGCGCCGATGAAAACGCTGGTGATCGACGCCGGACGGCAGGACAAGCTCCGTCCCGGCGACATCCTCGGCGCGCTCACCGGCGACGCCGGCCTCAAGGCGGACGACGTCGGCAAGATCGATGTGTTTGCCACTCGTGCGTATGTGGCGGTCAGCCGGGGCTTGGCCGGCAAAGCGCTGGAGCGTCTGCGTGCGGGCAAGATCAAGGGACGCAATTTCCGAGTGCGGACCCTGGATTGACGATGCCAGGCTCCGGTTTTAGCCGCCGAAGCACTTGGTGTTGACGTAGTCGATCAGGGCCTTGTCCGTTTCCCGGTCGACCTCGATCCGGTCCATCGCAAAATGGCCCACCATGTCGTCGTTGCAGATCAGCACGTCGATGCGATCTGTCGTTCTCCAGCCGGCAGATGCCACCGAAACTGTGATTCCCGTGGGCCGTGCCGGCCGGCAGATTCACCAGTTTTCAGTCGAAGGCTGCTGCGAAGGCCGTATCCGCCAGCAGCAAGGCAAGAAACAGCAGGATCGCTCGAAGAAGTGTCATGGATTCCATCCTGGGATGACGTATGCCCGGGTCCCGCGGGCCATGGGCTCTGCTTGCCGGAACCATGCTAGCCGAGCCCCTGGCCGGATGGTATCCGGGCTGTTCTGAGCGATATCTCCGCCGTAGACTCCGCCAACCCTCTTCTAGGACAGTTGGACCATGAAACTTCTTGTTCTCGCGGTCCTGGTCAGCATGCTCACCGCCTGCGCTTCACATCCCGAAGCCGCTGTCACGCCAGGCACGACCCAGCTGGCCAACCCCGCCTCCGTTCATTGCCGACAGGCGGGCGGCAAACTGGAGATCGTCAAGGATAAGGACGGTGGCGAAGCGGGTTATTGCACCTTGCCCAGCGGAGAGCGGATCGAGGAATGGGCGTTGTTTCGCCGGGATCACCAGTAATTCGCCGGGTTTCCAGTCCGGTGCCGAAGTTGCGCAAGCACTGCCATTCGAGCGGGATCCGGGTCGACAACGGACTCGCATGAACGACCAGCCCTATCCATCAACGGACCTTTCATGCAAACCAACGACTCGCTGCAACGCGGCCTCCAGGAACGCCATATCCGCCTGATGGCGCTGGGCTCGGCCATCGGCGTCGGCCTGTTCCTCGGCTCCGCCAACGCGATCCGGCTCGCCGGTCCCGCCATCCTGCTGTCCTACCTGCTGGGCGGCGTGGCGATTTTCATCATCATGCGCGCGCTCGGCGAGATGGCCGTGCAGAACCCGGTGGCCGGTTCCTTCAGCCGCTATGCGCAGGATTATCTCGGGCCGCTGCCGGGTTATCTCACCGGTTGGAATTACTGGTTCATGTGGCTGATGACCTGCATCGCGGAAATCACCGCGGTAGGCGTCTACATGGGCGTGTGGTTCCCGGACGTGCCGCAATGGATCTGGGCGCTGGCGGCGCTGGTCACCATGGGCGCGGTCAATCTGGCGGCGGTCAAGGCCTATGGCGAGTTCGAATTCTGGTTCGCCATGATCAAGGTGGTGACCATCGTGCTGATGATCGTGGGCGGCGGCGCCATGATTGTGTTCGGCCTCGGCAACCAGGGCGTGCCGACCGGCATCAGCAACCTGTGGACGCATGGCGGCTTCATGCCCAATGGCGCCAAGGGCATGCTGATGGCCTTGCAGATGGTGATGTTCGCCTACCTGGGCGTGGAGATGATCGGCCTCACCGCCGGCGAGGCGGACAACCCGAAGAAGTCGATTCCCGACGCGATCAATTCGGTGTTCTGGCGCATCCTGATCTTCTACGTCGGCGCGCTGTTCGTGATCATGTCGATCTATCCCTGGAACGAACTGGGTACGCATGGCAGCCCGTTCGTGATGACCTTCGAGCGGCTCGGCATCAAGTCGGCCGCGGGCATCATCAACTTCGTGGTGCTCACCGCGGCGTTGTCGTCCTGCAACGGCGGTATCTACAGCACCGGCCGCATGCTCTTCAACCTGGCGCAGCAGGGGCAGGCGCCGCGCACGTTTGCGGTGACATCGCCCAGCGGCATCCCGAATCGCGCGGTCCTGGTGTCGCTGGTCGCCTTGCTGTTCGGCGTGCTGCTCAACTACCTGGTGCCGGCGAAGGTGTTTGTGTGGGTCACTTCGGCGGCGACCTTCGGCGCGATCTGGACCTGGGGCATCGTGCTGATCACCCAGATGAAGTACCGACGCGGCCTGAGCGAGGCGCAGCGCAGCCAGCTGGTCTTCCGCATGCCGTTCTTTCCGTATGCCTCGTATCTGGCGCTGGCGTTCCTGGTGCTGGTAGTGGGGCTGATGGGCTACTTCCCCGATACCCGCGTGGCCCTGATTGTCGGGCCCTTGTGGCTGGTGTTGTTGACCGTGCTCTACTACGTCTTCGGACTTGGTCGGCGCGCGAATGCCTAGATGGCGATCAAGGCCATCAGTCATTTATCGGCATGCATGATCCAGGAGGGGAGATGAGCGCGAGTCGGTCTGCCAATCTTGCCTTGGTGCTGGTGGTGCTCGGCTGGTTGCTGGCGTACTACGGCGTCATGTCGCAGTTTGGCGATCCGGCGCCCTCGGTCGCGCGCTCTGTCATCGAGAGCCAGCGGCACGTTTCCCTGGCGGTGTGGCTGATCGGGTTGATGTGCCTCGTAGGCTCGCTCTGGCTTTCCGGTCGATCGTTCGCCGCAGCCCGCCGCCGATCCTTGTTGGCGTTGGCGTCCGTCGTCGTGCCGATCGTTTTTCTGCTGGCTCAGCTTTACTGACCATCGAGTCAGGCATGCGCAAAGACAGGCGGCCCCGCTTCGCAGCGAGGCCGCCTTTTTGCATCAGCCTTTGATGAAAGCCAGGATGTCGTTATTGATGACATCCGCATGCGTCGTCGCCATCCCGTGCGGGAAGCCGGGATAGATCTTCAGCGTGGCGTTCTTGAGCAGCTTGGCCGACAGCACGCCGGCGTCCTGGTACGGCACCACCTGGTCGTCGTCGCCATGCAGCACCAGCGCGGGCTGCTCGATCTTCTTCAGGTCCTCGGTGAAGTCGGTTTCCGAGAAGGCCTTGATGCAGTCGTAGTGGGCTTTGGTGCCGCCCATCATGCCCTGGCGCCACCAGTTGCGGACGATGCCCTCGGAGAGCTTGGCGCCCGGACGGTTGAAGCCGTAGAACGGGCCGGTGGGGATATCCAGGAAAAACTGCGCGCGATTGGCCACGAGCTGCTTGCGGAAATCGTCGAACACTTCGATCGGCGTGCCGCCCGGGTTATTGGCGTTCTTGACCATGATCGGCGGCACCGCGCCGATCAGCACGATCTTGGCGGTGCGCTTCTGGCCGTGGCGCGCCACATAGGCCGCCACTTCGCCACCGCCGGTGGAGTGGCCGATGTGGATCGCATCGCGCAGGTCCAGCGCCTCGGTCAGGGCGGCGAGGTCGGCGGCGTAGTGTTCCATGTCGTTGCCGGTATCCGTCTGCGTGGAGCGGCCATGGCCGCGGCGATCATGGGCGATCACCCGGTAGCCGTGATCCAGGAAGAACAGCATCTGGGCGTCCCAGTCGTCCGACGACAAGGGCCAGCCGTGGCTGAAGACGACAGGCTGGCCTTTGCCCCAGTCCTTGTAGAAGATCTCGACTCCGTCTTTGGTGACGATCTTGTTGGTCATGGCTTGGGCTCCGTGGATGGGTCTGAGAGATACATGCTGAGGTCTTTGCGACTGTGCTTCGCAAAGGCGGCAAGCGTATCGCCACCGGCGCAGCCGTCACAGCGCTTCTTCGGTGACACAGTGTTTCCTGATTGAGGCGGCTGACGAATCGTTGGCTACCCCGCGTGAAGCATGTATCGGGCCTGCTACGCCTTCGTGACCTTCCTGGGCATGTGGCCGGCCGTGAAGCACATGCGAAGAGCTCGCCCCACGCCTCACATCCGCGCCATGCACCCCATGCCTGGATTTAACGGGGGCTGGATCACAGTTGAGCTTTGCCCATTGCGCATCGACGCCATTGCGCCATCGACCTTTGTGCCGGAACCGCCATGAAAGCCATCCAGCAATTGCGCCAACTCGGCCAGAGCCTCTGGCTCGACAACATCACCCGCGACATGCTCGACGACGGCACCCTGCGTCGTTATATCGACGAGCTGTCGGTGACCGGCCTGACCTCCAACCCGACCATCTTCAATGCGGCGATCGGCGAAGGGCAGGCCTATGACGAGGACATCCGCGAGAAGGCGCGCGCCGGGGTGTCGGGCGAAGACCTGTTCATTCAGCTTGCGCTGGACGACCTGCGCCGCGTCGCCGACCTGTTCCGCCCGGCGTTCAAGGCCAGCCAGCAGCTGGACGGCTGGGTGTCGATGGAAGTCTCGCCGCTGCTGGCGCAGGACACCGAAGGCAGCATCCGCGCCGCCAGGGACATCCACGGGCAGGCGGAGCGGCCCAATCTCTACGTGAAGATCCCCGGCACCCCGGAAGGCGTGCCGGCCATCGAAGAGTCGATCTTCGCCGGCATCCCGATCAACGTGACCTTGCTGTTTTCCCGCGAGCAGTACGTCGCCGCCGCGGAAGCCTATATGCGCGGCATCGAGCGGCGTATCGAGGCGGGGCTGGATCCGCGCGTGGGTTCGGTCGCCTCGCTGTTCGTCGGCCGCTGGGATGTCGCGGTCAAGGACAAGGTGCCCGCTGAACTGCACAACCGGCTCGGCATCGCGATCAGCGGCCGCGTCTACAAGGCCTATCGCGACCTGCTGGATTCGGAGCGCTGGCAGGCGCTGGCCGCCAAGGGCGCGCGTCCGCAGCGGCTGCTGTGGGCCAGCACCGGCACCAAGGATCCCAAGGCTCCCGACACCTTGTACGTCGAGGCGTTGGCCGCGCCGGACACCATCGACACCATGCCCGACAAGACCTTGCTGGCCCTGGCCGGACATGGCGCGGTGAAGGAGGCCATGCGCACGGATGGTGTCGACGCCGAGAGCGTGCTGGCGCAGTTCGCCGGCGCGAGCATCGACATCAATGCGCTGGCCCGGCAGCTGCAGGAAGAAGGCGCCGCCGCCTTCGTCAAATCGTGGCAGGAACTGTTGCAGCGCATCGCCGGCAAGAGCGCGCAACTGACCGGCGCCTGAGCGCCCATCCCCTCTATTCGCAGGTGACCCGCATGGCGGACGATCTCGACCAGCAATGCATCAATACCATCCGCTTCCTGTCGGTCGACATGGTGCAGAAAGCCAACAGCGGCCATCCCGGGTTGCCGCTCGATGCGGCGCCGATGGCCTACGTGCTGTGGACGCGCTGGCTCAAATACCACCCGGCCAATCCGGACTGGTTCGATCGCGACCGCTTCGTGCTGTCGGCCGGCCACGGGTCGGCGCTGCTCTACAGCCTGCTGCACCTCACCGGTTTCGAGCTCTCGCTGGAGGACATCAAGCAGTTCCGCCAATGGGGCAGCAAGACGCCGGGGCATCCCGAGCGCGGGCACACGCCCGGCGTGGAAGTCACCACCGGACCGCTCGGGCAGGGCATCGCCAACGCGGTCGGCATGGCCATCGCCGAAGCGCAACTGGCGGCGCGCTACAACCGTCCCGGCCATGCGGTGATCGACCACTGCACCTACGCCATCGTCAGCGACGGCGACCTGATGGAAGGCGTGGCTTCCGAAGCCTGCTCGCTGGCGGGAGATCTCGGGCTGGGCAAGCTGATCTGTCTGTACGACCAGAATTCGGTCACCTTGTCCGCGGGTACCGACATTACTTTCTCCGAGGACGTCAGGCGCCGCTTCGACGCCTACGGTTGGCACACCATCGCGGTGGGCGACGGCAACGACCTGGTCGCGCTGGACGCGGCGCTGGAAACGGCGCGCGCGAAGACCACGCGGCCGACGCTGATCCTGGTGCGCACGCATCTGGGCTACGGCTCGCCGGAGCAGGACAAGTTCAAGGCGCACGGTTCGCCGCTGGGCGAGGACAGCGTGCGCAAGACCAAGCAGAAGCTGGGCTGGCCGACCGAGCCGGATTTCCTGGTGCCCGACGACGCGCTGGCGCATTTTCGCCAGGCGCAGCGGCGCGGCGAGCAATGGGAGCAGGCATGGAACGAGCGGATGGACGCCTATGCGAAGGCGTTTCCCGAGCAGCACGCCGAATTGCTGCAGGTCATCCGCCGCGAACTTCCCGCGGACTGGGACGCCGAGATTCCGGATTTTCCGGCGGACGCGAAAGGCATGGCCACGCGCGATGCCTCGGGCAAGGTGATGAATGCCTTCGTGGCGAGGCTGCCGACCTTCACCGGCGGTTCCGCCGATCTCGATCCTTCGACCATGACGGCGCTGAAGGGGCAGGGCGATTTCCATCCCGGAGCTGCGCAGGGCGCGGACCTGCAAGGCACCGACGAAGCCGGCTGGAGCTACGCCGGTCGCAATGTCCACTTCGGCGTGCGCGAACATGCGATGGGTTCCATCGTCAACGGGTTGGCGGCGCACGGTGGCCTGATTCCGTTCGGCTCGACCTTCCTGATCTTCTCCGACTACATGCGGCCGCCGCTGCGCCTGGCGGCGCTGATGAAGCTCCACGTCATTCATGTGTTCACCCACGACAGTGTCGCGCTGGGCGAAGACGGCCCGACGCACCAGCCGGTCGAGCAACTGGCCAACCTGCGCGCCATTCCGAACCTGTTGCTGATCCGCCCGGCGGACGCCAACGAAACGGCGGTCGCCTGGCGCGTCGCGATGGAGACGAACGATCGCCCGGTCGTATTCGCGCTGACGCGGCAGAAGGTGCCCACGCTGGATCGCGAGCGCTGTGCGCCAGCGGATGGATTGCGCCGCGGCGGCTATGTGCTGCTCGATGCGGCGGACGGCAAGCCCGAACTGATCCTGATCGCCAGCGGTTCCGAAGTCGGCCTGATCGTCGCGGCGGCCGAGCGCTTGCAGGCCGAAGGCGTGGCTGTCCGCTGCGTATCGATGCCGAGCTGGGCGCTGTTCGAGGCCTGCTCGCAACGGGAGCGCGACGAGGTGCTGCCGCCGTCGGTCGGCGCCCGCCTGGCGGTGGAACTTGGCGTGCCGCAGGGCTGGGAGCGCTACGTCGGCCCACGCGGCCAGATGATGGGCATCGACCATTTCGGTGCGTCGGCATCGGCCGAAGTGCTGCTGGAGAAGTTCGGCTTCACCGTGGATGGCGTGTATGCGCGCGCAAAGGCCCTGCTGGGCCGGTGACGGCTATTCCCTGGCGATGGGATGCCCGCCGAACTCGTTGCGCATCGACGACAGCAGCTTGTCGGCGAAGGACTCCTTGTCGCGCGAGCGCAGGCGCTCGATCAGCGATTGCGCGATCACCGGCGTGGGCACGTTGAGTTCGATCGCCTCGTCCACCGTCCAGCGTCCCTCGCCGGAATCCGGTACGTAGGGCGCGATGCCGGCCATCTCCGGGTTCTTCTTCAGCGCGTCGGCGGTGAGGTCCAGCAACCAGGAGCGCACCACGCTGCCATGGCGCCAGACCTCGGCGATCCGGTGCAGGTCCAGTTCGAATTCAGTCTTGTGCTTGAGGATGGAGAAGCCTTCCGCATAAGCCTGCATCAGGCCGTATTCGATGCCGTTGTGGACCATCTTGGTGAAATGGCCGGCACCGACCGGGCCCACGCGCGACCAGCCCTGGTCACTGGCCGGCGCAAGCGTCTCGAACACGGGGCGCAGACGCTCGACCGCCGCCGCATCGCCGCCGATCATCAGGCTGTAGCCCTCGTCCAGTCCCCAGATGCCGCCGCTGGTGCCGCAGTCGATGTAGGCGATGCCGCGTTCGCCGAAGCGCTGCGCGCGCCGCAGCGTGTCCTTGTAGAAGGAGTTGCCGCCATCGATGACGGTGTCGCCTTCGCCGAGCAGCGGCAGCAGCGTGTCGAGGCTGGCATCCGTCGGCGCGCCCGCGGGCACCATCAGCCACAGCGTACGCGGCGCGGGCAGGGCGGCGACCAGATCCGCCAGCGAGGGCGCCGAGCCGGCGCCTTTATCCTCCAGCGCCTTGCGTGCGGCCGCCTGCGGGTCGAAGCCGACGATCTGGTGTCCGCCGCGCAGCAGGCGCTGCGCCATGTTGGCGCCCATCCGGCCCAGGCCGATCATGCCGATGTTCATGCCGCATCCTCATGTCAGTTGGCATTGCAAGCGGACATGATGAACCATCGCGTGAGTACGCGGCATGTACGTGTCGCGAAGGCCGGAGAATCCTTTCATGACCGAACCTTCCGCCAGGCCGGCACCGCCCGGTTTCGTCGTGCTCCAGCAGACCGCCGCCGGGCAATGGCGGCTGTTGGGCGAGGTAAGCCGCAAGCCCGGCCTCACGGCGCAGGCAGCGCGCACGCAGGCGATCATGGAGATCACGGCGGGGCGGGCGAAGGTTGGGGAAACGTATGCCGCGGTACTGCGCAGCGAGTGGGTGGTCGCGCAGAATTGGAGCCCTCCAAGCTGACGCGCCATTGGCCCCCTCTCCCCTCCGGGGAGAGGGCTGGGTGAGGGGCCTGGCGGAGCGAAACGCCGAATTCCAAGAAGCGCAAAAGCTCTCTTACCTCCATCCAACGCCACGCATCCAACAACGACGTCGATCCGTATCGCTGTAACATCGCCTTGCAAACCGCAATGGACCTGCGATGACCGCCACCCCACGCAACGCCGCCCTGGACCGACTGCGTTTCTTCGTCATCTTCCTGGTGCTGTTGCACCACACGCTGCTCGCCTACCACCCGTATGCACCGCCGCCCGCGCCGTTTTCCGCACCGGCCTTGCTGTGGACCGCCTTCCCCGTAGTGGACAGTGCACGCCTGCCGGCGGCCGCGTGGATCGTCGGCTTCAACGATGTGTTCTTCATGGCGCTGATGTTCCTGGTCTCCGGCTTCTTCGTCTGGCCGGCGCTGAGTCGTCGCGGCGTCGCGGATTTCGTGGGCGAACGCCTGCTGCGGCTCGGCCTGCCGTTCATGCTGGCCGCGGGCGTGCTGGCGCCGCTGGCGTACTACCCGGCGTGGCGCACCAGCGGCGGTGGCCCGGGCCTGCCGGCCTTCATGAACGGCTGGATGCGATTGACCGTGTGGCCGGCGGGGCCGGCATGGTTCCTGTGGGTGCTGCTTGCATTCGGCATGCTGGCGGCAGGCCTGTATGCGATCGCGCCGAAGGCGGGCACCGCGTTCGGGCGCTTCCTGGCGTGTCAGCGGCCATCGGTATTGTTCGGCCTGCTCGCGGGGATGTCGGCGCTGGTCTATCTATTGGCCACCCACTTTGTCGACCCGATGGCCTGGCTCAGTTTCGGTCCGTTCTTCGTCCAGATCGCGCGGGTTCCGCTGTACGCGGTGTACTTCGCCTTCGGCGTGGGCCTGGGCGCCATCGCCTTCGAGCGTGGCGCGCTGGCGGCGGACAGCACCCTCGCGCGCAGCTGGTGGGTGTGGATGATCGCCGCGCCATTGGCATATGGGACGCTGGTGGCGATCCAGCTGCAGTTGGCGACGGTGCAGCAGGATGCATCGACGGTCGCCTGGCGTATCGCCGCCGATCTCGCTTTCGTCGTTTCCTGCGCAGTGTCGTGCCTGGCCTTGCTCGCGCTGTTCCTGCGCCTGTTCCGTCGCGGCGGCTGGCTCGGTGCGAGCCTGTCGCGCAACGCCTACGGCATCTATCTGCTGCACTACGTCTTCGTGACCTGGCTGCAATGGAAACTGCTGGACCAGCCACTGCCTGCGCTGGAGAAGGCGGCGCTGGTGTTCGCTGGCACGCTGCTGCTCAGCTGGCTGACGACCGCCTTGCTGCGGCTTATCCCTGCATGCGCCCGCGTGCTTTGAACGATGACGCGAGCAGCAGGATGCACGCCGCCACCAGCAGCATCCGCAGCGCGTCCAGCGAATCGGCGAACGGATCGCCGTTGCGCGCATGCGTGGCGATGGCGCCGAGCATTATCAAGGCCAGCACCATCGCCGCCGCCGTGCGCAGCCGCGGCACCAGCAGGGCGATGGCGCCCATGGTTTCAAAGGCCATCACCGCATACATCGACCACACCGGGTAGCCCGAGGCCTGGAAGAACTGGCGCATGTCCGCGTCGTGCAGCGCCTTGCCGATCTCGAAGCCGAAGAAGTTGAGCGCGACGTAGACCGACAAGGCCAGGCCGAGCCGATCGGCCATACGCAGCGTGCCGGTCCGCTGCCGTGCCGCCTCGATCGCTGCCACTGCGGCTGCGCCCACCAGCCACGGTCCCAGCGCAACGGTGCCGCCGATCAGCTGGCGCAGCACGTCATTCGCCGCGACGGAAACCAACGGCAGCAGCGCTACGCCGGCCAGCCATGTCACGGCGAGCAGGACGCTGGCGCTCGCCACGATGGCCAGCAGCAGGCGCCGGCCATATATTCGGGTGGGCAGCAGCAGGATCGCGATCGCGAAAACGGCAGCGATCCCCGCATGCAACAGAAACACCGAGGTATCCGACATCGCCGTGGCCGCGCAGGGAAGGTGCGCGAGTCTAGCCGGGCGCGGCCGCCGGCCTGCCCGTGCCGGAAGTCCCGTGCCGCCGGCTCAGGGGCCGACGCTTACCGGTTGCAGGGCATTCCCCTTGTGCCATTGGCCAGCAAGCGTGGAGCCATGCCTGACCAGCTCGAAGGTTTCCGCATCCTTGTCGGTCTTCGACGTCGTGAGCGTGAACCTGTCGCCGTCCGCCGTACCCGTCAAGGCGATCGGCCGGCGGTACTTGTCGTAGTAATAGACGGCCGAAACCTGCTGGCTGCCTTTTTCGACGGCGATCCGCAGAGCGATCGGGCTCTGGCCGATCTTGCCGTGCAGGAACACGCCGAACGGGTCGAGGGCTTCCCTGGGCCGATCGCCGCCGAAGAACAGGAACCGGCCGTAATCCGTGAGCATGCCGCGCAGCTGTGCGTTCGGCACGGGCAGGTTCACATCGCCCACATCGTCCAGCGCCCGCGACGCATGGTTGGAGCAGCGCTCGTGGCGGAAGCTCACGCCCTTGTCGTCGGGGATCGCCATGGCCAGGTAGCGGAAATCCTCGTCCAGGTTGCGCGAGCTGTCCTGCTGCCGTTCGAGCACTTCCTGCAGGCAGTGCTCGTTGAGTTCGATGCGATCCCTGGTGTCGTCGACCGAGCCACCCGGCTGGCTCGGTTTGCCTGTCTTGAGCTGCAGGGCGAGATCCGCTTGCAGGGTCTTGAGCATTTTCCTGTACTGCCCCAGGGCCTCGCGGTCCATTCGCTTGACGATGTCCTTCTTGCCCGCTGACGTGATGACCTCCGCCGCGGCGAACGGGCGGCCGGTGGTGGCATCGAAGTGATAGTGGGTGGTGTAGTTCTCGCAGTAGGCGCCGCAGCCTTCCTGGGTCACCGCGACGGAAAAGATGTGCTCGTCGTCGCGCGCCAGCTCGAACTCGAGCGAGGAGGTGCCCACCAGCGCCGAATCGTCGGCCGGTATCGTCAACTCGAAGTTGGCGCCCGCCGCCGACGGCGCGGGGATGCCGATGAGGCCCATGTACAACTCGTCATTGATGCGTGCGGCGACGTCCTTCCGGCTCGACGTCACATAAGGCATTACGATCGAGCCCTTGGCCCAGTTGTCGCGATACCAGGCATCGCTGCCGCTTTCCGTGGCGCCCTGCCAATGCATGGTGCGTTGCGTGACTTCCAGCGGGCCGTCGTCGCTGGCTTGCGCCGGTGCTGCGAGCGCGAGCATCAGGAGGAAAGGCGGCAAGAGTCGCATGCATCCGTGTCTGAGGCCTGCGCCGGTGCGCAGTCCAGCCGGCGCGGTTCGCTCCGCGCCCTGTCCCTGTTCCATGCTTTATGTCCCCCGGTTCGAATGGACCGCAGCGTGATATCGCGATCTGGCGGCCTCAGGGAACGAAATATGGCTTATTCAGGCGAATCCCGAAACGGGGTGCCCGCTTGCGGGCGGCGGTTGGCATGTCGGGAAGGGACGCTTCAGTACTCCGGGATCCTCGCCCTCCCGGAGTCCTCGGCGGGGAAATTTATTTCCGCGCGCCCGGCCGCTTGGCGTCCGGCTTGGCCGGCGCTTCGCCCGTATGGTTCGGATCGCGGTCGTAGTGATTGGACTTGGTATAGCTCTTGACCTTCTCGCCGACCTGGGTCTTCTTCTTTTCGGCCGGCTTGCTCGCATAGGCGGAATGGATATCGGCGAGCGAGATGTCTTTCGGGGGCTGGTTCATCGCAGTCTCCGCGGGCGGGAAAGATCAACCGTACTCCTAGTTCCCCGGAGAAGCGAATGCCGGTCGCCGTTTCACTGTATTTTCACGCAAAGGCAAATGGGCCGTGGCGACGATATCGGCGATGAGCGAGACACCCAGCTATGGCGAGATTCCCGCACCTCCCGGCCTGCGCGACCGGGTCGCGTGCCTGTGGCGTTTCCGCCAGGCCGATGCCCCGGCGTCGCCGGTGCGGATATTGCCGGATGGGCATGTCGACCTGATCTGGGACGGCCGCGCGCTGTTCGTCGCGGGGCCCGACACCGCGGCCGCCATGGCCGACGTGGAAGCGGGAGTGGTGCTGACCGGCATGCGCCTTGCGCCCGGCGTCGGCGCCAACCTGCTTGGGTTGCCTTTGCATCATCTCGCCAACCGGCGGGTGGCGCTTGCCGAGTTGTGGGGAACGCGCGCCAACCGTGCAGGGGATGCGCTTGCGGAAGGGCGCAATCCGCAGGCGGCCCTGCTGGCCTTGTGCGACGGCGTGGTAGTGGATCGACGGATGCAGCAGCTGTTCCGTTTTCTCCAAACCGAGGAAGCGGCCCGTGTCACCGGGCTGGCGGCGGCGCTGGGCTTCAGCGAACGCTCGCTGCGCAGGCGCTGCCAGGATGCCTTCGGCTACGGCGCCAAGACGCTGGACCGGATTCTCCGCCTGCAACGCTTCCTCAAGCTGGCGCCGCATCATCCTGGCCTCACCGCGGCGGCGCTGGCCGCGGGCTATGGCGATGCGCAGCATCTGGCGCGCGACACGCAGCAGTTGGTGGGCCTCAGCCCGCGCGCCCTGCTGGCGGGGCATGGCCGCTGAGCTGGCCGTTTTTTCCAAGCCGGGAACGGTTGCCGCGACGTATGCTCGCCGCTCTTGCCTGGAGACCTTCATGTCGCTTTCGGAACAGCACCATCGCATCGATTATCTGGAATTCGCCGTCGCCTCGATTGCCGAGGCCAAGGATTTCTATGGCCGCGCATTCGGCTGGACCTTCCAGGACTACGGTCCGGACTACTGCGAATTCCGCGACGGCCGGCTGACCGGCGGTTTCTTTCATGCGTCCCCCAAGCCTGGCGGCGTGCTGGTGGTGCTGTATTCCAATGACCTCGCCGCCACCCAGGCCGGCATCGAGGCGGCCGGCGGCCGCATCGTGCGGCCGGTGTTCGAGTTTCCGGGCGGGCGGCGTTTTCATTTCGCCGATCGCGACGGCTACGAATTGGCGGTGTGGTCGGAGGCCTGAGTCCGATTGCCAGCATCGGGCCAGGGCGGCGGGAGCAAGGAGTCTCTTGTCGCCCCTGCCTGACCTGGAAGGCGCGATGAAGCGGGATGCTCGACGCCGGGCCTGCTTTCGAACGGGAGCAGGGCCGAGGCTTACGCCACCGCCGGATTCAATGCCGCCACATCTCTTCGCGGCGGCGCGCCGAACATTCGGGCGTATTCGCGGCTGAATTGCGAAGGGCTTTCGTAGCCCACCCGATACGCGGCCGATTCCGCATTGGCCAGGCCTGCCAGCATCAGGTGCCGTGCCTCCAGCAGCCGCAGCTGCTTCTGGTATTGCAGCGGCGTCACCGAGGTAAGCGCCTTGAACTGGCGATGGAAGGCCGAGGGGCTCAACTGCGCGATGGCAGCCAGATCGTCGATGCGTACCGGCTCGCGGAACTGATCGCGCAGCTTGTGCAGCACTTTCATCATCCGCTGGGTATGTCCGCTGCCGAGCACCGCGCTGGCGATTTCGCCGCCGTTCGGCCCGGCGAGCAGCCAGTAGTAAAGCTCGCGCAGGACCATCGGCGCCAGCACGGGAATCGCTTCGGGCGTGTCGAGCAGGCGTGCCAGGCGCAGCACGCATTCGGCCGGCGCGCCCGCGAAATCGGCGACGAAGATGCCGTGATGCGCATGGCCCGCCAGCGCCGGCGGTGCAGGCATGTTTTCCAGCATCTCGCGCATGCCGGCGGGATCGAATTCCAGTACGGCGCACAGATAAGGCTCGGCAGGGCTGGCGCGCGTCACGCGACTCAGGCCGGGCATTTCCACGCTGACCACCAGCGCCTGGCCGGCGCGGTAGTCGTAGCGCCGGCCGCCGAAGATGCTGCATTTGGCGCCTTGCGCCACCATGCACAGCACCGGCCTGGACACCAGGTGGGTGGGATGCTGCTGCCGACGATCGGCGCGCAGGAAAGCGAAGCCCTTGATCGGCGTGGCGATGTAGCCCTCGCGGCCGTCGGTATGGCGTCTGACGGTCTCGGCCAGCTGGTGCGACATGGGCAGGTCCTCGGCGTGCATGTCCGCATGCTAACGCCGTGGGTCCGGCATGCGGCGGGGGTGGAGCAGGAATGGGCAAGAACCCGGGCGGTTCCGGCATTCGTCGCGCCGGCAGCGGCGCCTAATCTTCCCGGCAGTTTTCCTCACCCCGGAGACTTGCCATGAACACCATCGTCGCCACCAGGATCGCCATCGTCACCGGCGGCAGCCGCGGCCTCGGACGCAACACCGTGCTGAGCCTCGCCCGGCGCGGCGTCGACAGCATCTTTACCTGGCGCGCCAACCAGACCGAAGCCGCCGAGGTGACCAGGCTCGCCGCGGAGATGGGGCGGCGGGCCATTGCCTTGCCGCTCGATACCGGCGACACCGGACAGTTCGACGCCTTCGCGGACCAGGTGCGCGCGGCTCTCGCGCAACTGGGCGCCGAGCGTTTCGATTACCTGGTGAACAATGCCGGTACCTCGCATCACGCGCCCATCGCGGAAACCACCGAGGCCGACATGGACAGCCTCTACCGCGTGCACTTCAAGGGCGTGTTCTTCCTCACCCAGAAGCTGCTGCCGCTGCTCAACGACGGCGGACGCATCGTCAATGTCTCCAGCGGCCTGACCCGCGTGGCGTTCCCGGGCAGCGCGCCGTATGCCTCGATGAAGGGTGCGGTCGAAGTGCTCACGCGCTATCTGGCCAAGGAACTGGGCCCTCGCGGCATCGCCGTCAACACGGTGGCACCGGGCGCGGTCGAGACCGACTTCAGCGGCGGCATGGTGCGCGACAACCCCGAGCTCAACCGGCGTGTGGCGGAAATGACGGCGCTGGGCCGCGCGGGCCTGCCGGACGATATCGGGCCGATGATCGCCTCGCTGCTGATGGACGACAATCGCTGGGTCAATGCGCAGCGCATCGAGGTGTCCGGCGGCATGCTGATCTGAAGCCGGCGGAATCTGGCCGCCGGCTTGCCCGCCGCTGGCCAGGATTTCGCCCGGCGGAGGAGCGACGGGACTTCTACCATCCCGCTTCTCCACCAGACAGGAGCCATCGCCTTGCCATCCTCATTCGCGAGACTCGGCCTCGCCGGCCTGCTGTTCGCCGCCGGCGCCGCACATGCCGCCACCGGGCCTGACTTCGACACCCAGCTGCGCCATGCCGCCGACCGCTTCATGCGCGCCAACCACATCCCCGGCATGGCCATCGCGATCACCGTCGACGGCAAGGATCGCTTCTACAACTTCGGCGTGGCGTCGAAGGAGACCCGGCGCAAGGTCGGCAGCGACACGCTGTTCGAGCTCGGCTCGATCAGCAAGACCTTCATCGCCACGCTGGCCACTTATGCGCAGGCCGAAGGCAAGCTGTCGCTCGACCGCCATGTCGAGGACTACCTGCCCGAATTCCAGGGCAAGCCGTTCGGCAAGGTCGCGCTGTTCGACCTGGGCACACACACCGCCGGCGGTTTCCCGCTGCAGGTGCCCGACGAAGTGCGCAACCGCGAGCAGCTCATCGCCTGGCTGCAGGCATGGCAGCCGCGTTATCCGGAAGGCAGCAAGCGCAGCTATGCCAACCCGAGCATCGGCATGCTCGGCCTGATCGCCGCCGACCGCCTGGGCCAGCCCTATGCCGATGCCGTGGAGCACACGTTGCTGCCCAAGCTTGGTTTGGTCAGCACCTATATCCGCGTACCGGACGCGAAGAAAGCCGACTACGCGCAGGGTTACAGCAGCGACGGCAAACCTGTGCGCGTCAACCCCGGCGTGCTGGGCGACGAAGCCTACGGCGTGATTTCCAGCACCAAGGACCTGCTGCACTACGTCCATGTACAACTGGGCGATGCGCCGCTCGATCCGCTTACCCGACGCGCGATCGCCGACACGCGCACCGCGTATTACCGGAGCGGTCCGATGACCCAGGACCTGGCCTGGGAGCAATATCCCTGGCCGGTCACTCACGACGATCTGCTGCGCGGCAACGCCAGCCGCATGATCCGCGAAGACCAGCCGGTCACCGCCCTGAAGCCGCCGCAAGCGGCGGTCGATGGCGTGCTGGTCAACAAGACCGGTGCGACGAATGGATTCGGTGCGTATATCGCGTTTGTGCCGGTGAAGAAGCTGGGGTTGGTGATACTCACCAATCGCAGCCATCCGACGGAGGGGCGGGTGGAGTTTGCGTACGAGGTGCTGAAGCTGTTGGAGCCAGATGCCTTGGGGCCGACCGAACGCTAAGCGTCGGGCTGATCGAGCAAACCGGGCTACAGCTGCCTGAGGAACTCAAGCAAATCTGTTTTTTCCTCGGCAGTCAGGCCAAGAGGGCGACCGGAGGTGAGTCCTCGATAGTAGACTTCCATCTCCAGCGCCTCCGGCAGCGTGGCGACGCTGCCGTCATGCATATAGGGCGCCGTCCTGGACACCCCGCGCAATGAAGGCGTGCGAAACATTCCGATGTCTTCCACCTTTTGGGTGACATTGAATCGACCCAGTTGAGCCTCGTCTTCATGAGTGGCTATTCGATCGCCGAGAGCTTCGCCAGTAAGCGAGTGCTGCATGACTTCCATCGTGAGCCGCGGGAGGTCGCGCTCGACGCTGCTCATCCCGATGCCCGTTCGATGAAATCCATGATCCGTCAGTGCTGGTGGCGTCCCTTTGGTGAGGTGGCATTCCGCACAACGGCCCTTGCTTTCGAATATGGCAAGGCCACGTTGGGCTTGTGCGCTCAAGGCATTTTTGTCTTTGCCCGCGGCATAGCGCTCATAGGCACTTTCTTCCCTGTCGATCGACCGGATGTAGGTAGACAGCGCCTGAGCGACTTGGGCCAAGCCAAACATGCGGCCTTGAGATGAAAAGGCTGCTTCGAACATCGGTTGGTAACTGGGATTGTTTTTGAGGCGAGATAGCAGCAACTCGCGATTCGGCAACCCCATTTCCACCGAATTGACAAATGGGTCCATCACGGCTGTTTCCAGCGATGGACGGCGGCCGTCCCAGAAATAGGCCGGGCTTGGAGAACGTCCCAGGGTTGCAAGGCTGGGGGTATTGCGGGTGCCGGATAGCTGCCGTATGCCGATAGCGACGCGGCGACCATCCGAGAAGGCCCGTTCGGGCTGGTGGCAAGAAGCACAACTCACTTTTCCATCGGCGCTTAGCGAAGTGTCCTGAAAGATCCGTTCTCCAAGCATCAACGCCGCACTGGTCCGCCGCTGCTCGATTGCCTGCTGATCAGCCAAGGACGCGGTGGAAACCATGCATGTGGCGATACCCGCCAGCAGAATATGGGCGGCGCGTTTTCTTGTGGCTTGCATGGGCATAAAGCTTTCTATCCGAGATCGCGCGTCGCTGTAGAGGGCTTGTTTGTTAGGCCGGCCTTATTTTTGCTGCATCTTGGAAAAGCGCAGTGTCGCCTGGCTGGCATCAAACGATTTGCCTATGAGCTCTTTCTGCTCTCCATCGCTGACAATCAATACGATGGAACCCTTGAGCGCATCCTTCTTGGTCGATGCTCCGACAACTTGCGCGAATGCATTGGTCTCTGCAGCTGAGCGTCCGCCGAAGATCAGCGTGGAGCCAGGAAGAATGACCGGACCGATCGAAGATGAAACGTATCGAGCTAGATCCTTGCGTCGTGTCAAAGCTTCCGTGCTGTCTCCTTCGGGAACTAGAAAGATAAACGGATGAGACGATGCCTCTTTTCCGTGGATCTTCCCTTGCTCAGCCAGATAACTGCCCCAGGCGTTGTCGTTCGCTGTGACGGCGGGGGAGGGGGGATCGGTTTCGGCGGCCGAACCCGTGGAGTGTTGACCACAACCCGCCAATATTGCCAGCGCAAGTGATGCAGACAAAAGCCATCCTGGTCTCATTTTCATGAAGTGTCTCCTGTAACGATTTGGCGCTGCTCACGGCCCCGGAACGGGATTCCCGGAGTTTAGTGTTTTTCTTCAATCTTGCCGTGCGAGCCTGTGGAAACATCCGGGCCGACTCTTGTAGTCTCCGCTGGAGTTTGGATATCCAACCGCTCTGGCACGATACAGGGGACGTAGATGAGAACGCATGGCGGCGTGGCCGGAATGGCGCCCAGGGGCGCGACGTTTGGAAAATCCATCTACGCAAAATTCGCCCGGACATTTTTGGCGATGCTGTGTCTCTTCCTGGTCTTGATCTGCCAGGCGCAGGCTGCCAGGTACGTCTACGACGGCAATGGCCGCCTGGTTGCCATGACGCGCGACGATGGAACCAGCGCCCGATATGTCTATGACGCGATGGGCAACCTCCTGGAAATCAAGACGGAGCCTGCCGGTACGCTCCGCTTGTTTGCATTCACGCCTACCCATGGCACGCCTGGAACGCCCGTCACGGTTTATGGGCAAGGGTTCGATGGCAGCGCGCTCTCCGTAAGCTTTAACGGCGTGGGAGGCTCCGTCCTGTCGTCGACCGCGAACGAGCTGCACACGACTGTGCCGGATGGCGCCACGACTGGTCCGATCACCGTTACCGCAGGTGGGCAGAGCGTCGCGAGCGATGCTCTCTTCATCGTTGACGATACGGGACTTGCTCCGGAGATCACCGGCATTGCACCGACAGTGGCGGCTATTGGTGACAATGTTACGGTTTCAGGCAGCCACCTGCACCCGGGAACGGGCACCAATACGGTGAGCGTCGGTCATGTGGCGGTGTCTCCTACCTCTGCAACTAATGCGCAGATTCAGTTCACCGTGCCGTCCAGCGTAGGGAGTGGCAAAGTCGGAGTGACCACGTCCTACGGCCAGGCTATCAGCGCGCAAGATCTTGTGGTGGTGCCTGCGAATGTCGGAACGGCCAATGTTGTCGCGTCCGCGCGGGCGACGGTAGACAGCACGGGCGTCAACATGTCGGTCGCGGCGAACAAGTTCGGCGCGCTCCTGTTCGATGCTCCGCTTGGCAGCTGGTTGAGTGTCCAGCTTGACCAGCTCGTGCTGGTGAACAATGGCTTTACCTACACCGTCTACGACCCGGCGGGGCGGGTCGCGGCCCAGGGCAGCCTGGACCCGCAAGTCGCGACGATTCATCTTCCGCAAACGAATCTGGCAGGGACTTACACGGTATTGCTGAAGCCAAGCAATGCCAGTGCGCAGTTTCAGGCGCGTGTGGAGACCAACCCGCGCATGAGCATTGATGGTAGCGATCTTTCTTTCTCTACCGGCGGCGCCGGAGAATCCAAACGCGTAATTTTTACCGCCCAGAATGGCGACAACCTGGGTCTGGCGCTCACCAACGTGGCGGTAACAGGAGGCTCTCCCTCCAACGATTGGGTGAGGTTCCTGGTCTACGATTCGGCGAATCGACTGATAACCAATGCCGGCTCCGGGGGCGGAAACAACGCACATCTTTGGGGTGTGTCAGGTGGAACTTTTCTGCTGATCGTTACACCTGGTGGCGGTTCCTCCGGATTGCTGCAAATTCAGAATGCGACCGCCACGCTCACGCGCGATATCGTCGGTCCACAGCTGACATATGGCGCGGCGACGACTGTAAATTTGCCGCGTCCTGGACAGACTGAGCGGCTGACATTCACAGCCAATGCCGGTGATACGGTAACGTTCGTCGCAAATGCCGTCAGCACGACGCCCGCGAATAATACCGTTTATTACACCATCTACCGTCCGGACGGCGGACAACTCACCAGTCTGAGCGCCAGCTCTCCAACGACATGGAACCTGGAGAATCTGCCGGATAGCGGCACTTACATGGTGATCACGAACGCCAGCTGGGGATTGCCGAACACCTCGCAATTGACTCTGCTGCATGGCGTGATCGATACGATGACGGTCGATGGCCCATCAAAATCGTATGCGACAGCGGTTGGCGGACAAAACATCTATCTGACTTTCAACGCCAATGCCGGCGACAACCTGGAATTGGCGCTCTCTGGTGTATCCATAACCGGCGGCTCTCCTTACAACGACTGGGTTACCGCGGGTGTATACGATCCCAGCGGACGATTGATCGCTAATTTTGGCTCCAATGCCGGGAACAACGCCCATCTTTGGGGGCTTGCTGGCGGGACCTACCGCATCGTCATTACACCTGGTGGCGGTTCGAATGGTTTGCTGCAGATCCAGAATGCGACGGTCACGCTGACGCGGGACGTCACTGGACAGCTGTCCTATGGGACCGCGGCGACGGTAAACCTGCCTCGCCCTGGGCAGGCTGCGCGACTGACATTCACGGCGAATGCCGGCGACACCGTGGCATTGGCGGCCAGTGCCGTCACTACGACCCCTGCCAACAATAGTGTCAATTTCGTCGTATACCGGCCGGACGGTGCGCAGCTGACCTTCGTCGATACCGCTTCCTCGAATACATGGAACCTGCAGAATCTGCCGCAAAGCGGCACCTATACCGTGGTGACGTGGGGAAGCTGGGGATTGCCGAGTACCGCACAACTGACCTTGCTCAGCGGCGTGGTCGATACGCTGGCGGTCGACGGTCCCTCCAAATCTTATGCGACTGGTGCGATAGGGCAGAACATTTACCTGACCTTCAATGCGAATGCCGGCGACAATCTTGAGCTGGCGCTCACGGGCGTGTCGGTAAGCGGTGGCTCCCCATCTAACGACTGGGCGACGGTCGGTGTTTACGACTCCAACGGACGATTCATTACCAATTTCGGCACTGGAGCCGGCAATAACGCCCACCTTTGGGGGCTCGCTGCCGGGACCTACAGCATCGTCATTACGCCGGGCGGCTCGTCTAGCGGCCCATTGCAGATCCAGAATGCGACAGTCACCTTGACGCGCGACATTACCGGTCTGCAGCTATTGAACGGCACCGCGACGACAGTGGATTTGCCTCGCCCGGGGCAGGCAGCCCGACTGACATTCTCAGGTAACGCCGGCGACGCGCCGACGCTGACGGTCAATGCCATTTCGACGACACCCGCTGGCTACACCGTCTATTTCACCATCTATCGTCCTGACGGCACGCAGCTGACGAGTTTCAGTGCGGTCAATCCGACTGCCTTGAGTCTGCCGACGCTGCCGCAGGGTGGCACATATACGGTTCTAGTCACCGTCATCTATGGATTGCCTGCAAATGTGCAGCTGACTTTGAGTGGTGCAACTGGATCGTAAGGGCTCGCAGGAGTCCCGCAGTCTGTTATCGAAAAAAGCGTGAAATGGCGCGGTGGATCGCGAGCGCGGCGAGCAGGCGGTTCTGCTTATGGATAGGGGAAGGTCATGGGAATGATGAAACGGGGAATTTCTTTGGCGGTATGCGGCGCGCTTGGCGTGGCTGTGCTCAGCGCAGGTGCCATCATTGCCGCGCATCGCATAGTCTCCGTGGACACGGACGGTGCTTCTGTCCGGCTTGCCCGAAGCTCCGATGCAGTGAGTATGACCTTGCCCGATGGCCGTCGCCTTGAGGTTTATGGCGCGCAAGGGCGTGCCTACCTGAGCGACGCGACGCGCATTGAGCGCCTAACCTTGCCGGAAGTGCGGCAGGATGCGTCGTTCACGGTAATGCCGACCGGCCAGGTGTTGCTATGGGGCGGTACGGATGCCAGGGGCCGCGTGCTCGATTATGGGCAGTGGTTCGATCCGACGACGCGTCAGTTCGTCCGTGCAGCCAACCTGGGTTTGCCGGCGCGTGCGGGGCATACACTGACCGTGCTGAGCGATGGCCACTTGCTCCTTGCCGGCGGCTGGAGCGGGGATGGCGTGCCCACGCCGCAGGCGTTGGTATGGGATGTATTGCATCGGCAGGTCGCGCCGGTGGAAGGCAATGACGTTCCGCGCTATCGCGCACGTGCCGTGATGGAGGCGGACGGTGCGGTACGCATCGAGGGTGGCGTGGACGACCATGGCTTCGCCGTGCGATCGGCCATGCGATTCGACCCTGCTTCACAGCGGCTGGTGGCGGCGACGGATGCCCCTCGCGATAGGACGGTGGCTGCGGTAACGACGTTGCCCGGTGCAGAGGCTGCGGACACGCCACTGCGCGGCCCCCTGTCATTGCGCTTCGCCGAGCCGGTCAACCTGCGCGAACTGGCCGCGGGCAAGGCGGTGAAGCTGCTGGGGCCCAATGGCATCGTGGATACGAAGATCGTCGGCGCGGAGCACGGCCGGCTCGCTTTCGTGCAGCTTCCGGATGACCTGTATCCAGGAGCGCGCTACACGCTCTTCGTGCAGGGGCTACATACGGCGTCGGGCCGGGCGGTCCCGTACACCGCAGTCGGTTTTACGACCACCACACTTCATTCGTCGGGGGTAAGTGTCGCCGGGCAGGGTGGACGACCGGTGGCGCCCAACGCAGCCGATTCGTCTGCGATATCGAATGAGCCGGCACTGGTACTGACCGCGGGTGCCGGTAACGGCGCGCAGCCTTGCGCGGCAACTGATGTGCACTCCTTGTGCCGCGAGCATGGGGCCGTTCGGGACGGCGCATGGTATCCGGGCCAGGACAATGCCCCCGACGGAGCAGGCGGTCACTGGCGCTTGTATCACGCACGGCAGGAGTTGCCGGACACGCGTGCCCAGGAGGCACCGCTGGCCAAGAACGCCACGGCATTGATCGGCCAGGTGCGGCGGATCGATGAGACACCGGTCGCCAACGTCGAGGTAAGCATTGGTGGCCGAAAAGTGCGCACCGATGCGCAAGGTGTATTTGTGTTGGACAGCTTGAGCGCGGGGCGACAGGAACTCTTCGTGGATGGCCGCACTGCCAGCCATGGCGACGTGGAGTACGGGCGCTTCCCTGTCGGCGCCGATATCAAGGCGGGCGAGCACAATCGCATGCCATTCGTGATGTATCTGCCGCGCGTGCTTGCGCGCGACAAGATCACCATCCCGTCGCCGACCACGCAGGAAATAGTGCTGAAGCATCCAGAAATGCCGGGGCTTGAGCTACACATTCCGGCGGGAACGATCTTCAAGGATCGGGAAGGTAAGGTGCTGACGGAGCTGGCGGTGGTGCCCACGCCAGTGGATCACGCGCCGTTCCCGCTACCCGCGAACTTCCCGATGTATTTCACCATCCAGCCCGGCGACGCGGTGGTGCAGGGCCTGACGCCCGAGGCGGCGCAGGGCATCCGGGTGGTGTATCCCAATTATGGCAAGCAGCCGCCGCGGACGGCAGCGGATTTTTGGGTCTACGACATCAAGGAAGGTTGGCAGATGTATGGCGCCGGCCGGGTGACGGCCGATGCGCAGCATCTGGCGCCGGATCCTGGCGTGAGGATCGTATGGGCATTGGGTGCCGGTGCGTCGGCAAATAACAGCAATGGTCCCGGGGCTAGGCTTTGCAATGGCCAAACTCTTGGAAAGCCTGTAGACCTGCAGACGGGTATCTTCTTCCACGAATGGACCGACTTGGCGGTACGCGACGTGGTGCCGCTCGCTCTGACGCGCGCATACCGCACGGGCGATACGCAATCGCACGCCTTCGGTGTGGGTGCGGATTCTAACTTCGGTCTCCACCTCTATAGCGACGATAGCCTCAACACGATGCAACTGGTGATGCCCTGCGGTGAGGGCATCAAATTCAATCTGGTCAGCGGAAGCTTGAATTGGCCATTCACTCCGTCCACGGTGTGGAAGCATACTTCGACCAATTCGGGTTTCTATGGCGCAACGTTGCAGTTCCTGTTTGATAACACGCCCGATGGCGCGCACTGGATACTGACCTTGCGTGATGGAACCCAAATGGCCTTCACCCGTCATGCGCCCAATCAGATGGTGTGGATGCAGGATCGCTTCGGTAATGCACTGCAGTTGTCCTACAACGCCGGCCTGCTGGATAGGGTCGTATCGCCCAGCGGCCGCAGCCTGAACTTTACTTACGGCTATGGCAATTACATCTCAAATGTGGCGGACCAGACCGGCCGAGGAGTCTCCTATAGCTATAACAACGCTGGCGCGCTGAGCCAGGTGACGTTTTCGGATGGCACCAATGAGCAATACACGTACGACAGAAACCAACGCATGCTGACTATGCAGGACCGCCGCGGTAACGTTTGGGTAACCAACGAATACGATAGCAACGGTCGGGTCTCGAAGCAGACATACGCCGATAATACGAATTATCAGTTTGCTTACGCGCTTGACACTAATCAGCAGGTGACCGCGACCACGGCCACCGATCCAAACGGGAACAGCGAATACGTCGTCTTCGACCCGGTCAGCAAATATTCTATGACTGATACCCGGGCATACGGCACATCGCTGGCGCAGACACTGACCTACGTTCGACAGGCATCTGGCCTAGTCGATAGCATGACTGATGCGTTGGGCCGGAAGACCACGTACAGCTATGACAATTCAGGTAATGTCACACGCATCACGCGTTTGGCTGACACGTCACAGGCTACGACATATCAGTACAGCTATACGCCTGATTATAACCAGATCGCATCAATCACCGATCCGCTCAGTCACACCACGACCTTTGCCTATACCAATGGTTGCCTGTCACAGGTAATTGACCCGCTGGGGCACGCCATCACAATGCTGTGTAATGGCAATGGTCAGCCTACGGCGGTGGAGGATGCACTAGGGCATCTGACCACCATTGGCTACCAAGGCTATGACCTGCAATCGATCACGGATGCACTGGGGCGTACGACGACAATAACGACCGATGCATTAGGTCGCTTGGTGGCGATCAAGGATCCGCTGGGCAATGTGGCGTTGAAGCTGTACGACACCAATAATCGTGTTGTGAAGTTCATTGACGGCTTGAACCAATCCACCCAGGTGGACTATGACGGCAATGGCAATCCAACACAGGTAACTCTATCCAACAGCAAGGTCATCGGCAGCACATACGATAATCGGAACCGCCAGGTCGCCCGCACGGATGCGCTGAACCAGTCCGAATCGTGGACCTATGACGGCATGAATCATCCGCTCTCGCATGTGGACCGTAAGCAGCAGACCACCCTTTATACCTATGACGCCCTTGGGCGGCGGACATTGACGACTTATGCGGATGGTTCGGGCACGCAGGTAACTTACGACACGGGTAATCGAGTAACTGAACTTCTGGATACGAGCGCTGGCAGCCTGAGCTGGGGTTACGACGATTTGGATCGAGTAACTCAGGCGGTGACGCCGCAGGGTACGGTGGGCTATAGCTACGACGCTGCAGGCCGTCGCACTGGCATGACGCCGGACAGCCAGGTAGCAGTTGTATACCAGTACGATGATGCTGACCGATTGCTGTCGATTACTCAGGGCAGCGAGGTGGTGCAACTGAGTTATGACGATGCCAACCGGCGAACAAGCCTGACCTTGCCCAATGGCATTTTCATTACCTATGGCTATGACAATGCCAATCAGCTAACTGGTCAGATATACACCCAGGGCAATGGCACGGAGCTTGGTGATTTAATCTATGGCTACGATCTTGCCGGCCACCTCGTTACTCAGGGCGGCAGCTTGGCGTTTAATCAAGTTCCGGCGCCAACCACGCAGCCTAGTACATTTGACGCCAACAATCGCCAAGTTAGTTTCAATGGCGCGACACTGAGCTATGACGCTAATGGCAACCTGACCAGCGATGGCGTGAACAGCTTCGTATGGAACGCCCGTAACGAGCTCATTCAGGTCCGGCAGGGCGGTGAGCTGAAGCTGAGTTTCGCGTATGACGCGTTGGGTCGTCGAACTGGTAAGGCGATCGGTGCGGCTGTGCCTACGCAGTATCTATATGACGGCGAAAATCCGATACAGGAGAAACAAGCGGGGGCTACTAACCCGATTCTTGTTGGACCAGGGGTCGATGAGCGTTTTGCGCGTAACGATGTAGGTGGGAGATTGTATTTTCTAACGGATATGCTGGGTAGTACGATTGGGTTAACCAATTCGGCTGGCGAAATTCGTCAGCGTTATAGCTATGATCCGTACGGCAACATCTCATCAAGCGATACAAGTACTGGTTATACAAATCCGTATCAGTACACTGGTCGTGAGGCGGACACGGCGGGGCTCTATTACTACCGTGCGAGATACTACAGTCCCGAGATGGGGCGGTTTATTAGTGAGGATCCACTGGGTTTTGGTGGAAGGCAAGCGAATTTCTTTGCTTATTCTTTTGGTAGCCCACTTAACTATATTGACCGCAATGGTCAAGATCCTGTTTCCGCTGTGGCAGGCTTGGTCATTGGAGGTATATGGGGAGGGATTACTGGATACCTTTCGGGTGATCGCGATGGAAATCTATGGAGGGATATCGGTGCCGGGGCTGCTGTCGGCGGCCTCGCGGGATTGACTAATGGCCTTAGCCTTGCCGGGGGAGGAGCGGGGGCATGGCTTGGATATGGCGGAAGGATGGCGTTTAGCGGTGGCGTGGAGGCACTTCGGCAATTATCCAACGAAGGGTGCGTTAAAAGCTGGGGGAGCGTGGGAATGGCAGTGGTCGCCAGTCCCTTGGGGGATGGCGCTGGAGAGATTGGAGATATCTACCGCGCAACATACGGCTATGCCAGCAAGGTGAGTCAGGTGGTGAGCGCGGGGGTTAGCTCTGTTTTTGGTGGCGTGGCGGGTGTTACTGCAACGGCGATAGATAATGATCAAGCGGCGCTAGAAAAACTCTATGGCGGTGGTTGCGGTTGCGAAGATTGATGGAGGCCCTGTCCTTGTTGGTTATATTTTTCGCGTTGATTATATTTTTGTCAGCTTCAATTACTTCAATCTTGAAAAGGATAACGTCTCCCGTGGTTGTGGCAAATGATAGTGTCTTCCGCTACCGGGATGCCGTATGTGTACGCACGCTTGTGCTTTGCGTTATTTTTTCGTTACTATTGTTTTTCTTGACGGTAGCGGAGCTCGGTAAGCCACCCTCGGGCCTACTGAGCGATCCGATATTTTTCGTGCTGTGGTCTGTAGCTTTTGCGTGTCATTTTGCGGGTTTGTGGATGTCGAGATTCAATGTGAGATTTATATCTGATGGCATTTGTTATGGCGCCTTCTTTATAAGAAAAATGGAATATTCCAAGATGGTCTCTGTTGATTATGATGAGGCGCGTGGTCTGATTGTTATCTCCGATGGGGTTAGGGGGCTAATTATTAATGACATGTTTGATGGTTTTTCTCGGATGAGGAAGATGGTGATGGATGGATTTTCGAGGGGGTGGTAGTTATTTTGTTCATCGTGCTGACATGCGCATTTATTGGTCTTCTTGTTAGTTTACTGTGCCAAATGGGTTGAAATGCTAGTTTATTAAGTCGCCACAGTTAAACATTATGGTCCTGCGGGCTGCCACACGCATGTTAGTTACAGAACTGACACAACCCTCTGCTAGCCTCCCCCCCGTGTAGCCGATGTATAAAGCCTCACCCGGCGCGAGGTCGGGCCGACCGGCGATCCGGAGATCGGTCTATGAAGTACGCCAGGTGGGTGCTGTTGGCTGCTTGCGGGTTTTGTGGGGGGACGGGCCATGCCTTGGGACAGCAGGCGCAGATGGGTCCGGCCGAGGATGCGCGCGGGCTGGTGTCGTTCGACATCGGCCCGCAGCCTTTGAGCAGTGCGGTGAGGGCATTCAGCGACGTGACGGGACAGGCCTTGCTGGTCGACGAGCGCTTGCTGGTGGGGCGCATGTCCCCCGGCGCGCGCGGCGAATTCACGCCGGAAGATGCATTGCGCCGCTTGCTGGCAGGTACGGGGCTGCGCGAGCGCTACACCTCGGACAAGGCGTTCACGCTGATGCCCTCGGTCGATGCCAATCGGGACGTGACAGGCGCGGCGCCGATGCCCCCTGTCGAAGAACGCGCCGACACGCTGGTCGCCAGCTACGGCGCCGCCCTGCAGGCCGCCGTCGAAGCCGCGCTCTGCCGCACGCCGCTGACGCGCCCTGGCGAATATCGCCTGGCCTTGCAGGTATGGGTGGACGGCTCGGGTGAGGTGCATCGACTGCGCCTGCTCGGCAGCACCGGCCGTGCCGAACGCGATCAGGCGGTCGAGTCGGTGCTCGGTGGCCTGCGTGTGGATCCACCGCCGCCGGGACTGGCGCAACCGCTGACCCTGTTGCTGCTGCCTGCCGACGCCTCGCGTCCGGCCCGCTGCTGAGCTGCGATGACTTCGTCGTCGATGTCGTTGATGGGCCTGTTCCTGGAATGGCAACCGGAGTTGCGCAAGCGGCTGCGCCGGCGGCTGGGCTCGGACGAGCTGGTCAATGACGTATTGCAGGAAACCTATCTGCGCGTCGAGCGCCTCGGCGACAGCTCGCCGGTGTCGCACAATCCGGCCGGCTATCTGTTCCGCATGGCGCTCAACGTCGCCGCCGACCAGCGCCAGGCCGATTCGCGCTATCTCACCGGCGAGGAGGTGCAGGACCTGCTGCATATCGCCGACGACGCGCTGGATCCGGCACGCATCGCCCACGCCCGCATCGAGATCGCCGCGCTGGAGCATGCCCTGGGCGAGCTTACCGTGCGGCAGCGCGAGATCCTGATCGCCGCGCGCGTGGATGACCTGCCGCAGCAGGAGATCGCCGACCGTTTCCGCATTTCGGTGCGCATGGTGGGCAAGGAGCTGAAGAAGGCCCTGGAGCATTGCGGCGAGCGCCTGGACCGCCGCGTGGTGCAACGGTTCGGTCCCGGGGCCGGAAAAGCGTCTTGAAGGGTATGGAACCGAATTCCGCCAGCCTCAGCCACGATTCGCCGCTGCACCGCGAGGCGCGCGACTGGCTGCTGCTGCTCACTTCCGGCCGCGCCACCGCGGCCGACGCACAGGGCTTCCGCAGCTGGGTCGCGCAGAGCGTGGCGCATGCGCGCGCCTTTGCCGAAACGCGGCTGATGTGGGAGCGCCTCGGCGCCGCGGCCGCCAACCTGGCGCAACGCGAGCGCGCGCCTGCCGTGGCACCGCGCCGCATGAGCCGCCGCGCTTTCCTGGGCGGTGCGGTGGCGGCGACGGCCGCCGCGCTGCTGGCGGCGCAACCGCCGTTCCGGCTGTGGCCGGGCATCTCCGACATGGCGGCGGATTTTCGCACCGCCACCGGCGAGCAGCGCTCGGTGCAGGTGGCGCCGGGCGTGACGGTGGAGATGAATACGCAGACCGCGTTCAACCTGCACAAGGTCGATGGAAAGCTCGCGGGCATCGAGCTGCTGGATGGCGAGATCCAGTTGCAGCTGGCCGACGGGGCAGGGGATTTCACCGTGTGGGCGGCCAAGGGCAGCCTGCGTGCGAAGCCCGGTTCGCAATGCAATGTGCGCTGCCTTGGCGGTGACGTCGAAGTCACGGCCCTCGATGGCTCGGTCAGCGTGGACTACCGCGGCCGCAGCGAAGCGCTGGGTGCTGCACAGCAGGCCAGCTATGGGGCGCGCGAGATGACGGCGCCGGTGCCCGTGGACGTCGATCAGGCGATGGCCTGGCGCCGCCGCGTACTGGTGTTCGACAACCGGCCGTTGTCGTACGTGGTGGCGGAGATCAACCGCTACCGGCCAGGTCGCCTGGTGCTCACCAACGATGCCTTGGGTGCACGCATGGTGCGGGCGCGGTTCTCCCTGAACCAGCTGGCCGACGCGGCCACCTTGATCCGCGAAGCGTTCGGCGCGCATGTGACCGAACTGCCGGGCGGCATCGTCCTCCTGAGCTGACCCGCACACCAGGCGTAGGTTGGGGTGAGCCGCAGGCTGACCCCAACGTTGCCGTGCGCCTCGATGCGCCGTGTTGGGGTTTCCACCCCAACCTACAAGTGAAAATTGCGTCCAGCATGTCCACGCACATGACATTCCCATGTCACTCCCCGCCGCAAACAAGCCGAAACATCCCCCGTCATGAATTTTTCGTGACGCAGGTTCAGTTCCCCCGAAAGCCTTCCGTCTAAGGGGCAAAGGAAGTCGGCACGGGCTGGGATGCCCACCGGAATCTCTTCGCCCGGTGCGCCGCAGGCGCGCCGGAAATCTCGATCGGGCTATGGGCGCGGCCGGCATGGCGCGCCCCGGGGGATGGTGTGCGTTTGATTGTCGAAGCGGTTCGGCCGTCTGGACGGCCCGCCGGCGGAGCCGGCCTCGGATCGGACATGTATCTGTCGCGATCCGGTTACGCATCGGGGTTTAGCTACCGGAACATGAGGACAGGGACGACCGAATGGACCGGAGCGTCGCGATGAGGGGCCGCCGACCGCTGGCCTTCGCCATCATGCTGGCGCTGGTGTGCAGCGCGACGCACGCGCAGCAGGCGGCCGCGCCCGCACCGGAAGCGCCGGCGCGCTTCGAGGTCAACGAATACCTGGTGCGCGGCAATACGCTGCTGCAGGCCGTCGATATCGAGCAGGCGGTCGAGCCCTTCCTCGGTCCGCAGCGCAGCCTCGACGACGTGCATGCCGCGCGCGACGCACTGCAGAAGATTTATCAGGCCAGGGGCTACCAGTCGGTCACGGTCGAAGTGCCGCCGCAGCAGGTGCGCAACGGCGTGCTGTTGCTGAAGGTGACCGAGAACAGCATCGGCCGCGTGCGCGTGGAAGGCTCGCGCTACCACTCGCCGGAGGCCATCCGCGAGGCGGTGCCGGCGCTGGCCGAAGGCACCGTGCCGAACTTCAACCAGGCGCAGGAACAGCTGGCGCAGGTGAACCGCCAGCCGGGCCAGCAGGTGGTGCCGCTGCTCAAGCCCGGCAGCCTGCCGCAGACCATGGATGTCACGCTCAAGGTGGAAGACAGCTATCCGCTGCACGCGAGCCTGGAAGTCAACAACGATCACAGCGCCGATACGCCCGTATTGCGCGCCGTCGGCAACGTCCGCTACGACAACCTGTGGCAGCTGGGGCACACGGTCTCCGCCACCTATATCGTGGCGCCGCAGGATCGCCACGCGGTCGAGGTGTATGCACTGTCGTACCTGGCGCCGCTGGACAGGCAATGGAGCCTGCTCGGTTCCGGCTACAAGTCCAACAGCAATGCCAACACGCTTGGCGGCACCACTGTGCTGGGCAAGGGCAATGCGGTATCGCTGCAGGCGATCCGCAACCTGCCGACCCTCGGCGATTACGGCCAGTCCTTCTCGGTCAGCGTGGCGCGCAAGCATTTCGATCAGCGCCTGACGCTGGGCGACCAGCAGCAGGCAGTGCCGATCACCTACTACCCGCTGACGGTGGCCTATACCGGCCAGCGCACGCGCGACAACTCCTCGCTGGGCCTGTCCATCGCCGGCAATTTCGGCACGCGCGGCGCGGGCAGCGGCCGGCTCGCATTCGACAACCAGCGCTACAACGCGCGGCAGAACTTCGCCTACCTGCGCGTGGATGCCAACTACACGCGTGCCCTCGGTGGCGGCTATGCGCTGGCCCTGCGCGCCAGCGGACAGCTGGCCGATTCGCCGCTGGTCTCCAGCGAACAGTTCGCCGCCGGCGGCGCCAACAGCGTGCGCGGTTTCCTGTCGGCGGAAGACACCGGCGACAACGGCGGCTCGGCTTCGGTGGAGCTGCGCAGCCCCTCGGTGGCTTCGTGGTTCGGCAAGTACGTCAACGAGTGGCGCTTCCACGGGTTCCTCGACGGCTCGCGCATCCTGCTGATCGATCCGCTGCCGGAGCAGCGCGGCCGCTTCACCTTGCTCAGCACGGGCCTGGGCACGCGCTTCACCCTGTTCGACACCATCAACGGCGAACTGGAATACGCCTGGCCGCTCAAGGACGGCTCGCGCACGCGCGCCCACGACGGGCGCTGGCTGTTCAGCCTCAAGGCCGGGCTGTAGGAGCGCGGCGATGACACGGCTCACTTTTTCTTCTAGGGGTGCAATGACGATGCGTTACCTGATCCTTGCGTGGCTGCTGTGCCTGGCCTGCCTGCCGCGCTTTTCGCTGGCGGCCGAGGCGGCCTGGTGGAACGACGACTGGTCTTTCCGCAAACCGATCACGCTCGATACCAGCACCACCGGCGCGCCGCTGCCGCAATCGCCCGGCCGTGTGCCGGTGCTGGTCCGCCTGCATCCGGGCAACTTCCAGTTCGACGGCGTGGCGAAGGACGGCGCCGACCTGCGTTTCATCGCCGCCGACGGCAAGACGCCGCTGAACTACCAGATCGACAGCTTCGATCCGGTGATGGGCGTGGGCCAGGTGTGGGTGGACGTCAGCGAGCTGCCGGCCAACGCCAGGCAGACCATCTGGATGTATTACGGCAACGCCAAGGCCACCGCGCAGAGCAGCGGCGCCGCCGCGTTCGACGCCGACCACACCCTGGTCTATCACTTCGAGGAGGCCGCCGCGGGCGCGCCGAAGGACGCCACCGCCTATGCCAACAACGCGCAGTCGGGCAGCGTGCTGCCGGTGGACGGCGGCATTGTCGGCAAGGCCGCGCGCTTCGATGGCAACGCGGTGGTGACGCTGCCCTCCAGCGCTTCGCTCAATGAAGCGGCTGGTGGTGCCTTCACCTTCAGCGCATGGATCAAGCTCGATGCGCTGCCGACCACGCCGACGGCGATCTATGTGCGCCGCCAGGACGGTCGCTCGGTGGTGATCGGCCTCGACGGCGGCGCGCCGTACGTCGAAGCGAATGCCGGCCAGGGTGCGCAGCGCAGCGCCGCGGGCGAGCCGCTCAAGGCCGGCCAGTGGACGCAGCTGGCGGTGAGCTTCGATGCGCAGCAGGCCACCGTCTACGTCAATGGCCAGAAGTATTCGACCCTCGCCGCCGCGATGCCGGCGCTGGGTTCGGCCGCCACGCTGGGCGGCGAGGCGGCCGGGCAGGGCGCGGCGCTGGCCAACTTCCTCGGCCTGATGGATGAAGTGCGCCTGTCGCGCGTGGCCCGGGCGCCGGTCGCGATCGGCATCGACGCGCTGTCGCAGGGCGCCGAATCGAAGCTGGTGCAGTACGGCGAAGACGAAAAGAAATCCGGTGCCGGCTTCGGCTACTTCGGCATCATCGTCAAGTCGGTGACCGCGGATGCCTGGCTGGTGATCGGCATCCTGCTGGTGATGGCGGCGATCTCGTGGGTGGTGATGTGGCAGAAAGGCCGCTACGTCAGCGGCGTCACCAACGCCAACGAGCGATTCCTGGCCCGCTTCCGCGACCTGGGCACCGATCTGCTCGGCATGGGTGACGAAGGCGCGGCGCGCGACCTGGCCGGTTCCTCGCTCTATCGCCTCTACGAAGTGGGCAAGAAGGAAGTGTGGCGCCGCAAGGATGCCAAGGGCCGCCTGGTGATCGCGACCGAATCGATCGAGGCGATCCGCGCGGTGATGGATTCCACCCTGGTGCGCGAGAACCAGAAGCTGGCGCGCTCGATGGTGATGCTGACCATCGCCATCTCCGGCGGCCCGTTCCTGGGCCTGCTCGGCACGGTGGTCGGCGTGATGATCACCTTCGCGGCGATCGCCGCGGCGGGCGACGTCAACGTCAACGCCATCGCGCCCGGTATCGCCGCCGCGCTGCTGGCCACCGTGGCCGGCCTGTTCGTCGCGATCCCGGCCTTGTTCGGCTACAACTACCTGCTCACGCGCAACAAGGCGGTCACCGCGAACATGCAGGTGTTCGTGGACGAATTCGTCACCCGCCTGGCCGAACTGCACCGCGACGCCGATTCCGGCGCGGCGGCCTGAGGAGGGCGCGGCCATGCAGGTACAGGACGACGAAAAGCCCTACGATGACATCAACATCACGCCGATGCTGGACCTGGCGTATGTGCTGCTGGTGATCTTCATCATCATGACCACCGCCTCGGTGCAGGGCGTGAAAGTGAACCTGCCCAAGGCCAGCGCTTCGGTCAGTCTGGCCAAGCCGCAGACCAAGGCGATCACCGTATCCGACAGCGGGCAGATCTTCCTCGATGCCTTCCCGGTGAGCATCGGCGAGCTGGAGGCGCGGCTGCGCACGCAGAAGGCGTTGACGCCGGACTTCCCGATCATCGTCAAGGGCGACGCCAACGTGCAGTACCAGAAGGTGGTCGACATCCTCGACCTGCTGCGCCGGCTGGACCTGTCGCAGGTGGGACTGGTCACCGGCAAGTCGCCGACCGGCGGTTGACGGGATCGCGATGAACGCCACCGGTCAAAACCCCAAGCGTTGGCGCGGCCGCATCGTCGGTGCCGCGGTGGTGCTGCTCGTCGGCGCGCTGGTCTGGCATTTCGCCGGCCACCAGGTCGGCGTGCGCCGCGAGGCGCCGCGCGTGCCGACCATCACCCCGCTGCCGCCGCCTCCGCCGCCGCCGAAAGAAAAGCCGCCCGAGCCGAAGAAGCTCGAAGAGGTCAAGCAGGAACTGCCCAGGCCGGACGAGCCGGCCAAGCCGGTGGAGGCGCCGAAAGCGCCCGACCTGGCGAAGCAGGTGACCATCAATGGTCCGGCCCAGGCCGGCAACGACAGCTTCAACATCGGTGCGGGCGACGGCGGCGGCATGGTCGGCGCCGGTGGCGGCAACGGTGTCGGCGGCTCCTCGTACGAGCAGTACCTGGGCTATGCCTTGCAGCAGGCGATCCAGCGCGACGAACGCACGCGCCGCCTGGTGTTCGAGGTGAAGGTCAGCCTGTGGATCGATCCCAGCGGCCGCATCACCCGCGCCGAAATGCTCGCGCCCAGCGGCGCGCCCGCCACCGACGAAGCGCTGCTCGACGTGCTGCGCGGCCTGAGCATCGACACGCCGCCGCCGCCGCGACTGAGCATGCCCGTGCGCGCATCCATCCGCGGCAGGCGACCCGTATGAGCACGCCATTCTTTTCTTTGGAGCAGATCATGGATGTTTCGAGGTTTTCCAAGCAACGCGCACTGTGCCTGGCGATCGGCCTGCTGCTGGCCGGCGCCGCGCCGGCGGTACTGGCGCAGAACGCCGCGCCGTCGCCGAACGCCACCATCAACCTGATCCGCCTGATGGTGAAGAAGGGCCTGATCACCCAGGCCGACGCCGATGGCCTGATCGCCGAGGCGAACGCCGAAGCGACGCAGGCACAGAAGGCGCAGGCGAGCCAGTCGTCGCTCGCCGCCGCCAACGACGGCGCGCAACCCGGCGACGTGCGCGTGCCGTATGTGCCGCAGAGCGTACGCAACGAGATCCGCGAGCAGGTCAAGCAGGAAGTGATCGCGCAGGCGCGCAGCGAGCATTGGGCCCAGCCGGATGCACTGCCGGCATGGCTGGATCGCATCGCCTGGTCCGGCGACATCCGCGTGCGCGACGAGGGCCGTTATTTCAGCCGCGGCAATTCGCCTTACTTTATCGATTACGCCGCGCTCAACCGCGGCGGTCCGTTCGATGTCAACCAGATCGGCCGCGGCGTCAATCCGCCGATCGCCAACTCGCAGCAGAACCGCCCGAACATCCTGTCGATCCAGGCGCACCTGGGCGTGGACGTGAAGCTGGGCGACACCATCGCCGCGGGCATCCGCATCGGTTCGGGCAACGACAACAACCCGGTGTCGACCACCCAGGCGCTGGGCGGCGGCCTGTCGAAGAAGAACCTGTGGCTGGACCGCGCCTGGCTGCGCTGGCAACCGGTGGAGTGGGGCGCGCTCACCGCCGGCCGCTTTGCCAATCCGTTCTTCGTCACCGACCTGATCTACTCGCCGGAGCTGAATTTCGACGGCATCGTCGGGCAGGGACACTGGAAGCTGGCCAGCGATATCGACGGCTTCGTCAATGCCGGCGCGTTCCCGCTCCAGTACGCCGGCAACGACACTCCCTCGCAGGCCTTCGGCTACCAGAAGAACCGCAGCGACCAGAAGTGGTTGTCGGCGGTGCAGCTGGGTGCGCACTGGCAGATCGACGAAGACATGCGCTGGAGCGCCGCGCTGGCCTATTACTACTACGACAAGATGCGCGGCCGCCTGTCCGAGCCTTGCCCGATCTACACCGGCATCAATTTCTGCAGCACCGACGACGACGCGCCGCGGTACATGCAGAAGGGCAACTCGGTGTTCCTGCTGCGCAACATCGTGCCGGATCCCTCGTCGCTGGGTAACTACGCGCAGCCGCAGCTGGTGGGCCTGGCCTACGACTACCACCTGCTCAATCTCACCACGCAGTTCGATTTCGCCATGGGCAGTACGCCGGTGCGCGTGCAGGCCGATTACGTGCGCAACCTGGCCTATCACGCGAAGGATGCGTTCCAGCGCTATCCGGACGGCCTGGGCCAGCCTGTCAACAACTACCAGGCCAGCAGTTCGCCGAGCGAGTCCGGTCCGTACAAGAGCGGTCCGGTGGGCTGGCTGGTGCGCGGCATCCTGGGCAATCCCAGTCCGATGAAGGCGCACGACTGGAACCTGGCGTTCGGCTACAAGTACCTGCAGCCCGATGCGGTGCTCGATGGCCTGACCGATCCGAACTTCCACCTGGGCGGCACCAATGCCAAGGGCTTCATCGTCAGTGCCGACTACGGCATTGCCGAGCGCACCTGGCTGACCGCGCGTTATTTCAGTGCCAAGCAGGTGTTCGGGCCGCCGCTGTCGATCGACGTGGTGCAGCTCGAGATCAACAGCAAGTTCTGAAGGAGGCGACGATGAAGACCGTGATACGTACGGGTGTCGCCATGGCGGCGTTGGTGCTGGCCCAGGGCGCGTTCGGGCAGAGTCTGGAAGAACAGCTGCGCATGCAGCTGCGCGATGCACGCGGCCAGCTGCAGGAACTGCAGGGGCAGCAGGCCTCCTGGCAGACGCAGAAGGCCGGCATCGAGGGCGAGCGCGACCAGGCACGCAAGGCGCTGGAGCAGGCGCAGGCCGAGCTGGCGCGCCTGCGTGCCGCGGGCGGCGACGGCAAGGCGGTGGCCGCCGAGCGCGGTGCGCGGCAACAGGCCGAGGCGGCCTTGCAGCAGGCGCGCAAGGACAACGCCGACGCGACGGCGAAGCTGAAGGAGCAGCAGGGCCGCGACGGTGCGGCCCAGGCGCAACTGGACGAGGCAAGGCAGGCGCTGGGCACCTGCAGTGCACGCAACCAGAAGTTGTATGAGGTGGGGCAGGAGATTCTCGACGCCTATGTGCATATCGACATGGGCTCGGTGATCGGGGCACGCCAGCCGTTCGCCGCGTCGGCGCGGGTGAAGCTGGAGAACGCGGCGCAGGCGTATGGCGATCGCCTGTATGAGCAACGCTACGTCGCGCCGGCAGGGCGGCAGCCGTGAATGCCCGGGCAGCCCGCATGCTGGTCGCGTGGGGTTGCCTGGTGGCATCGGATGCGTGGGCGCAGCAGGAGAGTTGCGTCGATGTAAGTGTCAACCAGCATGCGGTGCTGACATACGACTGTCTCAGCCGGCAATTGAGCGGCGACGGAAAGAAGCCAGCGGGTCCGCCGCCACCGATGCTCGACGCAGTAGTTGGCGAGCCGTCCAATCGGCAGGCGGGGCAATACAACGCGGCGGCGCTGGAACATCGCATGGGCTCCAACCTGGGCCATGGCGTGTTGCCGCAGCGGCCCGCGCCGACGTATCCGCGCTTGCTGCCGCCGGGGGCGGTCAATGGCCACTGACGTGACGATACGTAGCAATCCAGCCGGCCATATGAAGTTTCCATGACACCAGTTCAGTCCTTCAGCTCCGTGAAGGTCTAACCGGAAGAGCCGCGGCCGCGCGCCGTGCGACAAAGCTAACGAGGCAAACGCGTGATCAAGGCGGTCGATTCGGCGAAGGCAGGCGGCATCTCTCCACGCAGCGTCCCCGGACGCCGCCCGCTGGCGCAATGGATCGCCGCGGCGCTGGCGATGGGTGCGGCGATGCAGGCGCATGCGGGCAATCCGCCCGTGCTGAGCCAGGCCTGGCTCGCCGCGCAGCGGGCGGGACAGGCAGGTGCGCCGACCGGCAACGCGCCGGCGCCGGTGCCGAACAATCTTTCCGTGCAGAACGCGCCGCAGCTGTTGCAGCAGCGTGTGGTGCAGCAGTCCATCGCCCATCTCAACCAGGCCGCGCAGGCGGTGGCCGCGCAGCTGAGCGCGCAACAGGCCGCGCAGCAGGCCGCGCAACAGGCCGCGCAACAGCTGGTGTCGCCGGTGCCGGACGGCATCGCCGCGGGCGGCCTGCAGGTCGCCGCCGACGTGGTGCGCAATCCCGCGCTGTGGCAGAACGCCAATGCGCCGGTGCAGACGGCCGCCGCCGGCAAGACCACGGTGGAAGTGAAGCAGACCTCGTCCAAGGCCATCCTCACCTGGGACAGCTTCAACGTCGGCCGCAACACCACGCTGTATTTCAACCAGAGCGGCGGCAACCAGTCCAACGGCAACAACGACTGGATTGCGCTCAACCGCATCCAGGATCCCAGCGGCGCGCCCAGCCAGATCCTGGGCCGGATCAAGGCCGAGGGCTCGGTCTACCTGCTCAACCGCAACGGCATCCTGTTCGGCGCGGGCAGCCAGGTGAATACGCATTCGCTGCTGGCCAGTTCGCTGAGCCTGTTCAGCAGCGATGTCGCGACCGGCAACGCGCGTTTCCTCAACGGCGGCATCTCCGACCTCGCCTCGTCCACCGGTTTCCTGGTCGGCGGCGTGTTTACCGATGGCCGTGCGCACGACGTGGTGATCGAGCGGGGCGCGAACATCACCACCGGCAAGCAGGGCTTCGCCCTGGTGGCCGCGCCGCACGTGTCGAACGCTGGCACGATCGTGGCCGACGACGGGCAGGCGATCCTGGCCGGCGGCACGGCCTTCTACAACCCGGCCGGCGCCGATGGCGGCAGCGCGCTGCAGGTTGCCGGCTTGAACGACGGTTCGGGAGCGGGCGGCCCTGCCGGCAGCGTGCTCAACACCGGCCTGGTGCAGGCGCGCCGCGGCAGCGTGCACATGCTCGGCCACGACGTGACGCAGGCCGGCGTGGCGCTGGCGTCGACCAGCGTCGCCTATCCCGGCAGCATCGAACTGAACGCGCGCGACCAGGCCAATGGTACCGGCGGCAATCCGTCCTTCACCCGCGGCGGTGCCTTGGTGCTGGCGCCGGGCTCAGTCACCGCGGTGCTGCCGGAGAAGGACGGCGCGACCACTTCGTCGAGCGCGGCGGCCGACGCCGCATTCAAGGGCAGCGCGCTGTCGCTGGACGGCGCCACGGTCAACCTGCAGTCCGGCTCGCTGCTGGAGGCGCCGGGTGCCGCGGTGGGCATCGCGGCGCATGCCTATACGGGCGACGTCTCGCCGACCGCCGGCCGCGTCTACGTGGACAACGGCGCGATCATCGACGTCTCCGGCCTGGCCAACGTGGTGCTGCCGATGTCGGCGCTGCTGGTCAACGTATCGCGCATCGGCCAGAACGAACTGGCCAACTCGCCGTTGCTGCGCAACGGCTTCCTGTACACGCAGAAGAACGTGCTGGTCGACAGCACGCAGAGCGGCACGCGCGCTGACGGCCTGGATTGGGTGGGCAGCCCTATCCTCAATGTCGCCGGCTACGTCGACAACGTGCCGCGCACCGTCGACCAGCTGATGACCAAGGGCGGCAACGTGTCCTTGTACGGCAGTGAGGTGATCCTGCGCTCCGGTTCGCAGCTCGATCTCAATGGCGGTTTCCTGGCGTATCAGGCCGGCTGGATCGAAACGCCCAACCTGCTCGGTGCCAACGGCCGCGTGTACGACATCGCCGCCGCCGATCCGGACATGACCTACGTCGGCTTCGCCGGCCAGTACACGCAGGACCATGTGCGCTGGGGCATCAGCCAGACCTACAACAACGGCATGCTGGCCGGCTCGCGCCGCTGGGATCCGGGTTTCATCGCCGGCGGCAATGCCGGCACGCTGGACGTGCAGGCCTCGCACGCCCTGGTGCTAGATGGCGAGGTGAGCGCGCAGGCCTATGCCGGCCGCAACCAGGTTGAGCAGGGCAGGCAGCCCACCGGCGGCAGCTTCGATTTCGAATTGCCGGCCGCGGCGGCGACCGACCTGCGCTTCACTTACACGCCGGGCCTGCTGTTGCAGCAGTCCGCCCTGATGCTGGACAAGCTGGCGCCCGCGTTCGATGCGGATACCGCATGGGACGCGGCGCTCGCCGCGCAACCGTCCGACGTCGGCCACGACGCCAACCTGCAATGGTGGTTGCCGATCTCGACCGGCATGCTCAGCGACGGCGGCTTCGCCACGGTGAAGCTGTCCACCGGCGACCGCAGCACGCAGATCCTGCAGCAGGCCGGCAGCACGCTTGCGGTGCAGCCGGGCGGCAGCGTCATCTTGAGCGCCAGCCGCGTCACCGTGCTCGGCGAGATCAGCGCGCCGGCCGGTTCGATCGACCTGGTCTCGGTCGGCCCCGGCGTGGTCACGCCGGCAATGCAGGCGAACGACGGCAGCACGCTGCGTCCGGACATCACCGTCGGCAACGGCGCCGCGCTCAGCACGCGCGGCCTGTGGGTGAACGACGGCGGCCTGGCCGCCGACCAGCGCACGGGCGATCGCTACATCAACGGCGGCAGTATCAGCCTCGCCGCCAGCATCGCTCACGACGCCGCCAATCAGGACTTGTCCGGTTCCGTGCTGCTGCAGGCAGGCAGCACGCTGGATGTCTCCGGCGGCGGCTACGTCCAGCCCGACAGGCAGGTGCTGATGGCGAACGGCGTGCCGGCAGGCCACGGCGGCGACATCAGCCTGGTCACCTACGGCAACGCCAGCACGCAGGAGCAGCAGCCGGACCGGCTCGATGGCGGCCGGCTTGGCCTCGACGGCAAGCTGCTGGGCTATGGTTTCAGCGGCGGCGGCACGCTGTCGCTGCAGGCGAACTACATCCAGGTCGGCGGCGATCGCGCGGCCATGCCGCTGGCCAATGGCCTGTACCTCGATCCCGGCTTCTTCGCCGGCCAGGGCTTCGACCGCTACAAGCTCACCGCCATCACCGATGGCATCGTCGCGCCGGGCACGCAGGTGCGCGTCGCGCGCGACAACTTCCTGCCGGACTATCAGGCGCTGCTGCTCGCGCCGACCGGCGCGGACCTGTATGCGGCCGACGCGGCGCATCCCGCGGGCGTCTATGCCACGGTGGGCGCGCTCGATCCCTATCATCGCTATGTCACGCGCACCACCGGCGCCGGCCCGGGCTTCTCGCTCAGCGCCGGCCAGTACCTGGATTGGTCGATCGATCCGCAGAACCCGTCGAAGGGCGCGCCGCAATACGCCGGCGTGAGCGGTGCGGTGCGCGTCGGCGAAGGCGCCGGCATTGCAGTGGACGCCGGCGGCAGCATCGCCTTGGCCGGTACGCAGGCCGCCACCGTGCTGGGTGCGCTCACCGCGCATGGCGGCAGCATCGATGTCTCCACTAATGCGCTGACGCGTCCTTCAGGCCTGCCGCCGCTGACTGCGCGTGTATGGCTGGGCGACGCGGCCGTGCTGGATGCATCCGGCACGGTCCTGCTCGATCCATGGGCCGCTGCGGTGGCCGGTCCGGACGGTACGCCGCAGGTGCCGCGCACCGGTGTCGCGCTGGACGGCGGCAGCGTCACGCTGAAGGGGCGCGGCGGCTATGTGGTGGCGGCGCAGGGCAGCCGCATCGACGTCTCCGGCGTGGCGGACCGCTTCGACCTGCCGACCCGCCATCCGGCCGGGCTGGGCCAGGCTATCGCCTACCTGGGCACGCCGGTGTGGAGCGATGCGGGCAACGTTACGCTCGCCGCCGCGGCGGGCCTGTACTTCGATGGACAATTGCAGGCCGACGGCGGCGCGACGCAAGCCGAAGGCGGCACGCTCACCTTGCTCGGCCTCGGCCGTCTCTCCGGGCAGCCGGGCGCGCCGCAGGCCAGCGGCGTGCTGATCCAGCAGTCGGGCCTGTTGCTGCCGCAGGGCGCGCTGGCCGATGGCGCGATCGACAGCGCAGCGCCTGCGGGCGTGCTGCGTTTCGCGGTGGACCGGCTCGCCGGTTCGGGCATCGCCACGCTGGCGATCGGCCCCGATCCGTCGCAGAACGGTACCTCCGATCTCCCGCTCGCCGTGCCGCTGGGTTTCGCCGGTGACGTGAACCTGTCGCTGGGACGCGCCTTCATCGCCGATACGCCGGCGATCCAGGCCTTGCCCGCGGGCGCTACGAGTATGTCCGCAGTTGCCCATGGCTATGCCGGCGGCAACGGCCAGGTCAGCATCGAGGCGCCGTATGTCAACCTCACCGGCGGCGTGGTGCCGACGGCAGCGCCGGTTGCGCTGGCGGGCGACGGCAAGCTGTCGGTGCAGGCGGATTTCATCGACATCGGCGGCCGGCTGAATCTGCAGCGCTGGGCGCAAACGGATTTCGAATCCAGCGGCGATGTGCGTTTCCAGGCGCCCGCACTGCTCGCCTATGCCAACGGCAAGCCGCGGCCCGGTCTGCTGTTCAGCACCGGCAACCTGCAGTTCAAGGCGGCCGAGCTTTATCCCGGCACGGACTACCGCTTCGCCATCGTGGCCAACGGCGCGGGCCTGACGGACGCCAACGGCAACGCGATCGACACCACGCTGAGCATCCTGCCCAACGGCAAGGGCAATACACCGTTGTCGGCGGGCGGCACGCTGCTGCTCAGCGCCAACCACATCGAACAGCAGGGCACGCTGCGCGCGCCGTCCGGCAGCCTGATCCTGGGCGTGACCGATGCGACCGCGCAGGCGACGGCGCTCGGCGCCGATCCGAAACTGTTCCCGCTGGTCGCCACGCAGTCGGTGCACCTGGCGCCGGGCAGCCTTACCTCGGTATCGCTCGATGGCATTACCGTGCCCTACGGCAGCACCATCGACGGCGTGCAGTGGCGCTACAGCGCCGACCTCACCACCGACACGCCGGATCTCACCGCGCCGCCGGCGAAGCAGATCATGCTCAACGGTTCCGATCTCGCACTCGATGCCGGCGCGGGCATCGATCTTTCCGGCGGCGGCCATCTGCAGGCCTCCGAGTGGGTGGCCGGCACCGGCGGTACGCGCGACGTGCTGGCGCAGTACGGCACCAGCTACCAGAACGGCACCTCCGGCACGCAGGTCCCGCAGTACGCGGACGGCCGCGCGATCTACGCGATCCTGCCGGGCTACAGCGCGCCGGTGGCCGCGTACGACGCAGCCTTCGCCAAGCAGGGCGGCGCCGGCCCGGCGGTGGGACAGACGGTGTACCTGTCCGGTGCGCCCGGCCTGCCGGCGGGTTACTACACGCTGCTGCCGGCGCGCTACGCGACGCTGCCGGGCGCCTACCGCGTGGTGCAGGACACCGGCGCGCGCGACAGCGTGCTGGGCGCGAACGCGACGCAGGCGGATGGCACGCTGGCGATCAGCGGTTACTTCGCCGATGCGCTGAGCGGCGCGCGCGATGCGCGCAACACCACCTTCCTGGTGCAGTCGGACCAGGTATGGCAGCAGTACTCGCAGTACAACCGCAGCGATGCGGATAGCTTCTTCGCCAACCTGGCGAACAAGGCCGGCAAGGTCGCGCCGGCCGTGGCGGCGGATGCCGGGCGGCTGACGCTGGCGGCGACGCGCACGCTCGACCTCGGCGCCTCGCTTACCGCGGCGCCGGCCAAGGGCGGCCGCGGCTCGCAGGTGGATATCGCGGCGCAGGCGATCCAGGTCGTCGGCGCCGGCACCGCCGCGCGCGATGGCTATCTCACGCTTTCGGCCGATGGCCTGAGCACGCTGGGCGCCGGCAGCCTGCTGCTGGGCGGCACGCGCCAGACCGGCGGCGACGGCGATCGCGTCACGGCGGTGGCGGACAGCGTGGTGCTGTCCAACGATGCGGCGCATCCGCTGCAAGGTGCGGAAATCCTGCTGGTCGCCAACGGCGGCGCCAAGACCGGCGCGCAGGGCGTGCTGCTCGATTCCGGCAGCGTGCTGCGTGCGACCGGACCGGCCAGCGGCGCGGGCAGCCTGCCGCTGGTGTTCGGCGCGGTCGCGGGCACCGATGCCAATGGCCAGCCGATCGCGGCGGTGAGCGGCGACGGCGCGCTGCTGCGCGTATCGCAGAACGGTACGGCGAACATCGTACGCAACAGCGTGTCCAGCCACCCCGGCGGCGCGCTGACGATCGCCGCGGGCGCGCGCATCGACGGCGGTGCGGCGCTTACCCTCGACGCCACAGGCAACACCTCGATCGATGCGTCCGCGGCCTTGTCGGCACAGGCGATCGATGCCAACAGCAACCTCATCACCTTCCTCGGCAACGGCGCCATCGCGCCGGCCGGCGCCAGCGGTTTTGTCATCGGCAGCGACACGCTGAATCTGCTGCGCGGCGCGCAGAGCGTGACGCTGCGCAGCCGCGGCGACATGAACTTCCTCGGCGCGGTGCGCATCGACCTGGCGCACGATCTCAACCTCAGTGCCGGCGCTTTCGCCAGCGACGGCGGCACGGTCGACATCGAAGCCGGCAGGCTCGGTCTCTCCAACGACCTCGGCGCGGCCAACGGCGTATTCACCGCCGGCGGCGGCCAGTTCGTGGCGCATGCTAACGAAGTCGATTTCGGCGCCGGCAACACCGGCCTGCGCGGCTTCGGCGGTTTCTCCGCCAGCGCGACCCAGGGCATGCAGGGGCAGGGCACGGGGCGCTTCGACTTCGGCAGCCTCGACGTCAACCTCAGCACGCCATGGCTGCTTGCCGGCGACGGCGCGGATACCACCCTGGCCACCACCGGCGCCTTGCGCGTCGGCGGCACGGCCGCGGCGATGCCGGCCGGGCACATGGGCGGTGCGCTGAGCCTGAGCGGCGGCAGCGTATCGATCGGCACTACGATCGCGGCGCCCGCGGGCAAGCTCGACGTGCATGCCACCCGCGGCGACCTGGCCATCGGCGATGGCGCGCTGCTGACCGTCGGCGGTATCAACAAGACCTTCTTCGACACCACCACCTACGCGTCCGGCGGCACGCTCACGCTGCTGGCCGAGCATGGCGGCATCAGCCTTGCGCAGGGCGCCACGCTCGATTTCTCCGGTGCGGCGGGCGGCGGCGATGCCGGCAGCCTGGATGCCGAGGCGGGTGCGTCGCTTGCGCTGGCCGGCACCCTGCGCGGCCAGGCCGTCGGCGGATATCGCGGCGGCTATCTCACCCTGGGCAGCGGCACCGCGATGGATCTGGATGCGGCGGCGCGGATGGCGGCGTCCGCCGGCGCTACTGGGCTGTTCCAGCTCACGACCGGTGCTGGCGACCTGCACCTGTCGAGCGGCAGCACGCTGCGCGCGCAGAAGGTATTCCTCACCGCTGCCGCCGGCACCGTGGCGATCGACGGCAGCGTCGATGCCTCCGCGCCTTCGGGCAGCCGCATCGAGCTGTATGGCGAGCGCGGCGTCGACGTGACGGGCAGCCTGATCGCCACCAGCAGCATCGCCGCCCAGCGCGGCGGCGACGTGGCGATCGGCACCGGCGGCACCGGCGACGGCACGCTCAACGGCCAGTACGGCTACCAGAACGTGCAGTACGCCGACTCGGGCTATATCCACCTGGGCCCGCAGGCGCGCATCGACGTATCCGGCGGTTCGTCCGCTGCGTTCTCCGGCGGTTCGGTCAGCCTGCGCGCGCCGCTGCTCGCCAACGGCGACGTGCGCATCGCGGTCGACGGCGGCGGCGCGGGCATCGAGGGTGCGCGCGTGGTGACGCTGGAGCCGTATGCGCGCTGGAGCACCAAGGATGCTGCCACCGATCCGTCCAGGCACTTCGACGGCCTGATCGATCCGGCCGGCTGGTACGCGACGAACACCGGCGGCGGTACGCCGGCCCTGGTCGACGGCACCTGGACCGATGCCAGCGGCAAGATCCTGCCGCCGCCGGCGGACGCCGCGCAGCTCAAGCAATACCTGCAGAACAACTACTTCGCGCCGAAGCAGGCCAATGCCGACCATGCCGGCTTCTACGGCTACATCGGCGGCGACGCGAGCAAGGGCGCGGGTACGCTGATGCGCTACGTGCAGCAGCCGGGCTATGCGTTCGGCGATCGCTACGCCGGCATCGCCAACCTGCAGTTGCGTCCCGGCATCGAGCTGGTCAATCCGGCCGACGGCACGCGCAGCGGCGACATCGCGGTGTTGACCAACTGGAACCTCGCCGCCGGCACCACGCAGCCGGACGGCAGCATCGCGCTGGCCTACCGCTATCAGGGCATGGCGCCGATGCTGACCGTACGCGCCGCGGGCGACCTGGATATCCAGGCCAGCATCACCGACGGCTTCTACCAGCAGAACAACGGCGCCACGCTGGCCGATCCGCCGGTGCCGCCCCCGCCGGTGTCCGACAATGGCTATGCCGACGCGCTGGCCGCGTACAACGTCTCGCAGCAGTACCTGGATGCGAACGGCCTGTGGACCGGCACGATCAAGCTGCGCGACGGCGCGGCGGCGCAGGGCTACACGCCCGGCGGCGGTACCGTCAGCATTGCCGGCGATCCGTACTACCAGGCGCTGCAGGCGCCGCTGACCGGCCAGACCGCCAACTACTACACCAACTACGAGGCCTACGTCGGCCAGGTCGGCAATGGCAGCGACACCACGTCGTGGGCCTATGCGTACAACCGCTTCCAGGGGCCGACGGCGAAGGGTTTCTACGTCTACAACCCGACCACGCTGGTGGCGCCGGATCCGGCGGCGTACAGCGCCTATGCGGACTACGCCACCGCCTACCAGGCCTGGCTGTCGGCCAACTTCGCCACCAACCCGGTAGCCAAGCGGCTCAACACGCCATCGCCGCTGCTGCTGCCGGTGGACAGCGACTACAGCAAGTACACCGCCGACTATGCGGTCTACATCAACGGCCACGACCTGTATTTCAACTACGTGGCCAACAAGGTCGGCAACTACATCGCCGGCAGCCAGCTGTTCTACGCGCCGTTCGCGCCCAAGTCCGATCCCGCCGATCCGGCCTATGCGAAGGCGCTGGCGGACTACCAGGTCTCGCAGCAGTACCTGGATGCGAACGGCCTGTGGAACGGCACGGTCAAGTTGCGCGACGGCGCGGCGGCGCAGGGCTACACGCCCGGCGGCGGCACCGTCAGCATCGCCAGCGATCCGTACTACCAGGCGCTGCAGGCGCCGCTGGCGGGACAGTCGAGCGATTACTACGCCAACTACGAGTCCTATATCGGCCAGGTCGGCAATGGCAGCGATACGACGTCCTGGGCCTATGCGTACAACCGGTTCCAGGGGCCGACGGCGAAGGGTTTCTACGTCTACAACCCGACCACGCTGGTGGCGCCGAACCCGGCGGCGTACAGCGCCTACGCGGACTATGCGACCGCCTACCAGGCGTGGCTGTCCGCCAACTTCGCCACCAACCCGGTGGCCAAGCGGCTCAACACGCCGTCGCCGCTGCTGCTGCCGGTGGACAGCGACTACAGCAAGTACACCGCCGACTACGCGGTCTACGTCAACGGCCACGACCTCTATTTCAACTACGTGGCCAACAAGGTCGGCAACTACATCGCCGGCAGCCAGCTGTTCTATGCGCCGTTCGCGCCCAAGTCCGACCCGAAGTCCTCGGGCGACCCGACCAAGGTACCGGTGCCCGCCAGCGCGGCCAACAACAGTCCGTCCAACATGCCCTCATTGGGCAGCCCGGCCTCGCTGGCCTCGGCGACGCTGCTGGGCGGTTCCAGCAGCTCGTACCGGCTGGTGGCGGGCGCGCAGGTGGATGCCGTCGATCCGCTCACCACCGTGGCCGGCGCGGGCGATGTGAATCTCGACAACCACTTCGCGGTGGTCGATACGCTTACGCCCGACACGCCGAAAGGACAGCAAAGCGCCACCAACGGCAAGGCCGTGCTGCTGCCCACCGCCGTGCGCACCGGCAGCGGTTCGATCGACATCGCCAGCGGCGGCGACCTGAACTGGCTGGACACGGCCGCGCCCGCAGTGATCTACACGGCCGGCGCGCCGGCCCAGGGAACCGGCACGGACACCCGCGTGTCGGTGATCCGGCCGAACTGGATCTCTTCGCTCGCCAACATGCCGACCATGCTCAGCACCGGGCAGGTGAATCCCGAGCATGCCGGCGACCTGAGCCTCGACGCGCGTGGCGACATCAACGCCATCCAGCAGGTGGTGGATGCGGACGGCTCGGCCACCAAGGCCGCCGGCACCGACGTCTCGCAGTACTGGTGGCCGTGGATGCAGACGGCCAATGCGGCGGACGGCTCGGCTTCGTCGATCAACTTCGCCAACTTCGGCCAGGGCGTGATGAGCGCCGGCGGCAACGTGGCGGTGACGGCGGGCGGCGACATCCGCCAGCTGTCGGTCTCGCTGCCGACCACCTGGAAGGCCGATCCGGATGGCCAGGGCGTGACGACCTACGGCGGTGGCCATCTGGATGTGCGCGCCGGCGGCGACATCCTCAGCGGCAGCTACTTCGTCGCCAAGGGCCAGGGCAGCATCGAGGCGGGCGGGGCGATCGGCGCCGACTTCGGATTCACGGCAGCGTCTTCCAGCGGCCCGTATGCCGGCCTGTCCACGCCGGTATCGACGCTGTTCGCCCTGCAGGACGCGCAGCTCGACGTGCGTGCACGCGCCGGCGCGGACATCGGCGGCGTCTACAACCCTTCCTATGTGCTGGCCGATGCGAGCAGCGGCTCCGACATTGCCAGCGTCCTGCCGGCCGGACGCACCGATGCGCAGGGCTACAGCGCTGCCTCGTCGTTCCAGGCGGTCTCGGTCGCCGGCAACGTGGTGTTCGACAGCCTGAGCCTGCCTGGCGTGCTGTTCGACTACGGCGCCGCCGACGCGGTCAGGAACCCCGGTGCGATCCTGCCTGCCACGCTGGGCCTGAGCGCGCTGGGCGGCAATATCGATGTCCGCGGCGCCGGCGCGCTGTTTCCGTCGGCGCAGGGCAACCTGAGCCTGCTGGTCGATCAGAATCTGTCGCTGAGCCAGCAGGTCTACACCATGCAGCTGCTCACCGGCGAAAACAGCTCCGGCTTCGGCCTGATCGACGGGCCGGCCAGCCTGCTGCCGTCGCCGCTGCATCCGCAGGGCGACAGCGGAAGCTTCGGCGCGCTGTGGGGCATGGGCTACATCGACAGCCTGGACAGTCCCTACAACGTGCTGCTGCATGCCATGGTTCCGCTGCACGGCAACGACACCCAGCCGGTGCGCCTGTATGCGCTGCATGGCGACATCGTCGACGGCGTGACCGCGGCCTCCGGATTTCCCTATCGCTCGGTCCAGCTGACGCCGGCCAAGCCGGCGCTGATCCGCGCCGGCCGCGACATCGTGAATCTGGCGCTGATCGGCCAGCACACGCACGATGCGGATGTCACCCTGGTCGCCGCCGGCCGCGACATCTACGACATGCCGGTCAGCAAGACCTTCCGCCCGCGGGCGGACGATCCGGGCGCCTACCAGCTCGCGCCCGCGTTGCTGCTGGGCGGTCCCGGCAGTCTGCTGGTCGAGGCGGGACGCCATGTGGGTCCCTTGACCAACCAGAGTGAGCTGGCCGGCAACACCACGATCCGCGGCAATGGCGAAACCGGCATCGAGGCGATCGGCAACCGCTTCAATCCCTATCTTCCGCATGCCGGCGCCGACGTCGGCGTGCTGTTCGGCATCGCGCCGGGCATGGACACCGCCGACTTCATGGCGCGCTATGTGGATGCCACTGCCGATGGTGTCGACAGCCTGATGCCGGAGCTGGTGGACTTCATGCAGCGCCGCGTCGCCGGCCGCGTGGTGGACACCGGCTATGCGCAGGACAAGCTCACCGTGCAGTTGACGCCGCAGGATGCGCGTCGCCTGTTCGCACAGGAGCCGGACTACGTGCAGCGGCAGTTCGTGTCCGAGGCGCTGTTCGCCATCCTCGCCAAGGTCGGTGCCGACTACAACGACAAGAGCAGTCCTTACTTCAGCCAGTACGCCCGCGGCTATGCCGCGATCGACACGCTGTTCCCGGCGGGCCTGGGCTATACCGCGAACGGCTCGGGCCAGGGCGGCCTCAACGGCGCGCAGCACACTGTCGATACCGGCGACCTGGACCTGCGCAGCACCACCATCCAGACCCAGCAGGGCGGCGACATCACCGTGCTTGGCCCGGGTGGCCAGGCCCTGCTCGGCAGCGCGTCGGCGCCGCCGGTGATCACGGACAGCAGCGGCAAGGTGCAGGCCGGTCCCAACACCATGGGCGTGCTGACCCTGGAGCAGGGCGACATCCGCATGTTCACCGACCGCAGCGTGCTGCTGGCGCAGAGCCGCGTGTTCACCGAGCAAGGCGGCGACCTGGTGCTGTGGAGTTCCAACGGCGACATCAACGCGGGCCAGGGTGCCAAGACCACGGCGGAGATTCCGCCGCCGACCTACCTGTGCACGATCGACGCCTGGTGCCGCCTCGATGCGCGCGGCCAGGTCAGCGGCGCCGGCATCGCCACGCTGCAGACCGTGCCGGGTGCGCCGGAAGGCAGCGTGTACCTGGTGGCGCCGCGCGGCACGGTGGATGCGGGCGACGCCGGCATCCGCGTGTCGGGCAACCTGATCGTGGCGGCGGCACGGGTCGTCAACGCCGACAACATCCAGGTGCAGGGCGAGAAGACCGGTGTACCGGTGGCGCAGTCGGTCAACGTCGGCGCGCTCAACGCGGCGAACGCCGCGGCCGGCGCGGTGAGCAAGGCCGCCGAGGACATGGCGAAACAACAGCAGGACGATGCGCGCAGCAAGCTGCCTTCGGTGATCTCGGTGCAGGTGCTGGGCTACGGCGATGGCAGCGCCAGTCTCGGCAACGGCGGCGCGTCGCGCAGCTACGATCCGGGCAGCCCGGTACAGGTGCTGGGCGGCGGCATGCTCAGTTCGCGGGCCAGGCAGCAGCTGACGCCGGAAGAGCGCAGGCGGCTGGCCGAATAAATCGATAAGCGCTACCCATAATCGGGCGTTTCCATCGTGGAAACGCCCTGGCGGGGTTTTGTCCGGAGCTTTAGGGAAAATCCATTCGACAGGGAGTTAAATAACCGTGCAGCAGCCTGGCCGAGGCAGGGCTTTCGCATTATCCGAGGCATTGCGCCAATTGCTCGAGGCGCGCCAGGAAAAACTGGCCGAACGCTTGATCGATCAATGCAGTTCCGAGCTGGTGCGGCAGATCAGCGAATCGCCGATCGCCTCGCTCAACGCACGCCTGGCCTACCTGCTGAAGTCGCGCCTGCGTCGCCGCCCGACGCCGGGCGAGCACGGCATGCACAGCGCGGCGGCGCTGCTGGTGGGCGTTTTCAACGTCTGGTGCCGCGAAGGCCGCCGGGCCTCGGTGCGCAGCGTGCTGCGCGAGCTCGGCCGGGCCGATCTGCACGCGTTGCGCGAAGAGCGCGAACTCGATCCCGAGGTGGTGTCGATGCTGCACGAATTCGATGCGCGAGCGTGATCACGCTTTTTTCGTGCGCGCCGCAGGCTGGCGTATGCATGGCGTGACGAGAATGTCGATTAAGTCTGCGGCTGTGTCATTTGGATTATTTGGAAAAATCGAGTCATCGGAAAGAAATTTTTGATTACTTGTGGTTTTAATCGGTGCGTCATTCCAGCGCTGTAAAAAATCCCCGGCCTCCACTCCGGAGGTATTTTCAAAGTAGGGGTATGTCATGATCTTCGGGTTCAATGGAAATACCCGCATGAAGAAGCTTGCGGGCGCCCTCGTAGTGGCCTTTGCCGCCGCTTCCTCGGCTCATGCCGCCATCCAGGTGGGCGGTGGCGCGACGCTGCCGGCCGTCGGCTACGTCGGCGATGTGACGCATCGCCTGAATGCTTCGCCGGATGCCAACTCCCTGCTGGGTGCCTACAAGAGCGTGACCGGCACGTCGGCGTCCTACTGCCAGACCGGCAGCGGCGCGGGCAAGAACGTGCTGGCCGGCCTGACCAGCGTGCAGGGCCAGTGCGCTGACAGCCCGTCGCCGACGGATTTCGGCGCCGCCAACGCGGCCGTCAACCGCACCACGCTGACCCAGCCGAACTTCGCCGGTTCGGATTCGCCGCTGTCGGCGACCGACTACAGCAACTATGTGAGCAACCGCGGCAGCAGCCGTCCGCTGCAGTTCCCGGCGGTCGCCGGCGGCATCGCCATCGTCTACCGCAACGACAACCTGGCCACCCAGCTGAACCTGACCACGGCCCAGGTGTGCGGCATCTTCAACGGCAGCATCACCACGTGGAGCGGCCTGGGCGTGACCGTCCCGGCGGCGGGCAACACCATCAAGGTGGTCTATCGTTCGGATGGCAGCGGCACCAGCTTCGGCTTCAGCAACTTCCTGTCGGCCAACTGCTCGGGTACCAACGCGGTGCACTTCAAGACCGACCAGGCCTTCGCCACCGCGGTCTCGCTGTACAGCCTGCCGGGCGCTTCCTGGACCGGCCAGAGCGGCAACGCCAACGTCGTCAACACCGTGGTCAACAGCGCCACCGACGGTTACATCGGCTATGCCGAAGCCGCCAACGCGCTGGCCGTCGCCGGCAACGTGGCGCTGGTGAACGGCAAGGATCCGGCGGCCGACCTCGGCGACGCGACCACCCACAAGATCACCATCAACAGCTCCGACGTGGCTTACAACAACGCCATCACCGGCGTGAATCCGAACACCGGCCGTCCGACCTTCGCCGCGATCGCCGGCGCGCCGAGCACCAGCTGCATCGCCCTGGTGAAGCCGGATTCCTATGCCACCCCGGCTTCGGGCTATCCGATCGTCGCCGTGTCCTACCTGCTGGGCAACAGCCAGGGCAACGGCACGGACGCCGCGGACGTGCGCAAGCTGCTGGGCGCGCCGTACAACAGCTCGATCGTCGCCGCCACGGGCACCATCGGCGCCGGCACGGGCCTGGCGTTCCTGACCGCGCCGATCACGCAGACCCAGATCGACGGCTGCGTCATCAACTGATCGTCCTTGTTCCACCTGCCGTGGAACGCGCGGGAGAGGCTTGCCTCTCCCGCGTTTTTTGCGCGTCTGGCTGTCATGTGGAAGGGGTAGGTTGAGGCCATGAAGCGGGCACGGGGAAGCGGGAAACGCAACGATGCGTCGCGGCGGCGCAGGTCCGCGCTGCGTGGTTTCAGCCTGCTCGAAACCATCGCTGCCATCCTGCTGCTGGCGATCGCGGTCGCCGCGCTGATGCGCGTGGCCAGTGCCTCGCTCAGCCTTACCGACAAGCTCGGCCAGACGGCGCGCGCGGACATGCTGGCGCAGGGCAAGCTCGATGCGCTGGGTATCGCCGAACCGCTGGTGCCGGGCGAGCGCGAAGGAGCGTTCGACCGCGACTATCGCTGGCACCTTCGCATCGCCGCATGGCGCGACGACGCCTTGCCGCCCGACAGCGTGCTGCTGCTTTACCAGGTGGAGCTGCGGGTGTCGTGGGGCGATGCCAGGCGGCCGCGCGAGCTTACCTACACGACCTTGCGCACGGCGCGGCGGAGCACGCCGTGACGCGTCCGGTCCGTGGTTTCAGCCTGCTCGAGGTACTCAGCGCGCTGGCCTTGCTCAGCCTGCTGCTGCTCGGTGTCTTCTACGGTATCCAGACCGCGACGCGCTCGGTGAACACGGGTTCCGCCGCGCTGGAGCGCAACGACCAGGCGCGTTCGCTGCAGCAGTTCCTGCGGCGCGACCTGATGCAGGCGCGCGCGCTGCCGTGGAAGCGCGATGCGCAGGACAACGGCGTGGTGTTCGAAGGCGAGCCGCGCAGCATGCGCTTCGTCGCGCCATTGCCGGGTTATCTCGATCGTGCCGGCCCGCAGTTGCAGGCGCTCGCGCTGGTGGACGACGGCAAGGGCGGATGGAAACTGGAGCTGGGCAGCGCGCCGTTGGCTCCGGGCGGCGCCGGAGTGGGCTTCGCCCCCGAGCAGCTCGCCGAGGGCATGCGCGGCGGGCGTTTCCGTTACTACGGCCGCGAGCGCGAAGGCGCGCAGGCGCAGTGGCGCGATCGCTGGGATATCGCCGGGCGCATGCCGGAACTGGTGACCATCGAGCTGGTTCGTGACAAGCCCGAGCGCGACAGGCCCGGCCGCGGCGATGCCACCGCCTGGCTCTGGTTGCAGGCGCCGATCCGCCAGAACCCCTATGCGATCAACGTGGGGGCGCTGGCGAAAGCCTTGCCGGACAGTTCGAAGCCATGAGCGGTACGAAGACAGCACAAGGTTTCGCACCGCGCCGGAACGTACGCGGCATCGCCCTGCTGGTGGTGCTGTGGGCCTGCACCTTGCTGGCGATCCTGCTCGGCGGTTTCGCCACGATGGCGCGCACCGAATCCCTGCAGAGCCGCTATCTCTCCAGCCGCGTGCAGTTGCGCTATCTCGCCGAGGCGGGCGCGATGCGTGCGCTGGCCGAAAGCGTCAGCCGCAGCGGCGGGCGCTGGGTTGGCGACGGCCGTCGCTACACCTTGCGCATCGAGCGCCGCGAGGTGGAGATCCGCATCCAGGATGAACTTGGCAAGATCGACATCAACGCCGCCGATCCGCGCCAGCTGCAACGCCTGTTCGTGGCGGCGGGCGAGGACGAGGCGTCGGCGACGCGGCTGGCGGCGAATATCCAGGAAGCGCGCGACGCCGGCGCCAAGCTGTTCGGCGAAGAGAGTGCGAAGCGCTATGCGGAAGCCGGGCAGGCAGCGGGGCCGCGCTATCGCGAGTTCGATACGCCCGAACAGTTGCAGACGGTGCCCGGCATGACGCCTGCGCTGTACCGCCGGCTCGCGCCCGCGATCACCGTGTGGTCGCGCCGGCCGCAGCCGGTGCCTGCGCTGGCGCCGCCGCTGGTGCTGGCCAGCCTGCCCGACATGGACCTGGCGCGGGCGGAGCGTTATGTCGCGATGCGTGTCTTGCAGGCCACGAACATGCCGCCGCCGACCTTGCCGAACGGGCAGCCGGCCGGCGCCTGGCGCGGCAGCCTGGTGCGCACGATCGTCGCGTCGGCGGCGGACGGGCAGGGTGCGGCGGCGAGCGTGATCGTCACCTATCGGGTGACGGCTTTGAAGGGCGGGCTGGACTACAGCGTGCTGCGCTGGCAGGAGGATGGCGCGGGTTGAGCGCAGGCCTGGTCTAGCGGTCGCCGTCGCGCAGGAATTCCAGCAGCGCCCGCACCTTCGGCGACGAATTCAAGCGCGCCGGATACAGCGCGAACAGCTCCACCGGTTCCGGCTCCCACGCCGGCAGCACGCGTACCAGCCGCTTCTTCGCCACCTCTTTTTCCGCGCCGTGCCGCGCCAGGATCGCCACGCCGGCGCCATCCAGCGCGAGCTGGTGGTTGATGGTGGGATCGGGCACGGAAAGGCGCGCCTCCACCCGCACCTCCTGCGTGTCGTTGCCGCGCTGCAGGCGCCAGACGGTGTGCTCGGCGGGCTGGCCGAGCGGGCCGCAGGCGGTGATGAGTGCGTCGAGCCGGCTGAGGTCCGCCGGCGTTTTCGGCAGCTTGCAGTGCTTGAGATAGGACGGGCTGGCGTACAAGCCCAAAGGGATCGTCGCCAGCGGCCGCGCGAGTAGCGAGGAGTCTTCCAGCGGGCCGGGACGGATCAGCACTTCGAGGTTGGCCTGCTGCGGCGTCGATTCGCCGGCGGTGATCTGCAGCTGCACGCGCAGTTCCGGATAGCGCCGCGCGAACTCGGCCAGTCGCGGGCCGAGCATGAAGCGCGCGAACGCCACCGGCGCGCCGATGCGCAGGCGGCCGCGCGGCACCGCCTGCATGGCGCCGATGGACAGGTCGGCCAATTCCGCTTCCTCGATCACGCGGCGGCAGCGCTCCAGATAGATCTCGCCCGCTTCGGTCAGCGCCATGCTGCGCGTGGTGCGTTCGATCAGGCGCACGCCCAGGCGCTGTTCCAGGCCGGCGATGGCGCGGCTGACGCTGGACTTGGGTACGCCGAAGTGCGCCGCGGCCGCGGTGAAGCTGCGTGCCTGCGATACCTGCACGAAATACTGCAGCTCATTGAGGTCGATCATGATTGTTGCGCCTGTGCAACAGATTGTTGCTAAACACCGGATTGTTCCATTGTAGGGCGGCGCCTATCGTCTTCGCACCCCCAACCCGAACGAGGCGATGGACATGTATCTGATCACTGGCGCGAGCGGCAATATCGGCGGCCATATCGCGCGGCAACTGCTGGACGCCGGTCATCCGGTGCGCGTGTTCGCACGCGACCCGGGCAAGCTCGGCGAACTGGCAGGGCGCGTCGAGATCGCGGCCGGCGACTTTGGCCGTCCCGACAGCCTGGGCGCAGCGGCGGTCGGCGCCAAGGCGGTCTTCCTCAATACCGGGCCGAACCCGCCGGACCTGCCGGCGCTGCTGGCGGCACTCAAGACCCGCGGCGCGCCGCGCGTGGTGTTCCTGTCCACCATCCTTGCCGGCGATGCGCAGTTCCAGCTGGGCCGGATGCAGCGTGCCAACGAGGAGGTCGTGCACGCGTCCGGCCTGCGCGCCACCGTCCTGCGTCCGTCCGGCTTCATGTCCAACACCTTGCGCTGGGCCGAGTCGATCCGCGCCGACAGCGTGGTCTACAACGCGATGGGCACCGGCAAGGCGCCGATGATCGCACCGGAGGATATCGCCGCGGTGGCGGTGCGCGCGCTACTCGATCCGGCACTGGCCGGCGAGACGCTGGAATTGACCGGCGGCGAGCTGCTGAACGTGCCGCAGCAGGTGGAGATCCTCTCCGGCCTGCTCGGCCGCACCGTGCGCAGCGTCGACGTGAGCATCGAGCAGGCCATTCAGGGCATGGTCGCCACCGGCATTCCCGAAGGCATCGCGCGTGGCGTCGCGCAATCGCTGGAGGCGGTGCGCGATGGGCGCGGGCGGGCGATGACGCAGACGGTGGAGCGGATCACCGGCGCGGCGCCGCGTTCTTTCCATGAGTGGGCGCGCACGCATGCGGCGCAATTCGCCTGAGCGGTGTGAAGTTCGTTTTGTCACGTGCGCTTGCGGTTGACGTCAACCGCAGCGCACTGCAATGTCTCGCCTTCGCGCACAGTGCACTGGCGCAGGGGGAGACATGGCACGCATCTTTGTGACCGACACCATGGGCGAGGCGGAAGTGCGCGTAGCCCTGGTCGATACGCGCGGCGACGCCGACCTGTGGGTATGCCGCGTGTCGTCCTGGGGCCTGGCTTCCGGCGACGAGCGCTGGTTCATCACGCCGGACCGGCAATCCGCCACCAGGCGCGTGTTCTTTACCTCCCGAGGCATGTCGCAGATCGCCGTCTGCTTCGTGTCCACGCTGGGCGAAGCCGGCTGGCGCGACCCGTCGCGTGCGCGGCCGGGCATCTTTTCACGATGAAGGCTTGCCCGCCGGCAGCCGGATCACCGGCGTGCTGGCCAGCTTGAGCACCGCCTGCACGCGCGGCATTTCGTTCTGCGCCGCGGCAGGCGAGGGGAAGCGGCCCGCGGCGAGCACCGTCCAGGCCGCGTGATCGGGGTCGATGGCGGCGATGCGCTGCAACGGCAGGCCCAGCCCTTGCGCCTGGCGCTCGAGCGCATCCGCGTCGCCGGCATCGATGAACTGGCCCAATTGCAGGGCATACGCGGGCTGTCCCGCCGCAGGTGCCGCCGCGGCCACGTCGCTGGTCACGAGCAGAGCATGAGTAGACACCGCGCTCGCCGCCGCGGCCGGCGCGGCGGTGGATGCGGATGGCGCAGGAACATGCGGCAGGACGATCGCGGGACGATCGCGCCAGCGCGCGGCGATCTCCTGCATCGGCGCGCGCCACCCATCGGGCGCCATCATGCCGCCGGCAAAGGCGAGCGCGCCGAACAACAGGATCAGCAAGATCAGGCCGAGCTTGGCGAACATCGATGGACGGCCCCCTGCCGCGATCGCAACGCATGATGCGTCTTCACATGAAAAAGACATTTAGCCGGGATGGCGCGCTGCAGCGATGACACTTCCTGGCGGATGCATATTGCGGTCGCGGACAGCGAGGGGCAACATCGGCGGTCCGGGGAGTCGCATGGAGCAAAGGACGCGATGCCCCGCACAGGGGGCGTCATGGTCGATATCGCGGAGTCCAACTTGCTTGGATCTTCGCCGCAGTTCGCTCACGTCATTGCGCAGATACGCCGTATCGCGAAGTTCGACGTGACCGTATTGATCGGCGGAGAAACCGGCACGGGCAAGGAGCTTGGGGCAAGGGCCGTGCACTATCTGAGTGCGCGCGCATCGAGACCCTTCATCGCCGTCAACTGCGGCGCGCTGGCCGATTCGCTGGTGGAGAGCGAACTGTTCGGGCACGAGCGCGGCGCTTTCACCGATGCACGCCAGGCGTCGCCTGGACTGGTCAGCGAAGCCGAAGGCGGCACGCTGTTCCTCGACGAGATCGACACGCTCTCGCCGAAGGCGCAGGCCTCGCTGCTGCGCTTCCTGCAGGACGGCACCTATCGCCGGGTAGGCGGCACGCAGACGCGCAGCACCGACGTGCGCCTGATCGCGGCAAGCAATGCCAACCTCGACGAGCTGGTGAAGGCGCGGCAGTTCCGCCGCGACCTGCTGTATCGCCTGAAGGTGATGCCGCTGGTGATGCCGCCGCTGCGCGAGCGCGGCGGCGACGTGGTCGAGCTGGCGGAGTCATTCCTCACGCGACTCAACCGCCAGTACGGCGCGCAGACGTCGTCGAAGCGCTTCGATCCGTCCTTCCTGTCCGCGCTGCAGCGCTATAGCTGGCCGGGCAATGTGCGCGAGCTGGAGCACTTCGTGCAGCGCGAGTACCTGATGTGCGAAGGGGCGCTGATCCAGGGCGGGCCGCCGCAGGATCTGGCGGCGCCGCCGGTCGGGGCGGGCGACGATGCGGCATTCAAGCAGGCGAAGGCGCGGGCGATCGCGGATTTCGAGCGCAGCTACGTGGCGTCGGCGATGGCGCGGGCGCGGGGCAATATCACGCAGGCGGCGCGGATGGCGGGGCAGGACCGCAGCGCGTTCAGCAAGCTGGTGAGCAAGTACCGGCTCGCTTCCGTAGCCGGACAGGAGCAAGATTCGGGCGAGTGATGCCATCCACCGGGCGGGGCGGGCGAGTGACTGGTCATTCCGTACGTGTCGTGGCTGATGCGATCGCTCGCCATCTGGCGGCGAGTCCTGGCTGTGCGGATTCGGCCGAGGGGATTCAGCAGTGGTGGCTGCGGCCTGTCGGATTCGAAGTGCCGCTCGATCTGGTCATTGAAGCGTTGAAGCTGTTGGAAGGAGAAGGGGCGATAGAGTGCCGCCGCCTCGGTATGCGTGAAATCTGGCGGCTACGGCGCAGAGGCGATTGACGTGCGCTTGTCTGCCGCGGCCTTCGACATTCTCGTCGCTACAGTTCGTCGTGTCTCCCGTTCGACGGACTCCATGTCCAATCCAGAATCAGGATGTTCAGCGCCCGTGCGCGCCTGGACAGATTGATCGTGGGCAAGGGCTTGCATGGTGGCTGTGAGAGACTCCTTCTGCGACGCGAGGCGGCGCAATCCGGGATGACGCTGAGAGGGACGTAACCGTAAGGGCTTTCCACGGCAAGGACATCGTCCTCGCAGGTCAGCCCGATCGCGCCTTCGTGGTCGTCATTGTCATCGTGCCGGAACGGCCTGGTGGGACGGCAGGACGAATTCGGCGATGGGCGGAACCTGGGTTCCACTGATGCCTGCTCGCCATAAGCCTCGAGACTCGCTTGAGTGTCGGCATCGATGTATAGGTCGTTGCTGATGGCGGCGTGCATCACTGTTGGCGTGTGCGGCAACGAGTCTGGCCTCGAAATCTCAATGGCCGAGGCGATCGCGCTTGGCGGGATAATTCGATCGGTTATGTGCATGCGCATCCAGTCCACTCCCTCCAGCCATCTGAGGATGAAAGGAAAGGTCCAGCGCGCGTTCATCTCGCGGGCGACTTCCCATAGGCGCTGAACGCTCAAGTTGAAGCTGTAAAAGTGCTCGTCGGCGCGGATTCGATAAATGAAGATCCGGCCAAGATCAGATCTGGAAATGATGTCTTCGGCAACCCAGCGGGCACTGTCCATGCTGTCCACGGTCACTAGAAAGCCCTCATCGCGTGTGTGGGCGACGAGATCGAAAATGTTGAGATTGGTTCCTGGTGGCGTCATGGCTGCGGTAAAAACCCTTTCCGGAGGGTTTATATCGACGAGGTAGACGAATTTCTGCTGAGCCAGGCATGGCAACGGGGCGATGGCGAGCCATGCGATCAGCCATGAGCGCGCGAGTCTGCTTGATCTGATTCGTTGCATCACATGTCGCCCGTATTGGCGTGACCTTCCAAAACGCGGTCGATAGGTTTCGTTCCGTTCGGCTTGCGCTGTCAGGACGCCGGTCTGCGCAACTGCCTTTACAGTTCATCGTGACCGTAACCAGGGAATGGTCCGTCCTCCGCCAGGAGAATGAGTGTTATCCGCCTGAGCTTCGATACGTTGACCATCGATGAAAGCTTCGGGCAATGGTTGGACCCGATGCTTCTTTTGTGCGGCGATGCATCGCAGCCTGGAAACACGCCCGGATGCATATACCCGCTCGGGCCGGCGACGGCCAGGACATCGCCGGCAAGGGGCGGCCCCACCGCGCCGTCGTCTTCATCGTCGCTCGATGCTTCCGTCTCGGACGACGAGGATGGATAGTCCGTGGCCGGCCACGTCATCGGGTACGGACCCGTGTTGGCATGCGTGCCGGTGATGACGAAATGGGGATTGTCCTGTGGTTCGGTCTCGTCGATCCTCATTCGTCCGCCGGCAAGCGAGGTTCCCGTCACTTCGGTGGCCGCGGCGATCATCGTGCCGGGAATGGCCCGGTCGCTGACGTACTCGCGTTCCCAGCCGAAAGCCTCCAGGCCATCGCGCAGCGTCTGAGCAAATCGACGGTGGCTTGTCTGCGCGCCGGCTGCACGCATGCGCTGAAGAAGATCCTCTGCGCTGAGTGCAACGCTGTAGAAGTGCTGATTGGCGCTTATGCGATAGACGAAGCCTCGCCTGGTTCCCGTGCGTTGAAAATAGGCCTCGGCAAATTCGAGCGCGATGGAATGGCGGTCCGTGGTTCCGACGAATCCCGATCTTGCGGACGAGCTGTATCTCCAGTGGTCGACCAGGCTCAGATCGCTTCCCCGCGGTGCAAAACCTTCGGCGAATATCTGCTCCGGTGGCCTGGTGTCGAATCGATACACGACGTCTGCCTGGGCAAGGCATGGTTGCGCGACAAGGGCCAGCAAGGCCAGGAGATACGCGTAAAGCTGTTTGCTCGATGTAGGGCGATACATGGATGTGCTCTGCTGGATGGCTGCCGTTGGAAGCTGGCTCAGCGGTTCCGTTCGCTATGAATGGAGTCGTCCATGATTCAGCGCTCCCGCCATCTGAACCGATGGCGGTCCGACTTGGTTGGTGCATGTCCTCATCTCCAATCATCGCGGTACGGAAAAGAGCGGCGCGGGTCCGTTCATCGAACCATGTGCGATTCCCCACGGGCGTGAGTTTTTTCTCCCACCCGCGTGGCTGATCCGGTTTGTGCCTTCTGTTCAAAGCGTTTGCCGTCGATCGAGGCGATATGCCTCGTGCCGACCGTGTGCGAAGCCACACGCCCGGATCCTCCCTCAGCGATCGGAAGTCGGGCGAAAGTGGCGCCATATCGCGGTCTTCCCCAGTTGGCACGCCTTTTGATTAGTCCCTACCGCAACGCGTGCGGCAGCGTTCGATAGCGACAAGGGACTTTGCAGCCGCCCACCGAAACGAGGCCTGTACATGACTGTCGAGAGCATTCAACAGAAGCTGCTGCGCGTGCGGCCGCCGCGCGTGCGCATCACGTACGACGTCGAAACGGGCGGCTCGAGCGAGAAAGTGGAGCTGGCCTTCATCGTCGGCATGTTCGCCAACCTGTCGGGCGAGCTGGACGCCAGCGTGCTGCCGGCGCTGAAGGACCGGCGCATGCGCGATATCGATGCCGAGTCGTTCGACAAGATCCTGGCCGACAGCTCGCCCATGATCAAACTCAACGGCATCGCCGACACCATCGCGGGCGAGGGCAAGGTCCTGGCCGGCGAACTGCATTTCAATGCATTGTCGGACTTCGAGCCGCTGGCGGTGGTCAACGCAGTGCCTGGCTTGCGACAGCGCTACGACGCGCGGGCGGATCTGCGTTCGCTGCAGTCGATGGCCGAGTGCAACGATGCGCTGGGTGCGTTGCTGGACCGGGCGACCACCGACGGTGCGGGGATCACGGCGCTGAAGACGGCATTCGCCACGACCTTGCCGGACGACTGGGTCAACGCCAAGGTCGACGCGCAGGACAATCCGCCGGCGAACGCGGCGGGAGCTGCTATTCCGGGTGCCCTGGTCAGCCTGCTGGCCGCGCAGATGGCCGGCAACCAGCAAGCCGCGGCGGCGGCAAAGCAGGCCGCGGATGCGGCGGCGGCGGCTTCCGATGCCGCGGCCGCGAACATCAAGACCACCGCGGATGCTGCCACCGCCGCGCAGAAGGCGGCGAGCGACGCCGCCGGCGCGCTGGCCAAGGCGCAGGATGCCGCCGGCAAGGCCAAGGGCGACGATGCGATCGCCGCCGCCAACAAGGCGGTGGTCGACGCGACCAAGGCCAAGAACGATGCCGATGCGGCCGCACTTACCGCACAGGCGCAGGCCGATGCCGCGAGCGAGCTGGCCAAGCGCCAGGCCGCGCTGGCGGCGGAGCGGCAGCAGGCCTTCCTGGCGATCGATCCGTTGAGCAAGGCGCGCCGGCTGGCCGGGCGCTTCTCCAACGAGGTCCTGGTGCCGCTGGGCAACAAGGATCTCACCCAGGTGGCGCTGGGCTCCAACGGCCTGATGGACGAGCGCGCCGGCGGCATCGACGTGCAGATCGGCCAGCAGCTGGATGCGATCCTGCATGCCAAGTCGTTCAAGGACCTGGAAGCGACCTGGCGCGGCCTCTTCTACGTGGTGTCGCGCACCGAGACCGGCCGCCTGCTCAAGCTGCGCGTGCTCAACGCCAGCATGGACGACCTGCGCAAGGAGTTGGAGAAGGCGGCCGACTTCGACCAGAGCTGCATCTTCAAGATGATCTACGAGGCCGAGTTCGGCACCTACGGCGGTTCGCCGTACAGCCTGCTGCTGGGCGGCTACGAGTTCGATCATTCGCCGGCCAGCATGTCGTTGCTGACCAACCTGACCAAGATCGCCGCGTCGGCGCATGCGCCGTTCCTGGCGGCAGCGGCGCCGGGGCTGTTCGGCCTGGACGGCTTCGACAAGCTGGCCAAGCCGCGCGACCTGAGCCAGCTGTTCGAATCGCCGGAGCTGGCGCAGTGGATGGAGTTTCGCGGCAGCGAGGACTCGCGCTACGTCGCGCTGGCGCTGCCGCATATCCTGCTGCGCCTGCCGTACGGCAAGGACGCGCGCCCGGCCGAAGGCCTGCGCTACGAGGAGACGGTGACCGGCGCCGACGGCCCGGACCACAACGCCTTCCTGTGGGGCAATGCGGCCTACGCGCTGGCCGAGCGCATCACGCATTCGTTCGCGTTGTACCACTGGACCGCGGCGATCCGCGGCGTGGAAGGCGGCGGCCTGGTCGACGGGCTGCCGGTGTTCACCTACCGCGACGACGCGGACCTGGTGAACATGATCTGCCCGACCGAGGTGTCGATCACCGACCGCCGCGAGAAGGAGCTCAACGACCTGGGCTTCATCGCGCTGTGCAACTGCAAGGGTACCGGGCAGGCCGCGTTCTTCGGCGGCCAGACCGCCAACCTGCCGCGCCAGTACATCAGCGACGAGGCGAACGCCAACGCCAAGCTCTCGGCGATGCTGCCGTACATCCTGGCCGCCTCGCGCTTCGCGCATTACATCAAGGTGATCATGCGCAAGAAGATCGGCGCCTTCCTCACCCGCGGCAATATCGAGGCATATCTCAACAGCTGGATCGCGCAGTACGTGCTGCTGGACGACAACGCTTCGCAGGAAGTGAAGGCCAGCTATCCGCTGCGCGCGGCGCAGATCACCGTGACCGACGTGCCCGGTTCGCCCGGCTCGTACAAGGCCACGGTGTTCATCAAGCCGCATTTCCAGCTGGAAGAACTCACCACGTCGATTCGCCTGGTGGCGGATCTGCCGGCGGGCTGACGCCACGCGCAGCCCGTCGATTCCACCACCTAAGCCTCTGGAGCAACCATGGACCTCATACTTCTGCAACCCGGCGATTCGTCGATCTTCGGCGGCCCCAACGGCTGGAAAGGCGGCGGCAGCCTGATCGACGACCAGTGGCGCGACGAGGTGCTCAAGCTCGGGCAGTGCCTGGAGCTGGTCTCGGTGCACCAGGGCATGAAGCAGCAGATCACCACCGACGTGAGCAATTCGGCGCGTACCTCGGGCCGCCCGATCATCACCGAGTTCACCTGCGTGAAGTACGTGGACAAGACCTCGGTCAAGTTCTACGAGTACTGCCTGCGCGCACAGCCGCTGGGCAAGGGCGACAAGAATCCCACCAAGATCTACATCGCGCGCAACTCCGGCGAGAAGACCGCCAACATCCTGACCATCGAGCTGCGCGACGCGATCATCAGCGAGATCCAGTTCCAGTCCAACCCGGACGACATGCCCACCGAGCAGTTCAAGCTCAACTTCACCGAGGTGCTGTGGACCTACACGGTGCAGGAGGCGGACATGAACACCTCGGGCAACCTGGCGGCGGGCTGGAGTATCGCGCGCAACCGTCCGATCGGTCAGTTCACCAGTTGAGCGTAGCTGCTTGAGCCCCTTTCCCCCGTTTACCAATTTGTGAGCGGGGAGAGGGTTGCGGTGAGGGTCTGGCGGAGCGCAAGGGTGATGTGTACCGCTCCGCCCGTACCCTCATCCGGCTGCCGCCACCTTCTCCCGGAGGGAGAAGGGTTCCATTTGTGGTGTTGAGTCATACGGGCGGGGGATGGTCGTGCAATTCCTGATGGAGCGGCTGGTCAATCGCAGCGAGCCGGACATGGGACAGGCGCCGCCGTTCGATCCGATCGGTGCGGTCGCCGCGCAGATCCAGCGCATCGTCGAATGCCGGCCTTATGTGGGCCTGGGCGGTGCGCGGGTGTGCGACTTCGGCATGCCGCCGATCGTCGATACCGGCATCGGCATGAACGAGCATGAACGTTTCGGCGCGCGCCTGTTGGAGGCGATCGCGCGCTTCGAACCGCGCCTGCGCGCGCCGCGGCTGGAATGGCTGGCGACGGGCCGGGCGCTCAAGCCTTACGCCCTGGTCGTGCACGGCAGCGTGCAGGTGGACAACCAGCCGAGCACCTTCCGTTTCGAACTGCCTTGCCCGGATGAGCTGGCATGAATGCCGATGTGCCCCGCCTGAAAATGTGGTTCGAGCAGGAGCTGGCCTCGTTGCGCGACGAGGCCGCGGACTTCGGCGCGTCCTTTCCGGCCATCGCCAAGGAGCTGGAGCTCAGCGGCGGGCGCAGCAGCGATCCGCATGTGGAAATGCTGGTGCAGTCCTTCGCCTGGATGGCGGGCCGCCTGCGCTACCAGCTCGAGACCGACCAGGCGGTGCTGCCCAACGCGCTGATGAGCCTGTTGTATCCGCACCTGGAGGCGCCGCTGCCGTCGATGCTGGTGGGCGAGATCGAGGTGCGTCCGGACGGCGCCAACTTCGCCCACGGCGCCACGCTGGAGCGCGGGCGCTATGTCTACGCGCTGGCCACCAACGAATTCGGCCAGCAGGTGCGCTGCCGCTTCCGCACCTGCTACGACACGCCGCTGTGGCCGCTGAAAGTGACCCACGTAGAATCGATGGCGGCCAACGCCTATCCGCTGGATCCGGCCGATACCCGCACCGCTTCCATCCTCAGCGCCACCGTCAGCTGCATGGGCAAGGAGCCGGTGCATGCGATGAAGCTGCCGTTCCTGCGCTTCTGCATCCACGCCGACCACAAGCTGGCCTATTCGCTGTACGACGGCCTGGCCATGCACCTGGTGCGCATGGCGGTGCGCGTGCGCGCCACCGGCGAGCTGCGCTATCTCGATGCCTCCCAGCTGCAGTGGCGCGGCTTCGACGACAAGGAAGCCGTGCTCGGCGCCAATCCGCTGACCCATCCGGGCTACCGGCTGGTGCAGGAATATTTCGCCTTCCCGCAGAAATTCCTGTTCTTCGACGTGGCGGGCATGGACCTGTCCGGCGTGGACAAGGACTTCGACCTGCTGTTCCTGCTCGACGTGCCGCCGTCGAAGGACCACCACTACGACCGCCACCTGCTCAGGCTCAACTGCCTGCCGCTGATCAACCTGTTCCCGCAGCGCATCGAGCCCTTCGTGCTGGACCAGCGCCAGTACGAATACCGCCTGGTCGCCGACGAGCAGAACCATCGCTACTGCGAGATCTACAGCCTGGACGAGCTGGTCTCGATCCGCCCGGACCGCAGCCCGCGCCCGATCGCGCCGTACTTCGCGCTGGACGAGATGCAGCGGCTGGACAAGATCGACTACTTCTATGCCACCCGCCGCGAGGTCAACCAGACCGGCGCGGTGCACGGCACTGAAACCTTCGTGTCCTTCCTCGATCCGGAATTCGATCCGGTGCTGCCGGCGGAGGAAATGATCGGCGGCACCGCGCTGTGCACCAACCGCCGCCTGCCGTCGCAGCTGCTGGTGGGCACGGTGCTGTACCTGGAAGGCGCCGGTCCGGTCGCCTCACTGCGCGTGGCCTGCAAGCCCACGCCGAACCAGCCGCCGCAGATGGTCGGCGAGCGGCCGTGGGCGCTGGTCTCGCAGCTGTCGCTCAATCACTTGTCGCTGGTCGACGGCCAGCGCGGCCCGCCGGTGCTGAAGAACATGCTGCGCCTGCATGTGGGGCCGGCCAGCCTCACCGGCTACCGGCAGATCGACGGCCTGCGCGCGATGTCCACCCGCCGTGTGCAGAAGCGCATGCCGCGCCGCGAGGCCTGGCGCGGCTTCGTCGATTGCCTGCAGCTGCGCCTGCAGGTGGACCTGGGTCATTTCGAAGGCGGCAGCGCGGTGTTGTTCGGCAGCGTGCTGCACCGTTTCCTGGCGCTGTATGCGGAGGTCAATACCGTCATCGAACTGATTCTCGAATCTTCCGACCGCCGAGGAGAGCTCAAGTCATGGCCACCCCTGACTGGCGCACAGGTGAGCCTCTAGCCGACCGGCTGCTGCGGCGGCCGGCCAGCTTCGATTTCTTCCAGTGGGTACGACTGCAGTCGTGGCCCCGGCGGGGTGCGAACGCGCGCCGCGACGGCGCCCGCGCGGTGTCGCCGCGGCTGCGCTTCCGCGGCGAGATGTCGCCGGTGTTCCCGGGCAGCGAGATTTCCAAGGGCCGCCTGCGCGAGGAACGCCACCTCGCCGCGGAAGACCCACGGCTGGAATTGTTCGTCGCCAACTTTGCCTTGTCCGGCGTGCTGGGGCCGATGCCGGACAGCTTCGCCGACTGGGCGCGCCAGCGTCTGGCCGAGCGCGATCCGGCGATGGCGGAATTCCTGGACATCTTCAACCACCGCCTCAGCACGCTGCGCTATGAACTGAAGGCGGCGAGCGTGCCGGCGTTCGACGCGTTGCGGCCGGAGCACACCGGCCAGGCCGATGCGGCCGGCGCGCTGATGGGCCTGTCGGCGTTCGAGGGGGAGGGCGCGGCGATCCTCGCGCGCCGCGTGCCGCTGCCGCGCCGCGCGCTGCTGGCGCTGGCCGGCCTGGTCGCGAACGGACGCAAGAGCGCCGCGCAGGCGCAGCTGGTGCTGAGCGTCTATCTGCAGGCACCGGTCAAGGTACAGGCGCTGGTCGGTGCGTGGCGCGGGATCGAGGCGCGCGACCGCACCCTGCTGGGCCGGCGCACGCTGGGCGACGGCGCGCCGCTGGGGCGCCGGGTGTGGGTGAACCACGCCGCGGTCGGCCTGCGCATCGGGCCGGTGTCGTACGCGCGGCTGTGCCTGCTGCTGCCCGATCGCGCGCACCTGCCGGGCGGCGCGCACGACGCGCAGTTCGGCACCGGCTACCGCGGCCTGGCCGCGATGGTGCATTACCTGTTCGACCGCCACGTCGATGCGGTGGTCACCATCGAGGTGAACGAGGCGGATATCCCGGCCGCGTGGGTGGGCAAGCCGCGGCGGCTGGCCGGCTTCGGCAGCGGCCATGGCCTGCGCCTGGGCCAGACCGCCTGGGTGAACGGCCGGCCGGACGGCGCGCGCGCAGTGAGTTTCACCATCCGCGCCGACGACCTGCAGGAGGCCGCATGAGCGCGTTGCCGACCGATACCGCCGGGCGCACCGCGATCCAGCCGATCGGGCGGCAGGGCGAGTCCGATTCGCCGCTGCTGTACCTGCACTGCGGTATCGCGCTGTCGGGCAATCGCTGGCTGGGCGACGAGACCTTCCGGCTGCTGTCCTTCGAGGGACAGGAATCGGTATCCGAGCCGTTCGACTTCCAGCTGCAGCTGCGCGGCAATACCGATCCGAAGCTGACGCCGCCGCTGAGCTTCGACGCGCTGATCGGCCGCCCGGTCACGGTCGGCCTCAACCGGCCGATGAGCGGCGAGGCGCCGGACGCCGCCGCGCGCTTCGCGCAGGCGCTGCGCACCGGCAACGCGCCGTCGATGAGTTTCTACAACGGCATCGTCGGTTCCTTCGCGATGGACGAGCCGGGCGTGTACCGCATCGGCATGAAGCCGGCGCTGTGGCGGCTGAATCTGACCAACCGCTACGAGGTGCATGCGCAGATGTGCGTGCGCGACGTGATCGCGGACCTGATGCGCAAGCACTACATCGATTATTCGCTGGACGCGGTGTCGGGCGAGGACAACATCGCCATCGCGCGCGTGCAGGATTGGCTGCAGGCCGGCGAGAGCGACTTCGAATTCCTGCGTCGGATGATGTCCAAGGCGCACATCTATTACTACTTCAAGCACACCGGCAACGGGCACACCGTGGTGTTCGCCAACCGGCCGGCCTATCCGCAGGCCTTCGAACGCCCGTTGCGCTACACCTACAGCGCGATCGACGAGCTGGGCCTGCAGCAGGACGACCTGGTCTTCCAGTACAGCTACCAGCAGTCGCTGACCAGCACCGGCGTCAACGGCCGCTTCGCGCACCAGGAGAACGCGCCGGACGAGGATCCGATCCCGACTTTCCAGACCTTCGGCGCATTCACCCCGGCCGACCCGGGCGAACTGCCGTTCAACCAGTACCGCACCTACCAGTACGGCATGAGCAGCGGCACCGTGCGCGAATACGTGCGCACCACCGCTTCCACCCTGGCCGCGTCGGGCCGGCAGCTGACCGGCAGCAGCACCTGCGCGGCGTTCCGCGTCGGCACCCAGTTCAGCATGCGCGGCGACATGGCCGAAGGCGTCTCGCCGGCGCCGGTGCGTCCGTCGCTGGAGAACCAGGCCTTCGTGCTGAGCAAGGTCACCCACCAGGCCACCGCCGACGGCGGCTATACCAACCAGTTCGAGTCCACCGACGCGGCGGCGATGCTCACCGCCTTCTCGGTGCAGGACACCCAGCAGGGCGGCATCCTGGCCAAGGTGGTGGACATGGCCGGGCGCGGGCCCACCGACTGGCGCTACTACGAGCCGGCCAATTTCGATCCGGCCACCAGCCGCCTGCGCGACACCCAGGCCGCGCCGCCGTACCTGATGGCGCAGGGCGTCTACGTGCAGTTCTCCAGCCCCGGCGCGCCGTCGCAGCCGGTGTGGGTGAAGCTGTCGGCGAGCATGAACACGGTGCCGGAGATCGGCGCCACCGTGCTGGTGACGCGCGCCAGCGACGAGTCGGAACTGCCGGAGGTGCAGCAGCTGATCGCGCCCAACGGCAGCCTGGTGGTGACGCCCTCGGGCTGGACCGCCAATACCCATGTCGGCAGCAACTACTCCACCAGCTACGGCGACGGGCAGAGCATCCGCTACGGCCTGCACTCGGCCTACAACCTCGATCGCGCGGTGGGCATCGTCAACGGCGCCTACGAGAGCGGGCAGTACCGCGACACCAGCTATTCGCAGGGCGCCAGCTACAGCTATTCGACGTCCGAGGACGGCGCCAGCGGCCTGCTCAGCCGCTCCGAATCGTACGGCAGCACCTACAACACGATGGAAGCGGCGGTGACCTGGAGCAAGAGCACGATCGGCAACAGCACCAGCTACAGCACCATCACCGGCGATACCTATTCGCAGGACGAGATCGCCGGCACCGCCACGCGCATCACCACGCAGAACGTGGTGAACAACGTTACCACCACGGCCATGCAGAGCAGCATCAGCACCACCGGCATGAACAATTCGGTGGACACGCTGGGCATGACCACCTCGATGTCGACCACCGGCCGCAGCGCCGGCGTCGCGTTGACCGGCCTGGCCGACCAGGTCTCGCTGACCGGCGTACGCACCGATACCTCGGTGACCGGCAAGAGCGAGAACACCTCGGTCACCGGCATCTCCGAGCAGATCTCGGCCACCGGCAGCAGCGAATCGATCTCGGTGACCGGCACCAGCAGCCAGACCGGCGTCACCGGTTCCAGCACCAATATCAATGTCACCGGCACCAGCACTGGCATCAATGTCACCGGCAGCAGCACCGACATCGGCGTGGTGGGCAGCACCACGCGGATGAACGTCACCGGCAGCAGCACCGGCATCAATGTCACCGGCGAGAGCACCGACGTCAGCGTCACCGACGAGGAGACGCGCATGAGCATCCACGGCATGTCCACCACGGTGGACATCACCGGCGTGGGCGCGTCGATGACCATCGCCGGCGCGCGCATCTCGATGGAAATCGTCGGCCTGAGCGTGTCGATCCCGGTGGTCTACATCTACGTATGAGGCGCGCATGAAGATCGTCAAACCGATGACTCTGAGCCTGATGCATCGCCCGTACCGCTGGCAGGGCAGGGACCGCCTGCTGGTGGCGACGCTGGGCTTCTTCGCGCTGGGCGGCCGCCCCGAGGCGCTGCTGCGCGACAACCTGCAATGGCGCAAGGTGATGAGCGCGCTGCCGCCTGGCCGGCCGCTGGACGAGCTGATGCCCAAGACACGCGGCGAAGTACTGCTGGCCGGCAACGCATACGCGGCGAACGGCCTGGCGGTGACCGAGCAGACCGTGCGGCTGAGCGTGGCCGGCGTGGACAAGCGCCTGCGCGTGGTCGGCGACCGCCAATGGATGTACGGCATGCTGCCGTGGCTGCAGGTCACCGAGCCGCTGCCGTTCACCCAGATGCCGCTGACCTGGAATCGCGCCTATGGCGGGGCAGGCCATCCTGCCAATCCGGAAGGCCGCGGCTATGCCCGCAATCCGCTGGCGGCGTTCTTCGGCCGCAACCACGGCGACATGCCGAACCTGGAACATCCGCAGCGTCCCGTGCGTGGACCGCGGCGCCGCTACGCGCCGGCCGGTTTCGGCCAGCTCGACGTGGGCTGGACGCCGCGGCGCCAGTGGATCGGCAGCTACGGCCGGCGCTGGCGCAGCGACACCTATCCGGGCCTGGCCGACGATACCCACCCGGAGTTCTTCAACGCCGCGCCGCTGGACCAGCGCATCGAGGGTTTCTTCGCCGGCGGTGAGCCGTATCGCTTGGAAGGCATGCACCCGCGGCTGCCGGTGATCGAGGGCCACCTGCCGGAATTCCGGCCGCGCGCCTTCGCCCACCGCGCCGGGCAGCCCGCCGATGCGGCACAGGAGATCGCGCTGTCCTTCGACACGGTGTGGTTCTTCCCCGACGCCGAGCTGGGCGTGACCATCCACCGCGGCGAAATCGAAGTGGAGGACAGCCTCGCCCTGGACGTGGAAGCGCTGATGGTGGCTTATGAATACGCCGCCGACGCGCCGCGCCCGCTGTCGCATTACGGCGAGGTGCTGGCGCTGCGGCTCAATCGCGATACCGCCGCGCGCCATGTGTTCAACGAAGCGCAACTGACGCCCGAGCCCGATGCCGTGCTGCGTGCCGCGCGGCACGCCGAGGTGCAGGACGAACAGCAGCGCCGCCAGGCCGCGCGCGCCGCGCGCGAGGCGGGCCTGGCCGCGGAATTCGAAGCCTCCGCCGGCATGCCCGCGCCACCGCCGCCGCCCGCGCCGCTGGCGGTGGACTTGCCCGTGCCGAGCGCCGCGGAAATCCGCCGCGGCGATTTCGACCTGGGCGCCACGCTCGACGCGGTCGACCGCATCGGCCGCGAGGCGCGCGAACAGGCACAGGCGCAGCGCGAGGAAGCCGCGGCTCAGCTCGCGCCGTTGCCGCAAGCGCCGCCCGCCGCGGCGACCAGCACCGAGGAAGCGCTGGCGCGCGCCGCCGGGCAGGGCGGTGCGATAGGCGCGCTGGGCGAATTCGGCGCGCTGGCCGGCGTGCCGCCGGTAGCGGTCGAACAGATCCAGGAACTGCAGCGCAAGGGTCGCCTGGCCTCGCCGCAGCCGAGCGTGCCCGGCCTGCCGCTGCAACCGGAAGTGGCCGCGGCGATCGGGCAATGGCTGCTGCTGCGCGTGCGCGAAGGCGGTTCGCTGCGCGGCTGCGACCTGGCCGGCGCGGATCTGCGCAACGCCATGCTGTCCGGCGCCGATCTGCGCGGCGCCCTGCTGGAAGCCTCGGACCTGCGTGGTGCCCAGCTCGACGGCGCGGACTTGAGCGAAGTGGCCTTGACCGGCGCCACCATGGACGCCGCCAACTTTGCCGCCGCCTGTTTCGACGGCGCCAACCTGGCGCGCACGCGGGCGCGCGGCGCGGTGTTCCGCGGCGCCAGCTTCGCCGGCACCCAGGCCGGCGATGCGGACTGGAGCCGCGCGGACCTGGCCGGCGCGCGCTTCGAGCGCTGGATCGCGCCGAACATCGTGCTGGAAGACGCCAATCTCGAACACGCCACGCTGGCCGACTGCGTGCTGCTGCATGCCAAGGCCGACGGCAGCCGCTGGGCGCATGCCGCCTGGCAGCGCACGGTGGCGCTGGGTTCCAGCCTGGCCGGCAGCGACTGGCGCGAGGCCGCGCTGTCGCGCAGCGTGCTGATGGAATGCCGCCTCACCGACAGCCACTGGGCCGGCGCCGATCTGGCCCGCGTGCAGGGCGGTGGCGGCGCGGACTGGTCGCGCGCCGACCTGCAGCGCGTGCGCGCCGATCACAGCAGTTGGCGTGGCGCCAATCTCACCGATGCCAACCTCGCCGAGGGACAGTTCCGCGAATGCGATTTCAGCGGCGCGCGGCTGACCCACGCGGTGCTCGAACGCACCTTGTTCTACCGTTCGCTGTTCATGGGCGGCGAGCTCACCGGCTGCCATGCGGGAGCAGCGGATTTCTACCAGGCCATGTGCCGCCGCGCGGACTTCCGCGAGGCCGACCTGCGCGAAGCGAACTTCGTGCAGGCCGAATGCGCCGAGGCCCGCTTCGACCATGCGCGGCTGGAAGGCGTGCGCCTGGAACCGGGGCGGAGCCTGCCATGAGCGCGGCAACCGTGCTCGGCTGGGACGACATCGCCCGCCTGCAGGTGCTGGGACGGCCGGTGCATGGCATCGACCTGGGCGTGCTCGACGGCAGCGGGCGCGCGCTTGCCTCCTTGCTGTTCAACCAGGCGATCTGGCGTGGCGCGCGGCTGCACGGCGCACACCTGCAGCATGTCAACTTCATCGAGTGCGACCTGCGCGAAGCCGATTTCGGCGGCGCGACGCTGGAGGCGTGCAGCTTCACGCGCTGCAAGCTGGACGGCGCGCGCTGGGACGGCGCGAACCTGCAGCAATGCGCGTTCACCCAGGTCGACCTGCCGGCCTCGACGTGGAGCAAGGCCGAGATAGCCTTGTCGGCCTTCACCCAGTCGAAACTGCGTGGCGCCAGCTTCGCGCATGCCGTCCTGCACCGCAGCGTGATCGCGCAATGCGAGCTGGCCGGGCTGGGGCTCGCGCATGCCACGCTGGCGCAGGCGGTGCTTCCCGGCGTGGATTTCCGCGACTTCGACGTGCGCGGACTGGTCGCACAGTCGGCCGTGCTGCAGGGCGCCCGCTTCGACGGCATGGACCTGCGCGGCCAGGTGCTGCAGCGCTGCCTGCTGGAAGGCGCGAACTTCAGCGGCGCCCGCCTGGACGGCGCCGACCTGCGCGAAGCCAATCTGCGCAAGGCCGTGCTGGCCGGCGCCAGCCTGCGCGCAGCGAAGCTCGACAACGCGCTGCTGCTCGAATCGAGCTGGAGCGAAGTGGACGCGGCCGGGCTCTCCTGCGAGGGCGCGCTGTTCCAGTCCGCCGAATTGCGCAAGGTGTCGTTCGCCGGCGCGCGCGGCCCCGGCAGCGTGTGGGATCACGCCCGTCTGGCCGAGGTGGATTTCGGCCAGGCCATGTTCGCCTACGCACGCTTCGACCATGCCAGCGGCGAGCGCCTGCGCTTCCACCGTGCGCGGCTGGACCATGCCAGCTTCCACCACACCCGTTTCGTCGACGCCGATTTCAGCGCGGCGCATACCCGTCGCCTGCGCGGTACCTCGCAGCCCCGCCTCGCCGCCGAGGCCCGCGCCCTTGCCCTGGAGATGTCCTGATGTTCGCCGCCCGCCAAGCCAAAACGATGCAGGCCAAAACCGCTCCACTGGCCGCTCCCGCGTGGTTCGAGGCCACCATCCGCGACAGCGCCGGCCGCGACGCCTGGCGCCTGGACGACGGCCGCTCCGCGCGCCAGGCGGTGTCCTGCCTGGTCACGCCGCAGCCGGGCGACCGCGTGCTGCTGGTCGCCACCGCCGACGGCGAATGTTTCGTGCTGCACGTGCTGGCGCGCGCGGATGGCGGGCGCGCCACGCTGGCCGTGCCGGGCGCGGACGCGGTGTCGATCCGCCAGGCCGAAGTGGATATCGCCGCCACGCGCAGCATTGCCTTGCGTGCCGGCGAGGGTGTGGAAGTCACGGCGGTGCAGGGCACGCTCTCGCTCAACGCGCGGCAGTTGTTCGCCAGCGCGGCGGAGTCGCTGGTGCACACCGCCCGCACTTATGTCGGCCAGGTCGATCAGTTCCTGCTCGATGCACGCCAGTTCCTGCGGCTGCACGGCGAGCAGGCCCTGATCACGGCGCGGCAGGACGCCAAGATCGACGCCGAACGCATCAGCCTGGGGTGAGGCCATGTTCGTCAACACCAATCTCGGCGTGCTTAATCTGGCGTTTCCGGACGTGTGCTTCGTGCCGGTGCTGGGCGTGCCCACGCCGATGCCGTTCCCGAATATCGCGCTGTCCTTCGCCGATATCCCCGCGCAGTTCGAGGTGATCGTCGGCGGCGGGCTGGCGGAAAACCTGGTCACGGTCGGCGCATTGAGCAACGGCGACCAGCCGGGCGCGGAGGGCGGGGTGGTCTCGCATCTGTTCATGGGGCCGTTCCGTTCGATCCTGGGCAGCTTCAAGGTGTTCATGGGCGGCATTCCCTGCACGCACATGCTCGGCCTGGTCGGCCAGAACGGCCTGCTGCCGAACATGGTCGGCGTGTCGCTGACGCCCGCGCAGGTCACCGTGATGGTGCTGAGCTGATGCGCGGCCGTGTTGCCCTCGTCGCGGTGCTTGCCCTGCTGCTGGCCGCGCTGGCCGGCTGCGGCTCGGTGAACAAGCTGCTCGGCCGCACGCCGACCACCACGCTGTCCAGCGTGCGGGTGGCCGCGCCGCCGGGCGCCAACCTCAATTCGGCAGTGCAGCTGGACCTGGTGTTTCTCTACGACAGCAAGAATGCCGCGATGCTGCCCAAGACCGGCCCGGAGTGGTTCGCGCAGAAGACCGCGCTGATCAATGGACTCGGGCCGTCGATCGATATCGTGCACCTGGAAATTCCGCCCGCGCAGGTGGTCGACCAGGTGCTCCTGCCCAAACGCGCGGGCAAGGCGACAGGCGTGTACGCCTTCGCCAACTATCTGACGGCGGATGGGCAGCCGCGCGCCGATCTCACCTTGTTCCGCCGTGCGGTGGTGTGGCTGCAGGCTACCCAGCTCGCGGTGACGGAGCAGCCATGACTTTGCCAGCGAGGCCAGCGCCATGAACGCGACTGTCGATACCCTCGATACCTTGCCCGAGCCGGTCTCCTGGTCGGAGGGCATGCTGCTGTCGCCGCATCATTTCCAGCAGAACGACATCTACTGGAACAACCTGCTGCACCGGCGCATGGTGATGCTGCAACCGCATGCCTGGGGCGTGCTGGACATGGCGCTGGATCCCACCGAGCTGTCCAAGGGCCGGGTGGTATTCCAGCGCCTGCGCTGCGTGATGACCGACGGGCTGGTGATCGACTATCCCGGCCACTTCGCGCCGGCCGCCCTGTCGCTGGACCTGAGCGGCACCGACTGGAACCAGCAGAAGCAGGTGCGCGTGCACCTGCGCGTGCCGGTGCGCGGCAAGGGGGCGGCCAGCGACATCGGCGACATGCAGCGCTACACCATCGAGCGCGGCAACCTGGAGGCGGACGAGAACACCGGCAAGGACGAGATCGTGGTCGACCGCATGCGGCCCAAGCTCAGCCTGGCCGCGGGCGACAACGTGGCCAAGAGCTATTGCTCGGTGCCCCTGCTGGAGCTGTATGGCGATTCGCGTGGCGTGCACCTGGCGCCGTTCCATCCGCCGATGCTCAACGTCGGCGCGTCGGCGTTCCAGGGCGAGACCGGCCTGCAGCGTTCGCTGGCCGCGCTGTCGGAGCTGTTGTGGAAAAAATACCGCGAACTGCTCGGCGTGCGCCTGGACGACCGCGGCCAGCCGCGCCTGGACAGCGAGAGCAGCGCGCAGGTGCAGGCCGCGCGCCATCTGGTGATGGCGATGCCGACCTTCGACGTGATGCTGCAGTCGCCGAATACGCACCCGGCCGACCTGTACCTGGGCCTGTCGCAGCTGGTCGGCTTCGTCGCCGCCACGCCCGGCGCGCCGCCGCCGCCGGTGCTGGGCGCCTACGACCACGACGACTGCATGCCGGGCTTCACCCGTGCGATCGCCTATGTGCGCGACCAGCTCAACCGGCTCAATGCCAACTTCCGCGTGCTGGAGTTCCAGCGCGTCGGCGCCTCCGGCTTCCGCATCCAGCTGCCGCGCGGCATCGACACCGGCAAGCTGCTGATCGAGCTGAGCCCGCGCGCGGGCCAGAACGCGGCGACCATGAGCCAGTGGCTGGGCAGCGCGCGCATCGCCAACGAGGAGCTGATCTACCTGCTGGTGCGCCGCCGCTATCCCGGCGCCACCATCAAGGAAGCCACGCCGCCGCAGGTCGCGGCGATCAACCTGCGCCCCGGCGCCTTCGTCTACGAGGTGGCCAATGCCACCATCGAGGGCGAGGACGGCGCCGCGCGGCCGCTGATCAGCGAAGGCCACACCTTCACCATCCTGGGCGAACCGGACGAGCACGTGCCGGCGGCGATCACCCTGTACCTGCCGCGTGAAGGAGCCCCGGCGCGGCCATGAGCGCGAACGTCGCCTCCTCCAACTTCCTGCTGGGGCGCTTCGCGGCGTTCTACGAGGAAGTCGCGCAGGTCAAGCTCGCCATCCAGAAGGGCGAGCTGGTCCGGCTGCTGCAGCCGGGCGATCCGCATGGGGAGATGGCGGCGCACCAGACCGTCGAGCGCATCGCGCATCGCCTGCTGGCCGTGCTGGACCGGCAGTCGCGCGACGTGCAGGCCGCGGCCACCGGCGCGGAGCTGGAGGCGTACCGGCGCGCGCGCTACGCGATGGTGGCGCTGGCCGACGAGATCTTCATCCTCGAACTGCACTGGGCCGGCGCGGAGCACTGGCCCGAGCACCTGCTGGAATACACGGTGGAACGCTCGCGCGTGGCCGGGCGGCGCTTCTTCGAGCTGGTCGACGATCTGATGGGCGCGGGCGAGCGCACCTCGCTCGATGCGGACCTCGCCGCGGTGCTGCTGCTGGCCATGCAGCTCGGCTTCCAGGGCATGTACCGCGGCGCCGAAGGGCGCCAGAAGCTGCGCCAGTACCGCGCGCGGCTGTATCCGCTGGCCAGCGGCCGCAAGCTCGGCAGCGTGGAGGCGCGTGCGTTTCCGCAGGCCTACGACTACACGGTGGTGTCCGACCGCGACAACACGCGCATCGCGCTGGCGCCATGGCTGCGCGCCGCGGCCTACGGCGCGGCGATCTACCTGGTGCTGTCCTCGCTGGTATGGCTGCTGCTGACCTGGTCGCTGCTCGATGCGATCCAGGGTGGCGCGACATGAGCCCGGCCGCCGCGCCCGCTGCCGCTTCGAGCACCGCCGCCGGCGCCGGCGAGTTCGATCCCGCCTTCCTGCTGCTGGCGGTGCTGGCCGCGCTGGCCTTCCTGCTGATCGCCTGGCTGATGTGGCGGGCGCGCTCCAAGAGCATCGCCGCGCGGCCGGCGCGGAATCGCGACGGCCAGGGCTGGTGGGTGCGTTTGCGCGACAGCGTGCGCCGCCGCTATGCGGTGATCGAGCGCGCGCTGCGCTATCTGTGGGCGCGGCGCGACTGGCGCTACAAGAGCTCCTGGGTGCTGCTGATGGGCTTCCCCGGCGACGGCAAGAGCAGCCTCGCCGCCTCGCTGCCGGCGGACCTGCAGCGTGCCACGCACCAGCGCGAGGCGAAGCAGGAGGCTTATCTCAGCCAGGCCGTGCCGAACAGCCAGTGGCTGTTCCTGGAGAAGGGCATCCTGATCGATCCGGACAGCGTGCTGGGCGAGCCGCTGAAACCGGCCGCCGGCGCGAACGGCGGCGTCGCCACGCCGGATGCACGCTGGAGCGAGATGCTGGCCGATATCGACAGCCTGCGCCCGGACCGCGCGCTCGATGGCATCGTGTGGGTGATCTCCGCCGCGCGCCTGTGCGCGGCCACGACCGAGCAGCGCGCCGCGATGGGCCGCTATGCCTATGCGCGCATCCACGAACTGCAGGATGCCTTCGCCTACGCGCTGCCGGTGTACGTGGTGTTCAGCCATTGCGACACCGTGCCCGGCTTCGACGGCTTCTGGCGCACGCAGGACAAGCGCCTGCTCAGCCAGATCGTCGGCTGGTCCAGCTCCACCCTGGACGACAACGGCCTGCCGGCCGACTGGGTGCCGAAGGCCTTCGACAAGGTGATCGAAGGCATGCGCAGCCTAGTGCTGGAGGCGGCCACCAGCCGGGACCACATCGACGACGTCGACGGCTTCTTCCTGTTTCCGCAGCACATGCGCAGCCTGCAGGAACCGGCGCTGGATTTCCTCGGCACGCTGTTCAAGACCAATGTGTACGAGACGCGCTCGTTCTGCCGCGGCCTGTACTTCACCGGCGTGGTCGGCGCGGGCGAACTGCCGGACACGGGCGCGCCGCGCAAGGACGTGTCCTTCGTGGAGGGCTTCATCCGCGACAAGGCACTGGCCGAGCAGCGTCTGGCGCAGCGCACGCAGAAGGGGCTGCTGGCGCGCAACCGGCTGATCCGCCGGCTGCAGCTGGCCTTGATCGTGCTCGCCGCGGTACTGCTGGTAGCGCTGCCGTGGAGCGCCTCGCGGGTGAACCGGCATGCGGGCGGCCTGCGCGACACGCTGCTGAACATCCAGCTCAACAGCAAGTCGCTGGCGCAGCATGGCTGTCTGGACCAGGACCGCGTGTACAAGCTGATCGCGCAGATCACTACGCTGAGCGAGGACACCCGCTATGCGGCGATTCCGCTTTCATGGGTGGACGGCCGCATCCGCCACGGCATCACCGACGTGGTGTCGAGGAATGCACTGCAGCAGGTGGTGCTGCCTTCGATGGCCTGCAAGCTGACGCAGCGCATCGACGACCTGTCGGCCGCCACCTTGAAGGTATCGGAGAACGCGGCGGCGCCGGATGCGGTGTATGCCGATTACCTGGACCAGCTCAAGCGCCAGCTGCACCAGCTGTCGGCGCTGGAGGACAACCTGGTGCGCTTCGACCGCATCGCGCAGCCGGGCTCGATGGACCGGGGCGGCCAACTGCTGGATTTCGGCGCGCTGGCCGAGTACCTGTACGGCAGCGCGCTGCCGGCGGACACGATCAGGCGCGACAGCCCGCTGTCCGATTCGCTGGCCGCGGCCAGTTACCCGGATCCGCCGGCCATTTCGCCGGAGCTGCGCGAACGGCTGGGCAAGCAGTTCGAGCGCATGGCCGCGCAGGCCGAGCGCGACCTGCTGCATCGTGCGGCGGACGGCGTCCCGCTGCTGTCGACCCTGCAGGAAGGCCGGCCGCCGCTGCTGGACACCCTGCGCGGTTTCAACAGCTGGCTGGCCTGGGTGCACAAGAGCTGGCTGCTGAGCACGCCGCAGGACAATCCGTGCACGCGCATGGGCGACGAGATCGCGCCGGGTATCGAGCACCTGATCAAGAACCACCGCTACGATCCGGAGCTGCGCAGCACCCTGGGCTATTTCGACCTGGACAGCTGCTACCAGCCGGCGGTGGACAGCCTGCGCAGCGCGACGCTGGCGCCGTACGGCGCGCTGTTCGTGGTCAATCCCAGCAATCACCAGCTGGAAGGCATCAGCCCCGGCCTGGGCCGCGAGGTCGACGGCCTGCACACGCTGGCCGGCACCGCCTTCATGCAGGTGAAGTCGCCGCAGCAGTACAGCTGCAACGGCGCGGCCGGCGGCTGGCGGCCCAGCACGTTCGACGAAGTGCTGGCGCAGCTGCGCGAGTACCAGGAATTCGCCAGCCACGAAAAGATCGAGCAGACCGGCAACCGCTCGGACCAGCCGCTGTATGAACGCATCGCGCGCGCGCAGCTGCAGCTGGCGCTGCAGGACAACCTGGCGCGCAACCAGCGCGGACAGGTGCAGGCGGTCGATACCGGGCTGGATGCGACCTCGCAGCTGGACCACGAACTGGCGGAGGAGAGCTCCAGCCTCGCCGCCACGGTCGAACCGCTGCTCCAGGCGCAGCAGCGCATGCGCCAGCTCGGCTTCGGCACGCTCGCCGACGAGGTGGGCCAGTGCGCGCAGAACTATGCCTCCAGCATGCTGCTGGACGTGTCGGAGCTGGCCTCCTCCAGCCACCTGTACGATCCGCCGGCGCCCGGCGGCAGCGGCGAAGACGGCACGCCGCTGTTCGACCTGGGCAGCGTGCCGGTGCTGCAGGACTATCTCGACCGCCAGCTGCAGCGCGCGGAGGTGCTGTCGCGCTACGCGGCGCCATTCGTCACGCTGCTCAAGCAGACCCGTGGCGTCAACAACAGCCAGCGCATCAATATCCAGGTCGATACGTACTGGGGCGGCACCATCACCGAGTTGAACCGCGCCGTGCAGTTCGCCGATCCGGCGGGGCAGGTGGCGTATCTCAACGACTTCTTCCTCAAGCAGCTGGCCAGCCTGACCTACGCCAACTGCGAGGCCACGCTCGCGGCGTATACGCCGCCGGCGGTGGGCAACGACCTGTTCTCCTCGCGCCGCGGCGACATGGAGAAGCTGGCCAGGGCGGCCTGTTCGGGCCGCGGCCAGGCCAGTTCCGACCTGCATTACGCGCGCATCGGCATGCTGTTCAACAACCAGCTGGCGGGACGCTATCCGTTCGGCCCGGTGGATTCGCGCGAAGTATCGCCGGCGGTGGTGAAGGCGTTCTTCGTCTACTACGCCAAGGAAAAGCCCGAGCTCAAGGCCTGGCTGCAGCATGCGAGCGGCGCGCGCGCGGCGAAGATGAAGGCCTTCCTCGACCAGCTCGACGCGGTGGAAAGCTTCTTCGGCGGCAATCTCTCCGCGCAGCCGCAGAGCCTGCCGATCCAGCTGAAGGTGGGCTTCCGCGCCATGCCCGAGCGCTCGCCGATCAGCAACCAGCTGATCGGCTGGACGCTGCGTGCGGGCGGCGCGCAGGGCGCGGCCTGGCCGGGTGCCGACGACAGCTTCGCCTGGGCCGTGGGCACGCCGCTGTCGCTGGACCTGCAATGGGCCGACCGCTCGCGTTACATGCCGGTGCCCGACGCCGCGCAGGCGGAACTGCGCGCCAGCGGCTACCACGCGATCTTCGAGACCGGCGGCTCGTGGGCGCTGCTGCGCTGGCTGGATGCGCATGCGGCGCCGCCGGAGAGCGGCGCGCTCGATCCCGGCCAGCGCCTGCTGCATTTCCAGGTGCCGGTGCTCGACGGCAGCGCGCCGAAGGACACCAAGGCCACGGACCAGGCCGACCTGTACCTGACCCTGAAACTTTCCGGCACCGACCCCGCCACCAAGGCGCCGGTGCCGCTGGAGGCGCCCGCGTTCCCGCGCGAAGCGCCCGTGCTGTGGTGAACCGAGGAATGGAACGATGAGCCAGTACGCGCAAGCCAGAAGCATGGACGCCGCGCCGGCGGAAGCGGCGGCGGGCTGTGACGACGGCGGCTATTTCGAGCGTCGCCTCGGCCTCCCGCTGGCGCGCCTGCTGGCGCCGCTGGACGGTCCGCAGCCGGCGGGCGTGGCGGCGCGCGGCAGCATGAGCTTCCGCATGATCCAGCAGCTGCGCCAGAGCGACGACGTCAGCCTGCCGATGGGTGCCTGGGCCACCGAGCCGCGGCGCGCCAACTGGCCCAAGGTGTCGCAGCTGGCGGCCGGCATGCTCGACACGGTGGGCAAGGATCTGCAGCTGGCCGCGTGGATGCTGGAAGCGGAACTGCACGAAGGCGGCTATGCCGCGCTGATGCCGGGCTTCGTGCTGTTGCGCGGCCTGTGCGAGGCATGGTGGGACGGCCTGCATCCGCGCGGCGACGGCGACGGCTACGACGCGCGCTGCAATATCGTGCGCTGGATCAACGAGAAACTGCTCAACACCATTGCGCTGCTGCCCCTGGTGGAGGACGACGACCACGTCGCCAGCTGGTCGCAGTGGGAACTGGCGCACTACCACGAGCGCATGCGCGCGGTGAACGGCAACCTGCCCGAGGAAGCCCAGGACGCCGCCACCCTGGACGACCTGCAAGGCCTGCTGGCACGCATGGACGCGGCCGAGCTGCGCGAACGCCACGCCATGCTGGGCGAAGGCCGCGCTGCCATGGCCGCGTTCGAGCAGGCGCTGCGCGAGCGGCTGGGATCGGAGACGCCTTCGCTGGGTCGGCTGGACGAGTTCCTGGCGCGCATCGAGGCACTGCTGCGCGGCGAGCTGACGCGGCGCGGTCCGGCCGCCTTGCCGCCGGCCGCGGCATTGCATGTCGACGAAGACATGGAAGAGGAAGGCGACGACGGCGAACCGCACGCGGCCGGCGACCTGTTCGGCGAGCGCGAACGCGCCTACCAGGTGCTGGCGCAGATCGGCGACTACCTGATGCAGGTGGAGCCGCACAGCCCCGTGCCGTACCTGATCCGCCGCGCGGTGGCGTGGGGCGGCTTGAATGCGGCGGAGCTGTATCGGGAGGTGTTCCAGAAAGGAGGCGGGCGGATCGAGATCTTCGAGCTGCTCGGCGGTGAAGCGGACGCATGACGTCCATCGATACGGAGAACGCGACATGCCTGCATGGTCACGGCGAGATATCAAAGAAAACGGTACGACGATCGGTCGGATCCTCTATACGCCGACCACCCAGGCCAAGTACCGGGAGCTCAAGGGCAGGGCGAACCTCAACCGGGTCAATCGCTTCGCCCAGCGCAGCAGCTTCCATGGGGGCGGCGGCATCAAGAAGGTCTATGTGTCGGCAAAACTGCGCACGCGGCCGTCCGGCGCCGCCCGTGACAATCTGGCCGGCATCGGCGTGGTCAATCCGGGCTACGTGCCGGCCAATGTGCACAAGGCGCATCTGGCTTCCGACCGTTTCGGCGGCCCGAGCAATGCGCAGAACCTGGTCAATGAAAAGAGCCGGATCAATCTCAGCGCGCACAAGCGGATCGAGAACCGCATCGCCAAGCTGATCAAGGCCGGCACGCCGGCAGGCGATAACAGCCCGACACGCAATCGCGCCGGCTTGATCGTGCGCGAGACCTACAGCGCCGCGGGGAAACCGACCGGGCGCTTGTACATGGTGAGCGTGATGAACCGCAACAACAACTCGCGCAGCTATCACAAGCTGGAATTCAGGCCGATCTGAGTCCGTCCGTTGGCAGCCGGCGTGTTCCGGCTGCCGCAGGCAATCACCTCACGAGATACCCATGCCGTCCAAGCCCGCCAAAGACAAGCCGACACCTGCCCATCTGCACATGCAGGCGCGCAATACCCGGCGCTTCAAGAACGCGGGCAAACCCGCATTGCAGAAGCAGCAGCTGGGCAGGCTCGCCCGCAAGGGCCTGACGCCGGCGCTCAGGACCGAGATGAAGCAGCTGCGCAAGGCCTGGGTGCCGTGGATCCGGCAGGGCGGCGGCGGCCAGTACACGCGCAAGATCCGCGTGCGCACCAGCCAGCAGCTGACCGCGCGCCCCGGCGGCCAGCAAAGCTTCGTCGGCATCGGCCTGGACGAACACGTCGCCACGCGCCTGCTGAAGACGCGCTCGCTCTGGAACGGGATGAGCAAGCGCAAGGCCAAGAACGTGTTCGAGAACCGCTCGCGCACCGCCGACCTGGTCTGGTACAACCCGCCGCCGAAGGTGGGCGCCGCGGTGGGCAGCTGGCAGCCCATCGCCGGGCACACGCCCTCGATCAAGTCCGCGGCGGTCGGCGGGACCAAGGCGGCGATCACCGAAGGCCACGGCAACGGCACGCCGGGCAGCGGGCGCGACGGCCAGCGCGAACTGGCGGTGGACAAGACGCGGCAGGATGCGACCTCGCCCAATGCCTTCCAGGACACGCTGATCATGGGCACGCTGGCGACCATCAAGCACATGTCCGATCCGTCGACCCGGCTCAACCTGGCCCGGCCGCACGTGAAGGCGCTGCCGACGCCGCGCTATGCCGCGCTGACCGGCAACAAGGACCTGCGCAAGAAGAAGCACTTCAGGAACCTGGTCGCCCACGTGCAGGAAGAGCGCGAGCGCAAGAAATGGGAAGTCGGCTCGGTGATGAACAAGGACGCGCGCCTGGAAGGCCTGGTGCCGCCGGTGATCCGCAGCTACCTGAAGGCGAATGCCAACAAGCCGCTCGACGCGATGGCGGCATTCCGCAGCGACGTGCACAACAAGGCCGTGCCGCCGCCGGTGAACACATCGGTGGAATCGGATACGCGCGACCTGACCACCAAGTCGCTGAACCAGATGGCGGCCAAGACCACCCCGGGACGCCGGCAACGCGCGCTCAGCGACGCGCGCATGCTGCCGGTGGCGCCGCCGCAGAACAGCCGGGGACATTGAGCCGCCGCCTTCCGATCACGCTGAACCGGAGGAACTGTCATGCCCAAGAAACAGAACTCCAACTGGACCTGGTCCTTCGTCAAGGACGGCAATGCCAATGTGGGGCGCATCAACTATGCCGCCAGCACCAGGCAGGAATACGGCGCGTTCAAGACCAAGGCTAACCTGGCGCGTGGCGTGCCGCGCTTCGGGCATCGGCAGAAGAACTACCCGGCAGCCCAGGGCGGCGGCATCCGCAAGACCTATGTATCGGCCTCGCTGCGCCGGCGCATGCCACGCGCCAAGCGCGCGGACCTGGCGCCTATCGGCGTGCTCAATCCCGCTTTCGCCCCGCCTGGCGGCGGGCACAAATCGCATCTGGTGCCGGACATTTTCGGAGGCCCCAGCAATGCGCATAACCTGATCAATGAAACCAAGCGGATCAACACCAGCGGCCACAAGCGTATCGAGAACCGCATCGGCCGGCTGATCGAGGCCGTGACCGCGGCGAACGACAAGAGCCCCACGGCCAAGCGCGGCGGCCTGGTGATGCGCGAGGAGTTCGACCAGCAAGGAAGGCCGACCGGGCGCACCTACATGGTCAGCGTAAAGAACCGCGCGAACAACACGCGCACCTATCACAAGCTGACGTTCACGCGACTGTGAGCAGACCACCAAGCAGGAGCCGGACATGCCCAAGGAAAGTCTGAGAAACCGGGTGGCCAGCAAGCTGGCCGAAGCCAACCGTACCGGCGTTGCGCCGGTCATTGCCAAGCGCGAGCAGCGCCTGGTGCCGGCCCTGGTGCGTTCGCCGCGCGCCGGGTTCACACCGGAACTGCTGCAGGCGCAGAAGCAGAAACTGAAGCGAGTGGAAGAAGTGCGCGTGCACGGCGGGCTGGACAACGTACACGTCAAGCGCGCGGCCGGACAGGATGCCGGCGCATTCGCGGACCTGGCCGCCGATGCGCGCCGTTCCATGCACACCCTGATGAGCAAGCCGGGAGGCCATCAGATGATGAAGGAGATCGACGCGCGCGTGACGCAGAACCGCGCGCATGCCGGCGACAACGCCAAGGTCTATATCAGTTCGACCAAGCGCACCGACACCTCGAACATGAACGCGCCGCATATCGCACCCGGCCTGGAGCAGGGCTATCGCTTCGACGGCAAGGAAGGCAAGGGCTGGGGCAGCGAGGTGCGCATCGATCCGAACGAGGCGAAATTCAACCGCTTCATCGGCCTGGGCCACGAGATGGTGCATGCGCACCGCCTGGCGCATGGCAAGGCGGTGGGCGTGCCGCAGATCAACCAGGCCAACCATCCGTTGTTCACCGATCCGGTCTCGCTGGGTGCGCAGGTCGAGCCGAGCCAGAACGCCGCCTTCGGCAAGCACCTGATGAACGTGGTCCAGCACACCAACCACCTGCAGGAGGAATTCGAGACTGTCGGCCTGAGCAGGACGCCGCGCGGCGCGTTCAACCCGTCGGAGAACATGCTGCGTGCCGAGCATGGGCTGAAGGCCCGCGCCGACTACTCGAAGGCTAAGCCCGGCGACACCGACGACGCGATCGCCAAAGGCAATGCGCTGTTCGACAACCGTTCCGGCTTGTCCAGGCTATGGCACGGCATATCGAGCCGTGCGCCGGCGCCGACGCCGGTGAGCGACATGATCAAGCGCTACAAGGATTGATGCCGATGCGAGCGAGTACCGACGAATAGCGATTTTTCGCCATTTCATTGATGTGGCAAGGCATGGTTTCCTTCGCTCTCCATGATGCAGGGGAGGACGCCCATGTCGTCGGACCGCAAGCTTCGATCCGTTCGCGCGGACGTTTCCGCCGGAAGGCGGCGCACGACCATGATGTGCATGCGCACAACCCCCACCTCCCGGCCTCGCGTATAGTCGCCGCTTCGTCCCCAGGGGAAACCCGCATGCTACGCAAGCACCTGCCCACGATCCTCGGCGGCATGGCCGCCAGTTTCTGTCTCGCGCTGCCGTTCGCGGCGGCGGCCCAGGCCAAGGACCCCCAGGCCGAGCAGATCGCCAAGCGCAACGCCACCGAAAAGTCGCTGGAAGAAGTGGCGGTGGTCGATCGCAAGGTGATGGTGAAGATGCGCGACGGCAAGCGCATGGCGGCGGATATCTACCGGCCGAAGGGCGCGGGCAAGGTGCCGACGATCTTTTCGCGCACGCCGTACAACTTCAACTACTGGGACGTGAAGCTCGGCGCGCCGCGCGACATGACGCGCGCGCTGGATGCGGTGAAGCACGGCTACGCCTATGTCGAAATGAACGAGCGCGGCCATTTCTTCTCCGAGGGCAACTACGACATCCTCGGCGCGCCGGTCACCGACGGCGTGGATGCGGTGCGCTGGATTTCCTCGCAGCCGTGGTCCAGCGGCAAGGTCGGCACCACCGGCTGCTCGTCCACCGCCGAGTGGCAGATGGCGGTGGTGGCGCAGAACGAACCGGCGCTGGCCACTTTCAACGTGCAGGGCTTCGGCGCCGGCGTGGGCCGGGTGGGGCCGTACTACGAGCAGGGCAACTGGTACCGCGGCGGCGCGGTGCAGATGCTGTTCATCGCCTGGATCTACGACTACGGCATCCAGAACCAGGTGCGCCCGAATTTCCCGGCGGGCACCACCCAGGCCGAGCTGGTCAATGCCTCGCGCTACTTCGACCTGGCGCCGCAGATGCCGCCGGTGGATTGGGACAAGGCGTTCTGGCACCTGCCGGAGCAGGACATCATCAAGGCCGTCAACGGCCCGCCGGGCATCTTCGAGACGCGCATGCCGGTGGCCACCGGCGGCAACATGATCGCACGCGCGCCGAACGATCCAGCCTGGTACAAGGGCGGCCTGTGGCACGACAACCTGAAGATCGCCAAGCCGGGCCTGTGGTTCATGAGCTGGTTCGACGTGTCGGTGTCGCCCAACCTGGCCGCGTATAACGAAGTGCGCCGCACCGCGCCGAAGGCGGTGGCGGACGAGCAGTACGCGGTGATCGCGCCGGTGCTGCATTGCGCCTATACCCGCGCTGCCGAGCACACCATGGTCGGCGACATGGACATGGGCGATGCGCGCTACGACTACAACGCCCTGGTGTTCGGCTGGTTCGACCGCTTCCTCAAGGGCGAGGACAGCGACGTGGTGAAGAAGCAGCCCAAGGTGATGTACTACCTGATGGGCAAGAACGAGTGGAAGAAGTCGCCGACCTGGCCGCCGGCCGGCGCCACCACCCGGGAGTTCTATTTCGCCAGCGGCGGCAAGGCCAACACCCTGTACGGCGACGGCAAGCTGGTGGCGCAGGCGCCCGCGGACGATCATCCGGACCAGTTCGTCTACGACCCGGCCAATCCGGTGATGACCTATGGCGGTGGCGGCTGCTGCCAGGGCAACGCGGTGAAGTTCGGCTCCTACGACCAGCGCAAGGAAGAAACCCGCAACGACGTGCTGGTGTACGACACTGAGCCGTTCGCGCAGGGCACCGAGGTGAGCGGGCCGATCACCGTCACGCTCCATGTCTCCTCCAGCGCGAAGGACACCGACTTCACCTTCAAGGTGATCGACGTGCAGCCCGACGGTCAGGCCTTCAACATCACCGAGAACATCCAGCGCATGCGCTACCGCAACGGCTACGACAAGCCGCTGGCATGGATGAAGCCCGGCGAGGTGTATCCGGTGACGTTCCAGCCGATCGACACCAGTTACTACTTCAAGCCCGGCCACAAGCTGCGCATCGCGGTGTCCAGCAGCAACTTCCCGCGCTTCGACCGCAACCTCAACACCGGCGGCAACAACTTCGACGAGGCGGCGGGCGTGATCGCCAACAATGCGGTGCATCACGGCGGTGCCTATCCGTCGAAGATCGTGCTGACCGTGGTGCCCGAGACCAAGGCCGCAGCGGACTGACCTGCACATGGCGACCGGGCAGGGCGACGCGGCCGTGACGCCGTCGGTGTGGCGGCGGTACGCGCTCGCCTTGTGGGTGCTGTTGCTGGTGGCGATCGGCTCGATGCGTGCGCTCAACCGCTATCTGGTCGGGGTGGCTTATCACCACGTCGCGCCGGTCGCGCCCTTGTTGATGGAGGAGCTGACCGGCGCGCTGAGCTTCGGCGCCTTCCTGCCGCCGGTGTTCTACGCCTTGCGCTGGCTGCGCGCGCGCAGGTGGCGGCTGCTGTGGCATGCGGCGGTGTTCGCCGGCCTGTCGGTGGCGCAGACCAGCCTGATGATCGCACTGCGCCTGCTGGTCTTCGGCTGGGCGGGGCTGCCTGCCGACGACTATGCGCCGACGGCGTGGCGCTATGCGATGGAAGTGCCGACGCAGCTGTTCTTCTATGTGCTGATCGCCGTCGGCCTGTGGCTGTTCGACCGTTATCGGGCAAGCCGTGCACGCGAGCTGCGCGCCGCGCAGCTGGAGTCGGCGCTGTCCGAAGCGCAGTTGGAGGCGCTGCGCCTGCAGCTCAATCCGCACTTCCTGTTCAATACGCTCAATGCGGTGTCGGAGCTGATGTACGACCGGCCCGCCGTGGCCGACGAAATGCTTTCGCGCATCGGCTCTTTGCTGCGCGCGACACTGTCGGCCGGCGCCCAGGAGCATCGCCTGGCGGACGAATGGAAGCTGCTGGGCTTGTACATGGATATCCAGCGCGCGCGTTTCGGCGAAGGGTTGGATGCGGACGTGCGTGGCGATGCCGCGCTGGACGATCTGCGCATTCCGTTCCTGCTGCTGCAGCCGCTGGTGGAGAACGCCATCGAGCACGGCGGGCAGGGCGATCATCGCCTGGTGCGGGTGGAGGCGGCGCGCGAGGCGGATCGCTTGACCTTGCGGATACGCGACGGCGGCGGTGGCGCGGCGCGCGCCGGTCACGGCATCGGGCTGGGCAATGTGGGCGCGCGCCTGCGGCACCTCTATGGCGACGATGCCGGCGTGAAACTGGAAGCGCTGCCGGAAGGCGGCAGCGTGGTCACCGTCTGGCTGCCCGCGCGGCGCTGGGAGGCGACATGACTCTGCGCGCGGTGGTGGTGGACGACGAGGCGCCGGCGCGCGCGAAGCTGCGGCGCTACCTCGCCGAGGCCGAGGGTGTCGTGTGGGTTGGCGAAGCGGGCGACGGGCGCGAAGCGGTGCGGCTGATCCAGCGCGAGCATCCCGACGTGGTGTTTCTCGACATCAGCATGCCGGGCATGGACGGATTCGCCGTGCTGCAGGCACTGGGCGAACCGTTGCCGGCGGAGATCGTGTTCGTCACGGCGCATGGCGACCAGGCCGTGCGCGCCTTCGAGGTGCATGCGTTCGACTATCTGCTCAAGCCGGTGGGGCCTGAGCGTTTCCAGGCGGCGATCCGCCGCCTGTGCGACAAGGTGGCGCCGTCGCTGAGCGTCGGCGCGCGGGTGGATGGCCTGCTCGAAAGCGCGCCGCCACCTGCGCGTTATCTGGAGCGCTTGCTGTTGCCGGTGGGAGATGCCGCCGAGCTGGTGCCGGTGGAGCGCATCGATCGCATCGAAGCGGACCGCAACTACCTGCAGGTCTTCGTCGACGGCGCGCCGCGGCGCCTGCGCGGCACGCTGGAGGCGATGCTGGCGCGACTGCATCCTTCGCGCTTCCTGAGGGTCAATCGCTCGACTGTGGTGCAGATCGATGCCATCCGTGAAGTGCAACCGTGGCCGGATGGGGAGAAGCGGTTGCTGTTGCGCGATGGGGCGCGGGTGACCTGGACGAAGCGTTACCTGGAGCAGCTGCCGCCAGGCATGTCTCTGTAGACAGAGGCTTCGAGCAGGAAACGGCGCTGATCCGCCTAGCGGGTGTTCGCCGGCTTGCGCCAGGTTCGGCAGTTGGGGAGCCGGTTTTGGCTGGAAGCGTCGGTAGACGATGACACGGAGCCGAATGGCGTCGGGCAGTCCGGTTGACGATCGAATAGATCTTTATGGGCTCGCAGCGCCCGTTCGGCTTCGGTGACCGAAGACGGGTGCGGTTCCTTCGAGTCGGTGAAGCTGAACCGCGGAGCATTTCGCATGGTGTCTTGCGAGGTTTGAAGCGGGGCCTCGACATCCGTGCGATCAGACTCCGGATCTTTCACGGCAACGCTGGAAGGCACGCTCATCCGCTGCGGGGGAAGCTGCAGGTTCAGCTTGCCTGGCGCGCCTGGGGACTTGGCGTCCTGTCCCGCGGCCCATGATGAAACCGACAAGGCGAGCATCCCGATAAAAAGCGTGCGGCTTGCACAGTGAGCGGCGTAGGTGTTTTCGATCATGCGCATGATCTGTTCGCGTGGCTGGTAAAGCATCGAAACTAGTCAATCCACGCCGAGTCATGAAACCGGATTATTCGCAGACTGCGCCCTTTGCCGGGATCCGACAGCAGAGCTTGGTTCAGTCCTTCGGGTTCGTCCCTGCCGCCCCGGCTTTCGTCCCAGGTCGCCCTCATTCGTCCCATCCGCTTTTGCAGACTCTCTCCACCCAACGGAGACCGTCATGCGCAAGAAACCCATCATTCTCGGCAGCCTCGGCGCCATCGCCCTGGCCGCCGGCGCTTATGGCGCCACCCAGCTGAGCGAGATCCTGCCGGTGGCCGCCGGCGTCGCCGCCCACCATGTCTGCTCGATGACCTTTGTCGGCGGCCAGGATCCGGACCAGACCTTCGAACAGCTGGTGATGCCGGTGCTTGGCAACTTCGGCCGCCTGCTCAAGGTGCAGGTCGCGCGCGATACCGGCGACGTCAAGGTGTCCGGCCAGCTGCGCGAACTGGCGCGCGCCCATTACACGCCCGGCTACGGCTGCCGCCTGGTGCTCCCCGGCGACCGGCCGCTGCCCGTGGTTGCCGAAGCGCCGATCGCGCCGGCGGCGGATGGCTTTGCGCCGAAGGAACGCATCGCCTCCGGCAAGCCCATCGTCACCGCCGCATTGGACCAGGTTTTCGCCGAGCATCCGGGCCAGCCGGTCAAGCGCGTCAAGGCGGTGGTGATCGTCAAGGACGGCCAGGTCGTGGCCGAGCGCTACGCCGACGGCTTCGACGAGCACTCGCCGCTGCTGAGCTTCTCGGTCGCCAAGTCCTTCACCAATGCCTTGTTCGGCATCCTCGTGCGCGAAGGCAAGCTGCGCGTCGACGAGCCGTTGAATCCGCCGGAATGGAAGGACAAGCACGATCCGCGCCGCGCCATCACGCTGGAAGACCTGATGCGCATGCGCAGCGGTCTGGCGGTGGAAGAGGCGGAATCGGCCTCCAGCCCCGTGGCGAAGATGGAATTCCTGCACGGCGACATGGCTGGCTTCGCTGCCGCGCAGCCGGCGAAGGAACCGCCGGGCCGCAGCTTCGAATACACCTCGGCGGACACCGTGCTGCTCTCGCGCAGGATCGGTAGCGTGGTAGGCGGCGGCCCCGCCGGCCTGCGCGAGTTCGCGCGGCGCGAGCTGTTCGGGCCGCTGGGCATGGGCGAGGTCACCATGGAGTTCGACGGTGCCGGCACCTTCGTCGGCTCGACCTATGTCTATGCCAGCGCCCGCGACTACGCCCGCCTGGGCTGGCTGTACCTGCGCGACGGCATCGCGCCGGACGGCAAGCGCGTGCTGCCGGAAGGCTGGAAGGACTGGTCGCGCCGCTCCACCCTGGACTCACCGTATGGCGCGGGCTTCTGGACCAATGACGGGCGCAGCGAAGAGGCGAAGTGGCGGATCGATTCCGGTTATCCGAAGGACGGGTTCTACGCCAGCGGCACCATGGGCCAGCGCATTTACGTGGTTCCCTCGGCGGGACTGGTGATCACGCGCTTCGGCTATTCCGCACCGCCGTACTACGGCATGCGCGACGACCTGGCGCTGATCAAGGCGGCGATCGAGGCCTATCGTTGATCCCCAGGCGGCGGCCTGCTTCCTGCCGGAGCGGGGATCAGGCCGCCGCTTGCATCGGCTGGCCACCGCGGTGTTACGCAGCAGGTGCGTCGCTACTTCTTGATATAGCCGCGGCGATACATGCAATCGTCTTCCATGGCATCGCGAGCGTCGGAATTCGCATCGACCACGCTTTCCGTGGGAGGCGTCCAATAGCCCGGCGTGTAGTCGCACCGTTTGTACTTCTCGCCGGTCTTGCGATTCTTCTGGGTGTGGCAGACCTCTCTGGAGAATTCGTAATAGCTGGCATTGGTCACGACGACTTCGGCAACAGGCACCTTGCGAAAGCCATCCGCCTTGCAGGCGGCCAGTTCGCGATCGCGCTGCTGAGGCGAAATTCCCCGCTGGACCCATTCAGTACAGCCTGCCAGTGCGAGCGCGGCGATGAGAAGCGGTGCTACGAAGCGGAGCATGAGAAAACTTATCCATGAAAAGTAGGGGGAGGAAAGGCTGGACGAGAGGACGTCCAGACTCCTCCTGAATTTTCCAATTCATGGGACATCGAAAGGACTTGTTCAACATCTGGAATGAGCATGGACGAGGCGCATCGCCGGTCCGGTGCGGGGCCTCGCGGCTAGCCCGCGCCGCACAGCTCCACCAGGAAATCGACGAATGCCCGCGTCTTCGCGGGCAGCTGCTTGCGCGACGGGTACAACACATACAGCGGGAAGCGCTCGTCCGGCCAATCCGGAAACAGCTCCACCAGCTTGCCCTTGGCCAGGAATTCGCCGATGCCCAGCGACATCATCTGCGCGACGCCATAGCCTGCAAGGCAGGCATGCAGCATGGTGCCGACGTCGTTGACGACCAGGCGCCCGCCGGTCGGCACGCTGAGCCGCTTGCGCCCGCGATGGAATTCCCAGGCATAAGGTTGTCCGCTGACCGGGTCGCGGAAATCGATGCAGGCATGGCGGTCCTCGCCCAGTTCCTGCGGCGTGGCGGGCCGGCCGTGGCGGCGCAGATAGGCGGGCGAGGCGACGGTAAGCACGCGCGTTTCCAGCAGCTTGCGCGCCACCAGCGCCGAGGAGGGCGGTTCGCCGAAGCGGATGGCCAGGTCGATGCCTTCGCTCACCAGGTCGCCGGGCTGGTCGCGCACCAGCAGTTCCAGCTGCAGTTGCGGATAGCGCGCCAGGAAGGTTTCCACGCGCGGCGCCAGCAGCAGTTGCGCGAACAGCGGGTCGAGCAGGCCGACGCGCAACCGGCCGCGTACTGCGACCGCACCGGCCACGGCCTGGTCGACAACTTCCTCCAGTTCGGCCAGCACCGGCGTCACCTGCCGGTGGAAGCGGCGGCCTTCCTCGCTGAGGGCGACCGCGCGGGTGGTGCGGTCGAACAGGCGGATGCCCAGGCGCTGTTCCAGCCGCGCGATGGCACGGCTGACGCCGGGCTGCGACATGTCCAGCAGTTCGCCGGCGCCTGCGAAGCTGCCGGCATCCACCACGGCGAAGAACACGCGCAGGCCGGCCAAGGTGCGTTCGTCGAATCCGCTCATGCGTAGGAGTCATGGATGTAATGACACTCATGTTATCGCCGCAGCCAAGGCGAAGTCGAACAATGCAGCCCGACGCGGCACTGCGCCGCCTGTTTCGGGAGATGCGCGACATGTATGCGATTACGGGAGTGACGGGGCAGGTCGGCGGTGCGGTGGCGCGTGCGCTGCTCGCGCAAGGCGCCGCGGTGCGCGCCGTCGTGCGCGACGCGGCCAAAGGAGAAAGCTGGCGCGCCATGGACTGCGAGGTGGCGCTGGCCGGCTACGACGACGAGGCCGCGCTGGCACGCGCCTTCACCGGCGTCGACGGCGTGTTCCTGATGATGCCGCCGGACTACGATCCCGCACCGGGTTTTCCGCAGATCCACGCGCTGGCGGAGCGCTTCCGCGGCGCCATCGAGCGGGCGCGACCGGGACGGGTGCTGTTCCTTTCCACCGTCGGTGCGCACGTGGCCGAGCCGAACCTGCTGAACAATGCGCGGCTGATGGAGCAGGCACTGGGCCGGCTGCCCATGCCGATAGCGTTCCTGCGCCCGGCCTGGTTCATGGAAAACGCAGCGTGGGACTTGCCGGGCGCACGCGAGGGCGTGATCCACAGCTTCCTTCAGCCCATCGATCACCGCATTCCGATGGTTTCCGTCGACGATATCGGCGCGGTGGCGGCGGAGCTGCTGCTGCGCGGCTGGGACGGATGCCTGGTCCAGGAGCTGGAAGGCCCCCGGCGCTACGGCGCCGAGGACATCGCGCAGGCGTATGCCGCGGTGCTCGGGCATCCGGTGCGCGCGGCGGCTGTTCCGCGCGGGCAATGGGAGGCGCTGTTTCGCCAGCAGGGCGCGCACCACCCCGAGCCGCGCATGCGCATGCTCGACGGTTTCAACGAGGGCTGGATCGCCTTCGAGGGCGTGCCGCGGCGGGCGGCCACCTCTTTGGAAACGGCGCTGCGCCGGATCGCGCAACGCGTCGCCTGATGCTCAGGCCAGCGGCTGCGCGCGGCGGGAGGCGAGCAGCGCGTACTCGCCGTCGCTGCCGCGGCCCTGGCCGATCTCGACAAAACCCAGCCCGAGGTAAAACGCCAGCGCCGGTTCGTTGCGGCGCAGGCACTTCAGTTGCAATGCCTGGTCCGGCCAGCCCAGCGCCTGCAGCAGCGCGCGGCCGATGCCCTGGCGCTGTCGCGCGGCGTCGATATAGAGGTGATGGATAAACCATTCCGGCGCCCACAGCGCGACGAAACCGGCGATGTGGCCATCGCCGGTTTCGGCCACCAGCACGCGCTCGCCGCGAGTCTGGCCGTCGTAGTCCTCCAGCGCGAAGGCCGCGCTGTCGAGCCAGGTGAACGTGGCCTTGCGCGCCTGCAGGAACAGTTCGCGCAAGGCCGGCCGGTCCTGTTCGGTGGCGGCGCGGATCAGGACCGTCACGGGACGCTTCAGTTTTCCACGCGCGCCGACCAGCCGAAGATCTCGCCCGTGCGCTGCACGAACTCGTTCTGCTTGAGGTTCTCCGCGACCGGGCGGGTGGCGGCGAGCGACGCGGTGGCGGCGGTGAAGGCGGAGATCAGCGGGTAGTACTGGTCCTGCAGCCGCTTCTGTTCGGCCGGATCGGTGGCGCGCAGGTATTGCGCGTAGAGCTCGCGCAGCCTGAGCGAGGCGGCCTGCGTGGCCGGGTCGGCGAACTCCGGCAGCGGCGCGGGTGCGGGCAGGCCGCGCCTGGCCGGTGTGCCATGCAGCCGGTTCTTCTCGAAGAAGCCCGGCTGGTCGGTGCGCTGCTCGTAATAGGCGACGAAATCCGGTGCGGTGAAGATCTTGCGGAAGATATTGCCGCCGTTGCCGGCATCGTAGCCGCGCAGCGAATCGGGAAACGCCTCGCGCACGCCGAAGCGCCAGTCGTTGTCGATGAACAGGCCGTCGACGTGGCGGAACGGACCGTCGAAGGCCACGCCGTCGAGCTGGAAGGCGCCGCCGCCGGAGGGCATGAAGTTCTTCGCCTTGGAGGCCTCGGTGACATAGGTCTCGCTGACGATCACGTAGTCGCTCAGCGTGGGATTGATCAAGCCGCCCTTGCGCCCGGCATAGACGATGAACTTCAGCGGGCCCGTGGCCGGCGCCTCGAGGCTGTGTTCGCCAGCCTTCAGCGCGAGCGCTTTCGCCTGGTGCGCGGCGATCTCGTAGTCGGCGCCGTCGATCTTCAGCCTGAGCGGCGCATCCGTGGGGTTGTCCACGGAGAAGTCCACGCTGCCGCCGCCGGCGCAGCCGGCGAGCAGGAGGAGGGTGGCGAACGAAAGCGCGAGTGTCTTCATGGTCGATCCTTGGCGAGAAGCTCCTTGAAGCCGGGATTCTAACCCGGTGCCGCCGCTGCCCCGCGACTGCTTTTCGATATCTGCCACACGCTTTATGGTTTTCCACGGGATGTGCGCCCGCTCACCGCACTGAAAAACGCTGCGTGACTGGAATCACGCCCGCACTTACGCCGGCGCATTTGGCCAACGCGATGTGCTACTTAAGCCACCGTTGAGTAAGCGTCGACCGCGTTCTACAGGGGACGTGCCGCTGGTTCGCAAGGGCTTGCGCCGACAGCACGACAACGCGGTGCCTGCGGTGGCGCCGTCCACGATGAAGCTCGTTCACGGGTTGGCCCGAAATGACCAGCCATGGCGTGCTTTGTCCAACGTTTTATCGGTGGCGGAACCGAGACCATGCGCAAGACGCAGGACAAGCAAGGGGGCGCCGGGGCCATGCTCCAGGCAAGAAAACACGAGTTGGCGCTGTCGGTCGCCGTGGCGCTGACCAGCGTGGTGGTGCCGGCCGAAGCCGCCGCCACCGTCTATACGCAGCCGGTCACCGGCGTGGCGAGCAACGATGCGCCTGGCGGCACGGGCGGCTACAACCCCGGCTACACCATCACCAGCAACGGCGGCACGCCGACCTATGTGCTGGCCAGTGGCGACTCCATCAACGTGGAGTCGGCCGACACGCAAGTGACCGGCGTAAGCGTCACCTCGTCGTCGTCGTCCACCGTGATCGACGCCACCGCGGGCAACGTCTCCATCAACGCCACCCGCGATGTGCCCGCCACCGGTACTACCGGCGGCAGTGCGGTGGGCATCTATGCGTCCAGCCCGCAGTCCGATCCGAAATCGGTCACCGTGAACGGGCCGATCAGCGTCAGCGTCAACGACAAGAACTCCAAGGCCAACGGCAGCATCTACGGCAATGCCTATGCGCTGTGGGCGGACGACTTCGCCAGCATCACCATCAATGGCGATACCACGCTGCATGCGACGACGCCCGGCTACGGCCGCGTCATCTATCTCACCGGCAATGGCAGCCGCATCACCATCAACGGCAACCTCACCGCCGAGTCGGACAGCAACAACACCAACTACGCCATCATGGGCGACGGCCGCAGCATCCTGCGCGTCAGCGGCAACGTCGACCTGACCGCCAGCGGTATCTACCCCTCGGACAACGTCAACGGCATCTGGAATCCCAGCGTGTCCACGCGTACCGAGATCGGCGGCAACCTCAAGCTGTACGCGATCGCCCGCGGCTCGACGGTGATGGGCATCCGCAACAACGGCTATATCGGCGTCAGCGGCAATACCACCATCACGGCGCTGGGCAACCGCACCGCCTTCGGTGTCAACGCCGGCCATCGCCTGTCCAAGACCGAATTCTTCGGCGACGCCACCATTACGGTGCAGGGCGGTCCGAACCGCTTCGGCGACACCGTCGGCGCCTACAACTTCGGCGGCAACGGCGGCAACGGCTACATGCGGTTCGACGGCAACCTGACCGTGACCGCCACCAACGGCACCTTCGAGGGCGACTCGGATGTGCTGGGCATCGACAACAACGGCCGCATGACGCTGGCCACCGCCGGCACCGTCGCACGGCTGTTGCCGACCGGCACGAAGGGCACCCATTCGGCCTACGGCATCCGCAACGGCATGTCGTTCACTGCCGTGAGCGACGTGGACATCACGGTGTCGGAGAAGGCCGGCGCCACCTACGGCGTGCTCAATACCGGTGCGGCGGATTTCAACGGGGCGCTGTCGATCGCCAAGGCGGCCGGCTCGACGGCGGCCAGCCACTATGGCGTGGTCACCCGGCCCGGTGCCGCCTCGTCGGCGACGACCAATATCAACCAGGGCGGTGGCCACGCGGTCACCATCCAGGGCGATGTGCTGACCGGCTCGAACAGCGGCGGCTACACCGGCACGCTCGACCTCAAGCTGGATACGTCCGGCTCCTGGCTCAATGGCCTGGTGCTGGCCGATACCGACGGCAGCGTCGGCGCCACCAACCTGGTGGTGAACAACGGCGCGCGCTGGATCGCCAATGGCAGCGGCGCGCTGGCCGCCGACTTCGGCAGCGGCAGCCTCAGCGTGGGCAGCGGCAGCGCGATCGACCTGGCCGCGAGCTGGGGCACGTTCGCGCCGGGCAGCGTGCCGGCGTACAGCCTGCGCACCCTGCAGGTCGGCAGCAGCGCCGGCAGCGGCGCGTCGGTGAACCTGGCCGACGGCGCGGCGTTCACCCTGCTCAGCGACGTCCGCAACGGCACGGCGGACAAGCTGGTGTTCGGCAGCGGCATCGCCTCGTTCACGGCACAGGGCACGCAGAACGTGCGCATTGCCTACGACCCGGTGCTGGACGATACCTCGTGGATCAACGCGGGCACGCTGCAGAAAGGCACCTCGATCCTGTCCGCCAGCCCCATCGTGATCGTCGACGCCAGCGCGGCGGCGAGCGGCACGGCGAGTTTCCTCGCGGCGGCGGGGCTGTCCGGCCAATGGAGCGGCACGTATCAGAACGCCCTGGTGCGTTTCACTTACACGCCACGAGTGAGCCTTAGCGCAGACCGCAAGCAGATCCTGCTGGGCGGCATCGACATCGCCGGCGATGGATCGAGCACGTCGGGCGGCGGTACGGGTTCGGGTACCGGCACCAATGCCGGCACCGGCACCGGAACGAACACCGGCAACGGCAGCACCACAAGCAGCGGATCGCCGGCCAATTCGGGTAGCGCCTCGACCTCCCCGGGTACGGTCGCGACCGATGCCTCCGGCCTACCCGCGATCACGCCGGCCACCGGCGTTCTGGTGGCCGGCGATGCCATGCTCGCCCTGTCCAACCTCTGGCAGATCGACGAACGTGCGGTCTCCCGTCGCAGCGAAGCCTTGCGCCTGGACGACGCGCCCACCGGTTCGGCGTTCTGGGCCGACACCGACAGCGGCAGCCTGAAGGGCGACAGCGCCGACGGCCGCAGCTACCGGCAGGACGCCAGCAACGTCAGCGCCGGCGCCGAGTGGCGCGCGGATGCCGACCAGGGCCGCAGCACCATCGGCGTGGTGTACACGCATGCGCAATCGCGTGCCCACCTGCAGAACGGCAGTGCCGACCTGCGCGGCGACTCGGTCGGCATCTACGGCAGCTGGAATGCCGGCGGCGGCTGGTTCGCCGATGCGACGGCGCGCACCGGGCGGCTGAGCGACAGCTACACCTCGCGCGATGCCTTCGGCGTGACCTCGGGCCGCTACCATGCGCGCGCCTCCAGCGTGTCCGTGCGTGCGGGCCGCCGCTTCCGCGGCGAACACGGCGGCTATATCGAGCCGCAGGTGCAGGCGGCGTACGGTTCGATCGGTGCGATCGGCTATACGGCCAGCAACCGCGTGCGTTTCGACGCGGACCGCAACCACACCTTCCTGTCGCGCGCCGGCGTGCTGTTCGGCCAGAGCTTTTTCCTGGGCCCGACGCTGACCGGCGATGCCTATGCGCGCGTGGCGGTGGTGCATACGGTGGGCGATCGCCCGGACCTCACCGCCTCGCTCGACGGCGGCTCGCTGCCGCTGGTGTTGCCGGCGCGGCATGCCACCACCCGCGAGGTGGCGCTGGGCGGACGTGTCGCGTTCGGCCTGACCTGGAGCGCCTACGCCGAAGCGGGACACGCTTCGCGGACCGATGCGCTGGCCGGCGGCTGGCGCGCCTCGGCGGGTTTTCGCGTGAATTTCTAGCGCGGCTTGTCGAGCTGCGGCGCGCATGTCATGGTGCGCGCCGCCCGGGTCAACGGGCCGGCGAGGGATAGCGGCATGGAGCGCAAGCGGATACCCGGCATCGACGCATACGGCAGGCGCGTGCGAGTCACGCCGCGCGAGCGAGAAGCCGTCGGGGCCTACTGGTCGGAGCAGCGCGTCGCGCGCGGCACGCTGATCGCCGTGTCCAGTCTGATGGCGGTCATGGGCGTGCTGTTTCTCGCCGCAGGGCTGTTCGGTCCCTTCCTCGGGCACCGGCGCGAGCATGCCGGCTGGGTCCTGCTGATGCTCGGCGTCACGCTGTTGCCGGCGGGAATGCTGTTCCTGTGGCTGCTGCGCCGCCGGGCCCGTCTCGTGAGCGAAGACCTTGCGCTGGGAGTGAAGATCGTCGTCGACGGCATCGTCGACGCCTGCAGCGCCCTGCGCGGCAAGGCGGGTGCGATGAACTATTCGATCCGCATTGCCGTGCCGCCGGGCAAGGAGCGGGAACACTTCGCCGTGACCGAGCGGGTCTTCATGCGCGTGGGCAGGGGCGATGCGGTGCGCTGCGCCTACCTGCCGGCCTCCAGGATCCTGCTTTCCCTGAAGGCCGACGCGGTGGCTTATGCCATCGGCGAATCGGCTTGACGGCCGGTCACGACAGTTTCGGCCACACGGTCACCACGCCCGTCGCCAGGTCGTGCACCGCGCCGGCCACCATCAACGAACCCGAGCGCACGGCGGGCGCGATGATCGGCTCCAGCCCGCGCAGGCGCTGCACGCCGTTGTTGACGTTGTTGTAGGTGACCTGCTTCTGCAGCGCCTTGCCGCTGAGTTCTTCGTCCTGCTCGACGGTCTGGTCGACGGCGGGATAGATCAGTTCCAGCAGGTCGTCGATCGCGCCGGCCGGCTTGTTCTGTTCGTGGCGGAACTGGATGGCGGCCTTCATCGCGCCGCATTCGCTGTGGCCCAGCACCAGGATCAGCGATACACCCAGTTCGGCCACCGCGTACTCGATGCTGCCCTTCATCACCGGCCCGCTGCCGGCCACCACATTGCCCGCCGCGCGCACGGTGAAGAGCTGGCCCACGCCCTGGTCGAAGATGATTTCCGGCGCGGTGCGCGAATCGGCGCAGGCGATGATCGCGGCGAACGGCGCCTGGCCTTGCGCGACCTTGGCGAAATCGTCCGGCGTGCGGCACGCGGCCGAACCCTTGCCGGCGACAAAGCGTGCATTGCCCTGCAGCAGGCGCTCCAACGCTTCCTGCCCGGTGGGGCGGTGCGCCGGCAGCGGCGGGAAGCCCGGCTTGGGCAGCGCGCGCGCGTGGACATCGGCCCAGGGGGCGGCAGCCGAAGCCATGGCGAGGGCGGACAACTGCAGGAACTGGCGGCGGGAAGTGGTCGTCATGAGAAGGGCGCTGATTGGGGAAGGAGGTGCGCAACGCGCAGGCCGCGCAGCATGCGCGCGACGGTGTCGCACGCATGGCGCCATGCCCCGGGGCATGCGACAACGCGCAGGCGCATACGAATAAATCGGCTGGCATCCGCATGCCATGTCATTTCGGGCCGCTGCGCGGTGAGGAGGGGCCGCGGCGCGCGCTACGGCAGCGCGCCGACGTTCAAGGCGATCCTGCGTGGCGCAGCGAAGTGCGCAGGGCCTGCACCGCCACGGCTGCGTTTACCTGGTGCAGGCCGTCGGGCCTGGCGCCGTCCAGCAGGAGCAGCTTGCGGATCGAGTCCGCGTCGAGATCCGGCGCGATCGACAACAGCAAGGCCACGATGCCGGTGACATGCGCCGCGGCCATCGACGAACCGGAAGTGAAGTCGTAGCCGCCATTGGGCTGGGTGGTGAGGATGTCGCTGCCAGGCGCGCTGACGACGCCCGGCGGTGCGGGCGTGCTGGCGCTGGAACGCACCACGATCACACCCGGCGAGTTGTCGGGAAAACCGTTGGCGTCGCCATCCGGCGGACGCGCGGCGACCACGATGCGCTTCTGCCGCAGCAGCTCGTCCAGCAGCTTGCCCAGCAGCGGATCGGCCGGTCCGCCCAGGCTCAGATTGACCACGCGCGCATCCGTGTCCAGCACGCCGGCCAGCGCCTTGGCCAGGGTGAAGGAATTGCAGCGCGCGCCGGCGTTGCGGTCGGCATACCAGCAGGCCTTGTAGACGCTGAGCTGCGCCTTCGGCGCCATGCCCACGATGCCCTGGTGGTTGTCGCCCATCGCCGCGATGATGCCGGCCACTTCGGTGCCGTGCGCGTCGCCGTCGAAGGCGGCCTGGTCGTCGTCCACCGCATTGTGGGTGTCGGCGATGCGGCCCTTCAGGTCCGGATGGGTCAGGTCCGCGCCGGTGTCGACGATGGCCACGTGCACGCCGCCGCCCTGGCTGGCCTCATGCGCGACCGCGGCGTCGGTTTCGACGAAGCCGCGCTGCAGGTCCGCATAGGGATCGTTGTACTTGTGCGCGCCCTGCTGCGGCGGGTCGGCATAGACCTCGTAGTTCTGCAGCGGCTGCGCCAGCTTCACGCGCCCGTCCTTGGCCAGATCCTGCAGCAGCGCATCGCGATCGGCGCCCGCGGGCGGCTCCACCACGATGCAGAACAGGCCCAGCGCCTTGATCGGCCAGCCGACCACTTCGCGCAGGCCGTAGTGCTGCTTGAGATCGTCCAGCTGCGAGACCGCGCGCTGGCCGGCGCCGTAATGGCCCGGCGGCACATAGCCGACCAGGCTGGAGCCGGCGTGGGTGCCCGGCGGATCGAGCGGATTGGCGACGGCCAGCACGATGTCGCGCCGGCTGTCCATCGAGGCCGCGGCCGACGCCGCCGGCGTCGAAGCACGTTGTCCGAGCGACGCCGCCGGCGCGGAAGCGCAGGCGCTCAGCATGAGCGCCATGGCGGCGGCGAAGCAGGCGCGCGGCAGTTTCTTCACGGCGCGGCGGCCACCGGCTCGGCCATGCGGATGCCGCGCGCGGCGCGCAGTTGCCGCACCACCTCGGCCTGGGTGGTGGCGGTGCCGGACGAGACGACGGTGTAGGCACCGACCTCGTTGGGTCCACCCACCACCTGCAGGTGCAGCGCATGCACCAGCGTGTTCCAGTCGGCCACTTTCATGGCGGCGTCGGGGACCACGCGGATCGCGCCGGCCGGCGCGGGGGCCGCGTCCTGGCTGCTGTAGGTGCGGTAGTCGGCCGCGCCCTGTTCGCGGTACAGCTTCAGGCCGAGCATGCCGATGCCCAGCGCCTGCAGCACCACCGCGGCGGCCAGGCCGCGCAGCAGCCAGCTGTTGTGCGTGCGCGCCTTTGCGGGCAGTGCCGCTTCGGCGTCGTGCGCGTCCAGGCGGTCGAGCAGGTGCTTCAGCCCCGCGTTGGCGTCGACCGCGACATCGGCCGGCAGCGACAGCGCATCGCGCAGGCGGATCTGCTGCGCGTATTCCACGCGGCAGGCTTCGCATTGTGCGAGGTGGGCGTCCAGCCATTGCGCCTGCTCGGGCGTAGCGTGGCCCTGCAACACCCAGGGCATGGCTTCCCAGGCGCGGGCGCAATCCCGGCTGGCGTTGATCGAAAACGTCATGGCGCACCTCCGGCGTGCGCTGAGGATTCGCCGGCAAGATCCGGCAAGACATTGCGCAAGCGCACTCGCGCGTGGAACAGCCGCGCCTTCACCGTGCCGACCGGGCACTGCATGATCACCGCCACGTCGTTGAGCGAATGGCCCACGCCGTAGACCAGCTCCAGCACCACGCGCTGGTCCACCGTCAGGCGGTCCAGCGCCTTGCCCAGCCAGTCGCGCAGCTCGTGGTCCTCGCTGGGGTCGTGGCTGGGCGCGCGGTCGCCGTACAGGGCGTCGTCCTCGATCGGCTCGTCGCCGTGCTGGCGCAGCGCCTTCAGGCCGCAGCGGTAGGCGATGCCCATGATCCAGGTGGACACGCGCGAATCGCCCTGGAACGTGCCGGCCTTCTGCCAGGCGATCCAGAAGCAGTCGTTGATCACTTCCTCGATCACGTCCGGCCGTCGGGTCAGGCGCGACAGGAAACGGCCCAGGCGGCCGTTGTAGCCGCGGTACAGCGTGGCCAGCGCCACGCGATCGCCGGCCGCCATGCGCTGCAGCAGCGCTCGGTCGGTGGCGTCGGCTTCGATGTCGGCTTCGTTCATGGTCGTCAGTTCACCGGTCGAAAAGCGGCGGGGCTGTCGTCATGGGTGCCGGGTGGACGGTAAAAGGTTGCGCCCGGGTCGCGACCCGCCGCAAGTCGGTCAGAAGGACCAAAGCACGGTCGCCACCCAGGGTTCCGCCTCGGGGGAGCGGGAGCGCCAGTAGCGGGGCGTCTTCACATCCGCTGCGACCCGGTCCAGCTCGACCCGCCAGGCGCCCCGGGTCCAGGCCAGGCCGGCGTGGCCGTAGCGGTAATAGGGGTAGGGGTCGAAATAGGACTTGGCCACCCCGGCGCCGAGCGACAGGGACAGCTCGTCGGTCAGCGGCCAATGAAAGTTGGCGTCGGCGCCCCCGCGGGTGCGCTCATGGTCGGCGTGGGTGAAGTGGGTAGCCGAGACGCCGACGGTCAGCACGTCGCGCCAGCTCCAGTGCAGGCCGGCTTCGCTGCGGTCGAAGAAGCGGCTGCTGGCCGGATATTTGTAATAGATCGCGCCGGCCTGCATGGACCAGTCGTCGGAGAGCGTCCAGTAATGCGACAGCTGGCCCATCGCCTCGACCATCCGCCCCGGCGTGCGCGCCTGCGCGCTGGCGGAAACGCCCAGCGCCCAGCCGTCCGGCGTGGTCCACGACAGCAGGCCCTGCAGGATCGGCGTGGCCTTGGTCACGGCCTGGCCGCGGTCGACCAGCTGCGAACTGAGCGCGATGCCGCCACCCAGCGTGCCGCCGCCGACGGTAGTCGCATGCAGCGGCAGCGCCATGCAGATCGCCGCCACGGCGGGCAGGGCCCAGCGTAGCGGCGAGGTGTTGCATGGCGCGGCGAGCGATGTCGTCAGTGGAGCGTGCCCAGGTAGGAAATGAGATCGTCGAGCTGCTTTGGATCGTTCAGCCCATCGTATTTCATTTTCGTACCTGGATTGGCGCGCTTGGCCGGCTGGCCGAGATAACTGTGCAGTTGTTCCGGTGTCCACACCCACGCGGACTGCGCACGCAATGCATCCGAGTACTCGTAGTCCGGCACGGCCGCGGCCTTGCGGCCGACCACGCCGAACAGGCTGGGGCCTTTCTTGTTGCGGCCTTCCTTGATGCTGTGGCACTCGGCGCATTCGCTCTTGAACACGTCGGAGCCGGCGGAGGCATCGCCGGCGAAGGCCGGCGAGGCAGTCATCCAGGCGCAGGCAAGTACGCCGAGGGCAAGATTGCGAAAGTTTCGCTTAAGGCTGGAAGTCTTCACGCGTCGTCATCCGGGTCAGAACGCCACGCTGGCGGTGATGGAAAAAGCATTGAAGTCGCGCGCATTGGTGCCGGGCGCGCCGAAGATGTTGTCGCTGGCGCCGTTGAAGCGGGTGAAGCGGAACCAGTTGGCGGCGAGCTTGAGGTTGGCCATCGCGGTGTACGAGTCGTCCTTGCCGAACGGCGCCCAGTACAGGCTGATCAGGTTGGCGGTGGTGTTCGGCACGCCATAGGGGAAGAAGCGCCCGTCGTCGCGCGAACCGGTACTGACCATGTGCGAGACCAGCAGGGTATAGCTCTGCTTGAAGGTATAGGCGGCGGTCGCCACCTGGTCGTGCACCGTGCCGCGCGGCTTGGCCAGCGGCGTGGGCAGGCTGCCGTACTTGCGCTGCTCCAGGATGTTCACGTAGCTCAGCTGCACGATGTGCTCGCGGTTGCCGAGGTACTGGTAGGTCAGGTCGTAGCCCAGGTCGGTGAGCTTGTCCTTCGGGCCGCCGGTGCGCGGCAGCTCACGCTTGGTGCTCAGCGCGACCACGCCAGCGGAAAAGAACTGGCGCCGCAGGTCGCGCATGTAGGCGAAGCGCACGTAGCCGGTGTCGTGCAGCTTGCCCGGGTCGCCATTGGGGTTGTAGCCCAGGCGGTCCTGGGTGGAACGCTGCAGCGAGTTGTAGGTGCCCGCCTCGCCGTACCAGCGGGAATCGTACAGGCCGTACACGGTAGCGCCGATCACGCGGTTGGCCGGCGCGTTCGGGCTGGACGGATTGAGCACGGTGCCGGTGACGCCGGGCGGGCCCAGCGAGGAGGCGCCGGGCAGGGCGGCGATCGGATCCTGGAAGCCGGGGTTGTTGTTGACGCTCACGCCCAGGGTGAGGTCCTTGCCGCCGAGCTTCAGCTCCTTCGCCACGAAGCGCAGGTCGACATCGCTCAGCTTGGTGTCGAAGCGGTTGTGGCCATCGTTATTGCTGCTCACCTTCACATAGCCGCCGACCTGGTCGGTCAGGCGGCCGGCCAGATAGACGTCCGCCTCGGTGAGCCGGTTGGAACTCTCGCCGCGCGCGGGCACGTTGCGCGTGCCGATCAACTGCGCGGCCACCGGCAGCTTGAAGCCCTTGCCGTCGGTGTCGGTATAGCCGTTGAGCTTGAAGCGCATGCCGTAGGGCGTGAGCGCGGGACCATAAGAGCCCGCATGGCAATCCGCGCAGGCGGAACCAGTCTGGCGGGCATACACGGGAATGGCCTGCGCGGTGGTGCAGGCCAGCGAGAACGCGGCGCCCACGCCGTACAGCACGGTCATGTTCCGCGTCCGGCGCGCCATCCGGCGGTACGGCAGAGACAGCATGAAACCTCCTTGATGTTTCGAGGGGTGGTGTTGCGAGAGGGGGTTGCAACGAGCGGTCAGCGCGAACGCCAGGGCCACATCGAGCGCAGCACGTCGTCGCGCCGCACGAAGTGGTGATAGAGCGCCGCGCCGATATGCAGCAGCACCAGCGCGAGCAGGGCCCAGGCGACATCCTGGTGCCAGACCAGCAAGGCGTCGGCGAGGTCTTCGTCCTCGGCGACCAGCGCGGGCAGGACGGCGCCGAACAGGTACACCGGCTTGCCTTCGGCATTGCTCAGCGCCCAGCCGAGCAGCGGCAGGCCGAGCAGGATCAGGTACAGCGCCGCATGGGTGAGCCAGGCGGCGATGCGTACCAGCCTGGAGTGAATGACCTGCGGCAGGCGTCCGCCGCGGAAACGCAGCGCGATGCGCAGCACCGCCAGCAACAGCACCAGCAGGCCGGTATGGCGATGGCCTTCCAGCAGCCATTGCCGCGCGACGCGGCCGGCCACCTCGTCACGCGTGAGCGCGAACGCCGCCGCGGCAATCAGCAGCAACACCGTGGTCCAGTGGAGGATCGCCATGCCGCGCGGGCGGGAGATCGGTTCGTGCTTGTCCTGGCTTGCGATGGCGGGCGTGCTGCCCGGCATCGCCATGTCCGCCTTGTCCTCGTACCTCGAACCCATCCAGCGATCCCCGCGCGTCGTGTCTGCGGCGTATGTGCCGCTTGGATCGAGAAAGGTTGCAAGCTGGCATAGGTTGGGGTGAGCCGCAGGCGAACCCCAACTTGAGCCTGTCCATGCTCCGCAAGGTTGGGGTTCGCCTGCGGCTCACCCCAACCTGCGTCATCTGCGGGAAGCGTTCGCAACCTTTCCCCTCACCACCGGCACTCAGCCTCGAACAGGTCGTACTCACACGAGCGCAGAGCCAGCCACCATGGACATCGAACGCATCCAGTTTCAGAAGCACGGCGACCACGGCGGCATGCTGGTGGCGCTGGAACAGGAGCGCAACGTGCCGTTCGAGATCCGGCGGGTGTACTACGTGTACGCCACCGAGCCGAACGTGCACCGCGGCCGTCACGCGCACCGCCGCCTCAAGCAGCTGGCGGTGGCCGTGCGCGGCTCGGTCACCATCCTGCTCGACGACGGCACCGGGCCGGTCGAGGTGGTGCTGAACGATCCGGCCCAGGGCCTGCTGCTGGGCGACATGGTCTGGCGCGAGCTGTACGACTTCAGCGACGACTGCGTGCTGATGGTGCTGGCCGACCAGTTCTACGATCCGGCCGACTACATCACCGACTACGACGAATTCCTGCGCGAGGCCAACGGCTTCCACCGCCTCGGGGGCGCGGTGGCATGAGCCGGCCGCTGGTGCTGGTCGGCGCGGGCGAGATGGCGCGGATCGCCTGCGAGTATTTCGAGCACGACAGCGACTACGACGTGGTCGCCTTCAGCGTCGAGCGCGCCTACCTCAGAGAGACCGAGCTGGAAGGACGGCCGGTGCTGGCTTACGAAGACCTTGCCGCGCATTACGCCCCGGGCGAGGCGGAGCTGTTCGTGGCCATTCCCGCCACCGGCCTCAACCGCCTGCGCACGCGCCTGTACCTGGATGGCAAGGGCAAGGGCTACCGCTTTGCCAGCTATGTGAGCAGCCACGCCTTCGTGTGGCGCAACGCCGAGATCGGCGAGAACAGTTTTATTTTCGAGAACAACGTGATCCAGCCGTTCGTGCGGGTGGGCAACAACTGCATCCTGTGGAGCGGCAACCACGTCGGCCATCGCACGGTGGTGCGCGACCATGTCTTCGTCGCCTCGCACGCGGTGATTTCCGGTTTCTGCGAGATCGGCGAAAGCAGTTTCGTCGGCGTCAACGCGACCTTCAACGACGGCGTGAAAGTGGCCGCGGACAATGTGATCGGCTCCGGTGCCCTGGTGGTGCGCGATACCGAGCCGGGCAAGGTCTACGTGGGTTCGCCGGCGCGCGCCTTGCCGGACAAGTCCAGCCTGGACGTGAGGTTCTAGCGCGCATGCCCGCTCGCAACCGGCAGATCTGGACCAAGCGCGGCCTGGTATTCGATGCCGCGCGCCACGGCGTGGGCGGCTGGATGCGCCATTCCGCGCTGACGCCCACGCCCTGGCTGCTCGACGAGGAGCGCATCCGCGTCTACGCGGGCTTTCGCGACGGCGACGGCGTCAGCCGGCTCGGCTATGCCGACCTGGCGGCGGACGAACCGACGCGCGTGCTGGGCGTGAGCAAGCGGCCGGTGCTGGACATCGGCCGCGGCGGCTGCTTCGACGACAACGGCATGATCCTGGGCGACGTGGTCGCCGCGCCGGGGGGGCTGCATCTGTTCTACGTGGGTTTCCAGCAGGTGGCCAAGGCCAAGTTCCTCGCTTTCAGCGGACTGGCCTTGTCGACCGACGGCGGCGAACGTTTCCAGCGCGTGCAGGAAACGCCGATCCTGGATCGCGCGCCACGCCGCAGCACCATCGCCGCGATCCACAGCGCGCACTATGACGACGGCCTGTGGCGCCTTTGGTATGCAGTGGGCGACGACTGGGAATCGATCGGCGGCCGGCCGTTCCCGCGCTATCACATCTGCTATGCCGAGACCCGCGACCTGAGCGCGATCCCGCGCGGCGACCGCATCTGCCTGCTGCCCGGCGGCGACGAATACCGCATCGGCCGGCCGCGCGTGTATCGCTTCGGCGACCGCTACGTCATGTACTTCACCTGGGGCGATCGCGCCGGCCGCTATCAGCCCGGCGTGGCCTTCAGCGACGACGGCGTGCAGTGGGAGCGCCACGACGAAGCGCTCGGCATCGAGCCGTCGCGGGACGGCTGGGATGCGCGCGCGCTGTGCTATCCGGCGCTGCTGCGCCACGGCCGCCGGCTGCTGATGTTCTACAACGGTAACGACATGGGCCAGGCCGGCTTCGGCCTGGCCGAGGCCGCACTGGACGAAGACCTGCGCATCGTCACGGCCGGGGAGGGCGCTCATGCTCTCGGTTAGGCCCTACGCGCCCGTCGACGCCACGGCCTGGGATGCGCTGGTGGCGCGCTCGCGCAACGGCAACCTGCTGCACCGGCGCGGCTACATGGACTATCACGCCGGGCGTTTCGAGGACGCCTCGCTGCTGGTCGAGAAGGACGGCGAACTGGTGGCGGTGTTTCCCGCCAACCGCGACGGCGAGCAGGTGAGCAGCCATGGCGGGCTCACCTATGCCGGCCTGATCAGCTCGCACGCCTTGCGTGCCGAGGCGGCGCTGGAAGCGTTCGAGCGGATCGGCGCGCACTACCACGAGCAGGGTGCGCGGCGGCTGCTCTACAAGGCGGTGCCGCATGTATTCCATGCCTATCCGGCCGAAGAAGACCTGTACGCGCTGCACCGGCTCGGCGCGCGCCTGGTGCGGCGCGACCTGTCGTCGGTGATCGCGCTGCGCGAACCGCCCGGCTTCACCGAGGAGCGGCGCCGTGCCATCGGCAAGGCGCGCAAGGCAGGCCTGGCCGTGCGCACGGGCGGCGACCTCGCCGCCTTCCATGCCTTGCTGGTGCAGGTATTGGCCAGGCATGACGCCGCACCGGTGCACACGCTGGCGGAACTGCGCCTGCTGCAAGGCCGCTTTCCCGAACAGATCGTGCTGCACGAAGTCGCCGACGACAACGAACTGCTGGCCGCGGCGCTGGTCTACGACCTGGGTCCGGCGGTGCACACCCAATACCTGGCCGCCTCGGAGTCCGGCCGGCAACGCCATGCGCTGAGCCTGCTGCTGGGCGAGCTGATCGAACGCACTTACGCGCACAAGCGCCATTTCAGTTTCGGCATTTCCACCGAGCAGGCCGGCCAGGTGCTCAACGCCGGTCTGGTGGCGCAGAAGGAACGCTTCGGCGCGCGCGCCGCGGTGCACGATTTCTACGAATGGGTGCTCGCATGAGCGTCCCGTTCTTCGACCTGCAGGCGGTCAACGCGCGCTATGCCGAGGCGCTGAAAGCCGCCGCCGCGCGCGTGATCGATTCGGGCTGGTACATCCTCGGCGGCGAGCTGGAAGCGTTCGAGCGCGAGTTCGCCGACTACTGCGGCGTGCGCCACGCGCTCGGCGTGGGCAACGGCCTGGACGCGCTGGCGCTGATCCTGCGCGCCTACATCGGGCTGGGCGTGCTGCGCGAAGGCGACGAGGTGATCGTGCCGGCCAACACCTTCATCGCCACCTTCCTGGCGGTGAGCCAGAGCGGCCTGGTGCCGGTGCCGGTCGAACCCGATCCGGTGACGTTCAATCTGGACCCGGCGCGGGTGGAGCTGGCGATCGGTCCACGCACGCGCGCCGTCATCGCCGTGCATCTCTACGGCCAGCTGGCGGAGATGCCGGTGCTGGCCGCGCTGGCGCGCCGGCGCGGGCTGCTGCTGATCGAGGACGCGGCGCAGGCGCACGGCGCCGCGCTGGACGGCTGCAAGGCCGGCGCTTTCGGCGATGCCGCGGCCTTCAGCTTTTTTCCGACCAAGAACCTCGGCGCGCTGGGCGACGGCGGTGCGGTCACCACCAGCGACGATGCGCTGGCGCGCCGCGTCGCCGCGCTGCGCAACTACGGTTCGGAAACCAAGTATCACCACCTGTTCCAGGGCGTGAATTCGCGCCTGGACGAACTGCAGGCCGCGCTGCTGCGGGTGAAGCTCGCCCACCTGGACGAGGAGATCCTGCTCCGCCGCCGCATCGCGCGGCGCTATCGCGAAGGCATCGTGCACCCGGCGATCGCGCCGCCGCAGGTGACGCGCGAGGACGGGCACGTGTGGCATCTGTTCGTGCTGCGCTGCCGGCGCCGCGACGCGCTGCAGCGGCACCTGCAAGCCTGGGGCATCCACACCCAGGTGCATTACCCCGTGCCGGCGCACCGCCAGCCCGCCTATTCCGAATGGCATCGCCTCCATTTGCCGGTGACCGAGCGGCTGCACGCGGAAGTGCTGAGCCTGCCGCTGAATCCGGCGCTGGACGAGGCCGCGGTCGAACGCGTCATCGCCGCCTGCCGCGCGTTCAAGGGCAACGCATGAACATCGCGCGCGCCGGCCTGTACAGCGCCATCGGCACTGCCGCGCGGCTGGTCGCCGGCCTGGTGGTGGTCAAGCTGGTGGCGTGGGCGGCCGGGCCGGATGGCGTCGGCAAGCTGGGCCAGTTCATGAGCCTGATGTCGCTGCTGGCGGTGCTCGCCGGCGGCGGCATCAGCGCGGCCATCGTCAAGTACGTGGCCGAATACCGCGACGATCCGGAACGCCTGGCGCGCCTGCTGCGCGCGGCGCTCGGCTATGCGCTGTGCGCGGCGGTGCTGATGGGGCTGGCGGCGCTGCTGTTCAGCCGCCAGCTCGCGCTGTGGCTGCTGGACGACGTGCGCTACGAAAGCCTGCTGCGCGTGCTGGCCTTCGCCCAGGTCGGCATCGCCTTCAGCAACTATCTGCTGGCGGTGATCAACGGCTTCATGGACGTGCGCCGGCTGGTCTTCATCCAGGTGGTGGGTTCGGCGCTGAGCATCGCGCTGGCGGCGTGGCTGTCCTGGCAGCAGGGCTTGTACGGCGCGCTGCTCGCGCTGGTACTGGGCCAGCTGCTGTGGCTGGCGATCGGGCTGCCGGCCTGGTGGCGCAGCCCGGACTTCCGGCCGGGCATGCTGCGCGCCGGTTTCGACCGCGACATGATCGTGCGGCTGGCGACGTTCTCGCTGATGACCTTGAGCTCCGCGCTGTGCGCGCCGCTGGTCAATATCGCCGTGCGCGACCACCTGGCCGCGCAGTTCGGCTGGGAGCAGGTCGGCTACTGGCAGGCAGTGACGCGGGTGTCGGATGCCTATCTGCTGTTCCTCACCACCGCCATCAACGTCTATTACCTGCCCAGGCTGGCCGCGGTGCGCGAGCGCGAGGAGTTGAAGCGCGAACTGGCCCAGGCCTGGCGCCAGCTGCTGCCGGCGGCGGCGGTGCTGGCGCTGCTGGTATACGTGGCACGCGAATGGGTCACGCGCGCGCTGTTCAGCGCCGACTTCGCCGCGGCCAATGCGCTGTACGGGCCGCAGCTGATCGGCGACGTGATCAAGATCGGCTCCTTCGTGCTGTCCTACCTGATGCTGGCCAAGGCCATGACCGGCCTGTTCGTGCTGTCGGAGTTCGTCTTCGCGGCCAGCTATCTGGGCCTGGTGTTCGTGTTCACCCGCTGGTACGGGCTGCCCGGCGCGGTCTACGCGTTCGCGCTGAATTACCTGTTCTATCTCTTCTTCAACCTGCTGGTGGCCCGGCGCTACCTGAGGAGGCTGTAGCCATGGGCAGCGAACGGACCCCGATCGACGGCCGCTGGCCGCTGGTCTCCGTGCTCATCCCCGCGCACAACCACGAGCGCTTCGTGCTGCGCTGCCTGGACAGCGTGCTGGAGGATCCGTATCCGGCCAAGGAGCTGGTGATCGTCGACGATGGTTCGGTCGACGGCACCGCCGGCAAGATTTCGCAGTGGATCGCGCGGCACGAAGGCGAGCTGCCGGTGATCTTCCGCCGCCGCGAGAACCGTGGCGTGGCCGCCACGCTGAACGAGCTGGCCTCGCTCGCCCGCGGCGATTTCCTCAAGCTCGGCGCCAGCGACGATTTCCTGCTGCCCGGCGGCCTGGAGGCGCAGGTGCGCTATCTGCAGGCGCATCCGCGCAAGTGGGCGGTGGTCGGCGATTCGGTGGTGGTCGACTGCTACGGCAACCGCCTGCACGACAGCGGCATGCGCGGCCTGCATCGCGTGGACAAGCGCCAGTACGCCACTGACGAAGGCATCCGCCGCGCGGTAATCCGCCACTGGGCGATCGGGGGGCCGGTGGCGCTGCTGCGCCGTACCGCGCCCGGCGCCATCGCCGGATGGACGGAAGAGCTGCGCATCGACGACTGGGATTTCTTCCTGCGCCTGGTGGCGCGCGATGCGCTGGGCTTCATCGATCTGCCGGTGTGCGGTTATCGCCTGCACGATGCCAACCTGAGCAAGACCCGCCACGTGGCGACGCGCGTGGCCAACCTGGCCGAGTCGCGGCGGGTGGCGTTGCGCCGGGTCGAGCTGTTCGACGGCCCGGACCGCCAGCTGCTGAAGGCGCAGGCGCACTACATCGGCGCCAAGATCGCCTTCCTGCAGCGCCGTCCGCTGCGCGTGGCGCTGCGCATGGCGGCCTGCCTGGCCTTGCGCGGCGTGTCGAGGATGCGGCTGCCGTCCGCGCATCCGGAGGCGGAGCGGGCATGAAAGCGCTGCTGCGCCGCCCCTCGACCTATCTCGGCCTGCCGATGCTGCTGGCCTGCGGGGCGACGCTGCTTACCTACGATCTGCCGGAGGGTTATCTCGACGGCGTGCTGCTGCTGATCGCCGCGGCGCTGGCGATGCTGGCGCTGGATGCGTTGAGCGGCGTGCGCCTGCCGCCGTTCGAGCGCATCGCCGTGCGCGAGTACGCCGGCACGCGCGAAGCGCTGGTCGCGTTCGCGTTCTGCGCGCTGGTGGCGCTGTTCTGCGTACTGGACCTGGCGCTGTTCCCGATCCCGCTGCTGGACAAGCCCTCGGCCTATGCGCAGATGGAAGGCGGGCGCGAGCACATCCGGCATCTGTCGGCGTGGTGCTGGGTGCTGCCGCCGGTGGGTCTGCTGTGTGTGCGCCAGCGCGGCCTGCGCTATGCGCTGGTCGCGGCAGGCATCGTGTTTCCGATCCTGGTGATCGACCGCAACCGCATCTTCGCCAGCCTGTTCTCGGTGGCGCTGGTGCTGGTGATGCGGCGCCGCAGCGAATTGCGCCTGCCGTGGCCGACGGTCTTGCTGCTGGGGCTGGTCGGCGCGGTGCTGTTCGCGGCGCTGGGCATCCTGCGCTCGGGGCCATTGGAGGGCGTGACCTTGCCGTTCGGCGCGCTGTACCGCGAATCGCCGCCGGGCATCAAATGGCTGCTGCTGTATCTCACCGCGGGGCCGTACAACTTCGCCGCGATCCTGGCCAAGGGCTATCACAACGCCGATTTCCTGCTGAACCAGGTGGTGCCGCTGCGCGGCTCGATCGCCACCGCCGGCACCGGCATCCCGCTGGATTCGCCCACCATTAATGTGGGCACCGAGTATTTCCCGTTCCTGCTGGCGCTCGGCCCGGCCGGCGCGGTGGCGGCGATGCTCGGGCTGTACGCGATGCTGGTGTGGAGCGCGCGGCGCCTGCGCGCGTCCACCTCGCTGTTCTCGCTGCTGATCTTCCTGCGCATGGCCTACGTGGCGGCGATGGCGCCGTTCGCGCCGCAGGCCTACACCTTCATGAGCGCGGGCTTCATCGCGCTGTGCCTGCTGATGCAATTGTTCGCCGCCTGGCTGCCGCAACGGCCGGTTCCTTTCCCGCTGCCCCGAGTGGACCACCATGCACCATGACGAAATCTATCTGATCGATCTGTGGCGGCTGCTGCTGCGCCAGTGGCGCGGCTTCGCCATCGCGCTGCTGGCGGTACTGGCGCTCGCCGTCGCCTACGCCTTCCTCGCCAAGCCGCGCTATGAAGCCACCGCCTGGGTGCAGGTCGGCCAGGTCGGCACCGCGCCGACCGGGCAGGATCCGCGGCCCGAGCCGTTCCAGCGCGTGCTGGAACGCCTGCAGACACGCGCCTTCCAGGACGAGGTGGTGCAGGGCGTCGGCCTGGCGCCGAAGTCGCCCGAGGCCGGCGCCTACCGCGGCAGCCTCAAGGCCGAGCCGTCGTTCTATGCCGGCCTGATCAAGCTCAGCGTGCGCGCCGCCTCGCCGGAGCAGGCGAAAAAGCTGGTGCTGGCGACGGTGACGCGGCTGCAGGCGGTGCACGGCAGCCTGCAGCAGGAGCCGCTGGCGCAGGCACGCGAACGCCTCGACGAAGTGCAGAACGATCTGCGCGCGGCGACGGCCGAGCGCGACGAGCTGCAGCGCACGGCCGCCGCCGGCAAGGACAACGCCGTCGCCGCCGGCCTGCTGCTGGCCGGCAAGGAGACCGAGGTGCGCGAGCTGCGCCAGAGCCGCGCCGACCTGGTGGCCCGGCTGAGCGCGAACTACACCTTCGCCACCTCGATGCCGTGGCCGGTCTACCAGCCGGACCATCCGGTCGCGCCCAACCGCGTGCTGATCCTGGGCGTGGGGCTGCTGGGCGGGCTGGGGCTTGGGTTGTTCGTGGCGGTGGCGCTGGATGCGAGGCGGCGGGCGAGGCAACCGATGAGTGCGTGAACGGCACTTACGTTAAAGCCCCTCTCCTCGGCGACCCGAAGGTAGTCCCCGTGGGAGAGAGGGGTTGGGGTGAGGGTACGGGCGAAGCGCAAGGGTGATGTGCACCGCTCCGCCCGCACCCTCATCCGGCTGCCGCCACCTTCTCCCGGAGGGAGAAGGGTTCCACTTTGGAACGGTGAGGTGATCCCCTCTCCCTCCGGGAGAGGGGCAGGGGTGAGGGTACGGGCGGAGCGCAAGAGTGATGTGCACCGCTCCGCCCGCACCCTCATCCGGCTGCCGCCACCTTCTCCCGGAGGGAGAAGGATTCCAATTTGGAACGATGAGGTGAACCCCTCTCCCACCGGGAGAGGGGCAGGGGTGAGGGTACGGGCGGAGCGCAACAGTGATGTGCACCGCAGAGGTCAGTCAGGAGAATCCACGTTGGAAATGAGCAGTCCCCATCAAGCCGACCCCGCCGCCCTCGACGAGGCACGGCTGCTCGACACCCAGCGCGCTTTCGACAGCGTCGCGGCCGACTATGACGGCCCGCGCGGCAACAACGAATTGATCCAGCGCATGCGCCTGACTCTGTGGGACACGGTGCAGCGCCTGTTCGAACCGGGCTCGCGGCTGGTGGACCTGGGCTGCGGCACCGGCATCGATGCGGTGGAATTCGGCCAGCGCGGTTTCCGTGTGCTGGCCACCGACTGGTCGCCGCGCATGGTCGAGCGCACGCGCGAGCGCGCCGCGGCAGCAGGACTGGAAGGCGAGGTGCACGCCGCGCATATCGGCGTGCAGCAGCTGGAGCGCATCGCGGACGGCTCCGGCGAACGGTTCGACGGTCCGTTCGACGGCATGTATTCCAACTTCGGCCCGCTCAACTGCGCGCTGGATCTGCCCGCCGTCGCGGCCGAATGCGCGCGCCTGGTGCGGCCGGGCGGCGCGCTGGTGTTCTCGGTGATCGGCCGGATCTGCCCGTGGGAGGTCGCGCACTATCTGCGGCGCGGCCGTTTCCGCCGTGCGACCGTGCGCGCCGCGCGCGGCGCCACCGCGGTGGGCATGAACCGCCACACTATCTGGACGCGCTATTACCTGCCGCGCGAGTTCTACCGCGCGTTCGCCGACGATTTCGCCCTGGAGGACTATCGCGCGCTGAGCCTGTTCATGCCGCCGCCGTACCTGGTCGAGCGCTATCGCCGCAACCCGGCGCGCTACGAACGGCTGGGACTGCTGGACGATCGCTGGGGCGCGCTGCCGCTGCTGCGCGACATGGGCGATCACTTCCTGATCGTGATGCGCCGGCGCTGAGCCCGTGGACGCGATCCTGCATGGCGCGGCGGTGATCGACATGGGCGTCGCCACGCGCGCGCCGCTGGCGCTCGGCGGCGGGCGCATCGCCGCCACGCCATCCGCGCGCGGCTTTGCGCTGGATGTGCGCGACCACCTGGTATTTCCCGGCCTGGTCAACGCGCACGAGCACCTGCAGGTCAATGCGGTGCCGCCGCTGCCGCGACAGCAGCCGTTTCCCAACAGCTATGCCTGGATCGAAGCGTTCCAGGCGCATTTCCGCGAGCCGGCGGTGGCCGCCGCGTTGCAGACGCCCAAGGCCTTGCGGCTGCGCCACGGTGCACTGAAGAACCTGCTGGCCGGCGTCACCTGCGTGGCGCACCACGATCCCTGGCATGCCGAACTGGACGCGGCGGATTTCCCGGTGACCTTGCTGCGCGGCCACGGCTGGGCCTATGCGCTGGGCTGGGCCTTCGGTCCGCCGGTGCGCGCGAGCTTCGAGGCGACGCCGCCGGATGCGCCCTGGCTGATCCACCTGGCCGAAGGCACCGATGCGGTGGCGCGGGGCGAGCTGGCGCAACTGGAGCAACTGGGCTGCCTCGACGCGCGCACCGTGATGGCGCATGGCGTCGGCTTGGGCGAGCAGGACATCGACAAGGTGATCGCCTGCGGCGCGTCCGTGGTGTGGTGCCCGTCGAGCAATCTGACCTTGCTGGGGCGCACGCTCGATCCGCGCCGCCTGCAGGCGGCCGGACGCCTGGCGCTGGGCAGCGATTCGCGCCTGAGCGGCGCGCGCGACCTGCTGGAGGAACTGTGCGTCGCCGCGGTCGTCGGCGGCCTCGGCAGCGCCGAACTGCTGGCGCTGGCGACGTACCAGAGCGCCGACGTGTTGCGCCTGCCGCTGCATGGCCGGCTCGTGCCGGGTGCCCCCGCCGACCTGGTGATCGTGGCGGATACCGGCGGCGCGCCCGCCGACAGCCTGGTGCGCTTGAGCCGCGCCGAGCTGCGCGCGGTGGCGCGCCTCGGCATGCCGTGCATCGCCGATCCGGATTTCGCCGACTGGTTCGACGCGGCCGGCGTGGCCGCGGTGCCGGTGATGCTCGATGGCCGCCCCAAGCTGCTGGCGCAGGCGCTGGCCGATCCCGCGCTGCTCACGCTGGAACCGGGCCTGGAGCTTGCCGAGTCCGCGCCGGCCCGGCTAGCCGGAGCGCAGGCATGACGCGCCCGCTGATCCTCGAACCCGAAGCCGCCTACGCGCTGTGGGCGGCCAGCTATCCGGCGCATGCGCACAATCCGGTGATGCAGGCGGAGGAGCGCGCGATGCTCGCGCTGTTGCCGGCCGATCTGCGCGAGCACGCGGTACTCGATGCCGGCTGCGGCAGCGGCCGCTACCTGCGCCACGCCGCACGCCGCGGCGCCACGCGCCTCACCGGCGTGGACCTGTCGGTGCCGATGCTCGATCGCGCCTATGACGAGCTGGCCGAGCTGCGCCCGGAAGTCGAACTGAGCCTGCTGCGCGGCAGCGTGGTCGAACTGCCTGTCGACGATGCCTGGGCCGACTTCACCGTCAGCGGCCTGGTGCTCGGGCATATCGAGGACCTGCCGCGCGCACTGGCCGAGCTGCGCCGTGCGACCAGGCCCGGCGGCACGCTGCTGTGCAGCGATTTCCATCCGACCGGCCATGCGCTGGGTTGGCTGCGCGACTTCAAGGCGGGCGGCGAGCGCTATGCCGCGCGCCATACGCCGCATCTGTACAGCCATTGGCACCGCGCCTGCGCGGCGCTGGACCTGGTCATCGAGGAAGTGCGCGAACCCATGCTCGATCCCGCCGACATTCCCGCCGGCGCGCATTTCGATCCCATCGCCCTGCACGTGCCGGTGGCGCTGGTCTTTCGCCTGCGCCGGTACTGAAGCGCCCACGCCATGCCCCATACCCTGCTGATCAACCCCACCATCACCTCGCGCTCCAGCGCACGCTTTCCGCTGGCGCTGCTGAACCTGGCCGCGGCGCTGGACCGTCGCGGCAGCAGCCGCGTCATCGACGGCAACGTCGATCGCGATTTCATCCGCACTACGCTGCACGCGCTGGACCAGGGCGGCGTGGATGCGGTGGGCCTGAGCGTGATGGGCGGGCCGCAGCTGGCGCCGTCGATCGAGCTGTCCCAGGCGATCCGCCAACGCCATCCGCAGGTGCCGATCGTGTGGGGCGGCTATTTCCCGACGCTGTATACCGACACCGCGCTGGCCGCGCCGTACGTGGACTACGCGATCCGCGCGCAAGGCGAGCAGACCATGGCCGAGCTGGTCGGTGCGCTGGGCGGGCAGGGGCCTATCGAGAAGATCGCCGGCCTGTCGTGGAAGCGCGGCGACGAACACGTGCACAACCCCAGCCGCCATTTCGTGCCCGGCGATCCCGCGCTGCAGCTGCCGTACGACAAGCTGGGCGACCCGCGCCAGTACCTGGCGCGCACCTTCCTCGGCCGGCGCACCGCCGGGCACCAGGCGGCGCTGGGCTGCCGCTTCCGCTGCACCTTCTGCGGCGTGAACGCGATGTTCGGCGGCGCCACGGCGCTGCCGGCGGCGCAGCGGCTGGAGCGCGAGCTGAAATACCTGAAGTACGAGCTGGGCGCGGACTCGGTGCAGTTCTTCGACCACAACTTCTTCGACCGCGAAGTGGAGATGATCCCGCTGCTGGAAGTGATGGCGAAGCTCGAGATGCCGTGGTGGTGCTATGCGCGCGCCGATGCGCTGCTGAACCTGTCGGAGAGCACCTGGAAGCTGGTGCGCAAGAGCCGCCTGAAGATGGCTTACATCGGCGCCGAATCGCCCAGCGGCAAGATGCTCAAGGAAATCCGCAAGGGCACGCGGCCGGACCAGACGCTGGAGGTGGCCGAGCTGTGCCGGCGCAACGGGGTGATTCCGGAGCTGTCCTTCATGGTGGCGCCGCCGGTGGACACCGAGGAAGAAACCGAACACACCTTCGAGTTCATCCGCGAACTGAAGCGGATCAACCCTGCCTCGGAAATCATCGTCTACATCTACACGCCGCTGCCGGAGAGCGCCAAGCACGAGACCGACCGCGGCAAGCGCGCGTCGATGCCGCTGCTGGATCTCAACGGCGAGCCGGTGGTGTTTCCCGCCACGCCGGAAGAATGGGCGCAGCCGCAGTGGGTGGACTACGCCTGCCACGCCGACGCGCCCTGGCTCACCGACAAGCTGCGCAAGCGCATCCACGATTTCGTGACGGTGCTGCGCTGCCGCTATCCCACCGTGCAGGACATGCGCACGCCGCGCTGGGCCAAGCACGGCTTGCGCACCATGGCCTCGTGGCGCTACCGCTACCGCCGCTACGACCAGCCGTGGGAGCTGGACCTGGCCAACCGCTGGGTGAAGCTGCGCATGCCGCAGGTGTCGAGCCTGTAGGCGCGCGCGTGCACGTCGCCCAGCTCAACCTGGTGCAGGCGCCGGCGGAGATCGAGCCGGAGCACCTGCCGACGCACTGGCACACGCTGGCGGATGTGGCCGATGCGGTCGCCTCGGCCGGCGTGCGGGTGTCGGTGATCCAGAACTCGATGCGCGAGGCGCAGTTCGTGCGCGATGGCGTCGATTACCGTTTTCTTCCGCTCGACGGCAAGGAAGGGGGCCGGCGCCTTGCTGCAGCACTCGCCGGGGTTGGCGCCGAGCTGGCGCATGTGCATGGACTTAACTTCGCGCCGCAGGCGCTTGCGCTAGCCCGGCGCCTGCCATCGCTGCCGATCCTGCTGCAGGACCACGCCAACCGTCCGCCGCCCTGGTGGCGGCGCGCGCAGTGGCGGCGCTGGTACGCGGCGGCCGCGGGCGTGGCCTTCACCGCGCCGGCGCAGGCGCAGCCGTTCGTGGACGCGAAGCTGTTCAAGCCGGGCCTGCGGGTGTTCGCGATACCCGAATCCAGCTGCCGTTTCAGCATGGGCGATCGCGCCCAGGCGCGCTATGCGACGGGTCTGCATGGTTATCCGTGTGTGCTGTGGGTCGGCCATCTGGCTGCCGGCAAGGATCCGCTGGCCGTGCTCGACGGCGTGGCGCTCGCTGCGCGGCGCCTGCCGGACCTGCAACTGTGGTGTGCGTATGGCAGCGCGCCGTTGCTCGATGAAGTGCAGGCGCGGATCGCGCGCGATCCATGGTTGACCGGGCGCGTGCACCTGCTCGGCCGCGTGCCGCATGAGCAGGTGCAGACTCTGCAGCGCGCCGCCGACCTGTTCGTCAGCGGTTCGCGCGCCGAGAGTTGCGGCTATGCGGCGCTGGAGGCGATGGCCTGCGGCGCGACGCCGGTACTGACCGATATTCCTTCCTTCCGCGCGCTGACCGGCGAGGGCCGCGTCGGCCGGCTGTGGCCGTGCGGCGATACGGGACGCTTGGCGGACGCGCTGGTGGCGATGGCCACCGCCGGCCCGACCCGGGCGGACGTGCGTGCGCATTTCGAGGCGGAGCTGTCGTTCGCGGCGGTGGGGCGGCGCTGGGCGGAGGCCTACGCGGCGCTGCTGGCGGGGCGACCGGGGGAAGCAGCATGGGAGGCCGCATGAAGCTGGCGCTGGTGCTCCCCGGCGGTGTGGATCGCGGCGGCGAGGAGCGGGTCATTCCCGCCTTCCTGGCGCTGATCGGGCAGTTGTCGCAACGCCACGAGGTGCACGTCTTCGTGCTGCGCCAGGAGCCCCAGCCGGCGACCTGGACGCTGCGCGGCGCGACCATCCACAACATCGGCGATGGCCGGCAGCGTTCGCGCGCGGTGGCGGCGATCGCGGCCGAGCACCGGCGCGCGCCGTTCGATGCGGTGCAGGCGATCTTCTCGGGCACCTGCAGCCTGGTCGCGATCACGGCGGCGAAACTGCTGCGGCGTCCGGGGCTGGTGCATATCGCCGGCGGCGAATTGATAGCGTTGCCGGCGATCGGTTATGGCGGGCGGCAGCGTTGGATCAGCCGCGTGCGCGAAGCGGTGACCTTGCGCGCGGCCGCCGCGGTAACGGCGGCGAGCGCGCCGATCCTCGATGCATTGCAGGCGCTGGGCGTGGCAGCGCAACGTTTGCCGCTGGGCGTTGACATAGCGGCGTGGCCGCCATTGCCACCGCGTCGGCGTGAGCCGGGAACGGCTCGGTTGCTGCATGTGGCGAGCCTCAATCGCGTGAAGGACCAGCCGACCTTGCTGCGCGCGCTGGCGGCATTGGCGGCGCAAGGCGTGCCGTTCCGCATGGACATCGTTGGCGTGGATACGCTCGACGGCGAGATGCAGCGCTTGGCGCGTGAGCTGCGGCTGGACGGACAGGTGCACTTCCTCGGCTTCAGGACCCAGCGCGAGTTGCGCCCGCTGATGGAGGCCGCCGACCTGCTGGTGATGTCGTCGCTGCACGAGGCCGGGCCGCTGGTATTGCTGGAGGCCGCCGTCGTTGGCGTGCCGACCGTGGGCACGGCGGTGGGACATCTTGTCGAGTGGTCGCCGATGGCGGCGCTTGCCGTGCCGGTGGGCGATCACCTGGCGTTGGCGGCGGCGATGCGGCAGGTGCTGGAAGATGAGGAGCTGCGCTTGCGCCTGGCGCGCGAGGCGCAGCGTCGGGCACTGGATGAGGATGCGGTCTATACGGGGGAGCGGTTCGAGGCGTTGTATCGGAGCCTCACTTAGAGCCCCTCTCCCTTCGGCAGAGGGGTTGGGGTGAGGGTTCGGGCGGAGCGCAAGAGTGATGTGCACCGCTCCGCCCGCACCCTCATCCGGCTGCCGCCACCTTCTCCCGGAGGGAGAAGGATTCATCACCAGACGTTGGTGTTAATCCACAGTCTCCAGCGCCTTGCGCACCACATACAACGTATCCATCCGCGGCACCGCCCCCGCCAGCCGCCGCAGCAGCCTTCGTCCATGCGAGCGCGTCACCCAGGTCTGCCCCTGCAGGTACAACTGCGTGCGCACCATGTCCTGCCGTTCCTTGCGGCTTTCCTGGTCCGGCACGAAGCGATGGCGCAGATAGCGCAACGCCTCCAGCGGCGTGCGCGACCACTCGATCCCGGGAAAGGCCTGCAGCCACAGATCCGAACACGACACCCGCGTCAGCGTCTGCTGCCGCGACGCCGCGCGCAGCCACCACGGGCAATCGCGGCGCAGCTTCCGCAGCACCGCCGCCGGCACCGCGTTGTGGTAATAGCGCGCCACCAGCCGCAGCGGCGGCAGCGCCCACCACGGCGGGCCGGCGGACCACAGCACCTCCCAGTCGGCCAGCGTCATGCGCGTGGCCAGCAGCGAGATGTCGTTGAGGTGCAGCAGGCGCAGCGTGCGGCCGCAGATATTGCCGGCCGCGTGCAGCAGCAGGTGGCTCATCAGCGCGCCGTTGGAGGGATAGGGATTCAGGCCCGGGCGCGGGCAGGACGGGAACACCTGCGGAGTGATGTCCACGATCGAGGTCGGCAGGCGCTCGTGGATGTGCGTATGCAGCTCGATGTTCACCGGCGTGTCGCGATGCTCGCCCAGGCCCGCCACCGCGCCGCCCTCGACCGGCTTGAACACGCGATGCTTCCACTGCGCGAAGGTCTCGGCATAACCGAGTTCGCCCAGCAGCGCCGCCGCCCGGTCCGCGTCGCCGACGCGCACCAGCAGGTCGATGTCGGCCATCGGGCGGTCACCCGGCGCATACAGCCCCAGGCCGTGCAGGGCCGCCCCCTTGAGGGCGAGGACAGGCACGCCGGCGGCGCGGAACAGGGCATCGGCGCGCCGCAGCAGCGCCTCGATGCGCAAATGGCGCTCGGCGACATGCTGGCGCTGGCGATCCAGGAAGCGGCGCCATTCCACTTTCTGCCAGGTCGAGAAGCGGTGCAGCAGCGGCGCGACGCCGTGCGCGACCGCGGCCGCCGACGCCAGCCGCCATTCCAGTTCGCTCCACTGCGGCAGCACGCCGCCGGGACGGACCAGAGCCAGCTCCTCCGCCAGCGCCTCGGTGGCGCGGCGCAGTCCGGCGCGCACCTGCTTGAGCGGAGGCAGCGGTGCGGGCGGCGGCATCGACAGGTGTTCGGACGGAACGGTGAGCACGGGCATCGCTCAGGCGCTGGCCGTGCGGCCGGCGGGCAGGGCCAGGTCGTGCGCCGGCGTGGCGTCGGCGCGGCGATAGCGGTGTTCCTCGGCCATCAGGGCGTCCCAGCGTATGTCGAGGTCCGCCAGCGCATGCGCATCCTGCTCAGGATGGTTGCGCGGATGCGCCTTCTGCAGCACGACCTGCTCGTGCAGCAGATCGCGTACGCGGCGATAGAACTCGCTGTCGTAGGCGCCGCGGAACATCATCGCCAGGTCGCCGCTGTCCTGCCAATGCGTCTTGCGGCCCAACTGCGCCTTCACCTGTTCGTAGAACTTGGTGCCGGGCAGGGGATAGGACACGCTCACGCCGATATCGTCCGGCGCGGCGCGCTCGATCAGCGCGCGCGTGGCCTTCAGGTCTTCCAACTGCTCGCCCAGGTAGCCCAGCTGCACGAAGAAGCCGACGCGCACGCCGTACTGGCGGAAGCGCTCGCGCGCACAGATCAGCTCGGCGATGGTGGTGCCCTTGTTCATCCGGTCCAGCACCGCCTGGCTGCCGCTCTCGGCGCCGATCCACGCCTCGGCGCAGCCGGCCTGGGCCAGCGCCGCGACCATGCGGTCGCTGGACAGGTCCGCGCGGGTCTGGATGGTGAACGGCACCGAGCCGTCCGCTTCCCGCAGATGCTCGGCGAACTGGGCGACCCAGTCGACGTGGAAGCCGAAGATGTCGTCCGCCATCCAGATATGGTCCGGCCCGTACGCGCGCTTGAGATAGATCATTTCCTCGGCCACGTCGCGCGGGCCGCGCTGCTTGTAGTGGTTGCCCCAGATCGGCTTGGCGCACCAGTGGCAGCGGAACGGGCAGCCGCGCGAGGCGGCCATGTTCAGGCTGAAATAGCCGTGCCGCTCCTGCCACAGCGCGCGATAGCGCTCGATGTCGACCAGGTCCCAGGCCGGATGCCCGCCCAGGCGCGGATCCGGCGGCTGCGCGCCGATCCGGGTCAGGCGCTGCTGGCCCTGGGCCAGCGCGGCGACGCCGGGCAGGCCCGCGGTCCACGGCGCGATATCCATGTGCAGGTCTTCGTTGAGCCGCCCGACCAGTTCGAGCAGGGCGGCGATGCCCTCGCCGACCAGCACCGCCTCGGCGCCCGCGGCGAGAAAGGCCTCGGGGTGGTCGGAGGCGTCGGAGCCGGCGACGATCACGCGGGCGCCGTGGGCGCGGGCCTCGGCGATCATCTGGCAGGCCGCCTCGCGCATCCGGTTCAGGCACATCTTGGTGAGGTAGTTGAAGTTGTCCTCGTAGATGACCACCACGTCCGGCGAGGCCGCGGTCAGCGAGCCAGCGTAGTCCTCCACGCCGTCGGCGAGCATGGCGTCGAACAGGCTCACTTCATGCCCCAGGTCCCACAGCAGCGAGGCCACCTGCAGGGTGGCGAGGGGCGGATAGGGCTTGCCGCGTTCCCACTGCTTGCGGTCGTAGCGCAGGAAGTAGGAATGGCTGACCTGGATTCTGAGCATGAGGGTGGGGCCTTGTGGTCGCCGGGGAGCGGGCCGCGCGGACGCGGCGTTCCGTTGTCGCTGGGCGTGAGTGCCGCGCCATGCCGGTTCGGTTGCGCTCGTCGCATACAAGGCGCTGCGGCAACTTTCCGCGGCCCCGGCGGCACTCACGCGACATGCGGACCGCATCGCGCCGCGCGAACCCGGAGAGCTTCGCTTGACCCACCTGGCCCTTGCCGCGCCCGCCGCGCCGTGCGACGACGCGATCGATCCTTTCCGCGAGCGGGCCGCGCGGCGCCATGCCGTGAGCAAGCGCATCCTCGGCGCCGAGGTGCGCTTCGAGGCGGACGACGAGGCCTGGCTGGCGCTGATCGAGGCCGCGTACGGCGACCTGCCGGAACATCGTTTTCCGCTGCCGGGGCCGGTCTTGCGCATCGAGCTGCGCCTGGCCGATCACGTCGATGCGGCGAGCCTGGAAGCGCCGCCGCCGGTGCGCATGCGCTCGGGCGCCGGCCTGCTCGGCGGCGTGATGGATGCGGCGCACTACGCCATGATCGCGCCGGCGCAAAGGAAGGCCCTGGTGGTGGCCTCACCGGCGATGCTGGCGCGCCATCCGTATCACGTGCGCTACGAGCTGATCGAGTTCGCGGTGTTCGTGCTGGCGCAGCGCGCGCAGGGCCTGGTGCCTTTGCACGGTGCCTGCGTGGGACGCGACGGACGCGGCGTGCTGCTGCTCGGCGCAAGCGGCGCGGGCAAGTCCACGCTGGCCTTGCACAGCCTGCTGGGCGGGCTGGATTTCCTGGCCGAGGATGCGGTGTTCGTGGAGCCGAGCCATCTGCTCGCCAGCGGTGTCGCCAACTACCTGCACGTGAAGGACGACGCCTGCCGCTTCGTCGAGGACGAAGGCGTGCGCGAATGGATCCGGCAGTCGCCGACCATCCGCCGCCGCAGCGGCGCCGAGAAATACGAAATCGACTTGCGCGACGGCCGTGGACAGCTGGCGTCCGCGCCGCTGGAACTTGCCGGCGTGATGCTGCTGAGCGACCAGCCGGCCGAGCGTCTGCTGACGCCCTTATCCCCCAACGAGGCCATCGCGCGCCTCACCGCCGACCAGCCCTATGCGGCCGGCCTGCCCGGATGGGCCGAGTTCTGCCGGCGCTGCGCCCGCGTGGGCGCGTATCGCCTGGCACGCGCGCGGCATCCGGATGTTGCGGTGGCCGCGTTGTCGGCCTGGCTGGACGCATGAGCGCGGGCGCCTTCGTCGACCGGCTGCTGCCGGATGCCTTCGCCGGCACGCTGGAGCGCCGGCATGGCTGGCAGATGGCCGTCTATGTCGCGCTGTCGGTGGCCTCGGCGCTGGCCGGCAGCCTGGCGGCGGTGCTGCTGGTGCCGCTGGTCAGCCTGGGCACGTCGGGCGTGGAGAGCGGTTTCGATCTGCGCCGCGGCGTGGATGTGCAGGCGGCGGCTTTTTTTGCGGCTGCGCTGGCGCTGGCAGGACTGCGCTGGTGGTCCTCGCTGCTGGCCGCGCGCCTGACCGGCGACTACGGCGCGGACCTGCGGCGCCGCGTGCACGGGCATCTGATCCACGCGCCGCTGGCCGCGCTGGCCGATGCGACCTCGGCCGAGATCGCCAACGTGCTCACCTACAACATCGAGATCATGATGCAGGGCTTCAGCGGCCTGCTGCAGCTGTGGGTCGCCGGCCTCACCTGCGCGATCAGCCTGGCCTTCGCCTTCTGGATCTCGCCGCCGCTGCTGCTGGCCGTGCCGCTGCTGGCGGCGCTGGGCGTGCTGGTGTCGCGTTCGCGCGGGCAGGAGCAGGCGCGGGTCAGCCGCAAGTACGTAGCGGACCTGACGCGGCTGTTCTGGCTCAGCGAGGATTTTCCGCGGCGGCTGCGGCATATCCGCTCGTTCGGCCGCGAGGGCGTGGAGCAGGCGGCGTATGCCGAGGTGACGCGCGAGCTGGCGCGCGGCTATGAACATCAGCAGGACATGCTGGCGTCCGGGCGTTTGTGGCTGGAGCTGCTGGCGGCGCTGGGCATCGCGGCGATGTTCGTGTTCGCGCATCGGCTGCAGGGCGAAGGGCAGGCCGCGCTGATCGCGGTGAGCCTGCTGCTGGGGCGCCTGCTGCCGTATCTGGTGTCGACGCGGCAGAGTTTCCGGCAGCTGCGCTCGGCGGCGCCGGCGTTCGAGTTGTGGCGGCGCTATGCGGGGCTGGCGGGAGATGCGGTGGCGGCCGGGCCACCCGCAGGCTTTCCGGCGGGCGCGACGCTGCGTATCGAGCGGGTGCGCTCGGCGGTGGCGCTGCATGGCGACGAGGTGCGCGACGTGGTGCTGGCGCCGGGCGAGCTGACCTTGATCGCCGGCGATTCCGGTGCCGGCAAGAGCAGCCTTGCCGATGTGATGGCCGGGCTGATCGAACCGGCCGAATTCGCCGCGCGGATCGGCGATCGCGTGCTCGATTTTGCGGCGTATCGCCGCTATGCGCGGCATGCCGCCTTTGTCAGCCAGCATGTGCGGCCATGGCAGGCGACGGTGCGCGAATGCCTGCGCTGGGCCGACCCGCTGGCCAGCGAGGAGCGCATGTACGAGGTGCTGGCGGCGGTGGGCCTGGATCGGCGCTTGCGTGCGAGCGAGCAGGGGCTGGACATCGCGTTGCGGGACCGTTCCAGCCAGTTGTCGGGCGGCGAACTGCAACGCCTGCTGTTGGCGCAGGTGCTGTTGCGCAAGCCGTTCCTGGCGATCCTCGACGAATCGACCGGGGCCTTGGATGCAGCGGCGGAGATCGACGTGCTGGCGATGCTCAAGCGCCAGCTGCCCGGCACGATGCTGTTGGTGATTTCGCACCGCGACGGAGTAAAGGTCTTGGCGGATCGATGCGTAGTGGTGGGGGCGTCCTCACCTTTGGCCGTCATTCCGGCGTAGGCCGGAATCCAGTGGCGATGCGTCAGATGGAGCGGTTCGCTCCATGGGGTCGCTTCTTAGCGTTCTGGCGACCATCGAATTCTGCCGTCACTGGATTCCGGCCTGCGCCGGAATGACGAGCATTGGTCAATGCTTTTGAGCGGTGCCCGCGTAAGTGCCGGCACCCGCGGTACTGCTGCGCAGCTCTTCGTCGCGATGATCCTGCTGCTGCACGCGCACGCGGTTCTCCACGTCCTTCACCCCGAAGCAGCGGTCCGCGCAATCTTCGGCCAGGTGCTTCATGTAGCGCGAAGGCACCGTGCCCGTAAGGGTGACCACGCCGCCCTGTACGCTGACTTCGATCTCGCTGGCGTCGATGTGCGGATCTTCGGACAGCCGTTCGCACACGTCTTCGTTGATGCGCTCGTCGGAACGCTGATAGCCCTTCGGACCCTGGCGATAGTGGCTGGGGCCGGCGCCGTAGTCGCGGCCGAACGGATAGCGCTCGTCCATGAAATCGGTGGGGCTGCGGGCGTATTGCCGGCGGCCGTAGTCGGCCTGGTAATCGCGATGCTGCGGATCGTTCCAGCGCGGACCGCCCCAGGATGCGCCGCCGGACGGCGAGCCGTAGCCCTGGCCGAAGCGTAAGGATTCGCGCTGGCCATAGTCACGGCGCGTGCCGTAGGGACCTTGCAGCCGGCCTTCGCGATCGTTGCCGTAGCCGGCGAAGCCGCGCGGATAGTCGTCCTGCCAGCGTTCGCGCGACGGCGCCGGCCGCTCGTTGCCATAGCCGTAGCCGGTGGTGTCGCTGGCGAAGGTATTGCGATAGCCGCCGTGCTGCGGGCCGGCCTCGTCCCAGGCGGGAGGCAGGTAGTTTTCGTCGATGTCGCCATAGCCTTCGGCGGTGGCGGACAGGTAATCGCTTTGCGGGCCATAGCGGTCGTAGTCGCGCTGGCTGGGACCGGCGCGGCGCCCTTGCGGGTTCTGGCCCTGCTCGCGGCGTCCGGATGATTGCCACGGGCCGCCGCCGCGCTGCCCGTAGCGCCACTCCTCGTCATGCACGCCGTAGCCGCCGCGCTGCTGGTAGGAGGGATGCTGGTGACGATGCTTCATGACGTTCTCCAAGGCCGGCGCAGGCGCCGGCCGGATGGCTAGAGATGATCAGTGGCCGCTGCTGGGCGGTCCGCTTGGCGGCGCGCTGGGCGGCTGCGTCGAGGACGGCGTTTCCTGCATGGGCGAGCGCGGCGAGCCAGGCGTGCCCTGCATCTGGTCGTCGCGACCGGCCTGGCGCAGCTGGCGCGCCATCTGCAGATGGTCCTGCAGCACCGGCAAGGTCTGCGCGGCGAATTGCTTCACGTCCTTGTCGGTGGCGCCGGTCGAGGCCTTGGTGAACAGTTGGATGGCCTGCTGGTGATCCTTGACCATGGCCTGCGCATAGGCGCGATCGAAGGCATCGCCATCGAGCTTCTGCAGCTTGTCCAGCTTCTGCTTGGCGGCCGCATCGGGCTCCGGCGCGACCGTGATCTGCTTCTGCCGCGCCAGGGCGACCAGCTGCTCGTTCGCCTTGGTGTGGTCGTCGACGATGTGCTGGGCGAGCTGCTTGGTCTGCGGCGAAGCGGATTTCTGCAGTGCCAGCTGGCCCAGCGCTACTTCGGCGCTGCCGTCGGCGGCGGCACGGGTAAGAAAGGCCTGGTCGGTGGCCGAGCCCTCGCTGGCGCTGGCTGCCCAGGGGCAGGCCAGCGCGAGGACGGTCGACGCCAGGACCGAGAGGAACAACTTGCGTTTAGGCATGACGCTCTCCGATCCGTCGTGGGTGGGGATGGCCGGGGCGTGCTGAGGATGCTCAGGACGGTTGCGATTCCCGCTGTGCGCGCAGCCGCCGGCCGCCGATGCGGCCGATGGCCGCCATGTGCTCGCGGTTCTCGCTGACCGCCTTGCCCCCCTTGTGACCGGCGAGTCGGGCTTCCTCGCTGGTGAATTCATGGGCGCTGCCGCGGGCATGGGCCGTGCGGCCGCCGAGCGAGGACACCTGGCGCTGCCGCTGTGGGTCCATCCGCGCGAAACCGCGAAGAGGCATGGCTTGTCCTGCTGTCTCTTTGGAGGTCATTAGGCTTCTCTCTGTCTGTGGCCGAAGGGGGATCGCGCCTGCCTTGAAGCAGCGCGCGCTTTCGTCGCCGCAACATCCGTGCCACCTGGGCGAACGGTGTCATGGCGTGCCTAGCCTGCAACGCGCGGTGTTTGCATCGCGCAAATTTTTCGCGAGCGTGAAAGAAGTACATGCGCATGGCGTGCGCTCATCACACGTGCGGACACGCTGCAAGACTGAACAGATATGCGTTGCACGCACGGGTTTGACGCGATGTCGACCCGATGTCGACGGCATGTGTCCTACACCGGTCGGCACTTCTCAATCCGTGGAGATCATCGCCATGCCCGAGGCAAAAACCCGAAAAGCCGCCGCGAAAGACAAGCGCGAAGGCAAGGCGCCCAGCACCCAGGCCGGTGAATACGTCCATGAGGAGATCGAGCATGTGCGCGAAGGCAAGCACGGCGCGCGTTCGGCCAAGCAGGCCATCGCGATCGGCCTGTCCAAGGCGCGCCGCGCCGGCGTGAAGGCGCCGGCGAAGAAGACCGCGAAGAAATCCACGCGCAAGAAGGCGGCGCAGGATGCGCGTGCGGCGAAGCATCCGCACAAGACCTCGGCCAAGCGTTCACGCGCGACCAAGCAGGCGTTGAAGCGGGAAGGGCACTCGGCCGCATCGCACGAGTCACTGGCCAGGCAGGGCAAGCGGGCGGCGGCGAAGCGTCCTGCCTCGTCGCGTTCGGCGGCGGCGAAGAAGGGCGCGCGGACCAAGGGGGCGGCGGAGCGTTCGGCGGCCGCGAAGAAGGCGGCGAAGACGCGGACGGCGAAGCGTTCGTCCGGGCGCAAGAGCACGGCGAAGAAGGCCACGCGCAAGAGCGCCACGAGGAAGACGGCGGCGCGCAAACGCAGCACGACCGCGAAGAAGGCCGCCCGGACGCGGAGCCGGGCCTGAGAGGCACGCGTAGGTTGGGGTGAGCGCAGCGAACCCCAACGGGCCGGCAAGCCCAACGCCCTGTTGGGGTTCGCTGCGCTCACCCCAACCTGCGCCATGCGCCCCAGGCATTCCATTTCAAAATTCTCCGGACCGAACGTCTAGGCTGTTCTCCACCGCCATACCGACGTTCCGTGCCTTGAACACCGCCAGACCCTCTCAATATGGCCGAGCCGCGCATGGATAGCCCCGGCCGGCATGTCGCCCCGGCGGATCCCGCGCCCGGCGCGGAGGATCGCGCCGCGCAGATCGCCGCGCTGTTCCGCGAGCACAACCGCACCCTGGTCGCCTTCCTGCAGGCCCGCCTCAACTCCCGCGCCGACGCGCAGGAGCTGGCCCAGGAGGTGTACGTGCGCATGCTGGCGATGCGCGATGCCGACCCCATCGCCGCGCCGCGCGCGCTGCTGTTCCGCATCGCCGCCAACCTGGCAGTGGACCGCCTGCGCATGCGGGCCGTGCGCGCTAATGCGCCGGCCGACGCGCCGGACGAGGACTGGTTCGCCCAGCCCATTCCCGAACAGCACGCCTCGGCGCTGCAGCAGTGGCGCGAAGTGCGCGCGGCGTTGCGGGAGCTGCCGGCCAAGACCAGCAAGGCATTCGTGATGCACGTGATCGAGGGGCGCGATTTCGGCGCCATCGCCCAGACCATGAAACTCAGCGAGCGCATGGTGCGCTACCACGTCAGCAACGCGCTGGCCCATTGCCGCGCGCGTATCCAACCCTCGGAGACGCCATGATGGCCATGACTTTGTCCGGCGCGGGCGATCGCCCGACGCAGGCCGCCGCGCAGTGGTGGACGCGCCTGCGCGCCGAGGATCCCTCCGACGCCACCATCGAGCAGTGGCTGGCCTGGATGGAAGAGGACGAGAGCCACGCCCGCGCTTTCGAGGAAGTCGGCCGGCTGGGCCAGCGGCTGGGCCAGGCCGACATTCACACACGCGAGGCCTTCGTCGCCGAATTCGCCGGTGCCGCCGAGCGCCACGTGCGCTGGCCGCTGTGGATCGGCGCGGTGGCGGCTTCGCTGCTGGTGGCGGTGCTCGGCGGGCGCATGCTCGACCGCGTCTATCGCGCGCAGCCGCAGCCGTATGCCAGCGAAGTGGGGCAGAACCGCGACCTGGACCTGCCGGATGGCACGCGCGTGGCGCTCGGCGGCGCCTCGGCGATCACCGCCAGCTATGCCGACGACCTGCGCAAGATCGAGCTGAAGGACGGCGAGGCGTTCTTCCACGTCACCCATGAGCGCCGGCCGTTCGAGGTAGTGGCCGGGCCGGTGCTGATCCGTGACCTGGGCACCGCTTTCAATGTGCGCCGCACCGGCGACCGCGTGGCCGTCGCGGTCACCGAGGGCCGCGTGCGGGTCAGCCAGCCGGGCGCAACCGATGCGCTGGAAGCCGCGGCGGGCCAGCAGGTGCTGTACGACCCCAGGGCCGGTATGACGATCGGCCCGATCGCGGTGGAGGACGCCACCGCCTGGCGCGGACGCCGGCTGGAATTCGTCAACGAGCCGCTGTTCGTGGTGGTGGCCAGCATCAACCGCTACAGCCGCCGCCCGGTGCAGATCGCCGATCCGCGCGTGGGCGCGCTGACCTTCACCGGCACGGTGCGGGTCGATGCGATCGATCGCTGGGTGGAGGCGTTGCCGCGGGTCTTCCCGGTGCAGGTGAGCGCATTCGGCGACCACGTGGTGCTGTCGAGCGCGCAGTTGCATTGAGCGCAGCCGCCTCGCACGGGGGCTGCGGACGGGTAGCGGAGGTGCCGGTCCACGCCGCGCCTTTGGTCTGGATGGAACGCGAGCGTGCCTTCGCCAACTCCCCGCCGGCGAAGGGCTGCGACCGCACGCCTCCGCTACCCGTCCGCAGCCCCTGTCCGCTGCGGCCGTGCGTTTCTTGGCGGCGCTCTTCACATCAGCGGCCTTGGTGTCCGCGCACGCCCATGCCAGACTTCGATCTTTAAGAGAGTTCCTGGGGGAATCCACACCGCATGGCTCGGCGTGCGCTTTCATGGTTCGGCGGCGGCCTCGCGCTGTCGCTCGCCATCGCCGCCGCGTCGGCCGCGCCGGCTCCGCCGCGCGTCACGGTGGATTTCGCCATTCCCGCGCAGCCGCTGTCCGGCGCGCTGATCGCCTTCGGCAAGCAGGCCAATGTGCAGGTGCTCACCGCCGGCGAGGCGATCGCGGACCTGCGCAGCGAGGGCGCGGCGGGCGCGCTGACGCTGGAGCAGGGCATGACGTCGCTGCTGCGCGGCACCGGCCTGGAATACGAGGCGGTCGACGCCGGCACGGTGGTGGTCAAGCGCCGCCCGATGCCGGTGGCCGCCAGCTATTACCGCAGCAGCCTGCTGGAGGCCAAGCCCAGCGTGCCGATCGTCGCCTCGCTCGCGGCGATCCAGGTGCAGGGCACCTTGCTGGGCGATGTCGGCTACAAGGCCGACTCCACCCGCGCCGCCACGCGCACCGATACGCCGCTGGCCAAGGTGCCGCAGTCGGTGAGCGTGGTCACGCGCGACCTGATGGACACGCAGCAGGCGCTGACCGTGGCCGACGCCGTGCGCAACGTCGCCGGCGTGCAGTACATGGACGGCTTCGACGGCCCGGCGCTGTTCCGCATCCGCGGCTTCAATGCCGGCAACGGCATGACCGACGGCATGCCCAACGGCGTGGCGCGCACCGAGGACCTGCCGCCGCTGATCGGCATCGAGCGCATCGAAGTGCTGAAGGGGCCCGAGGCGATCCTCGGCGACGCCTCGGTCAACAACAACTTCGGCGGCCTGGTCAACGTGGTGATGAAGCGGCCGCAGAGCGATCCGGTGCGCCAGCTCAGCTGGTCGCTGGGCCGCTACGACGGCGCGCGCCTGGGCCTGGACCTGGCCGGCGCCATCGGCCACGACGACGGCTGGACCTATCGCCTGGTCGCCGCGGGCAACCATGCGGACCGCAGCGCGCAGGGCTATCGCGGCCAGCGCAGCGCGTACCTGGCGCCGTCGCTCGGCTGGGAGCGCGGCGCGACGCGCTTCACCCTCGGCTACGAACTGGTCACCAATCGCGTGCCCGGCCCGGACCACACCGTGCTGCTGGGCGATTCGCTGGCGGCGATGTCGCCTTACGGCATCCTGCCCGGCAACCCGGGCGATCATTCCACCTATCGCACCAACCGCGCGGTGTTCACGCTGGAGCAGGGCCTCGACAGCCACTGGACCTTCCGCAGCCGCGGCCAGTACGTGAAGCAGCGCACCAGCGGCCAGGGCTGGTCGCTGACCGACGGCTATCTCACCGGCGACGTCGACGCGACCGCGCGCAGCTTCCGCTACTCGGATGCGTTCTACACCTTGCAGAACGACCTCACCGGCGTGTTCGAGCAGGGCAATACCACGCACACCGTGGTGTTCGGCGTCGACTACGCGCGCACCAAGGCGGGCCGCGATCGCCAGCGCGACACGCTGAAAACCGGTCCGTCGCAGTCGTACAACCTGTTTGCCGATGCGATGCTGCCGAGCGCGCGGGTGAGCACGGACGAGGCCACCACCGTGCAGACGCTCGGCGGCGGCGACTGGACCACCGAGACCGGCCTGTTCTTGCAGGACCAGATCGCCCTGGGCGAACGTTGGGATGTGCTGCTGGCGCTGCGCCGCACTTCATATGAGCTGTCGACCTCGTGGGCCGACGGCAGCCCGCGCCGCCTGCGCAAGGACCAGTGGGTGCCCAAGGCCGGCGTGCTGTTCAAGCTCGCACCGGACGTGGCGCTGTACGCCAACCACACCACCGGTTTCCAGGCCAATTCGCTGCTGGGCGACAACGGCCAGCCGCTGCCGCCGGCGAAGTCGCGCCAATGGGAAGCCGGCACGCGCATCGAGCTGTTCCAGCATCGTGCGCGGCTCAACCTGGCCTGGTATCGCATCACGCTGGACCACAGCGTCGACTACATCGCCCCGGAGCCGCCGTATTTCGCCACGCCAGGTCCCGGCCAGACCAACCACGGCTTGGAAGTGGAGTTCGCCGGACAGATCACGCGCGGCCTCGAGGGCGTGCTCAATTACACCAACTCGCACATCCGCAACGACGACGGCACGCAACCCGTGGCCGCGCCACGGCAGTTGCTCAGCGCCTGGGCCAGCTATCGCTTCCAGCGCGAACCGCTGCGTTCATGGGGCGTGGCCGCCGGCATCGCCGCGCGCAGCCGCAGCGTGGGCCGGCTGCAGGGCGGCGGCTATTTCGATCTGCCCGGGCAGGCCAGCGTGGATGCCAACGTCACCTACTACGGCGACAGCTGGCGGTTGACCCTGGGGCTGCGCAACCTGTTCGACCGCACGCTGTATGCGGTCAATGCGGACCAGAGCTTCGTGCCGGTGCGCGAGGGGCGGATGGCGATGGTGACTGGGGTGTACGACTTCTGACGCCGCCTGGCGATCGCTTACGCCCAGGCCCGCGGCCGCAGTGCCAGTGGCGGAATGCGCGTGGCATTGCGCCGGCCTTCCGGCGATGGCTGCGAAGGGCGGCGCCAGTCCAGTGCGCGCAGGAAGATCGCGCGTGCCTCGTCCAGGAACTGTTCGCGCTGCCGGCGTGCGGAACGGCGCTTGCTGGGCAGGAGGCGGACGGGGCGGCGGGCGCCGAAGCGGGGGAGTTCGTAGAAGCCGTCTTCGCCGGGGGCGCCGCCGTTCTCCAGCCAGAAGGCGTCGTAGTCGGCCTGGATGCGCGTGGCGAACGGATGGGCGGCATGGGCGACGCCGCGCAGGCGTTCGATGCCGTACAGGCGCGACAGCACGCGCATCAGGGTGAGCAGCAGGTTCTTCGGGCGCACGCCGTGGCTGCCGCGGGTGAATGCGCGGATCGGGCCGCGGCCCAGGAACGACCAGGCGCCTTGCATGGCGCCGATCAGCAGGCCTTCCTCGCCGCCGAAGGTGAAGGTGCAGGAGGACAGCACCTCCTTGTCGCCGGTGACCAGGTACAGCCCCAGCTCGCCCATCGCGCGCACGGCGGGCTTGCGCAGGTGCAGGTGGATCGGCGCGCCGTCGCGCAGGCGCAGGGTGCCGATGCGCACGTCGTGGCCGCGCAGCAGCTTGTCGCGCAGGCGCGGCGGAAAGCGTTCGAGCAGGAAGCGGTAATGCGCTTCGAGGATGCGCAGGCGCGCGGCGGGGCCGAGTTCGCGCGAAACGAACGGTACGTGCCAGCGGCCGTACAGGCCCGGATCGGCGCGCACGGCCTGGCGCATCGCCTCCGAGCCATCGAGAAAACGCAGCCAGGCCAGCTGGCGCGGCAGGTGCGCAAGGCTGTGGCGGGTGTAGCGGAGGAAGCCGTGGACCCGGTGCGGCGCCGGTGCGTGGCCGAGGTCCCAGCGGCCCTGGAAGGAGCGCAGCAGCAACAGCGCTCCGGCGCGGGGCGCTACCGCCGCGCCGACCTCGTCCATCCACCCTTCGTGTGCTGCTGCCTTCATGACGATTCCGGTCCAAGCCGCTTGAACGGAAGCCAAGACGCGCGAAGGCGGACTTTTTGAAATGTGCAGTGAAGGGGCTGTCAAAAAAACGGGCCGGCTCCAGGGCAGGATTTCGCTGGCAGTCAGCTTGGGCGAAAAAACCTGCGCCGCCCGCTCAGGCGTCCCAGCCTTCGTCGTCGAATGCCGCGATATCGGTGGTTTCGCCGGTGATCGCCTCGCGCAGCGGGGTCATCTGGCGGTTCACCTCGTGGCACCAGTGCTCCATCGATTCGCTCAGCACGCGGGCGCGGGATTGCGCCTCCACCTCGTCCAGCGGGGCGACGATGGCCTCGTAGAGTGCGGCGAGTTCGTCGCGCGGCACGATGGTGCCCGCGATGCGGTGATAGTCGCTGAGGCGGGTGTGCAGCTCTTCCAGGGTGCGGTAGAGCGGGGGCGGGAAGTCGCCGGGGAGGCCGGTGAGCAGGGCGTCGAGTTCGCCGAGGTCGAAGGCGATGAGGGGGGCATGCACGAGGGGCTGGGCGGACGCTGGCATCGCTGGGCTCCGGGAATGGAACGCCTATGTTCGCGCTTGCGGGCGTTCCGGTGAACTATGGCCTGCCATGGTCCGGCACGCTCGAGCCGAGCGAAGCCTGCGATCGGGGCGGGGCGGATGGGTCACGCTGCTGTCACTTGGCGATATCTAGGCTGCCGTGCTGTGGCTTGCACGGGACGGCCCGTTGCCGATTCCAGGCCCCTAACGAAGAGAATCCGCACAGGTCGCCAGTGGACCCAGTCATCGACTACGCCATCTACATGCTGGACACCGAGGGAGCGGTGCGCAGCTGGAACCAGGGGGCCGAGCGCTGCGAAGGCTACGGTGTGCGGGATATCCTCGGCGCGCCCTTCGAGACTTTCTTCGTGCCCGAAGACCGCGCGCTGGGACTGCCCGCGGAAATCCTCGTCAAGGCCCTCCAGCAGGGCCGCTTCGAGACCGAATGCTGGCAGTTGCGCAAGGACGGCAGCCGCTACTGGGCGCAGGTGGTGATCGATGCCGCCTACGGCGACGACGGCGCCCGGGTCGGCTATGCCGCACTCACGCGCGACCTCACCGCGGCGAAGCAGGCCGCGGAAAACCAGCGGCGCAGCGAGGAGCAGTTCCGCATCCTGGTGCAGGGCGTCACCGACTACGCCATCTACCTGCTGGATCCGGAAGGCAAGGTCTCCAGCTGGAATGCCGGCGCGCAGCGCATCAAGGGTTACCTGCCGCGCGAGATCATCGGCAAGCATTTCTCCACGTTCTATACCGACGAGGACCGCGAACGCGAGCTGCCGGCCAGGGGCCTGGCCACGGCCGCGCGGCTGGGCCGGTTTGAGAACGAAGGCTGGCGCGTGCGCAAGGACGGCAGCCGTTTCTGGGCGCATATCGTGATCGACCGCATCCTGGACGATCGCGGCCGCCACATCGGCTACGCCAAGATCACCCGCGACATCACCGCCAAGCGCCAGGCCGAGCAGGAACTGGCGCAGACCCGCGAGGCGCTGTTCCACGCGCAGAAGATGGAAGCGGTCGGCCAGCTCACCGGCGGCGTGGCGCACGATTTCAACAATCTGCTGATGGCGATCATCGGCAACCTGGAATTGCTGATCCGCCGCCTGCAGCACGATCCGCAGAGCCTGGCCCTGCTCAACAACGCGCTGTCCGGCGCCGAACGCGGCGCCACGCTGACGCGGCGCATGTTGGCGTTCGCGCGGCGGCAGGAGCTGAAGCCCGCGGCGCTGGACCTGCGCCCGCTGACGCGCAACCTGGTCAGCCTGATGGAGCGCTCGCTGGGGCCGCAGGTCGGCGTCGACCTGGCTTTTCCGATCTCGCTGGAGCGCGTGATGGTGGATGCCAACCAGTTCGAGCTGGCCATCCTCAACCTGGTGATGAATGCTCGCGACGCCATGCCGGCCGGCGGGCGCATCACGCTGGCCGCGCAATCGGTGCAGGTCGGCGAGGGACATGCGGTGGGCCTGCCGAGCGGACGCTACGTCTGCATGTCGGTCACCGACCGGGGGCAGGGCATGGATGCGGCCACGCTCGAACGCGCCACCGAGCCGTTCTTCACCACCAAGGGCGTGGGCAAGGGCACCGGCCTGGGCCTGTCGATGGTGCACGGGCTGGCCGAGCAGTCGGGCGGACGGCTGGTCCTGCACAGCGAAGCGGGGAAGGGCACGCGGGCCGAGATCTGGCTGCCGGTGGCGCCGGCGGAAGCGCCTTCGCAAACGCCGCCTTCGCCGATGGACGAGCCTTCGCGCAACGGGCAATTGCGCGTGATGCTGGTGGACGACGATCCGCTGATCCTGGCCACCACCGCGGCGGTGCTGGAGGACATGGGCCATCTCACCTACGAGAAATCGTCCGCGAACGAAGCCCTCGAGGCGTTGTTCGGCGGTGTAGAGGTGGACCTGTTGATTACGGACCAGATGATGCCCGTCGTGCCGGGTCACCAGCTGCTGGCCCAGGTGCGCGCGCAGTGGCCGCAACTGCCGGCGATCCTGGCTTCGGGCTATGCGGAGACGCCAAAGGATCTGCCGGGGAACGTGGTGCGCCTGGCCAAGCCCTATGGCCGCGCGGAACTGATGCAGGCGATCGACCGGGCGGTGCTGATGCACATGACGGCCTGAGCCGTCGTGCGCATCGCTCAATGCTTCACGGAAATGTAGGCGCTGCAGGCCTGTCCGTTGAGCACCGCCATCATCGAGATGATTTCCGAGCCCGTCGCGTGCGGATGCAGCAGCAGGAAGCGGTTGTTGCATGGACCGGCGGGACGACAGGCCGCGGCGGTGCACAGCTCGCCGTCGACCGAGGCGAGCACCGGCGGCGCCGGGCAATCCGGATCCCACAGCTGCCGGCGCACCAGTCCGTGCTGCGGTCCTCCGGCAATCAGGCATTCGACGATCTGTTCCATGTGGTTTTCCCCTGCAAAGCCGAGGCTGCTGGCCTCGATGTGAAATATGCAGGGGGCGGGCCAGGAGCACGGATCGCTTGTGAGGTGCATCACGTTTTTCCTGGCCAGGAAATTCAGTGATGTGGTGGCCATGTGAAATCACTGGTGCGGGCGGCCTGAAACAGGTCCAGGCGTTTGCAAAAATGCCCGAGCGCCGAGGCGTGCAGGCGCCACAGTACGCATTCGCGACCTGCACGGGACGCGGTTTTTCTGCGCTCGGCATGACGATTGCCTCGTTCCAGGTGACGTTCCGCGGCACAAGCAGCATGGCCATGTCCAAGGAATCATTTCCGATTCGATCTTCGAGCAAGCAAGCACCGGTTGCGCTCCACGACCATCAATAGTGTCCATACGTCGTCTTCAAGCGAGCCCATCTGGACATCCATTTTCCAAATGAGATAGATTCTCATTTGTCGGCGATGGCTTGAGCCTCGCCGCGCTTCTTCGATCGGCCGCCAGCCTCAGGGACTGCTCCGCGTTTCCTTTGCCAGCCCGCCGCGTGATTCCACGCCCAGGCAAAGGATTGGTTCGCCCATGTTTCGCATCGCCCCGCTGGCCGCCGTGATCGGCGCGCTGCTTTCCGTTCCTGCCCTGGCCGCCGAGGCGGCCGTTCCCGCCGACGCCACCGACCTGCCGCGCGTGCAGGTGACCGCGCTGGCGCCATCCATCCAACTCAATGTGCCGGGTACGGTGTCGACCATCGATCGCGTGCAGATGGACCGGCATCTGAATGTGTCGATCCGCGACCTGGTGCGCTACGAGCCCGGGGTGTCGGCCATCGGTACCGGCGGACGCTTCGGACTGGACAGCTTCAATATCCGCGGCCTGTCCGGCAACCGCACGCGCATCGAGATCGATGGCGTGTCGATGCCGGCCTCGTTCGGCGCCGGCGTGGCCGGCGGCAGCTTCCGCGCCGGCCGCAACTTTATCGACCTGGACCAGCTGAAGTCGGTGGAGATCGTGCGCGGGCCGGCCTCGGTGCTGTATCCGTCCGATGCGCTCGGCGGCGTGGTCAGCCTGCGCACCAAGGATCCGGCCGATTACCTGCGCGACGGCCGCGATACCTATGTGTCGGTCAAGGAGCTCTACGACAGCAGCGACCGCAGCCTCACTTCCACGGTGACCATGGCGGGTGGCAACCAGCGCAATGGCCTCCTGTTCGTCGGCAACCATCGCGAGGGCCAGGCGCTTGCCAACCAGGGCGAGGTGGGCGGCACCGGCGCCGCGCGCACGCGGCCCGATCCGCGCAGCTATGGCGCGGACAGCTTCCTCGGCAAGTACGTGCATACCGCCGACAGCGGCCGCGCCGACCGCATCAGCCTGGATGGCGCGCAGACGCGCACGCGCACCGACTCGCTGTCGAACATCACGCCAAGCGTCGGCTACTACCGCTCGCAGGACGAGAACGTGCGCGTGCGCGCCACGGCAGGACAGTGGTTTCCGCAACTGGGCGGCGTGCTGGCCGATACGCTGGACTGGAACGTCTACTGGCAGGAGAGCCGCACCCGCACCAACACGCAGACCGAGACGGCGACGGTGGCGCGCTATTTCCAGAGCCTGCCGCTGCAGGAGCGGGTCTTCGGCGGCAAGCTGGTGGCGGTCAAGCAGGTGGGCGAGGGCAGCGCGGTCACGCAGACGGTCAGCTATGGCGTGGAGCTGTCGCGTACCGATGCGCAGTCTTACGCCGGCGGCTACGGCGTCAACAAGCGCACCGGCGCCAGCGGCAGCGGCAAGGCGTTCATGCCGGGCAACTATCCCCTGCATCTGATTCCGGACAGCGAGACCGATCGCTACGCGGCCTTCGTGCAGGACGAGCTCGGCCTGTTCGGCGGCAGGCTGGAAATCACGCCCGCCGTGCGCGTGGACCGCTACGCCTACAAGCCGCAGGACGATGCGCTGTACGCCGCCTACAACCCCGGCTACGTGCGCAGCGACTACAGCAAGACCCGCGCCTCGCCCAAGCTCGGCGTGCTGTGGCATGTCAACGGCGCGCTCAGCGCGTACGCCAGCTACGCGCAGGGTTTTCGCCCGCCGCTGTACAGCGAGATCGCCGGCGCGTGGAACGAACAGCCGTTCCCAGGCATCAACATCGCCTTCCTGCCCAACGCGAAGCTCAAGGCCGAGACCAGCCGCGGCATGGAACTGGGCCTGCGCGGCAAGGGCGAGGCGGGCTGGTTCAACGTGGCGGCGTACTACAACCGCTATCGCGACTTCATCTGGTCGGGCTACCAGCTCAAGGCCGGCCAGGTGCCGGACTGGGTGCAGGTCACTCCCGGCATGAACCTGTTCTACCAGGCGGTGAATGCGCGCAAGGCCTCTATCAAGGGTGCCGAGGCCAGCGGCGCCTTGCGGCTGGGCTATTTCAGCGGCGCGCTGCAGGGCTGGTCCCTGCGCGGCAGCGCCGCGGTCGCCAGCGGGCGCCTGATCGAGCCCGGCGCGAGCGGCTACAGCCCGCTCAATACGGTGGATCCGGCCAAGCTGGTGCTCGGCGTCGCCTACGACGCGCAGCAATGGGGCGCCGAGCTGATCGGCACCGGTGTGCGCCGGCACAGCCGCTTGAGCAATGCCAGCGCATTCCGGCCCGGCGGCTACGCCACCGTGGATCTGTACGCGCACTACTCGCCGATCGCCAACCTCGAGTTGTATGCCGGCGTGAGCAACCTGGCCGACCGCAAGTACTGGGACTGGGGCAGCCTCAACAGCGGCGCGCTCGGCAACCTGGTCAGCGGCAATGGCCTCAACGATGCCGGCACCGCCGGCGTCCCCGCCGACCGCCTCAGCATGCCCGGCCGCGCTTTCAGCGTGGCTGCGCGCATCGCGTTCTGACCGGAGTGCCAAACATGTTGAACGAAATGACTACCGCCGCCGCACCCTCGCTGCCGGAACTGCTCGACGCCTGGCGCCGCCTGCGCGAGGAAGAGCCCAACCTGCGCGCGCGCGACCTGGCCGAACGCCTCGGCGTGAGCGAGGCCGAGCTGGTCGCCAGCCGTTGCGGCGATGGCGTCACGCGGCTGCAGGGACCGTGGGCCGAGGTGATCCGGGCCTTGCCGGAACTGGGTTACGTGATGGTGCTGACACGTAACGAAAACTGCGTGCACGAAAAGTACGGCACGTTCGCCAACATCGACATCGGCGGCAGCATGGGCGTGGTGCTGGACGAGGCGATCGACCTGCGCCTGTTCCTGCGCCACTGGGTATTCGGTTTCGCCGTGCGCGAGGAAATGCGCGGGCGCTGGCTGCGCAGCCTGCAGTTCTTCGACGGCGACGGGCGCGCGGTGCACAAGCTGTATCTCACCGAGCGCAGCCGGGACGACGCCTGGTCCGGCCTGGTGGCGCGCTTCGCCGCGCCGGTGCAGTCGCCGCTGCTGGAACTGGCGGCGGTGGAGAATCCGCTGCCGCGGCGGCGCGACGACGGGGATATCGATCTCGCCTCGCTGCGCGAGCAATGGCGCCGCATGCGCGATCCGCACGATTTCTTTGCGCTGCTCAAGCGGCACGAGGTCACGCGCACGCAGGCGCTGCGCCTGGTCGGCGAGGAATTCGCGCGGCGCGTGGATCACGGTGCCGTGCGCACCGTGCTGGATACGGCGGCCGCCAGCGGCTTGCCGATCATGGTGTTCGTCGGTTCGCCCGGCGTGGTGCAGATCCATACCGGTCCGGTACGTAACATCAAAATGGTCGGTCCCTGGCTCAATGTGCTGGACGACGAGTTCAATCTGCACCTGCGCGAGGACCGCATCGCCGAGAGCTGGGTGGTGCGCAAGCCCAGTCCGGAAGGGCAGGTCACCTCGCTGGAGCTGTACGACGCCGACGGTGGCCAGATCGTGCAGTTCTTCGGCAAGCGCAAGCCCGGCACGCCGGAGCTGACGGCATGGCGCGAACTGGCCGAAGGCCTGGCCGGCGCGGAGGTGTCGCATGTTTGAGCGCAGCCGTGGCTGGTTGAGCGCCTTGGTGCTGGCCTGGTGCGCGCAGGGCGCATTGGCGGCGGAGATGCCGCGCGTGGTCGCGCTGGGCGGCGACATCACCGAGACCGTGTATGCGCTGGACGCGCAGCAGGCGCTGGTCGGCGTGGACAGCACCAGCGTGTGGCCGGCCGCCGCGCGCAAGCTGCCCGATGTCGGCTACGTGCGGCAGCTTGCCGCCGAAGGCGTGTTGGCGTTGCGCCCCGGCTTGATCCTCGCCACCCACGACGCGGGTCCGCCGCCGGTGCTTGCGCAATTGCGCGAGGCCGGCGTGCGCATCGAGACCATGCCGGTCACGCGCACGCCGGAAGCGGTGGTAGCAAAAGTGCGCGAGATCGGCCGGGCCCTGCAGCGCGATGCGGCGGCCGGCGTGCTGGTGCAGCGGCTGGAGACGCAATACGCCGAGCTGGCCAAGGCCGTCGCCGCGATGCCAGGCCATCCACGCGTGCTGTTCCTGATGGCCACCGAGGGCAGTCCCATGGCCGCCGGACGCGAGACCGCCGCCGCCAGCGCGATCGCGCTCGCCGGCGGCACGCCGGTCGCCGATGACTTCAGCGGCTACAAGGCGGTGTCGCCCGAGGCGCTGGTGGCGCTGGCGCCCGAGGTGATCCTGCTGATGCGCGAGCGCGCCGAGGCAGTGGGCGGCGTCGATGGCGTGCTGCGCCTGCCCGGCATCGCGCTGACGCCGGCCGGCAAGGCGCGGCGCATCGTGTTCGTCGACGGCCAGGCGCTGCTCGGCTTCGGCCCACGCAACGCCGAGCACGAACTGGCCCTGCAGCGCGAACTGGCGGGCGCGCGGCGATGAACAGCATCGCGCTGCCGCAACGCCGCGCCTTGAGCGCGCGCGCCTGGGCGCTGGGCGGACTGGCCGCATGGCTGGCCGCCGCGGCGATCGGCGGCATGGCGGTCGGCGCGATGCCGCTCTCGGCGGCGCAGGTGCTGGGCGCCTTGCTGCGCTGGCTGGACGGTGCGCCGGCGCAAGGCCAGGATGCCGTGGTGCTGACCCTGCGCCTGCCGCGCGTGCTGATGGCCAGCCTGGTCGGTGCGGCACTGGCCTGCAGCGGCGCGACCATGCAGGGCCTGTTCCGCAACCCGCTGGTGGAGCCCGGGCTGGTCGGCGTATCCGCCGGCGCGGCGCTCGGTGCGATCGGGATGATCGTGCTGGGCGGCGCGGCGACGGCGACGCTGCCGCCCTTGCTCGGCTCGTTCGGCATCGCCGCCGCGGCATTCGCCGGCGGTCTGCTGGCGACCTTGCTGGTCTATCTGTTCGGCAGCCGCCATCCGGGCGTGGCCACCTTGCTGCTCGCGGGCGTGGCGATCAATGCGATCGCGATGGCCGGCGTGGGCGTGCTCACCTATGTGGCGAACGAGCAGCAGCTGCGCGACCTGACCTTCTGGACCCTTGGCAGCTTCGGCGGCACCAGCTGGGCGCGGCTCGGCGCGGTGGCGCCGCTGATGCTGCTGCCGCTGCTGTGGCTGCCGGCGCATGCGGGCGCCTTGAATGCCTTGTTGCTGGGCGAGCGCGAGGCAAGCCTGCTGGGTTTCGAGCCACGCCGCCTGCGGCGCCGGCTGGTCGCGCTGGTGGCGCTGGCCACGGGCGCGGCGGTGGCGATGTGCGGCGTGATCGGCTTCGTCGGCCTGCTGGTGCCGCATGTGCTGCGGCTGGCGTGGGGGCCGGATCATCGCCTGCTGCTGCCGGGGTCTGCGCTGGCCGGCGCCAGCCTGATGATCGGCGCCGATGCGGTAGCGCGCGTGGCGGTGGCGCCGGCGGAGCTGCCGGTGGGCGTGATCACCGCCTTGCTCGGCGGCCCGTTCTTCCTGTGGCTGCTGTCGCGCCTGCGCGTCGGAGGCACGGCATGAGCCTGGCGATGGACTGGCGTGCCCTCTCCGATGGCGAAGAGCGTTGGCTGGAGGCGCGCGACGTGCACCTGCACTACGGCGAGCGCCGCGTGCTGCAGGCGGTGAATCTGCGCGCGCAACCGGGACGCGTGCTGGCCCTGATCGGCCCGAACGGCGCCGGCAAGAGCAGCCTGCTCGGCGTGCTGGCCGGCGCGCTGCAACCCTCGGTGGGCACCGCCACACTGGATGGCGTGGCGCTGGAGCGCTGGCCCGCCACCGAACTGGCGCGCCGCCGCGCGATGCTGTCGCAGCGCGTGCAGCTGGGTTTCGGCTTCCGCGCGGAGGAGGTGGCGATGCTCGGGCGCAGTCCGCATGGCGCGACCTCGTCCAGGTCCGCCGACGGTCGCATCGTGGAGGAAGCGCTCAAGGCCGCGGGGGCATGGTCGCTGTTCGGGCGCAACTATCTGGAGCTGTCCGGCGGCGAGCAGCAGCGCGTGCAGCTGGCGCGCGTGCTGGCGCAGATCTGGGATTGCCGCGATGCGCCGGGATGGTTGTTGCTGGACGAGCCGGAAGCCGGCCTGGACATCGCGCATCAGCACGAACTGCTCGCGCAGGCGCGGCAGCTGGCGGGGCAGGGCTTTGGCGTGATCGCCGTGCTGCACGATTTGAATCTTGCCGCGCGCTATGCCGACGATGTCGCGCTGCTGGCGCAGGGGCGGCTGGTGCGCCACGGCGGACGCGAACAGGTGCTGGATGCGCCGATGCTGTCGAAGATCTATGGCCTGCCGCTGGCCTGCGTGCGCGACGGCGATGGGCGGCCGCTGATTCATGCGGCCTAGGCGTGTGCGGTCCGGTCTCAGCTTTTGAGATGTGACTCGGCGACGCTTTCGGGCTCATCCCCGGAACCGCCCGCCATGTCCTACGTCGATCGGATGTGCCTGCGCCTGATGGCGCCCTGCCTGCTGCCGGCCTTGTGCGGCGCACTGTTCGCCTGGAGTGCGGAAGGCCTGCTCGGCTTGCCGCGGCCAGCCGGCGGCGGATCGGCGCCGGATCTTCCTTCCTACCTGATCGTCGCCGGCGGCGCGGCAAGCGTCGCGCTGTATGCCGTGCAGGCCGGACGTCTGCTGCGCTGGCGGCGTGGACGGGGCGCGGCCTGCTATGTCTGCGGCTGCCTGCTGGGGCGGGCCAGGGAAGGGCGGTGGGGGCCGTATCGGCCTTGCCTTGGTTGCGGCAAGCAGCACGGCGTGTGAGCGGCGTAGGTTGGGGTGAGCGCAGCGAACCCCAACGGGCATCACACATGGCCGCCACGTTGGGGTTACGGGCTGCATCAGCAGCTCGCCCTTCGGGCCATCCGCTACGCGGATGTTCGCTACGGCATCCTGCCTTCGCAGTCGCCTTCGGCTCACCCCAACCTACGGCTTGAACCACGATAGGTCCACCGCCTTCGCCATCGCCTCGAACCCCGCTCCGTTCGGGTGCAGATGATCCCCGCTGTCATAGACCGACAGCATTCGCTCCGGATGCGTCGGATCCTGGATCGCCTGGTCGAAATCCGCCACGCCGTCGAACGCGCCGCCATCGCGGATCCACGCGTTCACCGCCTGTCGCTTCTGTTCGTTACGTGACGAGTGGTATGGCCAGCCCGCGCCGCCGAACGGCGTCAAGGTGGCGCCGTAGATCTTCACGCCCTTGGCATGTGCGCGTTCGATCAGGGCCTTCATGCCGGCGATGATCTGCTCGGCCGACACATCGTCCTTCGGCGTGGCCGGCTGGCCGGAGCCGCCGATGTCATTGATGCCTTCCAGCAGGACGATCCAGCGCACGCCGGGCTGGTCCAGCGCATCGCGGTCCAGGCGCGCCTGCGCGCTCGGGCCGAAGCTGTCGTTCAATACGCGGTTGCCGCCGATGCCGGAATTCACCACCGCGACCGTGGCCAGCGACGGCTCGGCGCGCAGCCGCGCGGCGAAATGATCGGGCCAGCGCTCGTAGGTATCGGGCCTGGCGCCGACGCCGTCGGTGATCGAGTCGCCGAAGGCCACCACCACGTGGCGTTCGGCCGGGCCGGCGACCTCGATGCCGCTGAGGAAAAAGCGGCTGCCATGCACTTCGGTGCCAGGGTATGGCTGGCTCGCGGTGGCGTTGCCGTTTTCCGTCAGATAAGCGGTGGCAAGGCCGGCGTTATGTAACGTCGACGGGCCAGGCGTCGCGCTCGCCGGGACATAGAGGCTGACGGCCAGTTCCTGCAGGGGCTTCACCTCCATCGTCACCGCGTCGCTGAGTACGCTGCCGCCCTTGGGGATGGTCACCGTCGGTTTGCCGCCGAAGCGCAGCTCATGGTCGCTGCCGCCTGCGATGGACGAGCCTTCCGTCCGCAGCGCGACATGCACCGGTCCGAGCGTGACCGGGCCATCGCCGTAAAGATTGGAGAGGCGCACGCGCACCGCCGTGCCGCCGATGCTGACCCGCGCGATCTGCCGCACCGTCTGGTCGGACAGCCGCGGTCCCGGCGAATCCATCGCCGCGGCCCAGGCGGCGACCCAGGATCGCTCCTTCGATGCCTTGTCGCGGGCGGGCGCCGCCAGGCCCGATGCCGGGGCGAGCAGGGCGCACAGCGCGCCGGCCAGAAGGAAGTGCAGGAATTGACGGTGCATGCCGGGTCCTTTGCCTGGGAGAAACGCGAAGCGACCCGTATAGCAAAGAGGCCGTTACGGTATCCGCGACCGGCATTTACAAAATCCGCCATGACGGCCCGGTCGCCATGAGCGCATCGCGCCAGGCATCCCTCGATCGCAGCACCGGTCCGACGCCGTCACGTGACGCCGTCGGCGCGATATGGCGCCCGATCGGCCGCGCCACGGCGGGACAAATCACTTAAAGAAAGTCGCTTAACAAACTTATTTATCAAGAAAATTTCTTCAAGAAATTCGATCTTTCTGCTTGCTATTTATAGTTACGTAACTTAAAATAAGCGCCACCTAACCAGGAGCACGACCATGGTCGACATACGCGATCCCGGCACCTTGCAGTTGCCCTTGGCCTTCAAGCGCAGCCGCGGTCGGCCGCGCAAGGAAAGTCCGCTCACCGGCGCCCAGCGCCAGGCGCGTTTCCGTGCTCGCCGCGAAGCGCAGGCGCAGGTGCTGCACGAGCGCCTGCTGAAGGCGCTCGGTTATCTGGAGCAGGGCGATGCGGGCATGGCTCGCTGCGAGCTGGAGTCGCTCGTGGCGGAGACGTCGGGCAAGCGCGGCGAGGACGGTCTCGATGCTTGAGATCGGTGCCGTCGCGCATTGATCGAAGCTCGATGTCGCGATGCGACCAGTGCCGGGCGCGGCCATTTCCTGGTGGCCGTGCCTGCATTCGCGTCGACGCAATCACGCATTACGTGACGCATATCCAGGACCCGCGATCCGCGGCTGGTACGCAAGAACCTGCATGCTATGCTCGCCCGCGAGGCGCGCCGGTCATGCGTCCGATCCAGGAACACCCTGTCGGATCAGTCGCATTGCCGGTGTCTCGGTCGGCGGAAAAGGATCTTGCCGCGAAGCGCTACGGCGTCGAAAGGGAGATTCCACGCTGCTCAGGGGATACCAGCAAGACCATCCACCCCACGCGCTTCTGGCGTTCCTCCGCTTGTTCGCGACGGCGGCGGGACAACACCGACCATGGAAAAGGAAAGGGAATCATGAGGAAGACTTTGAGCCTGTTGTCGATGCTGGCGCTCGCCGGTTGCTCCACCATGAGCGTCAATGAGGCGATCGTGCCGCTGCAGACCGAGACGGCCAAGATGATCGGCCTGGCCTCGTCGGACGAGCTGACCATCTCCAACGTGAAGGCAGGCGAGCCGGACAAGCTCGGCGGCCAGCAGCTGACCTATACCGCCACCACCACCAAGGGTCGCGTGTTCAATTGCTCGTCGGTGCAGACCCCGGGCCTGCTGGCCTCGCCGCCGACGCTGAGCGCGCCGAACTGCAATCCGGTGCAGGTGCACCAGTAAGCAAGTAGCATCGGTTTTGCTTGAGTTGCACCCAGTGCCCCGCGATGCGGGGCACTTTGCATTCGGGGGTCTGGCCTCAGCCCTTGCGGCCGCGGCGGGTGGGCTTGGCGGTTTTCTTGACGGCCTTCTTCGCCACTTTCTTTGCCGCCTTCTTCGCCGTGCGCTTGCCGGCGGGCTTCGCGGCGCGCTTGGTCGCCGCGCTGCTGCGGGCCGGCGCGGCGGCGCCGTCGATCAGCAGGCTGTCCAGCGTCACGCCGCGCTTCTTCAGCTGGGCGACCAGCCACAGCGGCCGCTTGCCGCGGCCGGACCAGGTCTGGCTGGCGTCTTCCGGATTGCGGTACTTGGCGGCGACGCTGCCCTTGCTCTTGCCCTTGCCGACCTGGCGCGGAAAGACCTCGGCGAGGGTCACGCCGCTCGACTTCAGCAACGCCTCGATCTTGCTGCGCACTTCGCTGACCTGCTGGCTGCGCGATTGCTCGAGCTGGGAGCGTGCGCTGGAAATGAGTTTCGACAATTCGTCGGCGGACAGCGACTTCAGATTGATGGCCATACAAGATTCCCGGTCGGACAGGCGGCCGACCTTATCACACGGACGGAAAACTGAACGACGGGCCGGGCTCAGACTTCGCCCAGCACCAAGGTAAAGCTCTGCAGGAAATGGAAGTCCGGACGCCGCGGCGCGTAGTCCGGATGCTGCGGATCGCACAGGCGGCCCAGTTCGGCGTAATCGCTGTCCGACAGATACGGTCGCAGCCGCTCGCCCCAGCTGCCGCGAAAGATCGCCTCGACCAGATAGGCTTCGTCCGCCGCGCTGACCGGCGCCACCCGCTCGATCAGGCAGGTGCGCACCGTGACCTTGCGCAGGCCGCAGCGCCGCAGCAGGCCGACCAGGGAGCGCACCGCGGTCAGATCGCGTTCGTCCAGTCCATAGCGATCGCGGTAGTAGCGCCGCACAGCCTCATTGGTCACCCGTTCCAGGCGGGCATCCCAGGCGAAATACATGTCCGGCAGCAGCGAACTCTGGCCCAGCGCGATGCGGCCGCCGGGGCGCAGCAGGGTGGCCAGGGCATGCACGCCCTGGTCCGGATCGCGCAGGTGATTGACCGTGTTGACCGACCAGACCAAGTCGAAGGTCTCGCGCGCCAGCGGCGCCATCAGCAGGTTCGCCTGCATGATCCAGGCCTCGCGCGGGGCGATGGCACGGGCGGCGGAGGTGTGCGCCGCGGCCAGGTCCATGCCCACCGCCATGCCGTCATGGCCGACTTCGGCGCCGAGCCAGCCCAGCGCCTCGCCGGTGCCGCAGCCGGCATCGAGGACACGCATGCCCGGTTTCAGCTGCAGCGCGGCGATCGCCTCGCGCAGTTCCGGTGCGGCGAAGGCGTTGAACAGCCGCAGCTTGTGCGAATAGTCGCGGGCGACGGTATCGCCCAGGAGGCCGAGGCTGGTGGCGGAACGGGGCAGGGGCGCATTCATCGGTCGGGGCGAAAAGGTCGGATTACTCCTGAGTCGCCCCGGCGCGACGAATGGTTGCGTGCTGCCTGCGGCTTACAGCGTGAAATCCGCGGCGACCGGGAAATGGTCCGACGGATAGCGCCCATCCTTCGAGGTGGTCAGGGTGCGGATGGCGTTCGCCGTCACGCCGCGGTAGAGAATCCAGTCGATCTGCACGGTCGGCTGGCCGGTGAAGTCGTGGAAGGTCTTGGCCGGGCCTTCGCGCTTCGGTGCGGTATCCCAGGCATCTTTCAGCCCGGCAGTGAGCACCTTGTGCGCTTCGCTGCTCGGCTCCGTGTTGAAGTCGCCGGTGACGATCACCGGCACCTTGGCCGGCAGCCTGGCGATCCATGCGGCCATCTCGCGCGCGCCCTTGGTACGCGCGTCCTCGTCCTGGTCGCGATAGGGGAAATGGGTGTCCAGCAGGTAGAACTGCTTGTGGTCGTCCAGCCGCTCGAACAGCGCCCAGTTGACCATGCGCGGGAACACATTGCCCCAGGTGATGCTGGCGACCTTGTCAGGGGAATCCGACAGCCAGAAGTCGCCGGACTTCACCAGCTTCAGGCGATCCTTGCGATAGAAGATGCCCATGTGCTCCTCGGCATGCTTGCCGAAGCGGTCGCGGCCGAACCAGGTGTATTCCGGCAGGCGCTCGACGGTGTCGTCGCCCTGTTGCTTGAACAGCTCCTGCGTGCCGATCACGTCCGGGTGCACCTGGCGAATGGTGTCGGCGAACAGCTCGCGCCGCTTGTCCCAGGCATTGGGACCATCCTGCGCGGCCAGGGTGCGGACGTTGAAGGTCATCACCTTGAGTTCTCCCGCACAGGCGGAGACGGCGGCGGTGCTCAGGGCGAGGGCGAAGGCGATGCGGGAAAGGATCGGCATGAGTGTGCGGCTCGGCGGAACGGACGTCCGACTATAGCGGCGTCGCATGACGGAAAGTGCGCAGGCGTTCCGTTATGCTGGCCGACGCCTGGCATCGGGCTATCGGCAATCGAGGGATCCGGCATGGCCTCTGAACGCTTGACCGATCTGGCCCACGGCGGCGGCTGCGGCTGCAAGCTCGCACCTGCCGTGCTGCAGGAACTGCTCGCCGGCAAGGCCGCGGCGATGCCATTCGCGCAACTGCTGGTGGGCACCGAGTCCAGCGATGACGCCGCGGTATGGCAGGTCGACGAACGAACTTGCGTCATCGCCACCACCGATTTCTTCATGCCGGTGGTGGACGACCCCTATGACTTCGGCCGCATCGCCGCCGCCAATGCCTTGTCCGACGTGTACGCGATGGGCGGCAAGCCGATCATGGCGCTGGCCATCCTGGGCATGCCGCTGGGCAAGCTCGAGGTGGACACGGTGCGCGCGATCCTCGCCGGCGGCGAGGCGGTGTGCGCGCAGGCCGGCATTCCGGTGGCCGGCGGGCATTCGATCGATGCGGCGGAACCGATCTATGGCCTGGCGGCGATCGGCCTGTGCACGCCGGCGCAACTGCGGCGCAACTCCGGCGCACGGCCGGGCGATGCGCTGATTCTCACCAAGGGCCTGGGCGTGGGCATCTATTCGGCGGCATTCAAGAAGCAGGTGCTGCCGGCGGACGCGTACGACGAGATGCTGGCGTCGACCACGCTGCTCAACCGGATCGGCCACGAGCTGGCGCAGGACGACGATGTACACGCGATCACCGATGTCACCGGCTTCGGCCTGCTCGGGCATGGCCTGGAGATGGCGCGTGGCAGCGGCGTACGGATCCGGATCGAGCAGGCGCGTCTGCCGTTCTTCGCCAAGGCCGAGGCGCTGGCCGAGGCGGGTTACGTGACCGGGGCGTCGAAACGCAACTGGAGCAGCTATGGCGATGGCGTCGCGTTGCCGGCGGACTTGCCGGAATGGCGGCGCGCCTTGCTGACCGATCCGCAGACGTCCGGCGGTTTGCTGGTCGCGTGCAAGGCGGAGAGGGCGGAGGCGCTACGGGCGACGATCGAGGCGGCGGGATATCCGCGGGCGAGCATCATCGGAGCGGTCGCGGCAGGCGTTCCCGGCATCGAAGTGATTTGAATCGGCAAGCCAGCCCGCGTCGCGCCCCGGCGTAGGTTGGGGTGAGCGCAGCGAACCCCAACAGGCGGTGCGCCCGAAGATGGCCGTGTTGGGGTTCGCTGCGCTCACCCCAACCTACACAGCCTTGCCGCTTCGCCGTGCGGATGGCGGAAGAGAGTGGGAGTCGAACCCACCCGAGACAGTCTGATCTGCCTCACCCGGATTTGAAGTCCGGACGCCCCACCGGAGACGATTCTCTTCCATGCGTCGCGCCCGCCGCCGGCGCGAACAAATCCAGATAGCGCGGCTGTACCCGGCGCAGCGTGCCGCGATTGAGCGTGACACCTTGCCGGTCGAAGAATTCTAGGATCTGGATCGCCACTTTACGACCGTTGTCCACCCGGTCGCGGAACTGCGCGGCGGTGAAACAGCCGTCCGGCGCTCCGGCGGCGAGATCGGCGGCGATCAGAGTCATCTCATGCATGGTCGCGCGCAGGAAGAAATGATCGTGCGCCACTTCGTCGACCCGGCCCAGACGCGCGGCGAACTTCAGCAGCTGCCGGATCTCCGCTTCCTGCCGCGCCAGCATCCAGGCCAGGTCGCGCACCCGCGGCGGGCGGAAGCGGGCCTCGCCGCCCAGCAGCGGCGCCAGCGCCTGCCATAGCGCCTCGCGTTCCGGACCGAGCCGCATGGTGTGGCCGGGCAGGCGCACGAAGGCACCATCGCGCACGATGCGCGCGGCCAGGTCCGGGTGCTGCAGGGCCAGCGCGAAGGCGGGGGCGGGCAGGCGCGGCTGCAGGGCCAGGCGCAGGCGCTCGCGGCCGATCCCCTGCAGGTCCGGGTTGGCGGCGTGGAAGGTCTCCAGGTGCTCGACCAGCCTGGCGACGAAGCGCTGCCAATGGACCTGGCCGACCGCAATGCGCTCCTCGCCGGTGGCGAACAACACCGGCGCAAGCGACTTGACGATGCTGTCGATCCTGGACTGCGACAGGGCGCGATCCCGTGCGAACGCCGTCAGGTCCCAGGCGAACGGCGGTGTATCGAGCAGTGCGGCAAACGCTTCCAGCGGATCGGCCAGCAATCGCGCGGCGCGTTGCGCCTGGCGCTCGGCGGTGCGCCGCTGGCGCGGCGGCGCACGCAGGTCGAGGAACTGGCCGCCGCCGATGGTGCGCTGCGCGGAGACGTCGCGCAGCACGAAGCGATCGAGCGCGGCGGCGGCGATCGGGCGGTTCAATACCAGCTGCACGTCGGCCGCGTGGCCGGGTGCCAGTTGTTCGCCTTCGATCAACACGACGCGCGCGCCCACTTCGCTGGCGCCATGGTGCAGGCGCGCGGGAAACCACTGGCCGATCGGCTTCGGCTCGCCCGGCAGCAGTAGCAGCCGCGCGTCGATGCGATCGACCGGCGCATGCAGGAAAGGATCGACCACCATGTCGCCGCGCCGGATGGCGTCCTTGGCGACACCGTCGCCGGCGAGATTCAGCGCGCAGCGGTCGCCGGCGCGGCCCAGTTCCACCGCGCGATTCTGCGCATGCAGCGAACGCACGCGCGCGCTCAGGCCGGAAGGGCTGAGCATCATCTGGTCCTTCACGCGCACCGCGCCGGACAGCACCGTGCCGGTCACGGTCAGGCCGATCCCGGGCAGGGTGAAGACGCGATCGACGGCCAGGCGGAAACGGCCGTCGGCGGCGCGCTCGCCCAGGGTGTGCGCTTCAGCGGCGAGGCGCTCGCGCAGGGCGTCGATGCCCAGGCCGGTGGTCGAGGAAATGGGGAAGACATCCGCCGCTTCGAGCACGCTGCCGGCGGTGGCCGCGCGGATCTGCGCGCCGACTTCGGCGAGCCGTCCCGGCGGGGCCAGGTCGACCTTGGTCAAGGCGATGAGGCCACGCCGGATCTGCAGCAGATCGAGGATGGCCAGGTGCTCCAGCGTCTGCGGCATCACGCCGTCGTCGGCCGCGACCACCAGCAGCGCGATGTCGATGCCGCTGGCGCCCGCCACCATGGTGTGCACGAAACGCTCATGCCCAGGCACGTCGACGAAACCCAGCGTGGTGCCGTCGGCCAGCGGCAGGTAGGCAAAGCCCAGGTCGATGGTGATGCCGCGCGCCTTCTCTTCTTTCAGGCGGTCGCCGTCGACGCCGGTGAGGGCCTTGATCAGCGAAGTCTTGCCATGATCGATATGGCCTGCGGTACCGACGATCATGGAGCGCTGCGCGTGGCGTCGAGATCGAGCCGGGTCAGGCTCGCCAGGAAGGCGTCTTCGTCGGCGTCGGCCAGGCAGCGCAGGTCCAGCTGCAGGGCGCCGTCGGCGATGCGGCCGATGATCGGCTGCGGCAGCGCGCGCATGGCGGTGGCCAGTCGGTCGAGCATGAGCTGGCTGCCGTGCGGGCGGATCAGCAGGGCGGCGCTGGCCAGCGTGTCCAGGGGCAGGGCGCCGGAACCCACCTGGCTGGCGCAGGCGCCGACGGTCACCACGAAGGTGTCGGCAAGTTTTTGCGCAACCGCCGGGCGCAGGCGCTGCGCCTGCGCCTCGATGTCCACTTGAGGGCGTGCGAGGAAACGCAAGGTGGGCAGCCGTTCGGCCAGGCGATCCGGATCGCGATACAGGTTCAAGGTCGCTTCGATCGCGGCCAGGCGCAGCTTGTCCACGCGCAGCGCGCGCTTGAGCGGGTTGCGGTTGATCCGCTCGATCAGCGCACGCTCGCCGACGATAAAGCCGGCCTGCGGTCCGCCCAGCAGTTTGTCGCCCGAAAAGGTGACCAGCCGGGCGCCTTCGGCCACCGCCTCGCGCACGGTCGGTTCCCTGGCGAGGCCGTAGCGCGACAGATCGACCAGCATGCCGGAGCCCAGGTCGTTGAGCAGCGGCACGCCGGCAGCGTTGGCGATCGCCGCCAGCTCGCGCGCGCCGACTTCCGCAGTGAAGCCCTGGATGCGGTAGTTGGAGGTATGCACCTTCAGCACCAGGCCGGTGCGTTCGCCGATGGCCTCGCGATAGTCGGCCGGATGGGTGCGGTTGGTGGTGCCTACCTCCACCATGCGCACCCCGGCCCGCTCCATGATCTGCGGCAGGCGGAAGGCGCCGCCGATCTCGATCAGCTCGCCGCGCGAGACCACCGCATCGCGCCCCAACGCCAGGCTGTTGAGGCACAGCAGCACGGCCGCGGCATTGTTGTTGACCACGGTGGCGTCCTCGGCGCCGGTCAGTTCGCACAGCAGGCCGCGCAGGTGATCGTCGCGCTCGCCGCGTTCGCCGCCGTCCAGGTCGTATTCCAGCGCCACCGCATGGCGCATCGCGGCGGCCGCCGCCTCGATGGCGGCTTCGGCGAGCAGGGCGCGGCCGAGGTTGGTATGCAGCACCGTGCCGGTGAGATTGAACAGCGGGCGCAGGCCGGGCAGGCGGGCGTCCAGGCGCACCGCGGCGCGTTGCGCGAGTTCGGCCGCATCGGGTGCGCTCGCCGCGGTGCCGCGCATGGCGTCGCGGGCCTCGTCGATCGCCGCGCGGATCGCGTCGGTGGCGGCGACGCGACCGTGCCGTTCCACCAAGGCGGCGGCCACGCCGGTCGCCAGCACGGTGGCGACGGCGGGGAGCTTGCGCAGGGAGCTGGCCTCAGGTCCGGTCACGTAGCTCGTCCGATGGCATTGCCGGGTATCCAGGCGCCGATGGCAGCACGTGCTTGCGAAGCTGGCGTCACAACCGGGGCGTGGAGCGGGACCTATGCTGCGTTGCGGGTCGGGCCGGGGTCAAGGCGGCGTGCCGTAGTGACTTCGAGCGCCGGCCGTAGCATCCTGCCTGGCGCGCGACGAGCCCTGGCCGCTCGCGCATCCTGCCCCTCCGCCGCGCGTCTGTCCTGCGGCATGCGTGGGAGCTTCGTGCCCTGTAGGGCCGTCACGTGCCGAAACTTCGCGGAGTGGCGATGGCCATCGCTTTGCCGGCAGGGCGCATGTTGCGCCTGGGCGTGTTCGTGTCGCTGGCGATTGCCGGCCTGTTCTATGTGAAGTGGCATCCGTACTACGACCGCGCCTTCGTCGCCGCGTCCGGGCATTCCATCGGCCATTCGATCCTGATGGGCGATGCGGCCGCCGCGCCGGCGCCGTCGTGGCAGGCGGCGTTCGCCTATGCGCTGGCCTACGGCAAGGCGATCTGGCAGGCGATGGTGCTGGGCCTGCTGCTGGGTTCGGGCATCCAGGCCTTGCTGCCGGCCGACTGGGTGCGCCGCATGTTGGGTGGCCGCGGCTTCGGTAGCGTGCTGGCCGGCGGGCTGCTGGCCTTGCCGGGAATGATGTGCACCTGTTGCGCGGCGCCGGTGGTGGCGGGCATGCGCGGACAGCGGGCGGCGCCCGGCGCGGCGATCGCGTTCTGGCTCGGCAATACCGTATTGAATCCCGCGACGCTGGTGTTCACCGGCTTCGTGCTGGGTTGGCATTGGACCTTGCTGCGTTTGTGTCTTGGTGTGCCGATGGTGTTCGGGCTCGGCTATCTGGCCAGCCGCATGACGGGGTCGGGTTCGGTGGCGACGGTCGATATGCCTGACACGGAGCCCGAGCCGTACTCGCTGGCGGAGGCCGTCAGGCGCTGGGCGAAAATCTTCGCGCGGATGGCGGTGCGATTGCTGCCGGAGTATCTGGTGATCGTCCTGTTGCTTGGGGCGTTCCGCGCCTGGATGTTCCCGGCGATCGGGCCGGCGATCGGCGACCAGTGGTTCTGGATCGTGGCCATGGCGCTGGCCGGCATGCTGTTCGTGATCCCGACGGCCGGCGAAGTGCCCATCGTGCAGGCGATGCTGGCGCTGGGCATGGGTAGTGGGCCGGCGGCCGCCCTGCTGCTGACCTTGCCGCCGGTGAGCCTGCCGTCGCTGGCGATGCTGGCGCGCTCGTTTCCGTGGCGGGTGCTGTTGGCGGTTGCGCTGGCGGTGGTGGGCTTCGGCGTATTGGGCGGCGCCGTCGCGGCGTGGTTGCACCTGGCTTAACTGGCGTAGGTTGGGGTGAGCCGCAGGCGAACCCCAACAAGCCGTACACGTGACCGCCACGTTGGGGTTCGCCTGCGGCTCACCCCAACCTACGTCATAGCAAGAGCAGGGGGTTCTGGGCGTGGCGCGCGAAGCCTGCCTCGGCGACCAGGATGTCCAGGCCGAACGACGCCAGGTCGTCGGCATGGGGATCGGCCTGCATGTCGTGGATCTGGTAGAGCAGCTTGGCGTAGGTATGGCATTCGCCGCAGGTCTCGGCTTTCACCAGTCCCGCATCGCCATCGATGGCCTGCAGCGCCAGGTGCCGCGTGCCGCCGCAGGTGATGCAGACGGCGCGCACGTGATTCCATGCCGTCGAGCACAGCGAGCAATGCAGATAGCGCATGCCGGGCGTGGTGCCGCCGGCGGTCACCACGCCGGCGACCGGGGGCGAGCCGCAGCAAGGACACAGTCCGCGTTCTTCCAGCAAGCGCAGGTCTTCCGCCTGGAGGCGCGCGGCCGCGCAAGTGAAATAGACCTGCAGCGCCGCGGCGACGTAGATCGCCGCGCCCGCATCGTCGGCAGCCAGGCCGCCGCGCAGGAACCGGTCGGCGAGGCGGTCCTGGGCGGCCGCATCGCTGCGTTGCAGTTGTTCGATGACTTGCAACGCCGCGTCCGGCAGAGCGTCGCGGTCGATCCGTTCGAGCAACCGTGCAAGCCCTTCGCGCCAGGACGCATCGCGGCGATGGCCATCCGCGGCCAATGGCGGAATACGTGCGTCGATCGCCTGCGCGATCGCGGCCGGATCGAGTGCGGCGCCTGGCGCAAGCGTCGTCGCCGCTTCGTGCTGCGCTCGCGCCAGGCGGCCGAGAAAACGCAGCCAGGCCGCCATCGGATGGCCTTCGGCGAGCTGTTCGAGCCGCTGCGCGGTAGCGGCGAAACGCCTTGCCGGATCGGGCAGCACGATCGGCTCCGGCGCCTTGACGCCGGCATGCGCAGGCCCGGTCCACTTGCCGCTGGGCGGCGCTTCGGCTTGTCTCACGTGCGTTTCCTGGTGTCGGTCTTGCCGTGCTGGTGGGAGGCCAGCTCCAACAGCCATTTGCGGTGATGGCGCCAGGCCCAGCCCGGCGTCACATAGCCCTGGGTCATCGCGCGCACCGAATGGCGCACCCAGATGGCGGCATAGACGTGGATGATCCAGATGATGATCGCCGCCAGCGCGGCCACGCTATGGATCAAGGCCGCCGCGCGCTGCGTCGGGATCGAGGTGGCCGCGCCGAAGTACACCTCCCAGATCGCCAGGCCGCTGAAGAACAGCACCGGCACCAGCAGGGTCATCGACCAGAACACCAGTTTCTGGCCGGCGTTGTTGCGGCCCACCGGCGGCGAGCGTTCCTCGTCGTTGGCGACGACGGCATCGATCGATTTCATCCACGCCGAGTCGTCCCGGTTCCACAGGTTCTCGCGCCAGAACTGCACGATCAGGCCCAGGTAACTGAGCAGCAGCACCACGCCGATCCACGGATGCGCCGCGCGCGCCCATTGCCCGCCGCCGAACAGGCCGGATAGGAAGAACAGCATCGGATGGAACATCGACAGACCCGACAGCACCAGCAGCACGAAGCAGATCGCGGTGATCCAGTGGTTGACCCGGTTGGCCAGGGTGTAGCGGACGATGGCGTTCTTCGGGCGGGTCATGACACTTTCTCCTCGCCTTCGCGCAGCACGCGCTCGCCTTCGGCCTCGTCTTCCTCGGTCACTTCGTTCGGGCCGGCGCTGATCCAGTGGAAGAAGCCGGCCAGCGCGGCGAGGGCGATGCCGGCGAGGCCCAGCGGCTTGATGAAGCCTTTCCACAGATCCACCGTGGCGCTGATGCGCGGCTTGTCCGGCAGGCCCGAATACAGCGAAGGCCGGTCCGCGTGGTGCAGCACGTACATCACATGCGTGCCGCCGACTTCCTGCGGGTCGTACAGGCCGGCGTTGTCGAAGCCGCGGGATTTCAGTTCGACGATGCGCTCCTTCGCCTGGTGCTGCATGTCCGCCTTGGAGCCGAACATGATCGCCCCGGTGGGGCAGGCCTTGACACAGGCCGGCTCCAGGCCGACCGCGACGCGATCCGAGCACAGCGTGCACTTGTACGACTTGTGGTCCTGCTTGCTGATGCGCGGGATATTGAACGGGCAGCCCTTCACGCAATAGCCGCAGCCGATGCATTTGTCGCTGATGAAATCGACGATGCCGTTGGCGTACTGCACGATCGCGCCGGGTGCGGGGCAGGCCTTCAGGCAACCCGGGTCCTCGCAGTGCATGCAGCCGTCCTTGCGGATCAGCCATTCGAGGTTGCCCTGTTCGTTCTCGTGCTCGGCGAACTTCATCAGCGTCCACACGCTGGGCCCGAGGTCCGCGGGGTTCTCGTACGAGCCTTCGAAATGGCCGATCTCCGGCCGCAGGTCGTTCCATTCCATGCAGGCGGACTGGCAGGCCTTGCAGCCGATGCAGCGGCTGACGTCGATCAGCTTGGCCACCTGGTCCTCATGGCTGCGCGCCATCGGCGGCGTCATGGTGGTGGCGGAGCGGCGGACGTAGTCTTGCGATTGCAGATCTGACATGACGTTGAGTCCTCAGGCTGCCGGTGCCGCGGTTCGTTCGACATTGACCAGGAACGCCTTGAACTCCGGCGTCTGCGTATTGGCGTCGCCCACCGATGGGGTCAGCGTGTTGGCGCCGTAGCCTTTTCTGGCCTGGCCGGTAAAGCCCCAGTGGATCGGCACGCCGATCACATGGGTGGGCTTGCCGTCCACCGTCATCGGCTTGATGCGCTTGGTCACGTAGGCCTTGCAGATCACCTCGCCGCGCTTGGAGCTCACCTTCACCCAGCCGCCTTGCTCGATGCCTTTCTCCTTGGCCAGCGCCTCGCCGATCTCGATGAATTCCTCCGGCTGCAGTACGGCGTTGATCAGCGCATGCTTGGTCCAGTAATGGAAGTGCTCGGTCAGGCGATAGGTGGTGGCCACGTAGGGGAAGTTCTTCGGGCTGCCGAACGAGGCGCGGTCATTGGGAAAGACGCGGGCGACCGGATTGGAGCTGACTTTTGGGTGCAGCACGTTCTCCACCGGCGATTCCAGCGGCTCGTAGTGCTCGGGGAAGGGGCCGTCGCCCATCATGTCGCGGGCGAACAGGCGGCCCATGCCTTCGGCGTTCATGATGAAGGGGCCGACGCCGTCGGACGGCTTTACGGTAGGGCCGTAGTCGGGCACGTCGACGCCCACCCACTTGCTGCCGTTCCACGAGATCACCGGCTTGGCCGGATTCCACGGCTTGCCGTCGGGGTCCGCGCTGGCGCGGTTATAGAGAATGCGGCGGTTGGCCGGCCAGGCCCAGGCCCAGTTCGGTGCGATGCCCTGTTCGCGCGGGTCGGTGGCGTCGCGCCGCGCCATCTGGTTGCCCTTCTCGGTGAAGCAGCCGGTGAAGATCCAGCAGCCGGACGAGGTGCTGCCGTCGTCGCGCAGCTGGGCGAAGGCGTCGAGCAGGGTGCCGGCCTTGGTCGCCACCGTATTGGTGGCCGGATCGACCAGGTCGGTGAGGGCGCGGCCGTTCATTTCCTTGGCCAGTTCTTCCGGATCCGGCTCGTGCGGGTCGGTGTATTTCCAGGTCAGCCCGAGCACCGGGTCGGGGAAGGCGCCGCCTTCCTTGCGGTACAACTCGCGCAGGCGCTGGAACAGGCCGGTCATGATCCAGATGTCGGACTTCGCATCGCCCGGGGCGTCGGCGGCTTTCCAATGCCATTGCAGCCAGCGCGCGGAATTGACCAGCGAGCCGTTTTCCTCGGCGAAGCAGGTGGTCGGCAGCTGGAAGACTTCGGTCTGGATCTCGGCGGACTTGGCCGGATTCTGTGGGCCGAAGTCCTGCCAGAAACGCGAGGTTTCCGTATCCAGCGGGTCCATCGTGACCAGGAACTTCAGCTTGCTCAGGCTCCGGCGGATCTTGCCGCGGTCGGGGAAGGCCTGCAGCGGATTGAAGCCCTGGCAGATGTAGCCGCCCATCTGCCCCTGATCCATCATCTCGAAGGCCTTGATCACGTCGTACAGCGGCACGTCGAGCTTGGGCAGCCAGTCGTAGGCCCAGTCGTTGTCCTTGCTGGCGGCATCGCCCCACAGGGCCTTCTGCAGGCTCACGAAGAACTTGCGGTAGTTCTGCCAGTAGCTGGTCTGGCCCGGGCGCAGCGGCTTGAACTGCTTCGTTCTCATGTACTCGTCGAGGCTGGTCTCCTTGTCCACCGGCAGGTTCATATAGCCCGGCAGCAGGTTGGAGAGCAGGCCGACGTCGGTCAGGCCCTGGATGTTGGAATGCCCGCGCAGCGCATTCATGCCGCCGCCGGCCACGCCGATATTGCCCAGCAGCAGCTGCACCATCGCCATGTTGCGGATGTTCTGCGAGCCGACCGAGTGCTGGGTCCAGCCCAGCGCGAACAGCGAGGTCATTGCCTTGTCCGGCGCGGCGGTGCTGGCGAACAGCTCGCATACGTGCAGGAACTTGTCCTGCGGCGTGCCGCAGATGCGCGAGACCATCTCCGGCGTGTAGCGCGACACGTGCTGCTTCAGCAGATTGATGACGCAGCGAGGGTTCTGCCAGGTGTCGTCGGATTGGGCGTAGCCGTCCTTGTCCAGTTCGTAGTCCCAGCTGGACTTGTCGTAGCTGTGCTTTTCCTCGTTGTAGCCGCTGAACAGGCCGTCCTGGAAGTCGAAGCCCTCCTTCACGATCAGGCTGGCGTTGGTATAGGCGCGCACGTACTCGTGCTGGATCGCATCCTTTTCCAGCAGGTAGTGGATGACGCCGTTGAGGAAGGCGATGTCGGTGCCGGGGCGGATCGGCGCGTAGTAATCGGCCACCGCGGCCGTGCGCGTGAAGCGCGGATCGACCACGACGAGCTTGGCGCCGTTCTCGATCTTCGCCTCGATCACCCATTTGAAACCGCACGGGTGGGCCTCGGCGGCATTGCCGCCCATCACCACCACTACATTGGCGTTCTTGATGTCCTGCCAGGTGTTGGTCATCGCACCGCGACCGAATGATGGGGCCAGACTGGCCACCGTCGGTCCGTGTCAGACGCGCGCCTGGTTGTCGAACACCACCATGCCGAGTGAGCGGACCACCTTCCAGGTCAGGTAGGCGGTTTCGCTGGACGAGGCCGACGCGGCGAGCATGCCGGTGGTCGTCCACCGGTTGACCGTGGTGCCGGCCGGGTTCTTGGCGATGAAGTGCTTGTCGCGGTCTTCCTTCATCAGCCGAGCGATGCGGTCGAGCGCGAAGTCCCAGGAGACTTCCTTGAACTCGGTGCCGCCGGCGGGCCGGTAGCGCGGCGCCTTCAGGCGGGTCGGGGCATGCACCACGTCGAGCAGGGCGGCACCCTTGGGGCACAGCGTGCCGCGGTTGACCGGATGGTCCGGGTCGCCCTCGATATGGATGATGTTCGAACGCGCGTTCTTGGCGCGGTCGCCCATGCTGTAGATCAGGATGCCGCAGGCCACCGAGCAATAGGTGCAGGTGTTGCGCGTCTCGGTGGCGTGGGTGAGCTTGAAGGGGCGCACCGCGGCGGCCTGCGCCTCGCCCGAGGCGGCAAAGCCGAGTACGCCCAATCCGGATGCGGCCAGGCCCAGGCCGGTGATCTTGATGAACTCGCGACGAGTAAGTGCCATCGCTGTGATGCTCCCGTCAGTTGGCTGGACATGCCGTCCGGCGAAGGGCGGCGATGCGGCTCGAGAGGCTTTCTGGAGCGAGCGGGAATGCATTCCGCTGCTCCGGCGAAAATTAGCACAGTTGCCCGGGAGGTGGGTCCGGTCCAAAAGCAAGATGACAAGTCGCAAAAGTTACGGCGGCGTAACAATGGTGCGTTTACGGGCTGCGCCGCACCCAGCGGTCCAGCCAGCGCTGCAGCGCGCTGGTGCCATCGAGCCGGTAGGCCGTCGCCGCCTTGGGCGAGTCGACCATCACCGCATCGGCGCCCAGGCGGGCCGCGGCCTGGTAGTCGCTTTCGCTGTTGATGCCGAACAGCGTGATCCGGGTGCCTTCGGTCGCATTGAAACAATCCATGGCGCGCGCATCCCACAGCAGCGCGAGAACCTTCGAGGTGCCGCCGCCCAGCGTCAGCGGCTCGGTGACTTCCATGTCGCGGCGCAGCTCGAAACCGACGTGGGCGCCGGGAGGTGGCGCGCTCGCGCAGCGCCGCTCCAATGCGAGGGTCACCAGCCGCTGCCGGGTTTCCTCCCGCGCCTCGAAACGGCGGGCCAGGGGGTAGGCGTCGAAGGCGCGCAGGTTGTCGGCGAGCGTCGAATAGATCCAGCTGCGCGACCAGAAATCATGTCGCTGCAGCACGGCGGCCACGGCCGGGGCGGCGCGTGCGGAATCCGGCGTCTTGATGTCGATGAAGAGTTCGACATCGTCCGGCAGGGCCTCGATCACATCCTCGAGCGCCGGGATCGGCACCGGAGCCTTTCGATACGGATAGGTGACTTCGCCGGAGGCATTCGTTTCCTTGAATTGCCAGCCGGCGTTGAGCCTTGCCAGGGTTCGATACGGCGTGGTGGCGATGTCGCCGGCGCCGTCGGTCAAGGCGGAGAGGTCGCGCGGTCGATACAGCACCGGAATATCGTCCTGCGTGACCTGCACGCTGACCCAGAGCTTCTTGACGCCGTAGGAAAGCGCCATGCGGCAGGCGGTCAGCGTGTTCTCGGGAGCGTCCGCCGTACCGCAGCGGTGGGCGATCAGCGCCGGCGGGGCGCTCGCCGGATGGAGCCTCGATGCCGAGAACCAGGCGAGGCCGAGCGCGGCGACCAGGAACAGCAGGATGCCGATGACGAGTTTGATGCTCATATGAATTCCGCAGTCTCCTCTGCCACGAAGTTAATCGTTCGGTCCGGCGAAGTGGATTTGGAGTGGTCTGAATCGAGTGGCGTTACGGCGCGTTTTGCCGCCGCAGGGCCGATGCTAGGCCTCGATTGCTCGCGTTGAAGAGGAAGAGCGCGAGAAGAGGGCGGCTGGATACGCCGGCCGCTGGATCGGCAACTCGGGAGAGCATGCATTCATGGATATCAAATTCGCATCACCGTCGGACGGAGAATCCGTCGAACCGCTTTTTCTCAGTAGCGAGCGGGTGGACTGGCTCGAGGAGATCTGGTCTCGGGTCGAGCTTGCGCCCAGGGTGCGCAGTGCGCTGATCGAGATCGATCGCCAGCTTCGCGGCATCCATGCGATTGCCGATGTCATGCGCGCGGATCGCCAGCGTCGGGGGCTGCGCGAGGATTTCGAGGGGTTTGCCTACGAGCCGCTGCGTCCCGCGCTGCTGGACGGCCTGGAATGCGCGTTGCAGGCCATGCTGGATCAGGTGGACCGGCAAATGGATGCGTTGAGGACGCCTTAGCGGTCTTGAGCCCGCCGCATGAGGCTTGACGCGCACATGCGGCGGGTGGGTCAGGGCTGCGGAGGGTCAGCGGCAATGGTGCTTGCTGCATACTTCACGCCGCCGCTGCATCCACGCGATTCCGCTTGAAGGTCAGCCAAAGCGCCGACAACAGGAAGTAAGAGCCGCCGAATGCGGCATAAGGCGCGAGCTGGGCAATGGTGGGCGCCTCCCCGAACGACTTCATGATGAAGAACACGCCCGCAAGAGCGGACTGCGCGCCACTGATGATCATGAACAGCTGGCCGCCCAGCTTGCGCCGCCGGATGCCCACCGCCAGCTGGAAGAGGCCTGCAAGAAATGCCCAGGCACCGAACACCAGCACGCCTCCTGCATTGCCATGCAAAGCGAAGGCGACGGCCATGCAGGCCGCGGTCACGGCGCTGGCAAGCGCGTTGTACTTCTGCCCGGGATTGATCTGGAGTCCTCCGCTTCGCCGCGCGTCGATCACATTGGCGAACGCGTCCCAGGTGGGATAGAGCACGAGCAGCAAGCCCACTACGGGGACGGGCGCCGAAGCGAGCAGGATGGCGAGGGCTACCCAGATGAAAGCGGCGCCGGCGCGGAGGAGGTAGAAGTTGCGAAGTGTGTTCATGGGTTGTCCGTCGTGAGAGGTGAACCTGCTGGCAAGTAGATTCGTTCGTCACGATGGAGCGGTTACATGGGCCATCCGGGCTCGGGGCCTGCCGGTCGACGCCGTTTCCGGTAGCAAATGCGGCCGATTTTCCAGGGACTATTTGAATTTGTCGGACAATTGGGCAACACTCGAAAGATCGCCACAGTCCGAGAGTCGATGCATGCCTGCGCTGTCTTCGATGAGCCGCCGGTCTTTTCTGCAGGGCGTGATCTTGGCGGGGGCGATGAGTGCGATGACCTTTCGCCCGCTTCGCGCCGCGACGACTGAAGCAGTGGCGGGGCGTGCGCAGCAGGCGCCGCCGTTTCCCCGGGCGCCGCTGGCGCAGCAACCCTTTGCGCTGCTTCCGACCGGTTCCATCAAGGCAACCGGCTGGTTGTTGCGGCAGCTGCAGATCCAGGCCGATGGCCTTGGCGGGCATCTCGACGAGTTCTGGCCGATCGTGGGGCCGGACAGCGGATGGTCGGGCGGCACGGGCGAGTCCTGGGAAGACGGCCCGTACTTTCTCGATGGCCTGGTGCCCCTGGCATGGCAACTGGATTCGCCGAAGCTCAAGGCCAAGGCGATGCGTTTCATCGACTGGACGCTGGACCATCCCTGGGAAAACGGCATGTTCGGCCCGCGCGGCAATGACGACTGGTGGCCGCGCATGGTCATGCTCAAGGTGCTGACGCAGTACCACGAACTCACCGGCGACAGCCGCGTCATGCCATTGATGACGCGGTATTTTCATCATCAGCTGCAGGCATTGCCCGGCCGGCCGTTACGCGACTGGGGGCGTATGCGCTGGCAGGACGAGCTCATTTCCGTGCTGTGGCTATATCAGCGCACGGATGACCAGGCCTTGCTCGAACTTGCGCATCTGCTCAAGCAGCAGGGTTACGACTGGCAGGGCATGTTTGCCCGCTTTCCATTCACGCAGAAAACCGATGCCGAGGCCCTGCGCAAGCAGGCGGGCGCCTCCGATGCATTCATGCAGGATCTCGGCCTGCAGGTGCACGGCGTCAACATCGCGCAGGCATTGAAAGCGTCGCCGGCGTGGTCGGTCGCCTCCGGCAGTGCGTCCGATCGCGAGGCCATCCATCATCAGCTGAAGATGCTCGATACGTATCACGGACTGCCCAACGGCATGTTTTCCGCGGACGAGCATCTTGCCGGACGCAGTCCTTCGCAAGGCACCGAGCTGTGCACCGTGGTGGAGACCATGTTCTCGCTGGAAGTGGCGTTGGCAATCACCGGCGATGCCGCGCTGGGCGATCGCCTGGAGCGCATCGCCTTCAATGCTCTGCCCGCCGCGCTGACCGACGACATGTGGGCGCACCAGTACAACCAGCAGGCCAACCAGGTCGAATGCAGCCTTCATCGCGAGCCGTGGACCACCGACGGACCGGAGTCGAATCTGTTTGGCCTCGAGCCCAATTTCCGCTGTTGCACCGCGAATTTTCATCAGGGCTGGCCCAAGTTCGCCAACAGCTTGTGGATGGCGACGGCCGATCATGGCCTGGCGGCAATGAGCTACGCGCCGTGTACGGTGACGACCGCCGTGCGGGCCGTGCGGGTGGTGGTCGAGCAGGTCAGCGATTATCCCTTCCGGCAGGCCGTCAGCATCACCTTGAAGCCGGAACGTGCGGTGGCGTTCCCGTTGCGGTTGCGCATGCCGGCGTGGTCGCAAGGCACGCGTATCTCGGTCAATGGAAAGTCGGTCAGGACTACCGCCGGGTTCACTACGATCGAGCGGATCTGGGCGCCGGGCGATACCGTTGAAATCGTCTTCGATGCTGCCGTCAAGGTCGAGCGAGGACACAACGGCGCACTGAGTTTCAGCCGCGGTGCGCTGGTCTATGCCTTGCCGATCAAGGAAAACTGGGTGATCTTGCGCAAGCGCGGCCCGACTAACGATTGGCAGGTGTATCCGGCTTCGCGCTGGAATATCGGCATCAAGCCGGATGCGGCGATCACCGCGAGTGAGCATCCCGTTGGGGAAAAGCCATTTGCCGGTGCTACTCCGGCAGTTCAACTTGCCATGCAAGGACGCTACGTGCCGGCCTGGAAGGCTTCGGAAGGCAGCGCCGATGTCGTGCCGGCCAAGCCCGAGCCGTCCGCTGACGAAGACGTCCAATCCATCGCGCTGGTGCCTTATGCGGGCGCCAAGTTGCGCATCACGGCGTTTCCTGCGCTGGGCTGATCGCCGGGGCGCGGGCAGGGCGAAGCAATCCCGGATATCTGCGCCCCCCACAGGGCAGGGGGCGCAGATGCCGGCAGGACTATTCGACGATCGTTGCCGCGACGTGATACACGCGCCCGCCCCAGCCATCGTCGGGGAAGGCGTCGGACACTTTCAGGTAGAGCGGCCGCGAGCCATTGGCGGGAGCGCCGAGATACGGTATCAGGTCGATGCTGCGGTCGGCCTTGTTCGAGCCGTCGGTGATGCGCCGATCCTCCTGCAGCACGGTCGTCCAGTGCTGGTTGTCGGCGCTCACCTGCACCACGAACTCGGCGTCGATGGTCAGGGTGACCTGCGCCGAGGTGGTGTCGGCGGGGAAGGGGAAGCGGTAGGTGAAGTGCGCATTGCCGTCGGCGAAGCGGTTCTGCACGCCGTTGCTCTGCGAGCCGTCGGCATCGAACAGCCAGGGGTTTTCGTCGACGGTGCCCGTGTCGAAATCGATCTTGTGCGCCACCAGCACGTCAGCCTGCGTGGTGAAATGCAGTCCGGCCGCCATCAGGTTCGCGGTGATCATGTGATGCCCATCGGTCGCCGAGCTCGGCACGGTGACTTGCAATGGAACGGTGCCGCTCACCGGAGTTGCGTTGCCATGCGGTTGCAGGCGCGACTGCGCGGCCCGCGGAGAAACATTCCAACCGGCAGGCACGTCGATCGAGATGAGTGTCTGCAGCGGCAGGAATCCGGTTGCCGTGGCGCCCAGGTCCATGGCGATGGCCGTGGCGCCCGAAGCGGCCGGCATGATCACTGGTTGCGCCGGCGACATGGTCGCGGCGAGCGATGTCATCGGCGTCGGGATCGGTACGTTGCCGATCAATGCGCTGAGCGCGCTGGCCTGGGTGCGCCAGTCGAACACATTGGGATGCTCGTCGCTGGTGGCGCCGGACCAGCGCGTGCCAAGGCTGCCGGCGGCATCGCGATCGTCGTTCCAGATGCTTTGCGCCTGCTGCTCGAGAAAGGCGGCGTAGCGGTTATCTCCAGTGGTGTCGACGAGGTCGGTCCAGTAGCGCATGAAGATGCCCTTGAACTGCTTGCCGTTGTCGTCGCAGGTCTGGGTGGCGGCATCGCAGGACTCGGTCAGGACGCCATCGGTCGCCAACCCATTCGGGCCGATCGCGGCATCGGCCAGGCGCCGCACGCTGGCCAGGATGGCCGGGTCCCTGGTGGCGCGCCACAGTTCCAGGCCGGCGCCGATCGCCAGGCCCTGGTTGTACGTCCACACGTTCTGGCCGTTGTTGGTGCAGGCGTCGGTGAGCCCATCGTTGACCAGTCCGCCGGCGTTGATCATGCCGCTGTGCTGAAACCATGCCCAGGCAGTGCGGGATCGGGCCAGCCATTGCTGGTCGCCAGGGATGTGGTTGTGCAATTCGGCGGTGAGCCGGATCCACAGCCCGTTGGTGACGGCATTCTTGTAAGTGCGCTCGGCGTTCCACCAGACGCCACCGCCACAGGTGCTGGTATCCCAATAGCCGTCGACGTAGTTGGCGATGGTGATGGCCATGTCCAGGTATTTGGGATTCCTGGTCAGGTCATAGGCCTGCAGCCAGGTCAGGCCCCACCATGCCGAATCGTCGATGGCGCGGCTGGTGAAATTGCCCAGCAATGGATCGCCCGAGAGGACTCCGGGTGGAAATACGCCCTTGTCCTTTTCGAAGGTGTTGTCCAGTTGAGCGAGATAGCGGCGATCGCCGGTGCGTTGCATGTAGTCGCCGATGGTCTGCAAGGCGACCGCCGAGTTCCACCAGCTGGATGGGAACCAGGCTTTGCCGGGCTCATAGGAATTCATCAATACGTCTGCCGCCACGCGGGCGCGGGCGACGGCTGTGGAGCCGTCGACTCGAGGGTTGGTCGGGTAGACGGGTTCGATGGCCTTGGTGGCGGTGGCCGTTACCGCCAGGGCGGCCGCGACCAGCAGTGTCCGGACGCGTATGCGTAAGGCTTCGAGCTTCATGATCGGAAGCGCTCCTTTCGGATGCCCACGAAGTGATGGAGAACAACGCCATCCGCCAATCCATCGCCGGACCGTGGGCGGTGATCCGGCGGGTTTGTCGCTTGCTCCCCGGTGTTGCCGGATGAGGCTGGATCGATCTAAATTCGGAATCCAAAAAAAGGGCGTGTCTTGCCCGGTGTTTGCGTGCTTAGCAGTCCGTGCCTTTAAGTGGTCCTGGCGAGCAGGTGCCAATTCGACAGTTGCGGGGCGCTTCAAGCGCCGATGCCGCTGAATCATGGAGGCTCCGCGAGCCGAGTTTCGCACCGGGCTTCTCATTTTTGAGGCATGAGGGTTCGCGGTGGCATGCTGGGTGTTCATGCGGATGCGTCCGCCGCTTCCACGGAGCAGTGGCGGAATGACAAGGAGCGCGTTTGTCAGCCGGGGCTATAGCGGTATAGCGGGGAAGGGCGCCGCATCGGCCCACTCATCGTGCGTGACAATGCCGCCCGAGGAGGCTAGGTAGAATCCGGGTGTTGTTGTAACGAACGATCACGTCACACGAAAAGAGTAATCACGAGATGCGCAGATGCGTGCTTGGCCTGATGATCATGGGTTCATTGATCTTCAGCGCTCACAGTGGGGCGGCCGAGGCGCCGAAACTGTTCGACAAGCCATTGCGCGAACAGCACATCACGCCACCTCTCATTCCCGCTGATTCCAGCCAGGAGGAGCAATCCGGGGTCTCTTGCTGGTATTACCCCGGTCTCATGGTCAAGGAGGTGAGCCTCGATGGGACGAAGGGGGCGGCCCAGCTTTCCATGGTCCACATTTCCAAAGGCGGCGTGGATCCAGCCTGTCGCCGAGAGAATGTCGACGGTGAGTACATTGTTGACGCAAAGAGTTGGAGTGGTCATTTCCGCGGCGTGCGTCAGGGCTATGTGTTCTTCAGCGGGGATGACGGCGTCAATGGCGGCGAGGGTTTTACCGTGTACGACGACTCGAATACAAAGGTGTTCACTGACGTCGCCGATACGCTTTCGTCCATTGATCCCATGCTGCCGCCGCGCGACCCCGACCTGCGCCCCTGGTATTACAGTCCACTAGTGTTGAATTATCGAAAGGTCTATAGCGCACCTTGCTCGATGCGCAGCGAACCTACCCGTTGCTGGGCGCTGATCAAGCGCGCCACTGGACTGACCCAGTCGACCGTGCCGGATTGCGATGCTGCCTATAAGGCCGGAGAGATGACAACGCCTCCGGAGGGGCTGGACAGCCTGCGAAGGGATCCCAGCGTCATCGTCTATGCGGTAGAAGCTGTGATCGATGGCCAGGGTGTTGCTCGGCTGGCGCCTAAGTCTCCCGTTCTGAAGTGTTATCCGGCCCCTTAGTCCCGCGCCGCGATATGAAGAACAAGTACAGGCCGAGGCCAGGGTAGTGGGCGATAAAGAACGCTGACCCAGACCACGTGCCGATCTTGGCCAAACGCTTTCCATTATTTTACATAATATACATTATGCGCAATTCTAGGTGTCCGGCGCGTGGCCGGCATGCTCCGTGCTTTCTGTCGCAGTCCTCTTAATTCGGTCGTCTGTCCCGTTAATCGTGTCATGCCCGCTTAAGGGCAAGTTCGACCCCGTATTTACGGCCATCCAAGTATTGGGCGCGGCGCGTACTCAAATCGCACCGCGCCAGAAATGGGTCGCGTATGTCACTGCAAAAGACGGCCGCCTGTATATCGACGCGGCATGCTAGGGAGGCGCGATCGCCGCGACCTACCCTCGATAACTTGACCTAATCGCTAGATGCATACCAATGGCATACCCAGAGCCCAAGGCACTTTGTGCTGGAGCGGCGACCGTTAATCCGACAGAAGATGGAATTGGCGCAGCAGCACGCCGATCTGCGTACTGTCGATCTTCCTCTCGAGCGCGCTGCGCAGGAGCGGTGGGCTCGGCAAATGAAAAGCTTTGCCATCACGCAGCCGGCCAGCTGCCGCCAGCAGTGTTCGAATGTCGTAAGTCGAATTGAATACTTCCGGCACGCCGCGTTCGATATCGAGAAGCGTGTAGACAGCCTCCATCGGCGTGCGTACCGAGTACTCGGTGGTAAATATGCAATCGCGCTGCTTCGATTCTGCGAACTGACCTATAAAGGCGAAATTGATCGCCCCCTCAGGGACGACGTCGGGTCGATCGCCTGCCTGGCGGGGCATGAAGAAGGCTGTGACGTACGGCATCATCACCGGTACGGTTTTTGCGCCGGTTGCAGCCAGTTCGTCGATCTCGCTGGCTGGCACGCCGAGGTGGTACAGCCATTCCCGCGTAATTTCCTCGCCGGTGCAGTCCTGCATTGGTTTCTTTATGTAGTCGCCGGGCTTCTCTACGAATAGAGCGTAGAACCAGACGACGATTTGATCCTTCGTCTGTTGCTTGAAGTGCGGCTGGCGATTGACCGTCCAGCTCAGCAGCCAGGAGGAATCTCGGGCGGTTACGATGCCGCCGGTGACCACCTTGCCGCTGAACGGATCGCGCTGCGCGATCTTTCGGATATACCCCGGAATGCGCTTATCCAAGGTGGTAATCGTGGCCGATGCCCATTTGGTTTCGGGGATATGGGCGCCGAACACATCAGGACGGCCGAACGCAGGGGCCTGGGCGGCAATACGGCGCCACAGATCCCATGCCGGCGCCGGCCCCTGGTTGAGTGCGGCGGGGGTGTGATGGTCGCCGCTGCTGGAATTCTCAGTCAGCGAGCCGATGGTCATGAACACCAGGTCGTCCGGCCCCAGCTCGACACCTCCTGCCGCCCCATGCTGCGTCCAGCGAATATGCGTGGCCTGTTTGCGTCCAGACGCCGCGGCAAATGCCACATCCGTGACCACCGTGTTGTACTGGAACACCACACCCTGCCCTCGCAGCCAGCTTACCAGCGGCAGCACCAACGACTCATATTGGTTGTGCCTGGTGAACTTCAGGGTGGAGAAATCCGCCAACCCGCCGATATGGTGGATGAAGCGGTGAAGATACAGTTTCATTTCCAGTGCCGAGTGCCACTCTTCAAACGCAAACATGGTGCGCCAATAGAGCCAGAAGTTGCTGGCGAGAAAGTCTTCGCCGAGCACTTCGTTGATGCGTCGGTTTTCCATCTCCTCGCGGGTAGCCAGGAACAACTTGACGAGGTCTTTCTGGGCCGCATCGCTCAGCGTAAAAAGACCATCCGTGGGCGCGCCCTGCCCCTGGTTGATCGTCGTGCGCCGCAGGGAATGATTCGGATCGTCCTTGTTGAGCCAATAGAATTCGTCCAGCACGCTGGCACCGTCGATTTCCAGCGAGGGAATCGAGCGAAAGAGATCCCACAGGCATTCGAAGTGATCCTCCATCTCGCGTCCGCCACGGATCACGAAGCCTTTCTCCGGCTCCTTGATGCCATCCAGCGCACCGCCGGGAACCTGAAGCTCTTCCAGGATAGTGATCTGCTTTGCGGGCATGTGCCCGTCGCGAATCAAAAAAGCGGCTCCCGCCAGCGAGGCCAGGCCCGAACCCACGAACCACGCCGTCTTATGCTCCACCCCGGCGGGTTTGCGCGGGCGCGCGAAGGCTTCGTAGTTGCCGCTGCTATAGAACATGGCGTGATCTCTCTGTTTTTAAGTGAACGGGCCGAATCCAAGGCGGCAACCTGCAGTGACTCACTGGCTAGCCATGTCCAGCACAACGCGTCCTTCGATCTGGCCTTGATGCATGCGACGAAACACCTCGTTGATGTTCTCCAGCCGATCGGTGGTCACGGTAGCCTTGACCTTGCCTGCCTTGGCGAAGTCCAGCGACTCCTGCAGGTCCAGTCGCGTTCCGACAATGGAGCCGCGCACGGTCACGCCGTTGAGCACCATGTCGAAGATGGACAGGTCGAAGCTGCCCGGAGGCAAGCCATTGAGCGATACCGTGCCGCCGCGGCGCACCATATTCATGGCCTGTCCGAAGGCCTTGGGCGATACCGCCGTGACGAGCGCGCCGTGCGCGCCGCCGATTTCCTTCTTCACCACGGCGACCGGATCGGCATGCCGCGCGTTGATGATGAGCTGCGCGCCGAGCCGACGGGCGAGGTCGAGCTTTGCATCGTCGATATCCACCGCCGCCACGTTCAACCCCATGGCCGCGGCGTACTGCACGGCCATGTGACCGAGGCCGCCGATGCCCGAGATCACCACCCAGTTGCCCGGGCGCGTATCGGTGACCTTCAGGCCCTTGTACACCGTGACGCCCGCACACAGCACCGGCGCGATCTCGACGAAACCGATGCCATCGGGCAAGTGCCCTACGTAATCCGCCGCCGCCAATGCGTACTCGGCAAAGCCGCCATTGACCGAGTAGCCCGTGTTCTGCTGCGACTCGCACAGGGTTTCCCAGCCGCCCAGGCAATGCTCGCAATGGCCGCAGGCTGAATACAGCCAGGGAATGCCTACGCGGTCGCCTTCCTTCAGATGTGTCACGCCCGGGCCGATCGCCACCACGTAGCCCACGCCTTCGTGGCCGGGAATAAACGGCGGCTTGGGCTTTACCGGCCAGTCGCCGTCCACGGCGTGCAGGTCGGTGTGGCACACGCCACAGGCCTCGATCTTTACCAGCACTTCGCCCAGGCCCGGCGTGGGCACCGGCACTTCGTCGATGCTCAATGGCTGCCCAAATGCGCGTACCACCGCGGCTTTCATGGTCTTGCTCATGACTAGGTTCCTCGTATCTGTAGTGAACCGGCGATCAAAACGCACCGTCGATGTCAGTCACGGCAATCAGCTTGTGGTTCACAAACTCCTTGATGCCCAGGCCCGTTAGCTCGCGGCCATAGCCGGAGCGGCGCACGCCGCCGAACGGCAGGTCCGCCGCCACGCCGGTGGGATGATTGATGTAGACCATGCCGGTGGAGATCTTCTTTGCCACCTCGATGCCGTGCTTGATATCCGTGGTGAATACCGAGCCGCCGAGCCCGAACGGCGAATCGTTGGCGATGCGGATGGCGTCGGCTTCGTCCCTGGCGCGGATCACCTGCGAAACCGGGCCAAAGAACTCCCAGTAGCGCGCAGGGTTGTCATCGCTGACATGACTCAGCAGCACGGGGCGAAAGAACGCGCCCCTGGACGGCACTTCCGCGCCGATGACCTCGACCTTGGCGCCATGCGCAACGGCTTGCTCCAGCTGCTTCTTGAGATCGTCCACCGCGCCCCGGGATGACATCGGCGCGAGCGTGGTGGACGGCTCCATGGGGTCGCCGGCCCGGAGCCTGGCCACGCCCGCCTTGTACTTTTCCAGGAAGGCGTCGTAGATCTCATCTACCACGATGATGCGTTTGGAGGAACAGCACACTTGGCCGGCATTCCAGTGGCGACCGGTAACGGCCCACTGCACGGCTTTGTCCAGGTCGGCATCCGCCAGCACCACGAAGGCGTCGGCGCCGCCGAGCTCCATCGTGGATTTCTTCAATGCCTGGCCGGCTTGTGCCGCCACCACCGCGCCGGCACCTTCCGAGCCGGTCAGCGCCACGCCCTGCACGCGCGGATCTTCGATGATGGCCTTCAGTTGATCGCGCGTGGCATAGAGATTGGTGAAGCCGCCCTGCGGCAAGCCGGCCTCGCGAAACAGTCGTTCAAACGCAGCTGCGCACTGCGGCACATTGGAGGCGTGCTTGAGGATCAGCACATTGCCGGCCGCCAGTTGCGGCGCGGCGATGCGGACGATCTGGTAGTACGGGAAGTTCCATGGCTCGACCGCCAGCAGGATGCCCTGCGGCACATGCTCGACCCACGACTGCGTGTAGGACGGATGCCTGCTCGACAGCTTCTCGGGTGCCAGCAGCTGCTCGGCGTGGTCGGCGTAGTACTCCAGAATCTGCGCGCACAGTTCGACCTCACCCTCGGCCTCCCCGATCACCTTGCCCATTTCGAGCGTGAGGACCTTCGCGTACTGCGTGTGACTCTCGCGCAGCAGGTCGGCAGCCTTCTGCAGCACCTTTACGCGCGCTGCGACGCCGACATCTTTCCATGCCTCGAACATCGCCTGGGCCTGGTCGAGAGCCTGCGTCACTTCCGCATCGGTGGCGCTTGGGAAGGTTTTGACGGTTTCGCCGGTGTAGGGGTTGATCGTTGCATAAGACATGCCTGGCCTCTTCAGCGCGCTGCCCACGCCATCGGTAACCCGGTCGGCGGGACATGGTTGGGTGGAGTGAGCGCAGTGCCGCGGTTACCCTCGCCCCGGCCAATCGCCTGTTTCCTTCATGATGGCGACCGCCCGTGGCATCAGTGATTGCGCTCGATACGAATCGGGCTGAGCGTAATGTGGCCAGGCGTCCTTCTCATTGATGTGTATCAAGCGCTGGCGTGCCGCCGGCTCAGATGGTGCGCGAATAGCGTTGCGCGGGTTGCGCTCCACCGAGGTAGGCGTCGAAGCACATGGCGATGATGCGCGAGAGCATGCGCCCGCGCGGCGTCACCCGGATCTGGTGTGGATCCATGCGCACCAGCCCGTCTTGTTCCATCGCTGCCAGCCGCTCCAGCACCTCGGCGAAATAGACATCGAACAGCAGACGGTGCCGCTCGCCGAAGGCCGCTTTGTCCAGCCACCCGTGGCACATCAGCTGGTTGATCGCTTCACGGCGGATCAGGTCGTCCTCGCCCAGCGCGATACCGCGCGCCACCGGCAGGCGTCCGCCGTCCAGCGCGGCGTAATAGCCGACCAGGTCGCGCGCATTCTGGCTGTAGCTGTCGCCGACCCGGCTGATCGCGCTCACCCCCAGGCCGACGATGTCGCAGCCGCCGTGGGTGGAATAGCCCTGGAAGTTGCGTTGCAGGCTGCCGGCCTGCTGCACCCGTGCCAGTTCGTCGTTGGCGCGGGCGAAGTGGTCCATGCCGATATAGATGTAGCCGGCGGCGGTGAGCATTTCCAGCGCGGTGCGCAGCAGTCCCAGCCGGGTTGCCGGGTCGGGCAGATCCGTCGCCTTGATCTGGTTCTGCGCCTTGAACAAGGCGGGCAGATGCGCATAGCCGTACACGGCCACGCGATCCGGATCCAGCTCGATGACCTGCTGCAGCGTGCGGCGGAAACCATCGATGCTCTGCCGTGGCAAGCCGTAGATCAGATCCACGCTGGCCGATCCGAAACCCGCATCGCGCGCCGCCTCGATCACCTTGCGCGTCTGCGCCTCGCTCTGCACGCGGTTCACCGCCTGCTGCACCTGCGGATCGAAATCCTGGATGCCGACCGAGACGCGGTTGAAGCCGAGCCTGCCGAGCGCGCGCACGTAGCCGGCGTCGGCGAAGCGCGGGTCCAGTTCGATGCCGTACTCGCGCTCGTCGCCGCGCAGGAAGCTGAAATGCCGCGCCAGCGAATCCATCAGTTCCGCCATGCGGCGGATGTCCAGGAAATTGGGCGTGCCGCCGCCGAAGTGCAGCTGCCGCACCGGCCGGTCGCGGTCGAACAGCGGGGCGACCAGCGAGGCCTCGCGATAGAGCTGTTCCAGGTAACGGTCGGCCTTGGCCATATCGCGAGTGATCACGCGATTGCAGCCGCAGTAGAAACAGGGACTGAAACAGAACGGCACGTGCACATACAGCGACAGCGGCCGCGGGATCGGATCCTCATTGGATGCCTTGGCCGCCAGGCGCAGCTGCGCCTCGCCGAAGCCGCCGTGGAACTGCAGCGCCGTCGGATAGCTCGTATAGCGCGGCCCGGTGCCGTCGTAACGGGAGATCAGGTCCGCATCGAATTCAAGGGTGTCGAGGATCGGGCTCATGGCGGCGAGAGTGGGCAATGCCCGGGGTATCCGTCTTGACCTGGGTCAGTGGAAGTGCGCATTCCGAACCCGACCGCCATAGCCGACGATCGCGCAGGAGGTCATTGCCCGACCTGGCTCGCATCGGGTTGCGGACAGGCGTGACCGATTCCGGCCTGCACCGGATGACGGCAGCGGCATAACGCCGCACACCCTCGCGCGCCATGGCAATCCGCCCACCTCGATTGACCTCGGTCAATAAGCCCAACGCGCCCCCTCCCTACCCTGCGCGCCAACATCACGCAGGCCTCACGCCATGGGCACCTCCCCGCCAGAACTACACACTTATAACGACAAAGTCGTTCGCCAGTTCCTGGCCGCCGCCATCTTCTGGGGCATCGTCGGCATGGCCGTCGGCCTGCTCGCCGCCGCTCAGCTGGCCTGGCCCGCGCTCAACTTCGACATTCCCTGGCTGACCTACAGCCGCATCCGCCCGCTGCACACCAATGGGGTGATCTTCGCTTTCGGTGGCAGCGCGCTGATGGCCTCCTGCTACTACGTGGTGCAGCGTACCTGCCATGCCCGCCTGTTCTCCGACAGGGTCGCCAGCTTCACTTTCTGGGGCTGGCAGGCCGTGCTGGTGTCGGCGGTGATCACCCTGCCGCTGGGCATCACTCAGAGCAAGGAATACGCGGAGCTGGAATGGCCGATCGACCTGCTCATCGCGGTGGTGTGGGTGGCCTTCGGCTGGAACTTTTTCGGCACCCTGGCGCGCCGACGCATCCGCCACATCTACGTGGCGAACTGGTACTTCGGCGCCTTCATCATCGCGGTGGGCCTGCTGCACATCGTCAACAACATCGCCATTCCGGTGTCGGCGACCAAGTCGTACATCGTGTACTCCGGCGCGGTCGATGCGATGGTGCAGTGGTGGTACGGCCATAACGCGGTGGCGTTCTTCCTCACCGCCGGCTTCCTGGCCATGATGTACTACTTCGTGCCGCGCCAGGCCGACCGCCCGCTGTGGAGCTACCGCTTCTCCATCGTCAACTTCTGGGCGCTGATCTCCATGTACATGTGGGCGGGCTCGCACCACCTGCTGTACACGGCGCTGCCGGATTGGGTGCAGTCGGTGGGCATGATCTTCTCGCTGGTCCTGCTGATGCCCAGCTGGGGCTCGGCTGCCAACGGCCTGATGACCTACAACGGCGCCTGGCACAAGCTCAGCACCGATCCGGTCACCAGGTTCATGGTGATGGCGCTGGTGTTCTACGCCGCCGCCACCTTTGAAGGCTCGATGATGGCGATCAAGAGCGTCAACGCGCTCTCGCACTACACCGACTGGACTATTGCCCACGTGCACTCCGGCGCGCTGGGTTGGGTGGCGATGATCACCATCGGCTCGCTGTACTCGATGGCGCCGAGCGTACTGGGTCGCCCTTCCATGCATTCGGTGCGCGCCATCAACGTGCATTTCTGGATGCATGCGGGCGGCACCATCATGTACGTGTTCGGCATGTGGACCGCCGGCGTCACCGAAGGCGTGATGTGGCGCGCCACCTTGCCCAGCGGTTCGCTCGCCTACAGCTTCATGGACAGCCTGCGCGCGATCCATCCGATGTACGTGATCCGCGCCATGGGTGGCGCCATGATCGTCAGCGGCATGGGCGTGATGGCCTGGAACATGTGGCGCACCTGGGCGCCGGCCCGCGCGTACGGCGTCGAACCCGTGGCCATTCCGCAGGGAGCCTCCGCATGAGCGCCGCTCCCGGGACCGGCTTCCGCCGCTATCGCTACTTCGAGTTCATCGAAACCCATGCCGGCCTGCTCGGCGTACTGATCGCCATCGCGGTCTCCTTCGGCGGCCTGGCCGAAATCATTCCGCTGTTTTTCCAGGCCCATGTGATCAAGCCCTCGCCCGGAGTGGAGCCACGCGACCCGCTGCGCCTGGCCGGCTTCGACGTGTATGTGCGCGAGGGCTGCTACGGCTGCCATTCGCAGATGATCCGCACGCTGCGCGCCGAGACCGAGCGCTACGGCCACTACTCGGATGCCGGCGAATCGGTGTACGACCACCCGCACCAGTGGGGCAGCAAGCGCACCGGCCCCGACCTGGCCCGCGTCGGCGGCAAGTACAGCGACGACTGGCAGCGCCGGCATCTGATGAATCCGCGCGACGTACCCGGCGGCAAGGACTCCAACATGCCCGGCTACCCCTGGTTGGCTGCGCGCCCGCTCGATGCGGCCGACGTGCAGGCGCGCATGAAGGTGCTGCGCCAGCTCGGCACGCCATACCGCGACGCCGATATCGCCGCCGCGCCCGCGACGCTGCAGGGCAAGACCGAACTGGACGCCCTGGTCGCCTACCTGCAAGGCCTGGGCACCGCCCTGCCCGCCGCCGGCGTGCACGACGCCGCCACTCCCGCGGAGAACGCCCCATGAGCAGCAGCTGGATCGGACATCTGTACGGCATCAGCATCCTGGTGCTGATGGGCCTGTTCCTCGGCATCTGGGCCTGGGCCTGGAGCCGCCACAACAAGAAGACCTTCGACGCCGCCGCGCGCCTGCCGCTGGAGCACGACCGCCTGTCGCGGCAGTGCGAGGAGCACACCCGATGAGCCTGTTCTGGAGCATCTACGTCGGCGTGCTGATCGCCGGCAATCTCGGCCTGGCGACCTTCCTGTACTTCTACGGCACGCGGGTGAAGATCCCGATCGAGGGCGACGGCACCACCGGCCACAGCTGGGATAACGGCAAGCTGCGCGAATCGGTGCGCAAGCTGCCACGCTGGTGGGCGCTGATGTCGCTGGCCTCGCTGGTGGCGGCGATCGGTTACCTGGTGCTGTTCCCCGGCTTCGGCAACTTCAAGGGCGTGCTCGGCTGGACCTCGGCGCAGGAAGTCCGGCAGGCACGCGAGGAGAACGCAAACAAACTCGATGCCCTGTTCGCGCGCTATCGCCTGTATTCGGTGGATCGCCTGTCGGAAGACGACGTAGCCCTGCAGTACGGCCATCGCCTGTTCCAGGACAACTGCGCGGCCTGCCATGGCGCCATGGCCGAGGGCGGCTACGGCTTCCCCGCGCTCACCGTGAACGGCGACGACGGCGACTTCGTGATGGCCACCGCGCTCAATGGCCGCAATGGCGTGATGCCGCCCTGGGGCGCCGTGCTCGGCGAACAGGGCGTGAGCGAAGTCGCCAACTACGTGCTCAGCCTCTCCGGTTCGCCGCATGATGCGGCGCGTGCACAGGCCGGCGCGGCACGCTTCAAGGAGACCTGCGTGGCCTGCCACGGCGCCGACGGCAAGGGCAGCAAGGCGGTGGGCGCGCCGGACCTGACCGACCGCAGCTGGATCTACGGCGGCGACCTGGCCAGCGTCACGCAGAGCATCCGCCATGGCCGCAACGGCATCATGCCGGCCTGGAAGAACCGCCTGGGCGAAGACCAGGTGCGCATGATCGCCGCCTGGCTGCGCCATCACACGCTGCGCGAGCGCCCGCCGCAGGCCGCGCCGGTGGCGGCGGCGCCATGAGCGCCGCTGCGCGCGCCTTCCGCTGGTACCGCGAGCCCGTGGCCTGGCTGGGCGCCGCGGTGCTGGCCACGGCGATCGGCGGTTGCATCTCGCTGATCCGCACGGCATCGCGCCATGTCGACGCCGAGCTGCCCGAGCCGGTGGCGCATCGCGCGCGCATGCAGGTATCGGCGCAGCGCCTGTCCGCCACCTTGCCGTCGCATGCGCGGCTGGCGCGCGACGGCGGCCGGCTGGTGGTGCAGGCGCAAGCCGCGCACCAGGCCCCTGCCTCGCTGCAGCTGCTGTTCTGGACCACGCGCGCCGAGCACGATGTCATGCTGCAGTTGCAGCGCCAATCCGACGGCAGCTATGCCGCGCCGCTGCCGCCCTTGCCGCCGCAGGACATGCATGTGCGCATCGATACGCCGCAGCGCGACGACGCGCTGGTCGGCGAATGGCCGCTCGGCGCCACCTTGGCCGAACTGCGCGAGCCGCGGCGATGAGCGCCTGCTTCCACTGTCACGAGCCACTGCCACACGAACCGGTCCTCGCCCGCATCGGCGGCGAACCCTGCGCGTTCTGCTGCATCGGCTGCCGCGCTGCCGCCGAATGGATCGAGCAGCTGGGCCTGGGCGACTACTACCGCTTGCGCAGCGCCCCCGCGCGCAAGGCGGAGCAAAGCACGGAAGCCAGTGCCACCTGGTCGTGCCCGGAGCTGGACCGCCACGTCGTGCGCCCTCTCGATGGTGCACGCAGCGAAGTCTGTCTGCTGATCGAAGGCGTGCGCTGCGCCGCCTGTGTGTGGCTGATCGAGCGCAGCCTGGGCACCCTGCCCGGCGTCGCCCAAGTGCAGGTCAATGCCGCCGCCGCGCGCTGCCGCGTGGTGTGGGATCCGGCGCGCACGCCGCTGCCGGCACTGCTCGACAATCTCGCCCGCACAGGCTACCGCGCCCTGCCGCTGGACGCGCGCGCGCTGGACGATGCGCGCCGCCGCGAAACCCGCGACGCGCTCAAGCGCCTGGCGGTGGCCGGCTTCGGTTCCATGCAGGCGATGATGTACGGCGTGGCGCTGTATGTCGGCGCCTTCCAGGACATGGACGCCAGCACGCGCGAACTGCTGCGCTGGATCGGCTTCCTGCTCGCCACGCCGGTGGTGCTGTACGCAGCGCGGCCGTTCTTCGCCGGCGCGCTGCGCAACCTGCGCGCGCGGCGGCTGGGCATGGACGTACCGGTGGCGCTGGCGGTCAGCCTGATCTATGCCGCCAGCCTGGCCGAGGCGCTGCGCGGCGGCGCCGAGGTGTACTTCGATTCGGTCAGCATGTTCGTGTTCTTCCTGTTGCTGGGCCGGTTCCTGGAGATGCGCGCGCGGCATCGCTCGGGCGACCTGGTCGATGCGCTGGCGCGGCTCACGCCGATGTTCGCCGACCGTTGCCGCGCGGATGGCGCGTTCGAGCGCATCGGCGCCGCAGAGCTGCGCGTGGGCGACGTGGTGCATGTGGCCGAAGGCGGCGGCGTGCCGGCCGATGGCGTGTTGCTCGATCGCGCCTGCCATGTCGATGAGGCCCTGCTTACCGGCGAAGCCGAACCGGTGGCGCGGCACCCCGGCGACTCGCTGATCGCCGGCAGCGTGCTGCAGGACGGTCCGGTGCGCCTGCGCGTGGAACGCGTAGGCGCCGACACCGCGCTGGCCGGCATCGTCGCGCTGGTGCATCGCGCGCAGGCCGAACGCCCGCGCCTGGCCCTGGCCGGCGAACGTGCCGCCGCGCGCTTCGTGGCTCGCGTGCTGGCGTTGACCGCGCTGACCGCGCTGGGCTGGAGCCTGCTCGATCCTTCGCGTGTACTCACCGCCACGCTGGCCGTGCTGGTGGTGTCCTGCCCTTGCGCCTTCGCGCTGGCGGTGCCGGCGGCGATGACGCGTGCGCTCGCCGTGCTGGCGCATCGCGGCGTGCTGGTCGCGCATGCCGACGCAGTGGAAAAGCTGGCCGAAGCCGATCACGTGGTCTTCGACAAGACCGGCACGCTGACCTCGCCGCACGTCCAGCAAGTGGGTGGCGATGCAGCGGCGCTGCCGCTGGCGGCTGCGTTGGCACGCGCCAGCAGTCATCCGCTGGCGCGTGCCATCGTCGATATCGCCGCCGGGGAGGATGCGCTGCCCGCGGCAACCGACGTGGCCGCCCATCCAGGCATGGGTGTGGAAGGCACTGTCACCGGCCGCCGGCTGCGCCTGGGCCGCGCCGACTTCGCCTTGCGCGGCACGCTCGACGCCCATGCGCTGGCAGACGCCGTGGTGCTGGCCGATCGCCATGGCGTGCTCGCCACCTTCCACCCGCGCGAACGCCTGCGCGATGGGGCTGCTGCCTGCGTGCACGCGCTGCAAGCCCAGGGCTTGGCTGTAGAAGTGCTCAGCGGGGACGCCGCGCACCGCGTCGGCGCCATCGCGCAGGCGATCGGCGCCGGCCAATGGCATGCGCGCCAGACGCCGGCGGACAAGCTGGCGCGCCTGCGCGAATTGCGCGCGGAAGGCGCGCGGGTGATCGCCGTCGGCGACGGCATCAATGACGCCCCCGTGCTGGCCGGCGCCGACATCGCCGTGGCGATGGGCAACGGCACCCCGCTGGCGCAGGTCAGCAGCGACATCGTGCTTACCGGCGGTCGGCTGCAGGCGTTGCCCGAAGCGCGCCGGCTGGCGCAGCAGACGCTGCGCATCCTGGGCCAGAACCACCGCTGGTCGCTTTGCTACAACCTGTGCGTGGTGCCGCCGGCCGCGCTCGGCCTGATGCCGCCGTGGCTGGCCGCGATCGGCATGTCGGCCAGTTCGCTGCTGGTGGTGCTCAATGCGTTGCGCATCGGCCGCGCCGAGTCGATGCCGCCGGCCGAGGCCGCCGCGCTGCGTGAGGTCCATGCATGACCACCATGCTGATCCTGATCCCGCTCACCTTCCTGCTGTTGCTGGTGGCTGGCGCGGCGTTCTTCTGGGCGGTGAATCACGAGCAGTTCGACGATCTGGACAGCGCTGGCCTACTGCCATTGACCGACCATGCGCCGGAGCGCCCCGAACCGCCGGAGGAGCCGCCGCCATGAGCGCCGGCCTGGGCGTGCTTGCGGCGCTGTGGCTGGGATTGGCCGCTTCGGGGCATTGCGTGCTGATGTGCGGCGGGATTTCCGGTGCGCTCGCGCTGGGCACGCGGCGTGGCGCGGATGGGCGGCCCTTGTTGCGGCTGCTGGCGGCGTATCAGTTGGGCCGCATCGGCGGTTATGCGCTTGCCGGGCTTTTGTTCGGTTCGATCGGCGCGGGTTTGTTCGAGTTGTTCGACCACGATGGCCTGCGTATCGCCTTGCGCGTGATTGCGGCGGGTGCGTTCGCGCTGGCGGCGGTTGCGCTGCTCGGCGGGCGCGGCTGGCTGGAACGGATGGTGGGTGCGCGGCTGTGGCGGCGACTGGCGCCCAGGGCGCGTGCGCTGTTCCCGGTGAACACGGCGGCGCGTGCGCTTGGCGTCGGCATGCTGTGGGGTTGGATGCCGTGCGGTTTCGTCTACACGGTGCTGTTGCTTGCGTTGGCGAGTTTCGATCCGTGGCGCAGCGCAGCCGCCATGGTGGCGTTCGGGTCGGGGACGTTGCCGGCGATGCTGACGGTGGGAATGGGTGGCGGGACGTTGTCGCGGTGGTTCGGGCGGGCGGGATTTCGGCGGGCGGGGGCTGCGTTGTTGGCGGCAATGTCGGTGGCGACGCTGGTCGGTCCGTTGGTTGCGCGGTGGGGCATGCCGGTTCTTGGGAAGTGGTTGGCGTTCGATTGCTAGCACCCTGGGGGCGTGGCGGGACGCGTCTTGAGTAATCCTGTGGTGCCCGAACAAGGGCGGCTGATCTGCGTGCTGGACCGTCCGCTACATTGACCTCTTCCAGCGCCGCCGGCTCACTTACATCCCGGGCTCGTGAACCACCATCCCGGTCATGGGCTCGATCGTCGTAACCTGGTCATCGACGCGCACTACGCCGGCCATGTTCGCGGCCAGCACAAGCAAGGCACAGCGGACGTCATCGTTGACGATCACCCCGCGCAGTGTGACTACGCCATCATGCACATCGGCATGTACCGTGCCGCGCGGCGCCCATGGCCTGGCGTCGAACTCGGCACGCAGCCGACGAGCGATCGCCGCATCCGAGAGATCGTCGGGCGTGGCATCCGGAAGCGCACGCACGAAAGCGCGCAGCAGGTCGGCACGGCTGAGGATGCCGACGAGCAACTGGTTGCGTAGCACGGGAAGCCGCTTGATTGCGTGCCTCTCCATAAGCCCAATGGCCTCCGCCAAGGGCGCCCCGGCATCCACCGTGATCACATCGCGCGTCATCACATCACCGACGTGGCGCGCATGGGAGGCAATGAACTCGCGCGCCTGCCGGCCTGGCCCAAGCACGAAATCCAACCAGGCCGGATGGGTGCGTCCAGTTTCAGTCTCGATCTCGGCCCGGTGCATCAGGTCGCCTTCGGTGAGCACGCCGACCACGGCGCCGTGCGCATCCATGACCGGGAGGCCGCTGATGTGTTCGCGCAGCATGGTGCGCATGGCATCGATCAGCGGCATATCCGGCGTGGCCGCGATGACGTTGGTGGACATGGCGTGGCGGACTTTCATGGCGGATCTCCGGCTCTCGGGCGCTGGCGCGGAGTCGCCCGCATCGGCCACTCCGTCGCGCAACATGCTCCGCCCGCCCGGCTGGATGCCCATTGATGCAGGTCAACAAGCCACGAGCGTGGCCTGCCTACATTGTCCGCGAGCTGCCGGGACGGCATGCAGTCGCCGCGGCGGCAGTCACCCACGCGCCCGAGGGACAAGCCATGAATGAAGTCGCCAAGATCATCGAGATCAGCGCCGCCTCTCCTCAGAGCCTGGAGGACGCGGTGCAGTCAGGCCTGCGCAAAGTCGCCGTCACCATCGACAAGATCCAGGGCGCCTGGGTCAGCGACATCAAGGTGCGCACCACCCCGGGCGGCGACATCACCGAATGGCGCGCCTGCCTGCGCGTGAGCTTTATCGTGGATTGAACTGACCCATATCCACCGGAGCCACGCCATGCGCGACATCGGGGGCCGGCGATCGAAGAAGACGAGGTGGCGCGGCGCTGTTGCATGCCGCCGGCGAGGCCGGTGCGGGTCTGCTGGTGATGGGGCTTATGGCCACGCCCGCTTCCGCGAATGGGTGCCTGGCGGCGTGAGGCGCTGCGTGCTCGCGCATGCCGGGCTGCCGCTATGGCTTCGGCACTGATGTCGGCGCGACGCACGGCGTCGCTGCTGTCGGTCTCGCCGGGGCGTTCGAAGGAGTGCCGCCCTTCTCTTCGGGGCGGCTGGCATCGGCCTTGGACAACTCCGCGTCCATGTCCGGTGCGATCGCCGGCTCGTTCCAGCGCGGATGCGGTCCTGGGCCGCGGTACTCGGCGTCGGCCGTCGGGTCGATATGGGCGATGCCTCGGAACGGATTCCAGCGGGTCATGCGGGTCATGGCGGCTTGCCTCCTGGACGAAGCTTCGCGGCGATGTACGCGGCATGCCTTGATGCAGGTCAACAGCCGCCGCGATGCCGCGCAGGCGATCGGTTGCCTTGATCCTGGTCAATGGGCGGTACGAGCTTGCGACGCATGCTTTTCCCGCACCCATGGCACCGCCAGCAAGCTGGCGACCGACGGCGGCTACCGCTGCCGCTGAGCAGGAGGAATCACTCATGTTCAAGCACATTCTTTTGCCGACCGACGGCTCCGACATATCCCTGCGCGGCGTGCAGCTCGGCATCGAGCTGGCCCGTTCGTGCGGGGCCCGTATATATGCCCTGCACGTTATCCCTCCCTTCCATACCTTCACCTATGTGGCGGAGATGCTGGCGGCGACCGAGGCCACTTATATGGAAGGCGCCGTCGAGCGCGCCGAGCATTACGTCGCCGACGTGCGCGACCTGGCGGCGAAGGCTGGCGTGGCCTCCGACGGCGGACACGTGGTCAGCGACGTGCCCAGCGACTGGATCGTGCATGAGGCGCAGCGCCATCAATGCGATCTGATCGTGATGGCCTCGCATGGCTGGAGCGGCATCACCAAGCTGCTGCTGGGCAGCGAAACGCAGCGGGTGCTGCAGACCAGTCCGGTGCCGGTGCTGGTCTGCCGTTGAAGCGCGGTTCGCGCCCGCGGTGGCCACGGTGACATAGAGGGAGAGCGCACAGGCATGAACGCAAGCATGGTCTACAGCGCCCACGGCGCCGCCAGGCAAGTGACCGGCTCGTGCCACCTGGTGAGCTGCGGCGAGCGGCGTATCCTGATCGACTGCGGGATGTTCCAGGGCGGCAGCGAGCACCGCGACCTGAATTATCAGCCGTTCGGCTTCGAGCCGGAGGACATCGACGTCCTGCTGCTCACCCACGCGCACCTGGATCATTGCGGGCGCATTCCGCGCCTGGTGCGGCAGGGTTTCCGCGGCAGGATCCTGTCCACGGCAGCCACCCGCGACCTGGCGCGCATCGTGCTGCTTGATGCCGCCGGCCTGCAGGAAGAGGACGCCGCCCGCGCCGAACGCAGCGGGCGCCGCCGTGGCGAGCACGTCAGGGAGCCGCTGTTTACCATTGACGCTGCGCTGCACTGCCTGGACTACTTCGACCCGCCGGCGGCCTATGGGCAGACCGTGCCGGTGGCGCCCGGCATCACCGCATGCTTCCTCGATGCCGGCCATATTCTCGGCTCCGCCTCGATCCTGCTCACGCTGGAGGACCAGGGGCGCAGCCGCACCATGCTGTTCTCGGGCGACTTGGGCAATCCCGGGCGCCCGATCCTGCGCGACCCCACGCCGGCGCCCCCGGCCGACTACGTGGTGATGGAAACGACCTACGGCAATCGCCCGCATCGTGCCCTGCCCGACTCGGTCGACGAGCTGTATCGCGCCATCCGCGAAACCTTCGAGCGTGGCGGCAACGTGGTGATCCCGACGTTCGCGCTCGAACGCGCACAGGAAATTCTCTATTACCTGCATCTGGGCGCGGCCGAGGGCAAGCTGCCCGCGCGCATGCCGGTGTTTCTGGACTCGCCCATGGCGATCTCGGCGACGGAGATTTTCCGGCGCCATCAGGAATGCTTCGACCAACCCTTCCTTGCGCTGTTGCGCGACTGCGACCCCTTTGCCATGCCCGGCCTGCACTTCACTCGCGACGTCGAGCAATCGATGGCGATCAACCGCATCGAAAGCGGCGCGGTGATCCTCGCCGGATCGGGCATGTGCACCGGCGGGCGCGTCCGCCATCACCTCAAGCACAACCTGTGGCGCGAGCGCTGCAGCATTGTCTTTGTCGGCTATGCCGCCGAGGGCACCCTGGCGCGGCGCATCGTCGATGGCGCCGGGTCGGTGCGTCTGTTCGGCGAGGAGATCCAGGTGCGCGCGCAGGTCTGGACGATCAACGGCTTTTCGGCGCACGCGGACCAGGCGGCGCTGCTGGATTGGCTGGGCCGCTCGCCGCGGCGCGAGGTCTTCCTGGTACATGGCGAATACGAGCGCGGCATGGCCGCGATGGGCGAAGCGCTGCAGCAGCGCGATATCGCCAGCCGGATTCCCGACATGCACGAGCCCATCGTGCTGGATTGAAAGTCGTGCGGGACAGACGCCGGCTCAGTGCTGCATCAACACCGGCAAAGTCGCCTGCCCCAGCACCCGCCGGGTCGCGCCGCCCAGGATGCGCTCGCGCAGCCGCGACCGCCCATAGGCGCCCATCACCAGCAGGTCGGCATTCATGCGCTTGGCCTCGTGCAACAGCGCGTCGCCGGCTTCGTGGGCGGTGGCGTGGATGCGCCGCCGCGTGGCGGCAATGCCGTGCCGCGCCAGATGCTCCAGCGGATGGAAGTTCGGCATGATCGTGCCTTCGTCCTCCAGCACTGCGGCTGCGCCGTCCAGCAGCACCACCTCGCGGGACATCGCCAGGAACGGTAGCGCGGCATGCATGGCGCGCACGGCCTCCAGGCTGCCGTTCCAGGCCAGCAGCACGCGCTCGAACGCCAGCTCCTTGTCCCAGCGCGGCGGCAGCACGAAACAAGGCTTGCGGCAGCCGAGCAAGGCTTCGCCGAGCAGCTCGAAACCGCCATCGTCGTTGCCGGTATCGCGCTCCAGCACGATCAGGTCATGCCAGGCGCCCAGCTGGTGCATCGAGCGCGCCAGTCCGGTCTGCGCGCAGATCCAGGTCGCCCCTTCCACGCCGCAGCGGCGCGCCAGCGTCGCGAAGGCCTCGGCCTCGCCTTGCGTGTCGCGCGGCAGTTCCAGCAGCAGCGACAGCACGCTGGGCTCGGCATCCAGCCCACGCAGGGTGCGCAGCGCGGGATCGATAAAGCAACCGGTGACGTGGCTGTCCCAGGGCTTGGCCAGAGCGAATGCCGCCATGACGGCGGGACTCCAGGGGCCGGACGAAGTGACCAGGGCAAGGATCTCGGCGGGAAAATGGCGGCTCTCGCCGCGCGTGCCGGCCGCGTGGCGCGGTTCGTCGGAGCGGCGCAGGCGCAGGCTCATGGACGGCTCCGGTCACAGGTCCAGGGTGTGCACGACGCGGGCGGGATCGTCCGGCGACAGCTCACGCCGGAAGCCCAGGAAATCGGCGAGGTGGTGCATGTTCTGGTTCGAGGCCTCGTCGATCGAGAACATGCGCTTGAAGCCATTGCCGCGCGCCACATCGATCAGGTGCCGCATCAGCAGCACGCCCAGGCCCTTGTTCTGCCAATCGTCGGCCACGGTCACCGCGCATTCGCATTGCCGCTCCTCGCTGGTGGCGGCGTAGCGGCTCACGCCGATCTCGCGCAGCTTGCCGTCTTCATGCAACAGCGCCACGAAGGCGACCTGGCGCGGAAAGTCGACCTGCATCAGCTGATCCACCAGCGCCGGGCTGGCCTGGCGGAAATCGCCCAGGAAGCGGTAGCGGCGCGCCGTGGGCGACAGGCGGCGGATGAAATCCTCTTCGCGCTCCCGGTCCTCGGCGCGCAGCGGCCGGATCAGCACCGGCCTGCCGTCACGGAGATGCTCGATCCAGTGGGTGCCGGTGAGCAGGTGCGGGAAGTTTTCGAAAGAGCCCTTGGCGGGCTGCGGTGCGCTGGTGGTCATGACTGGCTCCTGGCCGAGTGATGGCGTCGCCCTGGGCAGAGCGGATGCGCTCGAGTCCTGTGTATGCCGCCTTTGCCCATGGCGATTTGACGTCGGTCAACTGCGGCGCGCTTTCAGTGCGCGAGCAGCGGGCCGCGCCCCGCCCGGTTGACAAAGGTCAAGCTGGCGCTCCGCCAGCCATTCGCTTGACCGGCGTCAACAAGCGTCCGGCATGGGCACTGCAAGCTGGATCCATGCGCGGGCCGCCGCTCGCGGGAGCATCCCCATGTACAAACACATCCTGCTCGCCACCGATGGTTCGCCGGCCGCGCGCCGCGCGGAAGATGCCGGCATCGAACTGGCTGCCCGGCTGGGCGCGCATCTGCACGTGCTGCGTGTACTGGAACCGGAGCCGGCGGTAAGCCTGGTGGCCGACGTGATCCAGGGCGAGGTGCCCGCCTTGCGTGCACTGCTGCACGCCAACGAGCACCTGGCCAAGGTACAGGCGGCGGCTGCCGCAGCCGGCATTTCGTGCACGACCGAGCACGTGTTCGACAACCGGCCTTATGCCGCCATCGCCGGCGCGGCCGGCAAGCATCGCTGCGATCTGATCGTGATGGGCGCGCACGCCGGCGGCGGACTCGGCGAGCTGCTGCAGGGCGATGCCACGCGCAAGGTCATTCTCAACTGCGATGTGTCGGTGCTGGTCTGCCGGTGAATGGCGGCGGCTTCCCCGACCTTGCCGGCCTGGCCATGGCGCTGGGCATCGGGCTGCTGATCGGGCTGCAGCGCGAGCGTGCCAAGGGGCGGGTGGAGAGCCCCGGGGGCGAGCCGGGCTTGCGCACCTGCCTGCTGCTGGCGCTGGTCGGTGCCATGGCCGATCTGCTGGGCACGCCGGCCATCCTGGCCGCGGGACTGGGAGTGGCCGCGTTGCTCGCCATGAGCCGTTGGCAGCGCCGGGCCGAGGGCGCGGGGCCATCCGCCGAGGTCGCCATGCTGGCCACCTTCCTGCTTGGCATGCTCGCGCTGCATGAGCGTGCGCTGGCCGGCGCGCTGGGGGTCATCGTGGCCGTGACCCTGGCGGGCAAGGCCAGGCTGCATGCCATGGCCAGGCACTGGCTTTCCGAGCGCGAACTTCACGATCTGCTGATCCTGGCCACGGCGGTGTTCGTGGTGCTGCCACTGCTGCCCGATCGCGCAGTCGATCCCTGGCAGGTGCTCAACTTGCGCAAGTTGTGGCAGTTGGCGGTGTCGATCATGACGATCGCCTCGCTGGGCTATATCGCGCTGCGCGTGTTCGGTTCGCGCCTGGGGCTGGGCCTGGCCGGCCTGGCCGGCGGCTTCGTCTCCAGCACCGCCACCATCGCCGGCATGGGCGAGCGGGCGCGCTCGTCTCCGCCGCTGGCGCCGGCGGCCGCCAGCGCGGGGCTGATGTCGAACGTCGGCACCATCGCGCAATTGGCGGTGGTGCTGGGCACGATCTCGCCGCCGCTGTTGCGCCTGCTGGCCGTGCCGCTGGCTGCCGCCGGCGCGGTGGCCGTGCTGGCCGCCCTGCTATCGAGCCGCCATCTGCTGGCCGACCGCGAGCAGGTGCGGGCGCTGGCAGGCACGCGCCCGTTCGAGCCGCTGGCGGCGATCCGCTTCGTCGTCCTGCTCGCCGGCGTGATGACAGTGGCCGCGATGGCACGCGAATGGCTGGGGCCAGGCAGTACGGCCGGCGTGATGGCGCTCTCCGGCTTGATTGATGTTCATGCGGCCGCAGCGTCGGCGGCACAGCTCGATGCCGTGGGACGCATCGGGCGCCAGGACGCGGTGCTCGGCATCCTGGCCGCGCTGGCGGCCAACTCCACGTTGAAATGCGCGATGGCGTTCCTCAAGGGCACGCCGGCCTACGCCTGGCGCGTGACGCCGGGCACGCTCGCCATGGCGCTCGCTTTCGGCTTGGCCGTGCTGGCCGACTGAAGCCTCAGAACAGCATCGCCGCGACCACCGCCGCCATCGCCAACGTGGCGAGCCAGCCCAGCCAGCGCAGCGCGCCGGTAACGCGAAAAGCGCCCATGGCCGCTTCCCGCGTGGCGACCAGCATGATTCCCGTCATCAGCGGCACCGAGATCACGCCGTTGACCACGGCCGCCCAGAACAGCATGCGGATCGGATCGATCCGCGACACGCTCAACAACGCGCCCAGCACGGTCGAGCCGGCGATGATCAGATAGAACACGCGCGCATCGCCGGGCTTGTTGCCCAGCCCGGCCTTGACGTCGAACGCTTCGGCCACGGCGTAGGCTGCCGAGCCGGCCAGTACCGGCACCGCCAGCAGGCCAGTGCCGACGATGCCGATGGCGAACAGCGTTGCCGCGAAAGGACCCGCCAGCGGCTGCAGCGCGCTGGCCGCGTCGGCCGCGGTCTCGATCCGCGTGACGCCATGCGCATGCAGCACCGCGGCGGCGGTGAGCGTGATGAAGAATGCCACCACGCCCGCATAGATCATGCCCACGTCGGTATCGAAGCGGATGCGTGCAAAGGCCTCGCCGGCCTGCTCGGGCGCCGCGGTCAGCGGCGACTGCGCCGCGTCGACCTCCTCCTCTTCCGCTTCTTCGGAGGCCTGCCAGAAGAACAGGTACGGGCTGATCGTGGTGCCGAACACCGCCACCACCGTCACCATGTAGTCGTGCCAGGGCAGATCGTGCGGTATGAGCGAACGCCACATCTCGCGCCACGGCACGTCGATCACGCACACCGTCGCCACATAGGCGAACAGGCTCAGGGTCATGACTTTCAGCAGCGGCGCATAGCGCGGGAACGGAATCGCCACTTCCAGCAACAGCGACAACGAGGCGAAGGCCAGCGCGTACAGCACCGGCGGACCGCCCAGCAGCAGGCGCATCGCCGCTCCCATCGCGCCGATGTCCGCGGCCAGGTTGACGACGTTCGCCACCAGCAGCAACGACACCAGCAACAGCAGCGCGGGCCGTGGAAAATGCCGGCGCATATTGGCCGCCAGGCCGCGCCCGGTGACCCGGCCCACGTGCGCACTCACGGTCTGGATGCCGATCATCAGCGGCAGCGTGAATAGCATGGTCCACAGCGTGGCATAGCCGAACTGCGCGCCCGCCTGCGAATAGGTGGCGATACCGCTGGGGTCATCGTCGGCCGCGCCGGCGATCAGGCCAGCGCCGAGGCGGCGCAGCCAGTGCCGCCTGGCTGGAGGGGCCGGAGCGTTTGCATCCATGGGGGTGGCGGTATCGATGGGCATGACGGCGATCTAGGCGTAACGGCGGATCGGGCATATTGATGCCGATCAAGCCGGCGCGGATGTAATCTCTTGCAGGTCACGAGCCCATCCGTTTGGGGGCTACCCTCCTTTTTGGGACTTTCATGCATACCGGCCAGGATCCATCCACGGAATCGCCGTCCGTCCGCCTGCTGGTCGTCGAGGACGACAGCGAGATTGCCGCGCTGGTCAGTCGTTATCTGTCCGGCCAGGGTTTCCAGGTCCGGCTCGCCGCCAACGGCGCCATGCTTCGCCAGGCCCTGGCCGAGGGCCCGGTCGACCTGATCCTGCTGGATCTTGGCCTGCCCGGCGAAGACGGCTTCGCCCTGACCCGCTATCTGCACGAGCACTGGCGCGGGCCGGTGATCATCGTCTCCGGCCGCGGCGAGTCGGTGGACCGCGTGGTGGGCCTGGAACTGGGCGCCGACGACTACATCACCAAGCCGTTCGATCTGCGCGAACTGCTGGCGCGCGTGCGCAGTGTGTTGCGCCGTTCGGCGGCAAAAGCCGCGAATGAACCGCCGCCGGCACCGGCTTCCGGCGTGCTGGAATTCGCCGGCTACCGGCTCGATCCGGCCGCCCGCGCACTGTCAGGCGCCGACGGCAGGGACATCCCGCTGACCACGGGCGAGTACGATTTGCTGTGCCTGTTCCTGGACCACCCCAACCGGGTGCTGTCGCGCAACGACATCATGAGCCGCATCCACGGCCGCGACAGCGGTCCGTTCGATCGCGCGATCGACGTGCAGCTGAGCCGCCTGCGCCGCAAGATCGATACCGCCACCGACCGGCCGCCGCTGTTCAAGGCCGTGCGCGGCGCCGGCTACATGTTCACCGGCCAGGTGCGCCGCCCGTGACCCTGTTCAAGGCGCTGTTCGATACGGCCCCGGACGCGATGGTCGTGGTCGGCCACGATGGCGTGATCGTGCTGGCCAACCCACAGGCCGATCGTCTGTTCGGCTACGGCGAAGGCGAGCTGCAGGGGCTGCCGGTCGAGGTCCTGCTGCCCGAGCAGGTGCGCCAGATGCATACGCAGCACCGCGCCCGCTACATGTCCACGCCGCGCGTGCGGCCGATGGGCGCCGGCTATGAATTGACCGGCGTGCGCCGCAACGGCCAACCCTTCCCGGTGGAGATCGGCCTGAGTCCGGTCCAGGACGGCGAGCGCACGCTGTTCGCCGCCTCCATCCGCGACATCTCCGAAACGCAGCGCGCGCGGCAGGCGCTGGCGCGCGCTCGCTACGACGCCTTCCTGGCGCAGGCCAGCCGGCTGCTGCTGGAATCGCCGAACCTGGACGTGGCGGTAGACAGCATCGCCGCCCTGGTAGCGTCTGCACTGCACACCGAGGCGGCCCTGATTCTGTTTCGCGATACGCAGGATTCTGACCTGCACGTGCGCGCCGCCATCGGCTTGCCCGACCAGCTGTTGCGCAGCCTGGCCCGGCGCCTTTCCCGCGGCCCATGGATGAGCGCAGTCTCGCGCGGCGAAGACGGCGCCGCCGTGCTGTCGCGTTCCGCCGAAGGCGCCGCCGCTCTGCTCAAGGGTACCGACTTCCGCGATGCCGCCATCGTTCCATTGCCGGACCGCCATGGCCCGATGGGGCTGCTGGTGGTGCCCGCGCGCGAAGCGGACAGCTTCGGCCACGATCTGCTGCACTTCCTGCAATCGGTGGCCAATATGCTGGCCGCGGCGGTACAGCGCAGCCGCAGCGAGGAGCAGCTGTCGCATGCGCAGCGCCTGGATGCGATCGGCCAGCTCACCGGCGGCATCGCGCATGACTTCAACAATATGCTGACGGTGATCTCCGGCAATCTGCAGCTGCTGGGCATGTCGCTGCCGCCGGACTCGCCGGAAGGCGAGATCGTCGATAGCGCGACGCGTGCCGCCGACCGCTGTGCCACGCTGACCGCCAAGCTGCTGTCCTTCGCCAGCCGCCGCCGCCTCATGCCGCGCGCGGTACGTCCCGCACAGGCGCTGAACGACCTGCGTGAAATGCTCGCGCGCACGCTCGGCGAGCGCATTCGCGTAACGACGGAGTGCCCCCGCAACGTACCGCAGATCCATGTGGATCCGGCCGAATTCGATACCGCCCTGGTCAATCTCGCGGTCAATGCGCGAGACGCCATGCCGCGCGGCGGCCAGCTGACGCTGTCGGTGAGCGTGGAGCATATCGAGGGCGCCCATGCGTCACCGAAGCTGCCGGCTGGCACCTATGTGGTCTTCCGCGTCGCGGACACCGGCATGGGCATGACGCCCGAGGTCCAAGCCCGTGCCTTGGAGCCCTTCTTCACGACCAAGGAGCTTGGCAAGGGCAGCGGCCTCGGCCTGAGCATGGTGTATGGCTTCGTCAAGCAATCGGGAGGTTATCTGAGCGTCGATAGCCAGCTCGGTTATGGCACGCGCATCAGCCTGTACTTCCCGGCCCTGGAAAACGTCGCCTCGCATGAACCTGCCGCGATGAAAGCCCCGGTGCGCCACGGGCAGGAAACCATTCTGGTGGTCGAGGACGAACCGGAAGTGCGCGCCATCGCCCTCGCCTTCCTGCGCTCGCTCGGCTACGCCACCCGCGAGGCCGACAGCGCCGCGGCGGCGCTCGCCCAGCTCGAAAACCATCCGGACATCGACCTGCTGTTCTCCGATGTCGTGCTGGGCAACGGCCTGACCGGCGCGGAACTGGTCAAGGCCGCGCGCGGCCTGCGCCCCGGCTTGCCGGTGCTGCTGACGTCCGGCTATGAGCGCGGCTCGCTGGACGCGGACGACCTCTCAGCCCAGGGCGTGGAACTGCTGCGCAAGCCGTATCGCATCGAACAGCTGTCGGCCTCCCTGCGCCATGCCTTGGCCGCATACAAAGAGCGATAAACGCCGCCGCTCAGCTGGCGCAGCCGGCCGCCATCCGCCGCAGTCCCGCGTCGTCCAGTACCCGCACTTCGCGGCGTTCCACCGCGATCAGCCGCAGGTCGTCCAGGCGGGTCATCGCACGGCTCACCGTTTCATGCTTCAGCGCCAGGAAGTTGGCCATGTCGGTGCGGCGCATGCGCAGGATGAAGTGGCGCGCGCTGTAGCCCAGGCGGGCGTAACGCGCGGCCACGTCGACCAGGAAGCTGGCCACGCGCTGCTCGGCGTTGAGCGTGCCGACATTGAGCATCCAGGCGTGATCCTGGCGGATCTGCTCGGCCAGCGCGGCCGTCAGCTTGGCCTGCAGCTCGGGCAGCTCGCGGCAGGCGGTGAGCATCGCCGGATACGGCAGCTCCCACACTTCGCCCTGCTCCAGCGCCACTGCGCTGCAGGCATGCTGGCGCAGGCCGATCGACTCGATGCCCAGCAGATCGCCGCGCATGCGGAAGCCGGTGACCTGGTCGCGGCCGTCGTCGGCCAGCTCCACTGTCTTGAGGCAGCCCGAATGCACAAAGTACAGCGCCTGGAAAGGCTGGCCGGCATGGTAGAGATACTGGTCGGCGGTGAGCTTGTGGCGGATGACCTGCACGTATCGGCGCAGCAGGTCGAAGTCCAGGTCGGCGAATGCCGCGGCATGCGCCGTGCGCGTATCGGTGGCTTCAGCTTGCATGTTCATGGCATTCCCCATCGAGTGCGCGGTCCCTTCCGCGCCACCCAAGCTAGCGCCGCATCGTCACCAGGCGATGGCGGCACGGCAACGGTTTGTAACCGTGTGTAACGCCGGGAGCGGCGCGCGTGGCGATTGACCTGCCTCAAGGCCGCGCCGCCACGGCCGTGCATGCTGGCCATCACTCAGCCGGCCACCGGATATGCAGCGCTCTCCTTTTCTCGATATGGTCGCCGTCGAAGCCTGGGACGCCTGGTTCCGCTGGCGCGACCAAGGCCTGATCCGCGACCTGTCGATCGGCGACACCTGGTTTCGCGTCACCCGTTCGCTCTCGTCGGCCGAACCGCCGGCGACCCGCTCCGCCTGGGAGCGGCAACTGTTCGACGCCTGTGCCGATTGGCGCCTGCTGCTGGACGAACGCATCCTCGCCGATGCGGGCACGTCACGGCTGGGCTGGCCGCATGACGGGCTCGGGGCCGTGCTCAATCCCGCAGTCTTTGTCAGGTCGCCGTTCACCGCGGAGGCCAGCTTCAGGTACGAAGCGTTCGAGGCGACGGCCGAGCTGGCGGTGCGCGCATTGGACAATGCCAGCCTGCTGGTCGGCCAGGGGCGGCCCGGCATCCATCTGCGCGTAGGCATCATCGGCCTGGCCGATGCCCTGCTGCAGTTGGGGCAGGCCTACGACAGCGAGCAAGGCCGCCGGATAGCACAGAACATCGCCGGCAGCCTGGCGCGCGGCTGCCTGCGCGAAAGTCTTCGCCTGGCGCACGAGCGCGGCGCAGGGCTCGCGCTGGCGGAGGCGCCGCAGCAGCGTCGTCGGCTGGATCAACTGTCTGCTGCGCTTCCCGTGCATGCGGGAAGCGCAGGGCTGCGCCATGCCTGCCTCACCGCCATCGAGCCGCAGCCGCGCCTGGCCTTGCTCGCCAACAACGTCGCCGATGCCGTGGATCCCCTGCTGGCGCGCGGCGAGGTGCAGACCATTCTCGACGGCGATACGGTTCGCACGATCTGCTCGCCCGGCTATGCGCTTACCGTCGCCGGACGCCTGCATGCCCGGCATGCCGCGCATCGCCTGGGCACCGAATTGGCCGGCATGTCGCGCTCGGCGCAATACGCCTTGCGCAACGCCATGCAAGGCTGGATCGATGAACCTATTCGCTACGCGTGGGCCGATCCTGCGACGGACGAGACGATCAAGGCCGTCGCCATGCATGCCGGCAGTGCCTGATCGGCATGCATGCCGTCCACTTCAGGTCGGGCGTGCCCTTCAATGTTCCGGCAGGGCCGCCGCCAGCAGTTCCGACAGGTCGATCCGTGCCGTTTCGCCAGGCACGCTGTTGGTGGTGACCACGCCGGCCACTCCCGCCACGCGCAGGCGCTCCAGCGCGTTATCGGCAAACAGGCCATGCACGGCGACGCACCAGGGCGCAGGCATGCCCAGCGCGCGCAGGCCCTCGATAGATTTGAGCAGGGTATGCCCGCTGGAGATGATGTCGTCCAGCAAGACCGGGTTGTGGCCAGGCCAGTTGGATAGATCCGGCAGCTGCACCTGCACCTTGCGGTCGCCGAAGCGGCGCTTGGTGGCAACGACGGCCGGCGCCGACATCAGGGCTGCGACGCTTTCCACCCATGGCGCGCTTTCCTCATCCGGACCGATCAGTAGCGGCAGCTCCACCCGCTCGCGCAACCATCCAGCAAGGGCTGGCGCCGCCGAGATCGCCCTGCCCTGCGGCATGCCGGCCTCGGTCAGGCTGCGCAGGCGATGCAGGTGCGGATCGATCGTGACCTGCCAGTCGAAATGTTCCGCCAGCAGGCGTCCGAAGATGCCCGACGACACCGCCTCGCCGGGCCGGAAACGCGCATCCTGCCGCAGGTACGCCAGGTAGGGCGCGACCAGCCCGACGCTGCCTGCGCCCAGTTCGCGCAAGGTATCGGCGGCCATCAGCAGCGGCAGTGTTTTCTCGTCCGGCCGATCCAACGTGCAGACGATGATGGCTTCGGCGCCGACCGGCGGCTCCTCCACTCGCACCAGTCCTTCGCCATCGGGAAAGCGGTGCAGCTCCAGGGCCAGGCGCGCCATCCGCCGGCGATGGGCCAGCGCATCGGCCAGTTCCTGGTTGCCCGGCATGGCATAGACGACGTGCCTCACGGGGCTTCTGCCAGCGTCACGATGCAGGGATGGCGGCGCACATACTCCATCGCATAGGCCAGCTCGCCGCGCGTCTGCGCATGCACCGTGAAGATCGGCTGGCCGGGTTCCACCCGGTCGCCCACCCGCACGTGCAGTTCCAGTCCGGCCAGTGGCGACATGGGCGCGCCGGCCAGCTTGGCCGTGCGCGACAACTGGCGATTGTCGATGGCATGCACCCGGCCGCCGAGCGCGGAACGCACGGGGTACTGCTGGGCGGCGCGGCCCGGCGTGCGCATGCCGCCCTGCGCCTCGCAGATGGCCTGGAACTGCCGCCAGGCGGCGCCGCGATCGAGCGCCTCCGTCGCCATCCGGGTGGCCAACACCTCGCCGGCCGCCGCGCCGGTCAGCTCCAGCAGCGCCGATGCCAACGCGATGGCGCGCTCGCGCAGATCGAGCGGCGCACCGGGCCGCCCTTGCAACACCGCCAGTACGTCGTGCGCCTCCAGCGCCGGGCCGACGCCACGGCCGATCGGCTGGCTGCCGTCGGTGAACACGCAGCGCATATGCATGCCGAAATCCCGCGCGACCTGCTGCAGGCAGGCGGCCAATGAGCGCGCCTCGATCATGTCGCGGATCTTCGCGGTCGGTCCGACGGGCATATCGATCAGCACATGCGAGGAGCCGGCCGCGATCTTCTTGGAAAGCACGGAGGCGACCAGCTGGCCTTCGCTGTCGATGTCCAGGGCGCGCTCGATCCGGATCATCACGTCGTCCGCCGGGCTCAGTCCGATCGAGCCGCCCCAGATAAGGCAGCCGCCGGTGCGTTCGACGATCTCCCGCATGCGCGGCAGCGAGAGATCCACCGGCGCGAGCATCTCCATCGTATCGGCCGTGCCCGCCGGTGACGTGATGGCGCGCGAGGACGTCTTGGGCATGACCAGGCCCAGGGAGGTGGCGATCGCCACGACAATGGGTGTCGTGCGATTGCCCGGCAGCCCGCCGATGCAATGCTTGTCCGCGACGATCGCGCGGGACCAGTCCAGCCGCGCGCCGGTAGCGACCATGGCGCCGGTGAGGCTGCTGATTTCCCGCGGCGTGAGATGGCCGTTGGCGCAGGCCGTGACGAAGGCGGCCAGTTCCAGCGCGGAATAACGCCGCTGGGCGACGTCCTGCATGATCGCCTGGAAATCCTCATTGTTGAGCGGCTGGCCGTGGATCTTGGCGCGCACCCGCGACAGCGATTCCACGCTGGAGGGGTGCGCGAACATGGCCGTCTCGCCGAGCCGCGGCGCCAGTGCCGACCAGGCCGGCTCGGACAGGCCGGCCTCCTCCGGGGCCAGCCAGCCGCCGCTCACCATGTTCAAGCGGGCCAGCAGCCGCCGCTCGTCGATGCTGATCTGCACGCGGCTGTGCGCGCCGAAGCCTTCGGCGCGGCAGATCGGCGAATCCTCGTGCAGGTAGATCACATGCTCGTCGCCGGTATCGATGCCGACTCGCCGCAGCTGCGCGCAGGACAGCACTGGACGGGGAATCTCCGGCGGGGCCGCATCGGGCAGCGGACAGGCGGCGGGAGGGATGGGTGCCGTCATCGCGCAGGTCCGCCTAGCGGGCGGCATGATCGAGTTGCGGATCGACGATCAGGGCGTGGGCCAGGTCTTCCATCAGTTCGGCCATCGCCGCGATCACGTCGTCCGCACTGACGATGCCGACCAGGCCGCCGGACGCATCGACCACCGGCAGCCGGCGCAAACCGCTGCCGCGCAGGATGGCAATCAGCTCCGCCAGCGTGCAGTCTTCGCGCGCCACCACCGGCGGCCGCGCCATGATGGCCGCCATCGGCGTGGCGTCCGGATCCTTGCCCTCCAGCAGGACCGCCGTGGCCACGTCGCGGATCGCGAGCATCCCCACCGGCACTTTTTCCTGGCCGCGGCTGCCGACCACCACCAGGCAGCTGACCTGGTGGCGGTACATGATGCGCGCCGCCTCCCGCAGGCTCTGCGCGGCGTCGGCCTGGATCACCCGGTGGGTGGCGATGTCTCTGGCAAGCATGGCGGCGTGCCTCGATGGATCCGTAGGGGAACGTGCGCCGCCGGCGCGCCTCGCATATTGATGCAGGTCAACCGGCTCGATGGCGTCGGGTCAGGCAGGGACGTTCCCGGTCAGCGATGCGCCAGGCTGTGCCGCCTGTCGCGCCGTCGCTGCACCAGCAGCCGGTCCATGACCTGGGAAACCCCGGGCGTGTTCTCCAGCAAGACGCGCAAGGCATGGCGCATGGCGTCGTGCGCCACGGTTCCGCAGATGTCGACCGTGCCTCGATGCACCGAGACCTGGACGGCGGCTTGGGCAAGCCAGGGCTGCTGACCGATCTCCTCGGCGATATGCCGCTGGATCTGGGCATCCGACCACATCCTGGTCGCTGCGTCGTCGGCACTCGGCAACCGCTCCAGCAGTATCCGCATCAGGTCGGTGCGGCTGATGATGCCGATCAGCCTGCCCTTGTGCGTCACCGGCAGCCGCTTGATGTGATGCTTCTCGAGCAAGTCCACGGCGTCGATCAGCGGAGCGCCCTCGTCGATCGTCAGCACCGGCGCAGTCATCAGGTCGCCGATGCGGCGGCTATGGCTGGCCATGTACTCCTGCGCCATGCGGCGCGGGCCGAGTATTTTCTCCAGCCAGTGCGGGCGGTGGCGCTCCGTGCCGAGCTCGGCCCGCCGCAACAGATCGCCGGTGGTCACCATGCCGACAAGATGTCCATCGCCATCGAGGACGGGGAGTCCGCTGACCCTGACGCCGCGCATGATCTGCATGGCCAGCGACACGCTGTCGGTAGCGAGCACGGTGCGCACCTGGCAAGTCATCGCGTCGGCGACTTTCATCGGCGTTCTCCTGCGTTCGGGCACGGTCATGCGCGTTGTCTGCGGGGTGTTCTTCAATGCAAGGGTGCGGCGATGCCTTCCATGCAGCCAGGCATCCGCTGGAATGCATAGTGCCGCCTGCTGCTGCCCGCCCTATTGATGAGGATCAAGCCGCTCCGTTCCCATCGGGAAATGCGCTGTCGCCTGTGTCGTGCTTCAGGGCCGCGCTTGTCCAGGCCGGGTCGCATGAATTGTCTCGGCTACCGAAGCTCGCGCTCCTGCGCCCAGCTTATCCGCCGGTTGGCACGGCGCATGCCCGTCCACTTGATCGCCGTCAATCCGCCGGTTCCGCGGCGCGACATCCTTAAATCCGTCCTCGTCCTCGTCCTCGAACGCTGGCGAAGTGGCGCCAACCTCCACTGCAAGGACGAGGGCGCATGATCCGATTTACCAAGGTTCAGGAGTCGACCCATGACCTATCGCCATCGGGAACGTCATGTTATCGAGCGCATGGGCTGGTTGCGGGCCGCCGTCCTTGGCGCCAACGACGGCATCGTGTCCACGGCCAGTCTCGTGATGGGTGTCGCAGCAGCCCACGCCACGCCGTCCGCCATCCTGGTCGCCGGTACCGCGGGACTGGTGGCCGGCGCCATGTCGATGGCGGCAGGCGAATACGTATCGGTCCATTCACAGGCGGATAGCGAAAAAGCTGATCGGGCGCGCGAGGTGGAGGAGCTGGCGAACGACACGGAAGGCGAGCACAGGGAACTGGCTGCCATCTATGTCGGGCGCGGACTCGACCCTCGGTTGGCGCAGCAGGTCGCCGATCAGCTGATGGCGCATGACGCGCTCGATGCGCATGCCCGCGATGAGTTGGGCATCACCGAGACACTCAAGGCACGCCCCCTGCAGGCGGCATCGGCTTCCGCTGTCAGCTTCGCTGCCGGCGCGGCGTTGCCGCTGCTCGTCGTCGCACTGGCTCCGGCCGCCGGCCTCCTGGGGTGGATCTTCATGACGGCGCTGTTCTTTCTTGCAGTGCTTGGCGGCATGGCGGCCCGCATCGGAGGCGCAAACGTCCGCATCGGGGCCACCCGGATCACGCTATGGGGGGCGCTGGCCATGGCTATGACGACGGCGGTCGGGATGCTTTTTGGAGGCGCTGGATAGGTGGCATGAAAACGCAGACGTTCGCGCCAATCCCATGGGCTGGCCGCTCCAGGCTATCCGCGCGGCTTGTTGATCATGATCAAGGCGCCGCGACGCACGGCACCTAAGCTGGAGCCGCCACTTCATGCAAAGGTGGTTCCGGAGGTCGCCATGTCCAATACGTGGATTCTGGTCGCGGACGCCGCCAGGGCACGGCTGTTCGAATTGACCCGCAAGGGAGCCGATCCGGCCGAGATAGCCTGTTATTCGTATCCGGAGGGGCGCTCGCCCGGTCGCGAACAGGACCACGGACGGCTGCCTCGCGTACAGGAAAGCAACAGCCCCAGCCGCCATGCCATCGAGCCGAGGACCTCGCTGCGCGATAAGCATGCGCATCGGTTCGCCGATACCTTGAGCGCGGTCGTGCAGCAAGGGCGGCAGGATGGCTGCTACGACAAGCTGATCCTGATGGGGCCGCCACGCTTCCTCGGCGTACTGCATGACAGCCTCGACGAGCAGACGGCGGCGCGTGTCGTCGGCGAGGTGCGCAACGACCTGTTGACGCTCACTCCCGCGCAGTTGCGCACTCATCTTCCAGCCTGACCCGCACAGACCATCCCATGCATAGCCCACTGTCGCCCCAACTCCTGCAGCGCATGGACGCTTATTGGAGAGCCGCCAACTATCTCTCCGCCGGGCAGATCTATCTGCGCGACAACCCGCTGCTGGAACAACCATTGCGGCACGAACACATCAAGCCGCGCCTGCTCGGCCACTGGGGCACCGCTCCGGGACTGAACATGCTCTACGTGCATCTGAACCGGCTGATCAGGCAGCATGACCTCAACATGATCTTCGTCACCGGCCCCGGGCATGGTGGCCCGGCGCTGGTGGCGCAGACGTATCTTGAGGGGTCCTACACGGAGCGTTATCCGGCGATCGAGCGCAACCGGGAAGGCCTGGCTCGGCTGTTTCGCCAGTTTTCGTGGCCCCATGGTGTGCCAAGCCACGTATCCCCCGAGACGCCCGGGTCCATCCATGAAGGTGGCGAACTCGGCTACTCGCTGGCCCATGCCTACGGCGCAGCGTTCGACAATCCCGATCTGATCGTGGCGTGCGTGGTCGGCGATGGCGAAGCAGAGACGGGCGCGCTCGCCACGAGCTGGCATTCCAACAAGTTTCTTAACCCCGTGCGCGATGGCGCCGTGTTGCCGATCCTCCACTTGAACGGCTACAAAATCGCCAATCCGACCATTCTGTCGCGCCTCGATCACACTGAACTGGTAGCGCTTCTGCACGGCTACGGCTACGAGCCCTGGTTCGTCGAAGGCAGCGAGCCGTCGGCCATTCATCAACAGCTGGCCCGCGCGCTGAACGAAATGCTCGAACGCATTCAAGCCGAGCAGCGGACCGCGCGCGCCAAAGGCATCGCGCACCGGCCGCGCTGGCCGATGCTGGTCTTGCGCACGCCCAAGGGATGGACCGGCCCGGGCGTCGTCGATGGCGAACAGGTCGAGGGCACCTGGCGCGCCCATCAAGTCCCGCTGGCGCATTTCGACAACGCGGCGCACGTTGCCCAGCTCGAAGCCTGGCTGAAGAGCTACCGGCCCGAGGAGCTGTTCGATGCCGACGGCAAGTTGCAGGACACCCTCGCCGCGCTGGCCCCGACCGGCAACCGCCGCATGGGCGCCAACCCCCATGCCAATGGAGGCGAACTGCTCACGCCCCTGGACATGCCGGCGTTCCGCGACCACGCGATCGCGGTACCGCGCCCTGGCGCGGTCGAGGCGGAGTCGACCCGCGTGCTTGGCGGATTCCTGCGCGATGTCATGCGGCTCAATCTGGCGCCAGCCAATTTCCGCCTGTTCGGCCCGGACGAGACGGCTTCCAATCGGCTGGATGCGGTCTATGACATCTCCGGCAAGATGTGGCTGGATCGCATCGAGGCCTCCGACAACCATCTCAGCGCCGACGGTCGCGTGATGGAAGTGCTGAGCGAGCATCTGTGCGAGGGCTGGCTGGAGGGTTATCTGCTCAGCGGCCGGCACGGCTTCTTTTCCTGTTACGAAGCCTTCATCCACATCGTGGATTCGATGTTCAACCAGCACGCCAAGTGGCTCAGGACCAGCCAGCGCGTGCCATGGCGGGTGCCGGTGGCTTCGCTCAATTATCTGCTGACGTCGCATGTGTGGCGCCAGGATCACAACGGTCTTTCGCACCAGGATCCGGGATTCCTGGATGTCGTGGCCAACAAGAGGGCCGAGGTCGTGCGCATCTATCTGCCGCCCGACGCCAACTGCCTGCTTTCCGTGGCCAACCATTGCCTGCGCAGCCGCGGTTACATCAACCTGATCGTGGCCGGCAAGCAGCCAGCCTGGCAGTGGCTCGACATGGACGCGGCGACCAGGCATTGCGAAGCGGGCGCCGGTATCTGGGACTGGGCCAGCAACGATGATGGCGATCCGGATGTGGTGATGGCCTGTGCCGGCGACGTGCCGACCCAGGAGTGCCTGGCAGCCGTCAGCCTGTTGCGCGATTACCTGCCCACGTTGCGGATCCGCGTGGTCAACGTGGTCGACCTGATGGTGCTCGAACCGCGGTCGCAGCATCCGCATGGGCTTTCCGACCGCGATTTCGAGCGGATCTTCACCCAGGACGTGCCTGTGATCTTCGCCTTCCACGGCTATCCGTCACTGATTCACAAGATGATCTACCGGCGCAGCCGCCCCGAGCGTTTCCATGTACACGGCTACCAGGAGGAAGGCACCACCACCACGCCGTTCGACATGGCCGTGCTCAATCACCTGGACCGCTACCAGCTGTCGCTGGATGCCATCCGCCATGCCGAGCGCTTCGCCGATCATGTCGAAGAGGCGACGCAGCGCTACGAGGCCATCATGGAAAAGCATCGGCTCTATATCGGCGAGCATGGCGAGGATCTGCCGGAGGTGCGCCACTGGCAGTGGCGCGTGCCGGCGCCTGCCGCCAGCAGTGCCTGAAGGCGACGGCGCCCGCCCTGCGCGCTCGCTACCCGGCCGCGGCCTGTGGTGGACAGGATGCGCGGAGGACCCCGGCGGCATGTGCGGCGATCACCGCCTCTTCGTCGGTGCGGATGACGAACACGCGCACCGCGCTGTGCGCGGTGCTGATCAGCATCTTGTGCAGGCCGTTGGCCGATTCGTCGCACTCGACGCCCAGCCACGCCAGCGCCCGGCACACCGCCGACCGGATACTGGCGGCGTGCTCGCCGATACCGGCAGAGAACACCAGCGCGTCCAGGCCGCCTGCCACGGATGTGAGCGCGCCGATTTCCTTGACGATGCGATAGACGAACAACTCGATCGCCTCCCTGGCGTGGCCGCTGTCGCTGGCCAGCAGCGCACGCATATCGGCGCTGATCCCGGAGACGCCCAGCAGGCCGCTTTCCTGGTAGAGCAAGTGCTCGATCGCGGCAACGCTCAGCCCTCGCGCCTGCAGCAGATGCAGTACCGCCCCGGGATCGAGACTGCCGCAGCGCGAACCCATGACCAGGCCATCCAGTGCACTGAAGCCCATGGTGGTATCGATGCTGCGGCCGTGGCGCATCGCGCACAGGCTGGCGCCATTGCCCAGGTGCGCCATGATGACGCGCCCGTCCGCCAGCTCCGGGGCGAACTCGCGCAGCCGGCCGGCGAGGTATTCGTAGGACAGTCCATGGAAGCCGTAGCGGCGCATGCCATCGTCGGCATAGGCGCGCGGCAGGCCCAGGCTGGCGGCGACGGCCGGCATGCCGCGGTGAAATGCCGTATCGAAGCACGCCACCTGCATCAGTCCGGGCCGCAGGCGGGCGATCGCCCTCGCCGCGGCCAGCGGATGGGGCTGGTGCAGCGGTGCCAAGGACACCAGCCGTTCCAGCTCCTGCATGACCGGCGTATCGATGCGCACGGGCTGGCCGAATGAGGGCCCGCCATGCACGACGCGGTGCCCCACCACGGCAAGCTCGGCGGCGCCCAGACGGGCGGTGATCCAGGCAAGTAGCGGCTGCAGCAGTTGCTCATGCGGCGCGGCCGCGTCCGCCCATGCCTCTCGGTCGATGATTGCGCCATCGGGCTGCCACGCCGTGAAGCGGGGTTCCGCGCCGATCCCTTCGATGGCCCCGCGCAGGATCAGGCGCTGCGCGGCCAGCCGGTGCTCGTGCAGCGCGAACTTGATGCTCGAAGAGCCCGCATTGAGCGCGAGGATGATCCCGTTCATAGGGTCAAGGACCGCAGATGCGTACAGCGCCCTTCGCCGTGCCGGAGCTGCCAGTGATCGACGCTCGGGCCAGGGCCTTTCGCCACCACGAAGAGCGGAAGTTTTTTCATGGCGAGCCGATGCACTGGCCAGGCAAGGGGGGGGGTCGCATAAGCATGTTCCGCCCGCACTCAGTGGTGTTGACATGCATCAATATCGGCAGCAGTGAATGTCGCCACGACGACTTGGCGGTCCAGCCGGAGGAAATGAAAGAAGTGGCAACGTACCTGCAGTCGATCCAGGGCACCTCGCCTGACGTCGCGGAGTTGTGCGATCAGCTGCCCCTGGCGCAACACCGGGGTCAAACCCATCCTGGCGGCACCAGCACCGCCGCGCCGTGGATGCGGCCTGCGCGCAAATCGGCCAGGGCTTCGTTGGCGGCGTCCAATGCATAGCGGTGCACCTGCACCTGCACCCTCGCGCGTGCCGCGGCGGCCAGAAAAGCATGGCCGTCCGCCCGGGTCAGGTTAGCGACGGAGAGCAGGCGGCGCTCCTCCCACAACAGGCGATAGGGAAAGCCGGGGATGTCGCTCATATGAATGCCGCCGCAGACCACCGTCCCGCCCTTCCGCACCGCGGCCAGCGCGACCGGCACCAGTTCGCCGGCGGGCGCGAAAATGATGGCGGCATCCAGCGGCTCCGGCGGCGCTTCATTGGAAGCGCCCGCCCAGGTGGCGCCCAGCGAGCGCGCGAGCGTTTGCGCTGCCAGGTCGCCGGCGCGAGTGAAGGCATACACGCGGCGACCTTCCGCGCACGCTACCTGCAGCAGGATATGGGCGGCCGCGCCGAAGCCGTACAGGCCCAGGGCGGTGCCCTCGCCCGCCAGGCGCAAGGCGCGGCCGCCGATCAGGCCTGCGCACAGCAAGGGCGCGGCGAGCACGGCGTCGGGATAATCATGCGTCGGCATCGGCAGGCAAAAATCTGCGTTGGCCAGCACGTGAGTGGCGTAGCCGCCATCGCGCGTGCAGCCGGTGAAGACTGGCGTGTCGCAGAGATTTTCCCGGCCCTGCGCGCAATAGCTGCAGACGCCGCACGCGCCACCCAGCCATGGCACACCGACGCGGTCGCCCGGTTTCCATGCGCTCACGTCCGGGCAGACAGCTTCGATGGTGCCCACCACTTCATGCCCGGGCACGACCGGCAGGCGGGCCTGCGGCAGTTCGCCGTCCACCAGATGCAGGTCGGTGCGGCACACGCCGCATGCCTCGACGCGAAGGCGCACTTCGCCGCGGCCGAGAGAGGGCGTTGGCCGCTCCTCCTGGACCAGCGGTGTCGCCAAGCGATGGAGAACCATGGCGCGCATGCGGCATCACCTTTGTGATCGTGGGGGCGGCGGACCCAGGCCGCATCGCCGATGCCAGCTTAGGGACCCCGGTTGGCATTCGATTGATTCATGTCAACCCATCGGCCGGACGGCTGTCCTGTAATGCCGGCACGCAGAATCGCATCGGGAATACCGGTCATGACAGACAAGACCCGCGCGCCGCAGGACCGGCCACTCCGCCGCATCCTGGTCTGGGATCTTCCCGTGCGGCTGTCGCACTGGCTGATGGTGGCCTGTTTCGCCGGCGCGTGGATCACGGCTGAAGAAGATCAGTGGCGGCGCGTGCATGCCGTGCTCGGCTATAGCTTGGCCCTGCTCGCTGGCTTCCGTATCTACTGGGGCATCATCGGCACTCGACACGCCCAGTTCGGCAGTTTCGTGCGCGGGCCGCGCGAGACTGTCCGCTACGTGCGCCAGATGCTGCACGGACATCCGCCGCACTACACCGGACACAATCCCGCCGGCGCCGTGGCGATCCTGGCCCTGCTGGCGATGACCTTGCTGGTGACCTGCTTCGGCTGGCTGGCCTACACCACGCATATCGAGTGGCTCGGCGAAACGCACGAGCTGCTTGCCAACGTGATGATCGCTCTTGTCGGCGTGCACGTAGCCGGCGCCTTGGCAGGTAGCTGGCTGCATCGCGAGAACCTGGTCGGGGCGATGATCACGGGCCGCAAGCTCGGGTATCCGGATGAAGCGGCCGAACGTCCCATGTTGCCGATCGGGTTGATCGTGCTCGTCTGCCTGCTGGCGTTCTGGTGGTTGGAATGGACCACCTAGCGCCCAGGGGGCGCCCCATGCCGGAATACCTTGTCGACATCGATCCGGAACGCGGCGACACCGCCTTGCTGCGCTTCGCCTTCGGCCTGGCCCGCCAGCACGGCGCGCACCTGACCGGCCTGCAGGCGGTGACGCTCAGCCCCACCGCCATGCTGGCGATGCCGGATGCCATGCTGGTGCTGGAGGAACAAGAGCAGGCCGCACGAGGGCGCCATGACTGGTGGCGCCAGTTATGCCGCGGCCATGGTGTCGAGGGCAGCTGGGAGGCCCATCGCGGCTTGCACGAGTCGGTGCTGTCCCGCCGCGCCAGCCTCGTCGACCTGGTATTGGGGCAGCTTTCACGCGAAACCGCACGCCTCGCCTCCGGTCTCCATCCGCTCGGCCGCGTACTGTCTACCGATGCCGCCCCCATGCTGCTGGTGCCGGAGCACTGGGCCGGCACGAAGGGGGTACACAAGGTGGCGCTGGCCTGGAATGGCTCGGCCGAAGCGGCGCGTGCGATTCGCGCGGCGACTCCGCTATTGCTTCGCGCCGACGACATCGTGGTGCTGGACGGCGTTTCGCGCATCCAGGCCAATGCACGGCGCATGCCGCTGGCGGTGGATGCATGGCTGCAACGTCACGCGTTGCGAGCACGCTGGGAAATCCTCGACGAGGCGGATGACAATGGCCCGTCGATCCAGGCGCGCGCGCACGAATGCGGGGCCGACCTGCTGGTGATGGGCGCGTGGGGCCATTCGCGCATGAGCGAATGGCTGCTCGGTGGCGTCACGCGCCACATGTTCCAGCACGGCGAGTTGCCCCTGCTGGTGGTCGAGGCGTGAACCGCGCAGGGCCCGTGGCTGCGCCCGGCCTGGGCCTGAGCGAGGCCGAGGCGCGCGAACGCTTGCAGCGGGATGGCCCCAATGCCCTGCCCGGCAACCGGACACGCCCGTTGTGGGCGATCGCCGGCGCCGTGGTGATGGAACCCATGTTCCTGATGCTGCTGTGCGCCGGCGCTATCTACCTGGCACTGGGCGAGCGCACCGATGCGATCTTCCTGCTGCTGTCGGTGCTGGTGATCATCGGCATCACGCTGGTGCAGGAGCGCAAGACCCAGCGTGCTCTGGAAGCCCTGCGTGATCTGTCGGCGCCATTGGCGCGCGTGATCCGGGACGGGCGGGAGCAGCGCGTCGCAGCGACGGACGTGGTATTGGGCGACGTGCTGGCATTGGGCGAAGGCGAACGCGTCGCCGCGGACGCCGTCATGCTGGAAGGCCTGCTGGAAGCGGACGAGTCCCTGCTCACCGGCGAGTCCGTGCCGGCAAGCAAGTCGCCGGCAGGCGATGCCGTCGAAGTCTTCGCGGGCACCTTGGTCACCCGCGGCCGCGGCATGGCACGGGTCATCGGCATTGCCGCGAATACCGCGGCCGGCCGTATCGGCGAGGCGCTGGCGGCCACGGTGGAAACAGCCTCGCCCTTGCAACGGGCATCGCGCACCCTGGTGCGCCGCTTCGGCCTGGCAGCGCTGGCCTGCGCTGTCGGCTTGGCCTTGCTCAACTGGTTGTGGGACGGGCATGGCCTGCTCGACAGCCTGCTGTCGGGCGTCGCGCTGGCGATCGCCATTCTGCCCGAGGAATTCCCGGTGATCCTCACCGTCTTCCTCGCCTTGGGGGCCTGGCGCATTGCCCGGCACAAGGTGCTGACCCGCCGCCTCGCCGCGGTGGAAACACTGGGCGCGATCACCGTGCTTGCCGCGGACAAGACCGGCACGCTCACGCAAAGCCGCATGGCGGTGGCCGAGTTGGCGCTTGGCCACGACCTGTTCCGCGTGGACGGCAAGGCCGCACCGTCCGCCTTTCATGAACTGGCCAGGCTGGCGTTGCTGGCCACCCCGGTCGATTCGGCCGACCCCATGGAGCACGCGATCCGTGCTTTCGGCGCCCAGCATCTGAGCGAGGGCGACCGTGCCTTTGCCGACAGCGCGATCAAGGAGTACGCACTGTCGCCGGATCTGCTGGCCATGAGCCGCGCGGCGCCGCTGGCCGAAGGCGGTTTTGCGATTGGCGCCAAGGGCGCGCCCGAGGCGGTGATGATCATGTGCCGGCTCGACGCCGCCCAGCAGGAGGCGTGGAACCGACAGGTGCATGCCATGGCCGTGCGCGGTCTGCGCGTACTGGCCGTGGCAGCGGCGGACTGGCCCGGACAGGCATGGCCGGACACGCAACGCGAACTCCCTTTCCGCTTCGTGGGATTGTTGGGTTTGATCGATCCGCCGCGCGAAGGTGCGCGGGCTGCCGTCGACGAATGCCATGCAGCGGGCATCCGCGTGCTGATGATGACTGGCGATCACGAAGTCACCGCGCGGGCCATCGCTGCCCAGGTCGGTCTCAGTGATGCGCCGCGTTCGATCTCCGGTGCCGATATAGACGCACTCGATGACGCACAGCTGGCCATTCGCCTGGCCGAGGTGGAAGTCTGCGCGCGAGTGAAGCCCACCCAAAAGCTGCGCCTGGTGCGCGCGCTGCAACAACGCGGCGAGGTGGTCGGCATGACCGGCGACGGCGTGAACGACGCCCCCGCATTGAAAGCCGCGGACGCCGGCGTGGCGATGGGCGGCCGCGGCACCGACGTCGCCCGCGAGGCGGCGGCTCTGGTGCTGCTGGATGACGATTTCGCCAGCCTGGTAGCGGCGATCCGCCAGGGACGGCGGATCTACGACAACATCGGCAAGGCCGTCCGCTTCGTGGTGGCGGTGCACCTGCCGGTAGTGGTCCTGGCCCTGCTGCCCAGCCTGCTGCATTGGCCGATTCTGTTGATGCCATTGCAGATCGTGCTGCTGGAGCTGCTGATCGATCCGGCGTGTTCGATCGTGTTCGAGGCCGCACCGGCGTCTGCGCGCATCATGCGGCGTCCGCCGCGAGCGCTAGGCGAATCGCCGTTTCGCCTGGCCAATCTGGGTTGGGGCGCCATCCAGGGTGCCGGCCTGGCCGCGATCCTGGCGGCGTGCTACGGCGCGACGTTGATCCTGCGCGGGTCGCAGGAACTGGCCCGTGGCGCGGTTTTTCTTGGCTTGGTGCTGACGGTGCTGTTGCTGGTGCTGGCCAATGGCCGGCCGGCGCAGCCGCTGTGGCGCATCGCCTGGAGGGAGAATCCCTGGCTGCCGGGCCTATTGGGCGCGGGAGCGTTCATGCTGGCGCTGCTGGCCGGCGTGGCCCCGCTGCGAGCGGCGATCGGCCTCCATGGCGTGGGCGGCGAAGCGCTCTTGCTGATAGCCGCGCTTGCATCGCTTTGTGCGGTTTGGCTTGAGGGCATCCGGCGCGTCCTGTGCCGCTGGAAGCCTTCACTCGTCGGGAACTGAGCCGGCATTGATGCGGGTCAATACGGCCACGTGCCAGCCGCATTCTGATGAATGCCGTCACGCCGGCCCGGCCGGCAAGGAGGCTGCATGAAAATCCTGCTGCCAGTGGATGGAAGTATCTACAGCACGCGCGCCGCTCGCTACCTTGCCAGGCATTGGCCAGCCGATGCCGCGGTAACCCTGCTCAATGTGGATGCGCCGCTGCGCGAAACGATCGCCGGATATCTCGACGCGGACAGCGTGGCGCGCTTCCATCTCGACAACGGCTCAGCCGCGTTGCGTCCGGCGCGCCGCCCGCTGGCCAAGGCAGGCCACCTGTTCGACGAATGCCTGCTGACCGGCGACCCGGCCACCGAGATCCTGCGCCTGGCCAGGCGCGGCCGTTACGACTTGGTGGTGATGGGTTCGCATGGGCGTGGCGCGCTGAAGAGCCTGTTCCTCGGTTCGGTCGTGGTGAAGGTGCTGGCCGGTTCGAGCGTGCCCGTGCTGGTCGTGCGCTGAGACGCACCATGTTCCGCCGCTTGCTGGTTCCCGTTGACGGTACGCCCGTGGCCCTGGAGGCAGTGGATGCCGCCATCGCCATTGCACGTATTGGCAAGGCGGACATCCATCTGCTCCATGTGATTCCGTCGTTTCCGGCCGTGGCATATCTGGCCGAACGCGTCCACGCCACGCGCGAACTCTACGAACGGGAGGCCGGGGCGCGAGCCCTGGCATGGCTCGGCGAGGCGCGCGAGCATGCACTTGGCGCGGGCGTAGCCTGCGAAGGCGATTACACGTTCGCCCCGCGCATCCACGAAGCCATCGTGGATGTAGCCAGGGACTACGGCTGCGATCTGATCGTGATGGCCGCACCCCTGCGGTCAGGTATGGTGTCGGGCCTTTTCACGCGAGAGGCGCAAGCCGTGATGCAGGCTTCCGCCATTCCGGTACTCGCCTGGCGCTGACCTATGCATGAGTCAAGAGGATGGCATCGAAGCACTCGCTTTCCGCTGCTCCTGCTCATGGCATTCGCGGCGATCTGGGGTGCGCTGGCCATCGCGCCTCGGTATCGGCAGGACTGGTTGCTGGAGAACGTTCTGGTCGTGGCCGCCATCCCCTTGCTGGTTTACGGCTATCGGCGCTTGCACCTGTCGAATGCTGCCTGTCTGGCGCTGTTCGTGTTCTTTACCTGCCACGAAATCGGCGCGCACTATACCTATTCCGAAGTGCCCTACGAGCAATGGCTGTCGCACGTAAACGTGTCGCTTACCTGGCTGGGCCGCAACAGCTACGACCGTCTGGTGCACTTCCTGTACGGGCTCCTGGTCACTCCGGCCGCCGCCGAATGGCTTGCCGCGGTAGCGCCAACCCGCGGGATCTGGCGCTGGATCCTGCCGGTGAGCTTCATCATGTCCCATTCGCTGCTGTACGAATTGATCGAATGGGCCGCCGCCATGGCATTCGGTGGCGACCTGGGCGCGGCGTACCTCGGCACGCAAGGTGACCCTTGGGACGCGCAACGGGACATGCTGGCCGCCACGCTGGGAAGCATGGTGGCAATGACGGCATGGTTGATTGCCGGGCGAGAAAATCCCGTGGCGCAGAACTCGCGATAACGCAGCCTAATCGCTATCGCAAGTCACGGTTGGCGTCGCTCCGGAGTATCTGGGCAAGAAGTTCAAAGCGAAGCCGATTTTATTCTCGGCCCCTCCCCGCCCGCACCAACGCCACCACCCCCAGCACATATGGCATCACCCACGGTATCGCCGGAATGCCCACGATCATCCCCGGCATGGTGAACCACCGTTCCGAGAGATCGGGATACTGCAGGCCGCGAGTCACCAGCCCCACGATGGCGATCGCGGCGATGATCGCCATGACCCACGCGGCTCCTCGGGAAAGCCAGCCCTGCCGCATGAAAGACAGCGCATAGAAGGCTGTCGCCATGTACGTCATCAGTCCGGCGAAGAAGAGCAGCACGTCCGAGGCATTGGCTAATGGCGTGCCATCCAAGGATCGATACTGCGCCAGGTCACGCGCCGCCGACATGGTCCAACCGATCAGGATGGCCGCCCAGACGAGCTGGCCGCCCACGGCGAGCAGGCCGCTGGCCTGACCCAGTGGGGCGAGCAGCCGGTCTCCGGTGTCGCCATGTGCGAGCGGCTCCTTGAGCAATAACAAGCCCGCGCCGAGGAAGGCGGTGGAGACGAACAGGATGACGAACCGCACATGATTCATCGCGAGGTTGGCGGCGAACGGTGGACCATAACCCGGCATCAGCGTAAGCAGCGCCCACGGCAGGATCAGCAACGCTCCGGCGATCGCCACCGCGCGCCGGTGCTCGTCGCCGGAACGCCAAGCCGGCAGGATCAGGGCCAACGCCGCTCCGCCCATCAATAGCAACTGGCCCAGGGTGAGCGCGGCCGATACCGCGGTGGAATAACGCGCCGGCTTGCCGAAAATCCCGATCGCGACCAACAAAGCGAGGAAAAGCAGCGACGCCGCCCCTCGGTGTCGCCCAAGCTGACTGGCCATCATTGCTCCCTGTGCTGGAACCGGCCTGGTTTCCGTTGGACGCTGCCTGCGCCCACCTGCTCGCCGGAGCTTTCTCGACAAACCATCTGGCCCGCAATCAGCCACTCGTTATAGAACCGGCCCGCTCCCTCGCCCGTCATCCGCGACCTCAAGCCATGAAATCTGCCTGAGCAAGGGATATTGTGCCCTTCAGAAACCGGTGGGATACCAGTCGGGTACCTGCCGGAAAACGAGTCTCTGGGCGGTGTCATTCTTGTCGCACGGCCACAGCTTCATGCGGGTGCCATTGGCTGGCGAGTTTCCGTACACGTCCATGCAAAATCTCCGATCCTGGTCGCGATTCGCCATCAGGCCGTCGGGGGTGATGTACCATTTTTCGGAGCGACCCCCATCGCAGTCCCACAAGTTCATCTCCTTGTTTTGTCCCGCCGTACCGCCTTTGATGTCCAGGCAATATTTGTTGTTGCCCTTTGGCCTTAGCTGCCCTTCGGCGGTATACACAAACTGCTGGTTACCGGCACCGTTGTTGCAAGTCCACTGGACGATGGATTTGCCGTTCCCATATGAGCCGCCTTCCACATCGATGCAACCCCTTTGCTGACTGGTCAAGGTGGGCATCATGAAGTAGCCAGGCAGGCTGCGCCGGATCCCCACATAAGGAATGCTGCCGATCCAATCGGGCCGGTAATAAGTCGTGCTGGACAGGCTCTCGCTTACGTCGATGCCCAATGCCCCCACGCCTTGGGCGACACCGATATAGGCGTAGGCGTAGTCCTTGTTGGTGAAATCGCCGGAGCTTCCCCATAGGTGTAACAACTGGCGATATTCGGCCGAACGATTGAGTACCTGCTCATCGTGGTCGCCGGCCTTCACATTGGCGCAGAAGAAATAACCGGAGTCAGAAGCACTCATGCCGTCGATCTGGGTCGTAATCTCCCCGGGGTCGCCGGCATCGACATCCGGACAGAAAAACGTGTTCTGACTTTTGCCGCGATCCGAAAGCCACTTACGCCCGCCGTTCATATTCTGGTTGACGGATCCTATGTGCCCACCAGTCAGCAGCACGATGATCTTGTTGCCGAGCGAACCGATGGCGGGCCAGCCGCGGTTTTTCAGTTTCAAACGAGGCGAGGCGCCAGGTGCACTGTTGATGTAACTCATGAGTTCGGCATAGGTGTAGCGATTCTGCGCTGGAATCGCCTTGCTGATGTACTCATCCAGCATGCCGACTTCGTCGCTCTTCCATGCGCTGGCTGGATCCCAGCTGGCTTTCATGTCCACAAAAACAAGCAGCGGCGTGGTATCGCCTGGATGGCTTGCCTTCCAGGCAAGGATCACATCCAGGCAATCTTTCAAACGGGTTTGCTGGGCGGTTCCGCAATTGGCTTTCATGGGATTCAAGTCATGGGCCACATACGGGCCGGCAGCTTCGTTTTCCCAATTGCCGCGATCAATCACGTCGATTTCGACCGCGCGATAGCCCGCATTGAGCCATCCGCTGAAATCCTTGCCATGCATGTAGGTATTGTGCGGCTGCAAATAATAAAGTTGGTCAACCCGCGTTGCAGGCGTCGACCGTGCAGCTTTCAAGGGTGGTACAAAAGTCGTTTGAGCCGACGCTGGAAGTGCAAGTAGCACACCTAGAACGGCCGCGAACCGCGATGCGATGCGGACAACATGAGTAACGCTTTCCATGGCCCCCTCCTTGACCTGGTCACTTCATTCCCATGGCAGGGTGTGTGTATCGACATCTTCCCTGATATGGAACCGTTGGCACTCTTGGCAGCCGCTGATGGCGCCGCCATGCGCATCTTAGCCCTACGGAGCTGCCGGCCAGTATTCGGCATTTGAAGGGGCTTCGGATAGTCACGAAGTTCACTGCTGGCGAACTGGCGGGTTCCGTCTCACCTCCCAGCCGGAAGACCTCGGCAGCGAATACTCGCTCCACCTCCGATAACTTGACCTAATCGCTACAAGAAAGATTTGTCGCACTCAACGACCGGGCAGTCAGCTAACCGAACCCCGGATGTTTGCGCCGGGGCTCGTGATCAGCCCCGGTCGTCAATGGCCCGGGTGGCTGGTGGCGTAATCGATCACGGTCGAGAACGGCGCAACCCAAATCGTGTCGGAATGGGCTTTGAGATAGGCAAGGAGCTTGGCGTGAGCTTCTGCGGACACTGAGAGGTAATCGCCGCCCACACCGTGGAAGCCGAGCACGATCATCTCGCCCTTGCGCTCGGCATCTTGGACTGCGGCGATCAGGTCGGCGCCGGTCGCGTTCGAGGGGAAAAAACGACTCGGCACATCCATTGGATCGAGAGGGCGCTCCGAGGGGTCCGCGGCACGGGTGTGGCGTGTCAGTCCGCTGGCGCGCAGCGCCGGAAGGTAATCGACGCCTCCGGCCCGGTGCTGGCCACAGGGCGTGGCATAGCTGTGCTGCTGCTTGCCGTCGATCGCCGTCAGCATCGTGTTCATCGTGCGGATCTCTGTCAGCATGGTGTCGACATCGTAGGTTTCGCTGGTGTCGATTTTTTTCGCGGGTGGATAGTTGGCCTGTGGACAGGCGTGGCGAATGGTGTGGTTGCCGAGTTCATGGCCTTCGGCGGCGGCAGCCCGCCAGCGCGCGATCTGGTCCGGGGTGATCTTGCTGCCGATCAGGAAGAAGGTTCCTTTGAGGCCAACGGCATCGAGCGCCGGAATCGCGATGTCGAGCTGCGAGACGAGCGTGTCGTCATAGGTCAGCACCACGGCCGCTCTCTTGCCGCCTGGCCAAGGTCCGGCGACGGCCTGGTTGGTCATCATGGCGATCATCAACAAAACCGGTCCGGTTCTCATCGCTATCCCCAACATTTTGCCCTGCCCCCAGCAACTTGCCCGCACGGATCAATCCCCTATCACGGAAACGGCAGAGAGTTTTCCGTCGAGGAAAGATCTGTCAGCTGCAGGGCCGACTGCGGCAGCCTTGTCGCGCGAGTCTTGTGCTTGCCACGCTGGATGACGAACCGTCCGGTCACGACACCAGTGCTTCTCAATGGGAGGGCGCCATGGTGATTTCCACAGGGCACGCACATTTCAAAACAATAGCTAAATGGCCATCATTTTGCATCTTGCAGGAGTGCGGCGGATGATTATCTTTCTGCCCGCTGATCGCTACGGGGTCAGCGGACACCGCGTCCAGCGACGCGGTAACAGTCCTCACTTCCATGTTGCTTCCAAGAGGATATGGCAATGCGCACTGTGCTTGATTTCTCCCCTCTTCACCGTTCCAGCATTGGCTTTGACCGGGTCTTTGACCTGCTCGAATCGGCTGCTCGCACGCCGCAGCCGGACAATTGGCCGCCCTTCGATTCTGTCAAGATCGGTGAGGACCAATACCGCATCGTGATGGCCCTCGCCGGGTTCTCGCGTGACGATCTACGGATCGAGGTGCAGAACAACCTGCTTACCGTCACTGGCGAGCGGAAAACCGACCATGTCGGCGAAATTCTGCATCGCGGCATCGCCAACCGCCCGTTCACCCGACGATTCGAGCTGGCCGAACACATGCTCGTCGCGCGAGCAGAGCTTCATGACGGACTGCTCGTCATCGATCTTAAACGCGAACTACCCGAAGCGCTCAAGCCACGAACCATTCCTATCGGTGGCGCCGAAAAGGCACCCTCCGAAGCACGCCTGTTGCAAAGACAGGCGGCTTGACGCTGCTTTTTCTCTCGATTTTCCCTGATCACGAGATTGACGGCGGCGAATTTCGCCGCCGTCCTTTTCGACTTGCCCTAGATCATCATGCTGCAGTTTCCGCAGCTACGCGCGGAGCTTGCGGCACATATCGAGTTGACGATGAAGAGAGGGCCCGCTGGCGTCAGAGGGCGGCTGGCCCTGGTGGGCACTGTCCTTCATGACGGCGCTTATCGTCTTCGGCTCGTCACCCGTCCGGGTCACTGCCTGCCCGCAGCCTTTGACGTTTGAAGCAATTGCTGCTCCCAGAAATACGCGATGCCGCTGCCGGCGGAGTGTGGGCCGATCACCATGTTCAGTTTTTCGGCGGACTCGGACCTGGCCCAGTCGCGCTGCCATTCGGCCGCAACGGCCACCCACGTCATCACGTTCGCGCCGGCGGCGATCATGCGCTGCACGCCTACCTGGTGCGCTTCGAGCGACGTACCGCCCGATGCGTCGGTGACTACGGTGACATCCCAGCCTTCGCCGAGCGCCTGGATCGCCGGCATCGCTACGCAGATTTCGGTCCACAGGCCGGCGATGATCAGCTGCTTGCGCCCGGTCGCCTTGACGGCATCGACTACAGCCTTGTCTTCCCAGGTGTTGATGAAAGTGCGGTCGATGACTTTCTGGCCGGGAAACACATCGGTGATCGTGGGGAACAGAAGGCCACCGCGCTCTGCGACCACGCTGGTCAGAATGGTCGGTACATTGAACACCTTCGCCGCCTTGGCCAGGCCCGTCACGTTGTTGACCACCATTTGCGGATCGTGGCTATTGAGGTTGGCAAGCTGGTAGGGCTGATGGTCGATCAGGACAAGTACCGAGTCTTCAGGACGAAGCAGCGAATCGAGGCCATTGCGGAAGGTCATGTCGTTTCCTTTGCTGTCAATGAACTGTATGAGTAATCGGATGCGCCGGCTGATTTATGCATCGCCCTTGGTCATTATTCGCATTGCCGCATTTGATCCGGTAGCCTCGTTCTGAGATCAACTGTGTCGCGCATCGGGGAACACCGCATGGAGATCGAAGAACTACGGACCTTCGTAGAAGTCGCTGACGCTGGCGGCATCACGCAAGCTGCGCTTCGCCTGGGGGTGTCCAAGTCGATCGTCAGCCGGCGTCTCGCGCGACTCGAAGAAGACCTTGGCATCCAGCTGCTGGCGCGCACTACGCGGGGCGCTGGTCTTACCGAGGCCGGCCTCACGTTCCGCGATCACGCGGCCAAGGCGTGCGCGGAGATCGATATCGCCAAGGAGACGATCCTGCCTGCCGGCGAATTGCGCGGACGCCTTCGCATCGCCGCGCCGCTGTCATTCGGCCCCACCCATTTCACCTCCGTCCTCGCGGACCTGGCGAAACGCAATCCTGAGCTCCATGTGCAGATCAGCTACACCGATCGGTTCGTGGACCTGATCGCCGAGGGCTTCGATTGTGCAATCCGGGTGGGACGCCTGCCGGATTCCAACCTGCTGTCTCGGCGTGTTGGCCCGATGTGCGCAAAATGGGTGGCCAGCCCGGAATACATCGAGAAGTACGGCGCGCCCGAAACGCCCGACGAGCTCATTACCCATCAGGCGGTAATGCAGGGCAACGAGAGCTGGCCGGTCATGGACGGCGACCGGGTGGTCATGATCAAGCCACAGGGAAGGTTCAAGGCGGACAATGGCGTCGCCCTCGTCGCCGCGGCTGTGGCCGGTATGGGTATCGCCGGGGTACCCGAGGACCTGATCACCAGCCACCTGGCGTCGGGCGCGCTCGTGCCGGTGATGACACGGTATCCGCCACCCGAGTTAGGCATATACGTCATAAGACCGCCTGGCCATTACCCTGCACGAAAGATCCGGGTACTTACTGAGATGTTGATCGAATGTTTTGGCCGTGCGGGTGACTTGACTGATAGTTCGCCGTGACGGGAGAGGCAGCATGGATGACGAAAAAGGCGGCATCGAATCAATCATGCCTGTCAAATCTCGCCTGCCCGCCCGCCGGCATCGGTCATTGGACCAAATGCCGACTTCTGCATTGCCGAAAACACATCGGCGGATCCGCTTGATTCTGTCTCCGGTCCGTCCGGTCATTATTTTGGCCATGATCTTATGGTGCGCGCTCGCGCCCGCGGCGGAATCTGCCGCTCACAAAACCTCGCAATCGCGCATCACCCTGTTCCAGGGGGCGACCCTGATCGATGGCACAGGTGCTCCAGCACGGCCCGGCATGGATGTCCTTGTGGAAGGTGAGCGAATCCTTCGCGTTCTGCCGGACTCCGAATTGGAGCCGGCGGTTCGTGCCAAGGCAAAAACGATCGACCTGCGTGGGCGGTTTCTGATGCCTGGAATGATTGACGCGCACGTCCATTTGGCTACTCCGCCGAACAGGCGGCAGGCCGAAGCGATCCTGAGGCGAGATCTGTACGGAGGCGTGACGGCGGTTCGCGATATGGCCGACGATCTTCGACCGGTGGGAGAGCTCACTCGTGCCAGCCTGGTCAACGAGATACCCGCTCCTGATATTTACTATGCCGCGCTGATGGCCGGCCCCAGTTTCTTCACCGACGAGCGAGCCGGCCAGGTTTCCATGGGCGGCACGCCGGGGCACCTGCCCTGGATGCAGGCCATTACCAAAGACTCCGATCTGTCATTGGCAGTCGCGCAAGCGAAAGGGACCTGGGCAACGGCGATCAAGCTCTACGCCGATCTCCCTGCCGATCTTGTCACGCGGATCACGGCCGAAGCGCATCGACAGGGTCTATTGGTTTGGGCTCATGCAACGCTCTATCCCGCCAAGCCCTCGGACATGGTTGGGGCGGGAGTCGACGCGATCTCGCATGCCTGTTTGCTCATCCGCGAGCCCGATGCGCATATCCCTGGCTGGAACGAGCCGCATGAGCGTGTCGACCTGGCGCCCTTTCGCGGTAGTGACCATCCGGCGCTTGCTCGTCTTTTCAAGGAAATGGTCCGGCATGGCACGATCCTCGATGCCACGCTTTGGGCCTACAGCGCAGATACCGCTAGCTCGACGACCATGCCGCCACTACCGCCTGGCAGTTGCGATGACGCGGTGGGAGGCAAGATCACCGGCCAGGCCTATCGCGCTGGTGTACCGATCGCTGCGGGAACCGACTTCATCGGCGATTGGACCGATCAATGGCCGGATGTGTTTCACGAACTCACTGCCCTGGCCACCAAGGCCGGCATGCCGAATGATGCGATTTTGCAATCGGCCACGCTCATCGGCGCGCGCGCGGCAGGTCAGCAACGCGATATGGGCAGTATCGAGCCGGGCAAGCTCGCCAACATGGTCGCCCTCGCCCGCAATCCGCTTGTAGACCTGAAGAATCTTCGATCCGTGCTGATGACCGTTAAGCGTGGTCGCGTCTTTGCGCGGAGTGCATTTGTGCCTTTGACGAAGGGTGATATTACTGATCGGTGACCGATCGGTAAGCGACCGCCGCACACCTCGGTCGGTTTTCGCCGGTGCCGGCGCATCCGTTCACGCCGCCAGGCCTCGCTGTGGCGGGCAAGGGCGTGCGGTGGCTGCAGTTCGATAGTGGAGCAAGGATCGGGCCGTCTGGCAGGCAGGGACATGCAGCATTCGGCTATGCATTGATCGCCATTTTCAAACGGGTGTTTATCGGGGTGCCAGGCCTTCCCCGGCGGCGAATCCTGCCCAGGCCAGGACGCTAAAACATCTGCCTGAGCAGGTGTTTTCATACCAGGCGAATGGTGGGGCCGCCGGTGGTTGTAGGGCGCGACCTGCAGGCTCTTATTACTGGGCTCCTCAATTCGGCGTATCGATTGACAGCCACATCTCGTCGGCGGATATTGATTTGCTGCACCCCGCGCGTATCCAGGATGGGGCGCCTACCGATTTCATATTTTCGTCACGCTGTTAACAGTGTCATTGAAAATGATCGCGGCAAATGGTGCGAGGAGAAGGAACTCATGAGCAACCCATTCGATGACGACAAGGGCACCTTCCTGGTGCTCGTCAACGACGAAGGCCAGCATTCGCTTTGGCCTGATTTTGCGGCAATTCCGGCGGGCTGGACTACGGCTTTCGGGCCAGAGGCGCGAGCGGCCTGCATGGACTATGTGGACCGTAGCTGGACCGATATGCGCCCCAGGAGCCTTGTCGCGGCGATGGAGCATCCGAGCGGTTAGAGAAACGCAACTGGACGCCGATAGCAGCAACACGTCGGCATACCGATTGAACCAAACATGCCCGTTCAAGGGCGACAAGAGGTTCATGGGCCATGGAAGGGTTCTCGCTCGATGGCGCTTACATTGACGTGCCGAAGGCCCCGCAACAGGGTCTTCCCAACGTCAGTTTTGCCGCGCTGTTCGAGCGGCAGGTCGAGCTGACCCCGGATGCCGTTGCGCTGGTCTTTGGCGATGCCAGCTTGAGTTATGGCGAATTGGATGCGCGCGCCAACCGCCTGGCCGCGTGGCTGTCCGAAAAAGGCATTCGCTCGGAAGATATCGTCGCTATAGCACTGCCGCGATCGTTCGAATCGATCGTGGCGATCCTGGCGGCGCACAAGCTCGGCGCTGCTTATCTGCCGCTCGATCTTGATTATCCCGAGCAGCGGCTGATCTACATGCTTGAAGACGCGGCTCCGGCTTGCGTGCTCGGGTTCCGGGAGACGGTCTTGAAGACGCCGCCTGCCCTGCCCGTCTATCTTCTGGACGATGCGGATATCCGAGCCGAGATCGAAGCGCTGCCGCCCTCCCGGATCGGGATCGCGCACGATGCGAAGGCCGCGCAACACGCCGCCTATGTGATCTATACCTCGGGTTCGACGGGCCAACCCAAAGGCGTGGTGGCGACCCATGCCGGCGTCGCCGCGCTGGTGACCACCTACCGCGAGCGGCTGCGCATCGAACCGGAAAGCCGCGTATTGCAGTTTGCGTCGCTATCCTTCGACGCCTCTTTCGCGGAGATCGCCATGGCGCTTGCGCTCGGCGCGCGTCTGGTCATGGCTCCGTCTGACGATCTGCTCCCTGGCACGAACCTGGCGGCGCTGTGCGAGCGACAGCGCATCACCCATCTGGCGCTGCCGCCGAGTCTGTTGGCGTTGATGACGCCCGGCGATCTTCCGGGTGTGGAGACCCTGGTCGTGGGCGGTGAGGCGTGTCCGGCGGAACTTGCCGCCAAGTGGGCTCGCATGCATCGCCTGGTCAATTGCTACGGACCGACCGAGGCTACCGTCGATGCACTGATTTCAGCGCCGATCGACACCGAGGCGAAGGCCGCCGTACCCATCGGAAGCCCGGTCTCTGACGCGGCCGCATACATTCTCGACGCCTCCTTGCGGCGTGTGCCGGAAGGCGACGAAGGCGAACTGTATCTGGCCGGCCCGGGCCTGGCGCGCGGCTACCTGCAACGCCCCGGTTTGACGGCGGCCCGCTTTCATCCCGACCCGTTCGGCCCTCCGGGCGCCCGCATGTATCGGACCGGCGATGTCGTGCGGCAGCTAGCGGATGGCTCGCTGTGCTTCGTCGGCCGCGCCGATCAGCAGGTCAAGCTCAATGGCTTGCGCATCGAACTCGAAGAGATCGAAGCCTGGCTGAGGCGCGACGCCACCGTGGCGCAGGCGGCCGTGCTGATGCGCGAGGATCGTATCGGCCACCGGCAACTGGTCGGCTACGTCGTGCCGAAGCATGGGCGGCAGGAGGCGATGCGCGATGCGGGCTACGAGATGCAACAGGTGGAGCAGTGGCAGGTATTGCACGACGGCCTGTACAGCCAGCACGCGGAGCTGGCGGATGACGAGGATTTCGGGGGCTGGGACAGCAGCTACGACGGCGCTCCGATCCCGTTGGAAGAGATGCGCGAATGGCGCGATGCGATCGTAGGCAAGATCCTGGACCTGCGACCGCAGCGGTTATTGGAGATTGGCGTCGGCACTGGCCTGATCCTGTGGAAAGTGGCGCCGCATTGCGCCTTTTATTGCGGCACGGATTTTTCGCTGCCGGTCATCGATTCCCTGAAGGCGCGCGTGGCGGGCCATCCGCAGCTGCGGGAGCGCGTGGATCTGCGTTGCCAGCCTGCGCATGAGATCGGCGATTTGCCGATGGGCGGTTTCGATACCATCGTCATCAATTCGGTCCTGCAATACTTTCCCGGCGCCGGCTACCTGAGCGCGGTGCTGCGGCAGTGCGCGGCGCTGCTGGCCCCAGGTGGGCGCATGTTGATCGGCGACGTGCCCGATTTCCGCCTCATGCGCTGCTTCGCCACATCCGTCGCCTGGCACCGGGCTGGCGGCGGCGATTCGCGCGCCATTCGCCACGTGGCCGAAGAGGAAATGCGGCTGGAAAACGAGATGCTGGTCGATCCAGGCTATTTTTCGGCGCTGCCGCAACAGATCGGCGATCTGGTCGGTGTCGACATCCAGCTCAAACGGGGGCGCGCCCGCAACGAAATGACGCGCTATCGCTACGACGTCGTGCTGCATATGCGCGGCACACCCGTGCATTCCGCCGCCGCGCTGCCCACCCTGGCGTGGGGGCGCGACATCGATACGTTGGCGTCGCTGCGTCAACGCCTGTTGGCTGTGCGTTCTGAAGGTCTGCGGGTAAGCGCCATCGTCAACGCTCGATTGACGAGCGAGTTCGAGATCTCGCACCGGATCTGGGGCGGACGCGAAGATGCATCGGCGCCTGCCGTCGACCCCGAGGACCTGAGGACGCTCGGAGCCGAGCTCGGCTACCAGATGGCCGTAACCTGGTCGCCGGACCGCACCGGCCGACATTTCGACGCCGTGTTCCTGCCTGTGTCCGACGCGCGTGGCGCCGCGCTCGACAGCCTGTATCTCGCGCCGACCATCGCAGCCGGCTCGCCGCTCTGCCACGACCCTGGCGCCATGCAGGACCATCGCGGTTACGTGGCTGCGCTGCGGGAACGCCTCGGCGAACACCTGCCCTCTTTCATGCTGCCCGGCTCGATCGTCGTGCTGGCCGAGTTGCCGCTTACCGCCAATGGCAAGCTCGATCGCCAGGCCTTGCCTGCGCCGACCGGTGCCGCCGTGCTGCGCCGCGCCTACGAGCCGCCGCAGGGCGATGTCGAACAACTGCTGGCGGAGCTGTGGGAGAGCCTGCTGGGGGTCTGGCAAGTCGGACGCAGCGATCACTTTTTCGAGCTCGGCGGCAATTCGCTGCTGGCGATCCAGCTCGCGAGCCGCATGCGCGACGCGCTCCATGTGGATGTTCCGATCCGCACCCTGTTCGAGGCTCCTACCCTGTCTGCGCTGGCCGAACAGCTGGCCCATGCGCGCCATTCCACCCGCCTGCGCTTGCGCCGCATGCAACCACGCGAGTCTGCCCAATGATCCCCATGTCCCTGGCCCAGCAGCGCCTATGGTTCCTTCACAAGCTCGAGGGTCCCAGCACCACGTTTAATGTGCCATTGGCATTGCACCTGGAAGGCGAGCTGGACGCGGACGCCTTGCAGGCCGCCGTGCGCGACGTGGTTGTCCGGCACGAAACGCTGCGCACCATCTTCCGTGAAGCGAACGGCGTGGGCGAGCAGATCGTGCTCGATCCCGCCGCGGTCGAACTGACCTTCGAGCGGATCGATGCTTCCCAGGAAACGTTGGCGCAGTCGGCAAGAGCATTCTCCGAATACCGCTTCGACCTGACCCGGGATATTCCGCTACGCGCCGCGCTGTTCCGGTCGGCGCCTCGCCGCCACACGCTGGTGTTGCTGGTCCAGCATATCGCCAGCGATGGCTGGTCCTGGGCGCCCTTGATTGAGGACTTGGGCGTCGCCTACGCCGCCCGCCGTCAGGGCGAGGCGCCGCATCAAGCGCCGTTGCCGGTGCAGTACGCCGACTACTCGTTGTGGCAGCAGGAGTGGATGGCCCAGGAATCCGATCCCGACAGCGACATCGCGCGGCAGCTCGCGTTCTGGAAAGACAATCTTGTCGGACTTCCCGAGCAGATTGGGTTAGCGACGGATCGCCCGCGCCCGGCCAGGACGGTCCACGCCGGCGACAGCGTCGAGATCGACTTCGGCCCCAAGGTGCTGCGCGACTTGCGCGAGCTGGCGAACCAGCACCGCTGCAGCCTGTTCATGGTCTTGCACGCGCTGGTCGCCGCGCTGTTGACCAAGCTGGGCGGCGGAACCGATCTGCCCATCGGCACCTCGGTAGCCGGGCGCCACGACGAGGCCTTGAACAACCTGGTGGGTTTCTTCGTCAACCTGCTGGTATTGCGCACCGATACTTCCGGCGATCCCTCCTTCCATCAACTGCTCGACCGGGTGCGTGAAACCGACCTGGCGATCTATTCGCACCAGGAGGTGCCGTTCGAACGCCTGGTCAACATGGTCAATCCGTTGCGCCAATCGTCGCAGCATCCCTTATTCCAGGTGGCGATGGTGCTGCAGAACAACCGTGACGCCAGCGTTTCGATGCCGGACCTGGCGGTGCGCACGGAATTCCTGCCTCTGGGCACCGCCAAGTACGACCTGACGTTCGAATTCGTCGAGCAGTCGGATCCCGACGGAAGCGCGCGCGGACTTTCATGCAACATCGAGTACATGGTCGATCTCTACGACCGCGTCACCGTCGACGGCTTCGCCGAAAAACTCGCGCGCCTGATCAAGACGGTGACGAAGCGGCCGGATCTGCCTTTGAGTCGTGTCGACCTGCTCGGCGAAGAAGAACGCGATCGCCTGCTGAACAAGTGGAATGGCACCGCTCGATCCGTGCCGTCCGGCACCCTGCCCGATCTGTTCGCGGCGCAGGCGGCGCGCCATCCGGATGCCGTCGTCGCGTCCGACGGCGAGCGCACGCTCAACTACGGCGAACTCGATCGCCGCGCCAATCGGCTCGCGCACTATCTGCAAGGCCTGGGCGTCGGCCCGGACGTGCTGGTAGGGCTGTGTATGGAGCGTTCGCTGGACCTGCTGGTGGCCATGCTGGCCATCCTCAAGGCGGGCGGCGCCTATTTGTCGCTGGACCCGGAGCATCCCACCGAGCGGCTCGCCGCCATCCTCAACGAAAGCATGGCGCCCATCGTGCTCACCGAGACGGCGTTTCGCGACCGGCTTCCGGTGCACTGGGGCGTGTTGCTGGTTCTGGAGGAACACGAGGCGGAGATCGATGCGCAGCCGGAGCTGGCGCCGCCGCACGGGCTGCAGGCCGGGCATCTGGCTTACGCCACCTACACATCGGGATCTACCGGCGCGCCCAAGGGCATCGTGGTCACGCATCGCAACGTGGTCGATCTTGCGTTCGACCGCCGCTGGCAGGAGAGCGACGAGCGACGCCTGCTGCTGCATGCGCCCTTGGCGTTCGACGCTTCCACCTTCGAGATCTGGGTGCCGCTGCTGCGCGGCTGGCGGATCGTCGTCGCTCCGCGCGGCAAGATCGGCGCCCGGGAGCTGGCGCGCGCCGTCGTGGAGGGCGGGATCACGGATCTATGGGTCACGGCGGGCTTGTTCCATCTGATGGTCGACGACCACGTGGAATCCTTCAGTGGTCTGCGGCGGGTCATTTCCGGAGGCGAAGTATTGTCGCCACCGCACGTCGCCAAGCTGCTGGCAGCCTGTCCGCAACTGACCATGTGCAATGCCTATGGTCCGACCGAAACGACGACGTTCGCCACCCTGCACCCCATGCGCGCCGGATCGCAACCGGCCGGAGCCCTGCCCATCGGTGCGCCGATCGACAACATGCGCGCCTACGTGCTCGATAGCGCCTTGCAACTGGCATCGGTCGGCCAGGTGGGCGAGTTGTACCTCGGCGGGTCCGGCCTCGCCCGCGGCTATCTGGCGCGTCCCGCGTTGACCGCGGAGCGCTTCGTGGCGAATCCGTTCCATGCCGGCGAGCGTCTGTATCGCACCGGCGACCTGGTGCGCTGGCGCGCGGACGGGACGCTGGACTTCGTCGGACGCGCGGATCGGCAAGTGAAGCTGCGCGGTTTTCGCATCGAACCGGTGGAGATCGAAACGGCCCTGCTTGCCCAGCGTGGCGTGAGGCAGGCGGCGGTGGTCGTTCGCGAGGATCGGCCCGGACAAAAGCAATTGGTGGCCTACATCGTTGGCGCGCCAGACTTGACGCTGGATACCGTCGTCTTGCGCCGGGTGCTCGGCGAGCGTCTGCCCGCCTACATGGTGCCGGCTGCGATCGTGCCGCTACCCGCGCTGCCGCTCACCGCCAACGGCAAGCTCGATCATCGAGCCTTGCCTGCGCCGGATTTCGACCGCACCCAGGTGCGTGCGCCGGGCACGCCGCAAGAGCAGGTCCTGGCGGGCCTGTTCGCCGAAGTGCTAGGCCTGAACCAGGTCGGCGTGGACGACAGTTTTTTCGAACTGGGCGGCCACTCCCTGTTGGCGGCGCGCCTGATCTCCCGCATCCGCAGCGTCATGAGCGCCGAGGTACCGCTGGCCGATATTTTCGACGCGCCGACGGTCGCCCAGCTCGCGGCACGGATGGAGACGACGCGCCGCCCTGCCCGTGCGCCGCTGCGACCCATGCGCGCCACGGAATCTCCCTCATGATCCCCTTGTCCTACGCCCAGCAACGGCTCTGGTTCCTGCAGCAGCTGCAGGGCCCGAACACCTTGTTCAATGTGCCGCTGCTGCTGCGGTTGCGCGGCGTGCTGCACGCGAACGCGCTGCAGACGGCGCTGGATGACGTGACAAACCGACATGAAAGCCTGCGCACCGTGTTCGCCGACGTCGACGGCGTGGGCCGGCAGATCGTGCGCGGCGCCGGGCAGGCCCGGGTTCCATTCGAGCTGCGCGAGGTCGATGCCGGCGCATTGGAAGCCGCGCAACGGCAGGCGGCCGAACACGTCTTCGATCTGGCTACAGAAATTCCCATCCGCGCCACCTTGTTCCGGCTGCGGCCGGACGAGCATGTCCTGTTGCTGCTGTTGCATCACATCGCCAGCGATGGCAGTTCGCTGGCGCCGCTCATCGGCGACCTGGCGACTGCCTACGCGGCGCGCCGCCGCGGCCAGGCGCCGGCGTGGGAGCCGCTACCGGTGCAGTATGCGGATTACAGCCTGTGGCAACGCGAATGGATGAACGAGGAGCGCGATCCGGACAGCAGCGTGGCGCGCCAGATCGCCTACTGGACGTCGACACTGGCCGGTCTGCCGGAGCAGCTGACGATCGCCGCCGATCGGCCGCGCCCTGCGCATGCCAGCCACCGCGGGGCGAGCGTTGTCTTCAAGGTTTCCGCATCGGTGCACCGCCGTCTGCGCGAGCTGGCCCGCGAGACCCAGTCAAGCTTGTTCATGGCGCTGCACGCCGCGGTGGCGGCGCTGTTGTCCTTGCATGGCGCGGGCGAGGATCTGCCGATCGGCACTTCCGTGGCTGGTCGCGACGACGAAGCGATGGAGGCGATGGTCGGCCTGTTCGTCAACCTGCTGGTGCTGCGCACGGATACCTCGGGCAATCCAAGTTTCCGCGAACTGCTCCGCCGCGCGCGCAGTGTCGATCTGGCGGCATTTTCCCACCAGGCGCTGCCCTTCGAACGCGTCGTCGAGGCAGTCAATCCGCTGCGTACCCAGGGCGCGCACCCTTTGTTTCAGGTCGCGCTGGTGCTCAATAACAATGCTTCCGCCGCGAGCGATTTCGCGGACTTGCAGTTGACTTTCGATTTCATGCACGTGGCCGTTGCCAAATACGATCTTGGGTTCGGCTTCGTCGAAGCATTCGACGAGGATGGTGCGCCCACGGGACTGAGTTGCGACCTGGAATACGCGCTCGACCTGTATGAGCCGGACACCGCGCAACGTCTGGTCGACCGGTTTTTGCGGCTGCTATCGGAAGCCACCGGGCAGCCGGATCTGCCGTTGGACCGGATCGACCTGCTCGAGGAATCCGAGCGCCGGCATGTGCTGGAAAACTGGAACGCGACGGCTCACCCGGTGCCCGCGGACAATCTGGCCGATGCTTTCGCCGCCGTCGCCACGCGCACGCCCGATGCGATTGCGATGCGGGCCGGCGAACGGGCGGTGACGTATGGCGAGCTCGACGCGGACGCTAATCGTCTCGCGCACCACTTGCAGTCGCTGGGCGTAGGACCGGATGTGCTGGTGGGCTTGTGCCTGGAGCGTTCGCCCGCACTGCTGACGGCCACCCTGGCCATCGTCAAGGCGGGCGCCGCCTATCTGCCGCTGGATCCGGATTACCCGGCCGAGCGCCTGGCGCAGATGCTGGGCGAGACCATGTCGCCGGTGCTGGTCACGCAGGCGGAGCTGGTCGATCGGCTGCCCGCGCACTGGGGAGCGCTGGTCGTGCTGGAGGAAGAAGCCGAGGCAATCGCGCAGCAGCCGCGGACCGCGCCCGGGCACGCATTGCAAGCGGCCCATCTGGCCTATGCGATGTATACCTCCGGCTCGACCGGCTTGCCCAAGGGCATCGCGGTCACCCATCGCAACGTGCTGGATCTGGCTTTGGACCGGCGTTGGCAAGACGAGCGCCAACTGCGCGTGCTGTTGCACTCGCCGCAGGTCTTCGACGCGTCCACCTACGAAATCTGGGTGCCTTTGCTGAGTGGGCGCGAGATCGTGATCGCCCCGCCGGGCAAGACCGATATCGACGCGTTGGCGCGAACGATCGTGGAGGGACAGGTCACGGCGCTGTTCCTGACCACCGCGCTGTTTCGCCTTATCGCCGACATGCCGGACTGCCTGGCCGGCGTACGCACCCTGTGGAGCGGAGGCGAGGCGGCATCGCCGCAAGCCTTCCAGAAAGTGCTGGACGCCTGTCCGCACGCAACGGTCGTGCACGTCTACGGTCCGACCGAGACCACGACTTTCGCGACCTGCCATCCGCTGCCGCCGCGCTGGCGCGCCGACGGCGGCGTGCCGATCGGCGCTCCCATGGACAATACACGCGCCTATGTCCTGGATCGCAGGTTGCGCCTGGTTCCGATCGGCGTGCCCGGAGAGCTCTACATCGCCGGCTCGGGGCTTGCGCGCGGTTATCTGCGACGTCCCGCATTGACGGCCGAGCGCTTCGTGGCCGACCCCTATGGCCCGCCGGGCAGCCGCCTGTACCGCACCGGCGATCTGGTGCGCTGGCGCGCCGATGGCCAGCTCGTTTTCGTCGGCCGCATCGATGGCCAGGTCAAGGTCCGGGGCTTCCGCATCGAGCCGGGCGAAATCGAGGCGGCCTTGCGCGAGCAGGCCGGCGTAGCTCAGGCGGTAGTCGTTGCGCGCGAAGACCAGCCCGGGCACAAGCGTCTGGTCGGCTATGTGGTGGCCGCTCCGGGCCAGGCTCCCGATCCTGCGGCGCTGCGCCGCCGACTCGGCGAGCGCTTGCCCGAATACATGGTGCCGGTGGCGATCGTGCTGCTCGAGGCGTTGCCACTCACGCACAACGGCAAGCTCGATCATAAGTCGCTGCCCGCGCCGGATTTCGCCCCGGCCGGACGCCGCGAGCCGCGCACCTCGCAAGAGGTTCTGCTGGCGCGGCTGTTCGCCGACATCCTGGGATTGGAACAGGTCGGCATGGACGAAAGCTTCTTCGATCTGGGCGGGGATTCGATCCTGGCGATACAGCTCAAGGCGCGCGCGCAGAACGCCGGCGTCGCGTTCGATCTGGCCCATCTTTTCGATCATCAAAGCGTCGCCAGGCTGGCGGCGATCGCGACCTTCTCGGTGGGCGGGAGCGCGCGCCCGGTAGAGGCTTTCGAACTCATTTCCGAAGCGGATCGCCAGTGCGTCCCCGACCACGTCGAGGACGCCTACCCGCTCAGCCAGGTGCAGGCGGGCATGGTGTTCTACAACCGCTACGACACCGCCTCATCCGTGTATCACGTGGTCTTCTGCGCATCCATGCGCCTGCCTTTCGAAGAGGCGATGATCCGTGGCGTGCTCGATGAGCTGGCCCTGCGCCATGAGGTGTTGCGCACCAGCTACGACTTCGATCGCTACAGCGTGCCCTTGCAACTGGTGCATCGATCCGCCCGCGTGCCGCTGGTTGTCGACGACTTGCGCGGCCTGGACGAGGCAGAGCGGGAAGCGGCGTTCGACCGCTGGTGCGGACAGGAGGCGCGAAGCCCCTTCGATGTTCACGTGCCTCCCCTGCTGCGCGTCTTCGTGCATCGCATGACCGACGTGGAGTTCCGCTTTACCCTCAGCTTCAATCACGCCGTCCTGGACGGGTGGAGCGACGCCAGCCTGGTGACTGAATTCATGCAGCGCTACCAGGCCAGGCTCGAAGGGCGCGCGCTGCCCGCCGTGCCTTTGCCCGTCAGATATCGCGACTACATCGCGCTGGAGCAGCAGGCGATCGCGTCGGAGGCCACGCAGCGCTTCTGGCGTGACATGCTGGCAGGCTATAGGCCGGTAGAGCCGCAACGCAGCGTCCTGCCGGCGCGGCGAGGCGCGTCCCACGCGCAGCCGGAAGACTTTGCCGTCATCCGGATTTCGCAGCGGACCTTCGAGGGCCTGGTCGACCTGGCCCAGCAAAGCCAGGTTCCGCTCAAGACGATCCTGTTGTCCGCCCACATGGCCGCGCTGAGCGTGCTGACCGGCAGCCGTGACGTGGCGACGGCGATCGTCTGCCACGGCCGCCCCGAAGCCGTCGATGCCGAAAAGCTGATCGGCCTGTTCCTCAATGCGGTGTTCTTGCGCATGCGCATCGGCAGCGTCAGCTGGAGAGGCCTGATCCGGGACGTCATGGAGGCGGAGAGTCGCCTGTTCCCCCACCGGCGCTACCCGTTGCCTGCGATCCTGGGCGACAGCGGTTTGAGGAACGGGATAGGCGTCATCTTCAACTACATCCACTTCCACGTTTACGACCAGCTGGACGAATTGGGCAAGAAACTCGACGTAGGCAGTGGCGAGGGGCATTCGGCCTTCCCGCTGGGCATGGATTTCCAGCGCGACGCGAACGGAATCACCGCTACGGTCACCGGTCACAGCCATCTCTACGACCGGGCTACGCTACAGCGCTACGCGGATGGCTATGCCGATATCCTGCAGACGATGGCCGAGGCTCCGGACGCACCCGTGGGTGCGCGCAGCCTGCTCGACGACGATGAAACCGCCCGCATCCTTGGCGAATGGTCGGCCGACACGCGCGCGGTTCCCGGCGTGTCGATGCCGGCAGGCCTGCGCGCGGAGAGGGTTCGTGCCTACATCCTCGATGGCACGCTCCAGCCAGTACCGGCGGGAGTGACCGGAGCGCTGTATCTCGCCGGGGACGGCATCGAAAACCATCACGCAGGCTCGCCTGCGCCGACCGCGTGCAGCTTCATCGCCCATCCGTTCGCCGATGGCCGTCGCCTGTACCGGACCGGGGATCTTGCATCCTGGTCGCCGGACGGTTCGTTGATGCTCCACGCACCCGCCGAGCGCCCTGCACAGGGCACGGATTGCGCCATCGACATCGAGCGGGTCGACGCCCTGCTGCGCGCGCATCCCGCGATCGCGCACGCGGCAAGCGTGCTGCGGGAGGACGAACCCGGACGTAAGCAACTGGTGTCGTATGTCATCACCGGACCTGGCCAATCCGTGGATGCGGATGAGCTTCGAGGCTGCCTGAGCCCGGTGCTTCCGGCTCATATCGCTTCGACCCTCGTCATTACGGCGCCGCAGCGGTCCGCCGGGCATGGAGCGCGATTGGATCAGGAGACATCCATGCTGTGGTAGCGGCGGCCTGGCGCCGGCGGGTGAGGTCGCGGGATGCGTCCCGGCTCTGCGCATGCAGCACAGAGCCGGCATTTCAACTCAGAGAGAGTTGTCAGCCGATGGGTGGTGAACATGAAAAAGTTCAGCCGTTATTGCCGATCGATCCTCTTCACGCCCGCCCTGGTGGCCGAGCGATCGGTCAACGCGGACGCCGCGGACGCCGATATCGCATTGATCGATCTTGAGGACTCCGTCGCCGCGGTCCATAAGGCCGAGGCCAGGAACCGGGCCGTGGCTTTCTTCTCCAGGCCACCGATAACTTCGTGCCGGCGCGCGGTGAGGATCAACAACCTGGGCAGCGCCGACGGACTGCTCGATCTGCTGGCGCTGTGCGGCTGTCCGTACAAGCCCGAAGTGGTGATGGTTCCCAAGGTCGAATCGCCGCGCGATCTGGAGATCGCCGGGAGCCTGCTGGGGGACGGGGTCGAGCTGATTGCGATCATCGAGACGCCGCTGGGCATCGAGAACATATCCGCCACGGTATCCACGCGGGCCCGTTTGACCGCGACGATTTTCGGGGCCGCCGATTTCGCGCTCACCACCGGCATGTCGATCGATTGGCAGTCGCAACACTACGCGCGCTCGCGCCTGGCCACCGCTACGCGCGGCGCGGGTCTGCATCCCCTCGATTCGCCCTGGTTCGATGTCCGCGACGCGGAAGGCTTGACGATCGCGGCCAGGCGCGCCCGCGAGCTCGGCTACAGCGGCATGGGCGCGGTGCATCCATGCCAGGTGCCGATCATCAATGAGATTTTTTCGCCGAGTCAGGATGACATCGATCGTGCAAGGCGCCTGGTCGCCGCGAGCGCCCGCGACGGCAGTGGCATATGCCTGATCGATGGAATCGCCGTCGGCGCGCCGTTCATCGAATCCGCCCGGCGCTTGCTGCAAGAGTTCGACGCGCCACGGCCGATGGCCACGGGCTATTACGCGGAACCCGCGAACATGGGCCAGGCATGAATCGCCTGACGCACAGGGTGCCGTTCGAGGAGGCCGCCGTATCGGCGACGCCGTATGTGGTTTCCGACATCGCGCCATTGCGGCGTGTGATCGTGAATGCACCGTCGCCCGCCGACTATCACCTTGAGGTCGCAACCGGCAATTTCCTGCACTACAACCCGCCACCGGTAGCGGCCGCGCGACAGCACGGGGAACTCGAACGCCTGCTTGCGGCCTCCGGCGCGGAAGTGCTCTCGATGGAGCGGTTGCTGGACGAAGCGATCGAGGAAGCCCGCCGGAAAGGACAGTTCGCGACCTGGCTGCGCGCCGCCCTGCCCCGGCTCGCGCCCTGGGCCGGCTCGGCGACCGGTGCAACGCTGCTGGCCCGGGCCGGGCACGTGCAGTTCCAGACCGATGCCGAGGGTGTCTACCGCCATATCGTCGATCACCGTCTCGGGCTTGCTTTCACCCGTGACCTGGCCGTCATGACGCCACGCGGATGGATACTCGGCAACTTCATCTCGCCTTCGCGGCGAGGCGAGGCTTCGCTCATGCGGTTCGCGGCGGAATTCTCGCCCTCGCTGCGCGAATATCCCGTGCTGTTCGACGCCCTCGAAGCGGGGCTTTGCCTGGTGGGCGGAGACCTGCAGGTCGTAGACGAGCGAACTCTGCTGGTCGGGGTGGGCCATTGCACGGATCCGCGCGTTGCCCCGTTGTTGGCCAGGCGGCTCGACATGGATGTGATCGCCGTGCGGATGCGCGGCGACAGTACGGTGCGGTGGAAGCCGGACGATAGCGTCCTGGCGCATATGTTCCTGCACCTGGACAGCTGTTTCACACGTGTGGACCACAAGCTCGCGGTCGCCCTGCCCTATTTCCTCGAAGCCGGATATGCGGGCCGGGACCCGCTGACCCGGTTTCTCAAAGGCTTGCTGGTGGAGCCCACCGTGGACGCTCAGCAGGCGGATGCCGCCGTCGCCAACCTGGCGGGCATCGGATGGGTTCGTCGCTACCGGGCCGGAAGCGGCGATGTGGATGACAGCTGCGAAGGCATGAAGCTGGTGGACCTGGTCCGCGCATGGGGGTGGCAGGTGGACTTCGTCGGCGGCGCCGCGGATGCACTCGACCTGGAGCATTTCTTCCGCGTGGTGCTCGCCGAGCACGACAAGCAAGCATCGAATCTGGTGGCTACCGCACCCGGCCGGGTGCTCGCGTATGCCGATGCGCCGCGCACCCATGCGGCGCTGCAAGCCCGGGGTGTCGATGTGCAGGCCTTCGACGGCCGCGATCTGTGGCCGTGGTGGGGCGGGCCGCACTGCCTGACCTTGCCTTTGGAGCGCGGATGAGCCGTCCCGTGCCGCCCTTTCCCTACGCATCGGCGCGCCGTCCGGGCGCATCGCCGACACCCATCAGCCAGGAGACCGCCATGGACCAGAGCGACTCGAACGAAATCGTCGGACCGCGTCGTTATCGGAATGCCGAAGCCATGCTCGCCCATGGCGAGCGGGTGTGGCTGCGCGCGGCTGACAGCGGATTGCTCAATATCCAGGTCGACCACGAGTCCAACGATCGCCTGATCGTCCGCGATAGCGGGCACGAATTCACCTTGCTGTGCTCCTGCTCGTACCTGGGCCTGAACCACCACCCGAAGATCATCGAGGGCGCGGTGTCCGCGTTGCGCAAGGCCGGGACCACCGGGCTGTCGATCGCGGAAGTGCGGGTCCGGCTGAACCTGCTGGTCGAACTGGAGGAAAGCCTGCGCGATCTCTATGGCGCGCCCGCGCTGCCCGGGGTGAGCTGCAGCGTGCTCACCGCCGGCATCCTGCCCCTGATCGCCTCCGGACACATCGGCGGCGGCAGCGGACCGCGAGTGATGGTCTTCGACCGCTTCTGTCACTTCTCGATGGCCTACATCAAGCCCATCTGCGGGGACGAAGCCCTGGTGCTGAATTGCCCGCACAACGACTTGAACTATCTGGAGGACATCTGCAAGAAATACCCGCGCGTGGCCTATGTCGCCGACGGTGCCTATTCCATGGGCGGACGCACCGCGCTGGAGGGCCTGATCGAGCTGCAGGATCGCTACGGACTGTTCCTCTATTTCGACGACTCCCATGCGCTGTCGATCGAGGGCCCGCATGGCGAGGGCTATGTCCGTTCCAGGATGGAGATGAATCCCTTGACCATGATCGTGGGCTCCCTGGCCAAGGCTTTCGGTGCGTCGGGCGGCGTCGCCATGCTCGGCAGCGAGCGCGATTTCCAGTTCCTCTATCGCAATGCGGGTCCGGTGACCTGGTCGCAGAACATGGATGTGGCCGCGGTAGGCGCCTGCCTCGCGAGCGCAGAACTGCACCGCACGGCGGAACTCGGCCAGCTGCAGGCGAAGCTGCAGCGGAACATCGATGTCTTCGATCGACGGTTCCCCACCCGCTTCTCAGGCAACGGCTTGCCCATCCGCCTGATCGACGTGGGCGACGAGGATCTGGCGGTGCGCTTGTCCGAACAGCTTTATCAGGCCGGCTACTACTGCTCGGCGGTGTTCTTCCCGATCGTCGCGCGAGGTGCGGCCGGCGTCCGGGTGATGCTTCGCGCCGATCTGGAAGCCGACCGCCTGGATCATTTCTGTGATGCCGTCGAATCACTGATGGCCAGCGCATGAGCCCGATGCCGTCAGGAGAGCGCTTGAGCATGGATCGAGACGATCGTTTATGGGGTTACCGGGCCGTCGGCGAGCACCGCTATCGCGAGGTCATCGGCTTTTGCTACGACGACTTCCGCCCGGGCGACGTGTTCGAGCACCGTCCAGGACGCACGCTGGGCGAATCGGACAATCTGTGGATGGCCGGATTCAGCATGAACCCTTCGCCGCTGCACATCGATACCGAGTATTGCGCGCATACGCCGTGGAAACGGCCACTGATGTCCAGCCTGGTGACCTTCAGCATCGTCTGCGGCATGAGCGTGCGCAGCACCAGCGGCCGCGCGCTCGCCAACCTGGGTTGGGACAAGGTGCGCCTCACCCACCCGGTCTTCGCCGGCGACACCATCTATGCAGAGAGCGAGATCCTGGCCAAGCGGCTTTCGCAGACCCGACCGGGCGCGGGGATCGTCAGTTGCCTGACGCGGGGGCTGCTGTCCACGGGCGAAGTATTCCTCACGTTCGAGCGCAGCTTCCTGGTGCCGACGCGCGGCCATGAGACTGAAGACCATGCCGGATACTGAGCGGATGCTGGCGATGGTCTACGAAGGCGCCGGCGGTCCGCATGTCATCGCGCGGCGCGAGCTGCCCATGCCGGTGTGCACGCCGGACATGCTGCTGGTGAAGGTGCATGCCAGCGCCCTCAACCGGGCCGACGTGCTGCAACGCGAAGGGGAATACGAGATACCCGCCGGGCAATCGACCATTCCCGGCGTGGAAATCGCGGGCACGGTGGAAGCCTGGGGCGAGCATGTCTCGGGTTTCTCCCGCGGCCAGCGTGTCTACGGCGTGGTAGAAGGCGGCGGCTTCGCCGAGTTCTGCCTGCTGGACCGCCTCATGGCCAACCCGATTCCCGACGGAGTGGGTTTCGAAGAGGCCGCGGCGACGGCCGAGTCCTTTCTGACCTGCAACGAAACCCTGTTCGAACTCGGCGGCCTGGCGCCGGGCGACAGTGTGCTTATCCACGCCGGCGCCAGCGGTATCGGCACCACGGCGATGCGGATGGCCTTGCACGCCGGGGCGCGGCCGATCTGCACCGTCGGCTCCCGGGCCAAGGCCGAGGCGCTGCGCGGACTCGGCGCCGCGGACGTCATCGAATACAGGACACAGGATTTCCTCGCCGAGGTGCTGCGCCTGACCGGCGGCGAGGGCGTTGCGCTGGTCCTGGATTTCGTTGGAGGTGCGTATCTGGAGCGCAACCTTCGCGCGCTTCGCCCTGGCGGATGCATGGTGTCGGCGGGACTGCTGGACGGACTGTCGGCGGAAATCGACCTGCTGTTCCTGGTGGAGCGCCGTCTGCAGATCAAGGGTTCGTCGCTGCGGTTGCGCCCGATGGCCCAGAAGCGCGGCGTGAACGCGCGCTTCCGCCAGCGTTGGGCCAAGCCCCTTCAACAGGGCGACATAAGTCCCGTCATCCACGCCACCTATGCCCTTGCCGATCTCGCGCTGGCCCAAGCCGAGATGGAGGAGAACCGGAACATCGGCAAGATCGTGCTGGCGGTTCGCGATACGGAAGGAGCCTCGCTGCTGTGAACGACGCCATCCGTTACGCGCGATTCCGGCGCGCCGTTCGCCGCGCCCCAGCCTGCGATCCGATTTTCGCCATGGAGAAAGCATGAACGCCACCGCCGCCGACAGCGACCTGGTATGCCTCGCACCCGATACCAAGCTCGAGCCGCTGGTCTTCCGCTGGTATGCCTGGGGCCATCTGGTCTCGCCGGTGCAACTGGCGCTGTCGCTGGCCTTTCGCCACCTGCCGATGCTGAAATCGTTCGTCGCCAATCCGGCGGTGCACGAGGCGGCCAGGAAAAACCCGAAGATGCTTGGCGGGTCGTTTCTGGAGCTGGGCCAGCGTGATCTGCCAGCCGTGCGCGCTTTGCAGCAGGACATCTTGACGCGCGGAGCGGATCTGCTCGGCTTCGCCGAAGATCTGCTCAAGCTGGACCGCCAGCTGCAAAAGAGTGAGACCGGCTTCAGCCTCGACCACCATTACGGTGCGCTGCCCGCATCGCTCGCGGGCCTGGTGGAGGCCAACTACGACCTCAATCACCATCCTTCGCTGCGCGTGCTCGAGGAATTGATCTACCGGGGCGAACTGGCCGGCACGGCGGCGCAGGAGATCGCCTTCTGCAAGACGCCGGACGCGGAACGCAGCTTCTTCATCAACACACCGCGGCTGGACGGTGAGGACCGCTTCGTCGTGCCGCTGCCGTTCGACAGTGCCGCATACGATCTGGTGTCCCGCAGCCGACTCTCGCCGGTCCCGTTCGGCGTCCTGGCTAATGCGCTGGGTGTCGACGGCGATGCAGAGCGCGCGCGTCTGCGCGGCTATTTCGCGCAGACGCCGCCGCCGCGCAAGGAACCGAATTTTGCTGGCGAAGGAGTGCGCGTGCGCTACTTCGGACACGCCTGCGTGCTGGTGCAGAGTGCCGAGGTCTCGGTGCTGATCGATCCTTTCCTGGCCTGGGACGACGGCGACGACGGCCGGCTTACGTTCCACGACCTGCCGGACCGCATCGACTATGTCTTCCTCACCCACAACCACCAGGACCATTTCAGCGTCGAGACGCTGCTGCAGCTGCGCGACCGTATCGGCACGATCCTGGTGCCGCGCAATAACGCCAACAGTCTTGCCGACCCGTCGATGAAACTTGCGCTACAGGCCATCGGCCAGCCGCGCGTGCAGGTACTCGACCCGATGGAGCGCGTCGCGATTCCCGGCGGCCACCTTACCGCCTTGCCTTTCTATGGCGAGCACGCCGACCTGAGCATTGCCAGCAAGCACGGCCTGCATGTGGACTTGCAAGGCAGGACGCTGATGTTCCTGGCGGACTCCGACGGCAAGGATCGCGCGCTTTATCGGCGCATCGTGCAGAGATTGGGCAAGGTCGATACCTTGTTCATCGGCATGGAATGCGATGGCGCGCCGCTCACCTGGCTCTACGGCCCTTATCTGAGCCAGCCGATCAGCCGCAAGGATGATGACTCGCGGCGTCTGTCCGGATCCGGCAGCGAAAACGCCTGGAGGATCGTGGAGGAAATCGGCTGCAAGACGGCTTATGTCTACGCCATGGGGCAGGAGCCCTGGCTGCGCTTCGTTGCCGGACTGCAATACACCCCGCAGAGCAAGCAGATCGTCGAGTCCGACAAGTTCATCGGTCGCTGCCGGGAAGCCGGACTGACGGCGGAACGGCTGTACGGATCGCGGACGATGCGGATGTGAGCGCGGTCGGCCGGAATCCGGCGAGCGAAGACTGCATGAAGCTCTCGGCCTGGAAGATAGGGATTGGCTGTCAAGCTGAAGTGCGCGATCGGTACGCGGTACCGAGGCTGCGCAGCACTTTTCGACAGCCTACCTGGCGAAATCCGGCGCCACCGGACACGCATGCCGGGTTACCTCAAGCCGTACGATGTCGTTGCGTGCAAGCACGTCGTCACGGACATAACCGACCCGAACCCAGGAATCCGCATGGACCATGCCGCCCGCGGGCTCGGTCGCATGGTAGCCAAGCCGGATTTCGTCCGCTGCGTAATCGAACCGCTGCCCCGCCACGGACCATTGCTCCACGCCGGCATCGGCCTCGCTCGATGAGGCCAGCCCTGGGTGGAACTGATCGAGGCAACCCTCGACGCTGGCAAAGCGGCCACTCAGGACTTGCGCCTTCACCATGCCGGCATGACGGATCTCATGCAGCATCGCCCAGCACGCGCCCGCCGTGATGGCCACGGTAAGCAAAAGATAGAACCACGCACCTTTTCGTCCGCTGCGGATCAGGTACAGCATGAAGCCCGACCCGCCCAGGCCGAGCACCACGAAGATGAGATGGAACAGATAGTCCGGGCCAATCTGGTCGGGGTTTTTGGCTAGATCGAAAACGTCCAAGAACACGTCCTCTGTGTATCGCAGCAATCCCTAGAGCGCCCACCCGTCGCGATACTCACGCCGCAGAAACGCATTGGCGTCAGGCATATTGGTGATGCGCATGTTCTCCGCGTCGTACTCGATCCTTCCCCCGGCGCGAAGCGACACAACCCCCAGCAGCATGACCTCCGTCAGCCGTGCGGCGTACGAGAACGGCGACGATGCTTCCGCCCTCCCCTTGCAGGCATCCACCCAGTTCATCTCGTGCGAGGTCTTGATGCGCGCATACCGTTGCGGAGGCGTGCCCACCGCGTCATGCAGCGACTGCGGCAACAGGCGCGGGTTCGCGCCGTAGGTCTCGTGGATCAGTTCGCCCTTGTCGCCCACATACAGGACACCGCCGTCCTTGCTGATCTGCCCTGCTCCCAACCCTTTCGGCCGCGGCGGCAGCAACGCGCCGTCATACCAGGTGAGCTTCACCGGCGGCCTGCTGCCACGCGCGGGGAACTCGTAATGCGTCATCGTCGCCATGGGATACGACGCCTCGTTGAATGGCGTCGAGACGGTCTCCACGGCGGTCGGGAAGCCCAGGTCCAGCGACCAGAACGGGGAGTCGATCAGGTGTGCCCCCATGTCCCCGATCGCACCCACACCCCAATCCACCCAGCCGCGCCAGTTGAACGGGTGATACACCGGGTGGTAGTCGACGACGGGGCCGGGACCGAGGAAGAGGTCCCAGACCAACCCTTCGGGCTTCGGATAGTTGCCGGCCATGGCGTTGGCGAGCCGGTCCATCACCGCGTCCTCGCTCCAGCTCGCATCGTCCGGCCGCGGCCTGGCTTGCGGGCGTGGAATGCCCTGCGGCCAGAAGGCAAGCGGGCGATTGGTCCAGGCGTGGACCTCGCGAACCTCGCCGATCGCCCCGGCCGCGATGTACTCGTTGATCAGCCGGGCGTCGTCGGTCGAGTGTCCCTGGTTGCCCATCTGCGTGACGAGCTTGGGATGGTCCTGCGCTTTCCTGGACAGTTCGCGGGCTTCGTAAATCGACCAGGTGAGCGGCTTCTGCAGATACACGTGCTTGCCGTGGCTCATCGCCGCGCTGGCGATCACTGCATGCAGGTGGTCCGGGGTCGCGATGACCACCGCGTCGATGTCCTTCTGCTGTTCCAGCATCCGGCGGTAATCGGTGTGGCGCCTGGCCGAGTTGAACTTGCCGGAAAGCAGCTTTGTCTGCGCGATCTCTTCTTGCAGTTCCCGGCGTTCCTTAGCGGTCTGGGCCTTGTCGAGGCGTGCCTGCGTTTTCGGCAAGCCGTCCACCATCCCGCGGAAGGACTTCTCCGTATAGCCCCAGTCCACATCGCACAAGGCGACGATGTTCTCGCCGGCCAGCGCGCGCATGTTGTGCAGGCCCATGCCGCCGACACCGATGCCGGCAATGTTCAATCGATCGCTGGGCGGCGTGTGGCCGGGTCCGCCCAGGACGTGGCGGGGCACGATCATCAGCCCGGCCGCGGCGATGGCCGTGCCGGTGAGGAATTCGCGGCGTGAGATCCTGCCGCGCGCCTCCGTATTCCCGGAGGCTCCCCCGACCTGTTGGTCCTGCTGCTCTTTCGTGATTTTCGATTCTTCCGTCATGGGCGCTGCAACCCTCGGTTGGATATCGATATCCGATCCGCAGCATTCTGGCCGCAACGTGATCAGGGGATCAAGGCGAGCCGTCGGGACGCCGCGCGGTAAGCGCTTCGCATGGAAACACCCCGGTCTCTTGCAAATTTCATAACGACGTCTGTCGTTCTACGTAATGCGGCGCAGAGCGGCTTGGCGTCTCATGGCGCGTTGCCGACGGCATGGCGAGAGCAAGCCTCATGTGGAATGCGATGCGCACACTGCTGATTTGCGTGCTGACGCTGGCCGGGACGGCAGCGGCCCAAGAGGTCAGCCCCACCCCGCCCATGGGCTGGAACAGCTGGGATGCCTATGGCCTGACCATCGACGAGGCGGATTTCAAGGCCAATGCCAGCGTGCTCGCCGGACTGCGCGCCCACGGCTGGAGTTATGCGGTCATCGACCAGGGCTGGTACATGCGCCAGCCTTTCGGCGACAAGCTGCAGACCCGTGACTACGCGCTGGACGCGAACGGCCTGCTGATTCCGGCGCTCAATCGCTTCCCCTCCGCCGCCGCTGGCCAGGGCTTCAAGCCGCTGGCCGACTGGGTGCATGCGCAAGGATTGAAATTCGGCATCCATATCGTGCGGGGCATTCCCAAGCAGGCCGTGACATCGAACCTGCCCATCGCCGACTCCGCGTTCCGCGCGAAAGACGCTGCCGACACCACGGACACCTGCCCTTGGGACGACAGCAACTACGGCGTGCGCGACACACCCGCCGGACAGGCCTATTACGACGCCATGCTGGCCTTGTATGCTCGCTGGGGCGTGGATTTTCTCAAGGTCGACTGCATCGCCGACCACCCTTACAAGATCGGCGAAATTCGCCAGATCGCGGCGGCGATCCGCAAGTCCGGCCGTCCGATCGTGCTCAGCCTGTCGCCCGGCCCGACCCAGCTCGCGCATGCCGCGGAGATTCGCCAGTTCGGCCAGATGTGGCGCATCTCCAATGATGTCTGGGACGGATGGACCTTCACCCGGGAGCATCCCAACGACGATTTTCCGATGGGCGTGCGCGACCTCTTCGACCGCCTGCCCGCCTGGGCCGGCCAGGCTCGCGACGGCCGCTGGCCCGATGCCGACATGCTGCCGCTGGGCACGCTTGCACCGCATCCCGGCTGGGGCGATGCGCGCAGCTCGCGCCTGACGGCGGAAGAACAGCGCACGCTGCTGAGCCTGCATGCCATGGCGCGCTCGCCGCTGGTCCTGGGCGCCAATCTTACCCGGCTGGACGAGACGACCAGGGCCCTGATTACTAACCAGGATGTCATCGCGCTCGATCAGCACAGCCACGACAACCATCCGGTCGATCGCCTTCCCGAGGGCTACGAACAGGTGCGCGCCTGGGTGGCGTCCGGGCGCAACGGCGAGCGCTACCTGGCGCTGTTCAATCTGGGCGAGAAGCCGTTCGCGCTGAAAGCGGCCTGGGGCGAACTGGGCCTGGAGTCCGGCAGGTACGCCGCGCGCGACTTATGGAGCGGACGAAGCTCCAGGGCATCCGGCAGCTTGAGCCTGAGCCTGCCGGCGCACGGGACTGCTTTGCTGAGCGTACAGAAGATGCCGTAGCCGGTGCGAATCGCCGTGGCGCGATGAGTAGTCCTTATCGCGCCGCCTCGAGCCCCACATTGCCCTCCCCGCGCCGAAACGCCTCGTATTGCAATGGCGTTCCAAAAAATACCTCGCCGGTGGTCTGCGCGCCGATGCCGGGCACCGGCAGCGTTCCGGAGTATTGCCACATGGTCCACGGATTGCGGCCGCGCAGCTTCAGCTTGCTGCTGATCGCGTTGTGGGGGCCATAGGCATTGAGCCAGATCATGTAGGTTTCCGACCGCTCGTCGGTCAGGACGGAGAGGTTGTAGCTGTTGCCGAGCAGGATCGGTGTCTTGCGGGATTGCAGCTTGATCCCTTGGGCCAGCTGCAGAATCCGCTCGCGGGCTTGCGCTGCGCCAAGCTGCTGGTAGCAGGCCAGTTGCCGAGCGCCTTGGCTCTGGTCGACGCTCGGCGTCACCAGCTCGATGCCCACGGGGAGCATGTCCGGGTCGGCTTCGACCAGGCGCTGAAACTGGTCGAGCTGGTCCTGGACCGAAAGGCAGAAATTGAATTTGATGTACGCGCCGCGATCGATCCCCAGCCCTTTCACATGCGACCATCGATCGGCGAAGGTCGGATCGGGTCCGGCCCAGCCCAGCGCGCGTGCATAGATGAAGTTGGGGCGTGGCGATCGGGCAAAGGCATTCCAATCGATCCGTCCATCGGCGGACGATAGGTCGTAGCCCTTGATCGGATAGATCACGGGCGGCTTGAAAATCTTGATATCGGGGTGCCCCTTGATGCTGCTGACCGGGCCGACGGGAACGCTCTGGTCGGCGGTAGCCTCCGTCGATGCCGGCCTTGGCGAGAAAGCGTAGCTTCGTGACGGGAGTCCGGGTGCGGGTGGCATCTCGCCGATCGACGCCGTCTCAATCGGTGATCCGGGCGCCAGCGGCTTGAGGTATGGACTGATGCTGGCAAGAGGATCGCCCGGCGGCTTGTTCGCCACGAAAAAGAATCCGCCTTGCGCCACACCGGATTGCACCGGCCCAAAATACGGCGGGCTGATCGCATGAAACGCCGGATCGGTTTTCTTCTGGATGGCATTGATCCGATAGAAGGCCGCCGTCAGATAGCTGTCCAGGGCCAGCGTGAGGGTGAGCGTGCCCGCGGACTGGACCGAACCGTCCTGGTTCGAGGAGTAGTACTGATAGCTCTGCGGGTCGGCCTCCCCTTGCGTAATGCTGTTGACGACCAGGTCGAAGAAAAGGCTGCCGCGCGACGGAATCAATGCCTGCACTTCGTCATTCGGCGACCCGGCCGTGATGATGAAGGAGCCCGGCGCCGTCGGCGACGCTGCCGCACCGGTACTGCCGCTCGGAAAGACATTGGCGCCAAAGCATGCATTGATCAGCGTCAGCACGTGAAAATAATGCGTCGCCAGGTTCGCGACGTCGCCGGTGAATTCCGTCATCTTGTAGATGCCGTCCGAGCCCTCCGGATCCGTCGCGCCGCTCAGGATGAAGGCGGGTTGCGCGCTCGGGCTGCGTCCCCTGCCATGCCCGCTGTAGGCGATCAGGAGCCTGGCCCTGCTCTTGCCGTCGCTGCCTTTGTAGTCGTCGGCATGCCTGGGCAGATAGTCTTCCAGGAAATAGTTGATGTTCTCGGCGGAGGCATCTGCATTGCGCAGCACGATGACTTCGTCGAAATGCTGGTCGTTGATCAGGAAATCCTGCAGTCGCCGGGCGTCCACCGCGGCAGCGGTCAAGTTATGCCCGGGCAGGTTCGGGTAGTCGTCGATGGCGATAATGAGGCCGACGGATCGTGTCTGCGACGCCTCCGTGACGCCGAGAAAATCCCCCACCATCGCTTGAAGAGGGCCGTCGCCGGTGTTGTAGCGCACGAAGAATGCGCAGTAGTGCTCCTTCGCGGGTGCGCCGCTGGGACAGGTGCCCTCGAACGGCGCCGGCGGGCTCTGCGCGCGCAGCGGCCCGGCCGGCAACAGGGCCAGCAGTGCCCAGGCGGCCGCCATGGCCCTCGCCATGCCGGGCCGGGCCGTCATGGCGCAAAGTCCTGCACCCCAAGCGAGCGGTAGAGATCAGGCAGGGAGCCTTTGTAGATGTTGGTGTCGAACGCCCCGGCGAAACCCGTGGCCATGGTTCCCGCATCGGTGAACTGCCATAGCGCCCATTTCGTCGCGTTGATCGTGCGCGGGACCTCGATGGCGCGCGAGGACTTCGAATAATCGGCCAGCCACAGCGATGCCGATTTCATCGCGGGGCTCATGGGCGTGGCCTTCATGCGCTCATTCCACCAGGCCTGCGCGGTGTAGATCATCGGCGTGCGGCCGAGCCCGGCCTGCACTTCGGCCAGGAATGCGTCGACGATCTGCACGATCTCCTGCGGCGACCGGCGTTGCCAGCGATCGGGCCCGTTGGCGCTCGCCTTGTCCCATTCGAGATCGACGACCGGCGGCATATCGGTGGGTAGCAGGCCGCCGTTCGCGTTGATTACTCTGACGAACGTTTCAGCCTGCAACTTGCCCCAGGCGGCGGGCGCGATCGCGCAGTCCGCGTCCTGGCACGCCGACAGGAAATGATAGGCGCCACGATGAACCTGCCTGCCCTTGGGCAGCTCGCCTGCGCGCTTCCAGAAATACGCGAACTTTCCGTCGAGCCCTTTCGCGCCCTGGGTGGCCTTCATGTAGAGGAACTGGACATTGCGAATCTTCAGAAGGTCCAAGGGAAAGGACGGGCTCGTGTAGTGGCTGATGTCGATGCCGAAGTACGAGTCGACGCGCGGTCCGCCGGCGCCGTCGTTCGCCGAGGGGTCGTAGGTGGTGTCTGCGGGAAAGCGGAATGGTCCGCGCAGATCGAAGGACTCGGCCGCCTCCTCGGCTCGCCGGGCAGATGCGCTGCCGCTGCGCCGGTCGGTGGCCTGTATTTCACCGAACAGCTGCTGGCGGGACAGGTCGTCTTTGAGCTCGGTCAGCCCGAGTGACACGGCATCGGTGGGTGCAGTTCCAGCAGCGGCCTGTGCGTTGCTCTTGGTGCCGGCAATCAATCCTGCACAGACCAAGGCAAGCACTATCCAACGGCTCGTGGCCACCATGGCGGCACCCTCCCTGTAATGGTTCGGAACTTGAGTCCCCTGCTCCGCGGCGTTGATACGCGCGCCCGAAAGACGACGCAATTCGACGGATGGCCGTATGACGCCTGGCCGATCAGGTGAAATGCGAAAAGACGATGTGCGTCACCATTCGCGGGATTTTTTTGGGGTTGCCTTCCCGGTGCCGGCGTCATGCGTTCGTATTGCGACTTCGTCACCGGGAACACGGCCGCGGCCTGCGGCCTGAGGCGAATCTCTTGCCGCAATGACGCCACGGGCGAGAACTCAAGGTCTCATGGCCTCGCGCGGGCTGCTGGTACGGCCTCCGGGATGCAGCGCGTCTAGCGCTCGAAGAACTTCCAGTGCCCTTCGGAGACGATCTCCAAGGCCCCGTCCTCCACCTTGATCGCCGTCTCGTCGTCGATCGCATATCCGGGCACCGGCACGCGCGCGGCCCACTGCTCGGCATCGGCCATGCTGTTCTCCGGGCACATGGGATTATCCAGGTGCGGGAAGATCGAGAAGCCGACCATGCCCAGCGCGCTGTCGCCACCGGCGGACGGCTTCCAGCCCACGAATGCCTCGCCGATGTGCGGCGCCATCACCATGCTGCCGGCGCTCAATCCCACATAGACCGTCTTGCTGAGCGACGGGAACAGATCGGCCAGGCCGGACTCGCGCATCCAGTGGTGCAGATACAGGGCATCGCCGCCGCAGACCAGCAGGGCATCGGTCTCCCGGACCAAGGGGATCCAGTTCTCCTTGTCGATGCTGGGCAGCGCAGTCAGCTCGAGCATGCCGACGGACTTCCATCCCAGCTCGACCATGGGCGTGGGCGTCTGCCCGGCGATCTGCCGCCACGTCATGACCGCGGTCCTGGGCAGCATGCCGTACATCGCGGTGGGAATGCATAGCGCGGTCGACTCGGCGATGGGTTTGCCCAGCATGTCGACGAGGGCATTGCGGATGCTCGGGTTGCTGACGCCGCCAGAGGTGAGGAGGAGCTTCATTGCGGCTTCCTTGTCCATCGAGGATGGGGCCGGAAGTCTAGCTCCATCCGTGCGGTCAACCGCTTCCGACCCGCGACAGGCGTAGCAGCACGACGCCATGGGCCGGCACTTTGAAGGTGTGCTCGCTTCCCTTGATCGATGCTCCACGCCACACATCGCGGATCGCCGCGCCATCCGGCATCCCCGCTTCGGCCGGCGAGAACGCGATCTCGTGCATCTGCGCGTCGCGATTGAACAAACCCACTGCGACCGAACCGTCCGCCAGTGGTTTGGTCCAGATCTCGGTCGTGCCGGCCTTGCGCAGGGCCTTGCCCTGCCGCCCCAGGGCGTCCTGGTCGATGGCGATGACCTCGCGATTCAGCAGCAGGGCCAGCGTCCGCGCCGACATGTCGCGCACGTCGTTGCCCAGCAGCAGCGGCGCAGCCGACAGCGCCCACAGCGACATGTGCGTGCGGTACTCGTCCTCGCTCATGCCGCCGTTACCCGCTTCGAGCATGTCCGGATCGTTCCAGCCGCCCGGCCCCGCATGCGCCGGATTGCCGTTCCTGTCGAAGCCGATGCGCGCCATCACTTCGTACTTGTCTTCGATGTCGCCGGTCGTCCGCCAGAGGTGTCCGCCGACCTCGCGCCCCCAGCTGCCGACGTCGTCGCGGCCGTACTGGCACAGGCTGTAGACGATGCGCCGGCCGGTCGCGCGCAGCGCCTGTCCCATCTGCTGGTAGGCCAGCCGGACTTCCTGCGGCTGGCGGAAGATGCCTTCGCCCGAGCAAAGGTCGTACTTCAGGTAATCGATGCCCCATGCCGCCCAGGTCTGCGCATCCTGTTCGACATGGCCGTAGCTGCCCTCGTAGCCGGCGCAGGTGCGCGGGCCGGGCGAGCTGTAGATGCCGAGCTTCAGCCCCCGCGCGTGCACGTAGTTCGCGAGCGCCTTCATGTCGGGGAAGCGTGGATTGGGCTGCAGCACGCCATGGGCATCGCGCCTGCCCTGCCAGCCGTCGTCGATATTGACGTAGACATAGCCCGCATCGCGCAGGCCGGATGACACCAGCGCGTCGGCGATGCCGCGGATGGTCTGGTCGTCGATATGCTCGGCGAACTTGTTCCAGCTGCTCCAGCCCATCGGCGGAGTCGGCGCCTGGCCATCCGGCGCCAGTTTCTGCGGCGGCGGCAGCGCTGCCGGTTTGAAAGCCAGGCGTTGCGCATCGGCCTCGCTGCCGCGGCGGCCCTTGATGTCGACGTGGGTGGACCAGATGTCGCCGACCACCCGCAAGTTGCCGCCGGCCAGGGTTGCGGTCCACGGCTTGGGTGGCAGGCGCGGGTTGCCGTTGTCGATCTCGAAATGCGCGACGTCGCCTTCGATGTGCAACTTGTTCATCGGCAGGTCGCCGTACCAGTCGGTGGTGAGCGCGCCCTTGGCTGGTCCGGCAGCGGTCGTGATGCGCAGGTAGCGCGGTCCGGGGAACGATGGGCCGCTGTCGAAAACCCAGATGCCTTCCAGGGATGGGGCTGGCGTGCCGGTCTGCGGCTGCGCGTGTACACCGCCGTTGATCCAGGCCAGTGCCAGTAGCGCGCAAAGCAGCCAGCGGGTGCGGGGGCTCCGGGCTTCGCTCGAGATTCCCATGGGGGTTCCTGTGTCTGGAGGGTTCGTTGGGGTTCGCCTTCGGCTCACCCCAACCTACGCCGTCGGGTCAGGCGGGGATGAGCCAGCCGCCGAACAGGGGGCCGGCGGTGTCGCCGTGCTGCGGTTCGATGCGGAACTTCAAGGTTCTGGCGGAGCGGGTGAGTGCAGGCGGTAGCGCATAGTCGCGGTCCACGAAGTCGATCACGTTGCCGCGCTCGACCTTCACTTCCACCGCCAGCTTGCCGTCGACCAGGATATTGAAGCGCCCCTTGTCGCTGCCCCAGAAGCGCAGGCGCAAGGCCAGCGGGCGGTCATCGCCCTTCATCTCGAATTCGACGAAGCCCTTGCCGCGCACATCGCGGCATTCCTTGCGGCGGTAGGCGCCGCCGAACGAGGTATCGCTGGCCAGCTTATGGGCTTTCTCGGATGCCTCGTTGCCGAACTGGATCATGTCCACCGCGCTGCTCTGCAAGGCGGCCTGCTCCGCCCTCGCCTGCTCCCGCCGCTTCACCTCCTGCGCCCACTGCTGCGAATCCATGCGCTTGAAATACAGCGCGCTGCGGCGCTCGTACTGGGCAAAGAACGGCACGAAGGTCAGCGCCTGCGGCCGCGTGGTGGCGGCCAGGAAGCGTCCCGGCTGCGGCAGCGGCTTGAATCCCGACAGCGGCGAGGCATCCGCCACCAGCGCCGGGTCGGGTTGATCGTACGGCTCGCTGACCGGGCCAAGGTCCGCCGCCAGTGCCAGCGGGCCGCGCATCACCACGATGCTGTTCTCGTCGCCCGCCGCGTGCTCCAGCCGCAAGGGCATGTCGAACTCGACGTCGACCACGTCGCCGGCCTTCCATGCACGCGCGAGCACCACATACCCGTCCTCGGCCTTGGCATGCTGCGCCTGGCCGTTCACGCGCAGCGAGAAGCGCCCTTCGCTCCAGGCCGGGACGCGCAGCAGCAGCCGCCGCGGTGCCTTGCCGTCCGCGCGGTCGATCTGCAGCCTGACCTTGCCGTTGTCCGGCACGCCGCTGTCCAGCTGCAGCGCAAGGCCGCGCTCCTTCCAGTCCAGGGTGGAGGAGATATACAGGTTGACGTAGAGCGACTGCTCGTCGCGCCAGTAGATCGAATCGCCGAACTGCGCATGCGCTTCCATGCCGGTGCCGACGCAGCACCAGAACGAATCGAACTTGTCGGAGAAGGCGCGCTCGCCGCCGGAAATCATCGGCATCATGTACGCGAACATGCCGGTCTCGGCATGCTGGGCCGCCATCGTATGGTTGTGCAGCGTGCGTTCGTAGTAGTCGAAATACCGGCTCTGTGGCGTCCATTGATACAGATGCCGGGTGAGCTTGAGCATGTTGTAGCTGTTGCAATGCTCGCAGGTCTGCTCGGTAAGGAAGGACGCGACCGTGTCCGGTTGCTGGAAATATTCGCGGTCGGCATTGCCGCCGATCACATAGCTGTAGTGCGTGACCACGGTTTCCCAGAAGAAACGGGCCGCGGCGGCCGAGTCGGTGTCGCCGGCGACTTCGAACTGCCGGGCCTCGCCGATGAATTTCGGCACCTGGGTATTCGCATGCCGGTGCGGCAGGTCGTCCTTGCCGGCGATGGCCGGATCGACGACCTTCTCGTGGCGCAGCCGCTTGCCGATCGCCGTCCAGCGCGGGTTGCCGGTGCGCGCGCCGAGTTCGATGTACGACTCGTTGAGGCCGCCGAATTCGCTGTCCAGCAGCGTCTGCATCTGCTGGTGATCCAGCGCGTCGAACACCCCGGCGAAGTAGCCGGCCACTTTCTCCAGCACCTCCAGCGCCTGCGTGCTTCCAGCCAGGGCATGGGCATCGAGCAGGCCGGCGAACAGCTTGTGCTCGGTATACAGCGGCGACCAGCTGCCGTTGAGGTTGAACGCGCTGCCTTTGATGATGCCCCGGCGCACTTCCTCGAACACGATCTTGCCGCCGTCGATCTTGCCCTTGTCGTCCTTGCGCGTGAGGCCGCCGACGTAACCGTCCTTGTCCTGCGCCTGGGCGCGCGCCAGTTCGGCCACGATGTAGTCGATGCGCCGCTTCGCCTCGGCGTCGCCGGTCTGCGCATACAACAAGGCCAGCGCGCTCAGGTAATGGCCCAGCGTGTGGCCGGCGATCGTGTCGCCTTCCCAGCCGCCGTAGACCGCGCCCTTCGGTGGCAGGCCCACATACTGCAGGAAGTTATGCAGCAGGCGATCCGGTTCCAGCTCGAACAGGTAGCGCCGGTTGGTGACCAGCGAATCCAGGAACAGCGACGGCTTCAGGCGCACCGCCTGCAGGGGTACGGCCGTAACCCGGCCCGGCGTGGAAGCGGCCGCTTCCGTCGGAAATTTAAGGAAACCGGCGGCCATGGCGAGCGCGCTCCACTGCATGAAGCGGCGGCGTGACAGATCCGCCGTCGACGGCGCAGCCTGGTGATGTTCTCCAGCGGAAAGCGGTTGCCTGGTCATGCGGGAACTCCGGAATGGAATCGGCGTAAAGCGGAATGACGGAATATCGAACAGATCGCCAGTGGCGTCTTGACCCTAATGCGCATCGCAACGCTCGTCGGCGCCGGCCGTGGCGGATGGCAGGCGCTGCGGCGCGGTGGCCAGCACCTCCCACTCCTGCACCGCCAGCGCGGCGTGGCGCGCACCCTCGCCGGACGCGTCGAACATGGCGCGCAGGCAGCGCGTGGTCACCGGCGCGAACGCAACCTGTTCGAAGACTCCCGGTCTGCGCCCATAGTTGACGGCCTTCGGCACCGGCCGCCATGCGCCGTCGTGACGGTACTCCAGGTGCCAGGATCTGGGCGGCGTTATGCCGACATCCGCACCGGCGGGATGGTCGGCCCAGAACACGATGCGCGATCGGTCGATCGTCACCGGCCGGTCCCAGCTGTACTGGATCCACTGCCGCGGCGGATTGTGCGGCGTCCAGCTGCCCCACATGTCCGGCGGCAGCGGCGACTTCTTCACCACGCCGTCGTTGAGCGCATGCAGCCAGTACTGCACCGGAATATCGGGGCCGTTGGACGCGCTGGCCAGCGCCGCCGGCGCGATATTGCGCTGCGGCGGCGGCTCGGCCTTCGGTGCATGCGTCTGCACCACACGGCGCATCCGCGCGGGTGTCGTGCTGTCGTCCCATTCGACCTTGTCGATCGCCACGCTGCGGCGGAAGTGGCCGCCGCCCTGCGCATCGGCGGTGTGGTAGGTGATGTACCACTGCCCCTTGTACTCGATGATCCCGGGATGCGAGGTCGTGGAAGACACCGGGGCCAGGATGACGCCGCGGTAGGTCCACGGCCCAAGCGGCGCATCCGCCGTGCCGTAGGCGATGCAGGCGTGATACAGCGTCGGCGTGCACTCGGAGCTGCGGCCGGCCTTGTTGCCGGCGTAGACCATGTAATAGGTACCGTTGCGCTTGAACAACCACGGCGCTTCGAAGTAGCCGTCGAGCGTGGTCACGCTGACCGCCCTGCCCTTCGGTGTCAGCATGTCGCGCTCCAGTTCGATGCCGCGCAGGCGGCCGAACGTACCCCAGTACAGATACACGCGGCCGTCGTCGTCGACCATCACGGTCGGATCGATGTTCTGGATGTCGTTCTTTTCGGGCAGCGACTGCGACACGATCGGCCCCTGCGGATGCGCGTCGCGCCACGGCCCTAGCGGGCTGTCGGCAACGGCGACACCGATGGCGAACTTGTCCGGGTTGGCGGAATCGCGCTCTTCCACCGGCGCATACAAGTAATAACGGCGATCCGGCCCGCGCACGATCTGGCCAGCATAGGCGCGGCCCGCGGCCGCCCAGGCAAACACCTGTTCCGGGCGCAGCAACGACGGATAGTGCATCCACTCGCCGCCGGCAACGTCGTCGGTAGCCAGCAGCTGCCACTCCTTCATGATGAAGTCGTTGACGTCGGGCGGTGCTTCGTCGCGACCGGCCAGGATGTACAGCTTGCCGTCGGCGACCAGCGGCGCGGGATCGGCCGAGTAGTACGTACCGTCGGCCATGATCGGATTGCCCGCGGCATGGATCCGGCGCGGTGGCACGGTCTGCGCGGCCAGGCCCAGGCTCGCCGCCAGCAGGCAGCCGCCGAGCATGCTCCATCGTTGCGGCATCAGGCGCATGCGCTCAATCCGCCTTCAACACGATCTGGACCTTGACCGGCAGGCGGCCGCTGTTGCCGCGGCCGGCCACTTCGCCGGTTGCGACGACGCGGCCTGCCTTTGCGTAGTCGGCCGCCGCGACCTGCCGCCATGCGATCGGCCGGCGTTCGCGCGATCCATCGTTGTATTGCACCGTGGCGAAAGCTGGCAGCGCCGGCGCTTCGCCGACATTGCCGACGACGTCCGCCAACGCATCGACGGTATTGACCTGCCCCGGCTCGCTCGCCCGCACCCAGATCGTGGCGGCCACCGGCGCGCCGCCATCGGCCATGCCGTGGATCTCGATGCGGCCTTCGCCGCTCAGGCGCGAGGCATCGATAGCCGGCCAGCTCACGCCCGTCTCGGCGCTGCGCTGGTCCGCATACCACGCGGTGACGGTGGCGGGCAGCTGCGGCGGCTCGCCGATGCCGGTTCGCATGTCGATGGACTCCAGCCGTTCGGGTGGCTCGGCCATCACCTGCCACTCATCCACACCCAGCGCCGCATGCCCGCCGTTCTTCGCGGCGGTGGCGATCACCGCGCGCAAGGCCGTGGTGCTCACCGGCGCGAACCGTGCCTGGCTGGCTTGCCCTTTGTCGGCCACCGGATAACCGGACGTAGGCTGGATATCGATCCATTGCCCATCCCGGCGATATTGCAGCCGCCACGACGGCGGCAGGGCCACGCCGCCCTCGGGCTGGTCGTCCCAGAAATACAGTGCGCTGGACACGATGCGCACCGGATGGCGCCACTCGTATTGCAGCCACACCGTTGCCGGCTGCTCGCGTCCCCAGCTGCCCCAGCGGCGATCCGCGGCCGGCTCGCTGTCGGGCGGCGGCACGAAGCCATCGTTGAGCGCCTGCAGGCGATGATGCCCGGCGGTGTACTGCGCCGTGGCGACCGCGTCGCCCTGCACTTCCCGCGCGCCTGCGGCAGCTTGTACCGGCGCGGTCACGCGTACGTCGGCATGTCCCTGCAGCGCACCGTCGTCCGCAATCAAACGCAGCGTGTAGTCGCCTGGCTGGGTGAAGCGCACGGAGGTCGCCAGCGCATGGCCATCCTCGAAAATCGCATCGCCGCCTTGCGGGCCCTTGAGCATGGACCAGTGCACGCTCAGCCTGCCCTGCGGCAGCGCATCGTCGCCGACCCGGCCCGATACGCGCACGGTGCCGGGGCGCGTGCGGCCGTCTTCCTGCCAGGCTTCGACCGCGGGTGCGAGGTTGGCGGGCGCCCGGGGCACGCGCGCATCGCTGGCATAGACCTGGATCTCCTTGATGCCGGTACGCTGCGCGCCGGCATGCGTCACCTGTACGCGCAACCGCTGCGCCGTGATCGCCGGAAAGCGCACGCGGTTGTCGTTGCCTTGCGCCAGCGGCATGTCACGTACCTGGCCTGCCACGTTCTTCCAGTCGTGGCCGTCGAAGTACTGCAGCACATACATCCACGGCGGCGCATAGCCGGCACGGGTGCCTGACGGAAGGCCATGCTGCTCGCCGGTGGGCGAAGAGCTGCGATAGAAGTACAGGCGCACGTCGTCGAACGTCCGCGGCGCGCCGAAATCCAGCGCGATCCAGTCGCTGGCCGACGGCGAACCGGCTGTCCCCCAGAACGGCTCGTTCGCGGTGCTGCCGTCGACGGCAGCCTCCGGCGCGAAGCCGGCCGCGGAAAAACTCGCAGTGACCTCGGCGCCCAGGGCAAGGTCGGATGCACCGGCCGGCAACGAAAGATCGACACCGGCCTTCGTCAACACCTCGGCCATGCGTGCGCCGGCCTTGAGCGGCACCTGCTCCACCCGCTCCACTCCGAAGCGCTGGGCGGCGACCACCCGCGCGGCGGACGGGTTGATCGCATCGGGCAAGGCCTCGACGCGGCCGCTGGCCGGGTCGTACAGCACATGGGCCAGGCGATCGACGGTAAACGCGCGCTTGCCGTCGATAAAGACCGAGTAACCCTTGGGCACGTCGCCGCCATAGTGTCCGCCGTCCTTGTCCCAGAACAGCGACAGGTCGTGGCCGTGGTAGCGCAGATTGTCGGCGGCGAAATGGCTCCAGCCGATATCGATCGGATACAGCTCGATCCTGCCGTCGCTGCGCGGACGCAAGCCCATCGCGTCCTCGATCATGGTGAAGTTGGTGGCGCCCAGCTGGGTGTGATGGATCCACGAGCGGTAGCCGATGCTGCCGCCGTCGGCCGCATTGCCCTTGGCCCAGAACTCGTTCTGGTCCGGGTAGCGATTGTCGCCGTCGATGTCGTGCGCCCAGGCATTCCAGTACAGCAGCTTGCGGTACCACTGCGCGTCCAGGTACGGGCTGGGATAATCGCGCAGTGCCGAGGCCAGCAGGCGGAACATCACCGTGGCGTTGATCACCGAGAAGTTGTTGCTGCCTTCATCCCCGCGCGCCTGCTGGTCGGCCTGGTTGGCGGTATAGAACGGGAACACCGGGTATTGCGCAGCGTCGGCGAACAGGCGCAAGGCCTCGACATACTTGGCGCTGTAGTCCGGATCGCCCTGCCTGGGCATCAGGCCGACGCTGAAGGGGTAATAGTTGTTGGTTTCCTTCCAGTCCACCGCCAGTCCGGGCGCGTCGCTCTGGCGCTGCTTGAGCAGGTTGCCTTTCAGGCCCATCGCATCGGGACGATCGCTGGCGTCCACCCACAGCGTGGACAGTACGGATTGGCGTATGCGTGTCGCCACGTCTTTCATTTGCCGGGCAGTGGCGGAATCGCCGGACAGCTGCGCCGCGTCCGCCGCGGCCAGCGTATTGGCATAGACGTAGGCGCTCTCGGTACGGTCCATGCGCGGCTGGCCGTGGGCTTTGGCCCAATCGAACGACACCGCGTCGGCGTCGTTGCCGGTCATCGCGGCCCAGTCGTATTCGATCAGGCCGTTGCCGTTGCGGTCGTAGGCCTTGAGCAGGCCGAGCACGTCGTCGCGGCCATAGTGCGCCAGCTTGCCGGCGATCGCCGCCGGGCCGCCGTGGACCTGGTAGGAACGCCATGCCGCCGCGGTGAGGTACTGGGCGTACGAACTCGACCAATGCTCCGGCGAACCGGGATTGTCGACATATTTGCCGCCACCGGCGACCTCGCCCGCGCCGATCCATGAGCCGTACGCATAGAGCGGATCGCGCAGGTATTTCAGGTCGTCGATGAACATGCCGGTGGTCAGCACGATGGCGTTGTCGTAGCCGAGCACGCCTTCGATCGCCACCGGGAACTGGTAGTCGTTGCCGGGCACGCCGGCATCGAGGAAGTTGAAGCGCAGCAGCCACCATCGATAGAACAGCGTCTTGTCGATATTGGCTTCGGGGGTATTCAGATAGGGAATGTTGTCGGCCCACCAGCGGTTGTATGCCGTGACGTGGTCGCGATAAGCCTGCCCTGGCGACTGGCCCTTGATGCTGCCGTACTCGGCAAGCGAGGGCGGCAGCTCGCGCGTCACCAGGCCCAGCTGCAGCTTCACGGCCGGCGCCTCGCCCCTGGCCGGCACCTGCACGCGGCGCGCCAGCGCCCCGCCCTCGACCGCGAAGCCGTCGCCGGACAGGCGGGGAAATACGGTGGTGATGTCGTTATGCGCCTGGAACGCGCCGACCAGTTCGTCGCCGTCGGCATGCGTCGCCATCGGCGAGGCGGCCTTCAGCGTGAGCGCATGCGCGCGGCCATCGAGCGAGGACAGCGTGGCCTCGGCCACCGCCACGTTCTCCTGCGTGATGAACTTGACCAGCCGCAGTCGCACGCCTGCCGTGGCGTCTTCGAACACAGTGGTGAAGTAGCTCGGCGTCTGGCGCCTTGCGGTAGCGACCTCCTTGAGCGACAGCGGTTTGCCGTCGAGTTCGGCCTGCAGGCGGAACAGCGCGTCGTGCCCGGTCTTGAAGCCATAGGCGGCATCGCCGACGAAGCCGGGCTCCTCCGGCTTGTGCGTGTACATGTAGGCGGCGCGGCCGCGGGTGAACAGCCAGTTGTTGCTGTCGCCGAAACCGCCGCCGGTGCCTGTGCGCGCCAGCAGGCGGTCGATCCAGAAATCCTTGCCCGGTTCGCTGCCGGCGCCGTGCGCCAGGTCACCCGCGAAGACTTTGGCCAGATAGCCGCCGGGCGAGAACGCCACGCCGGTCGCCGGCACCGGCTGCGGATCGCCCTTGAAGCGCGGATAGCCGATATCCGCATTGCGCTGTTCCTGCGCCGTTGCGCCGGACGGCGCAACGAGCGAGGCCAGCGAAAGCAGCAGCGCCATGACGGCGCCGCCATCCGCAACCCGCGGCATCCGCCGGTCTTCCCGGCGGATGCCGCGGGTCGTGCCTTCCATCAAAACTCCCATCGCAACTTCGCCCAGTAATAACGCCCAACCGTATCGTAAGTGGAGGCGTCGGTATTGGAGGCATTGGAGTAGTAGCCGTAGTAGATCGGCGGCTTCTTGTCGAAGACGTTATCCACACCGAGCGATGCCGTGACATGCCACTTGGGGAACTTGCGGTTCACCGAAAGATTGTGGATGACATAGGCGGGTACGTTGAAATAAACGCAATTGCCGCTCGCATCGGTATTGAAACAATAGTTCTCGTAAGCACTGCCGACGGTGCTGCTGCCGACATAGCGGGCCGTCCAGCCGGCATGCCAGTCGCGGTAATCCCAGCCGACATTGAAGTTGGCGCGCAGGCGCGGCAGGTTGCCCTGGCTGGAGGTTTCGCCCACATAGTTGTGGTTTTCGCCGTCGATGCGGTACCTGGACATCAGCGTGGCATCCAGGCCGAACTGGAAGCGACCCCAGCGCCCCGCATCACGCTGGTAGTTCAGGCCCATGTCGTAGCCCTTGATCTCGATCTTGTCGTAATTGATCGCGTAGGGGACGGTCACGCTGCGCAACTGTCCGGTGCTGTCGCGCGAGACCAGCGAGCAGAACGCCGCGCTGCCCTTGTAGCACTGCTCCAGCACATAGGTGTAGTCGGTGCCGGAGATCATGTTGTTCATCTCGACCCGCCACGCGTCCAGGTTGGCCGAGAAGCCGGGCAGCCAGTCCGGATCGTAGACCGCGCCCAGGTCGTAGGAGTGGCCGGATTCCGGCTTCAGGTTGAAGTGCGCATTGGCGCTGCCGGTGACGTAGACCGTCATGGCGCCCTTGTTGGTGAAGCTGCCGTCGGTCGGTACGTTCTGGCAGCCGCCCGGCCCAGCTCCGCCGGTATAGCCTTCGCACGGATCGGAATACGTGCCCACGTCGTTGATGCCCTGGTACGGCGAGCCGTACAGGTCGCCCAGTGCCGGCGCGCGGAACACCTGCGCCGCGGTGCCGCGCACCAGCAGGTCGGAAACCGGGCGCCACTCCAGCGCCAGCGAGCTGTTGGTGGTGTTGCCCCAGGCGCTGTACTTGGAATAGCGGCTGCCGATATTCAAGTTCAGCGAATGCGCCAGCGGCAGATCGCTGAGGATCGGCACCAGCATTTCGGCGTAGACCTCCTTGATCGACTCGGCATGTCCCTGCCGCATGATGCAGCCGTCCATGTAGTCGCAGGCGCCGAAATCGTCCGCCGCGGCCACCACGCTGTGCGTGCCCTGCTTGAAATCGTTGCGGCGGTAGTCGAAGCCGAAGGCGCTCTTCACCTCGCCGGCCGGCAGCGTGAACAGCGTGCCGTTGGTGCCGAAGCTGAAGCTCTTGGTGGTGCTCTGGTCCATCAGGTCGACCGGCAGCAGGGTCGAACGCAGCGCGGCGATGGTGGCCGGATCGTTCGGATTGAACACATTGGCTGTTTCGAACACCTTGGCCAGCTGCGACGTCACCGCGAAGCCGTAGCGCACCAGGCTGTCCTTGTAGCGGGCATAGCCGGCGTTGACGTCCCAGTGCCAGCTCGAATCGCCGAACACGCCGCGCAGGCCGGCCACGGTATTGAGCTGCGTCATCGATGACACATAGCGGCGGGTGAAGATCGGCGAGCGCAGGTAATAGCCGGTGAGAGCGGTGCCGAACGGGTTGTACGGGTTCAGGCTGATGTCGGCGCCGGTGCTGCCCGGGTCGATGCCATACGGCTGCAGGTGCGAGGTGGTCTTGCTGCGCGTCCACATCAGGTCCACGTAGGCCTGGGTGGTGCCGGTCACGTTGTAGGTGCCGCGCAGCGAAAGATTGGTGCGGTCGCCCGGCGTGACCATGTACTGGGTGGAGTAATAGTTGTAGCGGTCGCCGGCGGCGCTGCCGAAAGTGTGGAAGTCGGCAGGCGTAAGCATCCCCGGGCCGACGCCGCTGTTGGGCGACACCACCGAGCCGTTCGCCAGCACGGCGCGCGTGTTGCTGCCGGTCATGTAGCCGATCACGCCGTTGTTGTAGCTGAGCTGGTGCGCGGCGAAATCGCGGTCGGCGTTGTAGAAGGCATTTTGCGAACTGCGGCCGGCCGCCACCATCAGGCTGCCCTTGTCCCAGGTCTTGCCCCACTCCGCGTTGTAGTTGCGGCGCATGTCGTCGCCATGGCTGCTGATGCCGTAGCCGGCTTCCAGCGCGCCGCCGTCATAGCCATCCTTGAGGATGATGTTGACCACGCCGGCGATGGCGTCCGAGCCGTAGATCGCCGAGGCGCCGGCGGTCAGGATCTCGATATGGTCGACCATCGACGCCGGGATGGAATTGACGTCCACGCCCGGCGCGGCGGCGACGCTGCTGGCCGGTCCGGTCATGCGGTGGCCGTTGAGCAGCACCAGCGTGCGCTCCGGTCCCAGGCCGCGCAGCGAGACCAGCGCGCGGCCGTGGCTGAAGCCGCTGTTGATCGAGGTATTGGCCTGGAAGCCGGCCATCACCGGCATGTCCTGCAGCAGGTCGCCGATGGTGGCCTTGCCGGTGTCCTCGATGCGCTGCCGGTCGATGGTGATCACGGGACTGGCCGTCTCCACGTCGACGCGCCGGATGTGCGAGCCGGTGACGACGACGCTTTCGAGCGTCTTGGCTTTCTTGTCCGCGTTCTTGTCGGCGCTGGTATCCGGCGCGGCGTCCTGCGCCCACAACGGCGTCGCGGCCAGCGCCAGGGCGACGGCCAGTGCCAGCGGCCGGCCCGACGGACCTCGGATGGAGCGGACGGATGAATGGACGCGGCTCGGCGACATGATGGACTCCCCCTTTCGATTCGGCGACATGGATGGCTCCCCTCTTGTGAATGGATGCAGCTCGACGCACGGCCGGAACGACGTCGTTCCGGTCCGCTCCGGCGAGGCCCCAACCCCCCGCCGCTACGGCCGCCGCCTGGCGACGGCCATGACTCACCCCGCGCCGTCCATGCCTCCCCGGCCTGGACACGCCATGGTTTGTTGCTTTTCAGCTCATGCGCCCGCGGGCCGCTTCAACGGCGCCGCGGCGCTAAACGCTCAACAGGTGTCTACCCACACGCGCATCTCTCCCTCGCCGCGGTTGGCCCAGCAGAAATACGGCACGAACGCCAGCGCCTGGCGCTGCTGCGCGGGCGTGCCGGCGTCGTAGCGATACAGTGCGTCGCCGCCGGCGGGCAGCCGGCGCACGCCCTCGACCTGGATCACCTGCTTGCCGCCGAGCACACCTTCGCCCGGCAGCACGCGGAACACGGCATCGGCCGGCAAGACCAGCTGGTGCAGATCCGGGCCGTTGTCGACCTGCTCCAGGCAATAGACCAGCGGCCCGCGCTGCAACGCGACCTTGCCGGCCGCCTGGCGCAGCGACGGGTGGGCGCTGACACGACGCACCGGCATCGGCAGTTCCAGCACGATGCAGTCGCCGGGATGCCAGCGGCGCGTGAGGCGCGCATAGCCCTTGTCGGCATCGATCTGCACCGCCTCGCCGTTGACCTGCAACTGCGGCTGTGCGCACCACTCCGGCAGGCGCAGCGCCAGCGTGGTGGCGAACGGCGCATCGGCGAGCACGTCCAGTTCGATGCGCTCGTCCCACGGATAGTCGCCGCGCTGGCGCAGCTTGAAATGCGCGCCGTTCCGCTCGAACTCGGCCTCGCTGCCCAGGTACAGGTTGACGTACAGCGCATCGTCGCGCTGCGTATAGACGTAGCGGCCGATCGACGCCAGCAGGCGCGCGATATTCGGCGGACAGCAGGCGCAGGCGAACCAGCGCTGGCGCACCGGCTTGACGTGATCGTAGACGTGACTGCCCGGCATGACCCGCGGCACCGTCTCCAGCGGATTGACGTAGAAGAAGCGCGTGCCGTCCAGCGACATCCCGGCCAGCACGGTGTTGTACAGCGCGCGCTCCATCGCATCGGCGTAGCGCCCGTCGCCTTCCATCTGCAGCATGCGGCTGGCGAACATCATCAGGCCGATCGAGGCGCAGCTCTCGGTATAGGCGCTGTCGTTGGGCAGGTCGTAGGCGCTGGTGAACGACTCGCCCCAGCCCTGCGCGCCGATGCCGCCGGTGACATACATCTGCCGTTGCGCCATGTCGTCCCACAGGCGCAGGCAGGCCTCGCGCTTGGCCTCGTCGCCGCTCAGGCGGGCCAGATGCGCGACACCGGTCAGCAGATAGGCGAAGCGCACCGCATGCCCGGTAGCGGCGGTCTGCTCGACGATGGGCAGGTGCGCCTGGCTGTAGGCCTTGTCGCGCACCATCCAGTCGCGGCCATGGTTGTCCCAGAACGACGTGCGGCCGCGCCGTTCGTATTCGATGTCGTAGAAATGCGGCCAGGTGCCGCGCTGCTCGATGAAGTACTGCGCCAGCGACCGATAGCGCGGCTCGCCGGTCGTCTCGTGCAGGCGCAGCAGGGCCAGTTCCACTTCCGGGTGCCCCGGATAACCGTGCAGCTGGTCCGGCGCGGGCCCGAACACGGTATCGATGTGATCGGCGAAGCGGCAGCACACCTCCAGCAGGCGGCGCTTGCCGGTCGCCTGCACATAGGCCACGCCGGCCTCGAACAGATGCCCGGCGCAATACAGCTCGTGGCATTCGGTCAGGTTGGTCCAACGCTCAGCCGGTGCCTTCGCGATGAAGTAGGTATTGAGATAGCCGTCGGGCTGCTGCGCGGCGGCGATCAGCTCGATCACCTCGTCGGCGGCGCGCTCGAGCGCTTCGTCCGGTTCGCGGCACAGCAGGTAGGCGACCGCCTCCAGCCATTTGTAGACATCGCTGTCCTGGAAAACCATGCCCTGGAACGCGCCCTGCTCCCGGCCCGCCGCGATGCGCAGATTGGCGATCGCATGGCTGGGCTCCGCATCCGGGAGGCGATCGTTCAGCGCCTCCCATTGATAGGGCACCACCACTTCGCGAACCAGCGCCTGGTATCTCGCCCAGAACGGCGAGGTCAGGCGGATGCGCTGGAGCGCGAGCTCCGTGGCATTGGACGGGACTGGGGTCATCCGGGGCGATCCGTGTGGCGTTGTTGCAGGTCTTGGCTGACGCGCTTCATGGTCGCGTCGTCCAGGCGGCAGAAACCGAGGGTGAAAGCGAGCAGCAGGTGGATGGCCGCGGGAATCAGGGTCTGGATCGCGGTGATGCCGCCCAGCGCGGTGACCGTCTGGGCGACGCCGGCCTGGTAGCGCACCAGGTACAGCACCAGCGCGATGATGCCGGCGCCGGAAGCCCAGGCCAGCTTGATGAAGACCAGGTTGAACGCGAAGTTCATGCCGGACGAGCGCACGCCGGTCTTCCACTGGCCGTAGTCGTCGGCGAAGGCCATCACCGAGAAATGCAGCGGCAGGCACAGGCCCAGCACCACGCCGCTGCCGAACATCGCCAGCAGCCAGGCCAACTGCGCATCCGCGCCGCCAGGAATGAACCACATCGAGGCCGATACCGCCGCCAGCGCCAGGTTCACGTAGCGGTAGAAGCGCACCGTATCCAGCCAGCGCGACAAGGGGCCGACCAGCAAGGCGCCGAGGATGGCCGCCAGCGCCACGGCGCCGAAGAACAGCGACGCGTAGCGCGCATCGCCCCTGAGCACGTAGGTGATGAAGTACAGATAGCCGCCGCCGCGCACGTTGAGAATGGTGATCAGCAGGAAGGACATCACCAGCATCAGCTGCAGCTGGTCGTTGCGGCGCAGGCCGTCCGCCAGCCGGCGCAGCGAGAACGCCTCGTTGCGCAGCGGAACGCGCTCGCGCACCCACAGGAAGCAGCACAGGAACATCGCCGCCGCGACCGCGCACATCGCCGCCGCGCCCCGCTGGTAGCCGCGCGCCGGGCCGCCCGCGCCGCTCCATTGCTCGACCAGCCAGGGCAGCGCCGTCGACACCAGCAGCGCCGCCGCGCCGCACAGCGCGAACCGCCACGACTGGCAGGACACCACCTCGCGCCGCGAAACGGTCATCGCATTGATCATTGCGCAGTACGGCACATTGATCGCGGTATAGCCCAGCGACAGCAGCAGATAGGTCACGCAGGCCCAGGCGATGCGCGCATCGCCCTGCAGCGGCGGCACGGTGAACGCCAGCACCACCGCGACGCCCAGCGGCAGCGCTACCCACAGCTGCCACGGTCGGTAGCGTCCCCAGCGGCTGCGGGTGTGATCGGCCAGGATGCCCATCACGGGATCGGCAAAGGCATCGAAGATGCGCACCGCCAGGAACATCAGGCCCACCGTCGCGGGGCTGATGCCGTACACGTCGGTGTAGAAGAAGTTCAGGAAATTCATGGCCAGCACGATGACCACGTTGCCGCCGGCATCGCCCAGCCCGTAGCCCACCTTCTCGCGCAGGGTCAGCCGGTCCGCCATGGCGGCGGCGCGGGCCGGCGACGACTCGAGCGCGATCGTCATGGCTTGATCTCCTTTCTGCGGAACAGGCGCTGCAGCAGGCAGAACGCCAGCAGCAGCGCGCCGATGACGATGCGCGTCCACCAGGAGCTCAGCTCGCCGTCGAACACGATCAAGGTCTGGATCAGTCCCAGCACCAGCACGCCGAGCAGCGTGCCCAGTACATAGCCGCTGCCGCCGGCCAGCACGGTGCCGCCGATCACCACGGCGGCGATCGCGTCCAGCTCCAGGCCCAGCGCGTGCTGGCTGTAGCCGGACAGCATATAGAGCGTGTACACCACGCCGGCCAGCGCCGCGCAGAAGCCGCTCAGCGCATAGACCCGCACCACGGTCGCATCCACCGGCAGGCCCATCAGGCGCGCCGACGACTCGCTGCCGCCGATGGCGTACACCGTGCGGCCGAACGAGCTGGCACCGGCCAGCAGCGCGCCCGCGGCGACCACGGCCAGCGCCACCAGCGCGCCGACCGACAGCATGCTGCCGCCGCCGAGCGGAAGGCGCAGGTTGGCGACCGATGCCAGCCACGGCTGGTCGATGTCGATCGAATCCACGCTGATCAGCGTCGCCACGCCGCGCGCGAGGAACATGCCGGCCAGCGTCACCACGAAGGGCTGCAGGCGGAAGCGCTGGATCAGCACGCCCATGCCTGCACCGAAGCCGGTGCCCACGGCCAGCACCAGGGCGATGGCCGCAAGCGGCGGCCAGCCATGCCGCTGTACCAGCTCCGCCAGCAGCACGGTGCTGAACGCCACCACCGCACCGACCGAGAGATCGATGCCGCCGGCCAGGATCACGAAGGTCATGCCGACCGCGACGATGCACAGGAAGGCATTGTCGATCAGCAGATTGAGGAACACCTGCGGAGTCAGGAAGCCGTGATAGAGCACGCCGCCGGCGCCCGCCATGGCGACGAACAGGACCAGCGTCACCAGCAGCGGGACCTGCGCGCGGCGACGCCACCACGGCCGGCGGCCGGCGGCGGCAGATGTCGCGGCGGGAGCGACGGCATTCATGCGCGCCGCTCCGCGCGCAAGCGCAGCAGCGCGCGCAGCTGGCCGCGGCAGAGCGGCGACTGCAGCAGCATCACCGCGAACACCAGCACCGCCTTCACTGCCAGGTTCACCTGCGGCGGCACGCCGATCGCATAGATCGTGGTGGTGAGCGCCTGGATGATCAGCGCGCCCAGCAGGCTGCCCGCCAGGCTGAAGCGGCCGCCGCCGAGCAGGCTGCCGCCCAGCGCCACCGCCAGGATCGCGTCCAGTTCCAGCAGCAGGCCGGCATTGTTGGCATCGGCGCTGTTGACGTTGGAACTGACCAGCAGGCCGGCCAGCGCCGCCGCGATGCCGCAGAACACATAGGCGCCCAGGGTGATCGCCCTGGCCCGCACGCCGGCCACATGCGCCGCCTGCGGGTTATGGCCGATGGCGCGCACGAACAGGCCCAGCGCGGTCTTGCGCAGGGCCAGCTGCAACAGCGCGAAGACGGCGGCGACCACGAACAGCGAAAACGGCAGGCCGAGCACGAAGCCGTTGCCCAGGAACGAATACGGCGCGTAGTACAGCGTGAGGATCTGTCCGCCGCTGATCGACTGCGCGATACCGCGCCCGGCCACCATCAGGATCAAGGTCGCCACGATCGGCTGCATGCCGGCGCCCACCACCAGCCAGCCGTTCCACAGGCCGCACAGCGCGCCCGCGGCCAGCGCCGCCGCGATCGCCAGCCACAGCGGCAGCAGGCCATCGTTCGATACGTGTCCGATTGTCCATGCGGCGACGGTGGCCGCGATCGCCAGCACCGCGCCGACGGAAATATCCAGTCCGCGCAGCGCGATCACCAGGGTCATGCCCAGCGATACCAGGGCCAGCGGCGCGGCGCGGTGGGCGATGTCGATGAGGTTGCCGTACAGATGCCCGTCGCGCCATTGCAAGGCCAGGAAGCCCGGATTGAACAGGCCGTTGCCCGCCAGCAGCAGGATCAGCGTCAGCAGCGGCCACAGCAGCGGATGGGCCAGGCAGCGGCGCAGGCCGCGGCCCCAGCGCGAGCTGATCGCCGATGAAGCCGCCATGGTTCCGGTGGTCTCGGCCATGCCTGCTCAGTCTCCGGCGATCATCGCGAGCACGCGCGCTTCGGTGCTGCCGCCCGGCAGTTCGCCGGCCTTGCGCCGTTCGCGCATCACCGCGATGCGGTCGCACCAGCGCGTCAGCTCCCCGGTCTCGGCCGAGATGAACAGCACGGCCATGCCGGCGTGGGCGCGGCGCGTCACTTCAGCCATCAGCTCCTGCTTGGCGGCCACGTCGATGCCGCGGGTGGGCTCGTCCAGGATCAGCAGCCGCGGCTCGGTGACCAGCCAGCGCGCCAGCATGACTTTCTGCTGGTTGCCGCCGGACAGCAGGCCGACCGGCGTTTCGATATCGGCCGCCTTGATGCCCAGCGCCTGCACCAGCTGCCGGGCCAGTTCGTCCTGCCTGGCGCGGGACATGCCGCGCCAACCCTGGCGCGCCTGCAGCGCCAGCACGATGTTCTCGCGCACCGACAGTTCGGCGACGATGCCGTCGGTCTTGCGCTCTTCCGGACACAGCGCCAGTCCGCGCACCACGGCGTCCGCCGGATGCTTCAGCTCCACGCGCTCGCCGCCGATGCGCAGCTCGCCGCGTTCGGCGCGATCCAGCCCGAACAGCAGCCGCGCCAGTTCGGTGCGCCCCGAACCCAGCAGGCCGCCCAGGCCGAGCATTTCGCCGCGGCGCACCTGTAGGTCGACCGGATGCAGCTTGCCGCGGCAGCCCAGGCCCTGCGCGTCGATGGCCGGCGGCGCGTCGGGCGGCGGCGCCCGCTCCGCGTCGGCACCGGCCACGGTCGGCAGGTCGCGTCCCACCATGGCGTTCACCAGCGCGGCCGGCGGCAAGTCGGCCACGGCGTATTCGCCGACGCGGCAGCCGTCGCGCAGCACCGTGATGCGGTCGCTGACGGCGTAGACCTGATCCAGGAAATGCGTGACGAACAGGATCGCCATGCCGCGCTCGCGCAATTGCGCGATCACCCGGAACAGCTCCCTCACCTCTCCTTCGTCCAGGCTGGAGGTCGGTTCGTCCAGGATCAGCACGCGCGCCGAAACGCCCAGCGCGCGGGCGATCGCCACCATCTGGCGGATCGCCACCGGATAGCTGCCCAGCGGCGCATCGACGTCGAGCTCCAGATGGAGCTGGCGCAGCAGCGAACGCGCGCCATCGCGCACCTGCCGCCAATCGATCATGCGCAACCGGCGCCGGCGCGGATAGCGCCCGGCGTACAGGTTCTCGGCCACCGACAGGTTCGGGCACAGGTTCACCTCCTGGTAGACCGTGCCGATGCCATCGCGCTGCGCCTCCATCGGAGTCGACGGCGCGATGACGCGTCCGTCGAGCTCGACGCTGCCGCGATCGGGGCGCTCCACGCCGGTCAGCAGCTTGATCAGGGTGGATTTGCCGGCGCCGTTCTGCCCCATTAGTGCGTGCACTTCGCCGGCACGCAGGGCGAGGTCGACCCCGTCGAGCGCCAGCGTGGCGCCGAAGCGCTTGCCCAGGCCGCGCGCCTGCAGCACCACGGGGCGAGCGGCGGGCGACACTGGCGTCATCAGTACTTGCGCCCCGGCAAGGCCGCCGCGGCCTGGTCCTGGGTGAACACGCCTTCCTCGACCACGATCCGCTTCGGCACCGGCTTGCCGGCGTGGACGTCGCGGATCAGCTGCGCCAGCTGCGCGCCGAACAGCGGATTGCATTCGATGGTGGCGTTGAGCTTGCCCGCCTTCATCGCCTCGAACGCGCCGCGCACGCCGTCGATGGAGACGATGCGGATGTCCTTGCCCGGGGTCAGGCCGGCCTCTTCGATCGCCTGGATCGCGCCGATCGCCATGTCGTCGTTATGCGCGAACAGCACGTCGATATGGCCGCCTTCGGCCTTGAGGAAGGCTTCCATCACTTCCTTGCCCTTGGCGCGGGTGAAGTCGCCGCTCTGCGAGCGCACCAGCTTGAAGCGCGGGTCGGTATCGATGACCTCGTGGAAGCCCTTCATGCGGTCGATCGCCGGCGCCGAGCCGACCGTGCCCTGCAGCTCGACCACGCGGATCGGGCCGGGCTTGCCGGTGCTGTCCTGCAGCAGCCAGCGGCCGGCCTTGCGGCCTTCCTCGATGAAATCCGAGCCGATCAGGCTCGCGTACAGCGATGCGTCGGACACCTTCACCGCGCGATCGGTCAGCACCACCGGGATGCCGGCCGCCTTGGCTTCGCGCAGCACCGGCTCCCAGCCGGATTCGACTACCGGCGAGAAGGCGATCACGTCGACGCGCTGCGCGATGAAGGAGCGCAGCGCCTTGATCTGGTTCTCCTGCTTCTGCTGCGCATCGGAGAACTTCAGGTCGAAGCCCGGCGCAACCAGCGCCGATTTCACCGAAGCGGTATTGGCCGTGCGCCACTCGCTTTCGGCGCCGACCTGGCTGAAGCCGACGGTGACCTGCCCGACCTGCTTGCCCGCGTCGCGCGAGCAGCCGGCAAGCGCGATCGCCAGCATGGCGAGCAGCACGCATGCGTTCTTCATGAAGCCTCCTGTTCGGTTGCAGCCGCGGCCGCCCCGGCTCACAGCGGACGTACCCCATGCAGCGCGAAGCCGGCCGCCGCGCTGCGCAGCGGATTGCGCAGCGGCGCGCCCAGGGCCGGCAGGTCGATTTCGAAGACGTCGCCGGGCTGCACGCGCACCTCGTCGGCGAAGCTCAGCGTGGCGGTGCCGAAGAAATGCAGGTGCACGTCGCCCGGACGGCGGTGCGCCGCGTACTTGAAATGGTGGTATTCCAGGTTGGCCAGCGCGTGGCACATGTTGGCCTCGCCGGTGAGGAACGGCTTTTCCCACAGCACGCCGTCGCCGCGACGGATGCGGCTGGTGCCGCGCAGATCCTGCGGCAGTTCGCCCACGCGCAGCTCCGGCCCGACCGCGCAGGCGCGCAGCTTCGAATGCGCCAGGTAGAGATAGTTCTGGCGCTCGGTGACGTGGTCGGAGAATTCATTGCCGATGGCAAAGCCCAGGCGGTGCGGCGTGCCATCCGGCCCGATCAGGTACAGGCCGACCAGCTCCGGCTCCTCGCCGCCGTCCAGCGCGAAGTCCGGCGAGGGCAAGGCCTCGCCCGGCGCCATCACGATGCTGCCGTCGCCTTTGTAGAACCACTCCGGCTGTGCGCCCGGCGCATCGCCCTTGGGTATGCCGCCTTCCACGCCCCACTGGAACATCCGCATCGAGTCGGTCAGCGCGCCGGCTTCGGCCTTTTGCTTGAGGTTCTGGTGCATGGCATCGCGCGCGGCGGCGCTGCCCAGATGGGTCAGGCCGGTGCCGGTGACGCGGCAGTGCGCCGGGTCCGGATGATGCAGAGGAGTGAGTATGCGTCCGCTCGCCAGCAGTGATGCGTAATCGAGCCGGACCTCACCGCCCTGCAGCTCCGCCTGCGCCTGCAGGCTGCGCCCGCCCTCGATGGCGCGGGTGGCCAGGGCATAGCTCGAATCCACGCCGTCCAGCACACGAACCTGCAAGCCCTGCGCATCGACCACACCCACCCGCGTGGCATCGGAATCGTCAAGCAGCTGGATCAGGCGCATCGTGTCGCATCCCCGCCGATGGAAAAGTTGGCCCCAGCCGCCAGCGCGCTCCCCGGCGCATCAGGCGCGACAGGCCGTAACCCTTTGGAGAGTGCATGTGAAATCGATATACGACAAATAGAAATTTCGTCGTAACCTATATGAAATCCATTATCGAAAACCGGTCATGCGCCCCACGCCCTGGTTTGTCCGCGCACGCTTGAAGACCCGCCAGCTGATGCTGCTGATCGCGATCGAGGAAGAAGGCAACATCCACCGCGCCGCCGAGGTGCTGAACATGTCCCAGCCGGCGGCCTCCAAGCTGCTGAAGGACCTGGAGGACATGCTGGGCGTGTCGCTGTTCGAGCGGCTGCCGCGCGGCATGCGGCCGTCCTGGTACGGGGAAAGCATGATTCGCCACGCGCGCATCGCCCTCGCCGGCCTGAGCGCGGCCGGCACCGAGATCGAAGCCCTGAAAGCCGGACGCGCCGGCGCGGTGGCCATCGGTGCGATCGCCGGCGCGGCGGTCAGCCTGCTGCCCAAGGCGCTGGCGCGGATCTCGCAGGCGCATCCGGACCTGCGGGTCTCGCTGCTGGTGGAAAGCAGCGACGTGCTGCTGGAGCGGCTGGAGCAGAACCGGCTCGACCTGATGGTGGGGCGTTTGTTCGCCGGGCACGACGACCGCCATCTGCATTACCAGGCGCTGGCCGAGGAACAGGTCTGCGCCATCGCCCGGCCGGGGCATCCGATCTTCGCGCTGCCGGCCCCCGACCTGGACGACCTGGCCCGGGCGGCCTGGATCGTGCCGCCGGAAGGCAGCGTGCTGCGCCACCGTTTCGAGCTGATGTTCCGCAGTGCCGGGCTGCAGGTGCCGCAGCGCGTGATCGGGACCGCCGCCCTGCTGTTCCTGACCAAGATGCTGCAGGAGAGCGATTACCTGGCGGTGGTGCCCCAGGACGTCGCCCGGCACTACGCCGAGCACGGCATGGTGCAGATCGTGCCGCTGGAGCTGTCCTGCAAGATGGATTCGTTCGGCATCATCACCCGCACCGACTGGCTGCTGTCGCCCGGGGCGAAGACGGTGCTGCAGGCCTTGAATGAGGTGGCGGAGGAGGTTTACGCCTGACGAAGGGAAGCCTTCCCTCATTCTCCCAGGGCGAGCCCTTCTCCCTCCGGGAGAAGGTGGCGGCAGCCGGATGAGGGTGCGGGCGGAGCGGTGCACATCACTCTTGCGCTTCGCCCGTACCCTCACCCCAACCCCTCTCCCGAGGGGAGAGGGGCTCAACGTCGCCGCATTTCCCGACGCCGTCATCGATACATTTATCCATATCGAATTAGTGAATATTGTTATTTTTGCAATATCGCTACGCCCAGTAGGATCGATGCCGTAAAGCCACCCGGCCCGCGCCGCAGCGCGTTGCCGCCCGCCCTACAGCAAGGATTCCCACGCCAACCATGGGCTCTCCCAAGAAGCCGCTCAGGCGCAGTCAGGAATGGTTCGGCCGCGAAGGCAAGCAGGGGTTTTATTACCGCAGTTGGCTCAAGGGCCTGGGCCTGCCCAACGATATGTTCGACGGCCGCCCGGTCATCGGCATCTGCAATACCTGGTCGGAACTGACGCCGTGCAACAGCTCCTTCCGCGAGCTGGCCGAGCACGTCAAGCGCGGCGTCTACGAGGCCGGCGGCTTCCCGCTGGAATTCCCGGTGATGTCGCTGGGCGAAACCCAGATGCGCCCCACCGCGATGCTGTTCCGCAACCTGGCCAGCATGGACGTCGAAGAATCCATCCGCGCCAATCCCATCGATGGCGTGGTGCTGCTGATGGGCTGCGACAAGACCACGCCCGCGCTGATGATGGGCGCGGCCAGCGTGAACCTGCCGACCATCGGCCTGTCCGGCGGGCCATCGCTGTCGGGCAACTGGCGCGGCCAGCCGATCGGTTCGGGCACCGGCGTGATCCGCATGTCGGAAATGGTGCGTGCCGGCGAGCTGGCGCAAGAGGAATTCGTCGAGGCCGAAGCCTGCATGCAGCGCTCCAAGGGCAGCTGCATGACCATGGGCACCGCCTCGACCATGGCCAGCATGGTCGAGGCCCTGGGCCTTTCGCTGCCGGAAAACGCGGCGATCCCGGCCGTGGATTCACGGCGCTTCCGCCTGGCCCACCTGTCGGGCCGGCGCATCGTCGAGATGGTGCATGAAGATCTGCGCATGTCGAAGATCCTCACCCGCGCCGCGTTCGAAAACGCCATCCGCGCCAATGCGGCCATCGGCGGCTCGACCAATGCGGTGATCCATCTGCTGGCGCTGGCCGGCCGCCTCGGCGTCGAACTGGCGCTGGACGACTGGGACCGGCTCGGCTCCCACCTGCCCTGCCTGGTCAACCTCAAGCCGTCAGGCGATTACCTGATGGAAGATTTCTACTATGCCGGCGGCCTGCCGGCGGTGTTGCGCGAGATCGCCCCGCATCTGCACCTGGGCGCCTTGACCGCGAACGGCCGCACCCTGGGCGACAACATCGCCACCGCGCCGTGCTGGAACCGCGATGTGATCCGGCCGATCGAGGAGCCGCTCAAGCGCGAGGCCGGCATCGCCGTGCTGCGTGGCAACCTCGCCCCCGACGGCGCGGTGATCAAGCCTTCTGCCGCTTCTGCGCACCTGCTGCAGCATCGTGGCCGCGCGGTGGTGTTCGAGAACATCGACGACTTCAAGGCACGCATCGACGACGAAGCCCTGGACATCGACGAGACCTGCGTGATGGTGCTGAAGAACTGCGGCCCGCGCGGCTATCCGGGCATGGCCGAGGTCGGCAACATGCCGCTGCCGCCCAAGCTGCTGCGCCGCGGCATCACGGACATCGTGCGTATTTCCGATGCGCGCATGAGCGGCACCGCCTATGGCACCGTAGTGCTGCACGCCTCACCGGAGGCCGCTGCCGGCGGCAACCTCGCGCTGGTGCGCGACGGCGACTTCATCGAGCTGGATGTGCCCGGCCGACGCCTGCACCTGGACCTCGCCGACGATGAACTGGCGCGGCGCCGCGCCGCATGGAAAGCGCCGCCGCCGCCCGAGCGCGGATGGGCGAAGCTTTACGTCGACCACGTGCAGCAGGCACACCTGGGCGCCGACCTGGACATCCTGGTCGGCGGCAGCGGTTCGGATGTGGCCGGCGACTCGCACTGACGGCGCCGTTCTCAACCGTCGACCACCGCGATCGCATCGACCTCGATCAGATAACCGGGCGATAGCGCCACCACGCCGACCAGCGTGTCGACCGGCTTGTGATCTCCGAACAGTGCCACCCGGGCTGCCTCGATGATCGACAGGTGTTCGTCGCGCCGGTAGTCGACGACATAGATCGTGATTCTCGCGACATGCCTGGGCTCGGCTCCCGCGGCTGCGAGCGCGCGGCCGAGGTTGGCGAACACCTGGCGCGCCTGGGCCGCCAGATCGCCCTGGCCGACGAGTTTGCCGTGGATGTCTTCAGGCTCCTGGCCAGCGACGAATACCATCCTCGTGCCTGTCGCGACGATGACTTGCGTATACGTTTGCGGTGTGGGCAGATCCTTCGGGTTGATGCATTCGAGCGTCATGGATCGGTGGCCTTCTATGTGGTTGATGACGAGCTGTCTTGCCGACTTGTCCATCTGATGTTGCAGCCGCCGGCGCAAAGCCAGGCGAATGACCCAGGTTCCCCGGGTGTCCAACCCTGCCGTTGGTCCCACCTACTTCCGGCACGCCCGCCCTGCCCGCCCCGGTGAAAGACTTCGCTGGGAACCTGGGTTGACCTCGGGACAACGATTCGCGGGGGAGAGGATCATGAGGGCGATCTGCTGGAGTATCGCAACGGCCTGGCTGTTGAGCACTGTCTGCGGCGCGGCGATGGCCGATGGTGCCCAGGCCGCTGCACCGCCCCTATGGGGAACACTTGCCCCAGGCCAGGACACGGTCGGCTTCCGCCGCCTATTTAAGGTCGACCGGAGCCGGACCTGGATTCAGACCCGCGCGCTGGACGGCACATTTACACCGGACCGAAACGGCCGGCCGATCCAGATCAACGTCTGGTATCCGGCGGCTCCGACCCGATCCGGACCCATGCGCCTGGGGGACTATGTCGAGCAACGCGCGCCGGCGGCGTTCTCCACTTTGAACGACGAAATGTTGCTGCGCAACCGCGACAGCATCGGCGAACCCTTCACCGCCGAAGCTACAAAGCAGCTCGTCGGCATGCCCATGGCTGGCCACCTCGATGCCAAGCCAACGCCTGAGCGACATCCCCTGGTGCTCCTGGCCGGAGGCCTCAGCGCCGACATCAACGTCAACGTGGTGCTTGCCGAATATCTGGCGAGCCACGGCTACGCGGTCGCCAGCGTGTCCTTGCTGGGGCATGACGTCGATGAGATGGCGCCTGCCCGCACCCATGCCAATACGGAAGCCGGGGTACGCGACCTGGAATTCGCCATCGCCACGCTCTGCCAGGCTAAGGATGTCGATTGCGACCATATCGGCGTCGCCGGTCACAGTCTTGGCGCGATCCAGGCGGTGTTGCTGGGGCAGCGCAACGGCAATGTCACGGCCGTGGTGGCGATGGACGGCACCTACGCGTTCAAGGGAAACGAAACCGCGCTCACCGGTGCGAACGGGTTCGATCCGAAGGCGTCGCGGTATGCGCTGCTCGACCTGCGCCGACGGCAAGGCATGCAGTCGGCGGACCTGAATTTCGCGCCGATCGACAGCATGCGCTATGCCGATCGCACCTATGTGCAGCTCAATCTGATGCACCACAGCGATTTCACTTCGTTCTCCATGACGGCAGACGCGATGCATCTGCCAACCAAGGCCGAATACAACGGCACCGGCTGGACCCGCGCGACGGCGCGGCAAGGCTATGAGCTGTCGGCCCGGGTCGTGCTCGCCTTCCTTGACGAACACGTCCAGGGCGATGCCGCTGCTGCCACGCAGCTGGCTGGCCTGTTGAAGTCCGGAACAGTCGCTTCATCACGCCATGAAAACGCCCTGCCCGTACCGCCCGGCCTCACGGACGTGATCGCGCTGGCGCAGCAAGGCAAGGCAGCGGCGCTCAAGCCGATGTACCAGGCCGCTTGCGCGGGCGAGCCGCTGGAACGTTGCGTCGACCAGGATGCCTTCAATAATCGGGCGTACGACGAATTGAAGGCGAAGCGCCCCGAGATCGCGCTGGTGCTGTTCGATCTGGTCGCCTGGTCGCATCCCACATCGGCCAATGCGCAGGACAGCCTGGCGGACGGGTATCTGGCCCTCGGGCAAAAGGACAGGGCGCGGGAGGCCTCGAAGCAGGAGTTGGCCTTGCTCGACCGCGATCCGTCGGTGGACGGGTCGGCGCGGCAGCAGCTGAAGGCCGCGGCCGAGCAACGGCTCAAGGATTTGCCGTAGCTGCATTCGTACCCTGGCTCGACATCTCCAATGACGATGCCGGGTATGGCCTGGCAAGGGCGATGTCGATTCCTGCCCGCTTCGTTCGTCGCAGGTAAGGAAGGCATCCTTCCCACCCTCGAAGCAGCCCGAACCAGGAGAATCCGCATGACCAGCAAGAACACCATCTGCCTGTGGTACGACGGCGCCGCCCTGGAGGCCGCGACCTTCTACGCCAAGACGTTCCCGGACAGCGCCGTGGGCGCCGTCCATCATGCGCCGGGCGATTACCCGGACGGCAAGCAGGGCAATGTCCTGACGGTGGAGTTCACGGTCATGGGCATCCCCTGCCTGGGCTTGAACGGCGGCCCCATGTTCAAGCACAACGAGGCGTTCTCGTTCCAGGTCGCGACCGACGACCAGGCCGAAACCGACCGCCTGTGGGACGCCATCATCGACAACGGCGGCAGCCCCAGCGCCTGCGGCTGGTGCAAGGACAAGTGGGGCCTTTCCTGGCAGATCACTCCGCGAGCCCTGATCGCGGCCGTCACCGATCCGGATCCTGCTGCGGCCAAGCGCGCGTTCGACGCCATGATGACGATGGGCAAGATCGACATCGCCGCGATCGAGGCCGCGCGGCGCGGCTGACCGGCGCCCCGCAGCCATCGCCGTCGAACAGATTCACGCCAAAGGAACATGCATGCTTTTCCCGCGCCGCCCGCTTTTCATCCTCGCGTTCGCCAGCATCGCCTTCTTCACCGCATCGATATCCGCTACCGAGACGACTTCCTTCGATACGTCCGAACTGGAACGCTCGACAGCGCCGTGCGCGGATTTCGATCGCTTCGTCAACGCGCGCTGGCTGGCGGCGCATCCGATTCCCGCGGACGAAGTGCGCTGGGGCGTGTTCGACCAGCTCGCGCTGGAGAGCCTGCGCGTGCAGCACGACATCGCTGAGCAGGCGGCCGGCGCGTCGAACCCGGCTGATGGCGATGTCGCCAGGCGTCAGCTCGGCCTGCTCTATCGTTCGGGCATGGATGCCGCGGCGATCGAGCGCGCCAGTCTGGCGCCGCTTCGACCTACCCTTGATGCCATCGCCCGGCTGAAGACACCCGAAGACACGGCGAACTTCCTGGTCCGCGCGGCTTCCGACGGCCAGCCGTTCGTGTTCGCCTTCGATGTACAGGGCGATTTTCGCGATGCGCGGCGGCAGATCGGGGCCGCGTCGCCCGCCGCGCTGGGCTTGCCCAGCCGCGACTATTACGTCGATGCGCGTTATGCGCGAGAGCGCGACGCCTACCGCGCCTATGTGATCCGCCTGCTCCGCCTGGCGGGCGATGCCGCGCCCGAACAATCCGCGGATGGTGCGCTGGCGCTGGAGGCCGCGCTGGCCAAGGTGACGCCTTCGCCAGTGGAGGCTCGACAGCCGGCGAATCAGTTCCATGCGATGCGCGCGGTCGAAGCGGACCGCCTCACGCCGCACTTCCACTGGACGCCGTTCCTCGCCGCGCAAGGCCTGCCCGCGCGTGCCGAGTTCTCGCTCGCGCCACCTGCATTCTTCGCCGGCTTCGATCGCCTGCTGGCCACCGCGCCGCTGGCGCAGTGGCAGGCCTATCTGCGTTTCCACGCGCTGGACGATGCGGCGCCCTACCTCGCGCAGGCGTTGCAGGATGCCGCCTTCGACTTCCATGGACGCGCACTCACCGGCCAGCAGCAGGACAAGCCCCGCTGGCAGCGTGTGCTCGGCACCGTCAATGCGCAGATGGGCGAGGCGATGGGCCAGCTCTATGTCGCGCGCACGTTTTCCCCTGAGGCCAAGCGGCGCGCGCAGGCCCTGGTCACGCGGCTGCTGGCGGCGCTCAAGGCGCGCATCGAGGCGCTGGACTGGATGAGCGATGCCACCAAGGCGCGCGCCCTGGCCAAGTGGCAGGCCTTCGTGCCGAAGGTCGGCTATCCCGATCGCTGGCGCGACTGGTCCGGCCTGGACCTGTCTCCAACCGGTTACTACGCGAACGTGCGTGCGCTGGCGCGCTTCAATCACCGCGACGCGATGGCGCGCATCGGCAAGCCGACCGACCGCGCCCGCTGGAGCGTGTTGCCGCAGACGGTCGATGCGTTCTACCGCGCGCAGGACAACAGCATCACTTTTCCGGCCGCGATTCTGCAGCCGCCGTTCTTCTACCCGGACGGCGACGACGCCATCAACTACGGCGGCATCGGCGCCGCCATCGGCCATGAAGCCACGCATGGCTTCGACGATGCCGGCCGCCAGTTCGACGGACAAGGCAACCAGGCCGACTGGTGGACGCCGCAGGACAATGCCCGCTTCAACGATCGCGCCGAGGCGCTGGTGCGCCAGTTCGGCGCCTATGCGCCGCTGCCGGGCCATCCCGATGTCCACATCAATGGCCGCCTCACCCTGGGCGAGAACATCGCGGATCTGGGCGGTGTGCACATCGCCTACGACGCCCTGCAAGCCGCGCTCAAGGCCAACCCCGCCGAGGCTGGTCGCCGCATCGACGGCTATACCCAGGACCAGCGCTTCTTCCTCGCCTTCGCGCGGATCTGGCGCGCCCGCATGCGCGAACAGCAGACCCTGGTCTACCTGGCGAGCAATCCGCACGCCCCGCCGCATGAGCGCATCGTCGGCACGCTCGGCAACGTACCGGCGTTTGCACAGGCGTTTCAGTGCAAGGCGGGCGATGCCATGCTGCGGCCAGACGGTGAACAGGTGCGCATATGGTGAGCGCCTGGCCGGCGCGCGCCATCCGTGACATCGCGTTCTATCGAATCCGCACGCTTACGCCTGTGCGCTGGCAAGCGCCCGCGCCAGGACGTCGAAGACTCGCCGATCCGTCGACTGCGACACGTTGAAGCGCAGGAAGTCGCGGGCACTGAGCGATTGACTGAAGGCGTTGCCCGGCGCGAGCACGACGCCATCGGCCAGGCATGTTCGCGCGATGGCCGCGGCATCCATGTCATGCGGCAGCCGGCACCAGAGGAACATGCCCGCCGGCGGAAGCAGCCACGGCTCGATGCCGATGGCCTTGAGCCGGGCCACCGTTTTGTCCATCGCTTCGGCCAGGCGCAGCCGGACCGTTTCCATGTGCCGGCGATAACCGCTGTCGGTCAATGCCCTGAGCGCGACATCGGCAGCCAGGCGCCCGCCGCCGAACGAGGTGGCGATCTTCAAGTCGGCAAGACTTTCGATCCAGTCGCCTCGCGCGGCGATATAGCCGCAGCGCAACGAGGCCGAGATCGTCTTGGAGAAGCTGCCGATATGGATCACTCGCGCCAGCCCGTCGAAGGCGGCCAGGCGCGGCGCGGGGCTGAGCTCGAAATCGGCAAAGATGTCGTCCTCGACGATGACCAGGTCCGAGCTGTCGGCAAGCTTCAGCAATCGATGGGCCGTGACCGGCGAGAGTGCCGCGCCGGTCGGATTGTGGATGCCCGAATTGGTGATGTAGAGACGAGGCGAGTGTTCCCGCAGGGCGGCATCGAATTTCTCCATATCCGGCCCGTTCGGCGAATACGGCACGCCGATGACCTGCACGCGATGCGCCTTGAGCAAGGCGTGAAAATTGAAATAGCACGGATCGTCGAGCAGGACGGTGTCGCCCGGCTCGAGCAGGAACCGGCAGATCAGGTCGATCGCCTGGGTCCCCGACTCCGTCAGCAGGATCCGCTCGGGCACAGCCTCGATGCCGGAGACGGCCATGCGCCGGGAGAGATATTGGCGCAGCCCCGGATGCCCCAGTGGCGTGGCGTATTCCGTCAACTCCAGTGCATCCGCCCTGGCCAGCGAGCGCAGGGCGCGGCGCATGCCCGCTTCGTACAGCCAGGCGGGAGGGAGCCAGCCGCATCCCGGCTTGAGTACGGAGGCATTCGCTTCCAGGGACTGGCGCGAAACCCACAGCGGGTCGACTTCCCGGTCGAGCCGCGGGCCGATCTCGGTCAGCGCAAGCGGAGCGGCTGGCCCGGTCACGTAGAAGCCCGACCCTCGACGGGAAGCGATGATTCCCTCGGCCGCCAGGCGCTCATAGGCCTCCAGCACCGTGGAGACCGAGAGCTGCATGGCCCGCGCCTGTGCGCGAACGGATGGCAGCCGGGTGCCCGGCATGTAGATCCGCGAGGCGATTCGTGAGCGGATTTCCGCCATCACGGCCTTGATCCGCGTTCCGCTTCGTTCCATGGCCCCTCCAACTGTCATGGATAGAAAGCCATAACAGTTCTTGTCGATTGTTGTTGATTGTGACTGGCAGGGCCGAGGCCTGTCGATGTCCCATCCATGTCGACGACCGAAGGATTCATCGATGGAAAAAACAACGAACGGCTGGATCAACGGCTTTATCGGCGTGGCGATCTTCGCCGGATCCTTGCCGGCCACGCGCGCCGCGGTCGCGGATTTCGATCCGACCTTCCTGACCTGCGCACGCGCGACCATTGCCGCGCTGCTTGCCCTTGCGTTTCTGCTGCTGCTCCGGCAGCCGCGCCCGAAGGCCGCGGATGTGCCTTCCCTCGCGCTGACCGCGCTGGGGGTGGTGATCGGTTTCCCGCTGCTGACCGCCCTGGCCCTGCGGCATGTCACCTCGGCGCATTCGATCATCTTCGTCGGCTTGCTGCCGCTGTGTACGGCAGTCTTCGCCGTGCTGCGCGGTGGTGAGCGCCCCCGGCCGGCGTTCTGGCTGTTCTCCGCCCTCGGCAGCGCCTTCGTCGTCGGCTATGCCTTGATGGGTGGCGTCGAGGCGTCGCTGCAGGGCGATCTGCTGATGCTGTCCGCCATCGTCGTGTGCGGCCTGGGCTATGCGGAAGGCGCACGCCTTTCCCGCACCCTCGGCGGCTGGCAGGTGATCAGCTGGGCGCTGGTGCTGTCGCTGCCGGTGATGTTGCTGGTGACCGTGCTGACCATGCCCGCCTCCCTGAGCCATGCGCGCATGCCCGCCTGGATCGGGCTGGGTTATGTCTCGCTTTTCAGCATGCTGATCGGCTTCGTGTTCTGGTACCGCGGCCTGGCGCAGGGAGGTATCGCGGCGGTCGGGCAGCTCCAGCTTTTTCAGCCCTTCATGGGCCTTGGCCTGGCCGCCCTGCTGCTCCACGAAAAGGTGAGCTGGACGATGCTGGTAGTGACGCTCGGCGCCGTGGTCTGCGTCGCCGGCGCGAAGAGGTACGCCAGGTAGGCGCATGCGCCGTATCGATATCGCATACTCCGGCACTTGGCCGGCATCATGCCGGGCGACATCTTCCTGCGCCCTTCGAGTCGAGTTTTTTGATGGAAAGCACATGGGTTTTACGGGTTGGCATGGTCCTGACTGGATTGGTGTGCATGTTGTTCGCATCGCCCATGCAGGCCGCCTCCCCTTCCACGCCACCGGCCATTCGCACGAGCGAATTCGTCGGCGCCGTGCAGACCACGCCGCAAAGTCATGCGGCAACGCTGGTGCAGACGCCGTCCGGACTGGTCGCCGCATGGTTCGGCGGCAAGCAGGAGCGCGATCCTGGCGTAGGCATCTGGATATCGCGGCAGCGGGCCGGGCAATGGTCGGCTCCGGTCGAGGTCGCCAATGGCGTGCAGGCGGGTGGGACGCGTGTTCCGACCTGGAATCCGGTGTTGTTCCGCAGCCGCGGCGGCAAGCTGATGCTTTTTTACAAGGCCGGCCCCGACCCGCAGCACTGGTGGGGCATGCTCAAGACCTCCGATGACGATGGCGCGCATTGGTCGGCACCCCGGCGGCTTCCCGATGGCGTGCTCGGGCCGATCAAGAACAAGCCGGTGCAGCTGGCCGACGGCACCATCGTCAGTCCGTCCAGCACCGAGGGCGAGCATTGGGCCGTGCACTTCGAGCGCTCCACCGATGACGGCGCCAGTTGGCAGCTCGTCGCGCCGCCGATGGGCGAGCAGCCCATCGAAGCCATCCAGCCATCGTTGCTGCTGCATCGCGACGGATCTCTGCAGGCGATCGGGCGCAGCAAGCAGGACAAGATCTTCAGCACATGGTCCCGCGATGGCGGCCGAAGCTGGGCGCCGCTGCGCCTGCTGGACCTGCCCAATCCCAACTCGGGCATCGACGCGGTAGTGCTCGCGGATGGCCGTTCGCTGATCGTCTACAACCCCACCTTGCACGGTGCGCAGTGGTGGGATGGCCGTGGCCAGCTATCGATCGCGGTTTCCAACGATGGCGAGCATTGGCGCAAGGTGCTCGACCTGGAGGACACGCCGGGCGCCGAGTTCTCGTACCCGGCGGTTATCCAGACCGCCGACGGCCTGGTGCATGTGGTCTATACGTGGAAGCGGCAGCGGATCAGGCATATCGTGATCGATCCGCGAAAACTGAGCGCGCCACGACCGATCGCTTGAGGCATCTGTCGTCACTGGTGGCAGATGCCATTTCTGCTTTGGTCGCCCCGTCCTTATTACCTAGTACTGCAGCTTTTCGACAATCTTCGCCACGCCGGCTTGCGCACATACCTCATCCTTGTCGCCGCCCGGCGAGCCACCCACCCCGATGCCGGCCACGATCTCGTCGCCGCGCTTGACCGCCATACCACCCGGCAAGGTGGTGACATTGGGGGTCGACGCCAGTGACTGAGCTGCCAGGCTTGGATATTTCCCGAGCAGCTCAAGGAACTGGCTCGTGCGATCCAAGTGAAAAATCGGGCCCATCGTGACGGCGGTGTAGGCCTTGCGGTAGGCGGAATCCTTCGTGTGTATCGTCGCGTGATCGCCGCGCAGCACGATTTGAGGCGTGCCCGCCACGTCGACCACCGTAACCGTCACCCGGTAGCCTTGCGCGCTGCAAGCACGCTCCGCTTCGAGCGCTCCTTCCAGTGCCAGATTCATCGGCAGCACGTAGCCACTCATCGAGACCTGCGCCCGGGCTGGCGCAGGACAGGTCATCGCAATCGTCATGGCAGCGCCAAGAGCGGCGCTGATTTTTATTTTCGGCATTTCAATCTCTCACAGGAAAGTGGTCAGGTCGGCGATGCTCACCGATACAAGGCGAGCGACGGTGCGGCTGCTCCAACAAAACGTTAGTGCGGTGGATGTCCTCGCACTACGTATCGATGGTGGAGAACAGCTTCGCGAAATTCGAGCAGATGATCGGCGTCCAATGCTTGCTTCTTGCTCGCCAGCAATGCCTATAGACTCGCGTCACCGATCAGGCATGGTGTGCCCATGGACCGTCTCGAAGTCATGACCATGCTGCTGGCCGCCGTCGACCGGGGAAGTCTCTCCGCCGCAGCCAGGGCCTTGCAGATTCCCGTCTCCACGCTGACGCGCAATGTCACCCAGCTGGAGGATGCGCTCGGTACGCGATTGCTGATCCGCACCACCCGCAAATTGGCCTTGACCGATGCAGGGACGGCGTATGTCGCCGCCGCGCGCCGCATTCTCGACCAGGTCGACGAGCAGGAGCGCGACGCCAAGGGCGAGTTCACCACGCCGCGCGGGGAGCTGGTCATCACCACACCGGTGCAGTTCGGCCGGCTGCACGTGCTGCCGGTGATCAATGCGTTCCTGGCGCAGTTCCCGGCGATCAAGGTGAGCCTGATCCAGTCGGATCGCAATATCGACCTGATCGATGCACGCGTGGATCTGGCGGTGCGGATCGGGAAGCTTCCGGACAGCTCGTTGGTGGCGACGCGGGTGGGCGCGCTGCGTGCGGTGGTTTGCGCCAGCCCCGGGTTCCTGGCCACGCATGGCGTTCCGCAGCACCCGGAAGATCTGGCCAGGGTGCCATGCGTAGTTTTCAACAGTCCGTATCTCTCGCCCTGGCGTTTCCGGATGCCTGGCTCGAACGAGCCGACCATCGTTGCGGTCAATCCGCGGCTTGAAGTGACTGCGCCGGATTCCGCCACTGATGCGTGCGTCGCAGGCCTCGGCCCCACCCTGCTGCTGGAGCATGACGTCGCCGAGGCGGTCGCCGCGGGCAGGCTTCGGGTCATTCTCAGCCAGTTCGAGGTCGAGCCGGTGCCGGTGCACATGGTTCATGTCTCGCGCAACGTCATGCCCATGAAGCTGCGCCGCTTCATCGATTTCGCGGCGCCGAGGCTGCGTGAATCGCTGGCGCATTTCGGCAAGACGCCATGAAAAACGCGGCGAAGGCGGCCATGCGGCGGCCGCCTTCGCTGCTGTTTCGCCGGGCCTGCCGCGGCGAAGCGCCACGCGGATTAGAACTGCGTCAGGCCGCCGTCGACGACCAGTTCCACGCCGGTGGTATACGAGGAGTCATTGCTGGCAAGGAACAGCACGGCCTTGGCCACCTCGGCCGGATCGCCAAAGCGCTTCAGCCCGACCTGCTCCGTCAAGGCGGCGGCGACCTCCGTCAGCTGTGCATCGGTCAGGCCGATCTTGCTGTAGAACGGCGTGGCGATCGTGCCCGGGCTGACCGCATTGACCCGAATCCCACGCGGCGCGAGCTCCGCGCCCAGCGTGCGGACCAGCGAACGTGCAGCCGCCTTCGTTGCCGCGAGCACGGACAGGCCGGGCTTGCCTACCGTGTTGAGGAACGAGGTGGTGACGATGATGCTGCCGCCCTTGGGCACCAGCGGCGCGGTCTTCTGGATCGTGAAGAGGACGCCGGCGAAGTTCAGTGCCACGTTTTCTTCGACATAGGCCGGCGTGATGGCTTCCAGCGGAGCCACGGTGCTGGCGCCGGCATTGGCGAACACGATGTCGATGCGGCCGAAGGCCGCCCTCGCCTGCTCTACTGCATGCTCGATATCCTCCACCTTGCGCAGATCCGCCGACACCAGCAGCACTTCTCCGCCCAACTCCTTGCCAGCCTCGGCCAGGCGTTCTGCGTTGGAGCCCACGATGACCACCTGGGCACCTTCGGCGCGGAACAGCTTTGCCGTTTCCAGCCCGATGCCCGACGTGCCGCCCGTGATGAAGGCAACCTTGTTCTTGAGTTTCATGTTCGATTCCAGAGAAAGGGAAAACAGCGTGGCCACAAGTCATCGGTCGCGGCGCCGTGGCGTTTCGGCCGTACCTGCTTGCGGCACATGATGTGTTCGGGCATGGCTCCGGTGAATACGGATATCGCGGACAGCACTTAACCGGAAGCTGGTGAAATCCCTGCTGCCGAATCGGCACCGTATCTGGCTGGCGTCGATTTCACCGTTCGGCGCCAAGCTCCGCCTGCAGGTTCCTGAAGGCAGGAACGTCATAGCTTTCGCGCCAGATCAGCAGTGTGTCGGCGCGACCGGCGTGTCGACGCCATCATCGTGCAGAACGCGGTGTCGCACGAGGCGGGGCTTGGCTCCCTGTGGGAAACGCGACGGCGGTATTGGGCGAATCGCGGCGCGCATGTCGAAAAGCTCCGCGCCAACCTCATTTCGCCCGAGGTCGCCAGGCAGCGGCATCTCGGCAACGATCCCCATCCGGAGCAGTACGATCCCGATGCCTGGACCGACGAGTCGGCCTTCCTCTGCCACGGAAGACCTGTTCTACGACTATCGCACCAACGTGGCTGCCTACCCCACATGGCAGGCCTACCTGCGCGAGCAGCCGCCGCCGCTGCTTGTCCTGGGGGGCAAGTACGATCCATCCTTTACCGTCGAGGGGCGTTGGCTCACCGACAGGATGTCAAGGGCGCGGAAATCCATGTCCTCGAGGCAGGCCACTTCGCCATGGATACGAAGAGCGACGAGGTGTCAGCCCTTGCATTGAAGTTCCTCGACCAGCATCGCCGCTGGCATCGAAGGCAGGGCGGGTACGGGCCGGCCTTAAGCGGGCGCGCCATGCGAATGCATGGCGCGCCTTCTGTCTGCAGGCGCCATGAAGCGCGCGTGCGGCCGCTATCCTTACTTCTGGTCGGCCCCGAGCTTCGCGCTCAAGCCGCCTTCGAACGGCTTCGGGTCGCTGGTGACCAGGCAGTTGTATTCCTTGCCCTCGTTGAGCACCAGGATCTGCGACTTCGCTCCCTTGAAGTCGGTTCCCATCGAGAACAGCACATAGGTGTCCGGCAACGCCGTCGGGCGGAACGCGCCGAATGCGTACTGGCCCGCGATGCCCAGCGGCGACAGCTTGATGGTGAGTACCAGCGGCTGCGTGGCGTGCGGCGACGGCAGCGTCGATTCGGCGCTCATGATCAGCGATTGCGGATCGACCGAATAACGCGTGCTGACGGTGATGCCGAGATAGCGGGAGTTCGGCGACGACACCTGCTTGCGGCAGGCGGCGATATCTTCGGGCTTGGTATCGGGCTGCCCGTTCTGCAGCGTGGCGAACACCTGGGTCAGCCTGACCTTGGCCGTTCCGGTGACCGGCGCCGCGAACGCGGCACCCGCATACGACATGGCAGCCAGCGACAGCGCGCCGCACACCGACAGACAACCCAGACGGAGAGTTTTAATGCGCATATGGATTCCTTCCTTGTTGAAGAGATGCAGTGGACGGCATTTATTTCGCTGAGATTCGATTATTAAAAAGCACGGCGTACCGACCGCCTCATTCGTCCATCTGAAAATGGACGCACAAGACCCGCCGCCAATCGAACCGCCGCCCGATTGCTGGGAAAAAGGCACGTGGAAACACGCCGGCACGAAGCCAGAGAGTCAAGCCAGCCAATAAAAATGCCAATGAAGCGCCGGAAAATCCGGCGCCATGACGCAACGCAGCTGAGGCCGATCCTGGCCGACTGAAATGAATTCCTGGATTCCCCGATAGCTTTTCGAAGCTATCACGCAACTGTGTGGAAATGGCGTGAATAATCCGCATATCGAGACGCCAGGAATAGTCCGCCGCCATGCGCGCACCCTGCTCTCGATAATCAGCGGCGAAATACCCGCCCATCCGCCGTCGATAAATGCTTACTCGACGCTGTCGCCAGGGTCTGCAGTGCCCGCCGGCGACCTCACCGGCAACCACAGCCGTGCGACCGCGCCACGCGCATCCTCGCGCGCAAGCAGCGCCACCCCGCCCTCGTGCGCCTCGGCGATCTGCCGCGCCAGTGCCAGGCCGATTCCGGAGCCGCCGGGCTTGGTGGTGAAGAACGGAACGAACAGATTGTCGCTGGGCGGCGGACCGGGACCGTCGTCCTCTACCTCGATGCAGGCGCGCTCGCCATCCTGCTTCCAGCGCAGCCGTACGCCGCCATGCGGCAGCGTCGCCTCCACGGCATTGCGCAGCAGATTGATCAGCGCCTGCTCGAGCTGATCGGGATCGGCCTGCAGACTCAAGGGCTCGCCGGCTTCGACGCTGACCGCCAGCCGCTGCTCCAGCTTCGCCACCTTGGCCACCAGCGTGGAGAGCTCCACGGCACGCGGCTGCGGCGGTGGCAGGCGCGCCAGCTTGCTGTAGCTGGAGAGGAAGCGCCCGAGCGCCTCGGCGCGGTGGCCGATCAGTTCCAGCCCGCCGCGGAAATCCTCGCGCCAGTCTTCGGGCAGCGGCTCGCGCGCAGCCAGGGTGGCCAGCGTGCCTGCCATCGACTGGATCGGCGCGAGCGAGTTGTTCACCTCGTGGCCCAGCACCCTGAGCAGGCGCTGCCACGCGGCGCGCTCCTCTTCGCGCAGCACGCGGCTGACGTCGTTGACCACCAGCAGCTGGCCGCCGCGGCCGCCGCTGCGCAGCGGCGCATGGCGGATCTCGAAACGCCCGTTGCGGCCCGGAAAGACATGCGTGAGCACCCGCGCAGCCGGTCCTTCCAGCAGCGAGGCCAGGCCGAGCTCTGCGGCGCTCAGGCCGAACAGCTGGTGACGCTCGGCATCCAGCAGGCGCTGCGCGGCCGGATTGAGCAGGCGCAATCGATGGCCGTCGTCGAACACGAAGACCGCACTGTCCAGCGCCGCCAGCGTCTTGCCGAGCAGGTATGAGGATTCCTCGAATTCCAGCCGCTCGCGTTGCAGCCGCTCGGCCAAGGCATTGATGTCGTAGATTGCGTCGCCCAGCACGCCGCCCTGCACGCCGCGCAGGCTGTAGTCGCCCTGGCGCAGCGCTTCCAGCAGCCCCGACAGCGTGTACAGCGGAAACACCACGCGCCGGTACTGCCAGCGCGCCAGCCATGCGGTGGCGACGATGGCGATGGCGATGCAGGCCCAGCGCCGCGGTTCCTCCCAGCGCACCAGGACCAGCGTCAGCGCTGCCAGCAGTGCAGGCAGCGCCACCAGCACGCTGCCGAGCAGCACGCGCTGCTCGAAGCGCGGCATGCGGCTGGCGCGCTGCGCGGCGTGTTCACTCGGCATCGATGGCCGCGTCGCGCAGGTCGTGCTTGTCCAGCCGCCGGTAGAGCGACTGGCGGGTGATGCCCAGCGCATCGGCGGCGCGCTGCAGATTGCCGTCGTAGCGCTCCAGCGCGCGCTGCACCAGATGCGCCTCGGCCTGCTCCAGCGTCATGCCGTCCAGGTCCGCCGGCGGCTGTGCCGCGGCCTCGCCGAAGGCCAGCGCGGATGCACCCACTTCGTCATGCTCGGCCAGCAGCGCGGCGCGCTCCATCAGGTGCTGCAGCTCACGCACGTTGCCGGGCCAGCGCCAGCCGGCCAGGGCGCGCTCGGCCGAAGACGCCAGTCGCAAACCCTGGCGCCCATAGCGTTGCGCGCTGCGGGCGAGAAAGGCGCGTGCGAGCGGCAGGATGTCTTCCGCACGATCGCGCAGCGGCGGCAGGCGCACTTCCAGCGTATTGAGGCGATACAGCAGATCCTTGCGGAAACGGCCCGCTGCCACGTCGGCGGCAAGGTCAGCATTGGTGGCCGACACCAGCCGCACGTCCACCTTCTGCGTCCGCGAGGAACCCAGCCGCTCGAACTCGCCGTCCTCCAGTACGCGCAGCAGCTTCGGCTGCTGTGCCGCCGGCACGTTGCCGACCTCGTCGAGGAACAGCGTGCCGCCGTCGGCCAGTTCGAAGCGGCCGATGCGCTCGCTCTTGGCGTCGGTATAGGCGCCGCGCACATGGCCGAACATCTCCGACTCGAACACGCTTTCGGCGATGCCGCCCATGTTCACCTTGACCAGCGAGCGTTCCGCGCGCGCCGAGCGCTGGTGCAGCAGCTGGGCGACCACGCCCTTGCCGGTGCCGTTCTCGCCCAGCACCAGCACATTGGCGTCGCTGGGCGCGATGCGTTCGATCAGGGCGAGCACGCGGCGCATCGCCGGCGATTCGGCCATGAAGGTCTCGCCCGCATCCCCCCGCAGCAGGCTGTTTTCCGCTTCCAGCCGGCGCTGCCGGCGCATCCCCTCGGCCAGCGCGATCTGCGTGCGCAGCACACTGAGCAGCCGCGCGTTGTCCCACGGCTTCTCGATGAAATCGGCAGCGCCCTGGCGCATGGCGGCCACCGTCAGCGGCACGTTGCCCCACGCCGTCATCGCCACCACCGGCAGCTCCGGCGCGAGCTGGCGCAGGCGCTCGAGCAGATCCAGCCCCTCCTCGCCCGACGTGGTGTCGCGCGAGTAATTGCAGTCGATCAGGGCGCAGGCGAACTCGCGCTTGCGCACCGCTTCCAGCGCGGCGGCCGGATCGGCCACGCCCACGCTGGCGATGCCCTCGGCTTTCAGCAACAGGCGCAAGGCTTCGCGCACATCGGCCTGATCGTCGGCCAGCAGGATGGTGGGTGTCGATTCGCGCGACATGTCTTTGCTCATTCCTTCAGTGTAGCGATCCATCGTCGTCGAAGGCGAAGGCCTGTGGCCCGCCGCCGAAGTCACTCGCCCTTCAAGGCGCGCACTGGCGCCACCCTGGCCGCGCGCCACGCCGGCGACAGGCAGGCCAGTACGCCGGCAGTCACCAGTACGGTGCAGGCGGCAAGCATCGCCCACGGATCGAGCACGCTGCGCCCCAATTGCTCCAGCACCGCACGCAGCAGGCCCGAGCCGGCCGCGCCCAATACGATGCCCGCCGACAGGCCAAGCACGATCTGCAGCATGCCGCCGCGCAGCACCAGCCACAGCAGGCGCCGCGGCGATGCGCCCAGCGCCGCGCGCACGCCGAATTCGTGTTCGCGCGCGACGACCGCCACCGTCATCACCGCATACATGCCCACGCCCGCCAGCAGCAGCGCCAGGGTGCCGAGCAGGCCGATCAGCATGAGGTTGAACTCGGCGCCGACGGTGGTGTTGCGCACGATCGACGCCATGCTGCTTATGTGATCGATCGGCTGGCGCGGCGCCACTTCGGCCACGGCCCGCTGCACCGCCGCGCGATAATTTTCGGGCGCCCCTTCTACCTTGACGGCGAAGCGCAACGGTTCGTAGATGCGGAACGAGCGCAGCACGTCCTCGGGGATCTGCGCCATCGGCAGGTACAGGACCGGCGTCGCTCCACGCGGGTCTTCCGGGCCCATCTGATAAGTGCTGGCGACCACGCCCACAATGCGTGCCGAGACCATGTCCGGGCCCGACAGGCGCTGGATGGTCTGGCCCAAGGCGTGGCCGTGATAATGCAGCTCGGCAAACTTCTGGTTGACGATGGCGACGGTTTCGCTGCCGCGCCGGTCGCCGTCGGTGAACACGCGGCCTTGCAGCAGGCGTATGCCGAACACGCCGAAGAAGTCCGGATCGGCGGCGTGCAGCTGTGCGGCGAACTCCTCGCCGCCCGGCAGATGCAGCGCGCCCATGTTCCATTGCTGGGTGAAATCGCCGGTCGGCGGATTGGTGCCAGCGGCGGCCTGGCGCACGCCTGGGATCAGGCGCAGCCGATCGACGACCTGCTGCGACAAGGCCTGCACCGAGGCCGCGTCCGGATAGGTCGCCTTGACCGGCGCCAGATCGAAGATGAGCACGCCGCGCGCATCGAAACCCAGGTCCACCCTGGCGTTGTCGAGCAAGCTGCGCAGAAAGATGCCCGTCGCGCACAACAGCAGGGAAGCCAGCGCCACCTGCGCGATCACCAGCGCGCGCCCCAGCCGGCCGCTGCGTCGGCCGAAGCCGCCACGGCCGCCGTCGCGCAGGTTTTCCATGGACCGCGTCGCTCGCCCATGCCGCCAGCTCAGCAAGGTCGCGGCGAGCGCACCGAACAGTCCGACCGCCACCGCCAATGCCCACGAAGTTCCGTCGAGATTCGTGCCGCCGGTGCGCGCCAGTGCTGCCATCAAGTCGCCGGCCGGCGCCCAGGTGCGCAAGGCCAGCAGGCCCAGGGCAGCCAGCGCCTGGCCGAGCAGGATGCCGACCAGGCCGATCAGCACGCCCTCGGCCGCCGCAGGCAGCGCCACCCGCCACGGCGACGCGCCAAGGGCCCCGCGCACGGAGGCGTCGTGGTGGCGTCCTATGGAACGCAGCATCATCAGGTTAGTGAGGTTGACCAGTGCGATCAGCAACAGCAGCGTGGCGCAGGCCAGCCACATCAGTGCCATGTCCCGCTGGTCTTGATACTCCGCCATGCCGAAGTCCTGCGCACCGAATTGTGTGCGCAGCCAGAGGTCGCTGCTGTACACGGCATCGCCCTGGGCCACATAGAACGCATGCAGCCGGGTATTCACCTGCGCGGCCAATGCCTCCGTGGTGGCGCCCGGCGCCAGCCTCGCTACCGCGGTGTAGTTGCCGCCGTCGGACTTCGTGTTCGGCCGGATGGCCATGGGCAAGGCAATCGCGGCCGGCCTCAGGTTGAAGTCCGCCGGCAGGACGCCGACGATGGTGCGCGCCACGCCCTCCACTTCCATGGTCTGGCCGATCACTGCCGGATTGCCGCCGAAGCGGCTCAGCCAGAAGCCGTGATAGAGCAGCACGGCCCGCGGACCGTTCGGCTGGTCTTCCTGCGCGACGAAGTTGCGTCCCAGCAACGGCTTCACGCGCAGCGTGGGCAGCAGGCTGCGATCGAACTCCATGGCCGTTACCTGCACCGGCCCGCCGAAGCCGGCGATATTGGTGGCGGCGGGCGTGTTGGTGAAGATGCCCATCGAGCCGATGCCCGGCAGGCCGGCCAGCTGCTGGTATTGCTGCGGCGAGATGTTCCATACGTAACCCTGCGCCATCGGCCCCAACGCCACCAGCCGATGCGGCTCGGCATACGGCACGGAGCGCAGCAACACCGTGTCGATCAGGGTGAAGACGGCGCTGGTCGCGCCCACGCCCAGCGCCAGCACGCCGGCCGCCAGCAACAGGAAGCCGGGACGGCGCAGGCTGGAGCGCCATGCGCGCCAAATTTCGATGAGCAAGATATTCATTCAGTCCCCCTGCAATACGCGCATCGGTTGGACCCGGCCAGCGCGAACGGCTGGCATCAAGCAGGCAAGCAGTCCGAAAGTCAGCAGTACCGCGCAGACGCCGCCCGCCACCCATGGGCCGATCGATACGTCCGTACCGAGCTGTGCGAACGAGGCCGCGAACAGGCGCGGAAAGGCCGCCGCCAGCAGCAGCCCCGAAGCCAGGCCGGCCGCCACCTGGACCATGCCGCCGCGCAGCACCGCGGCCGCCAGGCGCACCGGCGACGCGCCCAGCGCGGCGCGCACGCCCAGCTCGTGCTCGCGCGCCGTCACCGCGACCGACATCACGGCATACAAGCCTGCGGCAGCGAGCAGCAAGGCCATCGCCGCCAGCACGCCGCAGATCCAGATACCGGTCATCGAGCCGCTCATGTTCTCCTCGACGATCGAGCGCATGCTGCGCACGTCGTCGATCGGCTGCTCCGGCGCCACCGTGGCGACCAGTTCGCGCAAGGCCTTGGCGTAGCCGGAGACATCGCCGCGCACGCGCAGCGCAAATTGCATCGAGCCGTTGACGCGCAGGCTCGCCAGGAGCGCGTCGGGCATTTGCTCCAGCGGCACGTACAGCTCCGTCGGGGGTGGATCGCCGGCCCGGTCCGAGCGGGGGTAGGTGTCGTCCACCACGCCCACGATGCGCGCCGTCCACGGCCTGCCCGGATGAGCCGCGTCGTCCATCTGCACCTGCTGTCCCAGCGCGTTGCCGCCGTACTGCCGTTCGGCCATGGCTCGGCTGATGATCGCCACGGCTTCGCTGCCGCGCCGGTCCTCCGTGCTGAACAGGCGTCCGCGCTGCGCGCGGATGCCGAACAGGCGGAAATAGTCCGTTCCTACGGCGCGATACAGAACGGTTATCACTTCGTTGCCCGGCGCATGGGCCGGCGTGCCGAAGGTTCCGAAGAAATCATTCACCGGCAAACTGGTGCTGGCGGCCGCGCCGAGCACGCCCGGCAGTTGGCGCATGCGCTCGACCAGGCGCTGCGACAACGCACTGACCGACCGCACATCGGGGTAGTCGGCCTGTACGGGCGCCAGCGCCAGCGTCGCCACATTGGCGCCGTCGAAGCCCCATTGAAGATGGGCATTCTTCCAGGCCTGCTGCAGGAAGATCCCGCAGGCGCACAGCAGTACGGCCGTCAGCATCACCTGCGCCGTCACCAGCACGCGATTGAGCCGCCCCTGCTGTTGCGTACCGCCGCTGCGACCGCCCTCGCGCAGGTCGTTGAACGACACCATGGCGCGTGCGCGCCAGATGCCGAGCAGCGCGGAGCCCAGCGTCACCAGCAGCGACACCAGCAGCATCAACAACAGGGTTTGCACGCCCAGGTGCAGCTCGCCGCCGGTGAGCTGGGGCGGAATGATGCTGCGCACGATCGCGATGCCGAGCATGGCCAGCAAGGCGCCCAGCCCGGTGCCGAACAGGCTGACCAGCAGGCCTTCGGCCAGCAAGGGCGAGGCAAGATGCCAATGCCGCGCACCCAGGGCGCTGCGCACGGCGGTATCGCGCTGCAGCGCCAGTGCGCGCAGGAACAGCAGGTTGGCCTCGTTGACGACGGCGATCAGCAGCACCAGCAGCGCACCGGCTTGGAACAGCACCAGCACGAGGGCGCCCCCCACATGCAGCGAAGCCTGATAGCCGAGGACGCCGAAACGCGCACGATGGGCGGGATCCGTACCGGAACTCTCGGCCTCCGCCCGCAGCCGCGCCGCGACCTGCGCGTTCACCGCGGCGGGACTGGCGCCGGCGGCGAGGCGGACGACCGCGATATAGAGATGCTGGTCGCCCGCGGTATCGGGACCCAGGTCGGCCGGCAGCATGATGTCGCCGCCGTAACTGGACAGGGACAACGCTTCGGGCAGCACGCCGACGATCGTGTGCGGCGTGCCTTCGACTTTCAGGATCTGGCCGATGGCGGACGGATCGCCGGCATATTGCCTCTCCCAGAAATCATGGGAGAGCATGACGATCTGCGCCCCGCGCGAATCTTCCTCGCCCGCGATGAAGTTGCGCCCGAGCTGCGGTTGCAAGCCGAGCGTGGGCAGCAGGCCCGGGTCGGCATAGGTCACCGCCGCGCGCTGCGGCATGCCTCGGCTCATGATGTTGACGGTCGGCGTGGCGAACGCCATCAGGCCGATCGACTGCACGCCATCCAGCTTCTGCAGCGCCGCGTACTGCCGCGTGGAGATCCGCGGCGGCCAGCCCTGGCGCAGCTTGCCCGCCGCCATCAACTGCTCCGGCTGCGACAGCGGCAAGGGCTTGAGCAGCACCTGCTCGACCAGCACGAAGGCCACCGCGCAGGCGCCGATGCCCAGGGCCAGCACGCCGGCCGCCAGCAACAGGAACCCGGGCCGGCGCAGGCTGGCGCGCCATGCACGCCACAGCTCGGCCAGCCAGACGTTCATGCGCCGACCTCGATGCGCTGGCCGATCAGCGCCTCCAGCCGCGATTCGTCCTCGCGCCGCAGACGGTCGAACGTTTCCTCGTCGACCACGCGCCCGTCGAACAGGCGCACCTTGCGCTGCGCCAGCTCCGCATAGCGCGCATCGTGGGTGACCATGCAGATGGTGGCGCCGCCCTTGTGCAGTTCGTCCAGCAGCGACATCACCGCCTCGCCGTTGCGCGAATCAAGGTTGCCGGTGGGTTCGTCGGCCAGCAGGATCGCCGGCCGCCCCACCAGCGCGCGCGCCACCGCCACGCGCTGCTGCTGGCCGCCGGAAAGCTGCGCCGGATAATGGCGCATGCGATGGGCCATACCCACGCGCTCCAGCGCCTCCTGCACGCGCGCGCGGCGTTCGGCCGCGCCGATGCTGCTGCGGTAGGTGAGCGGCAGTTCCACGTTCTCCTGCACCGAAAGGTCGCCGATCAGGTTGAAAGCCTGGAAGATGAAGCCGATCTCCGCATTGCGGATGCGCGCGCGCTGCGCGGCGTTGAGCGTGGCGACGTCGTGGCCGTTCAGCACGAAGCTGCCGGAAGTGGCGGTATCGAGCAGTCCCAGGATCGACAGCAAAGTGGTCTTGCCGCAACCAGAAGGGCCGGAGATGGAAACGTACTCGCCGCGCGCGATGCTCAGATGCACATCGCTGAGCGCATGGGTCTCCACTTCATCGGTCTGGAATACCTTGCGCAGGTCGCGCAGGGTGATCACGTTGGCGGTGTCGGTCATGGCTGGATCCACGCTGGGAGTTTCGGTTTCCCTCTCCTTCCAGGAGAAGGTGGCCCGGAGGGCCGGATGATAGAGTCGGATGTCGAGATTCACTTCAGTTTGATGCGGTCGTACTTGTCCCACTGGCTGGTGTCGGAAAGGATCAGCTGGTCGCCGGCCTTCAGGCCGCGCAAAACCTCGACGCGATCCACCGAGGCGACACCGATGCGTACCGGCACGCGCGTGGCGGTGTTGCCGTCGGGATCGAGGCGGAACAGGCTGAGGTCGCCGTCGTCCTTGGCCAGCGCGGGACGGCCTACCGACAGCACGTGATGCAGTTCGGTGATGCGGATACGGCCATCCACGGAGAGATCGGGCCGCGCGCCGGGCGGAAGCCTGCCGGCCAACACCACGTCCACCTGCACGCTGCCGTTGCGCACGGCCGGATCGATGCGCTCGACCTTGCCTTCGACCAGGCCGTTGTGCGTGTCCACGCTGACCGGCATGCCCAGCGCCACGTCTTTGGCCTGCACCTCCGGCACCAGCAATCGGGCGATCAGCACGTCGGGCTTGGCGACGCGCGCGAGGTTGGCGCCGGCGGCCACCTGGGCGCCCTCCTGCACGGCCACCTCTTGCAGGACGCCGGCGATGCCGGCCTTCACCTGCAGCGCATCGGCCTGGCGCTGGCGCAGCTGGAGATTGCTGCGCTGCTGTGCCAGCGCTGCTTCTTTCGCTTCGATCTGGGCCCGCATGCTGGCGACGAAGGCGGCCACGCGCTGCTGCTCGATCCGGGTGCGCTCCTGCAGCTGCTTCAGGGCGATCCTGCCCTGCTCGAACTGCACGCGTGGGATCAGGTGCTGCTCGATCGCGATGGCATCCGTATCGGCCTTGATCTTGGCCGAGGCGTAGTCCGATTGCGCCTGCGCCAGTGCGGATCGCTGGTCGAGCAGTTGCGATTCCAGCTCGGCGCGCCTGGCCGCCACCTCGGCCTGGGCCGCAGCAACTTGCGCCTGCGCATTGCGCAAGGCGTCTTCCACGGTCGGATCGGACAGCTGCATCAGTACCGTATCCGGCTGCACCGGCGTGCCCGGCCAGACCAGGATCTGTTCCACCTGGGCCGGGGTGGCGGCGGCCAGCCAGCGGATCTCGCGCGGCGCCAGGCTGCCGGTGGCGCGCACCTCGCGCAGCATGTCGCCCTGCTGCACGGTATCGATCCACAGGCTGCCGCGCTCGGCCAGCGGCAAGGCCGGGCCCAGTCGCCACACCAGCGCGGCCAACCCGACGGCTGCCATTGCCGCGCCGCTGCCCAGCAGCTTCAGGCGGCGGCGTCTGCGGATGCCATAGATCGGGTTTGCGATATCCATGCAAGGCGTATGGCAAGCGGTGTGCCAATGGGTCATCGCCCCGAAAAACCTTGTGGATCAGGGCCCGGCGCGCACCACCCAAGCCGGACGCGGCGCGGCGCTGTCCGCTGCCGGATCGAGGCGTCCGCGAACGGACGCCGGTATTTCACACGGCCTGTGCCGGCACCCGGCCCCACAAGGTGATGGACGTCTTGTGCTTGCAGGCCCGGCCTCAAATGACACCTCGCCGCCCCGTCATGACCGTGACGGGCGCCGTAACCTGCAGCACATAGGCTCTTCCCCTCACGCGGACAGTCGACATGCTCCCGAAAGCATTCCCTCCCCTTCGAATCCTCGCCTCTCTGGTCATGGCGGCGGCGACTTGTGGCATGGCCCATGCGGCCGAACCCGCGGCCCCGGTGCCGGCCACCACCACGGGCGTGACCGCTGCATTCGCCCATCCGGGCGTCATGCACACCAGCGAAGATCTCGCGCGCATCAAGGCACATCTGCAGCAGGCGCCGTGGTCCGCCGGATACCTGGCGCTGAAGAACGACCACTATTCGTCCCTCACCTATCAGATCCGCGGCGGCCACTGCGCGAAGGTGGTACGCGATACGCCCGCGCAATGCATGGGCGAGTTCAACGACGACGCCAACGCCGCCTACCAGCAGTCGCTGATGTGGGCCTTGAGCGGCGATGCCCGCTATGCCACGAAGGCCATTGGCATCCTCAACGCGTGGTCGGGCACCCTGAAGTCCATCGAGGGGCACGATGCGCCGCTGGCGGCCGGCTTGAACGGTTTCAAGTTCGCGGCGGCGGCGGAACTGATCCGCTATACCAAGGCCGGCTGGTCGGCGCACGACATCGCCGCCGCGGAAGCGATGTTCCGCAATGTGTTCTATCCGGTGATCAAGGATTTCGCGCCTTATGCGAACGGCAATTGGGATTCCAGCTGCATGAAGGCCATGATGGCGATCGGCGTGTTCACCGACGACTGGGGCCTGTTCAACCGTTCGCTCGATTACTACTACAACGGCTCGTCCGACGGCGCCCTGACCAATTATGTGATCAACACCAGCGGCGAGACGCAGGAGAGCGGGCGCGACCAGGCGCATACGCAGCTGGGCATCGGCAATCTCGCCGAGGTGGCCGAAGTGGCATGGGCGCAGGGTTTCGATCTCTATGCCGCGCAGAACAACCGCCTGCTGGCCGGCTTCGAATATGTCGCCTCCTACAACCTGGGCAACACGGTGCCGTTCGTGCCGATGGTCGATACCACCGGCAAGTACCGCCACAACACCATTTCGAGCGATCAGCGCGGGGCATTCCGCCCGATCTACGAAATGGTCTACAACCATTACGCGCGCCGCAAGGATCTGTCCGCGCCCTACACGCGCCAGGTCGCGCTGCATCTGCAGCCGGAGAGACGCACGCCCTATGCCGACAACAATGGATTCGGCACTTTGCTGTTTACCCAGGACGCCATCCGCCTGCTCAATCCCAGGGGTACCGGCGGCGCGCCGAACGGTTTTGCCGTGTGCGCCAAAGAGGGCGCGGCGTGCAAGGTTACGAGCGGCACGGGCCTGGTGGCGTATGGCGCGCGTGGCGTCTGGCATTACCGCGAAGTCGCTGTCGGCCAGTCGATCAGTTGCTCGAATGCCGTGTTCAGCGATCCGCTGGCCGGGGTGGTCAAGACCTGCTCCTTCCAGCAATGAGCGAAGCACCGTAGGGGAGTCGGTTCGAGGCTCCCCTTGTGGATCGAATGCCGGGCTGAAACAGGCCCGGCATTCTTTTTATGGCAGCGTAAATCTTTGATTTGAATATGCTCGCCACCACATTGACGCTGGCGACACCATAAAACCGCGCCAATTGGCTCTATAACGCCAAGCCCTCTGCGCCTATAACCCGGCCAGGGCGGGCCGGTGCAGCCGGGCCTGCCATCTTTCCGCGTCATCGACGCGCACCACGGGGAGACAGGTATGCAGCGATCGATTCACGCCGGCGGCAATGCGTTCTCCGGCAAGGTGACGGCAGCGGCCGACACGAATGCCACGCTCTTGAGCCCGGCCTATGTCACTTTCGCCATCGCCATGGCTGCACTCGGCGTCATCGGGCTGGTCTATGGGGACGTCGCCCTGGTGTGGCAGCGCATTCCCATCGAGCACATGCCGGGCGAACAACTGCTGGCGTATGCGTTTGCCGTGATCGAGCTGGGAACCGGACTCGGCCTGTTGTTTCGTGCATTCGCCCAGCCCGCTGCCGTGATGCTCTTCATCTATATGGCGTTGTGGGCGCTGCTGCTGAAGCTCCCTGCCGTGGTGATGGTGCCGCAGATGGAAGCGACCTGGCTGGGCTTCGGCGAGATCGCGGTGATCCTGGCCGGCGCCTGGGTGCTCCATGCAAGGCTGGCGGGTAACGGGGCTCTCCTCGCGGGCGCCAAGGGCATTCGCAACGCTCGCGTGCTGTTCGCCCTGTCCTTGCCGATGATCGGCCTGTCCCACTTCTTCTACAGCCCGCAGACCGTAGAGCTCGTCCCTGCCTGGCTGCCCTCGCCGCTGAGCTGGGCCTATCTCACCGGCGCCGGCAGCATCGCCGCGTGCCTGGGCTTGCTGTTCGGCGTCTTTCCCCGCCTGGCGGCAAGCCTCGAAGCATGCATGCTGGGCGTGATCACGCTGCTGGTATGGGCGCCCAAATTGTTCGCCATGCCGGTGGACCGTACCGCGCTGACCGCATTTTTGATTTCGGCCGTCATTACGGGCGGTGCCTGGGTCGTGGCGGAGTCCTACAGCGGTGTGCCCTGGCTGGACACCCGTTCGCCGGCATGGAAAACACCGGCTACGCCGCCTTGTGCGCCGTGACGATCCAGGCGCGCGAATCGAACCACACGCCGTCCTGGGCCAGGTGAGCCTCGACCAGGGCATGCAATCGCTGCAGCGTCTTGTCGGTGTCGGCACCGGCGGGCGCATCCTTGCCGACGAACAGCCCGACGACGGCTTCGTACGCCGCATCGACCGTCGGGCCATAGAAGACCGGTTCGTGGACGTCGGTAAAGGTGATCGACGCAAAGCCGGTCGCTTTCAGGAGATCGGTGGCGACCGCCGGATCGGCGAGCGAAAACGCCGCCGCCGCGGCTGGCGCGCTGCCCGGTGCCAGCGCGTCCTGAATGGCGGTGGCCCATTCGTTGCGCTCCCGCGCCTGCCACAGCATCAGCACAAGGCGGGCGCCAGGCCGCAGCGACCGGCCGATGTTGGCGAACGCGGCGACCGGATCGGCGAAAAACATCGTACCGAACCGGCTGATGCACAGGTCGAAATGCGCACCGGGAAAAGCATGGGTCTGTGCGTCGCCCAGTTCGAACGCGATATTGCGCAGGCCATCCTGCGCGGTGCGTTCGCGGGCGACCTGGAGCAGCTCTTCCGACACATCCACGCCGAGCACACTGCCGTCGCTGGCGGCGCGTGCGGCGTCCCGGGTCGACTGGCCTGCGCCGCAGCCGATATCGAGCACGCGATCGCCCGGAGCAATATCGAGCGCGGCCCGGAAATGCCCATGATGGCGCCGCAGCTCGGCGTCGTAGAAGTCAGCGCGATGGAAGGACATGGCGGAGATCCTGTGCGGCCTCACTGCGGCGGTTGAACCTGCGGTGGCGGCACGGCGTGGCGCACAGGATATCGCGCCCTCCGTACCCACCACCGCGCCATCTTCAAGGCTGTGCACCCGCGCGTATCGTCGCCTCGTTGATCGCGCGCACCTTCGCCTCGTCCACCTTCTCGACCTTGCGGTCGTAGGTGTACAGGCCATTGTGCTCGCCCTCGACGTCGGTGATCTGCGTATAGACGCTGCCGGACATGCCCTTCGGCACGCCCTTGTCGCGCAGCACCGCGGTGTTGGCGACGTAGCCGTCATTGAGCGCATCGCGGTCCTTCACCGCGCCGTAGGGATTGATCGCGGTGTTCGGCCAGACGTGGCCGGGAACGCCCAGGGTGAGCCCGCCATGCTCGCCGTCGATGGCGGCGCGCTCCGCATCAGGGCTGGGCAGGCCGGGGCCTTGATAGTCATGCACGTCGTAGACGTCGCCGGCATGCGGATCGCCCTTCATGTCGCAGCAGTTGGCGCCGCTGCGCGCGTCGACCAGGCGCGAGGGATCGAGCTGCTTGATCTGCTTCGCCAGCTCGGCGGCGGCCGGGATGCTCCACTGGCCCCAGCCTTCGTTGAACGGAATCCAGCCGATGATCGAGGTGGTGCCGGCGAGCTGCTCGACGATCGCCGAGACGTCGGCGCGGAAACTGGCCTTGTCGGCGGCACTGAGCTTGTCGTTGCGGTCGGTCGGCAGCGCCGGCATGTCCTGCCACACCATCAGGCCGATGCGGTCGGCCCAGTAGTACCAGCGCGCCGGTTCCACCTTGATGTGCTTGCGGATGGTGTTGAAGCCCAGGTCCCGGGTCTTCTGGATGTCGAACTTGAGCGCCGCGTCGGTGGGCGCGGTATGGATGCCGTCCGGCCAGTAGCCCTGGTCCAGCGTGGCCAGCAGGAAGGTCGGCTTGCCGTTGAGCACGATGCGGTTGCGCCCGCCCACCTTCTCCACGGCGATGCTGCGCAGGCCGGCGTAGCTGGTCGCTTCGTCGCGCTGGTCGCCCTGCGTGAGCGTGGCCTTGAAGGTGTACAGGAAAGGATCCTGCGGGCTCCACAGGTGCGGATGCGCGATGGCCAGGCGCAACGGCTGCCCGGCCGGTCCGCTGGCCTCGCCGGCCGCCTTGCCATCCGCGTAGGCGGTGACATGCAGGATGGCATCGCCGTTGCCCCCATGCAGCTTCGCACTGACGGTGAACGCATCCAGGCTGCGCGCCGAGGTAAAGTTCAGCTGCGCCAGGCTGGTGGCGGGCACCGGCTCCAGCCATACCGACTGCCAGATGCCGGAGGCCGCGGTATAGAAGATGCCGTCAGGCTTCAGCCGCTGCTTGCCGACCATGATGTTGACGGCATCCACCGGCGCATGCACGGCGACGACGATTTCCTGCGGCCCCTTCGGCCGCAGCGCCTTTGTGATATCCGCGCCGAAGGACGTATAGCCGCCGGTGTGCTGCGCCACCTGGGTGCCATTGACGTACACCGTCGCCGCATGGCTCACCGCGCCGAAGTTGAGGCGCACATGCTGGCCGTTTGCGATGAAGGCGGCGGGGATCTCCACCGTCCGGCGATAGAACATGTAGTCCGCATGCTTCTGCACGCCCGAGAGCACCGACTCGATCGGATACGGCACCAGCACCTGCTCCTTCAACGCCTGGCCGAACGGCGGCTTGCCCCGCCCGTCGTCCGCGGCGTACTGCCATAGTCCGTTGAGGCTCATCCATTGCGGATGCTCCAGCGACGGGCGCGCCAGTTGCGGACGCGGGTACTCGGGCAAGGCGTTGCCGGGAGAGACCTCGGCCGTCCATGGCGTGGCCAGCGGCGCCTGCTTGCCGCTCCAGGTTTTTTCCTGGTCCGGCGCCGCCAGCGCCGTCGCGGCCATGCTCATGGCGATGCACATGCTCACCCAGGCGCGCGCGCGCCGTCTTGCGATGCTGCCCGTCATCCGCACTTCCCTCCTCGATGTAATGGCGGCGTCGTGCGCCGCCGTTGCACTGGTCGTGGCTAAGCCTGCTTCTCCACGACCAGCACCGCTGTCCCCTGTTCTGCCTGCAGCGCCGCCTTGGCCGCCTTGGCGGTATGGTGATCGCCGTCGTGACTCCAGCCCGGCGGCATCACCAGGTAGAGCAGCTTGTTGTGCAGTCCGGGCGCGCGCCATACGTCGCGCCCGAGCAGCCAGAACTCGCCCAGATACGCGTCGATCACGCTGAAGCGCTTCACGGGGCGGGTGATGCCGTATTCGATCCGTACCTGTTTCTGCGCCTCCATGTAGGTGCCGAACACGCGATCCCAGATCGGCAGCAGGTTGCAGAAATTGGTGTCCATGTAGAGCACGTTGCGCGCGTGGTGCACGCGATGGTGCGAAGGCGTCAGCAGCACCCGGTGCAGCGCCCCGAGCTTCCCCTCGGGCAGGACGTGCTCGCCCAGGTGGATCAGCTGCCCCCAGAAGCCGTCGATGATCATGATCAGGACCAGCAGCGGCGGACTGACGCCCAGCAGCATGCAGATGCTGGTGCGCACGAAGTCCGCGTAAGGGGCTTCCAGGAAGATGTGCGCATAGTTGACGGAAAGATTCATCGCCACCGGCGCGTGGTGCGTCGAATGCAGGCACCACAGCAGCCGCACCTTGTGCGCCAGGAAGTGGTAGACGAAGTGCGCCAGCTCCCACACCAGGTAGCCGTAAAGCAGTCCGTACCAGGTGAGTCCCGCCTGGAACGGCGCGAACCGGTTGAACAGGCCGATGCAGAAACCGACCATGGCGATGGTAAGAAAGCTGCCGATAAAGCGGTTCAGCACCATCACCAGCAGCGGGACCTGGTAATCCTCGCGCCGCGTGCGACGCAGGAGGACGCCGCGCAGCAACTCGAAGATCAGCAGCAGCGGGATGATCGGGGCGAGCAGTCCGGCGAAACCTTCCACGCTGAGCAAGGCTCGGTAGTCACCGGCGGCGAACAGCTTCAGCAAAGGCTCCAGGCCGAAAAAGTCGGACAACTGGCGGTGCAGCCAAGTGAGGATATCCATTGCTGCCCCTCTTCGGTGACGGCTTCGGGATCGCTATGCGGGGGCCGGGGCCCTCTTGCCCCGCGCAATTTGTCACGATCCAAATCATCACACAAGCACTGCCGTAGGTTGGGGTGAGCCACAGGCGAACCCCAACAAGCCTCACACGTGACCACCACGTTGGGGTTCGCTGCGCTCACCCCAACCTACGGTGGCAGCGCAATGATGTGGTTGAGCACGCCGGCCAGACTGCGCAGATCCTGCGCGTTGTGCTTCAGCACCCGATAGAGATCCACCGGATCGCCCGCGCGAAGGAAGCGCAGCCACGCTGCCGGCGCCTGCGCACCCGGAAGATCGTCCTCGCGCACCACGCCAAGCAGTTGCCGCTCGGCGGTGGCGAGCTTGCAGTTGGGCCACTGCGCACGCCAGCGCCGGCGCACCGGATGCAGCAGGTCGATATGCCTGAGGCCTTGCAGCGGGCTGGCCTGCTGCGCAAGACGGAAGCGCGTGGCCAGCAGCGGCGCGTCATAGCTCTTGCCGTTGTAAGTGCCCAGCACAGTCGCCGGCCCGACCCATGCGCGCAGTTGCTCGAGCATCGCCGCCTCGCCGGCCAGCGTGGTGATGGTCAACTGGCTCAGCACGAACTGCCGCCCCTTCCAGCGCGCCACGCCGATCATGAAAGCGCGCGTGCCGGTACCGCCGGCGAGCCCGGTCGTCTCCGTATCGAGGAACAGCAAATCCTCGGGATCGATCGGCTCGGACAGCTTGGCGAACGATGCGTCGAAACAGGATGGCAGCGGTGGCCAATCCGTCGTTTCCTCCGCAAGCCACAAACCCGGCGCCAGTTCGCGGCCGAGGCCCGTCGGCGCGAGCGTGCCGCTGCGCTGACGCATCGATCCAGGCCGGCGCACCGCGAGCAGGCGCGCGAGATCGACAGGCACGCGCGGCGCGGGTGCCATGGTCGCGGCAGCGCCAACGGCGATACCTGCCTGGCCGCGCAGCCGGCGCAGGCGGGCGGCAAGGTCCGTCATAGATCGGCCAGCAGATCGAGCACCGCGGTGCCGAGCTCCTTCATCGAGCGCGCCGCCGTTTCGTCGGAGGCCAGCACCGGGCCCACGCAGGCAGGACAACCCAGCCGGCAGTCACATTGTCCGATCAGTTGGCGTGCGCGATCGACCAGTTCGGCGCGACGGTCGAACAGCGGCGCGCTCAGGCCGACGCCGCCGGGAAAAGCGTCGTAGAGATAAAGCGTCGGGATGAATGGCGCGTGCGGGTCCACGCCTTCATCGCCCCAACCGGTGCGCACCCGCGCATGCCCCGAACTGTCCGGCGTCGCGAACCAGGCACCGTCGCCGCTGCCCACGGCCTTCTGCAGATCGCGCCCTTCGGCCATCACCGCCACCGTGGCCACGGTATGCAGCGCGGTCGCCGCGGCCAGGAAGCCATCCAGCGCATCCTGGCGTCGTTCGAATGCCTCGTCCAGCGTGCGTTGCGCCAATGCCCACCACACCGCCGTCGTATGCAACTCGCTGTCCGGCAGGTTGACATTGCCGTAGCCGATGTTCTCGTGCGTGTAGTAGCGGATCTTCTTGTAGCCGGCGACGCGGCGCACGACGTGCACTTCGCCGTGATGGCACTCGCCGCGCCCCGACACCGACACGTCGAACCCGTCCAGCACTTTCAGCTTGGTGTAGTCGATCGCATCCGTGTAGTAGTCGGCCTCGGTGCGGGTCACGTAGGCCTTGCGCCCGGTCCAGTCCAGGCGCTCGACCTGGTAAGGCACCGACTGCACCATGTGGATCGCGCCTTCGTAGAGCGTGAGCGGCGCCGCGCTGTAGTCGACCTCGGCGATGATGGCCTGGCGCCCGCCGGTGCGGTCCACCACCACGAAGTTGCCTTCCGCCACCGAGCGCAGCGACACCGCATTGGCCGGGTAGCTGTCGGCGATCCATTCGAAGCGCTCGCCTTCGCGATGCAGCACGCCTTCTTCGGCGAGCACTTCCAGCCAGGGCTCGACCAGCTGCCCGCCGAAGGCGTCGCCGGCACGGAACGGCAGTTCGAACGCCGCGCAGCGGATATGGTCGAGCAGGATCAGCGGCTGGTCCTGCGCGATCCGCGCATGCTCCGGCGAAGCGTCCTGGAAGTATTCCGGATGGCGCACCAGGTACTGGTCCAGCGGCTCGCTGGAGGCGACCAGGATGCCCAGCGACGGCTGCTGGCGGCGGCCGGCGCGGCCGAAGCGCTGCCAGGTGGCCGCCACCGAGCCCGGATAGCCGTTGAGGATGGTCACGTCCAGCGCGCCGATATCGACCCCCAGTTCCAGCGCCGAGGTGCTGACGATGCCGTCGACTTGCCCCGCGCGCATGTCGCGCTCGGCCTGGCGGCGTTCGGTCGGCAGGTAGCCGCCGCGATAGGCGCGGATGCGCGGCCGCTTGCGCGGGTCGTGGTCGAATACGTCCTTGAGGTATTTGGTCAGCACTTCGACCATCAGCCGGCTCTGCGCGAACACCAGGGTCTTCAGGCCGGCGCGGATGGCGGTGCGCGCGATGCGGTTGGTCTGGCTGCGCGCCGAGGCACGCAGGCCGAGATCCGCATTGACCACCGGCGGATTCCACAGCAACACGTGCTTGGGGCCTGTCGGCGCACCGCTTTCCAGGATCGGCGTCACCGGCTGCTCGATCAGCGCGCGGGCATGCTCCGCCGGATTGCCGATCGTCGCCGAGCACAGGATGAATTGCGGCGTCACCCCGTAGAACGCGCAGACCCGGCGCAGGCGCCGCAGCACATTGGCCACGTGGGAGCCGAACACGCCGCGATAGGTATGCACCTCGTCGATCACCACATAGCGCAGGTTCTCGAAGAACTGCGCCCACTTGGTGTGATGCGGCAGGATCGCCTGGTGCAGCATGTCCGGATTGCTGACCACCACGTCGCCGTGCAGGCGGATCGCCTGGCGGGCATCGCCCGGTGTGTCGCCGTCGAAGGTGAAGGCGCGCACGCCGAGCTCGCCGGCGGCGTTGAGCTCGAGCAGCTCGGCCACCTGGTCCTGCGCCAGCGCCTTGGTCGGAAACAGATACAGCGCCTTCTTGCCGGCGGTCATCACCGAGGTCAGCACCGGCAGGGTGAAACACAGCGACTTGCCGGACGCGGTCGGCGTGGCCACCACGATGTGTTCTCCGCGCGCCGTCGCCGCCCAGGCCTGGCCCTGGTGCTCGTAGAGCCGCGCGACGCCACGGGTTCGCAGCGCGGCGGCTACCGGTGCGGGCAGATCGTCCGGCAGCGGTACGTAACGCCCGTCCCTGCCCTCCATGACGAAGTGCCCGGTGACGCGCTCGCCATAGCGCTGGACCAGCCGGCCGGCCAGTTCCGCGCCGCTGAGCTGCAGCAGCCGTCCGTCGTCCTCGTCCGCGATGATGGCCGGCAGTGGGGCGCGCATGGGATGTCCTCCAGGGAAAGCGCTGGCATTCGAATGCCCCGCTGTCTCACGGATTGAGACCCGCCCCGGATTGCCGTAGGTTGGGGTGAGCGCCGCGACCCCCAACAGACCTCGCATCGCGAACGCCACGTTGGGGTTCGCTGCGCTCACCCCAACCTACGCCGGTTTTCCCCTACGCCGGTTTTCCCCGAGGAATGCAGCGATGAAACTCCGTACCCACGTGGTCGCTTCGATCGTCCTGCTGATGGCCGCCCTGCCCGCGTTCGCGCAGGATGGCCGCAAGCACATCGTGCTCGGCCGCACGCCGGCGGACATGACCGGCCTGCCCTTCAGCGATGCCGTGCTGGTCGGCGATACCCTGTATCTGTCCGGGTACATCGGCGTGGATGCGAAGACCGACCAGGTGCCCAAGTCGGCCGAAGCGGAAGTCCGCCTCGCCATGGACGATCTCAAGCGGACTGTCGAAGCCGCCGGCATGACGATGGACGACCTGGTCAAGATCGACGTGCTGTGCACGGACATCACCCTGTTCCCGGCCTTCAACTCGGTCTACCGCACCTATTTCAAGAACGGCTTCCCGGCGCGCACCTTCACGGGCAGCAGCAAGCTGCTGGCCGGGGCGCATTTCGAGATCACCGGCGTCGCGATCAAGCGCGCGAAATGACGGACCGGGGCGGCGGGCCTCCGGCTTGACGCCTGCCGCACCCTTGCGCCACTTTCCCGGCCTTGAAGCCAGCCCAAGCGACTGCCGCCATGCGACGCGAAATCGCCATCGTCGTCTTCCCGGGATTCCAATTGCTCGACGCCGCCGGTCCGGTCGCGGTGTTCGAGATGGCCGAGCGTTTCCGGCCGGACAGCTATGCGCTCAGCGTGCTGGCCCCGGGCGGCGGCGTGGTGCGCAGTTCGTCGGGCGTGTCCCTGGCCGCCGCGCCGATCGGGCCGGGGCGGTTCGATACGGTGATCGTGTCGGGCGGCAATCTGGCGCAGGTCGAGGCCGGTCAGTCCGACATCGCGGCACTGCTCGGCGGCGATGCCTGGCGGCGTGCGGCGGGCGTGTGTTCCGGCGCGTTCTTCCTGGCCCAGGCCGGGCTGCTGGATGGCCGGCGCGCAACCACGCACTGGGCTGCCGCCGAGCGTTTCCGGCGGCTCTATCCGGACGTGCGGCTGGACGCCGACCGGATGTTCGTCAGGGATGGCGATGTGTGGACCTCGGCCGGCATCTCCGCCGGCATCGACCTGGCGCTGGCCCTGGTCGAGGAGGACCTCGGCCCCGGCATCGCGCGCCGCGTCGCGCAGCAGCTGGTGGTGCACCAGCGGCGACACGTGGGGCAGTCGCAGTATTCGGTGCTGGTCGAGCAAGGCGGCAAGACCGGCCGCTTCGGCGAGCTGATCGGCTGGATGCGCACGCGCCTGGCCGAACCGATGACCATCGAGCGCCTGGCCGAGCGTGCCGCGATGAGCCCGCGCAACTTCGCCCGCGCCTTCGTGGCGGAGATCGGCGCGACGCCGGCCAAAGTGGTCGAGGGCCTGCGGCTGGAGGCGGCGCGCGTCGCCGTCGAGACCAGCCATCTCAACCTCGACCATATCGCCGCCTCGACCGGCTTCGGCGATTCCAGCCGCATGCGCCGCGCCTTCGTGCGCAGCTTCGGCATGTCGCCGCAGTCGCTGCGCCGCAGCGCGGGCGCCTGAGCGCGACCGACTGGCCGTTTTTGTCCGGAAATTGTCCTTGCGAGGGAATGACCGGAACGCCCATAAAAGGCCGCACCAAAGTCCCCTGGCCGGCTCGCCGCCTGGTCAATGCACTCTTTCAATGAGGATACGCATGCGCCCGCTTCCATTCGTTTCGGCCTGTCTGCTGGGTCTGGGTCTCGCAGCATCCGCGGCGGCAGCACCCGCGCCGGCCACCGCCACGCGGCTCGACCACATCCTGCTGTGGGGACACGGAATCGACCAGGTCACATCGGTGATGGCGGTCAAACTGGGCTTCCAGGTGCGGCCCGGACGCGATCCCGACGGCGTGGCCAACCGTTACGTGCGCTTGGCGGACAGCAGTTTTATCGAAGTGCTCGGCATCACCCGGCCCGATCCGAAATTCGATCCGGGCATGAAGGAAGACCAGCAGGCCTTGAAGGGCGGCCCTGGTTCGCGCGCGTTCGGCTTCCGCAGCTCCGCGCTCGACGCCATCCGCAGCTCGCTGCAGGCGAAGCACTACGCGGTCACGCCGTTCTTCTCCGGCCCCGACAGCGCCAAGCCCGGCTGGCGCCTGTTCGCCTTCGACAAGGCACCGCTGTCGAGCAATACCTTTTTCATCGACTACAAGGCCGATTACGCGCCCGACCAGTTCGATCCCGGCAACAGCGGCGATCACCGCGTGACGCGCGAGCATCCCAACGGCGCGCGCGAACTCACCTCGATCTGGCTGGTATCAGCCGATGCCGATGCCGATCGCCAGCAACTGGAAAAGATGGGCTTCGGCCACGCAGTGCCGGTGAAACTGCCCGAACTCGGCGCCAAAGGCTTCTGTGTTCCGGTCGGACCGACAGCGCTGCTTGCACTGCAAGCCGATGGCGCTGGCCTGGCCGCACAGGCCATGGCGGCCGGCCCGCGCATCCTGGGCGTGAGCTTCGGCGTGACCGATCTCGGACGCGCGCAGCGCTGGGTCGAGCGTGGTTACGAGCGCAAGCTGGCGACGTATCGCGGGCTGTCCGGCGAATCTGTGCTCGCTCCTACGGTGGACGATCTGGGATTGTCGATCGAATTTCATGCGATGAAGGCAGGCGCTTCGCCCTGTCCTGCCATGGGCTCGTAAGTCCGCGGATCCTGGCGCCCGCATGGGAGCATCCAAGCGGGTGCGGGTCCTTCACTGCTCCTTGGCTCGCAATTCGTCCATTCGCAGGAAGGTTCTCTTCACCGCTGCGAAATCGCCAAGGGTCATGTAGTCGTTATTCAATATCTTGAGGATGTCCCGGCCGGATGAGGGCTGGGTCGACAACTTGTCGGCATCCATCCTGGCCCATGCCCTTTCCCCGAACGCGATGAGGTGGCGGACCCGCTTCGCCTTCTCAAGATCTGCCCAGGGGTAGAAGCGAATGACTTCGGATTGGTACACGACCGCCAAGTCCTTCCTGTCGGCGGCATCGACAGCATAGGCTGCTCCGGAGAGAAGCTCACCGGCGGGCATCTGATCCAGGATCGTGCGGTAGGCGTTCGGATCGGCGCAATTGCAATCGGTGAGTTTAGCCTCGTACGCGGCCCGCAATGGCAGCAGCAACATCAATAACCCGTTATCTTTTGCATGTGTCTGCGCCTCCGCGGTAATGCGGCTCATCTCGTCGAGCGAGCCGCCCCACCTCGGCTGGGCCAGCCCCATGAGCTGGCCGTAGATGGAGTAGTTGGCCGGCTGCAACGCCAGGCCCTTGCGGGCCGCCTGCCCGGCGTACTCGTCATCGCCTTGTGCCATGCCGATATTGATCATCGCCGTATAGGCTGGAAACACCCGAGGATCGATCGCTATGGCTTGTTCCAGGTCCCTGCGGGCGAACATGAGCCATGCATTCATGCGCTCGAAATTCTCGCGCGGCGTCTTGCTGGCGTAATCGGTGCCGCGGGCCTGCCACGCCGCCGCCAGATAAGAGCGGCCGCTGGCGGCCAGGGCGAACGCGCTCTTCGGGCGCTGGCGCATCCACGAGTCGATCATGGCGCGCGTTTCCGGCGAGGCGTCGGAAAAATGTCCAAAGTAGATGTGATCGAGCAAGCCTGCCGATTCTTTTCGGGTCAGTTGCTTCTTCGCGGCGTCGCTCAGATAGGCGTCGAGTTTGGCCGCTTTACCTGATTCGACCCATGCCTTCGCGTCCTCGTAGGACACGAACGTCTGCATGTGATAGACGCAGTAGGCTCGCGTCGCCTCCGCGGACCAGTGGCTCCCCGGCGGATCGGGATAGGCGATGCAGCGCTTCAATGGGTCGCTGATGGTTTCCGCGCGATGCGCCTTTTCGAGAAAGTCATGCACTTCCGCATCGGAGAACGACGGCGAAGCTTGCTTTGCCGTGGCCGATACGGCTGGCGTGACGGGCTTTACATCGAGTCCTTCCGCCAGTGCCGGCTGGATGGCCATTCCGATCGAGGCCATCGCCAGCACGTTCAAGCATAGCAACCGCATATCCCTGCTCCTTTCCATGGATGAAATGCCTGGCGATTCCCTATCGCCCGCCGACTTGTTTACCGCGCAGCAACTCGCGTGCAGCCGTCGGTTTCGTACGGTTCGTCGCCCCTGTCCGTCCTAGGGTAACGCTATTGGCGCCGTCGCGGAGCATTCGATGCGGCAGATTTCCTCTCGGCAAAAACTAATCATGCGCTTTTTCAATCGCTGAAATTGGCGCCGGCGCGTTTCGCGGGCGGCGGCAGCGCCCTACCCTTGGTCGCACGCCCTCCCCAAGGACCATGCCCGCATGAAACCGTCAAAGAACGTGCTCCTCGCCAGCCTGCTCCTCCTGGCCCACGGCGCTATCCACGCCAAGGAATCCATCGCCGCCATCGAAGGCAGCTGGACCCTCGATTTCGCCGACGTGCAACACGCCGATGGCACCCGCGCGCACGACTACGGCGATGCGCCCAAGGGGCTGCTCCAGATCGACCATCAAGGCCACTACTCGCTCTTCATCTTCGACCGCGCCAGGCCGAAGTTCGCCGGCGGCGATAAGGGCACGGCTACGCCGGAGGAAATCCGCGCCGCCCTGATGGGCACGAGCTCGCACTACGGCACCGTGGAGATGGATGCGGCGAAAGGCACGCTGACCTTCCATATCGAAGGCTCGACCTTCCCGAACTGGGAAGGCAGCACCCAGGTGCGCGCGTATGTGCTGAGCGGCGACAAGCTGAGCTACAAGGTGCCGCCGCGCCCGAACGGCGATATCCCGCTGACCGGATGGAAGCGGATGCCGCGCTGACAAAGAAAACCGAGGCAGGCGGTACGCCCGCAAAACCCGCCATTCCGGCGCAGGCCGGAATCCAGTAACGATCAGGTTCGATTTCCGCGAAAGCCCATCCGCGACCATCCAATACCGCGGCCACTGGATTCCGGC